>JAXMCI010000009.1:0-207231 GCA_046349435.1 Dongiaceae bacterium | reverse complement strand
CGCGCTTTCGACCAGCATGCCGAATGAGACGGAGTAGACCATCTGGACGACGATGGCGGTGGCGACGTTGGGCAGGAGGTGGACCAGCACGCGGCGGGCAAAAGAGGCGCCGATGACCTCGGCGATCACCACGAAGTCGCGGTGGCGCACGGTCAGCGTAGCGGCACGGACAACCCGCAGCAGCGTCGGCAGGGTGAACAGGGCGATCACCGCAATGGCGCTCATCCGGCCCGGCGCGTAGACCGCGGTCACCAGGATGCCCAGCAGCACCGGCGGGAAGGAGAACATCACGTCGGCGATCCGGCTGAAGCTCTCGTCGAGCAGGCCGGGGCGGTAGCCGCCGACGATGCCGGCGAGCGCCCCGAGCAGCCCCGACAGCAGGACGGCGCTGGTCGAGAGCAGCAGGGTCGTGCGCACCCCCTGGAGCGTGCGCGACAGCAGCGAGCGGCCGAGGGTGTCGGTGCCAAGCAGGAAGCTCCGGCTCGGCGGCGCGAGCCTGGGGCCGACGCCGACTGCGGCGGGGTCGGGGATCGGCAGCAGCGGCCAGAGCAGGCCGGCGGCGACGATGATCAGCAGCAGAACTGTCGCCCCGGCGGCGAGCGGATCTCTCCCCGCCGCGCGCCACAGCGCGGTCATCGCCGCACCCCGGCGGCGACGCGCGGGTCGAGCCAGCCATAGAGCAGGTCGGCCGCCATGTTGAGGGCGACGAAGAAGGCGGCGACGATCAGCACGCCCGCCTGCACCACCGGATAGTCGCGGTTCAGCACCCCCTGCAGCAGGAATCGTCCAAAGCCCGGCAGCGAGAAGATGAGCTCGACCAGCACCGTGCCGCCGAGCAGGAAGCCGCAGTAGATGGCGAGCACGGTAACGACGGGGATCGCGGCGTTGCGCAGAACGTGCTGGCGCACGATCTGGCCGCGCGACTTGCCGCGCGCCACGGCCGCGGCGACATGGCTCTCGGCCAGGATCGACAGGACGGCATGCCGGCAGGTCGCCATGATCAGCCCCGTCCCGAGCGGCGCCAGCGCCAGGCAGGGCAGCACGACCGCCCGGAGGTGGCCGACCGGGTCGCTGCCGAGCTCGACCCAGCGGCCGATGGTGAGCCCGAGCGCGTATTTCGAGAAGACGTAGATGAGCACGCTCGCCACGACGAAATCGGGCACGCTCATGAGCAGCGCCCCGGCCAGGCGGCTCGCCACCTTGCCGGCGCTGCCCCTTGCGAGCCCGGAAGCAAGCCCGAGCGGCAGGCCGAGCGTCAGGGCGAGGAGCGTGGTGAGCAGGGCGATCTCGGCGCTGACGGAGAGGCGCTCGGCGAATTGCGGCCAGATCGGCGCCTGCGTCACCAGCGACACGCCGAAATCGCCCTGCAGGGCCGCACTCACCCACTTCAGGTACTGCACGGGCAGTGGCTGATCGAAGCCGAAGCGGGCGCGGATCTGCTCGCGCAGCTGCGGCGGACCCTGCGGTGTCATGATGTCCTCGAAGTTCCCCTCGAGGGACCGCATGGCCACGAAGATCAGCAGCGAGATGCCGAGCAGGGTGAGCGCCGCGCTCGCCAGGCGGCCCGCGGCGTAGGTCGCGAACGCCTTCATCGCGGCACGCGATGCCCGGTATGACGCGGCCAGCCGGCCGGGCCGGCGCCTCGCGCCCGCCCGGCCGGTCCCAGCGGCTCAGACCTTCTCGTAGGTCTCGATGCCATGCAGCGTGTTCACGTAGCCTTCGAAATGCGACAGGTTCGGCTTCAGGCGGTCGGAGCGGTAGGCGATGGTGTCCTTGCGCGTGCAGAGCGGAACCTTGACCGCCTGCTCGTCGATCAGGGTGCAGAGCTGCTGCAGCGCCTCGGCCCGGGCGGGATCGTTCTTCGGCGTGGTGAAGCCTTTGTTGATCGCATCGGCGATGGCCTGGTCGAAGGGAACGTGCCCGGCGGTAAAGCCGGCCACCTTGGGATTCCACCAGAGGGTGCTCATGACCGGGTCGGAATAGCCCGCATACCAGGTGATCATCGCCTGAAACTGGCTCGGGTTGTCGACCCAGGCGCGCTTCACCCAGACGCCTTCCTCGATCACCGCAATGTTGGCGGTCAGCCCGATCTCGGCGACGTTGTCCTTGACCACCTGGGCCATCTGGATGTCGGCCGGGATGTTGCGGACCACCAGCTCGAACGACGTCCCCTCGGCCCCGGACTCCTTCAGCACGGCCTTGGCCTTCTCGACGTCGCGGTTCCACAGCGGCAGCTTGCTCGTGTCGCAGCTCTTGAACGCCGGCGCCATCACGGTCGTGGGGTCGCCGGCTCCGCCGAGCGCGAGATCGCGGATCCGGGCTCGGTCGAGCGTCAGCACGACCGCCTGGCGCAGCTTGGCGTTGCGAAAGGGGGACTTGTCCCAGACCGCGTTGAGCCCGAGGAAGTAGTAGTTCGAGACGTCCTCGACCACGGCGGTGACGTTGGGGATGTCGCGCACCAGGAGCGGCGCGTCGGGACTCGCCTCGAAGGAGGCGATATCGACGGTGCCGTCGCGCAGCGCGGCGATCCGTGCCGGGTCGGCCGGCATGATGCGCACCGTTATCTTGTCGAGCTTGGGAAGGCCGGCCTCCCAGTAGTGGGGATTGCGCGCCAGGACCCAGTGGTCGTCCTGGACGTGCGATTCGACCATGAACGGCCCGGTTCCCAGCATCTGCTTGGTCGGATCGAAGGTGCCGGCCTGCAATTCCTGCATCGGCAGGATCGAGGTCATGGTCGCCGAGAGTGCGTCGAGCACCGGGCCGAAAGACTCGTGCAGGCGGATCACCACCTCGTCGGAGCCCGTCGTCTCGACCTTGTCGATCTTGCCCAGCTCGTTGATGAAGAACGAGCCGGTCTTGGGGTCGGCGACCCGCATGATGCTGCCCGAGACGTCCTCAAGCGTCATCTCGCGACCGTTGGAGAACTTCACGCCCTTGCGGATGTGGAAGACCCAGGTCCTGGGGTCTGGGTTCTCCCAGGACAGGGCGAGTCGCGGCACCGGCTTCAGGTTGTCCATGTCGACGAGCGAGTCGTAGATCATGTGCAGCAGCTGCCAGGACGAGCCGAGGATCGCCGTGTGCGGATCGAACATGGTGGTTTCGAGGGGCTTGGCCCAGACGATCTCGCCGCCGCTCGCGGCGAGCGCCGTCCGGCGCCAGCCGCCGGCCAGCGCCAGGCCCGCGCCTGCCCCCGTGAGGGCCAGCATCCGCCGTCGGGAAAGGGTGGGCAGGGTGTGCATGTCGCGCATGATGCCTCCTGTTCTCGCTTGGTTGTGCCTAGAGGGTGTGCAGCAGGTTGACGCGCTCGACGACGCCGCCGAGCCGGATCATGTGGCGCTCCGCCTCTTCCATGTGCTCCGCCATGAGTCGGCGCACGGCGTCCCGCTCGCCGCGGCGCAACGCCTCCACGATCTCGCGGTGCGACCGGTGGTTGTCGCTGCGGAAGCGTGTTTCCGGTGCGAGGTAGATCTTGCGGAGAACCACGATGTCCCGCAGCAGCCGGTTGATCAGCTGGCTGACGAAGCCGAGCAGCACGTCCGGGCAGGCGGCGGCTATGATGTCGTGGAAGAGCAGCTCGTCGGTGCGCAACTGGCGTCGCTTCTCGGCGCTGGACGGCTGGCCGCGTGTCTCCGCGATGATGCGCTCGAGCTCGGCGAGCGCCGTCTCGTCGAGGTGGCCGACCGTCGCGGCTGCCATCTCCGGCTCGACGAGCCGGCGCAGCCGGTAGACCTCGCCGATGGAGGGGGTGTGGAAATAGAGGTGGTTGCAGAGCAGCCCGATCGCACGGTCGCGCGACACTGCGGCGATCTCGGCGCCTCCGGCGGCGCCGCGCAGGATCCGCACCATGCCCTGCACCTCGAGCGACTTCAGGGCTTCCCGGACGGTGCCCTTGCTGGCGCGGAGCCGGCTGATCAGCTCGTGCTCCGGCGGCAGCCGGTCGCCGGAGCCCAGCCGGCCCTGGACGACCCAGCTCTTGATCTCGTCGGCGATCAGATCGGATCGCTTGCGCGCCCGCTGCTGCCCCCGCATGCCAGCCCGCCCCTGTCTCCAACGCAGGCAATTATCATGATGATTGACGGCCGGCGTCAATACCGGTGCAATCGTCGCAGCGAGCCCGTCTTCGAGGAGGTCCGGCGATGGCCATCGACGCGACGCTGTGCTGTCTCGACGCCGTAGAGGCGTTGAGGTTGTTCCGACGGCGCGAGCTTTCGCCGGTGGAACTCCTGGAGGCGCAGATTGCGCGGATCGAAGCCGTCAATCCGCAGCTCAACGCCCTGACCGCCACCTACTTCGACCGCGCGCTGTCGCAGGCGGCCAAGGCCGAGAGCCGCTACCAGAGAGGAGAAGGGTTGCGGCCCCTCGAGGGCCTCACCGTCGCGATCAAGGACTTCCACTCCGTCGAGGGCGAGATCACCACCTACGGCTCGTACGTTTTCGACGGTCACCGGCCGGCCTATACGGCGCCGACCGTACGGCGCCTGCTTGACGCCGGCGCCATCATGACATGCCGGACGACGACCCCCGAGTTCGCCTCCTCCGCCACCACGCATAGCCCGCGCTGGGGCGTCACCCGGAATCCCTGGAATATCCGGTTCAGCCCCGGAGGCTCCTCGGGCGGCAGCGCCGTGGCCGTCGCCACCGGCATGGCGACGCTGGCCGACGGCACCGACGGCGGCGGTTCGATCCGCATCCCGGCATCGGCCTGCGGCATCGTCGGCTACCTGCCGCCCTTCGGCCGCAATCCCGTCGACCGGGACCACCCGATCGAGCTGCTGCTGCGCTACGGTCCGCTGACGCGGTCGGTTGCGGATGCGGCGCTCATGCAGAACGTGATGTCGGGACCGCATCCCGACGACATGGGCAGCCTGCGCGAGCGGCTGGTTCTGCCCGACAGCTTTCCCGACATCCGCGGCTGGCGCGTCGCCCTGTCGGTCGACCTCGGCTATTTCGAGGTCGATCCGGAGGTCGCCGCGGCGACGCGCGCAGCCGCCCGCGTCTTCGCGGACCTCGGCTGCGTCGTCGAGGAGGTGTCGGTCGGCTGGAGCCTGGACTGCCTCGATGCGTTCTACACCTACTGGGAGGGGATGGCGGCGACGCTGCTTGCGCCGCTGCTGCCCCAGTGGCGCGACCGGATGAACCCGCATGTGGTGCACGTCGTCGAGAAGGGCCTCGGGCACAGCGCGACCGACCTCTACAAGGTGAACGACATGCGCGGCCGCATGCAGCAGGCGATAGCGCCCATCCTGGAGAGCTACGACCTGCTGATCTCGCCGACCCTGGCCGTCCCGAGCGTCCGCGCCGATCACAGCAACATGGATGCGGCGTTCGAGATCAACGGGCGGCGCGTCGACGCCTACCTGCAATGGGTGCTGACCTACCCGTTCAACATGGTGAGCTGGATTCCCGCGATCAGCGTGCCGAACGGCTGCTCGCGCGACGGTGTGCCGATCGGCCTGCACATCGCCGCCCGCAGCTACGACGATCTGCGCGTCTTCCGCGGCGCTACTGCATTCGAGCGCGCCAATCCCTGGCGGGAACGGCGCCTGCCGCTGTGATCTCCAGGGCGGGCAAAGGTGACAGTGAGGCAGCACTACGGTTGGGCTCGCTGGCCGCGCGGCGTCGTTGCTCGCATGATCAGGGGGCACGGAGACATGGCAGCCTTCGTGCCGCGGGCGCGCCCGTCTTGGGGCGAGCGGCCGCTCCAGTCATCCGGGATGCGCCGGCTTGGTGAGGCCGGCGAGCCCCGCTACTCCAGCGCGGCCTGCGCCTCCAGCCAGCTCTCCTCGGCCGCGGCGATCGCCTTCTTGACCTCGCCGAACTTGAGCTGGAGCTGCATCAGCTCGGCGGTGGGGCCGCCATAGACGGCGGGGTCGGCGAGCCGGGCCTCGAGCTGGGCGCGGCGCTGCAGCAGCTGCTCCAGCTTCTTTCGGCCGCGGCGGCGGCGCGCTTCAGGTCGGTGGCGCCGGCGCGCGCCTCGGCGGCGGCGCGGCGCTGCGCCTTGCGCTCGGCGGCGGTGTGGCCGGCCGGGCCGGTGCCGCCCGCGGCGGCCTGCCGCTCCTGGCGCCGCTCGGCGGCGCGCTCGCGCCGCTCCTCGAGCAGCAGCCGGCGGTAGTCGTCGAGGTCGCCGTCATATTGCCGGCAGGTGCCGTCGGCGACCAGCCACAGCCGGTCGGCGGTGAGCTCGATCAAATGCGGGTCGTGGCTGATCAGCACGACGGCGCCGGTGAAGCCGTTGATCGCCTGGACCAGCGCCTGGCGGGCATCGACGTCGAGATGGTTGGTCGGCTCGTCGAGCAGCAGGATGTGCGGCGCCTCGCGGCTCATCAGGGCGAACAGCAGACGGGCCTTCTCGCCGCCCGAGAGGTCGCCGACCCGGGTCCCGACATGCTCGACGCCGAAGCCGAAGCGGGCGAGGTGCGAGCGGCGCTTCTGCTCGTTGGAGAACGGCGTCAGGCGCTCCATCAGCAGCAGCGGGGTGGCGTCGAGGTCGAGCTCCTCGGCCTGGTGCTGGGCGAAATAGCCGATCTTGAGCTTGCCGGAGCGGCGCGACTGCCCGGCCATCGGCGCCAGGCGCTGGGCGAGCAGCTTGACCAGCGTCGACTTGCCGTTGCCGTTGGCGCCGAGCAGCGCGATGCGGTCGTCCATGTCGAGGCGGAGGTCGAGGCCGCGCAGCACCGGCCGCCCGGCCTCGTAGCCGACGTCGACATGGTCGAGGGTGATCAGCGGCGGCGCCAGCGGCTCGGGCGAGGGGAACTCGAAGGCGACGGTGTGCGCCTCGCTGACCGCGGCGATCGGCTCCATCCGGGCCAGCGCCTTGATGCGCGACTGCGCCTGGCGCGCCTTGCTCGCCTTGTAGCGGAAGCGGTCGATGAAGGCCTGCATGTGGCGGCGCTGGGCGATCTGCTTGACCCGCGCCGCCGCCTGGTTCTCCAGCCGCTCGGCCCGCGTCCGCTCGAAGCGGTCGTAGCCGCCGGCATAGAGGGTGAGCCGGCGCTCCTCGAGATGCACGATGTGGTCGACCGCGGTGTTCAGCAGGTCGCGGTCGTGGCTGACCAGCAGCATGGTGTGCGGGTAGGTCTTGAGGTAGCTCTCGAGCCAGAGCGTCGCCTCGAGGTCGAGATGGTTGGTCGGCTCGTCGAGCAGCAGCAGGTCGGGGGCGGCGAACAGCACGGCGGCGAGCGCGACCCGCATGCGCCAGCCGCCGGAGAACTCGCGGCAGGGGCGCGCCTGGGCGGCGGCGTCGAAGCCGAGGCCGGCCAGGATCGAGGCCGCCCGGGCCGGCGCCGCATGGGCGCCGATGTCGGCCAGCCGGGTGTGGATCTCGGCGATGCGGTGCGGGTCGCTGGCGTGCTCGGCCTCGGCCAGCAGCCGGCTGCGCTCGCGGTCGGCGGCCAGCACCGTGTCGATCAGGCTCTCCGGCCCGTCCGGCGCCTCCTGCGCCAGCATGCCGATGCGGGCGCGCGAGGGCAGGGTGACGATCCCGGCATCGGCGTGCAGCTCGCCCGCGATCAGCTTCAGCAGCGTCGACTTGCCGGTGCCGTTGCGCCCGACGAGGCCGGCATGATGGCCGTCCGGCAGGGTCAGCGAGGCGCCCTCGATCAGGGTGCGGCCGGCCACCCGGTAGGTGAGATCGGTGATGGTGAGCATGGCGCGCGGGTGATAGCACGGGCCGCCGCGGCCCCGGAAGCCGGCGCGGCCCCGGAAGCGGGCGCGGCGGTGCCGGCGACGGGGGCGCCGGCACGCGGCAATTGCTGCCCCGGCCCCGGCCGGCTATAAGGCCGCCGCACTTCCCACCCTGGAGCAGCGAGAACCCCCCGATGGCCGTCGAACGCACCCTGTCGATCATCAAGCCCGACGCGACCCGCCGCAACCTGACGGGCAAGATCGTCGCCCGCTTCGAGGAGGCCGGCCTGCGGGTCGTCGCCCAGCGGCGCCTGCTGCTGACCCGCGCCCAGGCGGAGGGCTTCTACGCCGTGCATCGCGAGCGGCCCTTCTTCGACGACCTCTGCCGGTTCATGACCAGCGGCCCGGTGGTCGTGCAGGTGCTGGAGGGAGAGAACGCGGTCGCCCGCAACCGCGAGATCATGGGCGCCACCAACCCGGCCAAGGCCGACCCGGGCACCATCCGCAAGGACTTCGCCGAGTCGATCGAGGCGAACTCGGTGCATGGCTCGGACTCGGCGGAGAACGCCCGCACCGAGATCAGCTACTTCTTCAGCGCCATCGAGATCGTCGGCTGACGATCGGGATCGTCGTCTGACGATCGGCCGGGCCGGCGCAGCGGTTGCCGGCCGGCGAACGGCTCCGCCCGGCGGCGGCTCCCCGGGGGCCGCGGCCGGGTGCGTCGGCTCTAGACCAGGAAGATCCGCATCAGGATCAGCAGGACGGCGATCGCCACCGCCCCGATGGTGAAGGCGCGGGTGAAGCCGCTCCAGGTCTTGCGATGCTCGTCCAGCATCTGCTCCGGCGAGATCGGCAGCGGGTCGTTGCCGTGGGTCGTGTGGATCATCGCTCTAGCCCGTCCGTTTGCTGCGGCGCCGGCGGGCGCCTGGGAGGCGTTCTAGCGCAGCCCGCGCGGCGCAACAAGGGCGCCCGCCGCCGCGCTTGAAATCGCCGGCGCACCGCCCAAATCCGAGCCGCCGCGCCCCGGCATCCAGCCTGTCGCGAGGGGCCGCGGCCGGATTGGGCAAGCGGAGGTGTGCCATGTCGCTCGGGCTGCTGCGCGGCCTCGGTCTCGCGGTGCTGATCCTGGCCGGCGGGCTGCCGGCGGCGCCGGCCGGCGCCACCCTGCCGGCCTGGGCGGCCGGCGGCGAGGTGCCGAGCCTGGCGCCGGTGCTGCGCGAGGTGACCCCGGCGGTCGTCAACATCTCGGTGCGCGGGCGCGTGCGGCAGGAGAACCCGCTGTTCCGCGACCCGATGTTCCGCCAGTTCTTCGACGTGCCGGAAGCGGTGGTGCGGGACTTCGAGGCGACCGGCTCCGGCGTCATCGTCGACGCCGCCCGCGGCATCGTGCTGACCAACGACCACGTCGTCGAGAACGCGGTGGACACCGAGGTCGCCACCAAGGACGGCCGCCGCTTCAAGGCCCGCGTCGTCGGCCGCGACCAGGCCACCGACATCGCCGTGCTGCGGCTCGACCGGCCGAGCGGCCTGACCGCGCTGCCGCTCGGCGACAGCGACCGGCTCGAGGTCGGCGACTTCGTGCTCGCCATCGGCAATCCCTTCGGCCTCGGCCAGACCGTCACCTCGGGCATCGTCAGCGCGCTCGGCCGCACCGGGCTCGGCATCGAGGGCTACGAGGACTTCATCCAGACCGACGCCTCGATCAATCCCGGCAACTCGGGCGGCGCGCTGGTCGACCTGCGCGGCCGGCTGATCGGCATCAACACCGCGATCCTGGCGCCCGGCGGCGGCAATGTCGGCATCGGCTTCGCCGTGCCGATCAACATGGCCCGCGGCGTGCTGCAGCAGATCCTCGCCCGCGGCGGCGTCGAGCGCGGCCATATCGGCGTCGCGCTGCAGGACCTGACGCCCGACCTGGCGCAGGCGCTGGGCTCGCGCCAGCTGCAGGGCGCGGTGGTGGCCCGCGTCGTGCCGGGCTCGCCGGCCGAGCGCGCCGGGCTGCGCCGCGGCGACATCGTCGTCGCGATCGGCGACACCCCGGTGCGCAGCGCCGCGCAGCTGCGCACCCGCATCGGCCTCGCCGCCGTCGGCAGCGCGCTGCCGCTCACCGTCGAGCGCAAGGGCGGCACGCGCAGCGCCACGGTGACGATCGCCCCGGGCGAGGGCGGCGCCGCCGAGCGGGCGGGGCGCCAGGGCAGCTGAGCGGCGCCCGCCGTTCCGCCTGCCCGAGTGGCCGGCTGCCCGAGTGGCCGGCCGATCGCCGGCTAGTGGAACGACTCCTCGAGCGCCGGATAGAGCGCCGCCAGGAATCCCGCCACGGTCGGCAGCACGATCAGCGAGCCGGCCTCCTCGATCGCCTCGGGGATCATGGCGTGGGCGATCAGCGCCAGCACGGCGCCACCGGCGATCGCCTGGCAGAACACCGCAGTCAGCGAGTCGGTGTTGCCAATGAAGGCCTTGCCGGCGACCGCCGCCAGCACGCCGGCGAACAGCACGGCGGACCACAGCAGCAGGATGGTGCGCGGCTTGAAGCCGGCGCGGCGCAGCATCGCGCCGCTCGCCGCCGCCTCCGGCACGCCGCCCAGGAACATGCCGAGGATCAGGGTCAGCGACAGGTCGGAGAAGCTGGTGAACTTGGCGCCGATCACCAGGCAGCCGGGGATGGTGTCGAGGATGTTGCCGAAGACGATCGCCAGCCCGGCGCCCTGGGCGGCCTCGGCGAGCAGCCGGTCGCTCTCCTGCGGGCTCGGCGGCGCCAGGCTGTGGCGGGCGACGCGCGCCCACATCTCCGGGTGGTCGCCGCCGGCGCTGAGATTGTGGATGGCGCGGTCGTGGCTGAGGCGGCGGGCGGCGGCGGCGAGCTGTGAATCGCTCTCCATCAGCCGCAGGAAGTCGTCGCGCGTGATGGTCAGGAGCTCGGTATCGGCGAGCCCGCGGATCGTCGCGGTGCGCGGCGTGCCGGTGAGCAGCGCCATCTCGCCGAAGGCCTGGCCCGGCCCGAGCCGGGCGAGCGGCAGGTCGCTCGGCTCGTCCTCCTCCAGCACCTCGACCTCGCCGGCGGCGACGATGTAGAGGCCGTCGGCCTCGGCCCCGGCCTCGAACAGCACCTCGCCCGGCGCCAGCCGGCGCTGCCCGATCAGCGGCAGGATCTCGTCGATCCGCTCGGGCGGCAGGTGGCGCATCAGGTCGCCCTGGGCGAGCAGCCGGATCACCGCCGCCGCGTCGCGCCGCTGGCGCCGCTTGGCGTACTCGCGGAAGCGGCTGGGCAGCCGGATGGCGGCGCCCTCGCTGTCGAGCAGCCGGGCGGCGGCGTAGTAGAAGACGGCGCCGACCGCGAAGCCGCCGGCGATGAACAGCCAGGCCTCCCCGGTGCCGAAGCCGCGGCGGTGCAGGTCGAGCGCGCCGAGATAGCCGAGCTCGATGGCGAGCGCGGTGATCAGCGCGCCGGCGGCGAAGGCGAGGGTGCCGGCGAGCAGCTTCTGCGAGGGCCGGAGATAGAGCCCGAGCCCGGCGCCGATCATGTTCGACGAGGTGACGGCGAGCCCGAGCAGCGCGACGACGACGATCTCCTGGAGGTCGCTCATCTCCGCCGGTCCTCCCCGCCGCTAGGCCCGGTCCGCCGGGCAGATCGCGGCCGCCGGCGGGGCGGCGGCGCCGGCGATCACCGCCCGCTCGCCCGCGACCCGGACGCGGCCCTCGGCCAGCCAGCGCAGCGCCATCGGGTAGATGCGGTGCTCCTCGGCCAGCACCCGGGCGGCCAGGCTGTCGGCGTCGTCCTCCGGCCGCACCGGCACGGCGGCCTGCACCAGGATCGGGCCGGTGTCGGTCTCGAAGCGCACGAGGTGGACGGTGCAGCCGGCGAAGCGGACGCCGGCGGCGAGCGCCCGGGCATGGGTGTCGAGGCCGGGGAAGGCGGGCAGCAGCGAGGGGTGGATGTTGACCAGCCGGTCGCGCCAGGACTCGATGAAGCCGGCGGTGAGCAGCCGCATGAAGCCGGCGAGGCAGACCAGGCCGACGCCGGCGGCGCGCAGCCGCGCATCGAGCGCCGCGTCGAAGGCGGCGCGGTCGGGAAAGGCGCGATGGTCGATCACCGCGGTCGCCACCCCGGCGGCGGCGGCATGGGCCAGCCCGCCGGCACCCGGCCGGTTGCTGATCACCAGCACGATCTCGGCCGGCATGGCGGGATCGCGGCAGGCCGCGAGCAGCGCCTGCAGGTTGCTGCCGCGCCCGGAGACGAGGACGGCGACCTTCAGCCGCGCCACGAATCGTCCATGTTGCGCACCACCGCGCCGGCCGCGCCGGCCGGCCGCTCGACGATGCGGCCGATGCGGTGCACCGTCTCGCCGCCGGCGGCGAGCGCCGCGGCCGCCGCGTCGGCCTCCTCCGGCGCGACCACCGCCATCATGCCGATGCCGCAATTGAAGGTGCGGGCCAGCTCCGCCGCGGCGATGCCGCCCTGCCGGCGCAGCCAGGCGAAGACCGGCGGCAGCGGCCAGGCGGCGGCGTCGAGCTCGGCCTGCAGCCCGTCCGGCAGGACGCGCGGGATGTTCTCGAGCAGGCCGCCGCCGGTGATGTGGGCCAGCGCCTTGACCCGGCCGGCGCGGGCCAGCGCCAGGCAGCTGCGGACATAGAGCCGGGTCGGCGCCAGCAGCGCCTCGCCCAGGCTGCCGCCGGCGAACGGTGCCGGGTCGCCATAGCCGAGGCCGCTCGCCTCGACCACCCGGCGGACCAGCGAGAAGCCGTTGGAATGGACCCCGCTGGAGGCCAGCCCGAGCACCAGGTCGCCGGCCCGCACGTCGGCCCGCGGCAGCACCCGGTCGCGCTCGACGATGCCGACCGCGAAGCCGGCGAGATCGTAGTCGGCGCCCTGGTAGACGCCCGGCATCTCCGCCGTCTCGCCGCCGATCAGCGCGCAGCCGGACTCCCGGCAGGCCGCGGCGATGCCGGCGACGACGGCGGTGCCGACCGGCACCGAGAGGCGGCCGGTGGCGAAATAATCGAGGAAGAACAGCGGCTCGGCGCCCTGGACCACGAGGTCGTTGACGCACATCGCCACCAGGTCGATGCCGATGGTGTCGTGGCGGCCGGCGGCGATGGCGATCTTGAGCTTGGTGCCGACCCCGTCGGTGGTGGCGACCAGCAGCGGGTCGCGATAGCCGAGCGGGGCGGGGTCGAACAGCGCGCCGAAGCCGCCCAGCCCGCCCATCGAGCCGCTCCGCCGGGTGGCCCGGGCCAGCGGCTTGATCGCCTCGACCAGCGCGGCGCCGGCGTCGATGTCGACGCCTGCCTCCCGGTAAGTCTGGCTCTTTATGGTATCCTCCGGGCGGATCGGCTATATAGCGGCTGCGTCCGCGGGCGCCGGACGGGCGTCGCGGCCGGCGAGGCCAATTCGCGGCGGAACATACGGGATCCCAGGCGGTTTGCAATGGCCCATCCGGAACCTCGTCGTCCTCGCAATGCGCTCCTCGCTCCCGTCCTGGCGCTGCTCCTGGCGCTGCTGCTGCCGGCTGCGGCGCAGGCCCAGAGCGACCTGTTCGAGGTCCGCGACGTGCCGGTCGACGTGACCGCCAAGAGCGCCGCCGAGGCGCGCGACCAGGCGGTCGTGCAGGGCCAGCGCAAGGCCTGGGACATGCTGATCGGCCGGCTGGTGTCGAGCGAGGATGCCGGCCGCCTGCCGACGCCCTCCGACGCCCAGCTCACCGACATGGTGAAGAGCTTCGAGGTGGAGGAGGAGCACGTCTCCGACGTCCGCTACATCGGCAAGCTCGCCTTCAGCTTCCGCGAGAGCCCGGTCCGCGACCTGCTCGGCGGCGGCCAGGTGCACTATGCCGAGACGGTGAGCAAGCCGATCCTGGTCGTCCCGGTGCTGACCGTCGACGGCAAGAGCGAGCTGTGGGAGGAGGGCAATGGCTGGCGCGCCGCCTGGTCCGCCCGCTCCTCCGGCGGCGACCTGGTGCCGCTGCTGGTGCCGCTGGGCGACGCCCAGGACCTCGCCGCGATCGACGCCGGGCAGGCGCTGGCCGGCGACACCGCCCGGCTGCTGCCGCTGGCCGAGCACTACAAGGCGCCCGACGCCCTGGTCGCCGAGGCGCAGCTGCTCGACGGCGGCAAGCGGCTGGTGGTGACCGGGCACCGCTACGGCACCGGCGGCAACACCGCCACCTACCAGGCGACCGCGACCGGCGACGGCCAGAGCCTCGACGCCCTTTTCGCCCAGGGGGCGCAGCGGCTGGCCGAGCAGGTGCAGGCCTCGTGGAAGCAGCAGAACCTGGTGACCGGCGGCGCCGAGCAGACGCTGGCGGTGCGCGTGCCGCTGACCGGGCTCGACAACTGGGTCGAGGTCCGCCGCCGGCTCTCCCAGGTGGCGACCATCAAGCGCAGCGAGGTGACCTACCTGTCGCGCCAGGAGGCCCGGCTCAACCTGGTGTTCTTCGGCGACCCGGCGCAGCTCGCCCAGGCGGTCGCCCAGCGCGACCTCTCGCTCAGCCAGGCGCCGGACGGCTGGGTGCTGGCGGGCGGGGGCGCGGCAGCCGCGCCGGCGCCCGCCCCGAGCAATTGAGCGGGCGCCGGCTCTACGCCGCGCTGCCCAACCTGATCAGCCTGGCGCGGCTGCTCGCCGTGCCGGTGACCGTATGGCTGATCATCAACGACCGGCTCGGCGTCGCCTTCTGGATGTTCGTCGCGGCCGGGATCTCCGACGCGCTCGACGGCTTCATCGCCAAGCATTTCGGGGCGCGCTCGGTGATCGGCGGCTATCTCGACCCGCTGGCCGACAAGGCGCTGCTGACCAGCGTCTACGTCACGCTCGGCTATGTCGGGCACATGGCCAGCTGGCTGGTGATCCTCGTCGTCTTCCGCGACGTGCTGATCATCGGCGGCGCCATTCTTTATCACACGGTGACGGGAAAGCTGACGATGCAGCCGCTGTTCGTCAGCAAGATAAACACCACGGCGCAGATCGCGCTGGCCGCGGTGGTGCTGGCGCAATCCGGGCTCGGCGCCGATTACGGGCTGGACGAGCTGCTGGTGCCCCTGGTCGCCGCCACCACGCTGGCCTCCGGCGCCGCCTACCTGATCATCTGGGGCTGGAAGGCGCTGCGCATGGAAGGGGTGGAATGACCGCGGCCCCGGCCCGTCCGCAGCTGCCGCTCGAGCTCGGCCATCCGACCCAGCTCGGCGACCGCGACTTCGTCGTCGCCGAGGGCAACCGGGCGGCGCTCGGCTGGATCGAGCGCTGGCCGGGCTGGCCCGGCCCGGCGCTCGCCATCCACGGCCCGGCGGGCAGCGGCAAGACCCACCTCGCCCATATCTGGGCGAAGCGCAGCGGCGCCGCCCTGCTGAGCCCGGCCGGGCTCGCCGGCCTCGATCCGGAGCAGGCCTCCGCCGCGCCGGTGGCGATCGACGGGCTCGGCGCCGCGCCGCTGGGGCCGGCCGCGGAGCGGGTGCTGCTCCACCTCCACAACCTGATGGCCGAGCGCGGCCGCCACCTGCTGCTGCTCGGCCGGCAGCCGCCGGCGCGCTGGCCGATCCTGCTGCCCGACCTGCGCTCGCGCCTCACCGCGGCGGCCAGCGTGGCCGTCGCCGAGCCCGACGACGCGCTGCTCGAGGCGGTGCTGGCCAAGCTCTTCGCCGACCGCCAGGTGGCGGTCGGGCCGGAGCTGCCGGCCTACCTGACGGCGCGCATCGAGCGCTCCTTCGCGGCCGCCCAGGCGGTGGTCGCCCGGCTCGACCGCGCGGCGCTGGCCGCCGGCCGGCCGATCAGCCTGCGGCTGGCCCACGAGCTGCTGGCCGATGACGAGCGCGCCTGACAGCCTGGAACGGGCCGGCCGCGGCGGCACGGCCGTCGGCCTGGTCCGGCTGCTGCGGCCGCACCAGTGGGTGAAGAACGTCTTCGTCGCGGCGCCGCTGTTCTTCACCCCGGCCCGGCTGGACGCCGACGCGGTCGGGCAGGTGGCACTCGGCGTGCTAGCCTTCTGCGCCGTGTCGAGCGCGGTCTACATCCTCAACGACGCCGTCGACCGGGAGGCCGACCGGGCCCACCCGACCAAGCGGCTCCGGCCGCTCGCCGCCGGCCTGGTCGGGCTGCCGCTGGCCTTCGCCGCGATGGTGCTGCTGCTGCTCGCCGGGCTGGCGGCCGGCCTGCTGTTGCCGCCCGCCTTCCTCGCCGTGCTCGGCCTCTATCTCGCCATCAATCTCGGCTACTCCTTCGGGCTGAAGCGGCTGGCGATCGTCGACGTCATGGTCATCGCGCTGGGCTTCGTGCTGCGCGTCTATGCCGGCGGCGCGCTGGTCGGCGTCCACCCCACGGTCTGGATCATCGCCTGCACCATGCTGCTGGCCCTGTTCCTGGCGCTCGCCAAGCGCCGCGACGACCTGGTCAAGGGGCTGGCCGGGGCGCATCGCGCCAGCCTCGCCGGGTACAACATCCGCTTCCTCGACACCAGCATCGCCATCGTGCTGGCGGCGCTCCTCGTCTCCTACCTGCTCTACACCACCGCGCCCGAGAACATCGCCCGCTACCACACCGACCAGCTCTACGTCACCGCCCCCTTCGTCATCGCCGGGGTGCTGCGCTACCTGCAGATCACCCTGGTCGAGGAGCGCTCCGGCTCGCCCACCCAGGTGGTGCTGACCGACCGCTTCCTGCTGGTTGCCGTGATCGGCTGGCTCGCCACCTTCGGCTGGCTGATCTATGGCTGAGCGGCGGCCGGCCCACGACGCCAAGCCGGGCTTCGGCCGCGGCCGGCTGCGCCGGCTGGAATATGCCGTGGTCGGCACGGCGGTGCTGTTCGTCGCCGGCACGGCGCTGCTCTCGGTGCTGGCCGGCGACGTGGCCGGGAAGCTCGCCCTGCTCTCGCCGGCGACCCTGCTCGGCCTGCTCGGCCTGTCGCTGGTCAACTATCTCAGCCGCGGTCTGCGCTGGCTGATCTTCTCGCGCCGTCTCGGCGTCGTCGTGCCGGCCTGGCGCAACCTGCTGATCTTCGTCGCCGGCTTCGCGCTGACCACGACCCCGGGCAAGGTCGGGGAGGGGCTGCGGCTCTGGCTGATCGAGCGCCGCTACGGCTATCGTTACGAGCGGCTCGCGCCGCTCTTCCTGGGGGACCGTCTCAGCGACATGAACGGCGTTCTGCTGCTGCTGCTGATCAGCTGCTTCGGCTTTCCCGGCCAGGCCTGGCTGGCGCTGCCGGCCGGCCTCGTCGTGGTGCTGGTCACCGTCGCCTTCGTCTTCCCCGGCCCGCTGATCGAGGGGCTGGGCGGGCTCTACCGGCTCGGCCGCCGGCGCGGGCGGCGGCTCTTCGCCCGGATGCGCACGGCGCTGCGCCACACCGCGCGCCTGCTCGAGCCGCGCACCTATCTGCCGGCCCTGCTGCTGTCGCTGATCGGCTGGCTCGCCGAGTCCGGCGCCTTCGCCTGGCTGCTGCACGATCTCGGCGCGCAGGTGCCGGCGCTGGCCGCGATGGGCGTCTTCACCCTGTCGCTGGTCGCCGGCGGCGTCTCGATGCTGCCGGGCGGGCTGGGCGGCGCCGAGGCGGTGCTGCTCGGCGCCCTGGTGGCGCTCGGCGTCGAGTTCGACCGCGCGGTCGCCGCCACCGCAGTGATCCGCCTCACCACCCTGTGGTTCGGCGTCGGGCTCGGCTCGCTCGCCATGCCCTTCGCGCTGCGCCTGACCCGGCGGCCGGCCGTGGCGCCGCTCGGCCTGGCGGTGCGGCCGTGAGGTGGCGTCGGGCCACGCTCAACGGCTGGGGCCGCAGCACCGTCGCCACGGTCGAGGCGGCGCGCCCGGAGCGGATCGCCGAGCTGCAGCGCTCGCTCGCCGAGGTCGGGCCCGAGGGTGCGATCGCCTACGGCGCCGGACGCAGCTACGGCGACGCCGCGCTCAACCCGGGGGGCCGGACGCTGCTCACCGAGCGGCTGGACCGGATCCTCGCCTTCAACCCGGAAACCGGCGAGCTCGTTGCCGAGCCCGGCGTCACCTTCGGCGAGATGCTGCGGCTCTTCCTGCCGCGCGGCTTCATGCTGCCGGTCACCCCCGGCACCGGCTTCGCCACGCTCGGCGGCGGCGTCGCCACCGACGTCCACGGCAAGAACCACGACTGGGCCGGCAGCTTCGGCGACCACCTGCTGTGGCTCGACCTGATGCTGCCCTCGGGCGAGGTGGTGCGCGCCTCGCCGGACGAGCGGCCCGGCCTGTTCGCCGCGACCATCGGCGGCATCGGGCTGACCGGCATCGTCGTCGCGCTCGCTTTCAAGCTGATGCGGGTGCCCTCGCCGGCGGTGGCGGTGCGACAATGGCGGGTGCGCGACCTGGACGAGCTGATGGGGCTGATGGAGGAGCACCGGCAGACCGCCACTTTCTCGGTCGCCTGGGTCGATGCGCTGGCCCGCGGACGTCGGCTCGGCCGCGGCATCCTGGAGGTCGCCGACCCGGCGCGCGAGGGTGCCAGCGTGCCGCCGCCCAAGCCCGGCCCGACGGTGCGGCGCGACCTGCCGGGCTTCGTCCTCAACCCGCTGTCGATCGGCCTGTTCAATGCCTTCCACTGGCGCGGCGTGCCGCGCCGCGGCAGCACCCGGCTGATGCATTACGAGCGCTACCTCTATCCGCTGGACGGCATCGCCGGCTGGAACCGGATCTACGGCAAGCGCGGCTTCCACCAGTTCCAGGCCGTGCTGCCGGACGAGACCAGCCCGGCCGGCATCCGCGCCCTGCTCGAGGCGATCAGCCGCAACCACGGCGCCTCCTTCCTCTCGGTGCTGAAGACGCTCGGTGGCGAGGGGCGGGGATTGCTGTCCTTCCCGCGCCGCGGCTTCACCCTGGCGCTCGACTTCCCGCGCCGCTCCGGCAGCGCGGCGCTGTTCGCCGCGCTGGAGCGGCTGACGCTCGACCATGGCGGGCGGGTCTATCTCGCCAAGGACGCGCTGCTGTCGCCCGCCGGCTTCGCCGCCATGTATCCCGGCCTGCCGGCCTTCCGCGACCTGCTGGAGGAGATCGACCCGGGCCAGCGCATGACCTCGGCCATGGCCCGGCGCCTCGGCCTCCGGGAGCCGCGGGAATGAGCGAGCCGACCGCCCCGCCGACCTGGCTGATCCTCGGCGGCTCCTCGGCGGTGGCCCGCGCCTTCGCCCGGCAGGCGGCCGAGGCCGGCGCGGAGATCCTGCTCGCCGGACGCGACCGCGCCGATCTCGAGCGGACCTGCGCCGACCTGCGGGTGCGCACCGGCCGCCGGGCCGAGGCGATCTACTTCGATGCCGACCCGCAGGCCGACCATGACGGCTTCGTCGCCGCCTGCCGCGACCGGGCGGCGCGGCTCGACGTCTTCCTGCTGTTCGGCGCCATGCCGTCGCAGGCCGAGATCGACGCCGACTTCGCGCTCGCCCAGCAGACCATCACCGCCAACTATGTCGGGGCGGTGTCGATCCTGTCGCGGCTGGCGCCGGTCCTGGCGGCGCAGGGCGGCGGCCGGATCGTCGTGCTGAGCTCGGTGGCCGGCGACCGCGGCCGGCAGAAGAACTACGTCTACGGCTCGGCCAAGGCGGGGCTCAACACCTACCTGCAGGGCCTGCGCGGCCGCTTTCACCGCGCCGGCGTGCGGGTCACCACGGTCAAGGCCGGATTCCTCGATACGGCGATGAGCTACGGCACCCCCGGCATGTTCCTGGTCGCCGCGCCGGAGGACTGCGCGCGGGCCTGCCTGGCGGCGGCCGGGCGGCGCGAGGTGATCTACTTCCCGCGCTTCTGGTGGCTGATCATGACCATCATCAAGGCGATCCCCGAGCGGATCTTCAAGCGCCTGAGCATCTGACCGGAGCCTCGCGGGGACGGGGTGCTGGCGCATCGCCCCGGCGAATGAGTAAGATTTGTGACGGGTGTGCCCTCGGGGGACGGATGCAGGAAGTCGAGCTCAAGCTGGAAATCGCTCCCGAGGCGATCGGCCGGCTGCGGCGCAACCCGCTGGTCCGCTCGCTCGTCACCGAGCGCGGCCGGACCCGGCGGCTGCGCACCGTCTACTTCGACACGCCCGAGCTGCTGCTCTCCAAGCAGGGCATGGCGCTGCGCATCCGCCATGACGGACAGCACCGGATCCAGACGCTGAAGCAGCCGATGCTCGGTCCGGCCGGCCTGCAGTCCAATCGCGAGATGGAGTGCGAGGTGGCAGCCGACGTGCCCGACCTGGCGCGGATCGAGGACGCGCCGCTGCAGGCCTTCTTCGCCGCGCACGGCGTGGCGGGGTCGCTGGCGCCGATCTTCGAGACCCGGATCGAGCGGCGCACCTGGCCGCTGCACATGTTCGACAGCACCATCGAGCTGGCGCTGGACGTCGGCGAGATCCGCAGCGGCGAGCGGACGCAGCCGATCTGCGAGGCCGAGCTGGAGCTGCGCTCCGGCCGCCGCGGCCGGCTGTTCGAGCTGGCGCTGGCGCTGCACGAGTCGATGCCGGTGCGCCTCGGCAACCACACCAAGGCGGCACGCGGCTACCGCCTGTTCACCGCGGCCACGGCCGAGCCGGTGCGCGCGGCGCCGGTCCGGCTCGATCCGGCGATGACGGCGGGCGAGGCGTTCGCCGAGATCGCGCGCTCCTGCCTCGACCAGCTTCGCGGCAACGAAGCCTGCACCCGCCGGGGCGAGGATCCCGAGGGCATCCACCAGATGCGTGTCGCGGTGCGCCGCTTCCGCTCGCTGGCCGGCGCCTACCGGCCGCTGTTCGACGAGACGGTGCATGCCCGGCTCGGCGAGGAGCTGCGCTGGCTGCAGCAGCAGCTCGGCCCGGCCCGCGACTGGGACGTCTTCGTCGACCAGACCCTGGCGCCGATGGCCGAGCGGCTGCCGCACGAGATGGCGCTCGAGCTGCTGCGGCGCGAGGCGGCGGGCCTGCGCGACGCCGCCCGCAAGGTCGCCCTGGCCGCGCTCGACGATCCGCGCTACACCGCGCTGCTGCTGCATGTCGGGCTGTGGCTGGAGGCCGGCAGCTGGGCCCGGCCGGGCAGCGACGGCGCGCCGCCGCCGGCCGCCCAGCCGGTCGTGCCGTTCGCCGCCGCCCTCCTGCAGAAGCACCATCGCCGGATGCGCAAGCAGGGCGGCCGCCACGCCGAGCTCAGCGAGCCGGAGCTGCACCGGCTGCGGATCATCGGCAAGAAGCTGCGCTACAACGGGGAATTCTTCCGCGACCTGTTTCCCAAGAGGGGACGCCGGTCCTATCTCGATCAGCTCAACCTCATCCAGGAGACGCTGGGCTCGCTGAACGACGCCGCAGTCGGCCGCGGCCTGATCCGCCAGCTCGAGGAACGGCTGGCCGAGCGGGCGCCGGCGCTGGCCGGCCGCGCCGTCGGGCTGCTGCTCGGCTGGCAGGCGGCGCGCGTCGATGCCGATCTCGGCCGCATCGGCGGCGTCTGGGACGCGTTCGTCGAGCTCGGGCCGTTCTGGAGGGACAGCGCGGCCTGAGTCTCTCCGATCGTCGCGAGCTTCCCGCAGGACGGCGCTGCGCCGCGACGCCGCAGGCTGCGACTGCGAAGCACATTCCTGACCTAGATCAAGGAAGCGTTGCGGTTGGCCGCCTAGCCTGCCGATCGGTGGGATGCAGCCCGCTGATGGCCGGCGCGCCAATGACGCGATTGCAACTCACTCTTAATTAGGGCATTAAAGGAGGCGCGACGTGCCCGTCGTAGGCGAAAGGATAGGGATGATGGTGGGTGGTGCTGTCCGTCTTGCAGCCGTGCTGGCCTTGCTGACCACGCTCGGCGGTGTCGCCCCGGCGCTGGCCGAGGATACCCAGAGCGTCACCATTACGCTCAAGGACCACCGCTTCGATCCGGCCGAGGTCAAGCTCGTCGCCGGCAAGCCGGCGGTGCTGGTCGTACGCAACCAGGACCCGACTCCCGCGGAGTTCGAGTCCTCCAGCCTCAAGATCGAGAAGGTCGTCGCCGGCGGGCAGGAGATCACGGTCAAGCTCCGGCCGCTCGAGGCGGGCCGCTACGAGTTCGTCGACGAGTACAACGAGGACACGGCCAAGGGCGCCGTGGTCGTCGAGTAGCCCCATGCTCGCCACGCTCCTGATCGTCTTCCGCGAGGTCATCGAGGCCGGGCTGATCGCCGGCATCGTGCTCGCCGCCACGCGCAGCGTGCCGCATCGCGGCCGCTGGGTGGCCTATGGGGTCGGCGCCGGCCTCGTCGGGGCGGCGCTGCTGGCGCTCTTCGCCGGTCGGCTGGCCTCCCTGTTCGAGGGCTCGGGGCAGGAGCTGTTCAATGCCGCCGTGCTGCTGCTCGCCGTCGGCATGCTCGCCTGGCACAACATCTGGATGGCCGGCCACGCCCGCACCATGAGCCAGGAACTGCGCGCGGTCGGCGCGGCAGTCGCCTCCGGCCGGCGCTCGCTGCTGGCGCTGGCCGGCGTGGTCGGGCTCGCCGTGCTGCGCGAGGGCTCCGAGGTGGTGCTGTTCCTCTACGGCATCGCCGCCTCGGGCGGCGCCTCCTCGGCCGCGCTGCTGCTCGGCGGCCTGCTCGGCCTGGCGGCCGGTGCGGCGACCTCGGCGCTGATGTATTTCGGGTTGCTCACGATCCCTGCGCGCCGGCTGTTCGCGGTGACCTCGGGTTTGATCACGCTGCTCGCCGCCGGCTTGGCGGCGCAGGCGGTCGGCTTCCTGCAGCAGGCGGGCTATCTCGAGCAGCTGGCGCAGACCTGGTGGGATACCGGCTGGATCCTCTCGGAGAAAAGCCTGCTCGGCCGGCTGCTGCACACGCTGATCGGCTACACCGCCAACCCGAGCGGCGCCCAGGTGGTGGCCTATCTGCTGACGCTGGCGGCGATCATCGGGCTGATGCGCACCGTGCAGGGCCGCCAGGCCGTCGCCGGCAAGGGGCTGCAGAAGGCCTGAGTGCGCCATGGCATGCCTTCGTCACCGGACCGGCAGCTCGGTCCGGAAGCTGATCATCGAGAACTCGTCCTTGAGCACATCCAACCGCAGGGACCAGTTCCCGGGAGCGACGATCTGCACGCCTGCGACGCGATAGAGCCCGGGCAGCTCCGCGGTGAGCCGGTAGCTCATCGGCTCGATGCCGGCGCCCGGGTTGGCCAGCTCGAGCGTCGCCTCCTGCGGGACCAGGGGCGGGCCCGAGGGCGTCATCAGGTGGACGGTGATGTCATTGCGGCCGGTGCGGGCGGGGGTCAACTCGATCAGCGCGCCATTGCCGTCGCGGAAGGTGAGCACGGAGAAGCCCGACGGCGCCGCCATGTCGTGATGGGCATGCTCGCCCGCCAGGATCGCCCGCGGCGGCACCGACTGGCCGAGCGAGGCGGTTACCGACAGGATGGCGAGGACCAGCAGCAGCTCGACGGCGATGCTGGTGCGCAGCCTCGCCCGGGCGAGCGGCTCGGTGGCGAGCTGCGGCGACAGCCACAGCTTGTTGACGCCCGCCGCCGCCAGGAGCAGCAGCACCAGCGCCAGCTTGGCGATGAGCCGCTGGCCATAGGCGGTGCCGGTCAGCCCCGCCAAGTCGCCGAGCTGTATCGCCGCGACGACGAAGCCGGCGAGCGCCAGCAGGCCGACGACACCGACCGCGAGCCGGGAGAAGTCCCGTACCTCCAGCAGCATCGCGGCGAGCGAGCGTCGCCGCAGCCGCAGCCACAGCGGCGCCAGCGAGCCCGCCCAGAATCCGGCAGCCAGCACATGCAGCCCGAGCATCGGCGCTGTCAGCCAGCGCGGTGGGGCGGTCGCCGCGTGGCCGGTCAGCACGAGGCTGAGCAGCGCGACGATCGCCGCCGGTCCGGCCAGGATGCGCGCCGACCGACCGCCGCGCGCCACCACGATCAGCAGCAGCGCGAGGGCCGCCAGGGCCAGGAGCAGGCTGCGGCCGAGCGTGGTGGCGAGGCCGAGCCGCCAGGCTGCGGGCGGCGGCAGGCCGGGCGGCGCCGCTGCGAGATAGGCGCCCTCGATGCCGATTCCGGCCAGGCCGGCGATTGCGGCGAGCGCAGCGGTGATCAGCAGCCAGCGGCGCTCCGGCCGAGACAGCGCGGCCAGCCCGCCGCCGACCAGGGCGTAGAAGAGGACGCCGCCACATGCGGCCAGCAGCGCGGCCAGGAAGATGGCACGGTCGGAACCCGCGGCGACCGACCAGAGCCAATCGGGTGCGGCGGCCGCGGCCGGTGCCGGTCCGGCCGCCGGCCGGTCGCCGACAGTGAACGAAAGCGTGGCACCGACAGGGTGCGAATCGAGCGAGACGACGCGATAGCTGACGAAGTAGGTGCCGGGCGGCAGCGGCCTGGGCAGCCCGATCCGCACCTCCGTATCGCTCGAGCTGACGTCGTCCGGCCGGCCGAGCGAGGCACCGCGCTCGTCGAGCACACGGACGAAGACAGGTGCGACCGGCTCGTTGAAGCGGAGCACCACCGCATCGGGCGAGCGGGGGACCGCCGACCCGTCGGCCGGGCTCATCTCCAGGAGCACCGCATGCGCCGTCGCCGGTCGCCCGTCGAGCAGCATGGCGAGCGCGAGGAGGATGGCGCCGAGCAGCCTCAGCATCGTGAAGAACAACGGATGGGCGCCGGTTGCGCGGCGCCCATCCGTTTGCGGGTGCCTCAGTCGCCGCCGGCTGCCTTCGGGCCGAGCGTCACCCCCGGGGCCGGCTCCTTGAGCTCCTCGGCGTCCTGGCCCTGGGCCGGGATCTCGATCCAGCGATGGACGCCCTTGGCGCACTGCTGGACGGTCGGGAAGCGGACCACCGCCCCGGGCTGATCGGGAAGGTGTGCCACGAAGACGAACTCGTCGTAGTACGCGTCGGGCAGGCTGCCGCCCGACCACTCGATCTCCCGGACGTCCTCGGTCAGGGTCGTGCTGTAGTACTGCACCGGCTTGTTGAGCTTCTTCACCACGGTCTTGACCGTCCAGCCGGGCTTGGGCATCGGCTGGGCGTGCACAACGCCCTCGGGGATCTGCACCTTGAGGGCGACGGTCGGCGAGCCGGTGCAGCCATGCGGGACCATCAGCACGGCCTTGAAGGACGAGCCCGCCGGAGCCTTGTCGGTCTCGAGCTCGACATGGGCGTAGGCGGGAACGGCGACGAGAAGCGCAGCGGCGGCGGCCGCGGCGCAGAGCGAATAGGACATGAGGTTCTCCCTCGAACCGGATTGTGGGCGAATCGTCGGGCGTAGCGCGCCGGGCGAGCCCGGCGCGTCAGGCGAGGGCCGGCGGGGCGCGCGACTGCGGCGTGAGGAAGGCCTGGCGCGGCGGCGGCGCCTCGACGAGCGGCGGCAGAGGCGGCGGCCCGGTCGGGGCCGGCGCGTCGACCACCAGCTGGGTCGGCGGCAGGACGGCCGCCGTCTGGTGCAGCACCTGGCAGATCGGGCAGCCATGGTGCGCGAAGGGATCGGAATGCGGTCCGGGCCGCTCCGGCGTGCCGAGCGGCAGGCACAGCGACGAGAGGCCCCAGAGGGCTGCAACCGCGGCGAGCGACCGGGCGGCCGGGCCGGGTGCGCCGGGCGCCGGCAGCGGCACCAGCGACAGCGCGATCTGGGTCGCGAGCGCGGCGATCGCCGCCGCCATCCCGATGCGCCGGCGCAGCCCGCGGCACCATGACGCGGGCCGCCGGCGCGATCGCGGCGGCCCGTCGCTCCGGGTCACGCTGTCCCTCCGCACCATCCGCGCCGGCTTGCCATGGCGCGGCCACTATCCGCCGGAGCCACATTGCGCACAAGCGCGGATCGGCCCGTGCGGCGCGATTGCCGCGCGCGTGGCCCTGTCGTAATGCTTTGGTCAGGAGCGGATAAGCCAAGGGCCCGAAGCTGCCGACCATGATCGCGATGCACGGCCGATGCTGATGCCGGCAGTGCGGGAACCGAAGCGACCGCGACCCGGCCCTTGCAGGCTCGCGATCGCTGCGCTGCTGCTGCCATTGGCGTCCTCGCCGGCCGCCGCGCATCCGCATGTCTTCATCACCAGCGACGCCGCCTTTCTGTTCGACGGCAAGCTCGTCACCGGCGTGCGCATCGGCTGGCTGTTCGACGACGTCTTCAGCGACACGGTGATCCAGGAGCACGATCGCAATCGGGATGGCCGGTTCGACGCCAAGGAGATCGCCGACGTCGAGGCCAACGCCTTCCACGCGGTGAAGGACTTCCACTACTTCACCTATCTCTGGGTCGGCGGGAAGATGGTCGAGCCGATCCATGTGCGCGATTTCACCGCGCGGCAGGTCAACGGCCTGCTGATCTACGGCTTCACCGTGCCGCTGCCGAAGCCGGTCGACCCGCGGGCGACGCGCCTGCAGCTCGAGATGTACGACGAGACCTACTTCGTGCAATTCGACCTCGCTCCGGAGAAGGCGGTCCGCACCGAGGGCGGCGCCGGCGCCGCCTGCCGCGGCAAGGTGGCGAAGGACCAGAAGCGGCGCTACTACGGTGGCGTCATGGTGCCCGACCAGATCACCCTGCTATGCGGCGGCTGAGCGCCCTGCTCGCCGTCGCGACGGCGGCCTGCCTCCTGCTCGGGCTGCTGCTCGCGCTCGGCACGGCGGCATCGCCCGCCGCGGCGCAGCAACTGACCGGCGGCAAGGATCAGGATGCGGCGACGACGGCGGAGGACGCAGCCGATGCGCCGCCACCGAGCCTCTGGCAGCGCGCCGGCCAGGCCTTCGTCTCTGTCCAGAGCACGGTCAACCGGACGATCAACGCCCGGCTGGTGCGGATCAAGCGCGAGCACTCGGTGGAGGCGCTGCTCGCCGGCCTGGTCATCGCCTTCGCCTATGGCGTGTTCCACGCGCTGGGACCGGGGCACGGCAAGGCCGTCATGCTGTCCTATCTGCTGTCCCGCGACGCCGGGCCGCTGGGCGCGGTCCGCATGGGGACGCAGATCGCCCTGTTCCATGTCGTCTCCGCAGTCGTCATCGTCGTCGTCGTGCACATCGTGCTGCAGCAGGCCTTTGCCCGGCCGGTCGACGAGCTCGGCTTCCTCAAGGCGGCGAGCTACGCTGCGATCACCGCCATCGGCATCGCCATGCTGCTCGGCGCGCTGCGGGCCCGCCGCGCCGCGGCCGCGGACCACGGGCACGATCACCCGCATCACGACCATCACGACCATAACGACCATCACGATGGTCGCGGCCACGGGGCCGGCTGCGCCCATCACCATCACGATTTGGTGGCGGCGTGGCGGACCGGCGGGCTGCTCTCCCTGGCGGTCGGGCTGATCCCGTGCTCCGGCGCGGTGCTGATCCTCGTCTATTGCCTGGCCAACGGCCTGCTGCTCAGCGGCATCATGATGGCCGGCTCGATCGCGCTCGGCATGGCGGTCACCCTGGCGCTCATCGGCATCCTGGCGATCCATGCGCGGCAGGGTGCGCTCGCCGTCGCCGGCCGCGCCGGACCGCGGCGCGGCGCGCTATCGGGCCTGCTCGGGCTGGCCGGCCCCGTCTTGATCATCCTGTTCGGCGGCGTCATGCTGCTGGGCAGCCTCTAGCCTGGAGGAGCGTCGACATGAGCGAGAACCGCCGCATTGCCCGCCGCCGCCTGATCGCCGGCGGCACCGCGCTCGCCGGGCTCGGCGCGCTGGCCCTGACGCCGGGCCGCGCCGCCGCCTGGAGCAGCGGTCCCGCCGACGTCGCTACCGAGCGGCTCTACCGCAGCGCCTGCACGCGCAATGCCGACCATGGGCGCCTGGCCGAGCAGGTCCGCGCCCGGCTGGCCGGCACGATGACGCCGGCGGCGATCGACGGCGCGCTGGCGGCGATGCGCTGCCCGGTCTGCGGCTGCCCGCTGCTCTGAGCGGCGGCTCAGGAGAGTCCCGCCGGACGGTGACTGGTCCCGGGCTCCCGCCCGGGAAGGGAGAGAGCCTCCAGCATCTCGTGCCGGCTGCGCGGCAAGGGCTTCGCGGAATCGAGCATGCCGCGCTGCCGCAAGGCCCGGCCGATCTCCCACAGCAGCGGCGGCCTGAGCCGCAGCCGCTTCAGCATGGCGGCGTCCTCGAAGACCCGGTCGGGCGGGCCGGCCAGCGCAATCCGCCGCTCGCCGAAGATGGCGATGCGGTCGGCCCAGCCATAGGCGAGATCCATGTCGTGGGTGGCGAGCACGATGGCGGTTCCACGCTCCGCCAGCCCGCGCATGGTGCCGAGCAGGTGGACGACGCCCAGAGGATCGAGCCCGGCGGTCGGCTCGTCGAGCAGCAGGATCTCGGGCTTCATCGCGACGATGCCGGCGATGGCGACGCGCTTGCGCTGGCCGTAGCTCAGCATGTGGGTCGGGCGCTCGGCGAGGTCGGCGATCCGCATGGCCGCCAGCGCATCGCCGACGCGCGCCGCCGCCGCGGCGGCGTCGAGGCCGAGATTGAGCGGTCCGAAGGAGACGTCCTCGAAGACGCTGGCGGCGAATAGCTGGTCGTCGGGATCCTGCAGCACCAGCCCGACCCGCTGGCGCCAGCGCCGCAGCGAGGCCTGGTCGTAGCCGGCCGCGACGCCGTCGATCCGGATCGCGCCGCGCCCGGGCCTGAGGGTCCCGTTGAGCAGCATCAGCAGGGTCGTCTTCCCGGCGCCGTTGGCGCCGAGGATGGCGAGGCGCTCGCCGCGCGCGATCTCCAGGTCGAGACCGGCGAGCGCCTCGCCGCCGCCGGGATAGCCGTAGTGAAGGCCGCTGGCCGACAGCATCAAATCGTCATCCGTCCAAGCAGGCCGAGGACCACGAGCAGTCCGAGGATGCCGGCCAGCCGCCGGCGCGAGACGGGGCGGCCGATCGCCAGGAAGCGCAGCTCGCCCTCGTAGCCGCGCGCGCCCAGGCCCTGCTCGAGGCGCCGGGCGCGTCCGAGCACGCGCGGCAGCAGGGCGGCGAGCAGCAATCCGAGCGACCGGATGCGGCGCCGCCGGCTGGAATAGCCGAGCCGGCTCGCCTGGGCGGCGACGCCGCTCTCGACGCAGTCGAGGAGCACCCAGACCAGCCGGAACATCAGCAGCGCGACGTCGCCGATCTCGCGCCCCAGCCCGGCCCGCCGCAGCAGCTGCAGGATATCGGAGAGCGGCGTCGTCAGCGCCAGGCCGAGCAGGGCGGTGACGCAGGCCATGGCGCGCAGCCCGGTGAAGGTCGCCCGGCGCAGCGCGTCCCCGGTGACCTCGGGCGCCGGCAGGCCGGCAGCCCAGCGCAGGCTGACGGCCTGGACCAGGGTGCCCGCCAGGATGAAGCCGACCGGCACCGCCATCGTCCGCCCGAGGTCGGCCGCAGGCACCCGGGCGATTCCGAGGATCATCGCCAGGGCCGTCGCGAGCACCAGGGCCTGGGTGGCCCAGGTCGGGCTGGCCAGCGCCAGGACCATCAGCCCGAAGGCGAGCAGCAGCTTCTCGGCGGCCGGCTGGCGGCGCAGCGGGCCGGTCTGGGCGTGGCGGTCAATGAGGCGCATGAACGGCGGGCGGCCGCTCCACGCGCCCGCCGAGCTCCGAGATCGCCCGCCGCCGACCGAAATAGTAGCCGAGCACGCCGGCGCCGATCGCCGCCTGCAGCGCGAAGAGCAGGCTCTCGATCTCGCCGCTCGGCGGCTCCCAGATCGGCTCGGCCCAGCGATGGTAGCCGGGCGCGCTGCGGGTGATCAGCTGCGTCGCCTGGTCGTCGGACCCGGCGAACTCCGCCCCATCCTTGCGGTGCAGCAGCAGCGGGCCGACGACCAGCGCGGCCACGGCGAGCAGCAGCAGCAGGTTGCGGTTCATCACGCCGCCCTCCGCGAGAGGCCGGCGAGAATGGAAAGCTCGCCCTGGCTGTACTTGCCCAGCAGGTTCATCACGACCACGGTGAGCAGGCCTTCGCTGATGGCGAGCGGCACCTGGGTGATGGCGAACACGCCGAGGAACTTCGCCGCCGCGCCGGCGATGCCGCTGGCAGGGTCGGGAAATGCGAGGGCGAGCTGGAAGGAGGTCACGACGTAGGTCGAGAGGTCGCCGAGGCTGGCGGCGAGGAACACGGCCAGCGCGGCGCCGGCGCCGAGCGACCTCGTCCCATGATAAAGCCAGTAGGCAACGAAAGGACCGACGATGCCCATCGAGAAGATGTTGGCGCCCAGCGTCGTCAAGCCGCCATGCGCCAGCAGCAGGGCCTGGAACAGCAGGACGATGGCGGACAGCACGGTGGTCACCGTCGGCCCGAACAGCACGGCGGCGAGACCAGTGCCGGTCGGGTGAGAGCAGCTGCCGGTCACCGACGGCATCTTGAGCGCCGACAGGATGAACACGTACGCACCCGAGGCGGCGAGCAGCAGCTTCACCTCCGGATGACTGCGCACGACCCGGGTGACGCGACGCGCCCCGGCGATGACGAAGGGCGCCGACGCGACGCCCCAGCCGAGGCAATGCGCCGCCGGCAGGTAGCCTTCCATGATATGCATGACTGTCCTCCGCCTTGCGCTGCCGAGCGATCGTGCCAACGCAAGCGGAGTCCCGGTGCGGGAACCCTGCCGTGCCTCCCGGACAACCCCGCCCGCAAGGCCAGCCTCGACACGACCGGTGGCAGGTCTCCTGGCTCGCGGGTCGCTGCGTCGGAGCCGGCCTTCCCGGTTGCCCAGTGGCCGTCGCGGCTCCACGCTGTCCGCTTACAGTTGCGGGGGCAGCCGCGGCATTGGCACCCCGAGGTGCCGCACCGCGTTCCCTTTTGATCCCCTGGGACATATCCGTCGGGGAACCACCGTAGGGTCATGATTGCGCTTGCGCCGGCGCAGGGTCAAGCGCCTTCGCGGCTGCATCCGGCGCGAGCCAGCGCCGTGCCGCAGGCCAGAGGAGCCTTGACGGTCGGCGGCGTATGACAAATCATCCAGTTCTTCATACGACAGGTTGGGTCCATCGGGAGCTGCCGACCATGCACATTCCGGACGGATATCTGAGCCCATCGACCTGCGCCGTCGCCTATGCCGCCGCCGTCCCCTTCTGGTCGGTCGCGATGGGCCGCGTGAAGCGTCTCCTGGCGACCCGGCTGGTACCGTTGCTGGCGGTCGTCTCGGCCTTCTGCTTCGTCGTGATGATGTTCAACATCCCGCTGCCGGGCGGCACGACCGGCCATGCCGTCGGGATGGCGATCGCCTCCATCGTGCTGGGGCCCTGGCCCGCCATCCTCGCCATCTCGGTCGCGCTCTTCATGCAGGCCGTCTTCTTCGGCGATGGCGGCATCACCAGCTTCGGCGCGAACTGCCTGAACATGGCGGTGGTCGGCTCGCTCGCCGCCTACTGGCTCTACCGCCTCATCGCGGGCAACGCGCCGCTGGAGTCGGTGCGCCGCGTGGTCGCCGGCGCGATCGCGGGCTACGTCGCGATCAACCTTGCGGCCCTGCTCGCCGCGATCGAGTTCGGCATCCAGCCGCTGCTGTTTCACGATGCCGCCGGCGCGCCGCTCTATGCGCCCTATCCGCTCGGCGTGGCGATCCCCGCCATGCTGATCGGCCATCTCAGCTTCGCCGGCCTGGCCGAGGCAGTGATCACCGGCGGCATCATCGCCTACCTGCAGAGGGCCAACCCGCAATTGCTGCGGCTCACGGCCCCCGGCGCGTCGCAGGCAGAGGCGGCGCCGCCGCCCGCCGCGTCCGGCGGCTGGCGGGGGACCCGCAGCCTGTGGCTCGGCCTCTCGCTGCTGATGATCCTGAGCCCGCTCGGGCTGCTCGCGGCCGGCACCGCCTGGGGCGAATGGGGCATCGAGGACTTCCAGGACGAGGCGACCCGCCAGGCGATCGCCCGGGCCTCGGGCGACGTCGCCGCGCCGGCGGTTCCCCCGCAGGGCCTGGCGCGGCTGTCCAGCATCTGGACCGCGCCGATCCCCGACTATGCACCCGGCTTCATGCAAAGCGAGGCCTTCGGCTACATCCTCTCGGCGGTGGTCGGCTGCGGGCTCATCCTGCTGGCCTTCCTGCTGCTCTCGCGGATCCTCGCGCGGCGCCCGCAGCAGCCGGCGACGTCCTGAAGGCAGCCCCCGGGCGGAGCGGAGCGCCGGTGAGCGAGCAGTCCTTCCTCGGCGGGCACCGCCATCGCGGCCTGGGCTTCGCCGATACGCTGCTCCATGGCCTGCTCGCCGCGCTCGATCACGCGCTCGAGTCGGAGCGGACGGCCGCCATGCCCGGCCTGCTGCAGCGGCTCGACCCGCGGGTCAAGCTCGCCGGCCTGCTGGCGCTGATTCTCGCCGTGGTCTCGGTGCGCTCGCTGGCCGTGCTGGCGGGGCTGTTCCTGCTGGCGACCGGACTGGCGCTGGCCTCGCGGATCTCTCCCGCCCTGCTCGCCCGGCGGCTCTGGCTCGGCGTGCTGCTCTTCACCGGCCTGCTGGCGCTGCCCGCCATCCTGCTGGTCCCGGGCGAGCCCGTGCTGCACGTCCCGCTGCTCGGCTGGACGGCCACGCGCCAAGGCCTGGTCAGCGCCGGCTTCCTCGTCGGGCGGGCCGAGACGGCGGCGACACTGGCCCTGCTCGCGATCCTCTCGACGCCCTGGCCGCATCTCCTGAAGGCGCTGCGCGGCCTCGGGCTGCCGGTCGTGGTGGTGGCGATCCTCGGCATGACGCACCGCTACATCTTCGTCCTGCTGAGCACCGCGGCGCAGATGTTCGAGGCCCGCACCAGCCGGCTGATGGGGCCGCTGCCCGGCCGCGAGCGCCGCCGCATCGCCGCCGGCGCCGCCGGGACCCTTCTGCTGCTCTCGCTGCAGCTCGCCGGGGAGGTCCACCTCGCCATGGTGGCGCGCGGCTATCGCGGCGAGATCCGCCTGCTCGACGAGTTCCGGACCCGGCCGGGCGACTGGGTCGCGCTCGTCGCGTTCCTCGCGGTCGCGGTGCTGGCCGTCTGGCTGGGGAGCCGCGTCGGCGGATGACCGGCTCCGGCACGACCGGGCCGGGCCTCGGGCCGCCGCCGGCCTTCGAGCTTCACGAGGTCGCCTTCGCCTATCGCGACGCGGTCGCCCTGGCCGGGGTCAGCCTGACGCTCCCGGCGGGCAGCGGGGTAGCGCTGCTCGGGCCCAACGGCTCGGGCAAATCGACCTTGCTGCGGCTGCTCGACGCGCTCTGCTTTCCCGATCACGGGCGGATCCTTGCCTTCGGCCGGCCGCTGACCGAGGCGCTGATGCAGGATGCGGCGGCGGGCTACGCCTTTCGGCGTCGGGTCGGGCTCGTCTTCCAGAACCCCGATATCCAGCTGTTCTGCCCCACCGTGCTGGACGAGCTTGCCTTCGGCCCGCTGCAGCTCGGCTGGCCGAAGCCGGAGATCCGCCGGCGGATCGAGGAGGTGCTCGAGACCTTCGCCCTCGGCGATCTACGCCACCGCGCGCCGCATCGCCTCTCCGGGGGGGAGAAGAAGCGGGTCGCGCTGGCCTCGGTGCTGATCAGCCGGCCGGAGGTGGTGCTGCTGGACGAGCCGACCGCCGGCCTCGACCCGCGCAGCCAGGACGAGATCGTCGCCCTGCTCGCCGCTGCCCGCGGCGAGGGGCGCACCGTGGTCACCGCGACGCACGACCTGCAGATCGTCGAGACCATAGCCGACCACTGCATCGTGCTGGGCGCCGGCCGGCTGCTCGCCGCCGGCCCGCCGGCCCGGGTTCTTGCCGAGGTGCCGCTGCGCGCGCTGCGGTGATGCCCCGGATCAGCGGTCCCGATCGTCCGGGAGCGCGTCCGCCGGGACGCGGACCGGGACGGGAGCCAGGCCGCGGCGGCCGAACGCCCGGCGGCCTTCGATCGCCTGCCAGCCGAGCAGCGCCGGGACGCCGATCACGAGGTCGCGTGCCCGCTTGATCAGCGACAGGGCCAGCGCCGCGCTGGCATCGACGCCGAACAGGCCGCCGAGGAGGAGCAGGGCGCCTTCCTGGACGCCCAGGGCGTTCGGAACGATGAAGGCGAGGGTGCGCATGCCGTACAGCAGGCTGTCGATGGTCAATGCCACCGGCAGTCCGATCTCGACGCCCATCAGCCGCAGCGCGATCCAGGTCTCGATCCCGCTGACCAGCCAGCAGGCGAGGTGGGCGAGCAGGCAGGCGAGCAGCGTTCCATGGCGGCGGTGCAGGGCCGTGATCCCGGCCTGTACGGCGCCGGTCTCGCCGCGGTCGCGGCCGAGCAGCTCGCGCGCCATGCGGGCCAGGACGCGCTCGACGACACCAAAGCCGCGCGCCTGCACGGCGACGAAGCCGATGACGCAGCCGGCCATCGCTGCGATACCGATCAGGACCGGGACGACAAGCCCGGTCCCGGGATGCAGCCGGTCAAGGAGGAACAGCCCGAGGGCGGTGTAGAGAAGCTGCGCCACCAGCTCGATGGTGACGTCGATCACCGTCGACGCAGCGGCGAACGGGCCGGCGACCCCGGCGATCGCCAGCGCGCGGGCGCCGAGCACCGGCCCTCCGACCTGGGACAGGGGCAGCGCGTCGGCGGCGGAGGCGCGGATCAGCCGCCCCCACAGGAAGTGCGGCAGCCGCGCATCGGCTCGGCCCCGGCCGAGCAGCCACCAGGCGGCGCCGGTCAGCACGACGACGCCGAGCCGGTAGGCGACGATTGCGCCGAAGCCGCCCAGCCCGATGATCGCCGCGCTCCGCCAGATGCCGGCGGCGCCCTGCGACAGCACCAGCAGCGTCGCCGCCAGCAGCCCGGCCAGCAGTGCGATGACCGCGACCCGCTTCATCCCGCGCACCCCGGCCGGAGCCCGCGCGGAGCCGGGTCGGCAATGCCCGGCAGCGGCGGCGAGACCAGGCCCGGCGCGCCAAGCGTCGTCAAGCCGGCCGCCGGCCGGCGACGCCGAGGCTGGCGGCGAGGCGCTTCAGCCCCAGCCATTGCTGCTCGACGAGGCCGCTGCCGTAGTTCCAGCCGGCGCCCTGATCGCTGACGCCGGTCGGCGGGTAGATCGGGGCGAAATTGGCGGTGCCGAACAGGATGTCCCAGACCGGCAGCAGGGCGGCGAAGTTGCAGCCGCGCGCCGGGCCGTCATGGCCGAGGCCGATGGCGTGGTGGATGCGGTGGAAGCAGGGGCTGACCAGCAGCCGGTCGCCGATCGCGCCGAAGCGGATGCGCAGGTTCGCGTGATAGAAGTTCTGCACGAAGCGGATGAGGATCAGGGCCCACAGGAATTGCTCGGGCGTCGCCCCGACCAGAAGCCCGACCAGCCCCAGGCGGAGCGCCTCGAGCAGATCGTCGAGCAGGTGGTTGCGGTCCTCGGTCCAGACGCTCATCTGGCGCTGGCTGTGATGCAGGCTGTGCAGCGACCACCACCAGGCGAAGCGGTGCTGCGCGCGATGGAACCAGTATTCGGTCAGGTCGAGAATGACGAGATAGGCGAGGAAGGTCGCGAACGGATGGTCGGTCAGGGCGGGCAGCCACTGCTCCAGATTGCGCACCACGATGCCGTGGCCGAGCAGCCACTCGTCGAGCCGGGCCTGCAGCGGTGCCATCAGCGCGAAGACCAGCAGCGGCACGACGCCCAGCCGGTGCAGCAGCGTGTAGACGAGGTCGACGCGGGTGCCCCGCCGATCCGGCCAGCGCTCGGCGGGGATCAGCCGCTCGAGCGGCAGCAGCAGCGCGGCGAGCGCCAGCATCTCGAGGCTGCCGATCATCATGAAGCCGAGCGCGTCGTAGGCCTGGTCGGCCCAGCCCATCAGTCCCGCCGCATAGAGCAGCGGCACGAGCAGGGATTCGAAGATCCGATCCTGCAGCAGGACGAGCCCCTCGGACAGCCGTTCGATCAAGATCCGCGCTCCGCCGCCAGCCGGTCCGAAAGATAGATGCCGTGCGGCGAGCGGCCAACCCTGATCTGCGCCTTGATCGCCTTGGTGCGCATGTCGATCACCGTCACCTTGCGGATCCAGCGCGAGGTCACCCAGAGCTCGCTGCCGTCGGCGCTGAGCTGCATGTCGTCGGGGCCGCCCGGGCAGGGAAAGGTCTCGATCGTCTGCAGCCGCAAGACGTCGACGATGGAGATTGAGTTGGCCACCCGGTTCGACACGAGGATGCGCTCCGGATCGCTGGTCATCGGGAAGATGTTGTGCGCGCCGTCGCCGGTCACGATCGTGCCGACGATGGCGGGCTTGCGCCAGTCGACCACGGCGACGTGGTCGGTGCTCATGATGCCGACCAGGACGTAGCGGTCGTCGGCGGTGCGCCACACGCCAGCCGGCGTGTCGCCGACCGGGAGCTCCCACAGGATCTGCTGGGTCGACAGCTCGATCGCCGCCAGCTTGCCGGTCCCCTGCAGGCTGACGAAGACGATGCGGCTGTCGGCGGAGAAGGCCATGTGGCTCGGGTTGGTCGGTGTCGGTATGCGCCTGGCCAGCGTGAACGCGCCCTGGTGGTAGCGATAGATGTCGACCCGGCCGAGGCGATCGGAGTTGGCGACGAACCACTGGCCATCGGGGCTGAAGCCGATCTGGTAGGGATCGCTGATGCCGGTGATGCGCCGCTTGACGGTGCCGGTGAGCGGGTCGAGCGCCACCAGCTCGTTGCCGACGGCGTTGGCGACCAGAAGCTCGCCGCGATCGGGCGTCAGCATCAGGTGGTGCGGCTCGCGGCCGATCGGGACCCGCGCCGTCTCGACCAGCCTGGCCGTGTCGATGAGGCTGATCGAATCGTCGTTGGAATTGATCACCAGGGCGAGGCCGCCGCCTGCGGCCGCTGGCGATGCCGCGGCCAGCATCGCCGCAGCGATGACCGCTCGCGCCAGGCCGATAGTTCTCCTCATCGCTTAGCCCCCATTCTCGTCCCAATCGGTGTTCCGGCGGCGTGATGCCCGGCGGCGGCGCGGCGGCCGGGAAACGCGCCCGGCGAGGCGCCGGGCGCCCTCGAGCGCGCGGATTCCAACGGCGCGGCTGGCGTCGCCACGGCGCCGGCCGGCGGCTGCCTGCGACGGCGATGTTGGTATCCCGCGGCGTGCCGTCGAGTGCACGGACTACGGCGCCCGGGCGCCGGCAACCGACCGAGGCCGATCGCGGTCGTACTCGTCGTGCCGCAGGCGACGCTGCCGCTCATCGGAGCTTCCCAGGTCATGGCGTCCCGCTGGCGGCGCCCTACATGTTCATGCCGGACATGTCGCCCGAGCTCGCGCCCATCGCCCCGGGCTTCTGGATCGGGACGTTGATCGTCATCGGGCCGGCCTTGTCGAAGACCAGCGTCACGGGGACGGTCTCGCCCTGCTTCAGCGGCGCCTTGAGATCGAGCAGCATGACATGCAGCCCGCCGGGCTTCAGCACCGCCTTGCCGGCGGGATCGATCGGGATGGCGTCGACCGGGCGCATCTTCATGACGCCGCCCTCCGAGATGGTCTGGTGAAGCTCGGCACGCGCGGCGGCCGGCGACGAGGCGGCGACCAGCCGGTCCGCGGTCGCGCCGCGGTTGAGGATCGTCATGTAGACCGCGCCGTTCCTGGCGCCGGCGGGTGTGGCGCGGGCGAAGGCTTGCTCGATGACGATGGCGTCCTCCGCATAGGCGGCGAGCGGTCCGCCCGCCAGCAGCATCACCGCGAGGGCCAGAGCAACGCGAAACATGGCTAATCCTTTCGTTGTGGTGGTCAGGACTCAGTGAGGAACCGGCGCAGCGCGGCGGCGAGCCGCGGACCGTCGCGACCGTCGAGGATCCCGGCGAAGCTGCCGTCCGGCCGCATGACATAGAGATAGGCGCTGTGGTCGAGGAGGTAGTCGCCCGGCCCGTCGCCGGTGCGGTGCACGCTGTAGTAGACCTTGTACGCTGCGGCAGCCTGGGCGATCTCCTGCGGCGTGCCGCTCAGCCCGACGATGCGCGGGTCGAAGGCCCGCGCATAGGCGGCGGCCGCCTCCGGGCTGTCGCGGCCGGGGTCGACCGAGATGAAGATCGGCTGGATCCGCGCCGCCAGAGGCCCGATCTCGGCCAGCGCGGTCGCCATGTCGGCGAGGGTAGTCGGACAGACGTCCGGGCAGAAGGTGTAGCCGAAATAGACGAGCAGCCAGCGGCCGCGATAGTCGCGGTCCGTCACCGTGGCGCCGTTGGCGCCCTGCAAGGTGAACGGGCCACCGATCGCCGGCGGGCCGGCCGCCGGGTCCACTGCCGCCGTCGTGCGCTGGTCCCTGAAGAAATAGGCATGCGCGACCAGGGCGGCGCCGAGGATGGCCGCCGCGACAAGCAGAAGCGCCGGCACCAGCCGCCTGGCTGTGCCAGAGCTGGGGAACTCGGACTGCATGTTTCCCTCTAATCACCGATACCCGCCGGCACCGCGCGTCGCGCGGCGCGGCCGGTCAGGGTCGACGTCAGGCAGCGACTAGAGGGAGAGCGGGGGGGCCCGCGCCTGGAAGCGATCGGCAGGGCGATCCGCGTTCGACCCGATCAGCCGCACCGGGAGGACCGCGCTATCGGACAGGTCCCGCGGGACGGCTACGTCCCGCAGCTGCGCAATCACGGCGACCAGCGCGGCGGGGCAGGATCCGGCGAGGCAGCACTCGTCGAGGCAATGGTGGCCACGATCCCGGTGCGCGGGGACGCCAAAGCCGGAATCCCGGACGACGGCGGCATTGCTTGCGCAGATGGGGATGCCGGCCAGAGGGTCGATTTGAGCCGCCACCGCCCGGCCGGTGGCCATGGCAGCCGCCAGCGCTTGCAGCAGGAGCAGCAGCGCGCAGACCCGAGCGATCGTCGAACGGCAGCGACCGACCATGGCTCTCCCTAGCACAGATCCATGACCACGGCTGCGCTTAGAATTGTCGCACATGTCCCGGGCCGCGGCCGGGGCTCGGGCCGACGCAGGAGCCCGTTCATGGCCGGCCGCTTCCGCCATAGGATCCGGCGGGCGCCGTTGGCGACGACAGATCCGGAGGAACAGATGGTGCGGCTCGCCGCCTGCATATCCGCTCTCGCTATGCTCGGCTGGCTGACGCCGGCCGCCGCCGGTCCGGTGGCGACCCTGCCGGACTGGCAATGCCAGGGACCGCCGGTCGCCCGGCAGATCACGACTGAGCCGGTCGCCCGGAAGGAGGGCTGGTGGCGGGCCCGGCTGGCCGAGACCAATCTCCGGCTGGCCGCCGAGCGCTTCGACATCGCCTTTCTCGGCGACAGCCTGACGCAGCGCTGGGACGAGGCGGCCTGGCGGAACCTGGTCGGCGGACGCAGCGCCGTCAATCTCGGCTTCAACGGCGACCGCACCGAGACGCTGCTCTGGCGCCTCGATCACGGCGAGCTTCAAGGGCACCTGCCGCGCGCCTTCGTGCTGCTGATCGGGACCAACAACCTCGGCCGGCACCACGCGCCCCTGGCGGTGGCCGACGGCATCCGCGCGATCATCGACCGGCTGCGCGCGGCGGCGCCGCGGGCGCCGATCCTGCTGGTTGCCATCCCGCCGCGCGGGGCCGGGGCCGACGCGCCGTTCCGCCGGCCGATCGACACGACCAACCGGCTGATCGCCCGCTGTGCCGAGCGGCCCGGCGTGCTCTATGTCGATCCCGGCCCGGTGCTGCTCGATGCGCAGGGCAGGCTGACGGCCGCCGTCGCGCCCGACCAGCTGCATTTCAGCGCGCTCGGATACCAGCGGCTGGCCGAGCTGCTGGGCCCCGCCCTGGCGCGGCTGCCGATCGAGTGAGCCGCGCGGCCGGCGCGCCTCCGCCGCCGCTCAGTTCAGCAGCATCGCCGCCTTCAGCTTCGGCACGTTGTTGCGGAACATCGCGGGATAGGTCGGGGCCGGGCCGTCGGGCGGCGACAGCGCGTCGGAGAAGAGGGAGCCGCCCAGCGTCGCGCCGGTTTCGTGCGCGATCATCTCGACCAGCCGGGGATCGCCGAGATTCTCGATGAAGAGGGCCCTGATGTGCTCGGCCCTGGCCTGCTCGATCAGCTTGGCGACCGCGGCCGCGCTCGGCTCGGAATCGGTGCTGATGCCCTCTGCGGCGAGGAAGGTCACGCCGTAGGCGGCGCCGAAATAGCCGAAGGCGTCGTGCGTGGTGATGACGCGGCGCTTGGCGGCCGGCACGGCGCCGATCTCGGCCCGCACCCACTGATCGAGCGTGGCGAGCTCCGCCGCGAGCCGCCCGGCATTCGCCGCGTACGCCGCCGCACCGGCCGGGTCCCGGGCCGTGAGCGCGGCCGCGACGTTCTTGACATAGACCTGCCCGTTGGCGAGATCCTGCCAGGCATGCGGATCAGGCTGGCCGGCCTCGTCGCCCTCGGTCGCGATGCGCGGCTTGATGCCCTGGGTCGCCACCACGACCGGCCCGCCATAGCCGGCGGCGGTGATCAGGCGGGCCATCCAGTGCTCCAGCCCCAGGCCGTTGACGAACACCAGGTCGGCCGCCGCCAGGGCGCGGGCATCGGCCGGGGTTGGTTCGAATTGGTGCGCGTCGCCGTCCGGGCCGACCAGCACCCGCAGCTCGATCCGGTCGCCGCCGACCTGGCGGACGATGTCGCCGAGCACGCTGAAGCTCGCCACCACCTGGAGCGGCGCCGCCCGGGCCGGCAGGGCGGCGAGGGCGAGCAGCAGGCAGAGCCCGAGGAGAAGCCGGCGCATGGAACCTCCGTGGCAGCATGAGTTATGTTATAACATCACATATCCTGCCCTCGGTCGCCTGTCCATCGCCGCGTGCGCGGGGACTCAGCCTTCGGGCGTCAACGCCTGGCTGAACAGCGTCTTGCCGGCGACGTCCTTGAGCGCCACGGTCATCGTGCCGCTGCCGGCGTCGATGTCGGCCTGGCCGAAGAACTGGAAGCCGTCGCTGGGCGGCCGGTTCGGCTTGAGGTCGGCCGGGATGCCGGTGAACCTGACCTCGGGCCCGAAGGTGCCGTCGAGCGGGTTGGGCCCGAAGGTGCCGGCGTTGATCGGGCCGGCGACGAACTCCCAGAAGGGCAGGAACTCGCCCCAGGCGGCGCGCGCCGGCTCGTAGCGGATCGCCTGGGCGTAGTGCACGTCGGCGGTCACCCAGACGACGTTCCTGATGCCGCAGTTCTTGATGAACCCGAACAGGCTGGCGAGCTCGAGCTCGCGGCCGAGCGGCACGCCGTCCTCGGCGTTGGCCCAGGCCTCGAAGCGGCCCTTCGGGATCCAGGGCTGCGCGTCGGCCACCACCAGCCCGACCGGCATGTCGCTGGCGATCACCTTCCAGGTCGCGCGGGAGGCGAGCAGGGCCGCCTTCAGCCAGGCGAGCTGCCGCGGCCCGAGGAAGGCGTCCTCGGGCGACGGCGTCGCCTGCCGGTTCTCGCTGTTGGGGCCGCGATAGCTGCGCTCGTCGAGCAGGAAGACCTCGAGCAGCGGCCCGAAGCCGAAGCGGCGATAGACCCGCTCGGCCTCGTCCGGCGTGGCGCGGATCGGGTTGTAGTCGAACATCGCGCGGCGCGCCGCGGCGGCGAGCAGCGAGGCGCCCGGCACCTGCTTGTAGCGGGCGTCGCCGGAGAGATCCTCGCCGGGGTACCAGTTGTTGTGCACCTCGTGGTCGTCCCACTGCACCAGGAACGGCACCTCGGCGGCGAAGCGTCGGCGATTCGCGTCGAGCTGGTTGTAGGCGAAATTGCCGCGGAACTCGTCGAGCGTCTCGGCGACCTTCGCCTTGGCCGGGGTCACCAGGTTCTTCCAGACCGTGCCGTCGTCGAGCCTGACCTCCTCCCGGAGCGGCCCGTCGGCGTAGATCTGGTCGCCGGAGTGGATGAAGAAGTCGGGCGCGACGGCGCGCATCGCCTCGTAGAGGCGGTAGCCGCCCCAGCCGGGATTGATGCCCCAGCCCTGGCCGGCCTCGTCGCCGGAGAAGACGAAGCGGATGTCGCGCGCCCCGGCGGGCGCGGTGCGCAGGCGTCCCGTCGCGGGCGCGCTCGTCGCGCCGGGATTGGCGAGGTCCTCGAAGGTGACGCGGTAGAAGACCGTCGTTCCGGCGGGCAGGCCGGCGAGGTCGAGCTTGCCCGTGAAGTCGCCATCGGCGAGCACGTTCGGGCCGGCGACCCGGACGGCGCGCGACAGGTTCTCCTCGGTCGACCACTCGACAAGCATCCGGGCCGGGCGGTCGGCGCGGCTCCAGATCATCGCCCGGTCGGCGGTGACGTCGCCCGACATGACGCCGTGGGTGATCGCGGGGCGCGCCTTCTCGCTCACCGTCACCGCAGGCGCCTCGGCCAGCGCGCGCCGCACGCGCGGCGCGAGCACCAGGCTGCCGCCGGCGGCCGCCGTCCCCCACAGGAACGAGCGGCGGGTGATCCAGCGCGAGACGGTCGGCTTGCTCATGACGGAGGCTCCGGCGGGGCAACGATGCCGGCGAGCATAGCGCGGCCGGATGACCGTCCGATGGCGGATCGCTTGCCGGCAGGCCTACCAGGATCGCAGCGCGCGCAGGGTCGGCGTCTTCTTCACCTGGTGGCCGGCCATGCGGCCGAGCAGCCGGTCGAGCACGGCGACCGCCGCCCCGACATTCTCGCCCTTGTTCAGCATGACGCATTCGGCGCGCGCCGACATGGCGGCGTCGGTCATCTCGCCGCGCGAGGGCAGGCCGGTCTTGACCAGGCTCTCCAGCACCTGGGTGGCCCAGATCACCGGCACCTGCGCCGCCTCGCAGATCCACAGGATCTCCTCCTGCATCTCGGCCAGCCGCTCGAAGCCGATCTCGACCGCGAGGTCGCCGCGGGCGATCATCACGGCGAGCGGCTGGCGCCCGGCGGCGGCGACGATCAGCTCGGGCAGGTTGCGCACCGCCCGCGCGGTCTCGATCTTGGCGACCACCGCCAGGCGCTGCCAGTCGGGCCGGCGCCGTGCCAGCTCGTCCTGCAGCCGGGCGACGTCGGCGGGGTCCTGGACGAAGGAGTAGCCGACCGCATCGGCCTCGGCGGCGACCAGGTCCAGCGCCGCCAGGTCCTCGGCGGTGAGCGGGTCGAGCGCCAGGTCGGTGTCGGGGAAGTTGAGGCCCTTGTCCGGCTTCAGCTTGCCGCCGCCGGGCCTGGCGCGGTCGATGCGCAGCACCGCACCTGCCGGCGGGAGCGCCTCGACGGCGCCGGCGAAATGGCCGTCGTCGACAAAGATGCGATCGCCGACCGCCAGCCGGTCGAGGACCTGCGGCAGCGAGCAGCTCGCCTGAAAGCCATAGGGCAGGGCGCGATCCGGCGAGCCGCGCGTCAGGAGCAGCCGGTCTCCCGGCTCGAGGCGGGCGCCGTCCTCGGGCTTCAGCACCAGCTCGGTGCGGCATTTCGGGCCGCCGAGATCCATCAGGACGGCGACGGGGCGCCCGCGCTCGCCGGCGACGCGGCGGACATGGCCGAGCATGGCGCGCCAGGCCGCGGCGTCGTCATGGGCGCAGTTGATCCGCACCGCGTCGACCCGGCCGTCCTCGAGCAGCCCGGCGACGAAGGCGGGCTCGCTCGCCGCCTCACTCGGCAGGGTGACCATGATCCGGCCGGGCCGCCCGTCGGGGCGGCGCCCGAACAGCGCCTCGCTGTTGCGCGCCAAGGTGGTCTCGCCGCGGAAGAAGGTCCGCGGGGCGGGGAAGCGCAGCGTCCCCGGCGCACGCTCTCCGGTCATCGCCTCGAGCGCCGCGAGCACGGCGTCGAGGGTCGCCAGCACGCGGCCCTCGAGCCGGCCGAGCGAGGACAGGCCGTGCCGCATCAGGGCGCGCTGCAGCGGCCGCAGGTCGCGGCGGCGCAGCGCCAGGTAATGGGCCAGGTTGAGGGCGCTGGCGGTGAACTCCGGCCGGCTGATCGAGGCGCCCCAGGCGGCGCGGCGGGCGCGCCCCTCGGCTGCGACCTCGCGACGCAGGGCCCGCAGCTCGGCCAGCAGCGCGGCGGGGCTGTCCGCCGTCATGCCGCCACCCGCCCCCGGCGACGCAGCCTGTCGGCCCGGTCCTCCGCTGCGATGCGCAGCTGCCGGGCCCGGCGCTGCCACAGGGGCTCGGCCTGCAGCTGCAGCGATCCCGCGGCGATGGCCGGCGCCAGCCCGTCGGGATCGAGACCGCGGTCCCGGCACCAGAAGCGCGCCTCCGGCTCGAAAACGGCGTCGGTCACCATCGGCAGGCCCCTGCGGCGGCGCCCCGGCGGCGCCCGCCGGCTCCATGCCACAGCTTCGTTGCAGCCTCGTGACGGCGCATGGCCCGCTACGCCAGGTCTTGCGGCGTGACGAAAGCCTCGAGCCTGAGGCTGCCGGCGGCGACCGCGCTCCATGGGCCCGCCGCCTGGCGCAGCACCACCAACCCGGCGGTCGGCAGCTTCGCCCGAAGGCGGCCGAAATCGGCACCGGATTCCGGATCTGCGAGCAGCAGGCCCAGCTCCTGCAGGCCCGGATTGTGGCCGATCACCAGCAGGCAGCCGACCTCCGGCGGGGTGCCGCGCACCAGCCGCAGCAGGGCGGCCGGCGCCGCGAGATAGAGCCCGGGCTCGAAGGTCGCCGGCACCGGGCGCAGCACCGCGGCGACCAGGTCCCAGGTCTCGCGGGTGCGCCGCGCCGGGGAGCAGAGGACGCGCTGCGGCAGCCAGCCCCGCCGCACCATCTCGGCGCCGACGAGCGGCGCGCTGCGCCGCCCGCGCGGCGCCAGCGGCCGGTCGAAATCGCCGGTGCCGGGTTCGGCCCAGCTCGACTTGGCGTGGCGCAGCAGCAGCAGCGTGCGCTCGGAACCGCTTGAGTCCATTTGCCTTCCTCTCGCCCCGGCAAGCCGCAGGTTGCGGCCATGTCATGACAGATTCAACGGCTTGCGCTAGGATCCAGGTCAATCTTTCTCCGGGCCCCCGTAGGCCCGTCGCGCGCCGGCGAGCCGCCGGCGCGATGGAGCAGCGCGATGAACGAGATCGTCCCGCCGGAGCGTTCGGCGGCCGCCCCGAGCCTTTCCGAGTCCCGCTACATCAACCGCGAGCTGTCCTGGCTCGCCTTCAACGAGCGGGTTCTCGAGGAAGCCTACAACCGCAACCACCCGCTGCTCGAGCGGCTGCGCTTCCTGTCGATCTCGGCGAACAACCTCGACGAGTTCTTCATGGTGCGCGTCGCCGGCCTCAAGGGCCAGGTGGCGGCCGGCGTGCAGACGCCGAGCGTCGAGGGCCTGACCCCGGCGCAGCAGCTGGCGGCGATCAACAGCCGCAGCGGCGACCTGATGCGCAACCAGCAGGCCTGCTGGCGCAGCCTGCGCGAGGAGCTGCGCGCCGTCGGGCTGGCGGTGATCGACGGCGCCGAGCTCACCGCCGAGGAGCGGCCCTGGCTCGACGCCTACTTCCTCGACCAGATCTTCCCGGTGCTGACGCCGATGGCGATCGACCCGGCGCACCCCTTTCCCTTCATCCCCAATCTCGGCTTCTTCATGCTGCTGGAGCTGACCAGCGCCGCCGAGCAGAAGACCTTGCGCGCCCTGCTGCCGCTGCCCCACCAGCTGTCGCGCTTCATCCGCCTGCCGGGCGACGCCATCCGCTTCATCTCGATCGAGGCGCTGATCCGGCTCTATCTCGACCGGCTGTTCCCCGGCTTCGAGGTCGGCGCGATCGGGCATTTCCGGCTGATCCGCGACAGCGAGATGGAGATCGAGGAAGAGGCCGAGGATCTCGTCCGGCTGTTCGAGAGCGCGCTGAAGCGGCGGCGCCGCGGCAACGTCATCCGCCTCAAGGTCACCGCCGGCGTGCCCGACGACCTGCTCGCCTTCGTCACCGGCGAGCTCGACGTGCCGCCGTCCGACGTCTTCGTCCTCGACGGGCTGCTCGGGCTGGCCCGCGCCAGCCAGCTGATCGTCGACGAGCGGCCCGACCTCAAGTTCCCGCCCTACAACGCCCGCTTCCCCGAGCGCATCCGCGACATGGGCGGCGACTGCTTCGCGGCGATCCGCCAGAAGGACATCGTCGTCCACCATCCCTATGAGAGCTTCGACGTCGTGCTGCAGTTCATCCGGCAGGCGGCGAACGACCCGTCGGTGCTGGCGATCAAGCAGACGCTCTACCGCACCAGCAACGACTCGCCGATCGTCAAGGCGCTGATCGAGGCGGCCGAGGCGGGCAAGACGGTGACCGCGCTGATCGAGCTCAAGGCGCGCTTCGACGAGGAGGCCAACATCCGCTGGGCGCGCGACCTGGAGCGCGCCGGCGTCCAGGTGGTCTACGGCTTCCTCGAGCTGAAGACCCACGCCAAGGTTTCCATGGTGGTGCGGCGCGAGAGCGGCTCGCTGCGCACCTACGTGCATTTCGGCACCGGCAACTACCATCCGGTGACGGCGAAGATCTACACCGACCTGTCGTTCTTCACCTGCGATCCCGGGCTCTGCCACGATGCGGCGCGGCTGTTCAACTACATGACCGGCTACGTCAAGCCGGAGCGCCTGGAGAAGCTGGCGATCGCGCCGCTCAACCTGCGCCGCACGCTGCTGCAGCTGATCGGCGACGAGGTGGTGCACGCCCAGGCCGGCCGCAGCGGGCAGATCTGGGCCAAGCTCAACGCGCTGGTCGATCCCGACGTCATCGACGCGCTCTATCGCGCCTCGCAGGCCGGCGTGCAGGTCGACCTGGTGGTGCGCGGCATCTGCTGCCTCAGGCCGGGCGTGCCCGGCCTGTCCGAGAACATCCGCGTGAAGAGCATCGTCGGACGCTTCCTCGAGCATTCCCGCATCCTCTGCTTCGGCGCGGGCCAGCGGCTGCCGTCGCGCAACGCCAAGATCTTCATTTCCTCGGCCGACTGGATGCCGCGCAACCTCGACCGCCGCGTCGAGTCGCTGGTGCCGATCGAGAACCCGACGGTGCACCAGCAGATCCTCGACCAGATCATGATCGCCAACCTCAAGGACGACACCCAGAGCTGGGTGCTCGACGCGGAAGGCCGCTACACCCGCGTCGTGCCGGAGGGGGCGGGCTTCAGCGCCCACACCTACTTCATGACCAACCCGAGCCTGTCCGGCCGCGGCAGCGCCCTCAAGAAGGCCAGGAAGACGCCCGCGCTGCTGCTGCAGAAAGGCTGAGCCCGGGCTGCCCCGGGGCGGCGCCACGGGCGGCGTTCCCCCGGCGCCTCGGGCGTGCTAAATCGGCCGCCGCATGGCCCAGCCCGCCGTCCCCTCCAGCGCCCATCCCGGCCGCGTCGCGGTGGTCGACATCGGCTCCAACTCCATCCGCCTGGTGGTGTTCGAGCGCCCCGGCCGCGCGCCCCTGCCGCTGTTCAACGAGAAGGTGCTGTGCGGCCTCGGCCGCGGCCTCGACGGCACCGGCCGGCTGAACGAGGCCGGGGTCGAATCGGCGCTCGGCAACCTCGTCCGCTTCGTCCAGCTGGCCCGCGCCATGGGCGTCGCCCGCCTCGACCTGCTGGCCACCGCCGCGGTGCGCGACGCCGCCAACGGCCCCGCCTTCGTCGCCGAGGTCGAGCGCCGCTGCGCGGTCGCGGTGCGCGTCCTCTCCGGCGAGGACGAGGCGCGGCTCTCGGCGCTCGGCGTGGTCTCCGGCATCCCCGCGGCGGACGGGCTGATGGGCGATCTCGGCGGCGGCAGCCTGGAGCTGGTGGCGCTCGACCGCGGCCGGCTCGGCCGCCGCGCCACCCTGCCGCTCGGGCCGCTCAGGCTGGCCGACAGCACCGAGGGCGACCGCGACGCCGCCCGCGCCACCATCGACCGCCACCTCGCCACCGTCGACTGGCTGCCCGACCTGCGCGGCCGAAACTTCTATCCGGTCGGCGGCGCCTGGCGGACGCTGGCGCGCATCCAGATGGAGCAGGCCGGCTATCCGCTGCACGTCATCCACCAGTACCGGATCGGGCGCCGCGCGGCGGAGGACCTGGCGCGGGTGATCGGCCGGCTCGGCAAGCGCTCGCTCACCGGCATCGGCGGCCTGACGCGGCGGCGCATGGAGACGCTGCCCTTCGCCGCCATGCTGCTCGAGCGCGTGCTCCGCCTGTCGCGGCCCGAGCGCGTCGTCTTCTCCGCCTACGGGCTGCGCGAGGGCCACGTCTTCGACGCCCTGCCGGCGGCCGAGCAGGCCAAGGACCCGCTGATCGAGGCGGCGCGCGAGCTGGCCGCCGCCGAGGATCGCTTCGGGCCGATGGGCGACCGGCTCGACGAGTGGCTGGCGCCGCTCTTCGCCGACGAGGACGCCGAGCAGCGCCGGCTGCGGCTGGCGATCTGCCACCTCAGCGACCTCGCCTGGCGCGAGCACCCGGACTATCGCCCGCAATACGCCTTCGACCGCGTGCTGCATCTGCAGCTCTCGGCGATCGATCATCCCGGCCGCGTCGCGGCGGCGATCGCCGTGGCGGTGCGCTACGGCGCTGATCTCGACCTCGCCGAGATGGCGCCGGTGCTGCCGCTGCTCGACGGGCCCGAGCGGCGCCGCGCCCAGCTGATCGGCCTGGCGCTGCGGCTCGCCTACTCGCTCTCCGGCGCGACCCCGACGCTGCTCGGCCGCACCCGCCTGTCGCTCGCCCCGGACGCGCTTCGCCTGCATCTGCCGGACGACGGCAGCGTCCTCTCCGGCGAGGCAGTGGAGCGCCGGCTGGAGGCGCTGGGCCGGGCGATCGAGCGGCCGACGGCGGTGGTGGCGGGATAGCCGATTGGCGTGTCGGGCCCCCGTGCGGCGGGTGGCGAAGCGGTACTGACGTCCTATATACTTCGTGATGCTCACTGCGGAGGCGAAGATGCCGAAGGAAGCGGTATTCACGATGAAGCTTGAGCCCGAGCTTCGGGACGAATTCATGTCCGAGGCTGCGGCTACGCATCGCCCCGCATCGCAGGTCATGCGCGAGCTGATGCGAGAGTTCATCGAACGCCAGCGCGAGGCCCGCGCCTATGATGCTTTCATCGAGCGCAAAGTGGCCAGGGCGCGCGAGGACGTGCGAGCCCGCGATGGACTCTCGAATGACGAGGTCGAAGCGGAGTTCGCGGCACGGCGCGCCCGGGCGGCTCGTGGTCGTTGAGAGTCATATGGACACGGGAGGCCGCGGCGGACCGTCACGATCTGTGGCATCGCATCGAGGCTGACGATCCTGCTGCCGCGATTCGCATGGATCAGCTGATCGGCGAAGCGGCAGATCGGCTGGGCGAGTTTCCGCTACTGGGCCGCAGAGCGAAGGTACCGGGTACCCGTGAAATCTTTCCACATGACAGCTACCGCCTCGTCTATGAGGTCGAGGGCGACGTGGTGTGGGTGTTGGCGGTTGTGCACGTCGCTCGTCAGTGGCCTCCGGCCAGGGGACGCTGATCGGCATTGCTGCCCCGGCGCTCCGCGCGCTAACGTCTTCTCGCCGCTCGCAGCGCGGCACCTTTCGGTGGTTCCGCTGCTGCCCGGGGGGATGGTGCACGCGATGGTGGCAGGATCCGAGGAAGCGCCGGACCGGGCGGGCAGAAGGCCCGTGCTGCACCCGCTGGCCGCCGCCGCCCGACGCGTCTGGCCGCTCGCCGCGCTCGGCCTCGCTTCCTGCGGCGGCGTGCTCGATCCGCGCGGGCCGGTGGCCGAGGGCGAGAAGACGATCCTCATCGACTCGCTGGCCATCATGCTGGCGATCGTCGTGCCGACCATCGCCGCGGCGCTGGCCTTCGCCTGGTGGTTCCGCGCGACCAACCTGCGGGCCCGCTACCGGCCGGCCTGGGCCTATTCCGGCCAGCTCGAGCTGATCGTCTGGTTCATCCCGCTGCTCACCATCATCCTGCTCGGCGGCGTCGCCTGGATCGGCTCGCACGAGCTCGACCCGGCGCGGCGCCTGCCGCCCGGCGACCGGCCGCTGCAGGTGCAGGTCGTGTCGCTCGACTGGAAATGGCTGTTCATCTATCCCGAGCAGCATGTGGCGAGCGTCAACCGCCTGGTCATCCCGGTCGGCGCGCCGGTCGAGTTCAGCCTGACCTCGGCCAGCGTGCTCAACGCCTTCTTCATCCCCCAGCTCGGCAGCATGATCTACACGATGAACGGCATGGCGCCGCGGCTCAACCTGCGCGCCGACCAGGCGGGCACGTATCGCGGCATATCGAGCCACTACAGCGGCGCCGGCTTCCCCGACATGCACTTCCCGGTCGAGGCGGTGCCGCAGGACAGCTTCGCCGCCTGGGCCGAGGCGGCGCGCAAGGACGGCCCGGCGCTGAACCGGCAGAGCTACGCCGAGCTGGCGAAGCAGAGCATGGGCGTCGCGCCCTTCACCTACCGCGAGGTCGATCCCGCCCTGTTCCACGACATCGTGACCCAGGCGGTGCCGCCAGGGCCAGGCCCCAGCGCGGAGAACCGGTGATGGGCAGGCTGTCCTGGGCCGCGATCCCGTTGGACCAGCCGATCCCGCTGGTCGCGGCGGCGATCGTCGGGCTGATCCTCGCCGGCGTGCTGGCCTATGTCGCGCTGCGCGGCTGGATCCCCTATCTCTGGCGGGAGTGGGTCACCAGCGTCGATCACAAGCGGATCGGCGTGATGTACGTGCTGCTCGCCGCGGTCATGCTGCTGCGCGGCTTCATCGACGCCATCATGATGCGCTCGCAGCAGGCGATCGCCTTCGACGCCCCCGGCTACCTGCCGCCGGAGCACTACGACCAGATCTTCTCGGCTCACGGCACGCTGATGATCTTCTTCGTCGCGATGCCGTTCGTCATCGGGCTGATGAACGTCGTCGTGCCGCTGCAGCTCGGCGTGCGCGACGTCGCCTTCCCGACGCTCAACTCGGTCAGCTTCTGGCTGACCGCCACGGGCGCGCTGCTGGTCAACCTGTCGCTGGTGGTCGGCGAGTTCGCCCGCACCGGCTGGCTCGCCTTCCCGCCGCTCTCGGAAGTTGCCTACTCGCCCGGGGTCGGCGTCGACTACTATCTCTGGTCGCTGCAGATCTCGGGCGTCGGCACGCTGCTCACCGGCGTCAACTTCGTCACCACGGTGCTGAAGATCCACGCCCCCGGCATGACCTACATGCGCATGCCGATGTTCTGCTGGACGACCCTGGCCTCCAGCCTGCTGATCGTCGCCGCCTTCCCGGTGCTGACGGCGACCTTCGCCATGCTGCTGCTCGACCGCTACCTCGGCTTCCACTTCTTCACCAACGAGGCCGGCGGCAACGTCATGATGTACATGAACCTGATCTGGATCTGGGGCCATCCGGAGGTCTACATCCTGATCCTGCCGGCCTTCGGCATCTTCTCCGAGGTGGTCTCGACCTTCTCCGGCAAGCCGCTGTTCGGCTACCGCTCGATGGTCGCCGCGACGATGGTCATCTGCATCCTCGCCTTCATGGTCTGGCTGCATCACTTCTTCACCATGGGCGCCGGCGCCGACGTCAACGCGGCCTTCGGCATCGCGACGATGATCATCGCCGTGCCGACCGGGGTGAAGGTGTTCAACTGGCTGTTCACCATGTTCGGCGGCCGCATCCACTTCACCACGCCGATGCTGTGGGCGGTGGGATTCATGGTGACCTTCGTGCTGGGCGGCATGACCGGCGTGCTGCTGGCCGTGCCGCCGGCCGACTTCGTGCTGCACAACAGCCTGTTCCTGGTCGCCCATTTCCACAACGTCATCATCGGCGGCGTGCTGTTCGGCGCCTTCGCCGGCTACAGCTACTGGTTCCCCAAGGCCTTCGGCTTCCGCCTGCACGAGGGGCTGGGCAAGGCCGCCTTCTGGTGCTGGTTCGTCGGGTTCTACCTCGCCTTCATGCCGCTCTACGTGCTGGGCCTGATGGGCATGACCCGGCGGATGCAGCATTACGACGTGCCGGAGTGGCACCCCTGGCTGCTGGTCGCCGCGGCCGGCGCCGCCGTCATCCTCGCCGGCATCGTGCTGCAGGTCGCCCAGCTCTGGGTCAGCATCCGGCGCCGGGCGGAGCTGCGCGACGTCACCGGCGACCCCTGGAACGGCCGCTCGCTGGAATGGGCGACGGCCTCGCCGCCGCCGCCCTTCAACTTCGCCGTGCTGCCCGACGTGGCGGGCGAGGACGCCTACTGGGGCATCAAGCAGAAGGCGATGCGCGAGCAGAGCTGGGGCGAGGAGCCGGAGTACCGCGACATCGAGATGCCGCGCAACAGCGCCACCGGCTTCGTCTGCGCCTTCTTCGCGACCTTCATGGGCTTCGCCCTGATCTGGCACATCTGGTGGCTGGTGATCGCGGCCTTCGTCGGCGCCTTCGCCACCTTCGTCGTCTTCGCCTGGCGGGACCGTACGGAGGAGCTGATCCCCGCGGCCGAGGTCGCGCGCCTCGACCGGGCCAACCGCGCCGTGCGCCGCGGCGCGCTGGCCGGGATGCGGCCGCTGCGATGAGCGAGGCCCAGGGCAGCCTCGCGCCGGCCGATCCCTACCGCATCGGCAACGGCCACGCGCATGGGCGCGATCCGCGGACCGACCATGCGGCGCACGACCTGGCGTCGCGGCGCATCGTCGTCGGCTACGGCTTCTGGATCTTCCTGCTCAGCGACATCGTCATGTTCTCGGCGCTGTTCGCGACCTACGTGGTGCTCTCGGGCGCGACCGCCGGCGGCCCGGCCGGGAAGGACCTGTTCCACCTCGACATCGTCGCGCTGGAGACGGCCTGCCTGCTGCTCTCCAGCTTCACCTGCGGCGTCGCCAGCATCGGCGCGCGGGCCCGCAACGGCCTGATCTTCTATGGCGGCATGGCCGTGACGGCGCTGCTCGGCGCCGCCTTCATGGTGCTCGAGATCCGCGAGTTCACCGGCATGATCGCGATCGGCGCCGGGCCGACGCGCAGCGCCTTCCTCTCCGCCTTCTTCGCGCTGGTCGGCTGCCACGGGCTGCATGTCAGCCTCGGGCTGCTCTGGCTGCTGACCATGATGGCCCAGGTCCTCGCCAAGGGCTATCGCCCGGACATCCTGCGCCGGGTGCTGTGCTTCGGCATGTTCTGGCACACGCTCGACATCATCTGGGTGGCGATCTTCACCGTCGTCTACCTCATGGGAGTGCGGGGATGACCGAGCTCTCCGGCCACCGGCTGCGGCACCGCGACACCGCGCCCGGCGACGAGCCGATCGAGAATGTCGGCGAGGGGCTGCGCGGCTACCTGATCGGCCTCGGCCTGTCGATCCTGCTCACCGCCGTGGCCTTCTTCATCGCCCGCACGACGCTGGTCTGGGAACCGAGCATCCCGGTCGCCCTCTTCGTGCTGGCGGCGGCGCAGATGGGCGTCCATCTCGCCTTCTTCCTGCACATCACCACCGGCCCGGACAACACCAACAACGTGCTGGCGCTCGCCTTCGGCGTGCTGATCGTCATGCTGGTCCTGGTCGGCTCCTTCTGGATCATGCACCATCTCAACCAGAACATGATGCCGATGGAGCGGCTCATGGAGATGCAGCGCTAGGCGCCTGCCCCAGGGCTGGTCCGCTGCGGCCGTTCCGGGGCCGAGGACGCGATCCGGCCCCCTTCCGTCGTATCCTCGCGAGATCGCCGTGCGATCTTGCTTCGCTATCGCCTGGGAAGGCGCGGGTCCGGATGGCGCGCCCGCATGCAGCAGGGAGGTTGCGATGAGCGAGCTCGAGTACCTCAAGGGTCTCCTGATCGGCGGCCGGATCGGCCGGCGCGAATTCCTCGGGCGCACGGCGGCGCTCGGCGTCTCGGCGGTGGCCGCGGCCAGCGCGCTCGGCCAGGCGGCGCAGGCCGCGACGCCGAAGAAGGGCGGCGTGCTGAAGGTCGGCGTCGACGGCGCGGGCGCCGGCGACAGCCTCGATCCCGCCACCTACACGGCCGTGCACATGCAGCTGATCGGGCTGCAGCTCTACAGCACGCTGACCGAGCTCGACCTCAAGGCCCAGGTCGTGCCGGCGCTGGCCGAGAGCTGGGAGGCCAAGCCGGGCGCCGCAACCTGGGTGCTGAAGCTGCGCAAGGGCGTCACCTTCCACAACGGCAAGTCGCTGACCCCCGCCGACGTCGTTCATTCGATCAACCACCATCGCGGCAAGGACAGCAAGTCCGGCGCCAAGGCGCTGGTCGCCTCCATCGCCGACATCAAGGGCACCGGGCCGGACGAGGTGACGGTCACGCTCGACAGCGGCAACGCCGACCTGCCCTACCTGCTGGCCGACTACCATCTCTGCATCGGCCCGGAGGGCACCGACTTCAAGGACGGCATCGGCACCGGCGCCTTCAGCCTGGTCTCGGTCGAGCCCGGCGTGCGCGGCGTGACCAAGCGCTTCGCCAATTTCTGGCGCAGCGACCGCGGCTTCGTCGACCAGGTCGAGACCATCGCCATCAACGACCCGACGGCGCGGGTCAGCGCGCTGCAGAGCGGCTCGGTCGACCTGATCAACCGGGCCGACCCGAAGACCGCCAAGCTGCTCGAGAAGGTGCCGAGCCTGACGCTCTACCAGGCCTCGGGCGCGGCGCATTACTGCTTCCCGATGCGCTGCGACATCGCGCCCTTCGACAATGCCGACCTCCGGCTGGCGATGAAGTACGCGATCGACCGCGAGGCGATCGTCAAGAAGATCCTGCGCGGCTACGGCAAGGTCGGCAACGACGTGCCGGTGCCCGCCTACGATCCCTTCTACGCCGCCCTGCCGCAGCGGCCCTACGATCCGGACAAGGCGAAGTTCCACTACAAGAAGTCGGGCTATGGCGGCCCGATCGAGCTCAGCGTCTCGGACGGGGCCTTCGGCGGCGCGGTCGACACCGCCCAGCTCTTCCAGGGCAGCGCCGCCAAGGCCGGGATCAAGCTCGACGTCAAGCGCGTGCCGGCCGACGGCTACTGGGACAATGTCTGGCTGAAGGCGCCGTTCTGCGCCTCCTACTGGAGCGGCCGCCCGACGCCGGACCTGATGTTCTCCATCGCCTACAAGTCGGATGCCGCCTGGAACGAGACCCACTGGAAGCGTCCCGACTTCGACAAGCTGCTGATCGAGGCTCGCGCCGAGCTCGACAATGGCAAGCGCAAGCAGATGTATTTCGACCTGCAGAAGATAGTCTACGACGATTGCGGCGAGATCATCCCGATGTTCAACAACTTCCTCGAGGCGAGCTCGAAGAAGGTGCACGGCTACGCCGCCGCGCCGACCTTCGAGGTGATGGGCCTGCGCGGGCCGGAGTTCGTCTGGCTCGGGTGAGCGCTGTGGCCAATCCCCCCGCAAGGGGGAGGGCGCTGGATAGCGAGGTTCGGGTGCGGCGCTGCGCGTGCCGCTGATCGCCGCCGGTCCCGGCGTCGCAGCCGGCCTGCGCGCCTAGGCCGAGCGCCGCTGGGACCTGACGGCGCTCGACGCCGCGGTGCGCGACAGCCAGCGCCGCCGCCGGCTGGTCCACCGCGGACTGACGCGCGGCCAGGTGACGGTGAAGGCGGGGTGAGGGCGCCCGGCCGTTGCGAACAGAACTGGAACATGGTCTGCTGCCGGCCGGCGAATCGGGGCATCTTGGCATGACCGCGCAGGACCATCTCGCCGCGCTCAACCCGGAGCAGCGGCAGGCCGTCGAGCATGGCGTCGGCGCGGGCGCGGCCGGCGGGCCGCTGCTGATCATCGCCGGCGCCGGGTCGGGCAAGACGGCGACCCTGGCCCACCGCGTCGCCCATCTCGTCGTCAACGGCACCGATCCCGGCCGCATCCTGCTGCTCACCTTCAGCCGCCGGGCGGCGGCCGAGATGACCCGGCGGGTCGAGCGGATCGTCGCCGGCGCGCTGCCGGGGCGGCGGATCGAGGTGCCCTGGTCCGGCACCTTCCACGCCATCGGCGCGCGGCTGCTGCGGCTACATGCGGCGGCGGTCGGGCTCGATCCCGGCTTCACCATCCTCGACCGCGAGGACGCGTCCGACCTGATGGCGCTGGTGCGGCACGGGCTCGGGCTGTCGGCGCGCGAGAAGCGCTTTCCGCTGGCCGGCACCTGCCTCGCCATCTACTCGCACGCGGTCAATGCCGAGGCGCCGCTCGACCGCGTGCTGGCCGAGGCCTTTCCGTGGTGCGCCGAGTGGACGGAGGAGCTGCGCCGGCTGTTCGCCGCCTATGTCGAGGCCAAGCAGCGGCACGCCACGCTCGACTATGACGACCTGCTGCTCTACTGGGCCGAGATGATGCGGGTGCCGGCGATCGCCGAGGCCGTGGGGGCGGGGTTCGACCAGCTGCTGGTCGACGAGTACCAGGACACCAACCGGCTGCAGGCCTCGATCCTGTTCGCGCTGCGGCCGGACGGGCGCGGCCTCACCGTGGTCGGCGACGACGCGCAGTCGATCTATTCCTTCCGCGCCGCCACGGTGCGCAACATCCTGGACTTTCCCGGCAGCTTCGACCCGCCGGCCCGGCTCGTCACGCTGGAGCGCAACTACCGCTCGACGCAGCCGATCCTCGCCGCCTGCAACGCGGTGATCGCGCTGGCGCCGGAGCGCTTCGCCAAGTCGCTGCGCGCGACGCGGACCGGCGGCGCGCCGCCGCGGCTGGTGACGGTGCGCGACGAGGCCGACCAGGTGCGCTACATCGTCGGGCGCATCCTGGAGAACCGCGAGGCCGGGCTGCCGCTGAAGGCGCAGGCGGTGCTGTTCCGCACCGCCCATCACAGCGTCGCGCTCGAGGTCGAGCTCGGCCGGCGCAACATCCCCTACGTGAAGTATGGCGGCCTGAAGTTCCTCGAGGCGGCGCACGTCAAGGACCTGCGGGCGGTGCTGCGCTGGGCGGAGAATCCGCGCGACCGGGTGGCGGGGTTTCGTGTGCTGCAGCTGCTGCCCGGCGTCGGCCCGGCCACCGCCGGCCGGCTGCTCGACCGCCTGGCGGAGGGTGCCGCGCCGGCCTCGCTGCCCGCGCCGCCGGCGGCGGCGGCCGACTGGCCGGCGCTGGCGGCGCTGCTCGACGACCTGCTGGCCCGCCGCACGCCCTGGCCCGCCGCCTTCGAGGCGGTGCGGCGCTGGTACGGGCCGCATCTCGAGCGCCGCCACGACGATGCGGCGGCGCGCGAGGCCGATCTCGCCCAGCTCGGCCAGATCGCCGCCCAGGCGCGCGACTGCGCCGGCTTCCTCACCGACCTGGCGCTCGACCCGCCGGAGGCGGCGAGCGACGAGGCCGGTCCGCCGCTGCTCGACGAGGACTACCTCATCCTCTCGACCATCCATTCGGCCAAGGGGCAGGAGTGGCGCGCCGTCTACCTGCTGAACCTGGTCGACGGCTGCATCCCCTCGGACATGGCGACCGGCAGCCCGGCGGAGATCGAGGAGGAGCGCCGGCTGCTCTACGTCGCGATGACGCGGGCCCGCGACGAGCTCCACCTGGTCATGCCGCAGCGCTTCTTCACCCACCAGCAGCCGCGGCTCGGCGACCGCCACGTCTATGCCGCGCGCAGCCGCTTCGTGCCGCCCGGACTGCTCGGCCAGTTCGAGGTCGCCGCCTGGTCGCCGCCGGCTGCGGCGGCCGACCGGCCGCTGCGCGGCCTCGCCGAGCCAGTCGACATCGGCGCCAGGATGCGCCAGATGTGGCGATGAGGGAGCAGCCAAGGGTCCGGCGGCGTTGTCTCCCGCGAGGGCGGCTGGAGGACGGTCGATGGCCGAGGAGGACAAGGGACGCGCCATGACGGAAGGCGAGCGGATCGACGTTGCGGACCCGCAGGAGGTGCATAGCTGGAGCCGCGCGCTCGGCGTCACCGCGGCCGAGCTCAAGGCTCTGGTGGACCGCGTCGGGCCGCTCGCCCGGGACGTGCGCCGCGCGGTGTCGGAGTTGCGCTGAGCCGCCGTGGCAGCATGATTGCGGGGCACCCGAGGGCCTGGATCGGGCCCGAGGGTGGCTGTGGGTCCGCATCTTCCGATTGAAGTCGCTCGCGGGGATCCTTATCATGGGTAAGCCATGACCGAAGAAGCGAATATCGAGGACTTCACCCGGACGTTCCTGAGGCGCCTGGATGCCAAGCTGGACCGGGTGGGCGAGCGCCTGGACGATCTTACTCAGGTCGTTCGGGAGCAGGGCCAGCGCTTGAGCGCGCTGCAGTCGGACATGGCCCGTGACATCGGCCACCTGCACCAGCGGCTGGACGGCATCGAGCGGAGAATTGACCGCGTCGACTCGCGGTTGGATCGGGTCGAGCGCCGCCTGGAGCTGGTTCCGGCCAGGGGCTGAGCCGCCAGCAGTCCTGGCCGCCTACGCCGTCGTCTCCGGCTCGCCCAGCTTGATGATCCGCACCGCCTTGCCGGCGGCGGTGAGGGCGGTGCGGCCGTGCTTGAGGGCCAGCGCGTCGGCGCCGAACATGTCGCGGCGCCAGCCGGTCAGCGCCGGCACGTCGGCCTCGTCGTCGGCGGCGATCTGCTGCAGGTCGTCGCTGCTGGCGACCAGGCGCTGGGCCACGTCGGCGAGCTCGCACTTGGTCTTGAGCAGCACGCGCAGCAGGTCGACCAGCGGCCCGAGCCCGGTCGGCAGGTCCTGGCGCGGCGGCAGGCGCGGGCACTCGGCGTCCGGCACCGCCAGGCCGCGCTGCACCGCCTCCAGCAGGGCGGCGCCCTGGCGGCCCTCGGCGAAGCTGCGCGACAGGCCGCGGGTGCGGGCCAGCGCCTCGATGTCGGCCGGGGCGTGGGCGGCGATCTCGAGCAGCGATTCGTCGCGCAGCAGCCGGTTGCGCGGCAGGTCGCGGCGCTGCGCCTCCTCCTCGCGCCAGGCGGCAAGCTCGCGCAGCACGGCGAGGAAGCGCGGCTTGTCGCTGCGCGGCTTGAGGCGCCGCCAGGATTCGCGCGGGTCGAGCCGGTAGGTCGCCGGGTCGGTCAGCAGCGCCATCTCCTCCTTGACCCAGTCGAGCCGGCCGGCCTTGCCGACCCGGCGCATCAGCTTCTCGTAGGCCGGGCGGAGGTGGGTGACGTCGGAGATGGCGTAGTGCAGCTGGCGCTCGGACAGCGGCCGGTGCGACCAGTCGGTGAAGCGCGAGCTCTTGTCGATCCGGGCGCCGGCCAGCTTGGAGGCGAGGATCTCATAGCTCACCGATTCGCCGAATCCGGCCACCATGGCGGTGACCTGGGTATCGACGATCGGCGCCGGCACCCGGCCGGTGCGGTGGAAGAACACCTCGATGTCCTGCCGGGCGGCGTGGAACACCTTGGTCAGCCGCTCGTCGGCCAGCAGGTCGTAGAGCGGCTGCAGGTCGAGCCCGGGCGCCAGCGTGTCGATCGCGGCCGCCTCGGCGGGCCCGGCGACCTGCACCAGGCAGAGGATCGGCCAGTAGGTCTTGTCGCGCATGAACTCGGTGTCGACGGCGACGAAATCGGCACCGTCCTGCCGCTTGCAGAAGGCGGCAAGCTCCGCGCTTTCGGTTATCAGGGTCATGGGGCAGGGTCTATAGCGCGAATGGCCGAGCCGGGAAAGGGAGGCTCAGCGCGGCTGCAGGCCCCAGACCAGGGCGATCAGCGGCGTGCCGACCGCCAGCACGATGACCGAGAGCGGCAGCCCGAGCCGCCAGTAGTCGCCGAAGCGGTAGCCGCCGGGTCCCATGACCAGCGTGTTGCACTGGTGCCCGATCGGGGTCAGGAAGTCGCAGGCCGCACCCACCGCCACCGCCATCAGGAACGGGTCGGGGTTGAGGTGCAGCCGCTCGGCGAGGCTGGCGGCGATCGGCGCGGCGACCAGCACGGTGGCGGCGTTGTTGAGGAACGGCGTGATCGCCATGGCGAGCAGGATCATCAGCCCGAGCGCGCCGATCGGCGGCAGGCCGCCGACCACCCGCTGCAGCCCGGCGGCGATCAGGTCGGTGCCGCCGGTCGTCTGGATCGCCTCGGAGACCGGGATCAGCGCGGCGAGCAGCACGATCACCGACCACTCGATGGTGCGGTAGGCCTCGTCCATGGTCATGATGCGGAGCAGCATGACCAGCGCCGCGGCGCCGGCGAAGGCGACCGCCACCGGCACCAGGTGCAGCGCCACCAGCACCATCGCGGCGGCCAGGATCAGGATCGGCAGCCAGCTGCGCCGCCGCGCGCCGAGCGGCAGGTCGCGCTCCGACAGCGGCAGGATGCGCAAGGCGCCGAGCGTCTCGGCCAGCCGGTCGCCCGGCCCCTTGAGGATCAGCACGTCGCCGACGGCCAGCCGGGTGCGGCCGAGCCGGCGCGAGAGCGGGTCGCCGCGGCGGCTCACCGCCAGCAGGCCGAGCCCGTGGCGCCGCCGCAGGTCGGCCTCGCCCGGCGTGCTGCCGACCAGCGGCGAATCGGCGGTCACGACGCCCTCGACGACCCGGCTCGGCGCGGCGTCGGGCACCGCCTCCCGCGGCTCGCCGGCGAGCAGCAGCCGGGCCCGGGCGACCACCCGCTCGAGGTCGTCGGGCTCGCCGGTCAGCAGCAGGACGTCGTCCTCCCGCAGCACCCAGTCCGGTGCGGGGGCGAAGCGGCGGAAGCGCTCGCGGATCACCGTCGTCACGCGCACGCCTTCGCCCGCGGCCTCGAGCTCGGCGACGGTGCGGTCGCGGAACGGCGAATCGGCCCGCAGGCGTGCCTCGGTGGTGTAGCCTTCGAGCGTGAAGGCGGCGTCCATGCCGGTCGCGGTGGCGCGGCGGCCGCGCGGCAGCAGGCGGTAGCCGACCGACAGGAAGACGAGGCCCGAGACGGCGATGCCGAGCCCGACCGGCGTGTACTCGAACATGCCGAAGGGCTTGCCCAGGATGTCGGCGCGCACCTTGGAGACCAGGATGTTGGGCGAGGTGCCGACCAGCGTCACCAGCCCGCCGATCAGCGAGCCGAAGGACATCGGCATCAGCATGGCGGAGAGCGGTGTGCCGGTGCGCCGGGCGAGCTGCGCGGCGATCGGCATGAACATGGCGAGCGCGCCGATGTTCTTGGTCACCATCGACAGGACGGTCACGGCGCCGGCCAGCACCGGCACCTGGCCCTGGGCGGTGCGCAACCGGCGCAGCAGCGGCCGCATCACCGTCTCGATCGCACCGGAGCGCGCCACCGCGGCGCTGACCAGCAGCGCGGTGGCGACGACGATGACGACATCGTCGGAAAAGCCGGAGAAGGCATGGTCGACCGGGATGATCCCGATCGCGACACCGGCCAGCAGGGCCAGCACGGAGACGAGGTCGTAGGGCAGGCGGCCCCAGACGAACATGCCGATGGTGGCGGCCATCAGCCCGAAGGCCAGTCCCTGGTCGAGCGTCATGCGATCTTCGCCGTTGCCCCGCCCGGCGGAACCCTCGGCGGCAGCGGTCCGTTCCCCTCCCGGAGGTGATTCATGCCGGCCCTCGGCCTCGTCGACCGCCTGCTCGGTACCGTGCGCGACCGCGACGGCCGGGCTGCCGCGCTGCAGCCGCCAGCGACCCCGCCCGGCGCCCCAACGCCCGGGGCCCCATCGCCCGCGCGGCCGCCGTCATCCCGGGCCATCCTGCGCGATGCGACGGCGACCAAGCTGCTCGGCGCCTGGCTCGCCAACCGGCACCAGACGCTGGTGCCGCACACGCTGAACTTCCGCGTGCTGGCGCCGGAGCAGGCCGCGCTGCTGATCGCCCTGATGGCCGCCGCGGTGCAGGCCGACGGCCGGGTCGATCCGGTCGAGGAGCGGCACATGGAGCAGGCGCTGGCGCGCGTCGGCGCCGGGCCCGAGGCGATCGGCACGCTGCGCGCCGCGCTCGGCCAGCCGCAGCCGCTCTCCCGTCTGCTGGGCGAGGTCCAACAGGCGGGTCTCGCCGCCCACGCCTATGCCGCGGTGCTGCTGGCGCTCGACCGCCGCAGCCGGGTCAACCGGGCCTTCCTCGACTATCTCGCGGCGCGGCTCGCGCTGCCGGCCGGCGTCGCCGCCGGGCTCGAGCGGCGCTACCGCGCCTGAGGCGCCGGCCCTCACGCGCCGGCCCTCACGCGCCGGTCCTCACGCCTCGGCCTCGGTCAGCGCCTTCAGCTCCTGCTGCACGGTGTCGCTGCCGACCAGCAGCTGGCGCGCCAGGTCCGCCAGGGTCAGCCAGCCGACGACCCGGCCGGCCGCGTCGCGCACCGCCAGCCGGCGGATGTGGTGGGCCGCCATCAGGTCCATGGCGGCCGGCAGGGAATCCTCCTCGCCGCAGCCGATCACCGGGTGCGAGGCGATGTCGCGCAGGCGCACGGCGGCCGGGACCAGCCCGGCGGCGACGACGCGGTAGAGGATGTCGCGATCGGTGACGATGCCCTCGAGCTGCTCGGCGGTGCCGACCGGCAGGGCGCCGACGTCGAGCTCGCCCATCAGCACGGCGGCGTCGCCGGCGCTGGCCTCGCCGGCGATGAACTCGACGTGGCGGGTCATCAGCTCGGCGACCTTCACGGCGCGGTCCCGCCGCTGCCCGCGCCGCCCAGCGCCGCGTCGATCTGGCCCAGCAGCTTGGAGAAGTCGACCGGCTTCGGATGGTAGTCGTCGCAGCCGGCGGCCAGCGCCTTGTCGCGGTCGCCGGCCAGCGCGTGGGCGGTCAGCGCGATGATCGGGATCGCCGCCGTGGCCGGGTCGTCCTTCAGCGTCCGGGCGGCGGTCCAGCCGTCCATCACCGGCAGGTTCATGTCGAGCAGGATCAGCTCCGGCCGGTCGCTGCGCGCCTTGGCGAGCCCCTCGGCCCCGTCATGGGCGAGCGCCACCTGGTGGCCGCGCCGGGCCAGCCGGCGCGACAGGAAGTCCCAGATCTCCTGCGTGTCCTCGACGAGCAGCAGCCTAGCCATGGTCCCCCTCGCTTGCCGTTGCGGACGCCGCCGCGCGGCCGCCGGCGATGCGGCGCAGCTCGGCGACCAGCTCGTCCGAGCTGTCCTCGCCGGTGCGGATCACCTGCCGCACCTGGCCGCGGAGCCGCGCCCGCTCGCTCTCCGGCAGCCCGCCCTCGGCCAGCGCGATCACCGGGATGGTCCGCCAGTGCGGCTCGTTGCGCAGCCGGCGGAGCAGGGCGAAGGCCTCGCCCTCCGGCAGCTCGAGATTGACCAGCAGCAGGTCCGGCCGGCGCTCGGCCAGGCGCTGTACCGCCTCGACGCCGTCCGCAGCGGCGGCGACCTGCCAGCCCTCGGCGCTCATGATGTCGCGCAGCGCCTCGCGGGTCGCGGCGTCGGGCTCGACGATCAGCGCGGCGCCCGGCCCGGCCTCGCTGCGGAAGCGCTCGACGACCTGCTTCAGGCGGGTCCACTGGATCGGCTTGGTGAAGTACTCGGCGGCGCCGAGCGAGTAGGCCAGCCCCTTCTCGCGGATCATGCTGATGATGATCACCGGGATGTCGGCCACCGCCGGGTCCGCCTTGAGCTCGGCCAGCACCGTCCAGCCGTCCATGCTCGGCATCATGACGTCGAGCAGGATGGCGGCGGGATGCAGCTCGCGGGCGAGCCGGAGGCCCGTCGCGCCGCCCGGCGCGACCGCGACGCCGAAGCCCTCGCGGCGCAGGAACCGGGTCATCAGGTCGCGCATGTGCGGGTCGTCGTCGATCACCAGCACGCGGCTCGCCGTGGCGCCGTCGGCATGCACCTCGCCTTCGCCCTCCGGCCCCACCGGGGCGCGCAGGTCGGCCGGCAGCCAGAGGGCGAAGGCGGTGCCCTCTCCCGGGCGGCTCTCGACGGCGATGCCGCCGCCCAGCATCTCGGCGAAGGCCTTGGTGATGGCGAGCCCCAGGCCGGTGCCGCCGAACCGCCGCGTGGTCGAGGCGTCGGCCTGCGAGAAGCGCTGGAAGAGGCGCGCGAGCTGCGCGGCGTCCATGCCGATGCCGGTGTCGGAGACCGTGAAGGTGACGCGGTCGCCCTCGCGCCGCGCCGCCAGCCGGATCTCGCCGCCCTCAGTGAACTTGGCGGCGTTCGACAGCAGGTTGAACAGGCACTGCCGCAGCTTGACGACGTCGGAGTACATCGTCCCCAGCTCCGGGCCGGGCTCGAGCGCCAGCCGGTTGCCCCGCTTGGCGACCAGCGACTGCACGGTCGCGGCGACCTCGTCGAGCACGGCGCCGACCTCGAAGGCCTCCGCCTCGACCTCCGTCCGGCCGGCCTCGATCTTCGAGATATCGAGCACGCCGCTGATCAGGCTCAGCAGATGGCGGGCGCTCGCCTCGATCTTGCCGAGATCCTCGCGGAAGGAGGCGGCCTCCGGGCCGAGATCCTCGACCTCCTCGGCCAGCATCTCGGAATAGCCGATCACCGCCGAGAGCGGCGTGCGCAGCTCGTGGCTCATGTTGGCGATGAACTGGCTCTTGGCCCGGTTGGCGTCCTCGGCCTGCTCCTTGGCCGCCTCCAGCTCCTGCTCGATGCGGCGCTGCTCGGTGATGTCGGTGTTGGTGCCGACCCACCGGACGATGCGCTCGGCCTCGTCGCGGATCGGCAGGGCCCGGCTGAGGAACCAGCGGTAGCCGCCGTCGCGGCCGCGCAGCGGGAAGGTGTCCTCCCACGGCGTGCCGCCGGCGATGGCGGCGCGGAAGCGCTCGATCACCCGCCCGGCATGGTCGGCATGGAGGAGCCGGGTCCAGTCCAGGCCCTGGCTCTCCTCCGGCGTCGCGCCGGTGAACTCGTACCAGCGCTTGTTGAGCCAGTAGGCGGCGCCGCCGGCGTCGGCCATCCAGGCGAGCTGCGCGATGTTGTCGGCGAGCGCCCGGAACTCCTCCTCGCGCTCCTTCAGCGCCTCCTCGGCCCGCTTGCGCCGGAGATACTGGCCGATGTGCTGGCCGAGCGCGGCGACATTGTCGCGGAAGGCGTCGTCGAGCTCGAGCGGATCGCGGCGGAACATCTCGACCACGCCGAGCATGCGCCGGCCGATATTGACGGGGAAGGCGAGCCCGACCGGAAGCCCGGCCGCCGCAGCCAGCCGGACGCGGGGGGAGGGGTCGGCGGCGGCGACGTCGTCCAGCGCGACCAGCTCGCCGGCCTGCCAGACGCGGCCGGGCAGGCCGGAGCCCTGGGCGAGCGGCAGCGGCTCGGCCGCCTCGCGCAGCGCGGCCTCGATGCCGGGGGCCGCCCAGCTCGCCTCGGGGTCGAGCAGACGCTCGCGGCGGTCGAGGTTCCAGAACAGCCCGGCCTGGCAGCCGAGCGCGCCGCCGATGGCGGCGAGCAGCTGGCCGAGCACCGTCGGCAGGTCGGCCGCGCCGGTGAGGATGCGGCTGACCGTCACCTGCAGCGCCAGCCGGCGCTGCGCCTCGCCCTGGTCGCGGCTGTCGACGAAGCTGACCACGCTGCCGTTCGCCGTGCCGTCCTCCAGGACCGGCCAGGCCGAGTACTCGGCGGCGAAGAAGCTGCCGTCCTTGCGCCACAGCACCTCGTTGAACAGCCGCACCGGCCGGCCGCCGCGCTGCGCGGCCAGCAGCGGGCAGGCGGATTGCGGGTAGGGCGAGCCGTCGGGATGGCTGTGATGGATCAGCTCGTGCATGTTGCGCCCGAGCACCTCGGCCGCCTCGTAGCCGAGCATCGCCAGCCCGGCCGGGTTGATGAAGCGGCAGCGGCCCTCGCCGTCGATCCGGTAGATGCCGAAGCCGATCGCGTCCAGGCTCGCGCGGTCCTCTGTCGATGCGGTCGCGGTCAGGGTGGTGCCTCTCGCCTGCTCGGGGCCGGCGCGGCAAGGCAACGCCTGCCGCACCGCCTGATCAACCCGGGCCGGGGCAACCCGTTCCGGCCCTGGCGGCCGCGGCGGCGCCGCGCCGCGCGGGACGAGCGCGGGACGGCTGGCGCCTTGACAAGCGGGGGGCTTTAAGTGCCTCTTGCCGGCCGTTTTCCCAGCTTCGCCGGACCGCCGCCATGCACCTCTACCGCACCCACACCTGCGGCCAGCTGCGCCGCGCCGACGCGGGCGGCATCGCCCGGCTCTCCGGCTGGGTGCACCGCAAGCGCGATCACGGCAACCTGCTATTCCTCGACCTGCGCGACCATTACGGCGTCACGCAGTGCGTCGTCGACGTCTCCAGCCCGCTGCTGCAGGCCGTCGAGTCGGCGCGGCCGGAGAGCGTCGTCACCGTCACCGGCAGGGTGGTGGAGCGACCGGCCGAGACGGTCAACCCGAAGCTGCCGACCGGCGAGGTCGAGCTGCGCATCGACTCCTTCGAGCTGCAGTCGGCGGCCGAGCTGCTGCCCCTGCAGGTGGCGAGCGACGAGGATGCCAGCGAGGAGCTCCGGCTGCGCTACCGCTTCCTCGACCTCCGGCGCGAGAAGATCCACCGCAACATCATGCTGCGCGCCCAGGTCATCGCCAGCATCCGCCGGCGCATGGTGGCGGCGGGCTTCACCGAGTTCCAGACGCCGATCCTGACCTCGAGCTCGCCCGAGGGCGCGCGCGACTTCCTGGTGCCGAGCCGGCTGCATCCCGGCAAGTTCTACGCCCTGCCGCAGGCGCCGCAGCAGTTCAAGCAGCTGCTGATGATCGCCGGCTTCGACCGCTACTTCCAGATCGCGCCCTGCTTCCGCGACGAGGACAGCCGCGCCGACCGCTCGCCGGGCGAGTTCTACCAGCTCGACTTCGAGATGTCCTTCGTCACCCAGGAGGATGTCTTCGCGGCGCTCGAGCCGGTGCTGCACGGCGTCTTCGACGAGTTCAAGGGCGACCGCGCGGTCGGGCCGATGCCGTTCCCGCGCATCGCCTTCGACGAGGCGATGCTGAAGTACGGCAGCGACAAGCCCGACCTGCGCAACCCGATCGAGATCGCCGACGTCGGGTCGATCTTCGCCGGCTCCGGCTTCGGCCTGTTCGCCCGCCGCGTCGCCGAGGGCGCCATCGTGCGCGCGGTCCCGGCGCCGGGCGCTGCCGACCGGCCGCGCAGCTTCTTCGACAAGCTCAACGAGTGGGCGCGCGAGCAGGGGGCGGGCGGGCTCGGCTACATCGCCTTCGCCGCCGACGGCGCCAAGGGGCCGATCGCCAAGAACCTCGACGCCGAGCGCATCCAGCAGCTGCGCGCCGCCGCGAAGGTGGCCGACGGCGACGCGCTGTTCTTCGTCTGCGACGGCAAGGGAACCGCCGAGAAGTTCGCCGGCACGGTGCGCACCCGGCTCGGCCGCGAGCTCGGCCTGATCGACGAGAAGCAGTTCCGCTTCTGCTGGATCGTCGACTTCCCGATGTATGAATTCGACGAGAAGCTGGGCAAGATCGAGTTCAGCCACAACCCGTTCTCGATGCCGCAGGGCGGGCTCAAGGCGCTCGAGACGCAGGATCCGCTGACCATCAAGGCCTACCAGTACGACATCGTCTGCAACGGCATCGAGCTGTCGAGCGGCGCCATCCGGAACCACCTGCCCGAGGTCATGTACAAGGCCTTCGCCATCGCCGGCTACGGCAAGGAGGAGGTCGAGGCGCGCTTCGGCGGCATGCTCTCGGCGCTCAAGCTCGGGGCCCCGCCGCACGGCGGCTCGGCGCCCGGCATCGACCGCATCGTCATGCTGCTGGCGGACGAGCCGAACATCCGCGAGGTCGTCGCCTTCCCGATGAACCAGCAGGCGCTCGACCTGATGATGCAGGCTCCGGCCGAGGTCCCGCCGGCCCGGCTCAAGGAGCTGCACATCAAGCTCGATCTGCCGCCGGCGAAGAAGGCGTAGCCGGGCCGCGACCGAGCCCGTCGCACTCTACCGGCGCAGCACCTCGCGGCACGCCGGGTCGACTTCCTCCCAGCGCTGCCGCTCGAGCTCGGGCGTGGCGTGCTCCTCGAGCGGGCAGCCGATGCAGAGATAGGCGACCAGCGACCAGCTGGCGGGCAGGTCCAGCACGGCGACGACCTCGGCGGGATCGAGGATCGACACCCAGCCGACGCCGATGCCGCGGGCCCGCGCCGCCAGCCACAGCGTGTGGACGGCGGTCACCGCCGAGTAGCGCAGCATCTCCGGCATGGTGCGGCGCCCGAGACCGTGGCCGCGCGGCGGCTGCTCGTCCGCCAGCACGGCCAGGTGCACGGGCGCCTCGTCGAGGCCGGCGAGCTTCAGGGTGGCGTAGAGCCGGGCGCGCTCGTCGCGATAGTCCTGCAGGGCGGCGGCGTTGCAGCGCTCGAAGCTGGCGCGAACCGCCCGGCGGCGCTCGGCCGACTCGACGAGGACGAAGCGCCAGGGCTGGCTCAGGCCGACCGAGGGCGCCAGGCAGGCCTGGCGCAGGATCTCGGCGAGATCGCCGGGATCGACCGGATCGCGCCGGAAGCGGCGGACGTCCCGCCGCCAGACGAAGAGCTGCTCGAGCTGCGCCCGGAAGTCGGCATCGAAGCGCGGCGGCTCGCTCATGCGGCGGCCTCGGTGGCGCGAGGCGTCAGGCGGCCGCCGGAGCCTCGGCCGGGCCGAAGCCCAGGCTGCGATAGGGCGTGCTGCAGGGCGGGCCGGGGGCGATCTCGGCGGTCGGCTGCCCGGCCAGCTGCCAGACGACGCTGGCGAAGGTGGAGAAGCCCGCGCCCGGCTCCAGCCGGCGCGAGACCGGATGCTCGGCGTCGCTGCGGTCGGCCAGCACCCGCCGGGCGAGCGCGGCGTCCCACGGCCCGGTCTCGGCGGCGAGGCAGCGATCGAGCGTGCGCATCCGCCGGCCGCTGTTGCTCTCGTCGGTGCCGGGCGGCTGCGCGCCGGCCAGCGGATGGTTGGTGTGCCAGGCGCTGCCGGGCGGCGCGGAGCCCGGGCGGACCGGCACGGCACCCGCGGCCGAGCATTCCAGGTCGATCAGCCCCTCGGTGCTGGCGACGACGTAGTTCTGCCCGGAGGCGTGCCGCACGTCGCGCAGGAAGGTCTCCGCCTCGGCCAGCCGGCGGCGGGCGAGCAGGCCGCGCACGACGAAGGCGACCGGCAGCCCGTCCGGGCAGTGCGGCAGCTGCGCCAGGGTGTTGACGCAGACGCCCAGCCCGGCGGCGTTGACGCCGCACAGCCCGACCATGCCGGCGACGGTGAGCAGGATCGCGTCCGGGGCGTCGGCGCCGCCGCGCAGCCGCAGCACCGCCTGGGCGCCGTCCATCCAGCTCGGCAGGTCCATGTTCTGCGCGACCAGCGCCCGGCCGCCGCCGACCCGGCCGAGGCTGCTGCAATGGGGATGGCCGGCGAGCGCCTGCGCGTACCACCACTCCTCGTCCATCAGCTGGATGGCGAGCAGGGTGGGGAAGGGCAGGCCGGCTCCCTCGGCGATGCCGCGCACCTCCTCGAGCAGGCCGGGGGTCCAGCGCTCGATGGCCGGCACGAAGTCGGTCTCGGCGAGGAAGCGCTCGACGAAGCCGTCGGCGGGCAGCCGCGTCCCCTGCTCGACGAATGCGCGCCAGCGGCCGTCGAGCGCACGGATCGCCGGTCGCAACGCTTCGCCATGCTGGCGGCCGCGCTCGCGCGGCGGCCCGGAGATCTCGACGACGGCAAGCTCGCTCATGCCGGCGAGGGTACCAGAGGCGGCCGCGGCGCGACAGTCGCACCGCTTGCATTTTCCGGCGACGTGCTATGCTCCGCCCCGCGCGCGGCCAACGAGCCGTGCGAAACACCGCGTTTCCTTGGGGGGCCGATGTCGCAGCCAGCCGGGTCCGGCGAGCGCCAGCCGGACGACGAATATCGCGTCAAGGTCGGGAGTCACGAGGTCCAGGTCTACAGCTTCGGTCGCGGCGACGAGGTGCTGTTCTGCCTCAATGGCGGGCCGGGCCTGCCCTGCGACTACCTGCGCGACAGCCACAGCATCATGGCCGACCACGGCTATCGCGTGGTCATCCACGACCAGCTCGGCACCGGCCGCTCGGACCGGCCGAGCGATCCGTCGCTGTGGACCATCGGCCGCTATGTCGAGGAGGTCGAGACGGTGCGCCGGGCGCTCGGCCTCGGCCGGGTCCATCTGCTCGGCCAGTCCTGGGGCACCTGGCTCGGCTTCGAGTACCTGCTGACCTATCCCGAAGGCGCCCGCACCTTCGTCTGCGCCAACGGCACCGGCGAGATCGCGCTGCACCTGCAGGACGTGCAGCGGCTGCGCGCCGCGCTCGGGCCGGAGACGGTGGCGATGATGGCCCGGCACGAGGCCGAGGGCACCACCGAGCATCCGGAATATCTCGGCGCCATCGCCATCCTCAACTACCGCCATGTCTGCCGTCTCGACCACTGGCCGGCGCCGCTGCAGCGCTCGATGACCGGCATCAACATGGAGATCTATGGCGGGATGTGGGGGCCGAACGAGTTCACCTGCGTCGGCAACCTGAAGGACTGGGACCGGCTCGCCGACCTGCCGCGCATCGGGCAGCCCTGCCTGGTGCTGTGCGGCCACCACGACGAGCTGACGCCGGACAGCGCGGCGCGCATCCACCGGCGGCTGCCCAACTCCCGCCTCAAGGTCTTCAAGAACAGCTCGCACATGCCGTTCTACGAGGAGCCCGAGGCCTATATCGCTACGTTGCGGGCGTTCCTCGACGAGCATCGCGGCGCGGCCTGACCCCGCCGCTCACGACAGCCAACAGGAGAGGTATCACCATGCGTCGGCGTACGTTCCTCAAGGGCGCGGCCAGCCTGGCCGCGATCTCGGCCCTGCCGCTGAAGGCGCGGGCGGACGGCAAGAAGGTGCTGCGGCTCGGCATGGCCGAGGAGGTGCTGACCCTCGACCCGATCAAGACCGTCTACGGTCCCGACATCCTGATCCAGGGCATCATGTACGCCCGGCTGCAGCGCGCCTCGGCCGACCGCGGCCAGCTCTTCCCGGCGCTCGCCGAGTCCTGGGAGGTCTCGCCCGACGGGCTCACCTACACCTTCAAGCTGCGCGAGGCGAAGTTCTCCGACGGCACGCCGATCACCGCCGAGGACGTCGCCTTCAGCTACACCCGGATGCGCTGGCAGAAGGATTCCGCCTATGCCGCGCCGTTCCAGCGGCTGGTCAAGGCCGAGGCGACCGGTCCCAGCACCGTGGTGATGCATCTCGACAAGAAGTTCACGCCCTTCCTGACGCTGACCGAGATCTGGAACAGCGGCATCGTGCCGAAGGCGGCGGTCGAGAAGATGGGCGACGAGAAGTTCGCGCAGAACCCGGTCTCCTCCGGGCCGTTCCGCCTGGTCGAGTGGCGCAAGGGCGACCGCGTCGTGCTCGAGCGCAACCCGCACTACTACCGCGAGGGCATGCCGCATCTCGACGGCATCGAGGCGGTGTTCGTCGCCGACGACAACACCCGGGTCTCGATGCTGCAGGCGGGCGAGCTCGACGCGGCGCTGGTCGTGCCGTTCCCGCTGATGCAGCAGCTCGCCTCCGCCGGCTTCCAGGCCAAGCCGGAGCCGACCACCATCATGCAGGAGATGCTGATCAACCATTCCGCCGCGCCCTTCAACGACCTCAAGGTGCGCCAGGCGGTGAGCTACGCCATCGATCGCAAGGCGATCGGCGACGCGGTCACGCTCGGCACGGCGGTGCCGGCGACCTCGGTGATGTCGCCGACCCTCAACTACTTCAACACCGACCTGCCGGTGATCGCCCGCGACGTCGCCAAGGCCAAGAGCCTGCTGGCCGAGGCCGGCAAGCCGGCGGTCAGCTTCGAGCTGATGTTCGCCGCCGGCGACAGCACCTACGAGCGCTGCGCCGTGCTGATCCAGTCGCAGCTCGCCGAGGCCGGCATCACCGTCAACATCGCCAAGGTCGATTCCACCGCGTCCTGGAACCGGCTGGTCGACGGCGATTACCAGGCGACGCTGAACTGGTGGTACAACGAGACCCGCGACCCCGACAACGCGCTGCGCTGGGCGGTGTGGGGCGCCGGCGAGAACAAGTCCTACTACACCCGCTACAACAACGACCGGGTGAACCAGCTGCTCGACGTGGCGGCCGGCGAGCAGGACGGCGACAAGCGCAAGGCGATGTACTTCGAGATCCAGAAGATCGCCGTCGATGAGGTGGCGCAGGTCGCGCTGTTCTGCCCGCCCTACCACAATGCCAGCAGCGCCAAGCTGCAGGGGCTGGTCCTCAATCCCGGTTACCAGTTCTCGACGATTGACGAGGTGACCCTCGGCTGACCCGGCGCCGCGGCCGGCGTCCCCGGACGCCGGCCGCGGCCGCCGCGATCGTCTCCCGACCCGATGGACCGCTACCGCGTCGTCCTGCGCCGGCCGCTGCAGCTGCTGCCGGTGCTGATCGGCATCAGCCTGGTCACCTTCGTGCTCGCCCAGCTGACGCCGGGCGATCCGGTGCGAGTGATGCTGGGACCGCGCGCCACCCAGGAGGCGATCGAGGCGGTGCGCGCGCGCTACGGCCTCGACCAGCCGGTGCTGGTGCAATACGGCTACTACGTCCTGAACCTGCTGCGCGGCGATCTCGGCCAGTCGCTCGCCTTCCGCGCGCCGGTCGCCGAGGTGATCGGCCAGCGGCTGGCGCCGACCCTGATGCTGCTGGTCTACGGCCTGGTGCTGGCGACCGCGCTGACCCTGGCGCTCGCCATCCTGGCGGCGCGCCATCCCGGACGCTGGCCGGACCAGCTGGTCCGGATCTTCTGCGTCACCGCGCTGGGAACGCCGTCCTTCTGGTTCGGGCTGATGATGATCATGTTCCTCAGCCTGCGCCTCAAGCTGTTCCCGGTCTCGGGCGCCGGCGGCAGCTTCGGCGAGCAGCTCTGGCACCTGTTCCTGCCCTCGCTCACCATCGCCGTGGCGGTGGCGCCGATCCTGACCCGCAACCTGCGCTCGACCCTGGTGGCGCAGCTCGGCGCCGACTACGCCATGGCCGGCCGCTCCAAGGGACTGTCGGAGAACCGCGTCTTCTTCCGCCACGTCTTCCGCAACTCGCTGCTGCCGACCGTCAGCCTGCTCGGCATCGTCGTCTCGTTCCTGATCGGCGGCACCGTGGTGGTCGAATCGGTCTTCAACATCCCCGGCCTCGGCCAGCTCATGGTCCGCGCCGTGCTGACGCGCGACTACTTCGTGGTCCAGGGGGTGACCCTGGTCTTCTCGGTCGGGGTGGTGATCACCAGCTTCGTGGTCGACCTCGTCACCGTCGCCCTCGATCCCAGGGTCAAGCTGTGAGCCTCGGCGCCGGGACGATGCCCGCCCGCGCCGGCCTCGGCCGCCGGCTCCGCCGCGCGCCCCCGGCGCTGCTGGCGGGCGCGGCGATCGTGCTGGGCTGGGTGCTGCTGGCGCTGGTCGGCCCCGGCCTGACCGGCTACGACCCGATCGCCGTCGACCTCGCGCACGCGCTGCTGCCGCCCGGCCCCGGCCACTGGCTCGGCACCGACAGCTTCGGGCGCGACATGCTGACCCGCGTGCTGGCCGGGGCCCGCATCGATCTCATGATGGCCTTCTTCGGCGTCGTCGGGCCGTTCATCGTCGGCACTATCGTCGGGCTGCTCGCCGGCAATTTCGGCGGCTGGGCCGACACCGTGCTGATGCGCATCCTCGACGTCACGGTGGCCTTCCCCTACTTCGTCCTGGTCATCGCCATCGTCGCGGTGCTGCAGCCCGGCCTCGCCAGCTACCTGATCTCGCTCACCCTGGTGAACTGGGTGACCTATGCGCGGCTGGTGCGCTCCGAGGTCATCGTGCTGCGCCACGCCGACTTCGTGCTGGCGGCCCGCACCATCGGCGTCGGCGAGCTCAGGCTGATGGCGCGCCACCTGCTGCCCAACGCCATCGCGCCCTCGGTCGTATTCGTAATGACCGACGCGGTGCTGACCATCGTGCTCGGCTCGTCGCTCGGCTTCCTCGGCCTCGGCGTGCAGCCGCCGACCGCGGAATGGGGCGTGCTGATCGCCGACGGCAAGGTCTATCTCGAGACCGCCTGGTGGATCTGCCTGTTCCCCGGCATCGCCATCGTGACGCTGGCGCTGGGCTTCTCCCTGGTGGCCGACGGGCTCGCCCGGACGCTGCAGACCGCGCCGTGAGCGAGCCCGCGAAGCTGCTCGCGGTCGAGGATCTCTCGATCGCCTTCGACACGGCGCACGGGCCCGTGCAGGCGCTGGCCGGCGTCTCCTTCGATCTCGCCGCCGGCGAGGTTCTGGGCATCGTCGGCGAGAGCGGCTCCGGCAAGACGGTGGCGTGCCGCTCGGTGATGCGCCTGCTGCCCGGCAATGCGGTGATCCACGGCGGCCGCATCCGGCTCGAGGGCCAGGACGTGCTCGCGCTGGGCGCGGCCGAGCTCGCCCGGCTGCGCGGCGAGCGGGTGGCGATGATCTTCCAGAACCCGTCGACCCATCTCGACCCGCTGATGCCGGTCGGCCGCCAGGTCGGCGAGGCCCTGCAGGTGCATGAGGGGCTCTCCGCCCGGGCGGCGCGCAAGCGCGCCGTCGAGCTGCTCGCCGACATGGCGATCCCGGAGCCGCAGCGCCGGGTCGACGCCTATCCGCACCAGCTCTCCGGCGGCATGCGGCAGCGGGTGATGATCGCCGCGGCGCTCGCCTGCGACCCGGCGCTGCTGATCGCCGACGAGCCGACCACCGCGCTCGACGTCACCGTGCAGGCGCAGATCCTGGCGCTGCTGCGCCGGCTGCGGCGCGAGCGCGGCCTGTCGATCGTCCTGGTGTCGCACGATCTCGGCGTCGTCGCCGAGATGTGCGACCGCGTCGTCGTCATGAAGGACGGCAAGGTGGTCGAGACCGGCGCGGTGCGGCAGGTGATCGAGCGGCCGCGCGCCGAGTACACCCGCCAGCTGATCGCCTCGCAGCCGGCGCTGATGCCGCCGGCGCCGCCGCGCGCCGCCGCCGGCCCGCCGCTGCTCCGGCTGGAGCGGCTCGAGGTCACCTTCCGCCAGTCCGGCGGGGTCGTCGACTGGCTGCGCCGGCGGCCGCCGCACCTGATCCGCGCCGTCGACGGCATCGAGCTGGCGCTCGGCCGCGGCGAGACGCTCGGCATCGTCGGCGAAAGCGGCTCGGGCAAGAGCACCATCGCGCGGGCCATCGTCGGGCTGGCGCCGGTGGCCGGCGGCCGCATCCTGTTCGACGGCGCGCCGGTCGAGGCGCTGCGCGCGGGCGAGCGCCAGCGCTTCCGCCGCGCCGTGCAGATGGTCTTCCAGGATCCCTTCACCTCGCTCAACCCGAGCTTCACGGTCGCCCAGACGCTGGCCGAGCCGCTCAGCCAGCATCGGCTCTGCCCGCGCTCGGAGATTGCGGCGCGGGTGGCGGCGCTGGTCGCCAGGGTCGAGCTGCCCGAGGCCCTGCTGCGGCGCCGGCCGAGCCAGCTCTCCGGCGGCCAGCGCCAGCGGGTCGGCATCGCCCGGGCGCTGGCGCTCGAGCCGCAGCTGATCATCGCCGACGAGGTCACCTCGGCGCTCGACGTCACCATCCAGGCGCAGATCCTCGGCCTGTTCGAGAGGCTGCGCGCGGAGATGAATCTCAGCCTGGTGCTGATCTCGCACGACCTCGCCGTGGTGCGGCATCTCTGCGAGCGCGTCGCCGTGATGCGCCATGGCCGGCTGGTCGAGGCCGGCCCGACCGAGCAGGTTTTCGCCGCGCCGCGCGAGGACTACACGAAGGCGCTGCTCGCGGCGATTCCCGACATGCGGCGCCGCGAGCCGGCCGATATCCGGGAGGTGGCGTCATGATGCTCGATGAATATGCGCGACAGGACGGGCTGGGGCTGGCCGAGCTGGTGCGCCGGCGCGAGGTCGCCCCGCGCGAGCTGGGCGCGCTGGCGCTCGCCGGGGCGGCGAAGGTCAATCCGCGGCTCAATGCCGTGCTCGAGACCTTTCCGGAGCGGCTCGAGCGGCTGCCCGAGCCGGCCGGCCCGTTCGGCGGCGTGCCGACGCTGGTCAAGGACTTCCCGATCGAGAAGGGGGTGCGCGGCGAGATGGGCTCGAAGCTCTTCGCCGGCTATGCGCCGGACGAGGATTCCGAGCTGATGGTCCGGCTGCGCCGGGCCGGCCTGGTCAATCTCGGCCGCACCGCCTCGTCGGAGCTCGGGCTCGCCGCGCTCACCGTCTCGGCGCTCTGCGGGATCACGCGCAATCCCTGGGATCCCGCGCGCTCCACCGCGGGCTCCACCGGCGGCGGCGCGGCGGCGGTGGCGGCCGGCGTCGTGCCCGTGGCGCAGGGCGGCGATGGCGGCGGCTCGATCCGCAACCCGGCCTCCTGCTGCGGCCTGGTCGGGCTGAAGCCGACGCGGGGCCGGATCAGCGCCGCGCCCGGTGACGGCGATCCCTACAGCGGCATGGCGATCGGCTTCATGCTGACCCGCACGGTGCGCGATTGCGCCGCGCTGCTCGACGCGACAGCGGGCTCCGGGGTCGGCGACCCGTTCGAGATCGCGCCGCCGGAGCGGCCGTGGCTGGCCGAGGTCGGCGCCCGGCCGGAGCCCTGCCGCATCGCCTTCACGACCACCGCCTGGTCCGGGCTGCCGGTCGACCCGGCCGTCGTCGCGGCGACGCACGCGACGGCGCGCCTGCTGGAATCGATGGGCCACGAGGTGGTCGAGGCCAGCCCGCGCTTCGACTACGAGAGCTTCCTGGCGGCGCAGATCGACCTGTGGTGCGGCCACACCGCGCACGGCATCGCGGCGGGCGCGGCGGCGCTCGGGCGGACCCCGGCGCCGGGCCTGCTGCAGACCACCACCTGGGCGGTCTACCAGGCGGGCATCGCGCTGGGCGCGGTCCGCTTCCTCGATGCCGAGGCGGAGTACAACCGCGTCACCCGCCAGGTCGCCGCGTTCTTCGGGGATGTCGACCTGCTGCTGACGCCGACCATGACGGTGCCGCCGCTGCCGCTCGACGCGCACCGGCTGGACGAGCCGGGCGCGACGGTCAAGGACCTGTTCGACCATCTCGCGCCGATCGAGAGCTTCACCGCGCTGTTCAACGCGACCGGCCAGCCGGCGATGTCGCTGCCGCTCGGCTGGAGCCCGCAGGGCCTGCCGCTCGGGCTGCAGCTGGTCGGCCGCTTCGGCGACGAGGCGCGGCTGTTCCGGATCGCCGGCGCGCTCGAGGAGGCGATGCCCTGGCGCGACCGGCGGCCGCCGATCCACGTCGCCGCCTGAGCCGCCGCGAGGCCGCCGCCGAGGCCGGCGGCCGGCGATTGCAAAAGCGCCGGGCGCTCTCTAGAGTCCCTGCTTCCGGCAACAATCGAGAGGGAAGGACGTGGCGTATCCCGCCGATGACGGCTTCTTCATGCCTGCGGAGTGGGCGCCGCACAGCCGCTGCTGGATGGAGTGGCCCTGCCGCGTCGAGCTCTGGGGCGACCGCATCGAGGCGGCGCGCGAGGCCTATTCGGAGGTCGCCGAGGCGATCGCCCGCTTCGAGCCGGTGACGATGATCACCAAGCCGAAGAACGTCGCCGAGGTGTCGCTGCTCACCGGGTCGGGGATCAGCACCTTCTCCCTGCCGCACGACGATTCCTGGATGCGCGACAACGGCCCGACCTTCGTGGTCGACGGCCGCGGCAACGTCGCCGGGCTCGACTGGCTGTGGAACGCCTGGGGCGGCAAGTATGCCGACCACGAGCGCGACGGCGCGGTCGCCGAGGCGGTGCTCGCCCATCTCGACATGCGCCGCTACGCCGTGCCGATGGTGATGGAGGGCGGCGCCATCCATGTCGACGGCGAGGGCACGCTGCTCACCACCGAGAGCTGCCTGCTCAATCCCAACCGCAATCCGGGCATGGCGCGGGCCGACGTCGAGGAACTGTTCGCCCGGCATCTCGGCGTGCGCAAGGTGATCTGGCTCGGCGGCGGGCTGGAGGACGACGACACCGACGGCCATGTCGACGAGATCGCCTGCTTCGTGCGGCCGGGCGTGGTGCTGGCGCTGACCACCAACGACAGCACCGACGGCAACCACGCGGCGCTGTCGGAGAACCTGGCGCGGCTGCGCGCGGCGCGCGACGCCCAGGGCCGCGCGCTCGAGATCATCGAGATCGAGCAGCCGGCCCGCCGCCTGCTCGACGACGGGCGGCGCATGCCGCTCTCCTACATCAACTTCTACGTCGCCAATGGCGGCGTGGTGATGCCGGCCTTCGAGGACCCGCAGGACAAGCGCGCCTTCGACACGCTGCAGAAGGCCTTCCCCGACCGCCAGGTCGTGCAGGTGCCGGCCATCGACATCTTCTACGGCGGCGGCGGCATCCACTGCATCACGCAGCAGCAGCCGGCGGGCAATCCGGCGAGATAGGAGCGTTGTCCTCGCGCCGCGATGGCGGCGCGGCCGTGCCGACCTCGCCCTTCGACAGGCTCACGACGAGGTGAGAGAGACGGGCGCGATCTCGATGGCCTGATCCTGAGCTTGTCGACGGATGAGGCTCGCACGGATTGCCTGGACGGCTACACAACCCGGTCCGGCACCGGCCGGCCGGCGAAGAAGGCCGCCAGGCTGTCGAGGCACTTGAAGCCCATGGCGTCGCGGGTCTCGACGGTGGCGCTGCCGAGATGCGGCAGCAGGAAGCAGTTCTCGACGCTGCGGTAGCGCGGGTCGATCGCCGGCTCGTTCTCGTACACGTCGAGGCCGGCGGCGGCGAGCTTGCCGGAATTGAGCGCCTCGATCAGCGCGCCGTCGTCGACGATAGCGCCGCGCGCCGTGTTGACCACGATGGCGCCGTCCGGCAGCAGGGCGATGCGGCGGCGGTCGAGGAAGCGGCGGGTCTCCGGCGTCGCCGGGCAGTGCAGCGAGAGGAACTGGCTGACCGCCAGCAGCTGCTCCGGCGTGTCGTGGTAGACCGCGCCCTGCTCGCGCTCCGGCGGCAGCCGGGCGAGGTCGTGATAGTGGATCTGCATGTCGAAGGCGCGGGCGCGGCGGGCGACCGCCTGGCCGATGCGGCCCATGCCGTAGATGCCGAGCCGCTTGCCGCCGAGGTGGGTCCCCAGCATGCCGGTCGGCGCCCAGGCGCCCCAGCGGTCCTCGCGCACCAGCCGCTCGCCCTCGTGCGCGCGCCGCGCGGCGGCGAGCAGCAGCAGCATGGCGCAGTCGGCGGTGGCGTCGGTCAGCACGTCGGGCGTGTTGGTCACCACCAGGCCGCGCGCCTTGGCCGCGGCCAAGTCGACATGGTCGAAGCCGACCGAGAAGGTCGAGATGATGCGGATGCTGTCGGGCAGCCGGCCGATCACCTCGGCATTGACCTTGTCGGTCGGGCAGACCAGCAGCCCGTCGGCGCCGGCCGCGCCGGCCAGCAGGGCGGCCGCGTCGGGCAGCCGGTCCTCCGGGTTGAGCCGGGCCTCGAAGTGGCGGATCAGCCGCTCGGTGACCGCGGGCGGCAGCCGGCGGGAGACGTAGATGACGGGGCGGGCGGTCATGGCGGGATCCTGTCGCGACGGGTCGAACGGCCGCGGACGATACTATCGTCGCGCCGGGAAGCATGACAAAATCCGCCGCGCTCTTGCTCGCCAACGCCCTCTGCCGGCAACGACCCTGGATGGCTCTCGGATGACCCTGACCGCGCGGCTCGCCGCCGCCGTCCTGATGCTGATTGTCGCCGCGGCCGCCAACCCGGCGCCGGCCGCCCAGGTCGCGCCGCACCGCGCGAGCTACGAGCTGTCGCTCGACAGCGCCAACCCGGCGAGCGACGTGGTCGACGTGCAGGGCTCGATGGAGTTCGAGTGGGCCGATTCCTGCTCCGGCTGGACGGTCACCCAGAAGTCGCTGATGACGGTGACCTACAGCAGCAACGAGAGCGCGCAGATCGGCTGGAGCCTGCTTTCCTGGGAGTCCAAGGACGGCCTGAAGTATCGCTTCCTGGTGCGCGACCTGCAGAACGGCGAGATGGCCGACCAGTATCGCGGCGAGGCCGCGCTCGACGCCCCGGGCAAGGCCGGGCGGGCGGTCTACAGCCTGCCCAGCCGCAAGACGGTGCAGCTGCCGGCCGGTACCCTGTTCCCGACGGCGCACAGCCTGGAGTTGCTGCGCCATGCCGAGGCCGGCGACACGCTGATGTGGCGCGAGGTGTTCGACGGCTCGGACGACAAGGGCCTGTTCGGCGTCAACGCGGTGATCGGCAAGCCGCGGAAGCCGGCGGAGCCGGCCGGCATCGCCTCGCCGCTGCTCAACGGCGACACCTGGCCCATCCTGCTCGCCTATTTCAGCGCCGAGGGCCAGGCCGCCGAGCCGACCAACGAGCAGCGCCTCAGCATCCACGAGAACGGCGTGGTCGAGGAGCTGCGCATCGACTACGGCAACTTCCGGGTGATCGCGAAGCTGAAGCAGATCGCGCCGGTCAAGCCCTCCTGCTGAGCCCCGCTCAGCTGCGGCGCGGCAGGCCGCGACCGAGCCGGATCGCGTCCTCGCCGATCTCCGCCCGCACCCGGTCGATCAGCCGCTCGACCTCGGCCGAGCGCTCGGCGGCGGGGTCGAGCAGGTCGGGCGGGTCGGCCTCGGCGGCGGCCGCCAGGTCGCCGGTGCCGACGCCGATCAGCCGGAACGCCCGGCCGTCAGCCTCGGCGGCGAGCAGCGCGGCGGCGACCCGGTAGAGCCGGTCGGCGAGCTGCGTCGGGGTCTCCAGGCGGCGCGAGCGGGCGAGGATGCGGAAGTCGGCGGTCTTCAGCTTCAGCACCACGTTGCGCGCCGCCAGCCCGCCCTGCTTCAGCCGCTCGGCCACCCGCTCGCAGAGCGGCCAGAGCTCGGCGGCCAGCGCCTGCCGGTCGGCGAGGTCGCTGTCGAAGGTGGTCTCGGCCGAGACGCTGCGGGCCGGGGCGTCGGGATCGACCCGCCGGTCGTCGATGCCGCGGGCGAAGCGGGCGAGCCGCCGCCCCATGCTGCCGTAGCGCGCCACCAGCTCGGCCTCGTCGCGCTGCTGCAGCTGGCCGATGCGGGCGATGCCGTCGCGCGCCAGCCGGCCCTTCAGCGCGCTGCCGACGCCCCAGATGAGGTCGACCGGGCGCGGCGCGAGGAAGGACGCCGCCTCCGCCTGGCCGATCACCGCGAAGCCGCGCGGCTTGTCGAGGTCGGAGGCGACCTTGGCGAGGAACTTGTTGTAGCTGAGCCCGATCGACACGGTGACGCCGACCTCGCGCTCGATCCGCCGGGCCAGCGCCGCCAGGCTGGCCGCCGGCCAGGCGCGGTGCAGCTGCTCGGTGCCGGCGAGGTCGAGGAAGGCCTCGTCGATCGACAGCGGCTCGACCAGCGGGGTCAGCGCCTGCATCATGGCGCGGATCTGGTGGCCGACCCGGCGGTACTTCGCCATGTCGGGCGGCACCACCACTGCCTCCGGGCAGGCGGCCAGCGCCTTGAACATCGGCATCGCCGAGCGCACGCCGTAGAGCCGGGCGACGTAGCAGGCGGCCAGGACCACGCCGCGATGCCGGCCGCCGACGATCACCGGCCGGTCGCGCAGCGCCGGGGCGTCGCGCTTCTCGACATTGGCGTAGAAGGCGTCGCAGTCGATATGGGCGACGGCGAGCCGGTCGAGCTCGGCATGGACCACCCGGCGCGGCGAGCCGCAGCCCGGGCAGCGGCGGACCGCCGCCGGCTGCCGCCCGGCGGCGCCGCAGTCGCGGCACAGGAAGGGAAGCCCCGCCGTGCTCATCGGGGTCCCGCTCATCGCGGCCGCCGCGCGCCGGGCTTGACGGGCGCCGCGTCCGGCCTTAGCGCTAGAGGGGCCCCGATGATCGCGGCGCGCAGAGGGGGATCGGCGACATGAGCGACCTCGCAACCGGCCCGGCGGCTTCGACCGCCAAGACGGTGCTGGTTGTCGAGGACAACGAGCTCAACATGAAGCTGTTCCGCGACCTGCTCGAGGTGCAGGGCTATCGCGTGCTCGAGACGCGCGACGGGCTGGAAGCCCTGAAGCTGGCGCGGCAGCACCATCCCGATCTGATCCTGATGGACATCCAGCTGCCCGGCGTGTCGGGGCTCGAGGTCACCAAATGGATCAAGGATGATAGCACGCTGCGCGCCATCCCGATCATCGCCGTCACCGCCTTCGCGATGAAGGGCGACGAGGAGAAGATCCGCCGCGGCGGCTGCGAGGCCTACATGGCCAAGCCGATCTCGGTGGTCAACTTCCTGCGCACCGTCGAGCAGCTGCTCGCCGGCAAGCCGGCCGAGGAGGCGGGCTGAGGGCGGAAACGAAAAACCGCCCGGGACCGGGCGGTTTCTCCAGCGATCGGCGCGGCCGGCCCGCAGCTACTTGATCTTCGCTTCCTTGAAGGCGACGTGCTTGCGCGCGACCGGATCGTACTTGCGGAACTCGAGCTTCTCGGTCGAGGTCCGGGGGTTCTTCTTGGTGACGTAGTAGAAGCCGGTGTCAGCGGTGCTGACCAGCTTGATCATGATGGTGGTCTGCTTGGCCATGGGCCTGCCTCGCGACGGCGGAATATCGAGCGGCGCACCATACTCATGGCCGGCCTTCTGTCAAGTCCGGGGCGTCAGCCGCATCGCCTCGTTGCGGTAGCTGAGGAGCATGGCGGGCCGGCCGGCGCCGGGCGCCTGCCAGCGGGCCAGCGCCTCCGCCAGCACATAGGCGGTGACGTCGACCAGCCCGAGATGGCGGTAGGCGCCGGCCGGCCGCCAGGCGAGATCCTCGAGCTCGCCGTCGCCGCCCAGCGTGCCGTCGACCAAGGCGCCGTCGACCATCAGGAAGCGCGTGTTGTAGCGGCGGGAGGAGCTGGTCGGCGTGATCGCCCGGCAGACGAAGCCGAGGGCGGCAAAGGCCGGGGCGAGGCCCTGGCGGGCGAACCGGCCCCAGGCCGGATGGTCGCTGTCGCACGGCGCGGCGTCCGGCGCGCCGACCAGCAGCCCGGTCTCCTCCAGCGTCTCGCGCACCGCCGCCCGGGCGAACTCGATGGGCTCGCGGCGGCCGGCGCCGCGGTGCAGGCCGGCGGCGGTCGCCGGCGGCAGCGCCTCGGGAAAGCCGGAGGGCAGGCGGTCGGCCGGGTCGAGCCGGCCGCCCGGGAAGACGTAGATGTTGGGCATGAAGACGTGCCGGCGGTGGCGCCGGCCCATCAGCAGCTCGGGCTCGCCCGAGCCCTGGCGGATCAGCACCAGCCCGGCGGCGTCGACCGGGCGGACCGTCCGCGCCGCCGGCGCCTCGGTCATCGCGTTCAGGGCGTCGCCACCGTCGGCAGGGTGGGCGCCGCCGAGGCGGCCAGCCCGGGCACGTCGGCGAGGTGCACGGCCCGCGCATAGAGCCGCGGCTCGGACAGCACCTGGAGGGCGACCTGGAGGTCGACCGGGCCCTCGTCCTTGCGGGCGGGGCAGGCGATGCGCAGCTTGGCGAGCCCCGCCGCGTCGGTCGGGCTGGTGGCGTTGCGCACCACCGTCGGGATCGCCGCCACCTTGTTGTCCTTGAGGGCCGCCATCATGACGCGCACGTCGCGCGCGTCCTCCGCCCGGGTCGTGCAGATCGAGGGCAGCACGCCGAGATGGTTGAGGGTGTAGCCCGAGGGCGCGTGGAAGCGCGCCCAGGTCAGGGTCAGCTCGCCGTCATTGGGCATGCGCAGCACCGTCTGCACGGTGCCCTTGCCGTAGGAGTTGGTGCCGACCAGCACCGCGCGCTCGTTGTCCTGCAGGGCGGCGGCGACGATCTCCGAGGCCGAGGCGGAGCCGCCATTGACCAGCACGACGATCGGCTTGCCGTCGGTGATGTCGCCCTCGGTCGCCTCGAAATACTGGTGGCTGTCGGGATGCCGGCCGTGGGTCGAGACGATGTGCCCGGCATCGAGGAACATGTCGGAGACGGCGACTGCCTGGTCGAGCAGCCCGCCGGGATCGCCGCGCAGGTCGAGGATGTAGCCCTTGAGCTTGCGGCCGATCTCCTGCTGGGCGTTGCTGATCTCGCGCCGCAGGCTGTCGGCGGTCTCCAGGTTGAAGCTGTAGATCCGGATGTAGGCGACGTCGCCCTCGCGCCGGTAGGTCACCGTCTCCGGCACCACATGGGCCCGGGTCAGCGTCATCTGCCGCGGCGTCGTCTCGCTGCCGCGCTGCACCGTCAGGGACACCCGGCTGTCGACCGGGCCGCGCAGCATGGTCACCACCACATGCTGGTCGAGCCCGGCCACCGGCTTGCCGTCGATCGCCTGGATGACGTCGTCGTTCTGCAGCCCGGCCCGCTCGGCCGGGGTGTAGTGCATCACCGAGACGATGCGGACCTTGCCGTCCTCCAGCGAGATGCGGATGCCGACCCCGCCGAAGCCCTCGCGCGAGGCGCGGTTGTCCTCGGCGGCCTCGGCGCTGGCATAGCGCGAGAAGCCGTCGAGCTTCGCCATCATGCCGGTGAAGACCGCCTGGTAGACCTCCTCCGAGCTCTTGGCGCGCAGCGCCGGCGAGGCGGCGCGCGCCGCCAGCACGGTGTCGGCGGTCAGGATGCCCCAGTCCCGGGCGTGGTTGTTGCGCGGCAGGTCGAAGGCGCGGACCGGCTTGCCGTCCTCGTCGATCATCACCTCGTGGGCGGTGCGCTGGATCTTGAGCTGCGGGTCGAGGACCTCGAGCTTGTCGAGGCCGGCGACGGCGAGGTCGCCGAGGTCGACCGGCTCGATGTAGATCGTCTCGACCTGCTCGAAGCCGGTGACGAACATGTCCTGGGCGTCGCCCATGCCGCTGTCGGCGGTGGCGCTGCTGCCCGTCGAGCTGCAGCCCGAGAGGAACGCCAGGATGAGGAGCGACACACTCCAACGATTCCGACGCACTGAGCCCGTCCCGCGCAATGTCGTGCCGTGTTAAGGGGATGGTGTCCGGCGCTGCCGCGTACCGGAACCCGAGGCTAGCAGAGTTGCCGGCCCGCGTCATAGGGCCGATCGTCGCTCTTCACGCGTTTGTTCCGCTATCCCCGAGGCTTGGCCGTGGCGCGCCGGCCGCGCTGACGGCGCGGGCCGGCGGCCCGCGGCGGGCGGCCCGGTCGGCCGGCCGCGGGGCGCGACGGCCGCCGCGGCGGGCGGCGCGGCGGCACCCTCCCGCGGCTCCTCTCCTTCGACCATGTGGAACAGCAGCCCGCCGGTGAGCGGCTGGGCCTCGACCAGCCGCACCATGACCCGCTCGCCGAGCCGCCAGGCCCGGCCCCAGCGCCGCCCGACCAGCGCGTGCCCGGCCTCGTCGTGGTCGTAGAAGTCGGACGGCAGGGTGCTCACCGGGACCAGCCCGTCGGCGCCGGTCTCGTCGAGCGCCACGAACAGGCCGAATCGGGTGACGCCGGTGACCCGCCCGGCGAACAGCTCGCCGACGCGCTCCGCCAGGAAGGCGGCGGTGAAGCGGTCGACCGCCTCGCGCTCGGCCGCCGCGGCGCGCCGCTCGGTCGAGGAGATGTGGACGCCGATCGCCTCGAACTCGGCGCCCTGCTCCGGCGTCAGCCCGTCCTCGCCGAGCCCCAGGCCGGCGATCAGCCCGCGATGCACCAGCAGGTCGGAATAGCGCCGGATCGGCGAGGTGAAATGCGCGTAGCGGGCCAGCGCCAGCCCGAAATGGCCGAGATTGTCCGGGCTGTAGACGGCCTGCGACTGGCTGCGCAGCACCAGCTCGTTGACCATCGCGGCGAACGGCGTGCCGGCCGCCTCGCCGAGCAGCCGGGTGAAGGTGGCGGGGCGGATCGCCTGGCCGCGCGCCAGCCTGAGGCCGAGCGTGGCGAGGAAGGTGCGCAGCGCCTCGATCTTGGCCGGGTCGGGGGCGTCGTGCACCCGGTACATCGCCGGCTGGCGGCGCGCCTCCAGCGTCTCCGCGGCGGCGACGTTGGCGGCGATCATGTATTCCTCGATCAGCCGGTGGCTGTCGAGCCGCTGCCGCGGCTCGATCGCCGCCACCCTCCCGTCCGGCCCGAGCAGGACGCGGCGCTCGGGCAGGTCGAGCTCCAGCGTGCCGCGCCGCTCGCGGGCCCGCAGCAGGGCGCCGAAGCCGCCATAGAGGGGTGCGATCACCGGCCCGAGCAGCGGGCCGGCGAGGTCGTCGGCGAAGCCGTCGCGCGCCGCCTGGACCTGCTCGTAGGTGAGCCGCGCGGCCGAGCGCATCAGCCCCCGCACGAAGCGGTGGCGCCGCTTCTGCCCGTCGGCGTCGATCCAGAGATGGACCGCCAGGCACGGACGCTCCTCGCGCGGCTTCAGCGAGCAGAGGCCGTTGGAGAGCGCCTCGGGCAGCATCGGCACGACGCGGTCGGGGAAGTAGACGGAGTTGCCCCGGCGATAGGCGGCGCGGTCGAGCGCGTCGTCGGGCCGGACGTAGTGCGCGACGTCGGCGATCGCCACCAGCAGGTGCCAGCCGCCGGGATTGGCCGGATCGGGATCGGCCTCGGCCCAGACCGCGTCGTCGAAGTCGCGCGCGTCGCTGCCGTCGATGGTGACCAGCGGCAGGTCGCGCAGGTCGGACCGCTTGCCGAGCGGCGCCGGGAGGGCGGCCTCGGCCTGGGCGAGCGCGGCGGCGCTGAACTCGGTCGGGATGTCGTGCTCGTGGATGGCGATCAGGCTGATCGAGCGCGGCTCGCCCAGCTTTCCCAGCCGCTCGACGATGCGCACCTGCGGCAGCCCCAGCCGGGCGCCGCCGGTGATGTCGGCGACGACGATCTCGCCCGGCTCGGCGCCGCCCGCATCGCGCTCGGCGACGCGGTACTCCTCCTTGATCCGACGGCTGGTCGGCTCGATGCGGCCGCCGTCGGGCCCGCGGCGATAGATGCCGATGATCCGCTTGGCGTGCGCCGTCAGCCGGCGGATCACCCGCCCGTCATAGGTGGCGTCGCCGGTCCGGGTGAGCCGCGCCAGCACCCGGTCGCCGCGGGCCAGCGCCGGCGTCCCGGCACGGTCGGGCGCCATGTAGATCAGCGGCGGCTCGCCGCCGTCCTCGGGCCACGGCACCGGCCGGGCGATCACCTCGCCGTCGGGATCGGTGCCGGCGATCTCCAGCACTGCCACCTCGGGCAGCGCGCCCGGCCGCGCCAGCCGGCGCTTGCGGCCGCGGTCGAGCGCGCCGTCGCGCTCCAGCTCCTTCAGCATCGCCTTCAGCGCGATGCGGTCGGCGCCGCCGATCTGGAAGGCGCGCGCGATCTCGCGCTTGCCGACCGGGGTCGGGCTGTCGCGGACGAAGTCGAGGATCTGCTGCCGGCTGGGCAGCGGCGGGCGGCTCTTGCCCTTCCTGCGCTCGGCCATCGCGCTGCCGTCAGCCCTGCGGCTTCAGCTCGACCTCGACGAAGACGAACTCGAACGGGTTGTCGTTGATCACGTCGTGCTCGACCCCGACCTGCCGGAAGTAGGAGCGGCCGATCCCGAGCGGCACGCGGGTCCGCTTGCTGCCGTCGTCGATGGTCAGCGCGCCCTCGGTCAGCGGCACCACGACATAGTCGAAGCCGTGGCGGTGCCAGCCGGTGGCCGCGCCCGGCGCGAAGCGCCATTCGGTGACCCGCACCTGGTCGTTGTCCACCTGCAGGGTCGGCTGCGCCGCGGGCCGGCTCTCGGAGGGGGTAGGCATGTCCTGGCATCTCCCGGTTGTCGCCGCCGCAGTCTAAGCAGGGATTTGTTGGCCCGCATACATTTCGCCGGGCAGCCCCCGTTTGTCATGCCCGGGCTTGACCCGGGCATCCAGCTTGCGGCCGCCATGGATTGCCGGGTCAAGCCCGGCAATGACAGGAATGAGCGCAGGCCACCGCAAGTCTGTGTCACCAGCAGTGGTGCGGCAGATGGCTCGCCAAACTGCAGGGCCCGGCGCCTCATCTATCAGGTGAAGATCGAGAATGCGCGAGAGTAATTTTAAAACAACGGCTTGAAGCCAATAGCTGACAAATCAGATCACCTGCGGCGGCTACTCCGCCGCGTCGCGGCCTGGCGGGCTCGACTTCGGCGCGGCGCTCTTCGCCTTCGTCTTGGCCTTGGCCTTCGTCGCCGTCTTGCCCTTGGCCGCGGCCTTCGGCTTGGCCGGCGCCTTCGTCTTGGCCGCCGTCTTCGGCGCGGCCGTCCTGGAGCGGGCCTTGCCGCCCCCCGCCTTGCCGCCGCCCTTGGCCGCCTGCGCCTCGAGCAGGGCGACCGCGGCCTCCAGGGTCAGCGCCGCCGGGTCGCTGCCGCGCGGCAGCGAGGCGTAGATCTTGCCGTGCCGGACATAGGGTCCGTAGCGGCCGGCATGCAGCGTGATCGGCTGCTGGTCGGCCGGGTGCGGCCCGACCGGCTTGCCCTCGGGCGCCCGGCCGCGGCCGCTGCCGGCCTCGGCGAGCAGCGAGACGGCGCGGTTGAGGCCGATGGTCAGCACGTCCTCGCCGGCCGGCAGCGACTTGTAGGTCGTGCCGTGCTTGATGTAGGGCCCGAAGCGGCCGATCCCGGCGGTGATCGGCTCGCGGCTCTCCGGATGCGCCCCGACCTCGCGCGGCAGCGCCAGCAGCGCCAGCGCCTTGTCGAGGTCGACGTCGGCCGGGGCCACGCCGCGCGGCAGCGAGGCTCGCTTCGGCTTGACCTTCTCCTTGCCCTCGCCGGACGGCTCGCCGAGCTGGACGTAGCTGCCATAGGGACCCTTGCGCAGGGTCACCGGCAGGCCGGTGACGGGATCCTCGCCGAGCAGCTTGGGGCCGGCCTCGGCGTCGCCCTCCTCGCCGGTGTCGACGCCGAGCGGGCGGGTGTAGCGGCAGTTCGGATAGTTGTCGCAGCCGATGAAGGCGCCGAACCGGCCGAGCTTGAGGTTGAGCCGCCCGGCCTGGCAGGCCGGGCACAGGCGCGGGTTGCCGCCCTTGCCCTCCTCGGGGAAGAAATGCTTGCCGAGCGCCTCGTCGAGCGCGGCGATGACCTGGCCGATGCTGAGGTCGGCCGTGCCCTCGACGGCGCGGCTGAAGGCCTGCCAGAAGCGGCGCAGCACCGTCTTCCAGTCGATCCGCCCGCCGGAGATGTCGTCGAGCTCGTTCTCCAGCTCGGCGGTGAAGTTGTACTCGACGTAGCGCTCGAAGAAGCTGGTCAGGAATGCCGTCACCAGCCGGCCGCGATCCTCCGGGTGGAAGCGCTTCTTCTCCAGCCGAACATATTCGCGGTCCTGCAGCACCTGCAGGATCGAGGCGTAGGTCGAGGGCCGGCCGATGCCGAGCTCCTCCAGCCGCTTCACCAGGCTCGCCTCGGTGTAGCGCGGCGGCGGCTGGGTGAAATGCTGCAGCGGCGTGACCTGGTCGCGGCGCACGCCGTCGCCCTCGGCGAGCTTCGGCAGGCGGCCCTGGCCTTCCTCGTCCTCCGCCGGATCGTCGCGGTCCTCCTGGTAGAGCGCGAGGAAGCCGTCGAACACCAGCACCGAGCCGGTGGCGCGCAGCATCGCGGCATCGCCGGCGGCGGCGATGTCGACCGCCACCTGGTCGAGCACGGCACTCTCCATCTGGCTCGCCACGGTGCGCTTCCAGATCAGCTCGTAGAGGCGCAGCTGGTCGCGGTCGAGCGCGTGCGCCACGTCCTGCGGCCGGCGGAACAGGTCGGTCGGGCGGATCGCCTCGTGCGCCTCCTGGGCGTTCTTGGCGGTCGTCTTGTAGATGCGCGGCGCGCCGGGCAGGTAGCGCTCGCCATGGGTCTGGGAAATCAGCCGGCGGGCGGCGTCGATCGCCTCGGCCGAGAGCTGCACGCCGTCGGTCCGCATGTAGGTGATCAGGCCGACCGTCTCGCCGCCGATGTCGATGCCCTCGTAGAGCCGCTGCGCGGTGCGCATGGTGGCCGTCGCGCCGAGCCCGAGCTTGCGCGAGGCCTCCTGCTGCAGGGTCGAGGTGGTGAAGGGCGGGAAGGGGTTGCGGCGGACCGTCCTGCGCTCGACCGCGGCGACCCGGAAGGGATCGCCGCGCAGCAGCTGCGCCACGGCCGCCTCGGCCTGCTCGCGCGTCGCGAGGTCGAACTTGTCGAGCTTGCGGCCGGCCAGGTGGGTGAGGCGGGCGGTGAAGGGCGTGCCGTCCGGCGCGACGAAGCGGACCTCGACCGTCCAGTACTCGCGCGGCCGGAAGGCCTCGATCTCTCCCTCGCGCTCGCAAATCAGTCGCAGCGCCACCGACTGCACGCGGCCGGCCGAGCGGCTGCCCGGCAGCTTGCGCCACAGCACCGGCGAGAGCGTGAAGCCCACCAGGTAGTCGAGGGCGCGGCGGGCGAGGTAGGCGTCGATCAGCTCGCGATTGAGGTCGCGCGGATGGCGCATCGCGTCCAGCACGGCGCTCTTGGTCACCTCGTTGAACACCACGCGGCTGACGGCGACCCCGTCCAGCGCCTTGCGCCGGCGCAGCTCCTCGGTGATGTGCCAGGAGATCGCCTCGCCCTCGCGGTCGGGGTCGGTGGCGAGGATCAGCCGGCCGGCCTGCTTCACCGCCTGGGCGATCTCGCGCAGCCGGCCCTCGGCCTTGCCGTCGACCTCCCAGGACATCGCGAAGTCCTGGTCGGGCTGCACCGAGCCGTCCTTGGCCGGCAGGTCGCGGACATGGCCGAAGCTCGCCAGCACGCGATAGTCGCTGCCGAGATACTTGTTGATGGTCTTGGCCTTGGCCGGCGATTCGACGACGACGACGTTCATCGGACCCGTGTGGCTCGTGGAACCGAGAGGGAACGGTCAGGCATTGCCCGCGAGCAGGCTGACGCGATTGCCCGGGTGACGTTCCAGCCGCCCCGCCAGCTCGAGATCGAGCAGCACGGCGCTGACGGTGGCGGCGGACAAATGGCACTGGCGCAGCAATTCGTCAACCGCGACCGGCGAGGGCGAGAGCCGGGCGAGGACCGCGTGCCGTGCCGAATCGAGCCCGGCGGCGCCGATCTCGGGGACCGCGGGCAGCGGCTCGCGGGCCGCTGCCGCGGGGGCCCGGCGGTCCTGGACATGGTCGCCCGTCATGCCCTCCAGCGCCTCGATCACGTCGTCGGCGCTCTCGACCAGCACGGCGCCGCTGCGGATCAGCTGGTTGCAGCCGCGCGCCCTGGGGTCGAGCGGCGAGCCCGGCACCGCGGTCACCTGGCGGCCCTGCTCGCCGGCCATGCGGGCGGTGGTCAGCGAGCCCGAGCGCAGCGCCGCCTCGACCACCACGATGCCGAGCGAGAGGCCCGAGATGATCCGGTTGCGGCGCGGGAAGTGGCGCGCCTGCGGCTGGGTGCCGGGCGGCATCTCGGCGACCACCGCGCCCTGCTCGGCGACGGCCCGCTGCAGCCCGGCATGCTCGGGCGGATAGACGACGTCGAGGCCGCCCGCCACGACCGCCACCGTGCCGCTGGCGAGCGCGCCCTGGTGGGCAGCGCCGTCGATGCCGCGGGCCAGCCCCGAGGCGATCACGAATCCGCGACGGCCGAGCTCGGCGGCGAGATCCTCGGCGATGCGCCGGCCGTTGGCCGAGGCGTTGCGGGCGCCGACCACGGCGATGGCCGGGCGCTGCAGCAGCTCGGCCCGGCCGAGCAGGCCGAGCAGCGGCGGCGCGTCCTCGATGGCGGCCAGCGGCTCGGGATAGTCGGGCTCGGCCAGCGCCAGCAGCCGCCCGCCGAGCCGGGCGAGCGCGTCCAGCTCGCGCGCCGCGGCGCCGCGCGGCCAGAGCTGCAGCGGCCGCGTGCGGCCGGCCCGGCGCGCCAGCTCGGGCAAGGCGGCAAGCGCCGCCGCCGCGGTGCCGAAGCGGTCGAGGAGCTGGCGGAAGGCAACGGGCCCGACGCCCTCGCTGCGCGCCAGGCACAGCCAGTCGAGCCGCTCCTCATCGCCGAGCGGGCGGCGGGCGGGCTGCATCGCGGCAAGGTGGCGGAGCGGGCGGCCACGGTCAAGCCAGGGTTGCCGCCGGCGGCGGCGGGCCGGGTCAGGAGGGGTCGGGACCGCCGGGCGGGGCAGGCTTGGGCGCGGGCTCCTTGGGTGCGCCGCCGCGGCCGATGCGCGGCTCGGTGCCGGCGATCAGCCGGCGGATGTTGGCGTGGTGGCGCAGCCAGACCAGCACGGCCAGGATCAGCAGGAACCCGGCCTTCTGCCGGTCGGCGAGGAAACAGGCGGCCAGCGGCGCCGCGGCGCGGCCGAGCAGCGCCGCCAGCGAAGAATAGCGGAACAGGAAGGCGGCAGCCAGCCAGACCGCGGCGGCGATCAGCCCGACCGGCCAGGCCAGCGCCAGGATGATGCCGAGCCCGGTCGCCACCCCCTTGCCGCCGCGGAAGCCGAGCCAGACCGGGAACAGGTGGCCGATCATCGCCCCGCCGCCGGCCATGATCGCCATGTCCGGCCCCCACAGCGCGGCCAGCAGCACGGCGGCGGCGCCCTTGCCGCCGTCGAGCAGCAGGGTGGCCGCGGCGAGCGCCTTGTTGCCGGTGCGCAGCACGTTGGTCGCGCCGATGTTGCCCGAGCCGATGCGGCGGATGTCGCCGAGCCCGGCGGCCCGGGTCAGGAGCAGCCCGAAGGGGATCGAGCCGAGCAGGTAGCCCGCCACGGCCGCGGCGTAGTAGGGCCAGGTGTACTGCCAGCCGCCGAGCACCTCGGGCATCGGACTGCGCTCCTAGCCGCACCGGGCGGCGCGCATGACGCCGACGGTGCGAGCCTCATCCTCCGACAAGCTCAGGACGAGGCTCCCCGAGGTCGCGCCCAGCCCCTGAACCTCATCCTGAGCCTGTCGAAGGGCGAGGTCGGCAGGGCCGTCCGTGCGAGCCTCATCCTTCGACAAGCTCAGGATGAGGCCCCTCGAGATCGCGCCCGCTCCATGAACCTCGTCCTGAGCCTGTCGAAGGGCGAGGTCGGCACGGCCGTGCCGCAATCCCCTGACGACGTTCATGGGAAGGCCGGGACCGGCACGGCCTACCGCTCCGCCGCGGCGTCGAAGACGGTCCGGCCGTCGACCCAGGTGCGCAGCACGACGCCCTGGGCCGGGCGGCCGTCGAAGGCCGAGTTCTTCGACTTGCTGCGGCAGCGCGCGGCGTCGAGGATCTGCGGACGGTCGAGGTCGAGCAGCACCAGGTCGGCCGGCGCACCGGGGGCCAGCCGCCCCTGCGGCAGGCCCATCAGGTCGGCCGGAGCGGCGGTCGCGCGGGCGAGCAGCGGCAGCAGCGGCGCGGTGCCGTTGTGGTAGAGCTCGAGCAGCACCGGCAGCAGCGTCTCCAGCCCGATGACGCCCGGTGCGGCCTGGACGAAGGGCACGCGCTTGCTGTCCTGGTCGTGCGGCGCATGGTCGCTGGCGACACAGTCGATGGTGCCGTCGGCAACCGCCGCGGCGATGGCGCGCCGGTCGGCGTCGCCGCGCAGCGGCGGCGACAGCTTGGCGAAGGTCCGGTAGTCGCCGACGGCGGTCTCGTCGAGCGCGAAGTAGGGCGGGGCGGTGTCGCAGGTGACCTGCAGGCCGCGCTGCTTGGCGCGGCGGATCGCCTCGACCGCCTCGGCGGTCGAGAGGTGGGCGGCGTGGTAGCGCGCGCCGGTCATCGCCACCAGCCGGAGGTCGCGCTCCAGCAGCACCACCTCGGCCTCGGCCGGGATGCCGGGCAGGCCCAGCCGGGTGGCCAGCTCGCCGGCGTTCATCGCCCCGCCGGCAGCCAGGGTCGGCTCCTCCGGATGCTGCACCACCAGCAGGTCGAAGGCGGTCGCGTAGGACAGCGCGCGCAGCATGGTGCGGGCGCTCGCCACCGCATGCAGCCCGTCGGTGAAGGCGAGCGCGCCGCTCTCGGCGAGCAGCCCGATCTCGACCAGCTCCTTGCCCTCGAGCCGCTTGGTCAGGGCGCCGTAGCAGTAGATCTTGGCCCGCCGCGTCTCGCGCGCCCGGCGCGCGATGAACTCGACCCCGGCGACGTCGTCGATCACCGGATCGGTGTTGGGCAGGCAGACCAGGCTGGTGATGCCGCCGGCCGCCGCCGCCGCGCTCGCCGTGGCGATCGTCTCCTTGTGCTCCTCGCCCGGCTCGCGCAGCTGGGTCCGGATGTCGACCAGCCCCGGCGCCAGGCAGTGGCCGCCGCAATCGATCCGCTCGAAATGCGGCGCCAGCCCGTCGGCGCCGATGCCGGGCCCGAGATCGGCGATCTTCTCGTCGATGACGATCAGGCCGCCCGGCTGGTCGCGGCCGCTCGCCGGATCGAGCAGGCGGGCGCCGAGCAGCGCCAGCGGGCGCTGCGGGCCGCGGGCGCGCGAGGCGTCAGGCGGCATCGGGCGCTGCGGGCCGCGGCCGCGTGGGGCGTCAGGCGGCATCGGGCAGGTTCGGCGGCAGCCGGCGGGTGAGCGCGTCGAGGCAGGCCATGCGTACCGCCACGCCCATCTCGACCTGCTCGCGGATCACGCTGCGGTCGATGTCGTCGGCCACCTCGCTGTCGATCTCGACGCCGCGGTTCATCGGCCCGGGATGCATGATCAGCGCGTCCGGCTTGGCCGCCTGCAGCTTCTCGTAGTCAAGGCCGTAGAAGTGAAAATATTCCCGGATGGACGGCACGAAGCTGCCCTGCATGCGCTCGGTCTGCAGCCGCAGCATCATGACGATGTCGCAGCCCGCCAGGCCCGACCGCATGTCGGTGAAGACCTCGACCCCGAGCCGGGCCAGGAAGGGCGGCAGCAGGGTCGGCGGGGCGATCGCCCGGACCCGCGCGCCCATGATGCCGAGCAGGTGGATGTTGGAGCGCGCCACCCGGCTGTGCAGCAGGTCGCCGCAGATCGCCACCAGCAGCCCGTCCAGCCGGCCGCGGCGGCGGCGGATGGTGAGCGCGTCGAGCAGCGCCTGGGTGGGGTGCTCGTGGCTGCCGTCGCCGCCGTTGATGACGGCGCAGTCGACCTTCTGCGAGAGCAGGTTGACGGCCCCCGAATCGGGGTGGCGCACGACCAGCACGTCGGGGTGCATGGCGTTGAGCGTCATCGCCGTGTCGATCAGGGTCTCGCCCTTCTTGATCGAGCTGGTCGCCACCGACATGTTGATGACGTCGCCGCCCAGCCGCTTGCCGGCCAGCTCGAAGCTGGTGCGGGTGCGGGTCGAGTTCTCGAAGAACAGGTTGATGACGGTGCGGCCGCGCAGCAGCGAGAGCTTCTTGTCGGTCCGCCGGTTCTGCTCGACGTATGAATCGGCGAGGTCGAGCAGGCTCTCGATCTCGTCGCGGCCGAGGCCGGCGATGCCGAGCAGGTGCGGGTGGCGGAACAGCAGGCTCTGCGGCCGGTCGGCGCTCATCAGCCGGGGATCTTAGCCCGCCGCCGGGCGAGCGCAAGGCGGGCCGCGCCCGATCGCCGCAAGTGCGGGCGATTTCCGGCGGTTGCGCCCTCTGCGCGGTTTCGCCGGCGCGGGGCGCTATGGCATGATCGCCGCGCGAATCGGAACGGGGGGACTCCGGCTCATGGCTCCGCTACTGCGCATCCTGCTGCTCGCCGCCTTCGTCGTCGCCGGGTCGGGCGGCGCCTCCGCCGAGGATCGCGGCACGGCGGCCGAGGCGCAGGCGCTGGTCGCCAAGGCGGTCCAGCTCTACAAGGACAAGGGCGCCAAGGCGGCCTTCGCGGCGTTCGGCAAGCGCAACGGCGGCTTTCGCGACCGCGACCTCTACATCTTCGTCATCGGGCCCGACCACAAGGTCGTGGCGCAGGGCGTCGATGCCGGGCGGGTCGGGCTCGACGCCATGAAGCTCAAGGACTCCGAAGGCAAGCTCTACGGCCAGGCGATGATCGACGCGGCGACCGCGGAGGGCGCCTGGGTCGACTACGTCAAGCTCAACCCGCAGACCGGGATCGAGGAGCCGAAATCGAGCTGGGTGGTCAAGGTCGACGACTACGTCTTCGGCAGCGGCATCTACAAGCCGAGGCCCGAGCATGGCACCCCGGACGAGGCCAAGGCGATGGTCGAGAAGGCGGTGAAGCTGTTCCGCGCCAAGGGGCCGCGAAACGCCGTCGCGGCCATCAAGAAGCCGGGCAGCGGTTTCCGCGACCGCGATCTCTATCTCTTCGTCGTCGATCCCGACCGGCTGACGGTGGTGCATCCCGACGAGACCATGATCGGCACCGACCTGCGCAACCTCAAGGATGCCGACGGCAAGCAGTTCGGCCGCACCATGGTCAAGACCGCCACCCCGACGGGGGTCTGGGTCGATTATCGCTGGCGCAACCCGACGAGCGGCGCCGTCGAGAACAAGTCGAGCTGGGTGGTCACCATCGACGACTACATCCTGGGCTGCGGCGTCTACCGGCCCTGAGCTCTCCCTTCCGCGAGAGCGGAGAGGGAGACGGCCCTCAGATCGCGCCGGCGGCGCGCAGCTCGGCGATGTCCGCCTCGCCGAGGCCGAGCTCGTGCAGCACCTCGTCGGTGTGCTGGCCCAGCGTCGGCGGCGGCCGGCGGTAGGTCACCGGGGTGGCCGACAGCTTCAGCGGGTTGCCGATCAGGTCGACCGTGCCCGACAGCGGGTGCGGCACGGTGATCCGCATGCCGCGGGCCTGGACCTGCGGGTCGGCGAAGACCTGGTCGACGGTGTTGACCGGGCTGCAGGGCACGCCGAGCGGCGCCAGCCCCTGCACCCATTCGGACTGGCTCTTGCGCCGCATCAGGTCCGGCAGCAGGGCATAGAGGGCGGCGCGGTTGCGCACCCGCCCGGCGTTGGTCGCGAAGCGCGGGTCGGCGGCCAGCTCCGGCGCGCCGGCGAAGGCGCAGAACTTGCCGAACTGGGCATCGTTGCCGACCGCCAGGATGACGTACCCGTCGGCCGTCGGCAGCACGTTGTAGGGGACGATGTTGGGGTGCTCGTTGCCGACCCGCTGCGGCACCGTGCCGGAGGTCAGGTAGTTGAGCCCGACATTGGCCAGCCAGGCGACCTGGCTGTCGAGCAGCGCGAGGTCGATGTACTGGCCCTCGCCGCTGCGGTCGCGGTGGCGCAGCGCCGCCAGGATGGCGACGGTGGCATACATGCCGCACATGATGTCGGCGATGCCGACCCCGACCTTCATCGGCGGCCGGTCGGGCTCGCCGGTGACGCTCATGATGCCGCCCAGCCCCTGCGCCAGCATGTCGTAGCCGGCGCGCGGCGCGTAGGGGCCGGTCTGGCCGAAGCCGCTGATCGAGCAGTAGACGAGGCGGGGGTACTGGTCCTTGAGGTCGGCCCAGGACAGGCCGTAGCGCGCCATGTCGCCGACCTTGAAGTTCTCGATCATCACGTCGCAGGTGCCGATCATCCGCCGCGCCAGGGCCTGGCCGGCCGGCTGGCCGATGTCGATGGCCACCGAGCGCTTGTTGCGGTTGGAGCTGAGATAGTAGGCGCTCTCCCCGGTATCGGCGCCGGCGGCGTCCTTGGCGTAGGGCGGGCCCCATTTGCGGGTGTCGTCGCCGGCCCCGGGGCGCTCGATCTTCAGCACCTCGGCGCCGAGATCGCCGAGCAGCTGCGTGCAGGTCGGGCCGGCGAGGATGCGCGACAGGTCGAAGATGCGCAGGCCGTCGAGCGGTCCGGTCATGGCGGCGGGTCTCCCAGCAGGGGCGGGCAGGCGGGGCGCACTCATGGCGTGCCGCGCCGATGTGGTCAAGGCGGGCGGTCAGGCCGGCCGGTCAAGCCGGCGGCGCCGGCCGGTCGTCGCCCAGCCGGGCCAGCCGGTCGAGCAGCCCCTGCAGGATGTAGGCGGCGGCGAGCTGGTCGACGATCTCGCCGCGCCGCCGGCGCGTCAGGTCGGCCTCGAGCATCGCCCGGGTCACCGCCACGGTCGACAGCCGCTCGTCCCAGAGGGTTATCAACCGGTCGCCGCGGGCAAGCAGGTTGGCGGCGAACTGCCGCACCGACTGGCAGCGCGGGCCCTCGCTGCCGTCCATGTTGACCGGCAGCCCCAGCACCAGCCCGCCGACGCGGCGCTCGGCGGCCAGCCGCTCCAGCGCCGTCGCGTCGGCAGTGAACTTGGCACGCCGCAGCGTCGACAGCGGCGAGGCGACCATGAGGCCGGGATCGGAGAGGGCGAGCCCGATCGTCTTCTCGCCGAGGTCGAGCCCCAGCAGGCGCTCGCCGCGGCCGAGCCGGCGCTTCAGATCCTCCGGCGCGACGACGGGCATGGCCCCTTGGTAGCCCCGGCGGCGGGCCGCGGCAATCCCGCAAGGCGTGGCGGCTCGACAGGCCCGGCCCGCAACTTGTATCAATCGGGCTTCGTCGCAGGTCGGGTCGTGTCGCACGGGGTCGTGGGTTGAAGACGGAGAGAGTCGCTCGCCGCCGGCCGGCCGTCCCGGGCGGGTTCGCATGCCGCCGGCCCCGGCCGGCCGATGGGTGAGGGTCCCGACCTCGTCCTGCTGCTGAAGGGATTCGCGGTCGGCTTCGCCATCGCCGCCCCGCTCGGCCCGACCGCCATTCTCTGCATCCGGCGCACCCTCACCCATGGCCGGCTGTTCGGGGTGGCCACCGGCCTCGGCGCGGCGCTCGCCGACACGCTCCTCGGCACGGTTGCCGCGGTCGGCCTGACCCTGATCCAGCCGGTGCTGGAGCGCCAGGGCCACTGGCTCAGCCTGTGCGGCGGCGTGCTGCTGATCGTCCTCGGGCTGCTGGAATGGCGCAACCGCGCGCGTCCGCCGGCCGGCACCGGCCCGGGCGGCAGCTCGCTGTTCGGCAGCTTCTTCTCGACCGTGCTGCTGACGCTCGCCAACCCGCAGACCGTGCTGTCCTTCGCCGCGGTGATGACCGGGCTCGGCGTCACCGGCGAGGGGCCCGGCCATATCGGCGACAGCCAGGGCGCGCTGGCGATCCTGCAGTTCGTCGCCGGGGTGATGGCAGGCTCGTTCTTCTGGTGGGGCATGCTGACGCTGGGCGTCGGTCTGGTCCGCCACCGTCTCGGGGCCGGCACCCTGGTCTGGCTGAACCGCCTCTCCGGCACGGCGCTGGCCGCGTTCGGCGTCTACGTCCTGGTCTTCTCCTTCCGCTGAACGGGCGCCCCGGGGGCCGGGGCGGCAGAAAAATGCCTTGCCCGGCGGCCGGCCGCCGGCCGATGCTCGACCGCGATGACGGCAGGGATCATCCGGCGCGCCCGGCGCCTGGCAGGCATGCATCGCCCCTCGTCGGGAAGGCGCGCCGCCGGCGGTCCGGAATGCTGACGGCGGCGGAGCGGCGCCGGCCCTGGCTGCTGCTGTCGCCGACGCTGTCGGCGCTCGCGCTGCTGATGGTGGTGCCGATGGCGATCATGTTCGCCTACAGCTTCCACGTCTATCTCGGCAACGCCAAGGACCGGCCCGACTTCTACCTCGGCAACTGGGCCGAGTTCTTCTCCGATCCCTACTATGCGATGGGGCTGTGGAAGACGGCCTGGGTCTCGACCGTCACCGCGGCGCTCTGCGCCGTGCTGGGATATCCCGCCGCCTACTGCGTCGCGATGACGCGGTTCCGCCACAAGTGGCTGCTGCTGCTGCTGCTGATCGTGCCGTTCTGGATCAGCTTCATCATCCGCACCCTGTCCTGGATCCACATCCTGGGCGAGCAGGGGGCGATCAACGCGGTGCTGCGCTGGACCGGCCTGATCGACGAGCCGCTGCCGATGCTCTACAACTGGGGCTCGGTGATCATGGGCATGCTGCACTTCCTGCTGCCCTACATGATCCTCAACGTCTATGTCAGCCTGGAGGGCATCGACCGCAACCTGCTGGCGGCCGCCCGCAGCCTGGGCTGCACCGAGTGGCAGGCCTTTCGCGAGGTGACGCTGCCCTTGTCGCTGCCGGGGCTCGCCGCCGGGCTGCTGCTCTGCTTCGTGCTGGCGGCGGGCAGCTTCGTCACGCCGCTGATCCTGGGCGGCCCGCGCAACTTCCTCTTCGGCAACCTGGTCTATGACACGATCATGACCGAGCTCAACTGGCCGATGGGGGCGACGCTCTCCATGGTGCTGCTGGTGCTGCTCGGCGCGCTCGCCGCGGTCTACAGCCGCACCATGGGCCTGAGCCGGCTCTACAAGGGGCTGAGCCGGTGAGCGCGGCGGTGACGGGCCGGCCCGGGCTGGGCTGGCAGGCGATCCGGGCCTTCACCGTCCTCGTCTACGTCTTCATGTTCGCGCCGATCGCGGTCACCGTGCTGCTCTCCTTCAACGCTTCGCAGTTCGGCGGCTTCCCGATGACCGGCGTCAGCCTGCACTGGTTCGTCACGCTCGCCGGCAACGACATGGTGCTGCGCGCCTTCCGCGCCTCGCTGGTGCTGGGGCTGCTCACGGCGGCGATCTGCACCGTGCTCGGCATCCTCGCCGCCATGGCGCTGGTGCGCTACGAGTTCCCCGGCAAGGAGTGGGTCAACACGCTGATCGTGGCGCCGGTGCTGGTGCCCGAGACGGTGCTGGCGGTCGGGCTGCTGCTCTTCATCCGCTGGCTCGGCCAGCCGCGCACCTTCCTGCTGCTGCTCGCCGGCCACGTCATGCTGTCGCTGCCCTATGTCGTGCTGGTCGTGCAGGCGCGGCTGATCGGCATCAAGCGGGTCTACGAGGAGGCGGCGCTGTCGCTCGGCGCCGGCCGGCTGGCCACCTTCCGCGAGATCACCCTGCCGCTGCTGATGCCGGCGATCCTTGCCGGGCTGCTGCTCGCCTTCACCATTTCCTTCGACAACGTCACCGCGACGATGTTCTGGCGGCCGGCGGGGATGGAGACGATGCCGACGCAGATCTACTCGATGCTGCGCCACTCGATCAGCCCGGAGATCAACGCGCTCGGCACCGTGATGATCCTGGTCACCGTGGGCCTGCCGGTGCTCGGCGGCGCGCTCGCCCGCGTGCTGGCGCGCGGCCCGCGCTGAAGATCGCAACTTTGCAAGAGGGAGGAGTAACCCGATGAAGATGAGCACGACCCGGCGGCTGGAGCGGCTGCTCGAGCGGCACGGCAATGGCGGCATCGACCGCCGCACCTTCCTGGCGCTCGCCGGCACCGCCGCGGCGGCGGCCGGCGTGATGACCCGCTGGAGCGGCGCCGCCCTGGCGGCGGCCGGCGAGGTCCGCTTCGACGGCTGGGGCGGCGTGGTGCAGGAGGCGCTGCACAAGAACGCCTTCGAGCCCTACACCAAGAAGACCGGCATCAAGGTGGTCGAAGGCACCTTCGGCGACGAGAACGAGATCATCACCAAGGTGAAGACCGCCAACCCCGGCGACTACCAGGTGATCCACTCCTCGGGCATCGAGTACTACAAGCGCTACATCGATCTCGGCGTCACCTCGGAGCTCGACGAGAGCCGCATCCCCAACCTCAAGCTGGTGATGCCGGCCCTGATGGAGCCGTTCCGCAAGCTGACCCCGAAGCTGTCGGCCGCCCCCTACGACTACGGCACCACCGGGATCGCCTACAACACCAAGGTGATCAGCAAGGAGGAGGCCGAGGCCAAGGGCGCCATGCTGCTGATCGACCCGAAGTACAAGGGCAAGATCGGCGGCTATGGCGACATGGAGACGCGGGTCTGGTACGGCGCCCTGCAGTCGAAGCAGGATCCCAACAACATCAAGGACATGGATGCGGTGTGGGCGAAGACCCGCGAGAGCCGCGACCTGGTCAAGAAGTACTGGGACTCCGGGGCCGAGCTGATGGACCTCCTGAGCAAGGAGGAGATCGTCGTCACCGACGGCTGGTCGGGCCGCATCGCCCGGCTGCAGCAGGACGGCTTCCCGATCGGCTATCTCGATCCGCCCGGCAGCTTCGCCTGGATGGAGGACATGCTGGTGCTCAAGGGCTCGCCGATGGGCGAGTGCGAGGAGCTGCTCAACTTCATGCTCGAGCCGGCGGTGGCGATCGCCGTCGCGGAAGGGCAGAACTACCCGCCCTCGCTCGACCCCAGCAGGGTGCCGCTCGGCGACAAGGTGAAGAAGCTGCCGGCCTTCGACGGCACCGGCAAGCTGGCCAGCCTGACCTTCGCCGATCCGAACGCCTGGTCGGCCAACTGGGACGCCTGGGCGAAGAGCTGGGACCGCATCGCCAAGGGCGCGTAGCCGGCGGAGCTGCAACGGAGCGGCGCCGCCACCCGGCGCCGCTCCAAGCGGCCCTGATCAGCCGCTTCCGGACTTGTCGGGGCGGAGGGCGTCCTGGATCAACAGGCGGTGCCATCCCGCGCCATCGAGCGCGGCCTGGTAGGTACTGCTCCAGCGGGCCAGGCCGAGATCGAAGCCCCGCGTGACCTTGATCAGCAGCACCTCCTGACCAAGTAGGTCCGGCATTTCCTCCAGAACCGTCGCCGCAATGGCCAGGATGAGTGTCTTCGGCTCGGCATCGGATCGCGCCGGGCGCACCGTGACCGCCAGATAGGTGGTCCAGTCGAGTCCGGCGCCCTGGCGTCGCGTCCGTGCGACTCCGGTCGCCACCCTGACCCGCGCGAGAGACGGGCTTGCCGCCAGATCCTGGCGCAGACGGGCGAGCGGATCCCGATCGGCGCCGAACCAGCGATCGCTCCCGACGAGCGCCGTCATTCCCGGCACGGCCGGGATCAGGAGCAGAAGCCATGCTCCGACGACCAGCAGGTGGAGTCGCCGCGTCGCGAATGGCAGCGACCCGGCGACGGGGCGTCGGACGACGAAGCTATCGACCGCCAGGTCCTGAAGAGACTGCCGTCCGGGACGGTTGAAGGCCGTGAGATATGCGATCGCGCCTGCGCTGGCCAGCCACAGGATCGCGAGCAGCACCGTAAGGGCATGGGCTGAGGGCTCCAGCGGATCGAGATCCAGCCACAGCCCGGCACCGAACAGCGGAAAGGCGATGACCAGGAACCGCAGGGCGGCGCGCGCCGGCGACAGAAGCCGGCCGGTGCGGTCCACAACGCGCAGGCCAAGCAGCCGCTTGCCGGGCGTCCGGCCATGGCCGATCCGGCTGTCGAGCCAGGCGAAATAGACGAGGGCTGTGGTGAGCCCGACCACGCGTCCGCCCGGCCCCAGGCTCGTCGCGAAGCGGAACAGGAGCAGCCCGAGCGACATCAGCACGGCGGCGAGCAGGAGGATATCGATGGCGAAGGCGGCCCAGCGCCGCCAGAATCCCGCGATGGCCTCCGCCGGCTCGCCAGGACACGCGACCGCCACCATCCCCGACCCCCGTCGGTTGAACTAGCGAGCCTTCGTACCACGTCCGCTCGCGGCCGCCGAGGCCATTGCGGTCCTTGCCCCGGGTCGTCGCTCCAGCCGGTGCCCGCGTGGGCGAAGCCCCGCGAGAGCCGCGCGCCGGGTCAGCTGCTCCGCGTCGTGCCGGGGAACTGCAGCAGCAGCTTGCGCCACTCGGCCGCGTCGTAGACGCCGCGATAGGCGATGCGCCACCAGGCGAGGCCGAGATCGAAGCCGCGCACGGTCTGCACGCTCAGCAACGGGCGGCCAAGCAGATCGGGAGCTTGCCGCAGCACGATGCCGGCGGCGGCCAGGATCACGACGCCGTCCGGCCTGGGGTCGGGGCGGGTCCGGAACACCGTGACCTCCAGGTAGCTGGTGCTGGAGCTGCCGCTCAGCGGGCTGGTCAGGGTGGTGGTCACCAGCCTGACGCCGACCGGCCCGGCGCCGAGCTCCGCGGCAAGCGCCGCATGCAGCTCGCCCAGCGGCTTCGACCGCGCCGCCGCCGCCGGATCGGCCGGCCACAGGGCGGCGGCGCTGCCGCCGATCAGAAGCAGCAATATCCAGAGCCCGGAGATCCGGAGATGCAGCGGCGCGATGCGCAGCGCGATCGGTGCGCGATCCTCTGCGGCGCGCACGACGAAGCTGTCCGTCGCCAGATCCTGCACCGACTGGCGCGTGCGGCGGTTGAACAGGATGAGGTAGAGCAGCGCGCCGCCGAGGCCGAAGAGCAGCAGGGCCTGGAGCGCGCCGAGCAGCCCGGCGAGCGGGCCGCCCGGTCCGAGCCAGAGCCCGTTCACGAACCAGGGCGCGAGCGCCACCAGGCAGCGGAAGGCGGCGCGGATGGGGGAGAGCGGCGCGCCCGAGCGATCGACCACCCTGAGCCCGAGCAGCCGCTTGCCCGGGCTGCCGCCGCCCGCGACGCGGCTGTCGAGCAGGCCGAAATAGAGCAGGGCGGCCGCCAGCCCGATCGCCCGGCCGGCCTGGCCGAGGCTGGAGGTCCAGCCGTACAGCACGAACCCGAGAATGAGCAGCGCGGCGGAGACGATCAGGACATCGACGAGGAAGGCGGCGAGGCGCCGCCAGAAGCCGGCGATGGCCGGCGTCGGCTCCCCCATGCCCGCGACCGCGGCCATCCCGACTCCCATCGGTTGCATCGTCACGCCCTGATACCACGGTCGCAGGCGGACGCCGAGGCCATTGCGGTCCCTGTGCCGGATCGCCACTCTAGCCGGCGTCCGCGACCTCTCTCCGGAGTCTCCTGCATGCCGGCCCGCACCGCCGATCCGATCGCGTGATGGCTCCCGACACCGCCGCCGTCGAGCTGCGCCGCGTCAGCCTCGGCTACGGGCCCTTCGTCGCCGTCCACCCGACCGACCTCGCCATCGCCCGGGGCAGCTTCGTCACGCTGCTCGGGCCGTCCGGCTGCGGCAAGACCACCATCCTGCGCGCCATCGCCGGGCTGCTCGCGCCGCAGCAGGGCGAGATCGTCATCGCCGGGCGGCGGGTCAACGAGGTGCCGATCCACAAGCGCAACATCGGGCTGGTGTTCCAGAACTACGCGCTGTTCCCGCACCGCAACGTCTTCGACAACATCGCCTTCGGGCTGAAGTACCGGCAGGTGCCGAAGCCCGAGATCGTCGCCCGCGTCGGCAAGGCGCTGGACATGGTCCGGCTGCCCGGGGTCGAGAAGAAGCTGCCGGCCGAGCTCTCGGGCGGCCAGCAGCAGCGCATCGCGCTCGCCCGCGCCATCGTCATCGAGCCCGACGTGCTGCTGCTCGACGAGCCGCTCTCGGCGCTCGACGCCAACCTGCGCGAGGAGATGCGCATCGAGCTGAAGGCGATCCAGCGCGAGGTCGGCATCACCACCATCTTCGTCACCCACGACCAGGAGGAGGCGCTGGCCATGTCCGACCGGATCGTGGTGATGAACCACGGGCGGATCGAGCAGGAGGGCACGCCCGAGGAGGTCTATCGCCGGCCGGCCTCGCGCTTCGTCGCCAGCTTCCTCGGCCAGTCCAACCTGCTCGAGGGCCGGGTCGCCGGGCCGGCGCCGGGCGGCGCCACGGTGGCGCTGGACGGCGGCCAGAGCCTGCAAGTGGCGGTGCCCGGGGTCGCGCCGGGGACCGCCGTCACCGTGGTGGTGCGGGCGCAGCGCGTGCGGGTCGGCGCGACGCCGGCGCCGGGCGACAACCGGCTGGCGGCCCAGGTCGCCGCCACCGCCTATCTCGGCGGCACCGCCGCCTACCAGCTCGCCGCCGGGCCGCTCCGCCTGCAGGCGATCAACACCATCGAGGGCCGGGTCTTCCGCGACGGCGAGGCGGTCGAGCTGGCGATCGCGCCGACGGACTGCGTGCTGCTCGACGCAGAGGGCCGGCGCATCGCGTGAGCGGCGGCGGGGTGCCGACCTCGCCCTTCGACATGTCTCAGGACGAGGTTCGAGGCGGCGGGCGCGATCTCTCCGGCCTCATCCTGAGCTTGTCGAAGGATGAGGCTCGCACCGTGGCGGCGCCTACGCCGCGGCGAGGTGCGCCCGGTACTGCGCCACGTAGTCGAACTGGACCAGCTCGCGGAAGGCCTGCATCAGCTTGTCGGTGACCGGGCCGGTGCGGCCGTCGGCGACCTTGCGGCCGTCGATCGAGGTCACCGGGCAGACGCACAGGCTGGTCGAGGTGAGGAACGCCTCGCGCGCGGTCAGTGCGTCGTACATGTCGATGTCGGCCTCGACCACCTCGATGCCGGCGGCCGCGGCGAGGTCCATCACCGTCGAGCGGGTGATGCCGGGCAGCACCATCTGGGCGCGCGGCGTCAGCAGCTTGCCGTCGCGCACCACGAAGATGTTGCTGCCGAGCCCCTCGGTGAGGTTGCCGTTCAGGTCGAGCATGACGGCCCAGGCGTCGGGATCGAGCCCGCGCACCTCGAGGTCGGCGAGCACCAGGTTGAGGTAGTTGTTGGTCTTGGCCCGCGGCGAGACCACCGAGGGCGGGGTGCGGCGCAGGGTCGGCACGACCACCTTGATGCCCTCGACATAGTGCTTGGCGCGCGCCTTCAGCGGCAGCGGCTGGCACTCGACGATGACGGTCGGGCCGTCGTCGACGCTCTGGTCGCCGCCGCCCCGCGCGACGCCGCCGCGGGTCACCCGCTGGGTCACCCAGTAGTCGTCGTCCGGCCCGAGCAGCGGCAGGTTGCGCTCCAGCACCCGCTCGGTGATGGCGATGATCTCGGCCTTGGTCAGCCGCGGGTCGATCCGCAGATAGGCCAGCGACTCGTAGAGCCGGTCGACATGCTCGACCAGCTTGAAGGGCCGGCCGCGGAAGGTGCGGGCGGTGTCGAACACCGCGTCGCCGAAGATGAAGCCGCGGTCGCGGAAGGGAACGCGGACCTGGCTCTCGGGCAGGTATTCCCCGTTGATGTAGGCGATGCGCTCCTGGTTCGCGGCGGTCATGGGCTCCTCCCGGGCTCGGCGTCGAGACGCGGGCCGCACCTTACGCCCGGCCGGCGGACGAAGTCACGGGGCCAGCAGCCGCCGCCTAGCCGCCGCCCGGCCCGTCCTCATCCCGCCCGCGTTGTCTCGCGCGGCCGTCTTTGCTAACGTCCCCCGCTTCCTCGATCGGAGTGTCCGTTCCCCATGCCGCTCGACCGCAAGGCCGTGGCCCACATCGCGACGTTGGCGCGCATCCGCGTGCCGGAGGGCGAGCTCGACGCGCTCGCCGGCGAGCTCGACACCATCCTGCACTGGGTCGAGCAACTGGCCGAGGTCGACACCGGCCACGTCCAGCCGATGAGCGCGGTCGGCGCCATGACGCTGCCGCGCCGCGCCGACCAGGTCAGCGACGGCGATTGCCGCGACGCCATCCTGGCCAACGCGCCGGAGGCGGCGAGCGGCTTCTTCGCCGTACCGAAGGTGGTGGAGTGATGGCCGCGCTCACCGACCTCACCATCGCCGCCGCGCTCGACGGGCTCGGCCGGCGCGACTTCACGGCGCGGGAGCTCGCCGAGGCGCATCTCGCCGCGATGGCCAACGCCCGTGGCCTGAACGCCTACATCACCGAGGCGCCCGACCGGGCGCTCGCGATGGCCGAGGAGTCCGACCGCCGCCGCGCCGCCGGCGAGGCGCGCGCCCTCGACGGCATCCCGCTGGCGATCAAGGACCTGTTCTGCACCAGGGGCGTGCCGACCACCGCCGGCTCCCACATCCTCGACGGCTTCGTCCCGACCTACGAGTCGACGGTCACCGCGAAGCTGTGGCAGGCCGGCGGGGTGATGCTGGGGAAGGCCAATCTCGACGAGTTCGCCATGGGCTCGTCCAACATGACCAGCTATCACGGGCCGGTGGTCAGCCCGTGGAAGCGCAGCGGCGACGAGGCCGACCTGGTGCCCGGCGGCTCGTCCGGCGGCTCGGCTGCGGCCGTCGCGGCGCGGCTGGCGCTCGGCGCCACCGGCACCGACACCGGCGGCTCGATCCGCCAGCCGGCCGCCTTCTGCGGCATCGTCGGGCTGAAGCCGACCTACGGCCGCTGCTCGCGCTGGGGCATCGTCGCCTTCGCCTCCTCGCTCGACCAGGCCGGACCGCTCGCCCGCAGCGTCGAGGACGCGGCGCTGCTGCTCCAGGCGATGGCCGGCCACGATCCGAAGGACTCGACCTCGGCCGACCTGCCGGTGCCGGACTACCGCGCCGCGCTCGGCGGCGGCGCCAAGGGCCTCCGCGTGGGCATCCCGCGGGAGTACCGGGTCGACGGCATGTCGGCGGAGATCGAGGCGCTGTGGCAGCAGGGCATCGCCTGGCTGCGCGAGGCCGGTGCCGAGCCGGTCGAGGTCTCGCTGCCGCACACGAAATATGCGCTGCCGACCTACTACATCATCGCCCCGGCCGAGGCCTCCTCGAACCTGGCGCGCTATGACGGGGTCCGCTTCGGGCTGCGCGTGCCGGGCAAGACGCTCGACGAGATGTACGAGCTGACGCGCGCCGCCGGCTTCGGCGCCGAGGTGCGGCGGCGGGTGCTGATCGGCACCTACGTGCTCTCGGCCGGCTACTACGACGCCTACTATCTGAAGGCGCAGAAGCTGCGCACGCTGATCCTGCGCGACTTCCAGCAGGCCTTCGAGCGCTGCGACGTGCTGCTGACGCCGGCGACGCCGACCGCGGCCTTCGCCGCCGGCGACAAGATGGACGACCCGATCGCCATGTATCTCAACGACGTCTTCACCGTGCCGGTGAACCTGGCGGGCCTGCCCGGCATCTCGGTGCCGGCGGGCTTGAGCGCCGAGGGGCTGCCGCTCGGGCTGCAGCTGATCGGCCGGGCGTTCGACGAGGAGACGGTGCTGCGCGCCGGCCGCGCGGTCGAGCAGGCGGCGGGCTTCACGGCGAAGCCGGCCGGCGTCGCGCGCTGAGGGAGGGCAGATGGCCTGTCGCGGGATGCATTCGGCCATCACGGCGGAGCAGCGGACTCACCTGGAGGCGCTGCCCAACGGCGAGGAGCGCTACTTCTATCTCGATGACATCTATGAGGAGCTGGGTGACGACTACCAGCAGCACATGGACAAGTCCTGGGACGCCATCCATCGTTGTCTCACCCAATCGCCTCCCGGTGAGGCGCTGCTGGATACGGCGGCGGGCAGCTATCCCCTCAAGCTTGCTATCATCGGGGGCAAGGAACTCAGCCAGGATCCGAGCTACCTGCTCTACCTGATCGAGCCAAATGACGTCCCGGTTCTCGCGCAGGCAATGGCGGTGATCTCGCACGAGCGTTTCGCCGAGCTCTACCGGCATCACTGCCGCGGCTACGCGCCCGAGTTCGGCGATGAGGATCTGGAATACTCCTTCGCCTATTTCGAGGAACTCCGCGACTTCCTCGCCCGAATCGCCCCGACCGGGCGCGCGGTCGTCTTCTCCGCGGACCAGTGAGCGCAGGCATGACCGATACCAAGAGCGACAACTACGGCACCCTGATCGAGGGCCGCACCGGCCCGTGGGAGATCATCCTCGGGCTCGAGGTGCATGCCCAGGTGATCTCCGAGGCGAAGCTGTTCTCCGGCGCCGCCACCGCCTTCGGGGCGGAGCCGAACACCCAGGTCAGCCTGGTGGACGCGGCCTTCCCGGGCATGCTGCCGGTGATCAACCAGCGCTGCGTCGACCAGGCGGTGAAGACCGGGCTCGGGCTCAACGCCCAGATCAACAAGCGCTCGGTGTTCGACCGCAAGAACTACTTCTATGCCGACCTGCCGGCCGGCTACCAGATCTCGCAGTACCTGCAGCCGATCGTCGGCAGCGGCACCATCCTGCTCGACCTGCCGGACGGCCGCACCCGCGAGGTCGGCATCACCCGGCTGCATCTCGAGCAGGATGCCGGCAAGAGCCTGCACGACCAGCATCCGAGCAAGACCTATGTCGACCTCAACCGGGCCGGCGTCGCGCTGATGGAGATCGTCTCCGAGCCGGACATGCGCTCGGCCGAGGAGGCGGCGGCCTATCTGCGCAAGCTGCGCTCGATCCTGCGCTATCTCGGCACCTGCGACGGCAACATGGAGGAGGGCTCGCTGCGCTGCGACGTCAACGTCTCGGTGCGCCACCCGGGCGACCCGCTCGGCACGCGCTGCGAGATCAAGAACGTCAACTCGATCCGCTTCGTGCAGCAGGCGATCGAGTACGAGGCGCGGCGCCAGGTCGAGCTCATCGAGGAGGGCGGCGCGGTCCGCCAGGAGACCCGCCTGTTCGACGCCAACCGCGGCGTCACCCGCCCGATGCGCAGCAAGGAGCACGCGCACGACTACCGCTACTTCCCGGATCCCGACCTGCTGCCGCTGGAGTTCGACGACGCCTATGTCGAGGCGATCCGCGCCACCATGCCGGAGCTGCCCGACGCCAAGAAGGCCCGCCTGATGGCCGAGCACGGCCTGTCGGCCTACGATGCCGGCGTGCTGGTGGCCGAGCGCGAGACCGCCGACTTCTACGAGGCGGTGGCGAAGGGGCGCGACCCGAAGCTGGCCGCCAACTGGCTGATCTCCGAGCTGTTCGGCCAGCTCAACCGGACCGGCCGGAGCATCGCCGACTCGCCGGTCTCGGCCGAGGCGCTGGGCGGCCTCATCGACCTGATCGCCGACGGCACCATCTCCGGCCGCATCGCCAAGGACGTCTTCACCGAGATGGTCGACAGCGGCCGGAGCGCCGCGGCGATCGTCGAGGCCAAGGGGTTGCGCCAGGTCAGCGACAGCGGCGCGATCGACCAGGCGATCGACCAGGTGCTGGCCGCCAACGGCGACAAGGTGGCGGAGTACAAGGCCGGCAAGGAGAAGCTGTTCGGCTTCTTCGTCGGCCAGGTGATGAAGGCGACCGGCGGCAAGGCCAACCCGGCGCTGCTCAACCAGCGGCTGAAGTCGAAGCTCGCCTGATCTTTTGACAATTCCGGGGACGGCGGCGGCCTGGGCTCAGGCCGGCTCCGAGCCGAAGAACTGGCGCCAGCGCCATTCATCGCCGACCCGCTCGAAGATGCAGGTTGCCAGGTACGGCGTTCGAGTCTCGGCGCCGGCATCGCGGATCGCGAGATCCCCGAGCGCGAGGATCCAGGCGACGTCGCCGACCACCTTCACCGCCCGGTCCGGCCACTCGAAGCGAAGGGTGGCGGGATTGGCGAACAGCGCCCGCATCTTGTGGTCCAGCTCCGCCCGGCTGCGGCAGATCTCGCCCCGCTCGGAGCCGATCATCGCGAATTGGCCGTCGCCCCACAGGTCGTCGACGACGCGGAGATCCTTGCCGGCGATGCGTTCGACGAGAAGGTCGAGCTTGTCGAGAATGATCCGCTCGGTGCTCATGCCCGGTTTCCCCGCGCCGCCCACGCCGACGTTCGACTCATGGCTCGCCCGAAGCCGGAAGGCAATGGCCGCAGCACGCTGCGGGCCAGTCCCGATCCAACTAACTGATTTTCCTAGGCACCGAGATCGGGCTCGACGGCGAGGGGCTCGTCGTCATGAAGGAATCGGACCTCTTCGGCGTGCTGGCCGGGCGCGCGGCGCCGGCCCTGAGGGCGCCGGGCGGCCCGGGCGCTAGCGAGCCGCCGCCGGCGCGTTCAGGCGCCACACGGTGAAGTTCAGCGCCGAGGCGACGCTGACCCAGGCGAGGTAGGGCACGAGCAGCAGCGCGGCGCCGGCATGGATCGGATAGAACAGCAGGATCGTCGCGACGATCGACAGCCAGATCAGGACGATGTCGACGAAGGCGAGATCCGGGCGGCGCAGGCCGAAGAAGAGCGGCGACCACGCCGCGTTGAGGACGAGCTGCACGGCATAGGCCGCCAGCGCCAGGCCGGCGCTCGCGAAGCCGGCTTCCCGCCAGACCAGCCACCCGGCCACCGCTATCATCACGTAGAGGACGGTCCACACCGGGGCGAAGAGCCAGTTCGGCGGCCGCCACCAGGGCTTCTTCAGTCGCTCGTACCAATCGCCGGGGCGAAAGAATGCGCCCGTCAAGGCCGCGAGGAAGCAGGCGATGACGAAGCAGGCGAGCCCGATGACCGAAGCGATCTCCATGGGGTCGACTCTATCCGCTTTTCACGGCGAGGAGGTTGGTCTCGATCGAGTGATCGGGGGACAGCGGCCTGCTCGCCCCGGCGGGGCACGGATCTTCCCGCGCCCCGCGGCCGCCGTCGGTGGTCACCTGTTCAGTTGCCTCTGGAGCGCCGTGGTCCGCCCGGCATCAGGGCTTGCCTTCGAAGAAGCCGCGGACATCGGCGGCCATCTCGGCCCGGCTTTTCGTGCGCAGGTAGAACATGTGGCCGCCCGGATAGGTCCCGAAATACAGCCGCTCGCGCGCTCCCCGGGAGCGCGTCGCCTGCTCCAGGACATAGCGCGACATCATGTAGTTGGAGACCATGTCGTGGTAGCCATGCACGACCAGCGCCTTCAGGTCATGGTTCTGCGCCAGCGCGATCGCCAGGTCGTCGGGGCCGCCCAGCGGCGCGCTGCGGTCCCAGCGCCGGTTCAGGTTGAGGTCGAGCACGATGTAGGGCCGGTCGGAGACATACTGCAGGTCGTTGCGCAGGTAATCCATGAACGGCGCCAGCAGCACGCCGCCCAGCACGGTGAGCGAGCGGTCCAGCAAGACCATGTCGCCCTGGTCCGGGTTGGGATTGTCGCTCACCTGCGTGCCGTCATAGGTGTCGATCACCTGCCCGCGCGAGGCGAGCAGATTGACCGCATAGACGGATTCGGACACCCGGCCGTTGTGGCGCTCGACGAACGCCGGATCGAGGCCGATCAGCCCGCCGACCTTGGCGAAGAAGGCGGCCCGCTGCGCCGCGCTGGCATGACCGAGCGTCGCGAGCCCCGTCAGGTAGTCGGTCTGTGCATAGTCCTCGACCGCCTTCAGGGCGGCCGGATCGTCGCCCAGCTTGTTCAGCCCATGATACGCGGCGATCGCGGCCTGGGTCGGCAGCAGCGTCATCGGCGCGACGAGCGAATAATGCGGCTCGGCCAGGTCGAGGTAGAAGGCCGGCGACAGCAGGATCGCCCGGTTGAGGTTGATGGCATATTGCTCGGCGAGGATGCGCGACAGCGCCGCGACCCGCTGCCCGCCATAGCTCTCCCCGGCAATGGCCTTGGGCGAGCCCCAGCGCTTGTTCACCGTCAGCCACTGGCGGATGAAGATCGCGATGGAGTCGAGATCGCCGACCACCCCTTCATAGGGTTTCGCATCCCGCGGCGCGCCGTCGGGCCCGGGCAGCATCCGGCTGTACCCGGTGCCGATGGGATCGAGGAAGACGAGGTCGGTGAAGCGGATCCAGCTGTCGGGATTTTCCTGCAGGCGGGCCGGCACGGCCGGGAAGCTGCCGTCGCCCGCGGTCACGACGGTCTTCGGCCCGATGGCCGACATGTGGAGGTAGATGCTGGCTGCGCCGGGGCCGCCGTTGAACAGGAAGGTGACGGGGCGCGTCGCGGGGTCCGCTTCCTTGAGGATGTAGTCGACGTGAAACATCTCGGCATCGGGACGCTCCGGGTCCTTGCCGATGTGGAGCATCCCGGCCGCGCTGCTGTAGGCCGGCAACGCCTGCGCCACGGTGGTCCGCGGGGCGGCGCCCAGGGCGACGAGCCCGAAGGCAAATGCCAGAAGCCCCCTGCGGGCGATCGAGCCGATCATGTCCGAACCTCCCCCTGTCCTGCCATTCGAGGTTACGGATCTTCACCCGCTTTTTTCGTTCGAGATAGAGCCTGTCACCGGTTAGTGGCGACCTGCCGCCCCGCTCGCCGGCCACGTGTTGCGAGCCTGCAGGGGCGACCGGACAGCGGTCACTCCCACTCAACTATACGGACGTCGTTGGCGCGCAGGTTCGGCGGTCATCTTGGCAAGTCCGGGCAGCAACGGCCATTGACCCCTGCCGCCTGCTCGAAACTGGGCGCGCCACGCCGCTGACGCGCCCAGTTCCGAAAACGTTCCTACATCGGCCGGTCAGCCGTGTGGCAGAGCCCCGTGAGCATCGCAATGGCCGCCATGGGGATGATGCAGGTGCCCGTCCACGAGATAGTCAACATGACCGCCGTGCGGCACGGCCTCGTGTCCGCAGTCGGCGCCATGGGTATGGTCCGGTTGATGACCAGCACACCGGTGATCCGGCGTGCAGACGTCCGGGTTCGCTTTCGACACCTCGATCATATGCTCGTCCACGTGGTCGCCATGCGGATGGTGCAGATGCCCGTCATGCAGATAGTCGACGTGATCGCCGTGCCGCACAGCGGTATGGCCGCAGCCGGAGCGATGCGTGTGCATGGTTGGCATGGTGGGATTCCGAACAGGTGCTCATCAATCGATCTCCTCGTCATCGCCTCAAATTGGGGACTGGGTTCAACGGCTCTCGGTCGCGTGCTCTACGGCGCTCCGGATCAGGCTCAGCACATGGTCGTCCGCAAGGCTGTAGAAGATATGCTTGGCATCACGTCGCCGGGTCACAAGACGCACGGCAAGGAGCGACCTCAGGCGCGCCGAGACGGTCGTCAGCTTCTCTCCTTCCAGCTCGGCCAGCTCCGACACGCAGAGCTCGCCCTGGCCGAGGCGAACGAGAATGCGCAAGCGCTCCGGATCTCCCAATGCGCGCAACATGGCGGCGGCGGCGGCCAGGTCATCGCGCCTCGGCAACGAAGCCGCGGCACGCGGCGGGTGCGCGCCGTGGTCGTCACCGATATGGGATGATTTTGCTTTCATCGTCATTCCATCGATCGTTGGAGTATAGGCCAGATCGTGGCGCATGTCCAGGCATGTCAGCGCTCGCCTATCGACCCGCAGGTGAGGGCGCCGTCGTCAGCTCAGGCTCGAGGCAGCTTCGATGTTAATGATACGTTATATCATCTATTGGAGATGCCGATGACCTCCTCCGATCGGTCGTCCTGATCCCGGTCACCGTGCTGACCGGCTTTCTCGGCAGCGGCAAGACGACGGTCCTGAACCGACTGCTGAAGAGGATCGAGCTCAGTGCCACGGCCGTCATCATCAACGAGTTCGAGAGGTGGGGCTCGACCACCTGCTTGTCGAGCGCACGAGCGAGGACTTCGTCGTGCTCAATAGCGGCTGTCTGTGCTGCACGGTGCGCGGCGACCTGATCACGACGCTTCGCGATCTGTTCCTGCGGCGTGTCCGGGGTGAAATCCCCGAGTTCCAGCGGATCGTCATCGAAACCACGGGTCTCGCCGATCCCGCGCCGGTGCTGCACACCTTGATGACCGATCCGCTGATCGCCGCGCGCTATCGCTTGGACGGTGTTGTCGCGACGGTGGATGCGGTGAACGGCATGCGGACTCGACGGTCACGCAGAGGCGGTGAAGCAAGCGGCCGTCGCCGACAGGATCCTGCTGACCAAGCAAGACCTCGCCTCCTCGGACCAGGTGGCAGCGCTGACGGCACGACTGCGGGGCTGAATGCCGGCACGCCGATCCTTCCTGTCGCCGATGGCGCCGTTGATCCCGCAGCGATCTTCAACACCGGACTATATGATCCGGCAAGCAAGAGCGTCGAAGTTCAGCGCTGGCTGCACGAAGAGGCCTATGCCGTGGAGCACGTTCACCAACATCAGCACGATCATGCTCATGAGGCCGAGGACGATCATGATCACGAACATGAGACCGGTCATCACGACGTCAACCGACATGACGATCGGATTCACGCGTTCTGCGTTGTGCGCGACGCCCCGGTGCTGTGGGACGCCTTCGCCGCCTGGCTCGATATCATGGCGGCTATGCGTGGTGATGATCTGCTGCGGGTGAAGGGCATCGTCAACATCGTCGACCGGCCCGGCCGGCCGGTGGTGGTGCACGGCGTTCAGCACCTGTTCCACCCACCGACCTTGCTCGAAGCGTGGCCGTCCGAGGATCACCGCACGCGGCTTGTGTTCATTGTCCGCGATATCGAGCGCGAGGCGATCGAGGACACGCTTCGCATGTTCGGCGAGGTTACTCCCGAGCAAGTCGCTGCCGCCGATCGGCGCGTCGCGGGTTGAGTCCCGCGGCGCGCCATGCTGTCGAGGATGCAGGATCGGATCGAAGCGCTCGTCCGGCTCAGTTTCGCTTCATCGCCGCGACCATGAGGTCGACATTGCGACGGAACATCGCGGCGTAACTGGGCGCTGGGCCATCCGGCTGGGAAAGCGCTTCGACATAGAGCTCGCCGCCCGGCTCGGCCTTCGTCGCGCGGGCGATCTGCTGGATGAGCTTCGGATCGTTCGAGTTTTCGAAGAAGTACGCCGTCACGTGCTCGGCCCTGATCTGATCGATCAGCTTCGCGACAGTGCTGGCCGAGGCCTCGATCTCGGTCGAGAAACCGACGGGAGCGAGGAACTTCACGCCGTAGGCGTCGCCGAAATAGCCGAACGCGTCGTGGCTGGTCAGCACCTTGCGTCGATCGGGCGGGACGGTTGCGATCATCTGGTGCGCATAGGCATCGAGCGTTCGCAGCTCTTCGGCGTATCGCCGGCCGTTCGCCTCGTATTGCGCGGCTCCCTCGGGATCGGCGGCGGACAGCGCCTTGACGATGTTGCCGACATAGATGACCGCGTTGGCGGCGCTGTTCCAGGCGTGCGGATCGACGATCTGCTTGCCGTCTTCCTCCATGGTTCGCGTGCGAATGCCCTCGGACGCCACCACGATTGTGCCGTGATAGCCGGACGCCTGGATCAGCCGATCCATCCAGCCTTCGAGCCCGAGGCCGCTGACGAAGACGAGATCGGCGTGTCGAAGGCGCCGTGCGTCGTCCGGGGACGGCTCGAAGACATGCGGATCGCCATTCGGACCGACGAGGCTCGACACCAGGACCCGGTCTCCGCCGACCTGGCGGACCATATCGGCCAGCACGGTGAAGCTCGCCACCGCGTCGATAGGTTTGGCCGACGCGGGTACCGCCCAGAGAATGGCAACGACCAGGGCAACAAGAATTCGCATTCCGGAGTCTCCTTCAGGCGGGTCAGGCCGAAAGATGCGGCCGAGGCAACCAGCGGCGCAGGAAGCCGCCGCTTCGCCCGAGAACGAGCGAGGCGGCGTAGAACGCACTGGCGGTGAGGACGATGGCCGGCCCGGAGGGCAGACCGAAGCGGTAGGAGGCGATCAGGCCGATGAGCCCCGAGGCGAAGGCGAACGCCGCTGCGGCCGCCATCATGCCGGGTACCGTGGCGGCCCAGAACCGCGCGGCCAGCGCCGGCAGCATCATCAGCCCGACCGCCATGAGCGTCCCCAGCGCCTCGAAGCCCGCGACGAGATTGAGGACCACCAGCACGAGAAAGACGAGATGGTAGAGGGCGCCGCGGCCGCCGACCGCGCGCAGGAAGCCGGGATCGAAGCATTCGAGGATCAGCGGACGATAGATCGCCGCCAGCGCCACGGCGCTGACCGATGCGATGGCGCCCATCAGATTGAGCGCGTTGTCGTCGATCGCGAGGATCGTGCCGAACAGCACATGCAGGAGATCGATGTTCGAGCCGTGAGTCGAGACGATCAGCACGCCCAGCGCGAGCGAGGCGAGATACGAGCCGGCGAAGGTCGCATCCTCCCGCAAATTGGTTGCCCGGCTCACCAGCCCGGACAGGAGGGCGACCGCGAGCCCGGCGACGAGGCCGCCGAGGCCCATCGCCCAGAGCGACAGCCCAGCGATCAGAAAGCCGACGGCAGCGCCGGGCAAGACCGCGTGGCTGAGGGCGTCGCCGACGAGGCCCGCGGCGCAGCATGAGAAGGACGCCGATCGGTCCCGATCCGATGCTGAGCGCGAGACAGGCAACGAGCGCGCGGCGCATGAAGCCATACTCGACGAAGGGGGCGACCGTCGTCTGGTAGAGTTCCGCGATCATGCCGCCGTTCCCGGAGCACGGTCGCAGAGCGGGGCGTTTTCGTCCCAGCTCTCGGCCAGCGCCCGCGCCGAGAGAAGGTTCTCGGGCGTCAAGACCCGGTCGGTATCGCCCCAGGCGATCGGTGCGCGCGCCAGCAGCAGCGCGTGCGGAAATGCGCGCGGACCTGATCGAAGTCATGCAGCACCGCGATGACCGTCCGTCCCTCCTTTCGGTGCCAGCGCACGACGAGATCGAGGAGGTCGCGCGTGGTCCGCGCGTCGATGGCGGTGAACGGCTCGTCGAGCAGGACGACGCGCGCATCCTGGAGCAGCATGCGAGCGAACAGGACGCGCTGGAACTGTCCGGCCGAGAGCGAGCCGACCGGGCGCCGGCCGAAGCCGTCGAGGCCGACGGCCGAAAGCGCCTGGCCGGCGCGGACCGCCGTCGCCCGGTCGACGCCGAGGCCGACCCCGATGCGGGTCCACGCCCCCATGACGACCGTGTCGGCAACGGTGATCGGAAAGGCCCGGTCGATTTCGGCCTGCTGGGGAAGGTAGGCGAGATCCGCGCGCGACAGCCCGTTCAGCTCGACCGTCCCGGCCGCTGGGCGCAGCGCCCCGGTGATCGCCTTGAGCAGCGTCGATTTGCCCGCACCGTTGGGACCGACGATGGCCGTCAGGCTGCCGGGAGCGAAACTGCCGGTGAGGTGATGCACGGCGGGATGGCGGTCATACGCGATTGTGAGATCGCGCAGCCCGATTGCCGCCTCCCGCGTCACGGCAGGGCCTCAGCCCAGAGAATGGCGAGCCAGAGCAGCGCCAGCCCAGCCGTGATCGCAAGGACACGTCGACCAAGGGCCAGGGCGAGGACGGAGCTGCGGAATTCTTCGTCGGCGGGGGCGTCGGTGCGCATCGCGATCGGGAACGCTCATCCGGCGTGAAATGATATAAAGTATCAAATCAAAAAATGATACAACGTGTCAACCTGCTTGGTGATGCTCAGCTCCGCTCAGGCCGCGCTACTGCGCTGGCTCGGTCAACCGATTTTCGCTGGGGTGCTCAGTGCCGGCAGGTCGCGCAGAGTCCGGTCAACTCGACCGTGCGTCGGTCCAGCGCAAAGCCGAGCCGGCGACCGAGCTCCTCGGCGGCCGACGCAACACGAGGATCTTCGGCCTCGACCGCCGTCCCGCAGCGGCGGCAGATCAGCATCTGGCTCGGATGCGCATGGTCCGGCATGGCGCATGCGACAAACGTCTTGGTGCTCTCGAGGCGGTGCACCAGGCCGTGATCGGCGAGGAACTCGAGGCTGCGATAGACCCCCGCCGGTGTCGCGGACGCGTCCAAGGGGCGCAGCAGGTCGAGAATCTCGTAGGCGCTCGGCGGTCGTGAGGAGGTCAGGACGAGTTCGAGGACGCGCCGACGAAGGAGCGTCAGGCGAGCGCCCGCGCGCCGGCAGATCTCTTCCGCCGATCGGAGCGCCTTTTCCTGATCCTTGCGCGTTGCCATCGGCGATAGCTTACGCCTTTCCGCCAGCCTTTGCAGGCATCGCCGTGAGCTTCAAGTGACGAAATGCACCGTCGCCGCAGTGCCGTCACGCCGCCGCCATCGAGAGGTCGAACAGCGAAACCGCGCCGGACTCCGCGCCTGCCGCGAGCCGCGCGCCGTCGCGCGACCAGGCCAGGGCCGAGATGCGACCGCCATCGCCTGACCGGAGCCGGACGACGCGCTCGCCGAAGAGTTCGCACAGCGCGAGGCGGCCGTCATCGAAGCCGGCAGCGACCAGCGGTCGCTTCGGGTGCACGGCCACCGCCCTGACAAGCCGGCCAATGCCGAGGCCGGCCTCGACCGGCGGCTTACCCATCGGTCCGCCACCGGTGAACCTCCACGCCGTCACGCAGTCTCCGCCGGCGGTCGCAAGCGTCATCGGCTTAGCCAGCCAGTCCATCGAGCGGACCTTTGCGGCATATCCGGTCATTTCAAAATGCTGCCCGTCGGTGAGTCGCCAGCCATGCAGCGTGGCTTCCTGTGTGGCGGTCATGACCGTCGAGCCATCGGGGCTCCAGCTCACCTGGATATGCGAGCCCGCCCAGTCGAGCCGGCTTCGGGCTCCGCCCGAGCGTGCCCGTCCACCACAGCGTGACGCCGCCATAGTGCGATGCGGCAAGACGCTTGCCCTTGGGATTGAAGGCAAGCCCGGTCACGCTGCTCGGATGGTGGGCGGTGGCGTGGGTCACCGCCCCAGCGCGATCGATCAGGCGGAGCTCCCTGCCGAACGCGGCGGCGCGGAGCCCGCCCGGGCCGCTCACGGCAACGACATCGATCTGCCGCCCCGGCGCCTCCAGGAGCGTGCGTGATGCGCCGTCGGCGCTCGTCCGCACCAAGCGGCCATCGTCGCCACCGGTCAGCACGCCAGTGCCATCGATGTCGAGGGCGAGGGTCAGTGCAGCAGCGCCATTCTCGTGCGCCTGCACCGATATCGGCGCGTCCCCTGCCGGAACGAACCGCACGCCGCCGTCGCCGCAGGCGATCGCCAGCAGCCCGCCGTTCAAGAAGGCCATGCCCGTCACGGCGGCATCGAATGTCAGGTCATATCTCTCGGGCGCGAGGATGTGGCGCTCTTCGGTCAGCATGCTCATGCGGCGACACAAGCTCCAAAACCCATGCGCAATTCCGCCTCGTCGAGGCCCCGGCCGATGAACACCAGCTTGGAATCGCGGGCCTTGCCTTGTTCCCAGCGCTTTCCGTCATCGCCCTCGATCAGCATGTGCACGGCCTGGAAGACGAAGCGGCTCGGGCTTCCCTTGATGTTGAGAATGCCCTTCGATCGCAGGATGTCCTGTCCGCGCGTGCGGAGAAGATTGCCGATCCAGGCATTGAACTTGTTGACATCGATCGGCCGCTCCTCCTGCAAGGCGACGCTGGTGATCAAATCGTCATGTTGGTGATCATCTTCCCCAAGGATGTTCGGTTCGATCTCCAGGATACGATCGAGGTCGAAGGCGCGGCGGCCGAGGACGGCGTCGGTCGGCAGACCGCAACGTTCGGTGCGATGAATCACCGCGGTGGGATTCATCGCGCGGATGCGCGCCTCGACCCGGGCGAGCTCGTCGCCCGGCACGAGATCCGTCTTGTTGAGCAGGATGGTGTCTGCGAAGGCGATCTGCTCAGCGGCCTCGTGGCTGTCGTCGAGACGAGCCATCAGGTTCTTCGCGTCGACGACCGTGACGATGCTGTCGAGCCTGGCGCGCTCACGGACCTCATCGTCGACGAAGAAGGTCTGTGCCACCGGCGCCGGGTCAGCAAGGCCGGTCGTCTCGATCAGGATTGCGTCGAATTGGTCCTTCCGCTTGAGCAAATTGCCGATGATCCGGATGAGATCGCCTCGCACGGTGCAGCAGATGCACCCGTTGTTCATCTCGAACACCTCCTCGTCGGCGTTCACGACGAGCTCGTTGTCGATGCCGATCTCGCCAAACTCGTTGACGATCACCGCATAGCGCTTGCCGTGCTCCTCGGTGAGCACGCGGTTGAGGAGCGTGGTCTTGCCGGCGCCGAGATAACCGGTCAGCACGGTCACAGGAATCGGCAACGTTGCGGGCATGGGGACCTCCGGTCGCTCAGTCTTCGTCGCGGTTGTCGATGGTGAGCAGGATGCGGGCAGCATTCCGCTTGCCCGCTATCGGCGGCGAGCGATGGACGCAGCCCCGGCCGGAGCAATCGCGGTCCAGGTCGCCCTTGAACAGGCCGACCCAGAACGGCGCGAGGCGCCGGATCTGGCGCGGGTCGGGAACGATCGCCGCATTGTCCCCGCTGCACAGGGCCGAGCGGTCCGCGAACTCATCAGGGCACCCACTCGGTGCCCGGGCCGAGATAGGTGCAGAGCAGCCGCAGGCCGACGCGATCGGTGTGAAAGTATCGACAGCGGTCCTCACGCTCGACTTCGAGCTTGACGCGGACGTCCATCGTATCGGCGACGGCGGCAAAGAGCCTGATCAGGCGACGAAGCTCTTCCGCGAAGGCGCTGCGCGCTGCCACCAACCGCTTGGGCGCGGGCGGGAGCAGTTCGGCGATGCGCCCCTGACCTATCTCCCCGGCCATCGAGACAAGCTCGCTGTCGATATGTCCCGCGGCCTCGGCACGCTCGTAATACCGCAAGAGTGGCCGCAATGCGCACCGCTCGGGCCGGCGCCATAGGATCAACGTCGGATCGACCAAATCGAGAGCGCCCGCCGCGCCGGACAGGGCGATAGGATGAGCAACCTCGACCTTGAGAGCGCTTGCCAGCATGGTAGCCAACGATATCTCAACTGATATGATGTATCAATATGCTGGCAGCCGTGGGGTCCCGACGCAACTCGGAAAGCGTCCAGTGACGGCGCTGGGGGCGGCGAGCCGCGGCAGAGATCAGGCGGCGACTTGATCCCACGGGCGCCGGGCGTTCCAGGCCCATGGCAGGAGTTCGTCGACTCGCCTTGCCGGGTGCGTTGCGAGGCGGCCCAGCACGCCGCAAGGAGTCTCCACTGCATCATGTCCCGACCTCTCATCGTGCGACCAAGTCGGTCAACTGGTCGGATCGTCTTTACCGGAGTGGATGGCTTTTTCGGCCAGGCTGGGCTGGTCCACCGGAAAACCCGGCCGGTGCCCGGAGCCAGGTCCATCCCGGGCGTCGCGGCGGAGGGCGCCGGTGCCGGCGATCGCCCGCCGCCGACCCAGGCTGAGTCTTTTTCCAGAAAAGCAACCGACATCAAGGGGTTGATCGCCCCTGGCCGGGATGCATGACGACCCCTTGCAAGCGCCGCCCGCGCTACCTACCTGACTGCCGTCCCGGGTGGGCCCGAGGGCTGCCGGGGCGTCATTGCTTCATCGAGAATGACGGAGGGACCATGGGGTTCAGACCGCTTCAGGACCGTGTCCTGGTGCGACGCCTGGCGCAGGAGGAGAAGAGCGCGGGCGGCATCATCATTCCCGACACCGCCAGGGAGAAGCCGATCGAGGGCGAGGTCGTCGCCGTCGGCCCCGGGCTGCGCGACGAGGACGGCATGCTGCATCCGCCGGCCGTGCAGGTCGGCGACCACGTGCTGTTCGGCAAATGGTCGGGCACCGAGATCAGGCTCGACGGCGAGGAGCTCGTCGTCATGAAGGAATCGGACATCTTCGGCGTGCTGGCCGGGCGCGCGGCGCCGGCCCGCAAGGCCGCCTGAGGGAGGAGGAGCAGAGATGGCTGCCAAGGACGTCAGGTTCAGCGCCGACGCGCGCACCCGCATGCTGCACGGCATCGACGTGCTGGCCGAGGCGGTGAAGGTCACGCTCGGGCCGAAGGGCCGCAACGTGGTGATCGACAAGTCGTTCGGCGCGCCGCGGATCACCAAGGACGGCGTCACCGTCGCCAAGGAGATCGAGCTGGCGGACAAGTTCGAGAACATGGGCGCGCAGATGGTGCGCGAGGTCGCGTCCAAGACCAGCGACCGGGCCGGCGACGGCACCACCACGGCCACCGTGCTGGCCCAGGCGATCGTCAAGGAGGGGGCGAAGGCGGTCGCCGCCGGCCTCAACCCGATGGACCTGAAGCGCGGCGTCGACCTGGCGGTCGAGGCGGCGGTCGCCGACCTCAAGAGCCGCTCGCGCAAGGTCACGGCCAATGCCGAGATCGCCCAGGTCGGCACCATCTCGGCCAATGGCGACGCCGAGATCGGCGACATGATCGCCCGGGCCATGCAGACGGTCGGCAACGAGGGCGTCATCACGGTCGAGGAGGCCAAGGGCCGCGAGACCGAGCTCGACGTCGTCGAGGGCATGCAGTTCGACCGCGGCTACATCTCGCCCTACTTCATCACCAACGCCGAGAAGATGGTGGCCGAGCTCGAGGACCCGTACATCCTGATCCACGAGAAGAAGCTGTCCGGCCTGCAGGCGATGCTGCCGCTGCTCGAGTCGGTCGTGCAGTCCGGCCGGCCGCTGCTGATCCTCGCCGAGGATGTCGAGGGCGAGGCGCTGGCCACGCTGGTGGTCAACAAGCTGCGCGGCGGGCTGAAGATCGCCGCGGTCAAGGCGCCCGGCTTCGGCGACCGCCGCAAGGCGATGCTCGAGGACATCGCCATCCTGACCGCCGGCCAGGTGGTCAGCGAGGACCTCGGGATCAAGCTGGAGAACGTCACCCTCGACATGCTGGGCCGCGCCAAGCGGGTCCGCATCGAGAAGGAGAACACCACGATCGTCGACGGCGCCGGCAGCAAGGCCGAGATCCAGGGCCGCTGCAGCCAGATCCGCCAGCAGATCGAGGAGACGACGTCCGACTACGACAAGGAGAAGCTGCAGGAACGGCTGGCCAAGCTGTCCGGCGGCGTCGCGGTGATCCGCGTCGGCGGCGCCACCGAGGTCGAGGTGAAGGAGCGCAAGGACCGCGTCGACGACGCCGTCCATGCCACCCGCGCCGCGGTCGAGGAGGGCATCCTGCCGGGCGGCGGCGTCGCCCTGCTGCGCGCCATCAAGGCGCTCGAGGGGCTGACGCCCGGCAACGACGACCAGCGGGTCGGCATCGACATCGTGCGCCGCGCGCTCCAGGCGCCGGCCCGGCAGATCGCGATCAATGCCGGCAAGGACGGCTCCATGGTGGTCGGCAAGCTGCTCGACAGCAAGAGCGCGAGCTGGGGCTACGACGCCCAGAAGGACGAGTATGTCGACCTGGTGAAGGCCGGCATCATCGACCCGACCAAGGTGGTGCGAAGCGCGCTGCAGGACGCGGCCTCGGTCGCCGGCCTGCTGATCACCACCGAGGCGATGGTCGCCGACGCGCCGAAGAAGGACGAGCCGGTCGCCGCCTGACGCCGACGGGCCCTCTCCCGCGAGGTCGCCCGCCCGCGGGAGAGGGTTCCGGCTATCCCGCGCCGGTCAGCGCGCGGCTGAGCTCGCGCAGCTGGCGCCGGGCCTCCGCGTCGTAGGCCTGCGCGTTGGCGCGGGCCTCGCGCTGGCCGTCGAGATAGAGGCCGCTGCGGCCGGCCAGCGCGCCGGCGGTGGCGGCGTGCAGCACGGCTGCGACGCCCTCCTCGACCTTGCTCATCGGCGCCATGCCGCTCTCCAGCACCATGGTGGTGTTCATCAGGGTCGCCGGGTGCAGGCAATTGACCGTGATGCCGCTGCCGGCCAGCGCCTCGGCGAGGTCGATGGTGAACATGATCTGCGCCAGCTTGCTCTGGCGGTAGGCGCGCGTTCCCTCGTAGCCGCGGCTCAGCATCGGGTCGGCGAAGTCGATCGGGTGCTGGCCGATCGAGGCGACGTTGACGATGCGGCCGCCGTCGCGATCGACCAGCGGCAGCAGCAGGTGCGTCAGCAGGTAGCCTGCCAGGTAGTTGACGGCGAAGCGCAGCTCGAGCCCGTCGGCGCTCTCCTCGCGCCGGCTGCGATCGCGCCCGAAGCCGACCGCGGCATTGTTGACCAGCAGGTCGAGCCGGTCGGTCAGGCCGCGCACCGCCTCGGCCAGCCGGCGCACCTCGCCGAGCGCGGCGAGATCGGCCGCCACCCCCTCGAGGCGCGCCGCGGAGCCGGCCGCTGCGCGAAGCTCGCCCAGCACCCGGTCGACCTTGCCGGCGGTGCGGCCGTGAACGATCACCCGCGCGCCCCGGCGCGCGAGCTCGAGCGCCACCAGCTTCCCGACGCCGTCGGTCGAGCCGGTGACCAGCGCGGTGCTGCCTTCGATTCGCATCCGCCGAGTGTCGCAGCCCCCCGGCCGCCGGGCAATGCCGCCGCCGCGGGCAGATCGCGGGCAGACCGCGGCCGCCGGGCGGGCCTGGGCATCGTCCCTGCGCCGGGGCGTTGCACGGTCAACGCCAACGCCTAGAATGACCGCCGGGGGTGGGGCCATGCCGGGCGATATGCCGGCGCCGGCCCGGTCGCGGCTGGCAGGCGTCGTCGGGCGCCGGGCGCTGCTGCTGGCCGCGCTGGCGCGCTGGGACGAGTGGTACGATTCGAAGCTGCCGGTCTTCCTGGCGGCGCTCTGCTACGCCGGGCTGGTCGCCGACTCCGGCGGCCGGGCGCTGGCCGTCGATATGGCGTGGCTGCTCGTCCTGTTCGGCTGCTACGCCGCGTTCGGCCACATCGTCAACGACTACGCCGACCGCGAGGTCGACCGGCTGGCGGGCAAGGCCAGGCCGATCGGCGACTTCGGCGAGCCGGCGGCGCTTGCCCTGATGATCGCGCCAGCTGCCGCGACGATGGCGATCGCCCTCTGGCGCTTCGATCGCGGCACGGTCGCACTCACCGCCGCGGCGCTGGCCGTGGCGGCGCTCTACTCGCTGCCGCCGGCGCGCCTCAAGACGCGCGGCGTCCTCGGCCTGGTGGCGGCGACGCTGGCCCAGCGCACCGCGCCGCTGGCGATCGGCATCCAGGCCCTGCAGGGCTGGGATGCCGGCGCCGCCGCGATCGTCCTGCTCGGCACCTGCATCGGGGTGCGCTTCATCCTGGTGCACCAGGCGCTCGACTGGGAGAACGACCTGCGGACCGGGGTCGAGACGGTCGGCACCCGGATCTCCCGCGTCGGCCTGTTCCAGCTGGTCAAGCGACGGGTCTTCCCCGTGGAATGCGCCGGCGTCGTCCTGACGGCGGCCGCGGTCTCCGGGCGGGCGCCGCTGGTCCTGGCCGTCTTCGTGCTGTTCCTGCTCAAGGAGGCGGTCTACTGGCGCCGCGGCGCTCGCCCGCGGCCCGTCACCTACGATCTCTTCTCCGACTTCTACTGCGTCCTGCTGCCGGTCGCGCTGTCGCTGTCGCTGACGCTCGCCGAGCCGCGCCTTGCCTGGACCCTCGCACTCGCCGCCGCGCTGTCCTGGCGTCAGCTGCGCTACCGGCTCCAGCTGCATGCGACCCTGTGGGCCGGGGACACTGCGGCGGCACGCGAAAGAGGCTACAAGGGACCAGGCACGTCCGCGCCGGCGCAGACGGGCGACCCGGCTGCGCCGCCGCCGCCGGCGGCGTTGTGGAAGGACGTCGCAATGGACAAGAACGATCCCTATCCCCTCTATGCCGACCTGCGGCTGCAGGCGCCGCTGGTCAGGGTCAACTGGCCGCAGCTGGGGAGCACCTGGATCGTCACCCGCCATCGCGAGGCCATGGCGGCGCTGCTCGACGAGCGCTTCGTCTGCAGCTCGTCGAACGTGCTGGGCTCGCCCGCCGACGACGGGGCACGGGGCGCGCCGCTGCGCGGCTTCGGCCCGGATCTGCCGGAGATGGATCCGCCCGACCACACCCGGCTGCGCAGGCTGGTCGGCAAGGCCTTCACCCGCGGCATGATCGAGCGATACGAGGCCCGGATCGAGCAGCTGGCCAGCGAGATCCTCGACAAGGCAGAGGCAGAGGGCTCGATCGAGCTGATCTCGGACTATGCGACCGCGATCCCGATCACCATCATCACCGAGATCCTCGGCGTGGAGATCCGCAACATCAAGGGCTTCGCCGGCTTCATGCGGCTGCTCGCCATGTCCGGGGCGGGCCGCCCGGAGCTGCAGGCGGCCAAGCAGCGCTTCACCAATCGCCTTCAGGCGCTGTTCGCGGAGCGCCGTCAGGCCCCCCGGAACGACCTGGTCAGCGCGCTGGTCGAGGCGGAGCAGGACGGCGACAAGCTGTCCGCCGAGGAGCTGATCGGGATGGTCTACCTGCTGCTGCTCGGCGGCTTCATCACGACGGCGAACCTGATCGGCAACGGCACGCTGGCGCTGCTGCGCAATCCCGGGCAGATGGAGCTGCTGCGCGGCAACCCGCAGCTGGCCGAGAGCGCCGTCGAGGAGCTGCTCCGCTACGACAGCCCGCTCGAGCTGTCCTCGATGCGCCATGCCGCCACGGATCTCGAGAGCTGCGGCAAGCAGCTGCGGGCCGGGGCTCGGATCCGCGTGCTGATCCCCGCGGTCAACCGCGACCCTGAGGTCTTTGCCGCGCCCGACACGCTGAACCTCGAGCGCAGCCCGTGTCCGCATCTCGCCTTCGGGCATGGGATCCACTACTGCCTCGGTGCGCCGCTCGCCCGGCTCGAGGGCCGGGTCGCGCTGCCGCTGCTCGTCCGGCGCTTCCCGGACCTGCGCATCGCCGACGGGGGCAAGCCGGAGTGGCAGCCGCATCCCGTGCTGCGCGGCCTGGCGCGACTGCCGCTGCGGCTCCGGCCATGACGGCGGCGCTGACCGACGCGATCCGTCGCGGCGTGGCGGGGCTGGTCGGACGGCAGAAGCCGGACGGCAGCTTCCCGCTCGTCACCGGCTCGCCGGCGCGGGGCTGGCGCCCCTGCGGCCGGCTGTTCTCGACCGCCTATGTGATGATGATCGCCGGCGACCTGCTGCCGGCGCAGAATGCCACGCGGGCGCTCGCCTTCATCCGGGCGCAGCGGCGCCCCGACCGGCTCTGGGAATACGATCCGGCCATCGGCATTCCGCCCGACTCGGACTCGACGGCCTGCGCGCTGAACGCGCTGTCGCGCGAGGGGCGGGCCGAGGACCTGGCCGACGGCGCCGCGCTGCTCCGCAGCTTCTGGCGGCCCGAAGCCGGCCCGTTCCGCAGCTGGCCGGCGCTCGGCATGTGGTCGCTGCCGGAGCGCGATGACCCGGTGGTCAACGGGAACATCCTGGCGTCGCTCCGCCGCCTCGGCGCGGCTCCGACGGCTGCCGAGGAAGCGGCCGCGCTGGCGCTCTGCGCCCGAACGCGGCCGCGCTACTATTGCGGACCGGCGGTCGTCGCGCACGCCGCGCATCTCGGCGGTCTGCCCCTGGCGGCGCTTCCCGCGGCCGTGACGGCGCGGCCCGACCCGGAGGATCTCCTCGCCTGCGTCCAGTGGCTCGCGGCGACCGGCGAGGACGACGCCGAGCTCGTCGCCGCCGTGCTCGCCGCCCAGCGGCCCGACGGCGCCTGGCCGATCCGGTGCTGGGTGCGCGCCCAGGGTGTGCCGGTGCCCTTCTGGGGAAGCGCTGCGGTGACCACCGCGATCGCGCTGGAGGCGCTCTCCCGGCTGGCCCGCGGCTGAGCCGCCTCAGGCGGTCTTCTCGACGGAGAGCCCCAGCTCGGCCATCATCTGCTGGCGCATCAGGTACTTCTGGATCTTGCCCGTCACCGTCATCGGGAAGCCGTCGACGAACCTGACGTAGCGCGGGATCTTGTAGTGCGCGATCTGGCCCTGGCAGAAGGCGCGCAGCTCCTCGGCGGTGAGCGCCTGGCCGGGCTTCAGCCGCACCCAGGCGCAGAGCTCCTCGCCGTATTTCGGGTCGGGCACGCCGATCACCTGGACGTCCTGGATCGCCGGGTGGCGGTAGAGGAACTCCTCGATCTCGCGCGGGTAGACGTTCTCGCCGCCGCGGATCACCATGTCCTTGATCCGCCCGACGATGTTGCAGAAGCCCTCGGCGTCGATGGTGGCGAGATCGCCGGTATGCATCCAGCCGGCGGCGTCGATCGCCTCGGCGGTGCGCTCGGGATCGTCCCAGTAGCCGCGCATCACGCTGTAGCCGCGGGTGCAGAGCTCGCCGGGCGTGCCCGGCGGCACGATGCGGCCCTCGCGGTCGACGATCTTGACCTCGATGTGCGGGTGGATGCGGCCGACCGTGCTGACGCGGCGGTCGAGCGGGTCGGCGGTCGAGCTCTGGAAGCTGACCGGGCTGGTCTCGGTCATGCCGTAGGCGATCGTCACCTCGCTCATGTGCATCTCGGCCACCACCCGCTTCATCACCTCGATCGGGCAGGGCGAGCCCGCCATGATGCCGGTGCGCAGGGTCGAGAGGTCGAACGCCGCGAAGCGGGGATGGCCGAGCTCGGCGATGAACATGGTCGGCACGCCGTGCAGCGCCGTGCAGCGCTCCTCGTGCACCGTCTCCAGCACCGCCTCGACGTCGAACGCCTCGCTGGCATAGACGATCGCCGCGCCGTGCGTCAGGCAGGCGAGGTTGCCCAGCACCATGCCGAAGCAGTGGTAGAGCGGCACCGGGATGAGCAGGCGATCGTGCTCGGTCAGCCGCATCGCCTCGCCGATGAAGAAGCCGTTATTGAGGATGTTGTGGTGGGTGAGGGTGGCCCCCTTGGGGTGGCCGGTGGTGCCGCTGGTGAACTGGATGTTGATCGGGTCGTCGAACTGCAGCGTGCCGGCGAGCTCGGCCAGCCGCCGCCGCTCGCGCTCGCCGCCGAGCGGCGCGATGTCGGCGAAGTTGTACATGCCGGGGGTGCGCCCCTCGCCCAGCCGGATCACCGTGCGCAGCGCCGGCAGCCGGCCGGCGTCGAGCCGCCCCGGCGGGCAGCGCTCGAGCTCGGGCGCCAGCTCCCGCAGCATGCCGAGATAGTCGCTGCTCTTGAAGCTCGGCATGGTGACGAGCGCCCGGCAGCCGACCTTGTTGAGGGCGTATTCGAGCTCGGCCAGCCGGTAGGCCGGGTTGATGTTGACCAGGATCAGCCCGGCCTTGGCGGTGGCCAGCTGGGTCAGCACCCACTCGGCGTTGTTGTGCGACCAGATGCCGATGCGCTCGCCGGGCTCGAGCCCCAGCGCCAGCAGCCCGGCGGCCAGCGCGTCGACCTCGGCCTGCAGCTGTCGGTAGGTCCAGCGGATCTTCTGGTGGCGCACGACCAGCGCCTCGCGCTCGCCCCAGCGCGCCGCCGCCTTGTCGAAATGCACGCCGATGGTGTCGCCGATCAGCGCCACCGGGCTGGCGCCGTGCACGTAGCTCTGCGTCAGCATTGGGCTCTGCGTCAGCATTGGACGTCCTCCCCGGGAAGCAGCCTATCGGATCCCGCGGGGCGGGCAAGCCCGGCCGGCCAGGCTGGCCGAAGGCGGCTCAGCCGGTCGCGGGCTCCTTGCCGCCGGCCAGGCCGTTGACGAAGGTCATCCAGTTGTCCTTCGGCGCCTCGCAGCGCCCGCCCTGCTGTCCGCCGGGCTGAGCCTGGGCGATCAGCACCACGCCGCCGAACCGCCACAGCTTGCGCCAGGTCGAGGTGTCGGCCAGGGCCACCGTCTCGACCCGCTGCTCGAGCCTGCGGTGGACCATGCGGCGCACCAGGGTGGCGTAGGCGAGGCCGCCGGCGACGGCCACGCCGATGCCGTAGTACATGCCGAGGAAGTACCAGGCGGCGGCGGTGGCCGCGACGATGCCGTAGAGCCAGCGCACGCTGTCCGACTCCCGGACCACCGGGCTGTCGATGTGGCGCAGCCGCTTGTCGTCGATCTTGATGGCGATGGCGCCGGCCTGGTGGAGGCGGCGCAGCTCCTGCAGCGCCACGTCGGCCTCGTCGAGCGGCCGCGGCTTGCGGGTCGGGATCCTGACCTCGTCGCCGCCCTGGTTCGTCTCGTCCTCTGCCATCCTGCCTTCTCCTGGGCCGCCGGCGGCGGCGCAACGGGAAACCCATAGCCAGGGACGCGGCGTTCCGCAACCGCCGGCTAAGGCTCCGCCCGGCCGGCCTCCTCGTAGCGGGCGCCGAGCCGGGCCATCCGCATCCGGTGGAGGCCGTCGCCCTCGTTCATCACGTAGAAGGTGGTGGCGCGGCCGCTGCCGGCGCCGGGCTGGCTGGCGTTCAGCCAGTGGAAGACGTGGCGGTCGGCGCTCATCGCCACCGGGTCGCCCTTCAGCGGGATGCCCCACCAGCGGATCACGTCGTCGCAGCGCAGCTTGTCGATCATCAGGCAGCTGGGATCGACGAAGCCGCCGAACTTGGCGTTGAAGACGCCCCGGCCCGGCCCGACCGATTCCCAGTCGTCGACGGCGACCGGGCGGCGCGAGCGGGGATGGACGAACCAGCGCAGCGACCAGGCCCACCCCTTGCCCTCGATCGCCCGGACCAGGCTCGAGAGGTGGTCCGGCGCCCACCAGTTGTCGTCGTCGAGATAGGCGACCAGCGGCGCGTTGGCGAGATAGGTCAGCACGGTGCGCAGCACCCCGCCGTCGCGCGCCGGGTGCAGCCCGCCATGGCGCACCGACGTCGAGTAGCCGGGGTCGAGCAGCAGCGCCCGGCAGTGCGCCGGCGCCCCGCGCAGGGCGGCCAGCAGCGGCTCGGCCGGATGCTCCGGCCGGTCGACCCCGACCAGCAGCTGGATGCGGCCGGCGAGGTCCTGGGCGAACACCGAGCGCACCGCCGCGACGACGGTCGGGCGCAGCGTGGTCGGGATCACCACCGCGACGTCGGCCGGCGGCTGCGCCGGGCCGCTGCCGAAGGCGGTCAGCGACGCCGCCGCCGGCGCAGGGCTGCCCTGCGGCGCCCCGCCTTGCCGGGACGGAGCCGATGCGGGAGAGTGCTGCACCATCGCCGCGAGGTGAGAGATCATGATCGACCTGTACAGCTGGCCGACCCCGAACGGCCACAAGATCCATATCATGCTCGAGGAGATCGGGCTGCCCTACCGCGTGCACGCCGTCGACATCGGCCGCGGCGAGCAGTTCGAGCCGGAGTTCCTCAGGATCAGCCCGAACAACAAGATCCCCGCGCTGGTCGATTCCGACGGGCCGGGCGGCCAGCCGATCGCGGTCTTCGAATCGGGTGCCATGCTGATCTATCTCGCGGAGAAGTCGGGCAAGCTGCTGCCGGCCGACCCGCGCGGCCGCACTGCCGCCCTGGAGTGGCTGATGTTCCAGATGGGCGGCATCGGGCCGATGCTGGGCCAGGCGCATCATTTCCGGCAATACGCGCCGGAGCCGATTCCCTACGCCGTCGACCGCTACACCAGGGAGGCGGGCCGGCTCTACGGCGTGCTCGACCGCCGGCTCGCCGACCGCGACTACCTGGCGGGCGAGTACTCGATCGCCGACATCGCCTGCTGGCCGTGGATGCGCTATCCCGACCGCCAGGGCGTCGACCCGGCCGGATTCCCGAACTTCCAGCGCTGGTTCGCCCGGATCGCCGAGCGCCCGGCGGTGCAGCGCGGCGTCGAGGTGCTGTCGGAGCGGCAGCGCAACCAGCCGATGGACGCCCGGCAGCGCGAGATCCTGTTCGGCAACACCCAGTACCAGCGGCGCTGATGGCCGGCCGGCCGCCGCGCGAGGAGGACCGCGCCATCGCCGGCGAGGCTGCCGGCTGGCGCCCGGAGACGGAGACGGCGCGGGCGCTCGGCTGGAGCGATCCCGTCACCGGCGCCGTGGTCGGGCCCGTCCACCTCGCCACCACCTTCGCGCGCGACGCCGCCTACCGGCTGCCGGACGGGCGCGCCTACGGCCGGGCGGACAGCCCGGCCTTCGACCAGGCCGAGGCGCTGCTCGCCCATCTCGAGGGCGGCGCCGCGGCGCTGCTCTTCGCCTCCGGCATGGCGGCGGCGACCGCCGTCTTCCGCACCCTCGATCCCGGCGACCACGTCGTCGTGCCGCGCTCGATGTACTGGGCGCTGCGCAGCTGGCTGCTGGGCGAGGGCCGGCGCATCGGGCTGGCGGTCGACCTCGCCGAGATGAGCGACCTCGCCGCCGTGGCGGCGGCGCTCCGCCCCGGCGCCACCAGGCTGGTCTGGGTCGAGACCCCGGCCAATCCCGACTGGGCGGTCACCGACATCGCCGCCGTGGCGGAGCTCGCCCACGGCGCCGGAGCGCGGCTCGCGGTCGACAACACGGTGCCGACGCCGGTGCTGACCCGGCCGCTGGCGCTCGGCGCCGACCTCGTCATGCATTCGGCGACCAAGTACCTGAACGGCCACAGCGACGTGCTCGCCGGCGCGCTGGTGACCCGGGAGAAGGATCCGGCCTGGGCCCGGCTGGTCGCCGAGCGGGCCGGCGGCGGGGCGATCCTCGGCGGCTTCGAGGCCTGGCTGCTGCTGCGCGGCATGCGCACGCTTCATGTCCGGGTGCGCGAGGCCTGCCGCAGCGCCCGGCACATCGCCGAGTCGCTGGCCGGCCATCCCGGCCTGGCCGCCGTGCTCTATCCCGGGCTGCCCGGCTTCCCCGGCCATGCGGTCGCCTGCCGGCAGATGAGCGGCGGCTTCGGCGGCATGCTGTCGATCCGCGTCGCGGGCGGCGCGGCGCCGGCCCTGGCGGTCGCCGGGCGGCTCCGGCTGTGGGCCCGCGCCACGTCGCTGGGCGGCGTCGAGAGCCTGGTCGAGCATCGCGCCAGCGTCGAGGGCCCGGGCAGTCTGGCGCCGCCCGACCTGCTCCGCCTCTCGGTCGGGCTGGAGGCCGCAGACGACCTGCTGGCCGATCTGCGGGCGGCGCTGGCGCCCGGCAACTGAGCCGCGCAGGCGGAAACCGCCCCGTCTTCGCCAATGTCCGTTTGACAGCCACCCGGGGGCTGGTTAGAAGACCCGGCGCGCATACGCCGTGGTATTGGGCCGCTCACCCGCGGAGGGGTGGCCGAGTGGCTGAAGGCGGCGGTTTGCTAAACCGTTATAGGGACCTAAATCCCTATCGAGGGTTCGAATCCCTCTCCCTCCGCCAATACTCTCAAGAAAAAGCGTGGTGATCCCGCGGGGCCAGCAGCCCCGCGGGTCGCGCTCTCCCGGCCCTGGCCCCGGCCCCGGCCCGCAGGCCCAAGCGTCGCCGGCGACGGATCGCCTGCTATCCCGCGCACGCGCCGGGCCGCAGCCGCAACCAGGACAGCTTGACCGCGAGCCGGCGCAGCTCGTGGCGCGGCCGGGCCGGGCGGCTGGGCTCGATCTCGATGCGGTCGGCGGGCGCGGCGGGGCGCAGCGTCAGCTGGACGTCGTGCACGGCCCCATCGGGCAGGGTGACTTCGGCCGCCGCGTCGCCGAGCCGGATGGCGACCGGCGCGCCGACCTGCGCAGAGGCGGCGGCCAGGCGCAGCTCGAGGCACTGCACGCCCTCGATCGGGTGCTGCAGCAGAATGACGGCCGCGGGCCAGAGGCGGGCATCGGACCAGCGCCCGTCCGGCTCCGCACCCGACAGGCCGAGCGTGTAGAGCACCTCGCGCGGATAGGGCATCGCCAGGCTCGTCCCGTCCGCCAGGCTGGCCTCGCTCCGCAGCACCCGCCAGTCGGCGGTCACCTGCCGGATGAAGTGGTCGCGATAGTGTACCGACACCGTCGGATGCAGCGCCACCCAGGCGGTCGCGGCGTAGAACAGGCCGAGCAGGGCGAGCAGCCCGCCCTGCAGCATCGTGCGCCGCCGCACCGCGACCGGCCTCAATTGACGAAGCTGTCGCCGCTGAACCAGGCGACGTCGATTGCCGCCGAGCCGGCGGCGAACAGGATGAGCAGCGCCCGCCGCCGCCGCGGCCGCTGCATCAGGGTCGCCAGCACCAGCAGGAACGGCGGCTGCCAGAAGACGAAGCGCGGCATCGAGCCGGTACCGGACTGCAGCGGCACCAGGATGACGGCGGCGAGGAACAAGCCGTCGCCGATGCGGCCGCGACGCAGCAGGGCCAGCGCGGCGGCCAGCCCGAGCACTGCCGTGACGGCGAAGAAGCGCGTGCGGCCCGAGCCGCCGGCCGCGATCCACCAGACGACCAGCGGGTTGTCGGCAATGCGGCCCCAGGCGATCTGGATATGGACGAAGGCCAGCAGGTCGCCGGTGCTTTCCCGGAGGTGCCAGCCGAACAGGGCGACGCCGAGCGGCACCAGGGCGATGGCCAGCACCGGGTCGAGCGGCCCGCTGCCGGCCGGCCGGGGCTGGCGGGCCTTGCGCAGCCACCGCTCGACCATCGGCAGGACCAGGAACAGCCCGACCAGCCGGGTGCTGGCCGCGGCGCAGCCGAGCAGGCCGGCTGCCGCCCAGCGATCGCGCTGCAGCGCGAGCAGCGTCCCCGCCGCGAGCGCGAAGTAGAGCGGTTCGGTGTAGCCGGCATGGGCGTAGATCGCATAGGGATTGAAGGCCAGCAGGCAGCCGGCGGACCATGGGTCGACGCGAATCCCGTGGGCCTCGACCAGCGCCAGGAAGAGGTAGATGCAGACCGGCAGCAGCAGCGTCCCGGTCAGCACCAGGGCGGTCTCGCCGCTCAGGCCGGCCAGCCCGTGCAGCGGCCAGGCGAGCAGCGGAAGCAGCGGGAAGAAGGCCCAGTTCGCGGCATCGCGCCCGACATGCGCGAGCGGATTCCAGTGATAGCCGCCGCTGAGGATCGACTCGTACCAGTTGCAGTCCCAGAGGCAGAAGCCGGCGAGGGTCGAGCGGCCCCAGGCGAGGGCCACGGCGAAGGCGAGCGCCTTGCTGGCGAGCGTCAGTGCCAGTGACACGCGGATCGCCGTCCGGTTCCGCCGCTGCCACGCGAGGACGGCGCAGCCACCCGCGGCGAGCCAGGCGGGCCACCGCCCGGGCGCGCCGGCACGCACGCGATCGGATGTCATGCCACCGAGCTCTGCGTCGGGGTCCGGGACGTCCGGACCATCCCGGCATCATAGTCGGCGCGGACGGCCGACCGGAAGCGAGCATGCATGCCGCGCCGGGGCGAGTGCCCCGTCGCAAGAGGTGCCGGCAAGCGCCGCGCCTTTCGCCGGCTGTCGTGCGGTCGCCGTGCGATCAATCGGCGGCGCGGCACGTGAGCGCAAGGCCGGCCGACGTCGCGGCCTGCCCCTTCAACCCGACGCACAACGAGGCTCGCCGGAGGTTTATTCCATCCGACATGGCGGGATCCGGCGATTTGTTCGTGGCCGGAACCGATACCGTGGGCGTCTGTTGGGACCGCCAGTGTCGGGCGGCCGGTGTCGGGGAGGGAAAGGGGTTTGCAGCGCGGGGCCATCCGGTCGGCGATCACGGTCGGCGCTCCCGCGACATTGGCCGTGCTCGAGCTCTTCCATCCCCGGGTCCACGATCTCTTCGCCATCGATCTGCAGCGCTGGATGGTGGTGCACTATCTGCAGATCCCCCTGTTCCTCCTCGTGCCCCTGGCCGTCTGCCTGCTGATTCAGGAGGCCCGCGGTGTCCCGGCCGGCCTCTGCCGGGTGGCGATGCTCGTCTTCGCCGTCTGCTTCGTCGCCTTCGACACGGCGGCGGGCGTCGTCATCGGTCGCCTCCTGCTCGAGGCGCAGGCCTCCGGCGATCCGGACCGGTGGCGAGAGCCGATCCTGGCGCTGTGGCGCGATCCGGTGATCGGCGGCTCGGGGGTGCCGGCCCCGCTGCTGGTCTCGCTCGGCAAGCTGGGCTGGCTGGTCGGCTGCGCCGCCGCGGCGATCGTGCTCCGGCAGCAGGGTGCCTCGCTGGCGGTGGCCGGCCTGCTCGTCGTCTCCGGGCTCGGCCTCTATGCCTTCATGACCCATGCCTGGCCGGGCGGGCCGGTGACCTTCGGTGCGCTTGCGCTCGCCGCGCTGATCGTCGAGCGGCGGGCCCTCACGCCTCGTGCATGAGGACGAGCAGCGCGAGCGGCGCGGCGACGGCGAGCAGCAGCGCCAGCGGCAGCCAGCGGCCGAGGATGCCCAGCAGCAGCGCCGGCAGGGCGCCCAGCACCAGCGGCAGCGCGATGACGGTGGCGACGCCGCGGGCGATGGCGTGGCCGAGCGGGTCGCTGCCCTCGCCGCCGAGCAGCACCGCGATCATCGCCAGGGCCGCCAGGCACTCGGCGCCGGCCAGCGCCAGCACCGACCAGCGCAGCGCCCGGCGGCCGGATGTCCGCGGCAGGATCGGCCCGGGGGCTCCGGCGGAGGCGTCGGCCATGTCATGCTCCCCACCCCGCGCGCGACCGCGGTCGCCGGCCGGGCGGAAGCTTAGCGTCGTCGTCCGGCGGCGCTCAACCGGCGCGGCCGCGTCGCGTCAGGCGCGGCGGAAGGCGTTGACGATCACCAGCAGCACCACGGCTCCGACGATGGCGACCAGGATGCTGTAGATGTTGAGCCCGGTGACGCCGGCGCCGCCGAAGGCCGAGAACAGCCAGCCGCCGATCACCGCGCCGACGATGCCGAGCACGATGTCGAGCACCACCCCCTGGCCGTGGCGGTCGACGATCTTGCTGGCGATGAACCCGGCGATCAGGCCGAGGATGATCCAGGCGATGATGCTCATGCACTGTCTCCGAGCCGGTGGATCGCCGCCGGACCGGTGGCGAGCATGCAACAGGGGATGCCCGAGGCGGTTCCGGCGTCCCTGGCCGCCGTGCCGCCCTCAGAGCAGCCGGCCGAAGGACGCGGGCGGCTCGGCCGCGGCCGCCGCCGCGCGCCCAGCGACCGGCTCGATCAGCTCCGGGCCCTCGTTGCGGACGTTGCCGACCGCGGCGGGGACGGGGTAGGCCTCCAAGGCGTCCGCCGGGCAGGGTCGGAGCAGCGCCTCGGCGCCAGGGGCGGCGGCCAGCCATTCGGCGTAGTCGGCGGGGTCGACGATCACCGGCATGCGGTCATGCAGCGCGGCGCAGACGTCGTTCGGCGCGCAGGTGATCACGGTGAAGGTCTCGACCGCCTCGGCGCCCGCCGCGGGCCGCCAGCGCTCCCAAAGCCCGGCGAGCGCGAAGGGCGCGCGGTCCCGGCGGACGATGCGGAAGGGCTGCTTGGGGCCGGAGGCCGGCTTCAGCCATTCGTAGAAACCGTCGGTCGCGACCAGGCAGTGACGCCGCCGGAAGGCCTCCCGGAAGGCCGGCTTGGTGGCGATCGTCTCGCATTTGGCGTTGATCGTCTGGTAGCCGATCTTCTCGTCCTTGGCCCAGAACGGGATCAGCCCCCAGCGCAGCTGCACCAGCTCGCGCTCGCCGTCGCGCAGCCGCACCACCGGGGCGAGCTGGGTCGGCGCCACGTTGTAGCGCGGCACCCACCAGTTGGGCACGCCGGAGCGCAGGCCGAACAGCTTGCGGACCGCCTCGAAGGTGGTGGTGATGCTGTAGCGGCCGCACATCGGTCCTCCTTGGGGCGGCGCGTCGCCGCCGCCCGGACCCGCATCCAAGCACGGGAACGGAGCGCGAACAAGGGTGGGGGAAGGGCGAGGTAGAGGGGCGCGGGCACCGCGGAAGTGCCCCGCCCACCCGCAGCGGACCACCTGGGCGGGGCACCTGCTTCCGCGCGCGGCTGCTGGGGGATCGACAGCACCGCGCCCGGCCAACAGCCCGGCCGGCGGCCGGTTTCCGCGACGGTTCGTCGCCCGCCGCGGCATGCCCCCCATGCCCTGGGGCCGGACCTTCGCAGGCTTGGCCTGTGGCAGGCAGCGGGCATGCCGTCGCCATCGCGATCCGGGCGAGCCGGGGCTCGGAGGAGGATCAAGTTCCTGGCACGGCGAGATTTCCGGCGCCCGACCATGGCGTTAGATAGGAATATATGCGTACAAAGAGGTACAAACGATCATGTCTTTGTTCACGGCCAAGTTTCTTTGGTGTTGTTCTTCGCGAGGCGGTTACTTATGGCTTAACGACGCTACGAAGGCGTTGGTTTCGCCAGACATCCGAAGAACTGGTCAGCCGTGTCGGGGGCGACTGCGGGCGGCGTCCTGTCGGCCGGGATCCGCGAGAGCGACATCGAGACCAAGAGGGGGATCAGGATGATTCTACGACGGAGGCAGGCCGTGCGTTTGTGCGCGGCTCTGGTCGCGACGGGCATGCTGCTGGCCGCCGGCCTGGCGGCGGGGCCGGCCGAGGCCAACCAGCTCGGCACCTACAAAGGCAACGGAACCACGGGCCGCAGCAGGATCCCCGGCTTCGAGACCTGGCTCGGCCGCGAGATCGTGCGCGCCCTCGACTTCGTCAGCTTCGGCAGCAGCTGGACCAACATGGTGAGCTCGGCCGTCTACGTCGCCCATTCCTGGGACGGCGGCCGCTGGCGGCTCGCCGTCTCGGTGCCGATGCTGCCGGCCGACGGCAAGAGCACGCTCAAGCAGGGCGCGACCGGCGCCTACAACACCTACTTCAAGCAGATCGCGGTCACGCTGGTCGGGCACGGGCTGGGCAACTCGGTGATCCGGCTCGGCTGGGAGTTCAACGGCACCTGGTTTCCCTGGTCGGCCTACAAGTGCCCGACCTGCTTCGTGCAGTTCTGGCGCCAGATCGTGACGACCATGCGCGCCGTGCCGGGCGCCCAGTTCCACTTCGACTGGTGTCCCGACCTCGGCTACAACATGATCGCGGCGGACACGGTCTATCCCGGCGACGCCTATGTCGACCTGATCGGGCTCGACGTCTACAACCAGAGCTGGGACCGCAGCGTCACCACGCCGGAGGGGCGCTGGTCGCGCCTGATGAACCAGAGCTTCGGGCTGAAGTGGCAGGCCGAGTTCGCCGCCGCGCACCGCAAGTGGCTCTCCTTCCCGGAATGGGCGACCGGCGTGTGGTCCGACTCGCCCGGCGTCGGCGGCGGCGACGATCCCTACTTCATCCAGCACATGTCGGATTGGATGAAGGCGCACAGCGTCGGCTACAACAACTACTTCGACGTCCAGGGCTCGTTCAGGTCGCAGCTCTCCAACAACCAGTATCCGAAGTCCGCGGCGCTGTTCCGCAAGCTGTTCCTGCCGCAGCCCTGAGCATCCGGCTCACCGCCGCTCGCGGCGCCACGCCGCGAGCGCGGCCAGCCCGAACAGGGCGGCGACGGCGAGCTCCACCGCCGCCTCGCGCCAGAGCTGCTGCAGCGCCGCCGTCGCGGCCCGGGCGAGCACCGCGGCGGCCACCAGCAGCAGCCCGGGCAGCAGCCCCGCCATCAGGCGCGGCCGCGGGCCACGGGCACCCGCGGCGATTGAGCGGCGCCGGCCCCGGCTGTATAGAGGGGGCCGGCGCGGACCGGTTCCGCGCAGCGGTCGGAGGTAGCGACATGGCGGGCAAGAAGATCCTGATGCTGGTCGGCGAGTTCAGCGAGGAATACGAGATCTTCGTCTTCCAGCAGGCGATGGAGGCGGTCGGCCACCGCGTCGACGTGGTCTGCCCCGACAAGAAGAAGGGCGACGTGATCAAGACCAGCCTGCACGACTTCGAGGGCGACCAGACCTACACCGAGAAGCCCGGCCACCTGTTCCAGCTCAACAAGAGCTTCTCCGCGGTGCGCGAGGCCGACTACGACGCCGTCTACATCGCCGGCGGCCGCGGCCCGGAATATATTCGCATCTATCCGCGGGTCATCGAGATCGTCCGCAACTTCCACGCGGCGGGCAAGCCGATCTTCACCATCTGCCACGGCGTCCAGGTGCTGATGGCGGCCGACGGCGTCATCGCCGGGCGCAAGGTCGCCGCGCTGCATTACTGCGAGCCCGAGGTGCGGCTGGCCGGCGGCATCTACGTCGACGTGCCGCCGACCGGCGCGACGCGCGACGGCAACCTGGTGAGCGCCAAGGGCTGGCCGGGCCTGACCGCCTTCATGCGCGAATGCCTGACCGTGCTCGGCACCGAGATCCGCCACGGCGCGACCATGATGGCGCCGGCGGCGGCCGCCCCCCGGCGGCGGGCCGCCGCGCGGATCAGCCGGCCGCGCCGCGCCAAGCGCTGACCCGCCCGCCGGCCGTCCGGGGCCGCTCAGCCGGGCGGCTCCGCCGGCTCGGCCTTGCGGTTGTCCGGCGCCGGCCCCGGCGCGGCGGCGGGCGCGGCCCAGCGCACCGCGTTGGCGATGACCCGCTGCACCAGCGGGTCGTGGTAGGTGGGGAAGGTCTCGTGGCCCGGCCGGAAATAGAAGATCCGGCCGAGGCCGCGGGTGAAGCAGCAGCCGCTGCGGAACACCTCGCCGCCCCTGAACCAGCTGATCAGCACCAGCCGTTCGGGCTCGGGGATGGCGAAGTGCTCGCCATACATCTCCTCCTGCGGCAGGGCGAAGCTGGGCGGCAGGCCGGCCGCCACCGGATGGTCGGGCGCCGTCACCCAGAGCCGCTCGGTCTGCCCGTCGATGCGCCAGGCGAGCGTGCAGGGGGTGCCCATCAGGCGGCGGAACGGCTTGGAGAAATGCGCGGAGTGCAGCGCGATCAGCCCGAGCCCGCCATGGACCCGCTCGCAGACCCGCGCGGCGGTCTCGTCGCTCACCTGGTCGTGCCGGGCATGGCCCCACCAGAGCAGCACGTCGGTGTCGTCGAGCACCGCGTCGGGCAGGCCCTGGCCGGGCTCCTCCAGCGTCGCCGTGCGCACCTGGAATCCGGCGTCGCGCAGCGGCCGGGCGAGCGCTTCGTGGATGCCGTCGGGATAGTGCCTGGCGACCTCCGGCTTGTGCCGCTCGTGCCAGAACTCGTTCCACACGGTGACGCGGGGCAGCGCGGTCATGCCGGGATCTCCTGCAGGATCGGCCGGGCGGCGTCGAGCAGCGGCGCCACCGCCACCGGCGCGCCGCCGGCGGCGGCCGAGCGGATCGCCGCCTCGGTCAGCGCCAGCGTGCCGAGATTGTCGGCGCCGCCGCTGAAGCCCGGCGGCGCCTCGCCGGCGATGCGGCGGGCGAAGGCATCGAGCGCGCCGGCCCGGTCGTGCAGCGGCAGCGCCGGCAGCGCCACGGTTTCCCAGTCGCCGCCGAGCGGCCGGACGGCGAGCCGGTCGAAGGCGAGCCGCGCCGCCTTCTCGCCCTTGGCGGTCCATTCCGCCGTACCGCCCTCGAGCTCGATCTGCCAGAGGCCGGCCCAGGGCGTGCGCGGCGCCGGGCTGACCCAGCTGCCGCGATAGCTCGCCATCACCCCGCCCTCGAGCTCGATGGTGGCGAAGGCCGCGGCCTCGTGCGCGAACGGGCTGCCGGCCGGGTTCCAGGCGCGGCAGGCGACCGCGACCGGCTCGCGGCCGAGCACGAAGCGCAGCAGGTCGAAATGATGGATCGACATGTCGGCGAGCAGCGGATCGGGGATGCCGAGATAGCGGTGCCCCTCGCTCGGCGCGTGGCGGCGGAAGTCGATGGCCACCGACAGCGGCCGGCCGAGCCGGCCGGAGCGCACCAGCTCGGCGGCCGCGATGGCGGCGGGATAGAAGCGGTAGTTCTGGGAGACCATCAGCACGCGGCCGCGCCGCCGGGCGAGAGCGACCAGCGCCGCGCCGCCGGCGAGGTCGGGCGCGAAAGGCTTCTCGACGATGTAGTGCAGCCCGGCCTCGAGCGCCGCCCGGCCGACCGGCAGGTGCGCCGGCAGGGCGAGGCTGCCGAGCACCGCGTCGGCCTCGACCGCATCCAGCGCGGCCGCCAGGCTGGTGAAGCAGCGTTCCGGCGGAGCGCCGCCCTCGGCCTGCAGCCGGGCGAGCGCCGCCGGATCGGGATCGACATGGGCGACCACCGCGACCGCCGGCACCTGGGGCAGGATCTCGCTCGCCCAGCTGCGGCCCCAGAAGCCGAGCCCGGCCTGGATCAGCCGGATCATCCGCGGTTCTCGTCGGCGACCAGCGCGGCGGCGACCTCGGCCAGCCGGTCGTAGTCGTCGCGCTCGTTGTAGGCCTGGGCCGAGAGGCGCAGCCAGATCGCGCCGTCGATGGCGTGCAGCGGCGCGTCGGTCCGCCATTCGCGCATCAGCCGGGCGCGCAGCGCCAGCGCCCGCTCGTGCGTCGCCGGGCCGGCGAGCGGCAGCCGCACGATCGCCATCGCCGCGGCGCCGCCCTGCCGGGCGCCGACCTCGGTGCCGAGCCGTGCGGCGAGGAGCCGGCCCGCCTCGGCGGCGAGCCCGGCGTTGCGCGCCGCGAGCGCCGGCCCGCCCAGCGCGGCGTGGAAATCGATTCCGGCGGGGCAGGCGAGCCAGGCGGTCGGGTCGCGCGTTCCGGTCCAGTCGAACTCGGCGAGGAATCCCTCGCCATAGCCTTGCGAGATGGTCACCGGGTGCAGGCCGTCGCGGCGGTCGGCGCGCGCCCAGAGGAAGCCGCAGCCCTTCGGCGCCATCAGCCATTTGTGGCAGTTGCCGACATACCAGTCGGCGCCGATGGCGGCGAGGTCGAGCGGGACCTGGCCCGGCGCGTGGGCGCCGTCGATCAGCACGCGCGCGCCCGCGGCCTGCGCCGCGCGGGTGAGGTCGGCGACCGGCAGGAGCAGCGCGCTCGGCGAGGTGACGTGGTCGAGGATGACCAGCCGCGTGCGCGGCGTCAGGGCGCGCGCGACCGCCGCGAGCACGGCCTCGTCCTCCGGCCGCGGGAAGGGCAGGGCCGCCTCGACGATGACGGCGCCGGTGCGCCCGGCGACGTGGCGCGCCGTCTTGCGCACCGCGCCGTAGCCATGGTCGAGCAGCAGGATCTCGTCGCCCGGCCGCAGCGGCAGGGAGCCGAGCACGGCGTTGCAGCCGACCGTGGCGTTCTCGACGAAGGCGAGGCCCTCGGCATCGGCGCCGACCAGCCCGGCGAGGCGGCCGGCCGCGGCGCGCAGCGCCGCCGGCACCTCCTCCATGAAGAACCGGGTGGGCTGCGCCTCCATGCGGGCGCGCCAGCCATCCTGCGCCGCCAGCACCGCGCGCGGCGTGCCGCCGAAGGAGCCGTGATTGACCGTCAGCCAGGTCTCGTCGAGCATCCATTCGGAACGGACGGCGCGGCCGAGGAGCGGAGCCATGGGCGACCTGTGCGGCAATGCGGCGGGGCGGAGGCCGACCATAGCATCGCCAGCCCCGGGGCGCGCCAGCGGGTTCGCGCCGCCGGGGCCGGCATGAGCGGGCGGCGCACCAGCTGCGGCGTCATCGTCGCGGACGGCCGGCGCATCCTGCTCGGCCACGCCACGCGCTCGCCGCGCTGGGACATCCCCAAGGGGCTGGCCGAGCCGGGCGAGGACCTCGCCGCGGCGGCGGTCCGCGAGCTCGCCGAGGAGACCGGGCTGGCGGTGCCGGCCGCCGCGCTCGAGGATCTCGGCCTGCACCGCTACCGGCCGGGCAAGGACCTTGCGCTGTTCGCCTGGCGGCCCGCGGCCCTGCCCGACCCGGCGACGCTCGCCTGCGCCTCGACCTTCGTGGCCCGCGACGGCGCGGTGCTGCCGGAGCTCGACCGCTTCGCGCTCTTCGCCTGGGAAGAGGCGCCGGGCCGCGTCGGCAAGGACCTGGCGCGGCTGCTGGCGGCGCTGCGGCCGCGCTTCGGCTAGGTCGCCAGCGGGGTGCCCGCGAGCAGCGCGCTGACGCCGCGCCAGAGGATCTGGATGCCGAGGCAGAGCAGGATGAAGGCGGAGAGCCGGATGATCACGTCGGTGCCGGTCTCGCCGACGATGCGCAGCAGCCGGTCGGCATAGCGGAAGCAGAGATAGATCGAGCCGGCGATGGCCAGCAGCCCGGCCAGCGCGCCCACCGCCTGGGCGACCAGCCCGACCGTGTGCGGCGCGCTCGAGCCGAGCGTGATGGCGACGGCGATCGAGCCGGGCCCGACGGTCAGCGGCATGGTCAGCGGGAAGAACGAGCGGCGCAGGATGGCGCTGTCGCTGGCGAGCTCCGGGTTGCCGCGCTCGCGGCTCTCGTCGCTGCCCTGCAGCAGCCGCCAGCCGGTGGCCGAGACCAGCAGCCCGCCGCCGATCTGCACCGCCGGCAGGGTGAGGCCGAAGAAGGCCAGCACGTAGGTGCCGACGAACATCGAGACGACGAGCAGCGCGAGACCGCCGAGCGCGATCCGCCCGGAGAGCAGCCGGCGGGCCTCCGGCGAGGCGCCGGCGGTCATGCTGAGGAAGATCGGCGCCATGCCGATCGGGTTGACGATCGGGAACAGGGCGGCGACGACGAAGAAGAAGGCGGAGAGCGCACCGCTCATCGGGAATCCTCGGCCGGGGCGAGGCAGCTTAGCAGGACATGCGCGCAGAGCGCCGCCTGGGTGTGGTGGCGCAGCACGTGGGCGCGCGCCGCGGCGGCGATGCGGGCGAGCCGCGGCTTGTCCTGCAGCGCCGCGCGCACGGCGCGGGCCAGCCCGTCGCCCTCGATCTCGTAGTGCAGGCAGTGCTCGCCGGCGCGCAGCGGGGCGTGGCGCAGCAGCGGCGGCGGGTTGAGCAGCGGCACCGACCAGCAGGCCGCAGCCTCGTAGTGGCGGAAGCAGTCCCAGCCGAGCCCCTCGGGCGACCAGGTCAGCCAGGCCCGCGCCATGCGGGCGAGGAACTCGGCCCGCGGCAGGCGCTCCGTCGCGAGATCGACCCTGAGGCCCTCGGCGGCCAGGGCCGACAGCGCGGCGCGGCCGCGCTCGCGCACCGTGCTGTTGGCCTCGAGCGTGCCGGCGAAGAACAGGTCGACGGTCTTGTCCGGGGGTGCCGCCGGCAGCAGCGCCTCGCTCTCGAGGGGCAGGCCGAGCGAGAGCGGCCGCAGCTTGCCGATCCGCGCCCGCCAGCGCGGGCTGCGGCGCAGCCGCGGCGTCGGCAGCAGCGGATGGCCGGTGCGGTAGAAGGCGCGCCACAGATCGGCCGGCAGCTCGCGCTTGAAATAGAGGCGGCAGCGGTCGAGGAGGGCGAAGTTGTGCCGGGCGATCCCGGGCGAATCCTCGGTATCGAGGACGATCAGCGGCACGCGGCCCGGCCGCCGCAGGAACAGCGGGGCGCTGCCGCGCAGCAGCGTCGCCGGGAAGGCCAGCGGGCTCTGCCCGGCCTGGCGCAGCATCCAGCGCAGGCCGAGCGGCGCGTAGTGCGGCGCGTGGCAGATGACGAGGTCGACGCCGCCCTGCAGCGCCTGCCGCAGCGGCGCGATGCCGCCGGGCCCGAAGCTGCGATAGGCGAGGCCGGCCTCCGGCCAGTGCCGCGCGCCGGTCCAGAGCAGCTCGGTGCGGTCGGGCATGGCGCGCTTGAAGACGCAGCGGTCGCCGACCTCGAGCAGCCGCAGCGCCGCGAGGTCGGGCGCCTCCGCGTGCGTCGGCGGCTCATCCCCCATGGCGGCGATCCATACAGGCGGCCCGCGGCGGGCGCAATCCGCGGCAGGACGCCGCTTTACTTGCTCGGTACTCCGTATACCATCGCGGCCGTACGGAACAGCCCGGAGCCCATGAGCCCTGCACCCGCCACCGGCATCGGCATGGCGCCGCTGAGCGCCACGACGCTGGCCGACCAGATCGCCGACCGCATGATCGCCGGCATCGCCGCCCGGCAGCTGCGGCCCGGGCAGCGCCTCACCGAGGCCGAGCTGGCGGCCGAGCTGCGGGTCAGCCGGGTGCCGGTGCGCGAGGCGATGCAGGCGCTGGCCAGCCAGGGCATCCTGGTGCCGGCGCCCCGCCGCGGGCTGCAGGTCGCGCCGTTCGATCCGCCCTGGGCGCAGCAGCTCTGCGAGGTCCGGCTGTCGCTGGAGCGGCTCTGCGCCCGGCTGGTGGTGCAGCGGCTGCGGCACGATCCCGGCTGCCTGGCGCCGCTCGACGCCGCGATCGCGGCGCTCGCCGCCGAGGCCGGGCGCGGCGAGCGCGACGCGGTCAACCGTGCCGACATCGCCTTCCACGCCGCCCTCTATGCGATCGCCGACAGCCCGCTGCTCACCGCGCTGTGGTCGGGGATCGCCCGCCACGTGCTGATCCTGTTCTCGATCGAGACCTTCGACCGCGCCGAGTTCTCCTACATCGTCGCGGAGCACCGGCGCTATCGCGACGCGCTCGCCGCCGGTCGGCTGGCCGCCATCGACCGCGAGATCGAGGCGCATCTCACGCCCTTCCGCCAGCTCGCCGACGCCTCGGCGCACCGCATCGCCGCGATCACGACACGCCATCGACGATAGGGAGACGACATCATGCTGACACGCCGCCAGTTCGCCCGCCGGCTCGCCCTGGGCACCGCCGCCGCGGGCGTCGCGCTCGCCATGCCGCGGCTGGCCCGCGCCAAGGCCGACACGCTGCGCATCATGACCTGGGAGGGCTATGCCGAGGCCGACTGGGTGAAGCCGTTCGAGGAGAAGAACGGCGTCAAGTGCAAGGTCGTCTATACCGGCTCGGTCGACGAGATGTTCGCCAAGGTGAAGGGCTCGAAGGGCGCCGACTACGACGTCATCGCCTTCGACACCTCCTCCTTCCAGCGCTATGTCGAGAACCAGCTGATCCAGCCGATCGACCCGGCGAAGCTGAAGAACGCCGCCAACCTCGACCCGGCCTTCCGCACCGTGCCGGTGCTGCAGGACGGCGACAAGCGCTGGGGCATGCCGTTCGCCTGGGGCTCGCTGCCGCTGATCTATGACAAGAAGGCCTATCCTACCGCGCCGGACAGCTGGGAGATCCTCTGGGATCCGCAGAACGCCCAGCAGGTGATCTCGCTCGACGACGCCAACAACTGCGTCGTGCTCGCCGCCATGGTGCTCGGCATCAAGGATCCGTTCCACCTCACCGACGACCAGTTCGCCCAGGTGAAGGCCAAGCTGATCGCCATGAAGAAGAACCTGCTGACCTACTATGCCGGCTACGACGACGGGGTGAACATCTTCGTCCAGAACGGCATCAAGGCGATGTTCTCGATGGGCGAGCCGCAGGTGAAGAGCCTGCAGAAGAAGGGCGTCGACGCGGCCTTCACCATCCCCAAGGAAGGGGCGATCGGCTGGCTCGATTGCTGGACGATCAGCGCCGGCGCCAAGGACCCCGACCTCGCCCATGCCTGGATCGACGCCTGCCTGGACAAGGCGGTCGGGCGCTACCTGACGGAGAAGGAGGGCTACGGCAACACCACGGACGCCGCCGCCAACCAGGCCGGCGGCATGACCTACGGCGCCAAGCTGACCTTCCTCGAGACGCCGGAGGACTTCAACCGCCGCGTCCAGCTGTGGAACGAGGTCAAGGCCGCGCAGTAGCCGCGACGGTCGGCGCCGGCGGCCATGCGCCTGCGGCTCGACGGCATCGCCAAGAGCTACGGCTCGGTGGCGGTGCTGCACCCGACCAGCCTGGCGGTCGAGGATGGCGAGTTCCTCACCATCCTCGGCCCCTCGGGCTCGGGCAAGACCACCATCCTGCGGCTGATCGGCGGCTTCATCGAGGCCTCGGCCGGCCGCATCCTGCTGGGCGACCAGGACATCGGCCGCGTGCCGGCGCACCGCCGGCCGTTCAACACCGTGTTCCAGGACTACGCGCTGTTCCCGCACATGACGGTGGCGGAGAATGTCGGCTACGGGCTGATGGTGCGGCGGCGGCCCAAGGCGGAGATCCGCGCCAAGGTCGCCGGGGCGCTGGAGACGGTCGGGCTCGCCGGCCTGACCCAGCGCCTGCCGGCGGCGCTTTCCGGCGGCCAGCGGCAGCGCGTGGCGCTGGCCCGCGCTCTGGTCTGCGCCCCCGAGGTGCTGCTGCTCGACGAGCCGCTCTCGGCGCTCGACGCCGACATGCGCCGCCAGATGCAGCTCTTCCTCAAGCACCTGCAGCGCCAGGTGCGGACCACCTTCCTGTTCGTCACGCACGACCAGGAGGAGGCGATCACCATGTCGGACCGCATCGTCGTGATGAACGATGGGCGGGTCGAGCAGGTCGGGACACCGAAGGAGGTGTACTACGCGCCGCGCACCGCCTTCGTCTCCGGCTTCTTCGGCGACAACAACCTGATCGACGGGCGGATGGGCGAGGGCGGCGTCGTCGAGACGCCGCTCGGCCCCGTTGCCACCGCCAGCCGGGCCACCGCCAGCCGGGCCATCGCCGCGGGCGACCCGGTCCGGCTGGCGGTGCGGCCCGAGCGGGTCGCGCTCGGGCCGGCCGGCGACGGCGGCATCGCCTGGCCCGGGCGCATCGCCGAGATCGTCTTCGTCGGTGCCATGACCCACCTGATGGTCCGCCCCGACGCCGATCCCGGCCGGACGCTGCTGGTCAAGCTGGCGAGCGGCCCGGCGGTGCAGGACCTCGCCGCGGGCGACGCGGTGACGCTCGCCGTGGCGCCCGGCGACGTCGCCGTGATCCCTCTTCCGCGATGACGGCCGCCGCCGCCGCCATGAGGAGGATCCGGCGCTACGCCCTGTTCGCGCTCGTCGCCGCCATCCCGGTGCTGCTGGTGGCGGTGCCGCTGGCCACCTTCCTCGCCAACTCCTTCTTCCGGCTCGAGGACGGCCAGATCGTGCACGATCTGACGCTGGCCAACTACGGCACCTTCTTCGCCGACCCGACCTATTGGGGCGTGCTGCTGAAGACGCTGTGGCTGTGCGCCCGGGTGACCCTGATCTGCCTCGCCATCGGCTTCCCGATCGCCTGGTTCGTCTGGCGCCAGCCGCCGGCGCGGCGCACCCTGCTGCTGCTGCTGATCGTCCTGCCGCTGTTCATGAGCTACATCGTCAAGCTCTACACGATGCGCTCGATCCTCGGGCTCAACGGGCTGCTCAACCAGGCGCTGCTCGGGCTCGGCATCCTGTCGGCGCCGACCACCGCGCTGCTCTACAACCAGACCGCCGTGCTGGTGACGCTGGCCGTGCTGTTCCTGCCCTTCCTCGTGCTGCCGGTCTTCCTCTCGCTCGAGCGGGTGCCGGCCAGCCTGCTGCACGCCTCGGCCGATCTCGGCGCCTCGCCCTGGCGCACCTTCCGCCACGTCGTGCTGCCGCTGGCGCTGCCCGGCACGATCGCCGGCACGCTGTTCGCCTTCGTGCTGTCGCTCGGCGACTACATCACCCCGCAGATGGTCGGCGGCACCTCCGGCTTCACCTTCGGGCGGGTGATCTGGTCGCAGTTCGGCATGGCCTACAACTGGCCGCTCGGCGCCGCGCTCGGGGTCATGCTGTTCCTGGTCTGCGGCGTGGTCATCGCGCTGGCCGGCGCGGTGTCGCGCCGCCGGGTCGTCTAGCGATGCGCACGACGGGCGAGCGCCTGGTGCTGTGGCTCTGCGGCCTGCTGCTGGCGGCGGTGCTGCTGGTGCTCTATGCCCCAGTCGTCGTCGGCGCCCTGTTCTCCGTGGTGCGGCTGCAGCGCGGCCAGATCCTCTGGGACACCGCCAGCCTCGCCGCCTATGGCGAGCTCGCCGGCAATGCCGACATCCTCTCGGCGCTGCTCAACACGGGCATCGTGGCGGTCGCCGCGGTCGCCGCGGCGCTGGTGCTGGCGGTCGCCATCGCCCTCTACGTCCACCGCCAGGGCGCGGTCGGCCGCGGCTTCCTCGAGCTGCTGATCTACCTGCCCTTCGTCATGCCGCCGATCGTCACCGGCCTGTCCCTGCTGCTGTTCTTCGCCGGCGTCGGGATGGCGCGCGACATCGTCACCATCACCATCGGCCATGCCGTCTTCGTGCTGGCCATCCTCTACCGCACGGTGCTGGTGCGGCTGCAGAGCCTGCCGCCCTCGCTGGCCGAGGCGTCCGCCGATCTCGGCGCCACCCGCCTGCAGACCTTCCGCCACGTCGTGCTGCCCTACCTGCGCTCGGCGCTGGTCAGCGGCGCGCTTCTGGCGCTCACTCTCTCCTTCGACGAGACGCTGATCACCGTCTTCCTCGCCGGCGACAGCATGACCCTGCCGCTGCGCCTCTGGGCGATGATGCGGGTGGGCTTCACGCCGCAGATCAACGCGCTGGTCACCCTCGTCATCCTCGCCTCGATCGGGCTCGCCGTCGCCGCCGCGCTGCGGCTGCGCGGCGGCGGCCGGCTCGATGTCTGAACCCCACGACAGACTGCAACTGGAAGGAACCCCGATGAGCACCCGCCCCGCGCTCCGCATCCGCGCCATCCGTTCCGTGCCGCTGCTCGGCGAGAGCCCGAAGGGCGGCTGGTCGGCCGAGATCCGGCCGGAGGATTCCGTGCACAGCCTGGTCGCCGTCCACACCGATGGCGGGGTGACCGGGCATGGCAGCGTCTTCACCAATGGCGGGCTGGTCGAGGCGGCCCTCAAGGTGCTGGAGCCGCTGTGGCGCGGCGAGAACGCGCTGGAGCCCGAGCGGGTCTCCGAGAAGCTGCACCAGAATACCTTCTGGATGGGGCGCGGCGGCACCCTGACGCACGCCATCAGCGGCATCGACATCGCGCTCTGGGACATCCTCGGCAAGGTGCTGGGACAGCCGGTCGGCCGGCTGCTCGGCGGCACCTACCGGCGCAAGGTGCAGCCCTATTGCTCGCTGCTGATGGAGGAGCCGGCGCGCATGGCCGAGGTGGTGGCGGGCTACCGCGCCCAGGGCTTCCGCGCCTTCAAGATCGGCTGGGGGCCGTTCGGCCGCGCGCTCGACCACAGGCTGGACGAGGCGATCGTCCGGGCGGCGCGCGAGGCAGCCGGGCCGGCATCGCGGCTGTTCGTCGATGCCGGGGCGAGCGACGCCTACTGGCCGCACGGCCTGAAATGGGCGCTGCGCACCGCCGAGATGCTGAAGGACTACGACATCGGCTGGTTCGAGGAGGCGCTCAAGCCAGACGCGATCGACGATTTCTGCGAGCTCCGCCGGGCCAGCCCGGTGCCGATCGCCGGCGGCGAGGTGCTGACCCGCCGGCAAGCCTTCCTGCCCTGGCTGGTGCGCGGCGCCTTCGACATCGTGCAGCCCGACGTCACCAAGTGCGGCGGCATCAGCGAGCAGCGCCGCATCGCCTGGGCGGCCGCCGATTTCGGCGTCAAGTATGTCGGGCACGGCTGGAACACCGCGCTCGGCGTCGCCGCCGACCTGCAGCTCGCCGCAGCGCTGCCGGACGTGGACCTGGTCGAGTTCATCGGCGGCAGCCCCTATGTCGACGGCATCCTGGAGCGGCCCTTCGCGCTCGACGCCGAGGGCAACCTGGAGATTCCGGAGCTGCCGGGGCTCGGCGTGGCGCTCGACCGCGAGAAGCTCGCCCGCTACACCCCCGACCCGTCGCCGCTCTTCTGAGCGGCGGCTACCAGGCGGTGCAGCCCTTCATCTGCTTCTCGGCGATGGAGAAGGCGTACTTCCCGGTCCCCTTCACCGCGACGTCCTTGATCAGGCACTTGCGGCCCTTCACGTCGCCGACCCGCACATCGTAGCGGCCGGGCGCGATGCCCTTGATCTCGATCCGCTCGTCGGCCTCGACGGTCTTGTCCTCGACGTCGTTGAGGCACTGGTTCGCGCTCCACTCGGTGGTTCCGGCCGGCGCCAGGTAGAGCTCGTTCACCGTCTCGGCGGTCAGGTTCCAGAACTTCATGTCGTGATCCGCCGCCAAGGCGGGACCGGCCATCGTCGCGGCCGCCAGGGCAATCCACCGCCAGTTACGCATAGAGCCTCCGGAAGGTGAGGGGAGGAACCGCCGCCGCCGGCGGCTAGTCGTTGTCGGCACCCGGGACCTGGCCCGCGCCGGGGAAGTCGATGGTCGGCTCCTCGCGGATCCGCTGCGGGCCCCAGATGTTCCAGGCGAGCTCGGTCGAATAGTCGTGGAAGAAGTCGACAGCCGTCTGGATGCCGAGCAGGGTCGCGGCCTGCGGCACGGTGCCGAGCACGATCCAGTTGCCGATGAAGGTCGGCACCGCCGCCGTGGCCTGGTCGGCCAGCACCTTGATCAGCGTCAGGTTGCCCGAGGAGATCTGCGCCTCGGCCTCGCGCGGCGTGTCGGCGGCGATCAGCCGGCTCTGCTCCTCGAACCGCGCCTGGTCGATCACGCCGGCCTGCTTCAGCGCATCGAGCTGCGCCAGCTTGTCGGGCTCGCCGGGCTGCGCCTCGCCCGTGGCCGCGGTCCAGGGCATCGGCGGCGGGTCGCGGCCGGAGAGCTCGTTGTTGAAGCCGAGCTGGACCGGGCCACGCATGACCTTGAGCCAGTCCGACAGGCCGTTGATCGCGCCGGCGTACTCGTCCGGCCCCGCGCTGCCGCCGCCGAGCCAGCCCGGCATCATGCCCTCAAGGCTGCCCCACCAGCCGGCGCCGGCCGCAGCTGCCGCGCTGCCCTGGTCGGCGGGGGCGGCGACGCTGGCCTGCTGCGGCGCTGCCGCCGGGATGATCACCGCCAGAGCCTGCGCCGCGGCCAGCCGGATCGACGAGGCGGGCGGCTCGATCGCGGCCTGGTCCTCGGCCAGCGCGGCGGCGAAGTTGTAGCGGACCTCGAGCACGTCCTGGGCGTTGCTCAGGCGGAACCCGGCCATCAGCCAGTGCTTGGGCAGCGCCAGCCCCTGCGCCTCGGCATAGGCCTCGGCCTGCTTCCACGAACCCGCGACGGGCACCTCGACGCCGGTGTCGAAGCGGCTGGCGAAGCCGCAGAAGGTGTGGGCCGCGGAGCTGTCGTAGCTCACCACCACCGGCACCTCGATCTCGCCGATGCACTCGCTCGCCGTGCCCCAGCCCTCCTCGACCGGCAGCAGGTTGCGGTGGGCGATCAGGAAGGCCACCACCGTGTCGTCCTCGATGCGGAACAGCACCTCGGTCTCGATCGCCCCGTAGGCGTCGTCCCCGAGCTCCGGCACCGGCTCGAAGCTGCGGCCGGCCAGCGTCCAGCTGCCCGCCGGCAGCGGGATCTGCCGGCCGGCGAGGCTCATCACGCCCTCGAGCTTGGCGCCGATCGGCGGCTCGTCGTCGGCCGCCCAGGCCGGCGCCGCGAGCCAGAGCCCGGCTGCCGCGAGCGCCGCCGCGAGGCGGCTCAGTCCTGCCCTAGCCATCGATGCCCACCCTCGGAAGACCCACCACCTCATCGACATGCAGGCGGCGCGGGCCGAAGCGCTGCCACAGATATTCCTGCGCGGTGTAGCGGATCGCGTCGAGCGTCTGGTCGAAGCCCCAGAGCTGGCTCGCCGTGATGATCGTCCCGGTATAGAAGAGATCCGACGCGAAATAGCCGATCGCGCCGGTCGCCTGATCGGTCAGCGCCTTGACGGCGGTGAGCTCGCCGGCCGTCCACCGGCTGCCGGCATGCTGGGAGCTCAGCCCCTCGGCGATGGCGGCCTGGCGCCGATATTCCTCGGTGTCGAGGATGCCGCGCTCGTGCAGCTGGGCCAGGACGGCGAGCCGCAGGCCCAGCTCCGGCGCCTTGTCGGCGGCGTTGGCCGGCCAGGGCATCGGGATCGCGCCGAGCATGGCGGCGCGGTTGCCGAACCCGAACAGCACAGGGTAGCGCATGCGCCCGAGCCAGTCGCGCAGGTCGTTGACCAGATCCGCCCGCTCGGCCGCCGCCGCGCTGCTGGCTGGCTCGCGGCTGGGCGGGGCCGACCGCCAGAAGGCCACCCGGTTGAGCAGGCTGCTGAAGGTCGAGGGCGTGCCGGTCGCGGTCAGGGCGCCGTAGATCGCGGCCCGCGACCACGCGCTGTCGGACCAGTTCGCCGCGGCGTCCGGCGCCACGCCCTGCAGCTCCGGATTGAAGTGGTAGCGGACGTCCAGCAGGTTGCTGAAGTCGGTCAGGCGGAAGCCGGCCATCAGCCAGCTCGTCGGCAGCGACAGGCCCTGCTGCTGGGCGTAGTGCACGGCGCCCTGCCAGGCGAGGTCGTCCTGGTCGCCGGCGGCGCTCAGCACATGGGTGACGAAGCCGCAGAACACGTGACCGTCGGAGTCGTCGTACTGCGCGGCGAGCAGCAGGTCGGTGCGCTGGCACTCCGGCGCGATGCCCCAGCCCTGCTCGATGGCGACCGCGTTGCGGCGGGCGACGACGAAGGCGGCGACCTGCTTGCTGGGGGCGGGCGCCAGCCGGAACAGCACGAGGCTCTCGATGGCGCCGTAGGGTACGTTCTCCAGGCCCGCGACGGTCTCGAAACCGTGCCCGGCGACGACCCAGTCCCCCTGCGGCAGCACCAGCTGCTTGCCGGCGAGCGTGACCGGGCTCTGCAGCACGGTGCCTGGCACGAAGGGGTCTGCGGCGCGGGCCGCGGCGAGGGAGCCGGAAAGAAGCAGCAGCACCAGCCAGAGCAGGCCGGCGCGCCGGCCGATGGCGACCGCTGCGACGAGGATGCTTCGCGGCTGCACGGATCCCCCACCGCCACTCTGCGGGGCGGACAGCCCGCCCCGCCGTCCCGACTATCGCCGGAACGACGAGTCGAGGTCAAGCTCGCCAGCCTCAGGGCGGCCGGTGGCGGCGGGCTGCCGCTCTTCGGCCGGACCGGTGCGGCTTGCCGTTGAGGATCGGCCTCGCCTGCCATACTCTGGCGCGAGGGGACGGCCAGGCAAGGCCGCAGCAACTCGGGGGTCCGGCATGTCCATTCAGACTGTGCGCCGCGCGGCCGCGGGACTTGCGCTCATGCTGGCGGCGGGGGTCGCCGCGCCCGCCCATGCGGACGATCAGGACTGGTTCCACAGCGAGGGCCTGACCGGCGAATGGGGCGGGCTGCGCGACCAGCTGGACGAGATGGGAATCAAGCCCCGGGCGGAGCTCACGTCGGAGATGGCCGGCAATCCGGTCGGCGGCCAGCGCCAGGGCTTCCGCTACGCCCAGGAGCTCGATTTCGGCGTCGACCTCGATCTCGACAAGCTGGCCGGCCTGACGGGCACCGAGTTCCACCTGACCTTCACGCAATATTCCGGCCACAGCCTGTCAGAGGACCGCATCGGCAACATCTTCTCGGTGCAGGAGATCTTCGACGGCGAGGCCGATTTCCGCATCAGCGAGCTGTCGATCGAGCAGACCCTCTTCGACGATCATCTCAACCTCAAGGTCGGCCGGATCGGCGCCGGCGACGATTTCGCGGTCATCGACGTCGCCTGCAACTTCCAGAACGAAGCGTTCTGCGACATTCCCGGCCCGCTCGGCGAGAACAGCGGCTTCCCCGAGGCGCCGATCGTCGGCTGGGGCGGCCGGATCCGGCTCGAGCTCGACGAGTTCTACGTGGAGACCGGCGCCTACGAGGTCAATCCGACCCTGGCCAGCCCGTCCAACAGCTGGCAATTCGGTACCAAGGGGGCCACCGGCGCGTTCATCCCGGTCGAGGTCGGCTGGAATCCGACCGCCGGCCCGTTCGGCCTGTCCGGCGAGTACCGCCTGGGCGGCTACTATGACACCTCCGATGCCGAGGACGTGACCGCGGAGGTTACCGGCTCAGACAAGATCCGGTCGGGGCGCTGGGGCCTCTGGGCGCTCGCCCAGCAGCGCGTCTATCGCGAGCCCGGCAGCACCAGCCGCGGCCTCACCGTGTTCGGCGGGTTCGTCCTCGGCGACTCCCGCACCGCGGAGATCCGCTGGTTCCTCGAGGGCGGGCTGGTCTACCAGGGCACCTTCGCCGGGCGGGACGACGATTCGGTCAGCCTCGGCGTCGCCTACGGCCACATCAACGGCCGCCTGATCAACGCCCAGAAGAACGCCTCCGAGGTCGAGCAGTCCGGCGAGGCGGTGATCGAGCTCAACTACGCGGCCGCCGTGACCCCGTTCTTCCAGCTCACCCCGAACCTGCAGATCGTCGTCAACCCCGGCGCCGACAGCGACGTGCCGACCGCCCTGGTTCTCGGGCTGCGCTCGCAGATCACCTTCTGACCGCAATCATGGCCGCGAAAGCCTTCGTCGCGCGCCTCTTCGACCTCTGGGAGAAGGGCGACTCGGCGCCGTTCTTCGCTGCTCTCGCCGACGACGTGGTGTGGACGGCGATGGGAACGACCCCGATCTCCGGCCGGTATGAGGGAAAGCAGGCCTATCTCGAGCGCTGCTACAAGCCGCTCCTGGCGATCTTCGCGGGCCCGACCCGTTGCCGCGTGAAGCGCATCCTGGGCGACGGCGACGTCGTGGTCGTCGAGTGGCATGGCGAGACCCCGACCGTGTCCGGCCCGCTCTACGCGCAGGACTATTGCTGGGTGCTCAAGGTGGCGGCGCAGGGGGAGACGATCGTCGAGGTGACCGGGTACTACGACACCGCCCGGGTCGGCGCCCTCTTTGCGCCATCCACTCCTGCCGGGTGATGGGCGGGCGGCGAGGGACCCTGACCTTCGAGCCGACGGACGAATCCCTGGGCCGTGAGGTCGAAGGCGGCCAGTTCAGCGCCATAGACCTGCCGGCCGCACCGGCCGGCCAGATCGGCCAGCTCACCCGTCATGGGTGGAGCTTCGCTGGCGCCTCGAGCCGTCGTCCCGCGCCCTCGACTGCTTTGCGCAGGATCCTGGGTCGCGCCGCCGTCGATGTTCCAGTGGCCCTGTCGTTGAGGCGCAGCTAGGCTGGATGCCTGGCTGGGGCCTCGACGCATCGGGCCGGCGGTCGCGGAGAATCAGGGTTCATGACATGACGGTGATCCGCCGGCGCAGCTTCTTCGTCGGCGGCGCCTATGCCGGTGGGCCCGGGGCGCAGGTGATGCATGGCCAGATGTTCGTCGAGACCCTGACGCCGGAGCCGCCGGTCCATCGCTACCCCCTGGTCCTCCTCCACGGCCTCGGCCAGACCGCCGCCAACTGGCTGACCACTCCGGACGGCCGCCCGGGCTGGGCCGAGTGGTTCGCCGAGCTGGGCTGGCCGGTGTGCCTGGTCGACCAGCCGGGCCGCGGCCGCTCGGCCTGGCAGCCCGGCATCGACGGCAGCCTGAGCCCGGTGACGGTCTCGCTCGTCGAGCGGCTGTTCACCGCGCCGGAGGAGGCGGGGGAATGGCCGCAGGCCCGGTTGCATACGCAGTGGCCCGGCGGGCCGGGCAAGGGTCATGCCGGGGATCCCGTCTTCGACCAGTTCTACGCCAGCCAGGTCGCCTCCCTGTCAAATGCCGAGACCGAGCGGTTGATGCAGGCAGCCGGCGCGGCCTTGCTCGACCGGATCGGGCCGGCGGTGCTGCTGACCCACTCCCAGGCCGGCCTGTTCGGCTGGCTGATCGCCGATGCCAGGCCGTCCCTGGTAAAGGCGATCGTCGCGCTGGAGCCGGCCGGCCCTCCCTATAAGGACGCCGTGCTGCAGACCGGAGCGGACCGGCGGTGGGGGCTGACCGACCTGCCGCTCGCCTATGATCCGCCGGTCACCGACGATTCGCCCCTGGCGTTCGAGCAGCAGGCGGTGGCCGAGGGTCCCGGCCTGCTGCCCTGCTGGGCCGAGAAGGGTCCGGCGCGGCGTCTGCCCAATCTCGCCGGCATCCCGGTCCTGGTGGTCAGCAGCGAGGCCTCCTACCACGCCATGTACGACCACTGCACGGTCGCCTATCTCCGGCGGGCAGGGGTCGATGCGGAGCATGCCCGTCTGGCCGAGCACGGGATCAGGGGCAACGGGCACATGATGATGCTGGAAAGCAACAACCTCGAGATTGCCGCGTTGCTCCACGCCTGGCTGGCCGCGAAGCTCGGGTGACGGAGCCCGGCAGGGGAACGGACGCGGATGGCGCCAGGACGGTCGGTGATCGCTGCGGCGGCGGGCTGGCTCGACCGGATCGATCCGGGCGTGCATCGGCGTATCAAGGGCCTGCGCCTGGTCACCGCCTTCGGCCTCGCGGCGATGCTCGGCAGCATGGCCCAGATCAATCAAGGGCTGCCGGACGCGCCGTCGCTGGGCGCGCTCGCCGGCGGCTTCGCGCTCTGGGCCAGCGTCTCCGAGAGCCGCGCGACGCGGGCCGGGTCGAGCCGGGACCTGCTGCTGCTCTGCGCCGCGGCCGCGCTCGGCGCCTCGTCATACGCGCTGCTCGCGCCGGCACTGCGCCATCTCGGCGAGGCCGGGCCGGAGCTGACGCTTGCGACCGGCGCCGTCCTCGTCGGCTATCTCAGGCGCTTCGGCATCACCGGCACCGGCGTCGGATCGCAGATCTATATCGGCCAGCTGCTGGCCTACGGCGCCGGCCTCGGCCCGGCTGATCTGCCGACCATCGGGGCGGCGGGGCTGATCGCCGTGCTGGGCGCGGTCGTGCCGCGCCTGCTGAGCGGCCCGGCCGAGCATCCGCCGCCGCTGCCGCCGCCGCTCCCGACCGGTCCGGGCGGGCTGCGGCCGGAGCTCGCGATGGGCCTCCAGGCGGGGGTCGCGGCGCTGGCCATCGTCGGCCTCAATGCCCTGCTCGGCCTCACCCAGTCGGCCTGGGCGATCACCGCCTGCACCTACGTCATCGCCGGTTCGGCCTCCGGCACCATCGACCGGGTGAAGCGCCGCATCATCGGCACCGCGGTCGGCGTGCCGCTCGGCCTCGCCTTCCTGCCCCTGGCGTCGGCCGCGCCGCTGCTTGTCTGGGCAGCGGCGGCGCTGGCCATGGTGATCTACGCGATGGCCCTGCCGGAGCGTTACGACATCGCCTGCGGCGCCTTCGCCTTCACCCTGATCGTGACCCTGGCGGTGAGCGGCGAGCATTCCCTGGCGGTGCTCGCCGCCCGCGGCTGGGAGACGCTGCTCGGCGGCGGGCTCGGCCTGGCGGCCGCGATGCTGCTCTTTCCCCAGCGCGGCCCCGGGCGGGACGGCGCCTGAGTCGCCGCGCCGCGATCCAGACCGTTGCATCCTCCAGGGCGCTGGTGTTGACTCCCGCCGGTTGGGAAAGGGCTGCCGGGTGCGAAGGCGGCCGAAGGCTACCCGGAACGGGCAGGTGGCCATGCGATCTCGGCACGAGCTCCGCGAGGAACTGTTCGCCGCCGGCAGCGTCGACGGCGCCGTCGGCGTGCTCGCCGGCGCGTTGGGCGAGTTCGGCGTCGGCCGCTTCATCACGGGCTATGTCGGCGGCGAGGCGCGGGTGGGGAGCGGCCGCTGGCGCACCTACAAGCACCGCTCCTTCCGCTTCCCCGAGGGCTGGGACGAGGCCTGGCACCTCTACAACCCGCACTGCCCCTACTATCACGCCTGCTTCGACGGCCGCGCCGCCTTCGACTGGGCGACGGTGCGCGGCCGCCAGGACCTCAGCCAGCGGGAGGTCAAGGCCTGGAACTACCTGGCCGATTTCGGCCTGGTCCGCGGCTTCACGGTCCCGATCCACGCCCCCGGCCATTTCGGCTTCGTCACGGTGGTCGGCGAAACCGAGGACCGCGCCTGGGACCGCCACATCGAGGCGCACGCCGCGCCCCTGCTGTTCCTCTCGCACGTCTTCCACGAGGCGGTGCGCGAGCGCTATCCGGAGTTCTTCGCCGCCGGCGCCGCCGCCGGCCTCAGCGGACGCGAGCGGGAATGCCTGCGCGGCGCGGCGGCCGGCCTGACCAGCAAGGCGATGGCCGCCGCGCTCGGCCTGTCGGAGGAGACGGTGCGGGTCTATCTCAAGCGGGCGATGCGCAAGCTCGACGCCGCCAATCGCGCCCAGGCGGTGGCCCGCGCCTACCGCGCCGGCCTGATCGACTGAACGGGCCGGCCGCGGCCTCTGTCACCCGAAGTGGTGACTTGCCGCGGGACGGCGCGGCGAGGACCATCGCCTCGTTTCCAATCGCCCCGCGCAGCGACGGCCCGGGCGCTTCCTGCCGGGAGCCGCCGCGGTCGCGGGCGAGGGCGTTGCAGGACAGGGAGATTGCGATGAGCAGAGGATCAATGAAGCTGTGCGGCTGGCTGGGCGCGGGGCTGGTCTCCGCGCTGGCGCTCGGCCTGGCGCTGCCGGGCGCGGCGCGGGCCGCCGATTCCGGGCCGATCAAGATATGCGTGATCGACGACGCCTCCGGCGACTTCGCGCTCGCCGTGGTGCCGAAGACGCAGGGCGCCCAGCTGGCGGTCGACGAGATCAACGCCAAGGGCGGCGTGCTCGGCCGCCAGCTCGAGCTGATCCACTATGACGGCCAGTCGGACGTCAAGCGCCACCAGGAGTTCGCGCAGCGCTGCGTGCTGCAGGACAAGGCCAACGTGGTGATGGCCGGCTACACCAGCTCGGAGCGCGAAGCGGCCCGCTCGGTCGTGGTCAAGAACAAGACCATCTTCTGGCACAACAACCAGGGCGAGGGCGGCATCGCCGACAAGTACTCGTTCTTCACCGGCCCGATCCCGGAGCAGCAGATCCTCCCGGGCGTCGAGTACATGATCAAGACGTACGGGCCGAAGATGTACGTGCTCGCCGCCGACTACGGCTTCGGCCAGGTCAGCGCGCTGTGGACCAAGGTCGCCGCCGGCCTCTATGGCGGGCAGGTGGTCGGGATGGAGTTCATCCCGCTGGGCAACTCGGAGTTCGCCACCAGCATCGCCAACATCCAGAAGGCCAAGCCGGACTTCCTGGTCGAGTACCTGGTCGGCGCCAACCAGTCGCAGTTCTATCCGCAGGCCAACGCCGCGGGGCTGGCCTTCCCGGCGATCTCGACGGTGAACCTGCAGCAGGGCTACGAGCACAAGCGTTTCCCGCCGCCGGCCCTCAAGGACCTCTATGTGCCGATCGCCTTCATCGAGGAGGTCGCCAGCCAGACGCCCGCCGCCAAGGCGTTCGTCGACGCTTTCCGCGCCAAGTTCAAGGACGCCGCCTACGTCAACCAGCCGGCGCGCTGCGCCTACACGGCGGTGCACCTGATGGCCCTCGCATGGGAGCGCGCCGGGACGACCGACACCGATCAGACGATCAGCGCGCTGGAATCCGGCATCGCCTTCGAGGCTCCCGAGGGTCGCGTGCTGCTCGACCCGGCGACCCACCATCTCTCGATGACCATCCGCCTCGCCCAGGTGCAGGCCGACCACAGCATCAAGTTCGTGCATGACTTCGGGTCGCTGGAGCCGTGGTGGCTGCGCAGCCTCGGCGTCAACCTGGTCCGCCACAACGACGCCAAGCAGTACCTGCCGGGCGACGATCCGCGCTTCGCCAAGTACAAGTAGCAACCGAGGGCTGGCCGCCGGCGTTCCTGGGCCGCCGGCGGCCACCCGCTTCGCGGCGGAAGATCACCCTTGGACCTGCTCTCGGCCGCCTTCGGGCTGCTCTACCAATATGCCGACAGCCTCGCTCTGCTGACCCTTTCGGCAGTCGGGCTGATCGTCATCTTCGGCATGATGGGCGTCATCAACATGGCTCATGGCGAGCTGATGATGATCGGCGCCTACTGCACCTCGGCCGCCTACTACCGCGGCGTGCCGATGCCGCTCGCCATCCTCGCCGGCGGGCTCGGCGCCGGGCTGGTCGGCATCCTGCTGGAGCGGCTGGTGATCCGCCGCTTCTACGGCCAGCTGCTCTCCTCGCTGGTCGCCACCTGGGGCCTCAGCCTGCTCATCGCGCAGGGCTTCCTGCTGCTGCTCGGCCCCTCGATCCGCAGCCTGCCGACCCCGTTCGGCAGCTTCGCGCTGGGCGAGTTCACCTATTCCACCTACCGGCTGGCGATGCTCGGCATCGCGCTGCTGCTGGTCGCCGCGGTCTGGGCGCTGTTCCGCTTCACCCGCTTCGGCGTCGATGCGCGCGCCACCATGGAGAACGCCGAGATGGCCCGCGCGCTCGGCGTGCGGGTCAACCGGATCTACATGCTGACCTTCGGCCTCGGCGCGGCGCTGGCCGGGCTGGCCGGTGCGCTGTTCGCGCTGTCGGCGCCGATCGAGCCCACCTTCGGGCGCAACTACACGCCGGTCGCCTTCATCACCGTGGTGGTCGGCGGCGGCGCCGACATCGTCGCCGGGCTGCTTGCCAGCGCCCTGTCGCTGGCCGCGGTGAAGACCGTCTTCACCAGCCGGTACAACATCCTGATCGGCCACGTGTCCATGCTGGTCGCCGCCTTCGTCATCATCCGGCTGCTGCCCAACGGCATCTCGGAGTGGATCGAGCGGCTGCGCAGCCGGGCGGTGCGCCGGGAGGACGGCTGATGGCCCTGGCGCGCGCGCTCGCGCTGCTCGAGGGCCCGCAGGAGATGGGCCGCACGCCGCTCTTCTGGGCGGGGTTCGTGCTCGTCTGCGCGGTGCTGCTCAGCGCTCCGCAGTGGCTCGACGGCTACGACCTGCTCAACTTCAGCTACATGATGAGCACGGTGTTCCTGGCGATGGGCCTCTGCCTGATCTGGGGCTTCGCCGGCATCCTCAGCCTCGGCCAGGCGGCCTTCCTCGGGCTCGGCGGCTACGCCTACGGCGTGGTCGGCATCAACCTGATCGAGGCGCAGGGCAACACCGACCTGGCGCTGCTCGCGGGGCTGCTGGTCCCCGCGGCGGTCGCCGCGGTCCTCGGCTACATCATGTTCTATGCCCGGCTGAAGGGCGTCTACGTCGCCATCATGATGCTGGTGGTGACCCTGCTGCTGGAGAGCTTCCTCAACCAGACGGCGGGCCCGCAATGGTTCATCGGCAAGGCTCATCTCGGGGGCAATAACGGGCTCGGCCGCTTCTCCGCCGACATCCACGAGCCGCCCAGCCTGCTGCTCGGCTGGGGCGAGTCCGTCGTCGAGTTCACCGGGCCCAGCCAGGCGTTCTTCTATCTCGTCGCCGGGCTCGGCATCCTCGTCTACCTGGCGCTGCGCATGCTGGTGAACTCGCGCTTCGGCCGTGTGCTGGCGGCGATCCGCGAGGAGCCCGACCGCACCGAGGCGTTCGGCTACGACGTGCGGCTGATCCAGCTCGTGGTGTTCTGCATCGGCGCGATGCTCGCCGGGCTGTCGGGGATCCTCTACGTCTCCTGGGGCAACTTCATCACCCCCGCGGATTTCGGCGTTACCGCCAACATCCTGCCGGTGATCTGGGTGGCGGTCGGCGGGCGCAAGAGCCTGACCGCGACGGTGATCTCGACGCTCGCCCTGGTCTGGCTGTCGCAGGCGCTGGCGGTGCAGGGCGAGTACGCTTTCATCGTGCTCGGGGGGCTGCTGGTCGTGGTCATGCTGGCCCTGCCCGAGGGCGCGATCACCACCGCGGTCGCCTGGCTCGAGCGACGGCGCAGGAGGGCCGCCTGATGGCCGGCGCGCCGCTGCTGCGGGCCGAGGGGCTGCGCCGCCGCTTCGGCGGCGTGCGGGCGGTCGACGGGGTCGACCTCGCGGTCGCCGCCGGCGAGCTGCGCTGCATCATCGGCCCGAACGGCGCGGGCAAGAGCACCTTCTTCCAGCTGCTGACCGGCCGGGTCAGGCCGGACGCCGGGCGGATCCTGCTCGACGGCCGCGACATCACCCGCCGCCATCCCTTCGAGCGGGCGCGGCTGGGCATCGCCGTGAAGGTGCAGAATCTCGGCGTCTTCGCCGAGCTCACCGTGGCGCACAACCTGGCGATCCCGCTGCAGCGCCAGCTGCCCGAGCGCGACCTCGCCGCCGCCATCGCGGCGATGCTGGCGCGGCTCGGCCTGGCGGGCCTCGAGGACCGGCCGGTGCGCAGCCTGGCGCACGGCCAGAAGCAGTGGCTGGCGCTCGGCATGGCTCTGGCCATGCGGCCGCGGCTGCTGCTGCTCGACGAGCCGACCGCCGGCATGTCGCCGGAGGAGACCCGCGCCACCGGCGAGATCGTCAAGGCGGTCAATGCCGAGGGTGTGACGGTGATCGTCATCGAGCACGACATGGCCTTCGTGCGCCAGCTCGAGGCGCCGGTCACCGTGCTGCATTACGGCCGCATCTTCGCCGAGGGCAGCCTGGCCGAGATCGAGAGCCACGAGGAGGTGCGCCACCTCTATCTCGGCACCATGGCGCCGCGTTCCGCTTCACCCCCGACCTGAACCCGACCTGAACCCCGAGGCACGCCAAGGAGGACGCACGATGCAGACGATCAAGCGCGGCTCGCTGCCGCCGAAATACGCCTTCGACCACCGCGACACGCCGGTGCTGCGGGTCAAGCAGGGCGAGGCCTTCCAGATCGAGACCGAGGACGCCTTCACCGGGCTGATCGCCGACGACAGCGACAAGCCGCTGGTCCACAAGCTCGCCAACGACGCCTTCGTCGACAAGCTGATGCAGGGCAACCCGCCGCTGCTCAACCCGGTGACTGGCCCGATCCATGTCGAGGGCTGCGAGCCGGGCGACCTGCTGGCGGTGAAGATCGAGTGGATCGAGCCGTGGCGCTACGGCTACACCGGGATCATCCCGGGCATCGGGCCGCTGCACGATTCCCGGCGCTGGGCCGACTGCGTCGACGCGCACGTCCAGGTCATCGAGCACCTGCCCGGGCCGAGCGGCACGACGCGCGACGGCAAGGGCCGCTACTCGGACAAGCTGACCTGGGACCTGCAGCCCTTCATCGGCACGCTGGCGGTGGCGACCGAGCGCGAGGTCTTCACCTCGCTGCTCGGCCAGGGCTCCTGGGGCGGCAACATCGACTGCCGCGACCTCGCCCCCGGCCACACCATCCTGCTCAACTCGTACAACGAGGGCGGGCTGCTCTATGTCGGCGACGTCCATGGCGGCCAGGGCGACACCGAGTTCACCGCGCTCGCCGACGAGACCCGCGCCACCATCCAGCTGAGCTGCACGGTGGTGAAGAAGAAGCGGATCCCCTGCGTGCGCATCCTGAAGCCGGAGACGATCGTCGCCGTCGGCATCAACCTGCCGCTCGAGCAGGCGGTCTACGATGCCTGCAGCAACTTCATGGAGTGGCTGGAGCAGGACTACCAGGTGAAGGGCAAGGACAGCTATCTCCGGATGTCCTCCGACCCGGCCTTCCGCATCCGCGTCTACCAGATGGTCCGTGCCAGCACGCTGCAGCACGTGGTCGGCGCGGAATATCCGAAGGACCGGCTCCATCCGGCCTTCTGATCCCGCGATGCTGCGCCTCGAATCCGTCACCGCCGGCTATGGCGGCATCCCCATCGTGCGGTCGGTCGACCTCGCGGTGGGGGAAGGCGAGATCGTGGCGCTGGTCGGCCGCAACGGCGTCGGCAAGACCACGCTCGTCAAGACGATCGTGGGCCTGCTGCCGCCGCTGGCCGGCCGCATCCACTTCGGCGGGCGGGAGGTGACGCGGGCCGACAGCGCCGACCGCGCCACCGCCGGCCTCGGCTACGTGCCGCAGGGCCGCGGCATCTTCGGCCGGCTGACGGTCGAGGAGAACCTGCGCATGGGCGAGCGGCTGGGCGCCGGCGGCGGCCGCGTCGCCCACTACGACCGGGTCTATGACTGGTTCCCGGTGCTGCGCGAGCGCGCCCGCCAGCGCGGCGGCACGCTCTCGGGCGGCCAGCAGCAGATGCTGGCGATCGGCCGCGTGCTGGTCGGCGAGCCGCGGCTGCTCATCCTCGACGAGCCCTCCGAGGGCATCCAGCCCTCGATCGTCCAGCGCATCGGCGAGATCATCGCCCGGCTCAATGCCGAGCAGGGCCTCACCACCCTGCTGGTCGAGCAGAACCTCGACCTGGTGCTGGCCTGCGCCCGGCGCTGCCTGGTGATGGACAAGGGCGAGATCGTCGCCGAGCTGCCCGCCGCCGAGCTGGCACGGCCCGAGGTCGCCAGGCGCTACCTGGCGATCTGATCCTTCTCCTCTCCCGCTTCGTGGGCGAGGGGATGTCTCAGCGCTCCCGCCGCGGTGCGCGCTTGCGCGGCTTCGGCGCGCGCGCCTTCAGCGCCGACGCCAGCGCCCGGCGGGCCCAGTCGAGCGCCGCCTCGGAATCGTCGAGCGCCTCCTCGGGCAGCGTCCAGAAGGCCAGCCGCATCGGCTCGTCGCGGTCGCGCCGGCTGTACTCGAAGCGGCGCGATCCGGCGGCGGCGAAGAGCGGCTCGCTCTCCGGGTCCGCCTTGAGGAAGATCTCGCCGCGGTCGACGAGGCCGAAGAAGACGCCATCGGCATAGAGGCCGGCGCCGCCGAACATGCGGCGGATCTCGATGCGGCCGAGCGGCGCGAAGAGGTCCTCCGCCAGCGCCGCCGCCGCCCTGTCTTCGGCCGACCAGGCCATCGCTCACCTCGTGGTGCGTGGACGGCCAGGATAGCATGCGGGCAAGGCGGCTTGCGCCGGCCCGGGCGATGCCCGATCTTGCGTGCTCCCGCCCGAGGCACCCTCCGCCGCAGCCCCGATGTCCGCACCGTCCTCCGCCGCGCCGCCGCTGAGCGCGATCCTGACCGCCCTGGTCGCCGTGGTGATCTGGGGCGGCTCGAGCGTCGCCACCAAGGCGGCGGTGGGCGTGCTCGAGCCGGCGACCGTGGCGCTGATGCGCACCGTGCTGGCCGGCGCCGCGGCGGTGCTGCTGATCCCGGCGCTCAGGCTGGCGCCGCCGAAGGGCGCGCGGCCGCGGCTGCTGCTGCTGCTCTCCGCCTTCTGCGGCTTCATCGGCTTCCCGCTGATCTTCAGCATCGGCCAGCGCCTGACCTCGGCGATGCATGGCGGGCTGATCCTGGCAGCGCTGCCGCTCTTCACCGGGCTCTACGCCGCCGCCTTCGAGCGGCGCCTGCCGAGCCGGCGCTGGGCGGTCGGCTGCGCCGTGGCGCTTGCCGGCGAGGCGGCGCTGATCACCTTCCGCACCGGGCCGGCGGCGGCGGCCGGCAGCATCGCCGGCGACGGTCTGGTGCTGCTCTCGGCGCTGCTCGCCTCGCTCGGCTACGTCGCCGGCGGCCGGCTGGCGCAGACCGGCTACAGCAGCCGCGGCGCCACCTTCTGGGGCGTGCTGCTGGCCGGCGCGGCGGTGCTGCCGGCCGCGCTGCTGCGCGGCGATCTCGGCGCGGTCGTCGCGCATGGCGCCATGCCGCTGCTCTGCGTCCTGTTCCTCGCCATCGGCGTCTCGATCCTCGGCTACATCGCCTGGTACTGGGCGCTCGCCAAGGGCGGCATCGCCCGCATCGGGCTGCTGCAGTTCCTGCAGCCGGTGTCGGGGCTGGCGCTGGCCGCGCTGCTGCTGGGCGAGCAGCTCACCCTGCCGCTGCTGCTCGCCGCCATCTGCATCCTCGGCGGCGTGATCATCGCCCAGCGCGCCCGCTGACCCGCGCCGCGCCGGATGCGGGTTGGACAGCGGCGCCCACGCTGGCTAACGTCGCGCCGCGCAGAGCGAGGCAAGGGGCCGCCATGACCCGCATCGACACCGAGTTTCCGCACAAGGTCCGCCACGTCGAGAACCTCGAGATCCCGATGCCGGACGGCTGCCGGCTGGCGGGGCGGCTGTGGCTGCCGGAGGGTGCCGAGAAGCGGCCGGTGCCGGCCATCCTCGAATACATCCCCTACCGCAAGCGCGACTTCATGCGGCTGCGCGACGAGAGCATCCATCCCTGGTTCGCCGGGCACGGCTACGCCGCCATCCGGGTCGACATGCGCGGCTCCGGCGAGTCCGATGGCGTGCTCGACGACGAGTACCTGAAGCTCGAGCAGGACGACGCCATCGCGGTGATCGAGTGGCTGGCCGCCCAGCCCTGGTGCTCCGGCGCGGTCGGCATGATGGGCAAGTCCTGGGGCGCCTACAACTCGCTGCAGGTGGCGGCGCGCAGGCCTGCGGCGCTGAAGGCCATCGTCGCCGTGATGGGCACCGACAATCGCTTCGAGGAGTGCGTGCACTACGCCGGCGGCTGCCTGATGAACGACAATTTCTGGTGGGGCGCCATCATGCAGATCTTCAACGCCCGCCCGCCGGACCCGGCGATCGTCGGCGAGCGCTGGCGCGCCATGTGGCTGGAGCGGCTGCAGGCCGAGACCTTCTGGCCGGCGCTCTGGCTGGAGCACCAGACGCAGGACGATTACTGGCGGCACGGCTCGGTCTGCTTCGACTACGACGCCATCCAGTGCCCGGTCTGGTTCTGGGGCGGCTGGGCCGACTACTACCGCGACACGCCCTTCCGGCTCGCCGAGCACCTCAAGGTGCCGCACCGCGTCACCATGGGGCCGTGGGCGCATCTCTATCCGCATGAGGGCCTGCCCGGTCCGAGCGTCGGCTTTCTCCAGGAATCGCTGCGCTGGTGGGACCACTGGCTGAAGGGCGGCGACGATGCGGTGACGCGCGAGCCGCCGCTGCAGTTCTACGTGATGGACGGGGTGCCGCCGGCGCCGGGCCACCGTCACCGGACGGGGCGCTGGGTCGCCGAGCAGCGCTGGCCGAGCCCGCATGTCGAGACGCGCCGGCTGGTGCTCAATGCCGGCACGCTCGACACCACGGCGGCCCAGGAGGTGACGATCGAGATCGCCTCGCCGCAGACCACCGGCATCGGCGCCGGCGATGCCGGCAGCTTCGCGCTGCCCGGCGACATTCCCGGCGACGCGTCGCTCGACGCCTTCGGCTCGCGCGAGTTCGACGGCGCGCCGCTGCCCGGACGGCTGGAGATCGTCGGCCGTCCGGAGCTCGATCTCGAGATCGCCGCCGACCGGCCGGCGGCGCTGGTCACCGCGCGGCTGATCGACGTCGCGCCCGACGGCACCGCCAGCGTCATCACGCGCGGCTATCTCAACCTGACCCACCGCGACGGGCATGAGAGCCCGCAGTCGCTGCAGCCCGGCCACCGCTACCGGGTCCGGCTGCGCTTTCACGGGATCGCCTATGCGGTGCCGGCCGGGCACCGGCTCCGGGTGCAGCTCTCCTCGGCCTACTGGCCGGTGATCTGGCCGTCGCCCGAGCCGGTCCGCCTCAAGCTGCAGGCCGGCGCCTCGGCGCTGCTGCTGCCGGTGCGCCAGCCGCAGATTTCCGATGACGGGCTGGAGCCGCCGCCCGAGGCCGCCTCGGCGACGCGCTCGACGGTGACCATCCTGCGCAAGGGCCGGCTGGAGCGGAACGTGGCGATCGACCAGGTGACCGGCGCGGTCACCCATCGCCTGTTCATCGACGGCGGCGTGTTCGGCGACTGGGGCAAGTTCCGGCTCGACGAGATCGGCATGGAGATGGGCCATGTCTTCGAGCGGACCTACTCGGTCGCGCCGGACAATCCCTGCTCGGCCCGGGCGGAGATGACGCAGAGCTACGAGATGGGGCGCGGCGCCTGGCAGATCCGGGTGGATGCCGGCGCCGTCATGACCTCGACGCCGGAGACCTTCGAGCTGGAGGCCTGGATCGAGGCCCATGAGGGCGAGACCAAGGTCTGCCGCCGCGACTGGAAGCACAGCTTCCCGCGCATCGGGCTGTAGCCCTCAGCCGGCCCCGCCGGCGGCGACGAAGGCCTGGAAGGTGGTGGCGCGGCCGGCCTGCCGCGCCGCCTCGAAGGCGCGGTTGAGGTCGCGCTTGGCGGCGAAGGCGTCCCGCGCCAGCCGGCGCAGCGCCGGGTCGGCGATGCCGTAGCCGTCGGCCGCCAGCCGCTGCAGGATCCAGCCATAGTCGCGCTCGGCCCGCGCACCCGAGTCCGGCGCGTGGCAGATCGAGCCCTCGCGCACGCGGTATTCCTGCAGCGGCTCGGCGACCAGCGGCGCGGGGCCGGTGCGGTCGAGCAGGCGCAGGTTGAAGACGACGTCGTCGCAGAGGCGCAGCGCCTCGTCCCAGCCCTCGGTGAGCTCGCGCCGCAGCAGGGGCTTCAGGGGCGCGGAGCCCTGCAGCACCGCCGCGGCCTCGATCCGCTGCTCGCCGCCCCCGACGGGGAAGGCGGTGCGCAGCAGCGCGCCGGTTTCCTCCTCGACCACCCGGACATTGTCGAACACCGCGCCCGCCTGCTCTGCCAGCGGCGCCAGCCGGGCCAGCCGCGCCGCGTCGAACAGGTCGTCGGCGTCGAGCGGCGTCAGCAGCCGTCCGGCGGCCGCCGCCAGCCCGGCGTTGCGCGCCGCGGCCGCGCCGCTGCCGGGTGCCCGGCTGCGGACGAAGCGCAGCCGGTCGTCGGCGATCCCCTGCGCGGCCAGCAGGGCGCGATAATCGACATCGTCGTCGGCGACGATGATCGCCTCCCAGCCCGCGAGCGTCTGGGCGAGCAGGCTGCGCACCGCGCGCGCCAGGGTCGCCTCGGCCCGCCAGGCCGGGACGATGACGCTGACCAGCGGGCTCACGATCCGGCCGGAAGATCGGTGAAGACGCCGCGGGCGAGCAGGCGGCCGAGCGGCGGCCCGGCGTCGAAGCCGGGATCCTCGGCGAGCGCCGCCGCCAGGGCGTCCGCGATCGCCGCGCCGGCGAGCAGCGCCGCCGCCAGCGCGTGCCCCGGCGCGTCGAGCCGCATCATCTCGACCTCGTCCTCGCGGCGGTGGACGAGCAGCCGGCAGGGACCGGCGGCGAGGTCGACCGGCCGCCGCCGTCGCGGCCCGGCTGGTTCGCCTGCCACAGCGCCTCGACCGGGTGGGGCGAGGCGAGCAGCGCGGCGCTGGGATGGACGACCAGCGCGGCGGCGGCCTGCGCTTCGGGCGGCAGCGCGGCGAGGCGCGCCGGATCGAGCGGCGGCGCGTCGGCGGCGTGGAAGGCGCGCGCGATGGCCCATTCCAGCCGCGCCACGTCGGGCAGGTAGGGCAGGGCCGCGGCCGGCGCGAAGCCGGCGAGGAAATCGGCGAAGCCGGCGCCGTACTCGGCAAGCCGCGGGGCCCGCGGCGGCGCCGCGCGGATGAAGGCCTGCGCCGCGAAGCCGAAGAAGCGCTCGTCGACCAGCCGGCAGACCACCGGGAAGGTCGCCTGCAGCGCCGCGGTCAGCGTGATCAGGCTGTTGTTGCGGTAGACCTGGATGCGCCGCTCGGCGGCGATGCCGTCGGCGCGCACCGCGGCTGCCAGCGCACCGGCCTCCTCGCCGAGGATGGCCGCCGCGAAGGCGGCCTGCAGCTCATGCAGCGCGGGCATGGCGGCGGGCGGCGTCGAGCCGGGCCTCGGCGGCGGCGGCCTCGGCGAGCAGCACCGGCAGGGCGGGGATGTTGCTGTCCCACTCGATCAGGGTCGGGCGCGGCCCGAGCCGGGCCAGCGCCGTCTCGTAGAGCGACCAGACGGCGGGCGCCACCGCCGAGCCGTGGTCGTCGATCCGCAGCGTGACCCCGTCGATGTCCTTGACGCTGTGGCCGGCGAGATGGATCTCGCCGACGGCGTCGGCCGGCACCGCGGCCAGGTAGGCGACGGCATCCTGGCCGTGATTGCCGGCCGAGACCGCGACGTTGTTGACGTCGAGCAGCAGGCCGCAGCCGGTGCGGGCGACCAGCGCGGCGAGGAACTCGGTCTCGCCCATGGCCGGCTCGACGAACTGCAGGTAGGTCGAGGGATTCTCGACCAGGATGGTGCGGCCGAGCGCCTCCTGCACGGCGTCGACGTGCCCGGCCATGACGGCGAGCGCCTCCTCGGTATAGGGCAGCGGCAGCAGGTCGTTGAAGTAGACGCCGCCGGTCACGCTCCAGGCGAGATGCTCGGAGACCAGCCCCGGCTCGATCCGCCGCGCCAGCGCCACGATGCGGCGGAGATGATCAGCGTCGAGCGGCCCGGCGCTGCCGAGCGACAGGCCGACGCCGTGCAGGCTGACCGGATAGTCGCGGCGCAGGGCCTCGAGCTGGCGCAGCGGCGCGCCGCCGCCGAGATAGTTCTCGCTGTGTACCTCGAGCCAGCCGACCCGCGGCCGGCTCTCGCGCACCGCCTGATGGTGCGGGAAGCGCAGCCCGATCCCGGCTTCCGCCGGGATCGTGGCCGTGGCTTGCGAGGGTGCCGTCACGCGCCCTTCGGCTTCAGGGCGCCGCCGACGATCTTCTCGCAGGTCCCCGCCGGGACGTAGATCCAGCTGTCGGCCTGGCCGTCCGCCGAGGCGGTGCCGGCGCAGGAATGCGAGGTGGTCTGGCAGTCGTTCTTGCCGGCCTTGGCGACGCCGTAGCACTTCTCGTTGTCGGCCGCCTGGGCGGCGGCGACGGCGGTCAGCGACAGGGCGGCGGCGAGCGCCGAGGCGATCACGACGGTGTTCTTCATCGGGGTCTCCGGGTTTGGGTGCTTGCTGTCCCTGTCAGATAGAATGCCCGAGCGACGCCCGACAGGCCAGCGCCGCCCGGTGACGCGAACGTTACTGGTCCGGCGGCGGCGTTCCCGGCCGCGTGAGCCGGCGGCGCGCGGCCGGCGACGATGGCGCGGCGCACGGCGGCGAGCGGCGCCCGGTCGTCGGTCACGACGCGGCCGTCGGCGGTCAGCGCGACGCCGAGACTGCGCCACAGCGCCGGCAGGTCGAAGGCGGCGCCGCCGTCGAGATGCTGCGCCGCGAGATCGCGGGTGACGCTGCCGCCGACCGCCGCGTCGCAGGCCGCCAGCATGGCCATCGTGGTCGACACTTCGGCGACGTCGCCGCCGCCGTGCAGCACCGCCCTGAGGCAGTCCTCGAGGCCGCTTCGGCCGCCGCTCGCCTGCCGGATGGCGATGTCGGCCGACAGCCAGAACAGGGCCCCGCCCCAGTAGATGCCGCGGCGGTCGGCCCGGCGCAGCCCGCCCGGGCCCATGGCCTCGAGCCCGCGCGGCATGTTCTGCAGCCATTCCTGCCAGACGGACTCGGTGCTCCGCCAGCCGGCCCGGGCGCGGACGATCGGCTCGATGTAGGTGGCCAGCCCTTCGTTCAGCCAGGGGCCGGTGTCGCGGATGTAGGGCGAGCCGAGATGGATCAGCTCGTGCACCAGCACCCACTCGTCGTAGAGCGCCGCGGCGTCGCTCTCGGCGCCGAGCAGCACCAGGATCGAGATCCCGCCGGTCGAGACGACGCGGCCGAAGGGCAGCCCGCGCGCCCCCGGGACGGGCAGCAGCACCAGCGAGGCGCTCGCGGCGGGAGCCGCCCCAGTAGGCGGCGACCGCCGCCGCGGTGTCGCCGACCCAGCGGGCCAGATCGTCCGGCGCGGCGCGCTGGCCGGCGGCGGGATGGCAGCTCCAGGGTCGCCATGCCGCCGGCCGCGGCCGGAAGCCGCAGCGTACGGCGCGCGGTCCGAGCACGATGGTGCCGGCCTTGGGCAGCGCCGCGCTGTCGATGCGGAAGTGCCGTCCGTCGCCGGCAGCGCGGTGGCGACCGCCGCGGCGCCGGGCTCGAACGCGATGGCAAGGCGCCGCGGCGCGAGCGGCCGGGCGAGCAGCGCCGAGAGGCCCGCGATCACGGCGCCGCCGCTGCGCCTGGCCGCGTCGGCATCGTCGGCGGTGGCGGCGAAGCCGTCGAGATCGAGCCGGTAGGAGACCTCGGTCGCGTCCCGGTCCGAGGCCGGGACCGGCCATTGCCCGTCCGTCAGGACGGCGGTCCGGCCGTCGATGCGGAAGTCCTGGACGAAGGGCCGCGCCGCCGGGTCGATGGTGAAGCCGCCGATGCCGTCCGCGGCGCAGCGCAGGGCGACGCGCAGCGCGCCGGCTTCGGCGCCCTCCAGGGTCACCCGGTATCGGCAATCCGGCTCGGCGGCGACGGCCGCCAGGCTGAGCAGCAGGGGCAGCGCCCCGGGCAGAAGGGCGAGGGGACTTGCCGCCCTCACGGCGATCCCGGCGGCAGCAGCCGCGTGAGCGCTCCGGACCCGGCCCAGAGCTGCACCATCGCGACGACGCGCGGCGGCGCCGCCTCCTCCCCGACCACGCCGGCGACGGTCTCGCAGAGCAGCGCGAAGTCGGCGCCGTCGGCCATGGCGGCGAAGCCGGCCGCCTCCTCGGGCGGCAGCGGGCGGAAGCGGACGTCGAGATCGTCCCGCCAGACCAGCCAGTCGCCGGGGCCGGCCGCCGCCATCTCCTCCGCCGCCTCGCCCCGCTCGATGGCGGCCCACAGCGCGGGCGCGTCGACGGGCAGCGACAGCGGGATCGCCGCGGGATGCGGCACCAGACGCAGGCCCGGCCAATCCTCCGCCGCCACCGCGGCGAGCGCCGCCACGGCGGCATGCCATGCGTCGGCGGCATCGAAGGCGTCGGCCAGCGCGCCCTCGAACGCGGCCATGGCGGCCAGCGCCGGCCGTGCCGACCAGGGCGGCGCGCGGCGAGGAAGGCGGCAGGGCGAGCGCCGAGGCGGCGCAGCGAGAAGCTGCGCGACGGGTGCGCCGCGACATAGGCGGCAGCAAGCTCGGTGAAGCCCGGCTCGCCGGCCAGCGCCGCCAGCTTCGGATAGTCGTTGGCCAGGGTCTCGCGCAGCCGCGCGCCGTAGGCGTGGCGATAGACGCCGAGCCGCCGCGCGACGCTGGCCGGTCTGCCGTCGCTCAGCGCTGCGGCGATGGCGCTGGGCTCGTCCAGCAGGTAGCGGACGAGCTCGGCCTGCAGGGCGGCCAGCCCGGTCATGCCGCTTCCCGCGCCAGGGCGGCCGCCGCGACCGCGCGAGCCTGGTCGAGCTCGGCGACCAGTGCCTCGAGCGGCGGGATGCGGTCGTCGCGCTCGATCATGGTGGCGACCGGCCCGCAGCGCCGCAGCGCCGCGGCGTAGAGCGCCCAGACCGGATCGGCGACCGGATGGTCGTGGGTGTCGATCAGGTGGTCGCCATTGTCCTCGTGGCCGGCGAGATGGATCTGCTGCACCCGCTCGGCCGGGATGCCGGCGAGGAAGGCGGCCGGGTCGAAGCCGTGGTTGAAGGCGCTGACATGGATGTTGTTGACGTCGAGCAGCAGCAGGCAGTCGGTGCGCCGGGCGAGCTCGGCGAGAAACTCCCACTCGCTCATCGTCGAGGCGGCGAAGCCGACATAGCTGGACACGTTCTCCAGCAGCAGGCGGCGGCCGAGCGCCGCCTGCACCGCATCGACGCGGGCCGCGACATGGTCGAGCGCTTCCTCGCTGTAGGGCAGCGGCAGCAGGTCGTGCATGTTGCGGCCGCCGGCACCGGTCCAGCAGAGATGGTCGGAGACCCACAGCGGCTCGACGCGGCGGGCGAGGGCCGCCAGCCGCGCGAGATAGTCGCCGTCGAGCGGGTCGGTGCCGCCGATCGACAGCGACACGCCATGCATGGCGATCGGGTAGTCGGCGCGCAGCCGGTCGAGCGTGGCGAGAGGCCGCCCGCCGGGTTCCATGTAGTTCTCCGAGATGATCTCGAGCCAGTCGACCCGCGGCCGGGTCGCGAGGAACGCCGGATAGTGGGCCGGGCGCAGCCCGAGGCCGAAGCCCGGCGAAGTGCGGGTCAGCGCCGCCATGGCCGGCACCCTCCGAAGGGCAGGGGTTGGGGGCAGCGGGCGCCGGCGTCGCCGGCGCCCCCCCATGCGTGCCCGGCCGGTCAGCTGTCGATGTGGCCGCCCTGCAGCAGGCACTCGCCCTTGGTGGCGGTCGGCAGCCAGCCCTGGCCCTTGCAGGAGTTCATCCCCTTGCAGGAGTGGCTCGCCTGCTTGCAGGCGCTCTGGCCCTTGCAGGAGTTGATCCCGACGCACTGGTAGGGCGCGACCTGGGCCGAGGCGGTGACGGCGGTGCCGACGCCGGCCGCGAGCAGTGCGGCGGCTGCGGCGGCGAGCGACAGGCTCTTGCGCGTGGCAGTCATGATCGATGTCTCCGGAACGTGGTGGACGAACATTCGCCCCTACGTTATGGCGGCCGCCGCGGATGCAGGGAAATCACGGCTGCGCACATGATTGTGCGCGGGCGGTGATCGCAACCGAGCCGCGTGCGACGGCTCAGCCGGGCGGCGAGCGGAAGCGCGGCGGGCGCTTGGCGAGGAAGGCGTCGAGGCCCTCGAGCGCATCGGGATCGGTGGTCATGTAGCGGTGCGTGACGGCGATCTCGGCGCGCAGCCCAGGCTCCAGCGGGTGCTCGTCGGCGATGTCGAGCAGGCGCTTCATCGCGCCGATCCCGGTCGCGCTCTTCGCCACCAGCCCGTCGAGCAGCCGGTCGACCGTGGCGGCGAGCTCGGAGTCGGGCACCACCTGGTTGACCAGGCCGATGCGCTCCGCCTCGGCCGCGGTCAGCAGCGCGCCGGTCAGCATCAGCTGCTTGGCGCGGCGCAGCCCGACGATGCGGGGCAGGCGCTGCGAGCCGCCGGCGCCCGGCAGCTGGCCGAAGTTGAGATGGCCGTCGCCGATCCGCGCACCGGCGCCCGCCACTGCCAGGTCGCAGGCGAGCAGCAGCTCGAGCCCGCCGGCGACGCAGGCGCCGTTCACCGCCGCGACGTAGGGCCGGGGCGAGGTCTCGATCGCCCGCAGCAGCCGGTAGAACGTGTCGAGGTAGGCGGCCAGCGCCGGCGGATCGCGATGCAGCCGGGTGAAGTCGGCGAGGTCGGCGCCGGCCGAGAAGGCGCGGCCGGCGCCGGTGATCGACACGGCCCGGATCGTCGGATCCGCCTCGATCTCCGCGATCGCCGCCCCGAGCGCCTCGACCAGCGTCGGGCTGAAGGCGTTGAGCCGCCCCGGACGGTTGAGGGTGAGCCGGGTGCGGCCCGGCCCGCGCTCGACCAGCAGGACCGGGCCGTCGGCGTCGACCATCGTCTCAGCCGGCGAAGCGCGGCTCGGGCAGGCCCTTGACGCCGGCGCCCTTGACCGCGAACAGCCCGCCGCCGAGCGGCCCGTCGTTCGGCAGGCCGGGCAGGTGGATCTGGCCGATCGAGGTGACGTAGATGATGTCGAGGTCGGGCCCGCCGAAGATCAGGCTGGTGATGTTCTTCACCGGCATCGTGATCGCCCGGTCGAGGCGCCCGTCGGGGGCGAAGCGGCGGAGCTCGCCGGAGAACACCGCGGCGTTCCAGACATACCCTTCGGCGTCGACCGTCGAGCCGTCGAACACCCCGGTCTCGCGCTTCGCCTTGTCGTAGCGCGCGAAGGTGCGCCGGTTCGACGGCGTGCCTGTCTCGGCGTTCCAGTCGAAGGCGCCCATCTCGCCCGACCAGGAATCGGCGAAGTAGAAGGTCCGGTCGTCCGGGCTCCAGCACGGGCCGTTCGAGACGATGATGCCGTCGAGCAGCTTGTGCACGGAGAGGTCGGGGTCGAGCCGGTAGAGGGCGCCGATCGGGTCGGTCTCCTTGGTGTCCATGGAGCCGGCGATGAAGCGGCCCTTGCGGTCGACCTTGCCGTCGTTGATCCGGGTGCGCGGGTTGTCCGCCTCGGGATCGGCGATCAGCGTCGCCTTGCCGGTCTTGAAGTCGAAGGCGTGGAAGCCGTTCTGCAGCGACAGGATGGCGCCGCCGTTGCGGCGGATCGCCATCGAGCCGATCTTCGCCGGCACGTCCCAGCTCTCGACCCCGCTGCCGTCGGCATTGGCCCTGAATACCTTCGCGCGCAGGCTGTCGATCCAGTAGATCTTGCGCTCCTGCACGTCCCACAGCGGGCCCTCGCCCAGCGAGTTCTTGCAGTCGACGATCGCGCGGATCTCCATCGTTTCCTCCCTCCCTAGAAATCGACCTTGTCGCCGCCCTTGAGCTGCAGGATCTGGCGCGCCTCGTCGGGCGACGCCACCGCCAGCCCGAGGCCCTCGATGATCTGGCGGGCGCGCGTCACCTGCGCCGCGTTCGACGTGGCGAGGCTGCCCGGACCGTCCCACAGGCTGTCCTCCAGCCCGACCCGGACATTGCCGCCCATGGCGGCAGCCATCGAGGCGATCACCATCTGGTTGCGGCCGGCGCCCAGCACCGACCAGCGATAGTCCTTGCCGAACAGCCGGTCGGCGGTGCGCCGCATGTGGACGACGTCCTCGGGATGCGGGCCGATGCCGCCGAGCAGCCCGAACACCGACTGGACGAAGAGCGGCGGCCTGACCAGCCCGCGGTCGAGGAAGTACGCGAGGCTGTAGAGATGGCCGATGTCGTAGCACTCGAACTCGAAGCGCGTGCCGTTGTCCGAGCAGGAGCGCAGCACGAACTCGATGTCCTTGAAGGTGTTGCGGAAGACGATGTCCCTGTTGCCCAGCGCCTCGCGCTCCCAGGCGTGCTTGAACTCCTTGTAGCGGTCGAGCATGTGGAAGAGGCCGATGTTCATCGAGCCCATGTTGAGCGAGGCGACCTCGGGCTTGAACTTGAGCGCCGGCAGCACGCGCTCCTCGACGCGCATGGTGGGGGCGCCGCCGGTGGTCAGGTTGACCACCGCGTTGGTGCCCTGCTTGATGCGCGGCAGGAAGCGGCCGAAGGCCTCCGGCGTCTGGTCCGGCCTGCCGGTCTCGGGATCGCGGGCATGGAGGTGGATGATCGCCGCGCCCGCCTCGGCGGCGCCGATCGCCGCGGCGCTGATCTCGTCGGGGGTCACCGGCAGGTAGGGCGACATCGAGGGGGTGTGGATCGCGCCGGTCACGGCGCAGGTGATGATGACCTTGCGCTTCTCGGCCATGGGACGGTGCTCCTCCGTTGCTGCGCCGTGCCGGCCTCGCCCTTCGACAGGCTCAGCACGAGGCGTGGGGAAGGTCCTCGTGCCGAGCTCGTCGAAGCAGGAGGTCCGGGACTCGGACCCTCAGTTTCCGACCGTGCTCGCCGCCTTGCGCTTGTGCGCGGCCAGCGCCATCAGCCGGCGGTCGCGCCACTTCTGCCGCTCCAGCAGCTTGTTGCGCGGCAGCTTCGCGTCGCGCTCGGCCAGCGCCTGCTCGCGCACCTTGCCGCCCCAGGCAACGTCGTGCAGCTGGGTGCGCCACAGCCGCTTGAAGAGATCCTCGTAGCGGTCGACGTACTCGCCGACGCCGCCCGGCGAGTTGAGGTCGATGGTCTCGAACGGCCCCATGAACGACCAGCGCAGCCCGAGCCCGTGGCGCACCGCGTCGTCGATCGCCTGCGTGTCGGCATAGCCCTCGCCGAACAGGCGGAAGGATTCGGCGAGCAGGGCGGCCTGCAGCCGGTTGACGATGAAGCCGTCGATCTCGCGCTTCATCATGATCGGCACCTGGCCGGCCTTGAGCATCAGGGCGCGCACCCGCTCCAGCGTCTCGGCCGAGGTCCAGGGCGCCGGCACCAGCTCGACCACCGGGATCAGGTAGGGCGGGTTGACCGGGTGGGCGATGATGCAGCGATGCCGGCCCTTGAGGCCCTCGGTGAAGAGCGAGGGCAGCAGCGCCGAGGCGGAGCTCGACAGCACGGTGCCGGGGGCGGCCAGCGCGTCGAGCTCCTGGAACACCGCGATCTTGGTCGGCAGGTGCTCGGGCGCGTTCTCCTGCACGTGCACCGCGCCGTCGAGCGCCGACTTGATGTCCTTCGCGGCGGAGATCCTTCCGCGCAGGGTGGCCGGGCTCTGCCCCTCCAGCAGGTCGTTGCCGGCGAGGTCGTCGAGCATCTCGGCGACGAAGTCGAGCGCCTTCTCGACCGCGCCCGCGGTCGGGTCGGTCATCGCGATCTCGTAGCCGGCGCGCGCGAAGCTGATGGCCCAGGCGCGCCCGATGAAGCCGCTGCCGATGAGGGCGATCTTCTCGGCCATGGTCGTTCTCCTCCTCAGATGCTCTCGACGTTGCCGCAGACGCTGAGCGCCTGCCCGGAGATGTTCCCCCCGGCCGGCGTGCAGAGGAACAGCACCATGTCGGCGATGTCCTGCGGCGAGACCATGCGGCGCAGCGACACCTTGGAGAGGTAGTCCTTCTCCATCGTCGCGTAGTCGACGCCGACCGTCTCGGCGCGGGCCCGGATCACCCGCTCGATGCGCGGCCCCTCGACGATGCCGGGCAGGATGGCGTTGACCCGGATGCCGTCGGGACCGAGCTCCTTGGCCAGGCTCTGCGTGACGCCGACGATCGCCCATTTGGTGGCGGCGTAAGGCGTGCGGAAGGCGTAGCCGAGCCGGCCCGCCACCGAGGAGATGTTGACGATCGAGCCACCGCCCGGCGACTGCCGCAGCATCGGCACGGCCAGCCGGGTGCAGTAGAAATGGCTGTTGAGGTTGACGTCGATGGTGCGGCGCCACTCGGCCGGCGCGATCTTCTCGATGCCGGCGGTCGGGCCGGCGATGCCGGCATTGTTGACCAGCAGGTCGAGCCCGCCGAGCTCGCGCCGGACATCGTCGAACAGCCGCTCGATCTGCGTCTCGTCGGCGACGTCGGTGTGCGAGGCGGTGACCTGCGGCAGCGCCTTGCGGCACTCGGCGAGCGCCGCCTCGTCGACGTCGCAGACATGCACGCGGGCGCCGGCCTCGGCCAGCGTCGTGGCGATGACCCGGCCGATACCGGACGCGCCGGCGGTGACGAGCGCGCGGAATCCCGGCTTGATCTGGTTGCGGGCGGCCATCGGCGATCCTCCTCGAGCGTTTTGTCTGTGCAGCCCCGGACCGGGCGGAACTCAGCGGGTCTGGCGGTCGCGCAGCGCCAGCACGGCGCCCAGCACCACCAGGCCGAAGATGATGTCGCGCACGGCGTGCGGCAGCGTCGTGCCGGCGAGCAGCGTCTGCAGCGCGGTGAGCAGCAGGACGCCGCCGATCATCCCGAGATAGTGGCCGCGCCCGCCGGTGATCAGGGCGCCGCCGACCACCACCACGGCGATCGAGGGCAGCAGGTACTCGTCGCCCATGCCGAGGCTGGCCTGGCCGTTGAAGCCGGCGAGCAGGATGCCGACCAGCGCGGCGCAGAGCCCGCTCAGCACATAGGCGCCGATCAGCGTGCGGCCGACATTGACGCCGGAGAGATAGGCGACGCGCGCGCTGTTGCCGACCGCGTAGATGCGCCGGCCGAAGGCGGTGCGGCCGAGCAGCACGGTGCCGCCGACGACGAACAGCGCCAGCAGCCAGATCACCGGCGTCGAGCCGAGCAGGCTGCCGGTCATCACCCAGCGCAGCGCGGAGGGCGCGAAGCCCGCCGGCGTGCCGTTGCTGTAGACCAGCGCGAAGCCCTGCAGGATGCCGTTGGTGGCCAATGTGATGACGATCGGCGGCAGGCCGAGCAGCACCACCCCGGCGCCGTTGAGCAGGCCGATCGCGCCGCCGATCGCCAGCACCAGCGGCACCGCCCAGAGCGCCGGCAGGTTGGCGCCGTTGGTGATGCCGGCGAGCAGGATGCCGCAGAGCCCGATGGTCCAGGGCACCGACAGGTCGAGGCCGCCGGTCAGGATCACCGAGCCCTGCCCGAGCGACAGGATCGACAGGAAGCAGCTCAGCACCAGCAGCGAGTTGACGTAGCGCAGGTCGAGCCCGCCATAGACGTAGAGGGTGACGGCCAGCACCAGGACCAGCGCGACATAGGCGGGGATCGCGTAGCGCAGGGTCTCGCGGTGGCGGATCCACCAGCCCGGCATCTGCGGCACGGTGCCGGCGGGGCCGCCGAGCCGGACCGCGGTGCCGCCGCGCGGCATGGCGCGGGGCAGGGTGCCGCCCCGCCAGGCCGCCAGCCGGCGCGAGGCCAGCCGCAGGTAGCCGGCCACCGCCGAGTCGCGGTTGAGCGAGGCGCCGAGCACGGCGAGGATCAGGATCACCCCCTCGGCGACGGTGCTGTAGTAGGCCGAGACGTTGAGCACGAGGAGGATGTTGACGACGATCATCAGGATGTAGGCGCCGATCACCGAGCCGAGGCAGCCGCCGCGGCCGCCGCCCAGCGCGGTGCCGCCGACCACCACGGCGGCGAACATCTCGAGCAGCAGCGGCGCGCCGACCAGCGGGTCGGCCGAGCCGGTCTGGGCGCTGATGAACGCCCCGGCCGCGCCGTAGAAGCAGCCGCCCAGCACGTAGGCGAGGAAGTTGGTCAGCACGACGCGGATGCCGCTGGAGGCCGCGGCGTCGCGGTCGCTGCCGATGGCGTAGAGCGCGGTGCCGAGCCGGCTGCCCTTGACCAGGCCCCAGAGCAGCAGCGCCACCGCCAGCACGACGATCGGCGCCGGCAGCAGGTCGGGAATGGCGGTGCCGTTGAGGAAGCCGATGAAGCCCTGCGGGATCTGCCCGCCCGGCTTGTCCATGATCAGCAGGGTGACGCCCTGGACGATGAACATGGTCGACAGCGTCACCACGATCGACTGCAGCCGCAGCACGGCGATGAAGAAGCCGTTGAAGGCACCGACCAGCCCGCCCAGCGCGATCGCCGCCAGGCCGAAGCCGATCTGCGAGCCCAGCGTGTCCTGCATGCTCGAGGCGAGCACGACGTTGACCAGCGAGATCACCGCGCCGGCGCTGAGGTCGAAGCCGCCGCTCAGCACCACCAGCGTCTGGCCCATGGCGGCCAGCGCCAGGGTGGCGCCGCCGCCCGACTGGTAGCTGAAGTCGAAGAAGCCGTAGCTGCTCGGCGAGATCAGGTTCTGCGCCGCGAACAGCAGGATGAAGACGATGGCCGCCAGCACCAAGCCGCGATTGCGCCCGTACCAGAAGCGCAGGGTGCGCGGCCGCGGCGCCCCGCCGGCCGACCCGGTGGCGGTGGCGGCGGTCAAGCCCGGCCTCCGGCGGCCCGGCGCGGCGCCTCCTCGGCGGCCTCGCCGAGCGCGGCGCGCATGATCGCCGTCTCGCTGATCTCGCCCGAGCTGATTCCGTCCGGGCCCTGGCCGAGCTCGCGGACGATCCGCCCGCCATACATCACCAGCACGCGGTGGCAGAGATTGACCAGCTCCGGGATCTCGGTGGAGTAGAGCAGCACCGCGCCGCCAGCCTCGACGTAGTCGCGGATGATCAGGTAGATCTCGTGCTTGGTGCCGACGTCGACGCCGCGCGTCGGGTCGAACATCAGCAGCACCCGGCTCTCCGCCATCAGCCACTTGGCGATGGCGATCTTCTGCTGGTTGCCGCCGCTGAAGGCGCCGGCGCGGGTCCAAAGCGCGCGCTTGTCGACCTGCACCCGGTCGAACACGCCGGCCACCGCCGCGCTCTCCGCCTGGCCGTCGATCAGCCCGAAGCGCAGGAAGCGGCCGATCACCGGCATCGAGGTGTTGCGCCGGCCGTCGAGATGCAGGAACAGCGCCTCGGTCTTGCGCTCCTCCGGCACCAGGCTGATGCCGAGCCGTGCGTCGATCGCGTCGCCGGGCGAGGCGAGGGTGACGGGGCGGCCGTCGACCTCGACGCGGCCGCCGGTCAGCGGCGTCGCGCCGAACAGGCCGAGGAAGAGCTCCTGCTGGCCCATGCCCTGCAGCCCGGCGATGCCCAGCACCTCGCCGGGATGGAGCGCCAGGCTGGCGCCCTTGAGGCGGGTCGCGGTGGTGATCTCGTGCGCCGCCAGCACCGGGCGCACGCCGCCGGGCAGATGCGGCTTGGGCGGGAAGGTGGCGGTCAGCGAGCGGCCGATGATCAGCTCGATGACCTGCTCGTCGGTCACCGCGGAGACGACGAAGCTGCCGGTGTCCTTGCCGTTGCGCAGCACCGTCAGGCGGTCGCAGAACTGCCGCACCTCCGGGATGCGGTGGGAGATGAAGACGATGGTGACGCCGTCGGTCTTGAGCCGGGCGATGATGTCGCCGAGCCAGTCGATGTCGCGGCCCGACAGGCTCGAGGTCGGCTCGTCGAGCAGCAGGATACGAGGCTTGCGATAGATGGCGCGCGCGATCTCGATCTTCTGGCGCACCGCCAGGTCGAGACCGCGCACCTCGCGCCGCGGATCGACCGACCCGAGGCCGAGCCGCGCGAGATGCTCGCCGACCAGCGCCAGCCCCTGGCGGCGGCGGACCTGGCCGAGCAGCCCGGTCGGCTGGTAGGGCAGCAGCATGTTCTCGGCGACCGACAGGTCGGGGACCAGGGTCAGCTCCTGGAAGGCGGTCTGCAGCCCGTGGCGGTGCGCGTCGCGCGGGCTGCCGAGCTGCACCGGCGCACCGTGCAGCAGCACCCGCCCGGCGTCGGGGCGGACCAGGCCGCTCAGCGTCTTGACCATGGTGGACTTGCCGGCGCCGTTCTCGCCGAGCAGCGCATGGACCTCGCCCGGCAGGGCCTGGAAGCTGGCGCCGTCGAGCGCCACGGTGGCGCCGAACGCCTTGCGCACGCCTTCGACGGCGATCGCGGTGCCCTGTCCTCCGGGCGCGCTCATCGGGCGGCGTTCCCGGCGCGGCGGTTGCAATCGCCGGTGCGATGCTCCAAGCAGCTTCGGGCAACCCGGATGGAGGACGCGGTGAAGGATCTGAAGAGCGGCATCGGCGGCAGCCACGAGACCCGGTTCACCGTCGAGCGACGGCATACCGTGCCGGCCCTGCCGCTCGACCTGCCGGCGCTGGCTGCCATGCCCGAGGTGCTGGCGACGCCGGTGCTGGTGGCGATGGCGGAGGCGGCCTGCGTGGCGCACATCCATGCGCTCGCCGGCGAGCCGGCGCTGTCGGTCGGCACGCGGGTCGAGCTCGACCATCTCGCGGCGACGCCGGTCGGCTGCGTCGTCACGCTGGAGACGCGCCTGGCGGCGGTGGAGGGACGGCAGCTGACGTTCGACATCACCGCTTCCGACGGGATCGAGGCGATCGCCCGGGCGCGGCATGGCCGCGTGCTGGTCGACCGCGAGCGCTTCGCGGCGAAGCTGGCCCAGAAGGCGCAGCAGCTGCCGCGCTGAGGTGGAGCCCCGGGCGGCAGCCGCCGCCCGGAGCCCCTCCCGGGTACGCCTACTCCTCGGGCTGGCCGACCAGGGCGGCCGAGAGGCCGACCTCCGGCGTGTCCGGCGAGTAGATCGAGGCGAACCAGCCGGGGTTGGAGATGATCGCCGGCTGGAACACGTTGCAGCCCGCCGCCATCTCCTTCCAGGTGCCCTCCTTGCAGAGCTTGATCTGGTCGTTGGTGTAGAGCGGCAGGGGCAGCGTGGTCAGCTTCGGCACGTCCTTGCCCTCGAGCTTGGCCACGGCGTTCTTCAGCGCCAGCGCGCCGGAATAGGGCGGCGAGGCGTAGGAGATGCTGGGATAGCCCATCGGGCGGTAGGTGCCGCCGCCGCCCTCGATCCCGTCGGCGCTGCTCAGCATCTGGATGCGGTGGCCGTTCGAGCCCTCGCCGGCGCAGGGCTTCTTGTCCTTGTCGGCGATGCCGGCCTCGTCCTGCATCGAGGCCGCGGTGTAGCAGCCCGCCTGCATCCACAGGCCGTCGATCTCGTTCCACGGATGGGTGGCGACGATCTTCGAGAGCTCGCTGCGGGCGACCGCCTGGCTCCACATGCCGTTGCCCTCGGCGATGACCTTGATGCCGGGGTACTTGGCGAAGGTCTCCTTGGCGGCCTTGGTGCGCTCGGTGTCGACCGAGGTGCCGGGCACGCCGGTGATCAGCACGATGTTGCCCTTGCCGTTGAGCTTCTTGGCCAGCCACTCGGCGGGTTGCGCGCCGGCCGCGTACTGGTCGATCGTGGTGTTGTAGGCGCAGGGCTCGGTGATGATCGAGTCGTAGGCGAAGATCAGCACGCCCTTGTCGCAGGCGTTCTTCACCGCCTGGTTCAGCGCGGTCGGCGAGATCGGGTAGACGACGATCGCCTTGGCGCCGGCCTGCACCATGGCGTTGATCTGCTGGATCTGGCGTTGCGCGTTCGGGCCGGCGACCTGCACGTCGAGCGTGATCTTGTCGCGCAGCTCCTTCGACGCGGCCATGGCCTTGACCATGTTGGCCGCCTCGGCCTGCCAGTCGTTGCCGATGTAGCTCATCGACAGGTAGACCTTGTACTTGGCCTCCGCGGCGTGGCTCGCCGCCACCAGCGCGCCGGTGGCGAGCGCGCAGGCCGTCATCAGCTTCCCGAAGCGTTTCCTCATCTCTTCCTCCCCTTGATGCCAGGAGCGGCATGCCACGGCCCCCTTATCGGGACCGGTCCAGCGAGCGGCCGGCGGGAGCGTTCGGGCCGTCCGGCCCGTCGCCGCCTCGCCAGCTGCGATACGGTAAACGTGATCACACCTAAAGGCGTCCGGAACGCGCTGTCAACGGCCTTGGCGCGTGCCGCGGCCGGGTCGCGGCGGGGCGCGTCGCGGCTCCCTCCTCGGCAGCCCCGACGGTGGCCAGCAGGGTGCCGATGCGGGCGATGGCGCGCTCGATGTCGGCCTGGATCGCGGCCCGCGCCCCGGCTCCGTCGCGCCGCAGCAGCGCCTGCACCGCGCGGTCGTGCTGCTCGATCGAGAAGTCGACATGGCCGTGCAGCCGGCAGATCGCGAAGAAGAAGGGGGCGACGCGCAGCCACAGCGACTTGATGATGCTGAGCAGCAGCGGGCTCTGGGACGCCTCGTAGATCGAGAAGTGGAACTCGCGGTTCATCGCCAGGAAACCGGTGAAGTCCTCGGCATCGGCGAAGAGGTGCATCTCGCGGGCGAGCCGCGCCGTGCGGTCCTGCTGCTTGCGCGTCATGCGCGCCGCCGCGCGCTCGGCCGCCAGCCCCTCGAGCGAGACGCGGATCTCGCGGATCTCCTGCAGCTCGTCCGGGCTCGGCGCCGGCACGGCGAGCACGCCGCCGCCGCGCAGCTCGAGCACATGGCTGGCCTCGAGCCGGCGCAGGGCCTCGCGCACCGGCATCGGGCTGGTGTCCATGGCCGCGGCCAGGCTGCGCAGACTGATCTTCTGGCCGGGCCGCAGCCGCCCGTCCATCAGCGCGGCGCAGACCTGCTCGTAGATGCTCTCCTGCAGCGTGGCGCGCGCCACCGGCCGGAAGGTGTCGGTCAAGTCCTCGGAGCGGCGCGGCCGCGTGCTGGGCATTCGATCGTGTCCCGGCGGCGCGGCTGGCGCGGCGCCCTGGCGTTTCATCCCCGGCGGCACCGTAGGAGCCGTGCTCGCCGCCTGTCAACGAGGCTCGATTGCGCCGCCGCCGGGGGTCACGCTACAAGTCCGCCCGAAGCCGGCGCCAGGCCGAGGGGAGGGAGCGATGCGCATCGAGGTTCTCGTCGACGTCAAGACCATCCTGGGCGAGGGCCCGCTCTGGGACGTCGAGGAGCAGCGGCTCTACTGGATCGACAGCTTCGGCTGCAACGTCTTCCGCTGCACCGCCGACGGGCGCGAGGTGCGTGCCTGGGACGTGCCGGCCAAGATCGGCTCGATGGCGCTGCGCCGCCAGGGCGGCGCCGTGCTGTCGCTGCAGACAGGCTTCCACTTCCTCGACTTCAAGACCGGCGAGAGCACGCTGATCGTCGATCCCGAGCCGGACCTGCCGACGACGCGCATCAACGACGGCAAGGTCGACAAGCGCGGCCGCTTCGTCGCCGGCTCGATGGACACCATGGAGGAGGGGCCGAACGGCTCGCTCTACCGGCTCGACCCGGACCTGTCGCTGCACAAGCTCGACAAGGGCATCGTCGTCTCCAACGGCCCGTGCTGGAGCCCGGACGGGCGCACCTTCTACTTCGCCGATTCCTGGTCGGGCGAGATCTGGGCCTACGACTACGACCTCGACACCGGCAACGTCTCGAACCGGCGCACCTTCACGAAGATCCGCACGCCGGGCGGCGGCGCCGCCGACGGCTCGACGGTGGATGCCGAGGGCTATCTCTGGAACGCCCAGGTCTATGACGGCAGGCTGGTGCGCTACGCCCCCGACGGCAGCGTCGACCGCGAGATCGAGATGCCGGTGAAGAAGGTGACCAGCGTCATGTTCGGCGGCCCCGAGCTCGACGTCCTCTTCGTCACCTCGATGGCCAAGCCGCCGCTGCCGCGCTTCCCCGCCGACGGCGTGCTGCGCGGCAGCCTGTTCGCGATCTACGGCCTGGGCGTCCGCGGCGTGCCGGAGCCCCGTTTCGCGGGCTGAGCGCGGCTGCAACGCCGCGGCGGCCTCGCCTTTCGACAGGCTGCTATGAAAATGGAAAGGGGATGGGCGCGCGTGCCGCACCTCGCTTCGACAAGCTCGACGAGGTTCAAATAGCAGGCGCGCGGCCTTCGACAGGCTCGATCGCGGTGCGTGCGCAGGTCATCAGGACGAGGTTCAAATGGCAGGCGCGATCTCTCCGGCCTCATCCTGAGCTTGTCGAAGGATGAGGCTCGCACGATCGCGGTGCGTGCATTTTCTGCCATCGTGGTGCTCGCCCCGCATGCTTCGTGTCTAGCAAGAAAATGAGACCGCCTTGGCGGGCTGGCGGCTTGCGCTGCGCCGTTTCATTCATGGCGGTTCGGCGCCTTCGCCGGTGTGAACTCAGGACGAGGTCAAGGGGCGGGGTGTAAGGGACCGCCACAGCCCTCATGCCGAGCTTGTCGAAGCAGAGGGCCGTACCCCCGGCGTCAGCGCGGGGCAAGGGAAGGAAGCTTGGCACGCGGAGGCGCGGAGGTCGCGGAGGGGCGCGCGCCGGCCAACAGCGCACCTCTCCTCTGCGGCTCCGCGCCTCCGCGTGAGTCAGTCTTCGGTTCCACCTGAGCGGCGTCGCCGTGCCGAGGTCGCACGCGGGAGTGGGAGGTCTCTCAAGCCCGCCCGTACTTGTCCTCGATGCGGACGATGTCGTCCTCGCCGAGATAGCTGCCGGACTGGACCTCGATGACCTGCAGCGGCTCGTCGCCGGGGTTTTCCAGCCGATGGACGGCGCCGAGCGGGATGTAGGTCGACTGGTTCTCGCTGAGGTCGAAGACCTGGTCGTCGCGGGTGACCCGGGCGCGGCCGGCAACCACCACCCAGTGCTCGGCCCGCTTGGCGTGCTTCTGCAGCGACAGCCGGGCGCCCGGCTTCACCGTGATGCGCTTCACCTGGTGGCGGCCGCCGAGGTCGACCTGCTCGTAGGAGCCCCAGGGGCGATAGACGCGGCGGTGATGGAGGTGCTCGCCGCGGTTGCGCTGCTTCAGCGTGTCGACGATGCGCTTGATGTCCTGGGCATGGTCGCGATGCACCGCCAGCACGGCGTCGGCGGTGTCGATCAGGATGATGTCCTCGAGGCCGACCGCCGCCACCAGGCGGCTGTCGCCGCGGACGTAGCAGTTCTTCAGGTCGGTGGCGATGACGTCGCCGATCAGCGTGTTGCCCGCCGCGTCCTTGGGCGCCACGTCCCACAGCGCCGACCAGGAGCCGACGTCGGTCCAGCCCATCTCGACCGGCACCATGGCGGCGTGCCCGGTGCGCTCCATCACCGCGTAGTCGATCGAGCGGTCGGGCGCCCCGGCGAAGGCATCGCGGTCGAGGCGCAGGAAGTCGAGGTCGCGCCTCGCCTCGCGCACCGCCCGGCCGACCGCGGCGACCAGCGCCGGCTCGAAGTGCCCGAGCTCCGCCAGCAGCCGGTCGGCGCGCATCAGGAACATGCCCCCGTTCCAGGCATACCCGCCGTCGGCGATGTAGCGCTCGGCGGTGGCGAGGTCGGGCTTCTCGACGAAGCGCTCGACGGCGAAGCAGCCGGGCGCCTCGGGCAGCGGCGCGCCGCGCTTGACGTAGCCGTAGCCGGTCTCCGGCCGCACCGCGGCGATGCCGAAGGTGACCAGCCGGCCCGCCTCGGCGGCGGGCAGGGCCTGGGCGACCGCGGCCAGGAAGCGGTCCGGGGCGCTGATATGGTGGTCGGAGGGCAGCACCAGCATCACTGCTGCGGGATCCCGCTCGGCCAGGATCAGCGCCGCCGCGGCGATCGCCGGCGCGGTGTTGCGCGCCGCCGGCTCGAGCACGATGGCGTGCGGCGTCACGCCCACGTCGCGCAGCTGCGCGGCAACCAGGAAGCGGTGATCGTCGTTGCAGATCAGCAGCGGCGGGGCGAAGCGCCCGGCGTCCCCGACCCGGCCGACCGTCGCCTGCAGCAGGCTGACATCGGCCACCAGCGGCATGAGCTGCTTGGGATAGGCGGCGCGGGAGAGCGGCCACAGCCGCGTCCCGGAGCCGCCGGACAAGATCACCGGATGGATGCGCATGGGTCCCCCAGAATGGGCGGCGCGGCCGCGGCCGCGCCGGCCCGGTCAGCTAACGCCCTGTCAACTAACGGCAGACGACTGTGGCATTGTAGCTCGAGGTGAGGAAGCCGAAGGTCAGGGTCGACGGCGTCGCACGGATGTCCGAGACGTCGGCGCCGTTCGGGCAGGCCGACGCGACCTTGGCCACCGCCGCCGCCTTGGCGTCGTTCTCCGACGGGCGGAAGCCGTAGACGCTGCCGGTGACGGCGTAGCCGGTGCGGCCGCCCTGGGCGGCGATCGGGATATCCTGCTGCGCGGCACAGCCGGCAGCGGCGAGGCAGAGCAGAAGCAGGGCGGTGCGGGGCATGGGCATCTCCTCGGTCGAAGGCTGGTTGAACGTCACTGACCGAACAGGCCGCAGCCATTCCGGTTGCGATGTGACCGGCTCGTCCCCTGGCCGTTCGCCCTGTCGCCGGTTGCTCCGCAGGAGCCCGGCCGGTCAGGCCGAGGCCTTGCCGCCATGGCTGGCCGACCAGCCCTCCGGGTCCTGCAGGAAGGCGCGCACCTCCTCGCGCTCCCCCGCCGCCAGCCGGCCCATCTCGTCGGCCGCCGCCAGTACGTCCCACCAGGTGGCGAGCCCGTGCAGGGTGACGCCGAGCTCGGCCAGCGTCGTCACGCTCTGCGGGAAGATGCCGTAGTGGAAGACGACCAGCGCATGCTCGACGCGGCCTTCGGCTTGGCGGATCGCCCGGATGAAGTTGACCTTGCTGCCGCCGTCGGTGGCGAGGTCCTCGATCAGCAGCACCCGGGCGCCCGGCGCCATGCTGCCCTCGATCTGGGCGCCGCGGCCGAAGCCCTTGGGCTGCTTGCGGATGTAGAGCATCGGCAGGCCGAGCCGGTCGGCCAGCCAGGCGGCATAGGGAATGCCGGCGGTTTCGCCGCCCGCCACCGCATCGAGCGAGGCGAAGCCGATGGTCCGCTCGACCTCCGCCGCCGCCAGCTCGATCACCTTGCGGCGCGCCCCGGGGAAGGAGATGATCTTGCGGCAGTCGATATAGACCGGGCTGGCCCGGCCCGAGGTCAGGATGAAGGGCTCCGCCGGGCGGAAGTGCACCGCCTCGATCTCGAGCAGGATGCGGGCGACGGTGCGGGCGGCGTCGCGGGTGGCGGGGTCGGTCATGGCGGGCTCCGGAGCTGGCGGCGAGGCCTCTTCCTAGCGGCAATCGGATGCGGCGGCAAAGCCGCCGCGTCGGCGAGGCAGGAGACTGGAACCTCGCAGGGGAGCCGATGTTAGCGTGGCAGTGGTGGGTCTGCGAGCATCGATGCGCGCGCCGCGTGTGGCGGGACCTTGGCGCCGGTCGGCAGCGTCGCCGGAGGGAACATGGCGGAGCCGGTGGACAGAGCGACGCTGATCCGGGCGGTGACGGAGGCGATCGACGGCGGCCAGCTCAAGGTGCTGATGCGCGAGGGCGAGGACGGCAGCGAGCTGCTGCTGTCGGGCCGCCTCACGCTCGCCACCCTGCCGCTGTTCGAGCAGCTGCTGCTGCGCGGCCGCGAGGCCGCGGTGACGCTGCGCGCCGGCGAGCTGTTCGGCGAGGCGGCGGCCTGAGCCGCGGGACTCAGTCCTGCAGCAGCCGCTCGGCGGTCTCGGCGTCGGTCACCAGGTGCGTTGGGTAGCCGCCCTTGAGCGCGGCCCGGATGGCGGTGAGCTTGCCGAGGCCGCCGGCGACGCAGAGCCGGGACGGGATCCGCTTCAGCTCGTCGAGCGCGATGCCGACCATGCGCCGGTCGAGCTCGCCGGCCACCGGCCGCCCGGCGGCGTCGATGAAGCGGCCGATCAGCACGCCCACCGCGCCGGCCGCGACATAGCCGTCGATCGCCGCATTGCTGGCGATCTCGGCGGCGCGCACCGTGCTGCGCGCCCCGATGTCGCCGACGCCGAAGAGGATGCGGTTGGCGGCGTGGATCTGGGCGAACTGCTTGCGCAGCGCCGGCTCGGCCAGCAGCTGGTCGCGCAGCTCCGGCGTCGACAGCACCGCCGGGGCGAGCAGGCTGACGCAGCGCGCCGCCAGCCGGCTGGCGAGCAGCGAGGAGCAGAGCTCGGCGGAGAACTCGGCGGTGCTGCCGGTCGAGCTGCCGGAGACCTGCACCACGGTCAGCGGCGCCGCCGGCTCGGGCAGCTCGATGGCGCGCGCGACCTCGAGCACGGTGCGGCCCCAGGCGACGCCGACTACGTCGCCCGGCCGCAGCTGGTCGGCCAGCACCCGGGCACCGGCGTCGCCGAGCCGCTTCAGCAGCGTGGGCGGCTCGAGGCTGGGGATGACCGCGGCGCCCTCCAGCCCGAAGCGCTCCATCAGCTGGCGCGACAGGCGCGTGCGCATCGCCGCCCCGGTGTTGATGCGGATGGTGACGATGCCGCGCTCGCGCGCGTCCTGCAGCATCTTGACGATGGTCGCCCGCGAGACCTTGAGGACCTGGGCGATCTCGCTCTGGGTCAGCTGGTCGGCGTAGTAGAGCCAGGCGACCCAGACGAGCGCGTCCTCGAACTCCGGCGGAACGTTGACGCCGCGCCCCTGCGGCAGCGATGGCCTGACCAGCTGCATCGGCCGATTGTCGCTGCCCCGTGACATCAGTCAATCCGCGCGTGGGATGCTTGACACTTGTCGCGATCAAACGGCATTTGTAACAGATTCGGCCCGATTGGCTCAACGACGGCAGCTTCCATGGCACCGACGCCCAGCGCCTCTTCAGACTCCGGCCGGCCCCACCCCGACCGGCCGGCCGGCGGCTGGACCGCGCTCATCGACGACATCGTCGCCGGGCGCTGGACCAACCCGGAAACCGGGGCGCTCGCCACCGTGCCCTACGAATCGATCGTCTTCGCCGAGAGCCTGGACGGGCGCGAGGCGGAGCTGGTCCGCTCGCTCCGGCTCGAGGGCCCCTTCGCCGTGGTTGCCGACGCGGCCACGCACGACGCGATGGGCGGGCGGGTCGCCCGGGCGCTGCGGCCGCTGGGGCCGGTCGACACGGTGATCCTCGACCATCCCCACGCCGACATGGCTGGCGTCGCGATGCTCAAGGACAAGCTGGCCCCCTACCGCTCGGTGGTCGCGGTCGGCTCCGGCACGATCAACGATCTCTGCAAGTACGTCACCGGGCTCGACGGCCGGCGCTACTGCGTCTTCGGCACCGCCGGCTCGATGAACGGCTACACCTCGACCACCGCCTCGATCTCGCTGGAGAGCGGCCTCAAGGTGTCGCTGCCCTCGCACGCCCCGGCCGGCTTCTTCGTCGATCTGAGCGTGGCCGCGGCGGCGCCGCGCCATCTCGCCGCCTCGGGCTTCGGCGACTGCCTCGCCCGCTCGGTGGCGCAGGTCGACTGGTGGATGTCGCACCGGCTGCTCGGCACCACCTACCTGCGGGCGCCCTACCTGATCCAGGAGGCCGACGAGGCCGAGCTCAACCGCCGCGCCGCCGGCCTGGGCGCCGGCGCGGTGCCGGCGGTGGGCTATCTCTTCCGGGTCCTCACCCTGTGCGGGCTCGGCGTCTCCTTCACCGGCATCTCGCATCACGGCTCGATGGGCGAGCACCAGATCTCGCACTACATCGACTGCTTCGCCGGCCCGCGCCATCCCGGCAGCCTGCACGGCCAGCAGGTCGGCGTCGCGGCGCTGACCATGGCGCGGCTGCAGCAGCGGCTGCTGGCGAGCGAGCGCCCGCCGCAGGTCCGGCCGACCCGCATCGACCCGGAGGCCATGGCGCGGCGCATGGGACCGGAGGTCGCGGCGCAGTGCCTGGCCGAGTTCCGCAGGAAGGCCTTCGACGAGAAGGGCGCGGCCGCCTTCAACGCGAAGCTGGCGGCGCTGTGGCCGGCGCTGCAGGCGGAACTGGCCCCCTTCATCATTCCGGCCGAGGAGATGCGCGCCGCGCTGGCCGCCGCGGGCGGTCCCTGCACCGCCGCCGAGCTCGGCGTGCCCGTCGACTTCTATCGCGAGGCGATCCTGCACTCCCGCGAGATGCGCAACCGCTTCGCCTTCGTCGACATCGCAGCGGATGCGGGCCTGCTCGAGGACTTCGCCGCCGGGGAGGGGTGAGGCCGATGCAGCCGCTGGCCCGCATGCCGGTTCCGGTCGCCGCCGCGGTGGCGGCCGTGCTGGCCGACATCGACGACACGCTGACCCATGATGGGCGGCTGCCCGCGGCCGCCTACCACGCGCTGGAACGGCTGGAGCAGGCCGGGCTGCCGGTGGCGCTGATCACCGGCCGGCCCGCCGGCTGGTGCGACATGATCGCCCGGATGTGGCCGGTGACCGGCGTGGTCGGCGAGAACGGCGCCTTCTACTTCGCCTACGACCGGGCGGCGCGCCGGATGCGGCGCGCCTGGGCGGCGGGCGACGCCGAGCGGCGCGACAACCGGCGCCGGCTCGACGCGATCGGCGCGCGCATCCTGGCCGAGGTGCCGGGCGCCGCGATCTCCGCCGACCAGGCCTATCGCGAGGCCGACCTCGCCATCGACTTCCGCGAGGACGTGCCGCCGCTCGACAAGGCGGCGATCGCCCGCATCAAGGCGATCTTCGAGGAGGAGGGTGCCACCGCCAAGATCTCCTCGATCCACGTCAATGGCTGGTTCGGCCGCTACGACAAGCTGGCGATGACCCGCCGCTTCGCCGCCGAGGTGCTAAGGCTCGACCTCGACCGCGACAAGGCGCGCATCGTCTTCGTCGGCGACAGTCCCAATGATGCGCCGATGTTCGGCTTCTTCCCCAATGCCTGCGGCGTCGCCAACGTCCGCGCCTTCGCCGGCGAGCTGGAAGCCGAGCCGGCCTGGGTCAGCGAGGGCGGCGGCGGCGCCGGCTTCGTCGAGGTCGCCGACCGGATCATCGCGGCGCGCGGCGACGGCCGGGGCGCCGGGCCGCAAGCCCCTTGAACATTTGCGCAGTACCCGTAGCATATGTAAACCATCGTGCGTAAACCGGCGTCCCGCCATGCAGGTCTGGGGCCGCAACGAGGGTGTAGGGAGAGAGATGCCATGAGGGGGGCCGCAAGCCCGGTCGACAGGCGACCCGCCCGCGGAGCGGCAGGCGGCGCATGACGGCTGTGGCGGCGGTGCAGCGGCCCCGGTCGCGGCTGGCGCTGCCGAGGTTTCTCACCTTCGAGCATCCCTTTCCCTGGCTCCTGCCCTCGACCGCGCTGCTCCTGGTCTTCGGCGTCTACCCGCTGCTCTACGCCATCTGGCTGTCGCTGCACCGGCGCCATCCGGTGACCCGGCTCAACCTCTGGTCGCCCGGCTGGAACTGGTCGAAGCTGCTCGCCGACGACCGCGTCTGGGGCGCCATCGGCCACACCTACCTCTACACCGGCGCGGCGCTGGTCATCGAGCTGGTGCTGGGCATGGCGATCGCGCTGCTGCTCGATTCCGAGCGGCGCGGCTTCGGCCTGATGCGTGCCCTGATGACCCTGCCGCTGGTCGTGCCGCCGGCCGTCACCGGCATGATGTTCCTGCTGATGCTGGACGGCTCGTTCGGCGTGCTGAGCCGCGGCCTCTACGCCACCGGGATCCTCAGCCCGGAGACGCCGATCCTGGCCACCGCCTCGACCGCCTTCCTCGGCATCCTGCTCGCCGATGTCTGGCAGTGGACGCCCTTCATGGTGCTGATCATGCTGGCCGGCCTGCGGGCGCTGCCCAAGGACCCGTTCGAGGCCGCCGCCATCGACGGCGCCTCGGCGACCCAGGCCTTCTTCCGCCTCACCCTGCCGCTGATGAGCCGCATCATCGCGCTGGCGGTGCTGATCCGCGGCGTCGACCTGTTCCGCATCTACGACTACGTCAAGGTGATGACCGACAGCGGCCCGGGCACGGCGACCGAGACGCTGACCTCCTATGCCGGGACGATCTACTTCAAGAATGCCGACTTTCCCTACGCCTCGACCGTGGCGCTGCTGACGCTGGCATTGCTGATCGTCACCGCCAACCTCTTCATCAAGCTCTTCCGGGTGCGCTTCTGATGGGGGCGCGCGCCGAGACCGGCGGCCTGCTGCGCACGATGGTGGCCGCCATCGTCGTGGCGATCTTCATGTTCCCGCTGTTCTGGTGGGGGCTGACCTCGATCAAGCCGCGCTCGGCGATCTTCGACAAGGACCGCGTGGTCTTCTTCGACTTCGAGCCCGCGGGTATCAACTACGCCGTGACGCTGCTCGGCCGCTCTCGCTCGGACTCGGCGACGGAGTCCGGCAACACCTTCGGGGTGGGCGGGGGCAGCTCCTACGATTCGCGCCAGACGATCATCGACTCGACGGTGGTCGCGGTGGGCTCGACCGCGCTGACCGTGCTGCTCGCCGTGATGGCTGCCTATGCGCTGTCGCGCTTCACCTTCCGCGGCCGCCAGGGCTTCCTCGGCTGGGTGCTGTCGCAGCGCTTCATGCCGCCGGTCGCGATCATCGTGCCGATCGTCTTCATGTTCCACTATCTCGGCCTGCGCGACACCGTCGGCGGGCTGATCCTGATCCATGCGCTGATCAACCTGCCGATCGCCGTGCTGCTGATGAAGTCGTTCTTCGACGACGTGCCGCGCGACATCGACGAGGCGGCGATGATCGACGGCGCCAGCCGGATGCAGACCTTCCGCCAGGTCGTGCTGCCGATGGTGCGCGGCGGCATGGCGGCGACCGCGGTGCTCTGCTTCATCTTCTCCTGGACCGAGTTCCTGCTGTCGCTGTTCCTGACCAACTCGATCCGCACCCTGCCGGTGAAGATCACCACCTTCGTCACCTCGACCGGGTCGGAGTGGGGCTTCATCGCGGCGCTCGGCACCTCGGCCATCGTGCCGAGCTTCATCTTCATCCTGCTGGTCCAGAAGCAGCTGGTCCGCGGCCTGACCTTCGGCTCGCTGAAGGAGTAGGGCAGGCCGCGTCACCTCGCGTTCGTCAACGGGTTCATCTGAAGGGAAGAAAGACGATGAGCTTCAAGAAGCATGACAAGCAGACCTTCATTGTCGATTCGTGCAACGCCTACACCGACCGGCGCATCTCCAAGCGCGAGTTCCTGCGCCGGATGGGCATGGTCGGGCTCGGCTTCTCGGCCTTCGGGCTCGGCATGCTGGGCGGCCACAAGCGCGGCTGGCGCGGCCTCGATCTCGGCGCCAGCGCCTGGGCCGACGGCCTGCCGGACAACCAGGCGAAGTGGCTGAAGGAGGTCGGCAGCAAGTACAAGGGCGCCAAGATCCGCTACACCTCGGAGGCGACCCCGCCGACCGTGGTGCTGAACCAGATCAAGAAGGAGTTCACCGATCCGACCGGCATCGAGGTCGAGATCGAGATCGTGCCGCTGGAGCAGGTGCTGGCCAAGGCGACCCAGGACGTGCAGGGCCAGCTCGGCACCTACGACCTCTACTACCTCGACCAGTCCTGGATCTCGACCTTCGCCCCGGACACGGTCAACCCGGTGCAGTACGCCAAGGACAAGCCCGAGCTGGCGATGCCGGACTTCGACTTCGACGACTTCTCGAAGCCGCTGGTCGAGGGCACCGCGATGGTCGACGGGCAGTGGATGGGGATCCCCTTCGACATCCCGATCTTCATCCTGATGTACCGCCAGGACCTGCTCGAGAAGCACGGCATCAAGGTGCCGACCACCTACGACGAGTTCACCGCCGCGGTGAAGGCGATCGGCGAGGCGGAGAAGGCCAACGGCATCTACGGCACGGGCCTGCAGGCCAAGTCCGGCCACTATTCGCTGGAGTGCGACTGGACCCAGGCGGTGTGGGGGCATGGCGGCTCGGTCTTCACCAAGGACAAGAAGTTCTCGGGCAATGACGAGCAGGGCATCGCCGGGCTGAAGTGGTACCAGGAGCTCCTCAAGATGGCGCCGCCGAACTCGACCGCCTCGACCTGGGACGGCCAGTTCGAGATGATGCATTCGGGCCAGGTGGCCCTGGTGCAGAGCTGGGACGAGTTCTTCCCCGGCCTCGACGCCGACGACTCCAAGGTCCGCGGCCTCTGGCAGCCTGCCCATCCGCTGGTGCCGAAGGTGCTGCGCCCGGCGGCCGACGCCGGCTTCAACGAGAAGCCCCAGGCCGGCCACCAGGGCGGCTCCTGCATCGCGCTGTCGAAGTACTCGAAGAACATCGACGCGGCCTGGGTCTTCCTGCAGTGGGGCTGCTGCAAGGAGATCATGACCCGCTGCACGCTGATCGGCGGCTTCGCCCCGATGCGCATCTCCTCCTTCGAGGATCCGCGCGTCAAGGCGAAGGCCAAGGTGATGGCGGGCACCACCCGTCACCTCGAGACGGTGAAGTGGACGATCGACAACGTCATGGCCACCGAGCCGCACATGCCGCTGTGGGCCGGGCTCTCGACCAACGAGATCCCGACCGAGCTCGGCAAGCTGCTCACCGGCCAGGCCTATGACGGCGATGCCAAGGCCTGCATGGACGCGGTCGCCAAGATCGTCGACGCCCAGGTCAAGGACGCCGGCCTCTAGGCCGCCTGCCCGCGACCAGAGAGCTGGAGGGCGGCGCCGGCCTCGGCCGGCGCCGCCGCTCCTCTCCCGCGATCCCCGAACCGCGATGACCCCGGACCTCGTCGTCGGGCTCGACTCCTCGACCTCCGCGACCAAGGCGATCGCCTGGGATCGCGAGGGCAGGCTGGTGGCCGAGGGCCGCGCCCCGGTGGCGCTCGCCAATCCGCGCCCGGCCTGGTTCGAGCAGGATCCCGAGGACTGGTGGAGCGCGGCCGCCAGCGCGCTCGGCCAGCTGACGCGCAAGATCGACCCGGCGCGCATCGCCGGGCTCGCCACCTCCAACCAGCGCGAGACCTTCGGCATCTTCAGCGAGGCCGGCGAGGCGCTGCGCCCCGGCATGGTCTGGCTCGACGGCCGCTCGCGGCCGCAGATGCTGCGCTTCGCCGAGAGCTTCGGCGCCGAGCGGGTGCGCCGCATCTCCGGCAAGCCGCTCGACACCACCCCCTGCCTCTATCGCGTGCTCTGGCTGGCCGAGCACGAGCCGGAGCTGCTGGCGCGCGCCGACCGCCTCGCCGAGGTGCACGGCTTCCTCTGCCACCGGCTGACCGGGCGCTGGGCGACCTCGACCGCGTCTGCCGACCCGACGGGGATGCTCGACATGGAGCGGCTCGCCTGGTCGGACGAGATCCTCGCCGCCGCCGGCGTGCCGGCCTCGAAGATGCTCGACCTGGTGCCGCCGGGCGGCCCGATCGGCGAGGTCACCGCGGCGGCCGCGGCCGCGACCGGCCTCAGGCCGGGCACGCCGGTCTTCGCCGGTGGCGGCGACGGGCAGTGCGCCGGCACCGGCGTCGCCGTGCTCGAGCCCGGCCTCGCCTACATCAATCTCGGCACCGCCGTGGTCTCCGGCACCTACGCCCCGGGCTACGCCCACGACCCGGCGTTCCGCACCGAGATCGCGGTCGCCGACCGCGGCTATGTCTACGAGACCTGCCAGAAGGCCGGCACCTTCCTGGTCGACTGGATCACCCGCGAGCTCTACGCCATCCCCGCCGGCGAGCGCGGCCAGGCGCTCGCCACCCTGGAGGCCGAGGCATCGGCGGTGCCGATCGGCGCCGACGGGCTGCTCATGGTGCCCTACTGGGAGGGCTGCATGACGCCGCACTGGGATGCCGCCGCGCGCGGCGTCATCGCCGGGTTCTCCGGCTCGACCCGGCGCGGCCACATCTACCGCGCCCTGCTCGAGGGCATCGCGCTGGAGCAGGCCGAGGCCGCGGTGCGCGCCGCCGCGGTGAGCGGCATCACCATCACCGACTACGCCGCGATCGGCGGCGGCGCCGCGTCCGCCCTCTGGGCGCAGATCCTGGCCGACGCCACGGGCTGCCCGGTGCGCCGCTCGGCCGCGATCGAGGCCTCCTCGCTCGGCGCCGGGATCGCGGCGGCCCGTGGCGCCGGCTGGTTCGCCGGCTTCGAGGAGGCCGCTCGGGCCATGGCCCAGCCCACCCTGCGCCGCTTCGAGCCCGACCCCGCGCGCGTCCGCACCTACCGGAGCTGCGCGCCATCCACGCCGACCTCCTGGCCGACCCTGGCTGCCTGGAACCGCCGCCTCAGGCCTTCGCGGAACGGACAGGGTCGTAGCCGTCTGTCGAAGGACGAGATCGGCATCGTCGTCCTGCCGTTCGGGGCGCAGGCCCGGTGGCGAGTGGAGGGCGCCGGATCCGCTCTTGATCTGTGTCATGGCTGGGCCGTGGAGATCGGGTGATATCGGCCTGCGCCCGAGCCCCGGGTCGGGCGTCCAAGCCAGACGGGGACCGCACATGCAAAGCCGGACGAGGCGGGTTGTCGCCGTGATCGCGCTCGCGGCCGCCCTGGCTGGCGGCCCCGCGGCGGCGCAGACCGAAACGACCATCAGGGCGTCGGGCTTCGAGAGCGACGGCCTCTCGATGGCAGGATGGCGCTGGCTGGCCAACCAGCAGGGCGACGCCCACATGGCCTGGACCTTCAGCAGCCCGCGCCTGGCTGGCGGTGACGTGCGCCTGCATCTCGAGGGCCTCGCCGCCTTTCCGCCCGGCAGCCAGGGGACGACGTCGGTGCGCCTGCATTACGGCGCGCCTGCGGCGGCAAGAACCGGCAGCGGGACGGCGCAGCCGGGTCAGGAGGGCGAGGTCTCGCTGAGCCTTGCCGCACAGCCCGGCGGGACCGCCCTGGTCGGTGTGCCGGTCGCCGGCGAGACGGTGCTGACCGCGGCGATGCTCAGCGCCGTGGCGCCGTCGGCGACCAGGCTGGTGCTGCGGATCGAGCAGCCGGAGAATCCGGCGCCAGCCTCGCCTTCGTCGGCGCGACCTGGTCCTGACGGTCGGGGCCGGCGGCGGCGAGGCGGGCGCGCAGGCTGGCGGCGCGGCCTTCGAGTCGAACGGCGACCTCATCAACGGCTGGTACTGGCTGCGCGACCAGGCGCTCGACGACTTCGCGTCCTGGCGCTTCGCCGACGTCACGATCCCGGCCGGCGGCCTGCCGCTCTCGATCGAGGCGCTGGCAACCAGCCGGATCAGCGGCCCGCCCGGCGTCGCCGCCCGCTTCGTGCTGCGCTACGGTTCGTCGCCCTCCGTGCTCGACGGGGTCGGCGGCCAGGTCATGGCGGTCAACCTGACGAACGGTCTCGCCGCCCGGCGACCCTGTCGGCTACACCAACCGCGGCACCGTCACCCTCCCGGCGGGCCGTCTCGGCGGCAGCGGTCAGGTCGCCACGGTCTATCTGCGCGTCGAGAGAGCGGCCGCGAGCGGGCCGCACGTCGCCTTCCGGGCCGCCAGCATGAGCATCGGCGGCACCGAGACTGCCGGTGGGACGGGCGGGACGGAAACGGGCGGCATTGAACCGGCGGCACCGGCACGGGCACCGGCGGGACAGGCACCGGCGGCACCGGGACGGGCGGCACCGGGACGGGCGGCACCGGGACGAGGCGAGCACCGGGACGGGCAGCACCGGCACCGGCCGGGACACCGGCACGGGCGGGACCGGCACCGGCGGCGGCACGACCTCGACGGTGACGCTGACCGTCGAGGATGGCGGTCGCAAGCTGATCAGCAGCGTGCCCTTCCTGGTCGACGCCGATGGCGTCGGCGGCACCACGGACACCGACGGCGACGGCGTCGACCAGGCCGTCGAGGATGCCATCCTGCAGCGCCTCAACCCGCAGATCGAGCTGGACGAGGAGGAGGACTGGCTGCAGCACCGGCCGACCGACAAGGTCTTCCAGTTCGGCCGCGTCACGCCCTATCCCAACCGCCAGGTCGGCCGCTACCTGCTCGTCTACTATGCGACCACCTGGAGTCGCGACTACGGGCGCTTTGCGATAGGCCTCGACGCCTATGACGAGAACGTGGCGCAGCGGCACAATGGCGACGTGGAGCTCGTGGTCGAGGCCTGGGAGATCCTCGATCCCAAGACGGCCGCGCTGCGCTGGGTCTATACCTCGGCCCATGGCGGCGAGAGCCTGCATTCCGGCGTCTGGGCCGTCGAGGGACGATCCTGCAACGACGGCAAGGTCGATTTCGGGCCGGACCAGACGATCTGCGCCACCCTGGCCTTCGCCGGGGGCCGCCTGTCGCTGCAGGCGTCGGAGGACAAGCATGCCTTCTATCCGACTGCGGCGGCCTGCGAGGCGGTTCGCCTGGTGATCCGGGTCGGCACCGGCTTCGGCGAGGATTGCGGCGGCGGCGGCACCTTCACCTTCGAGGTCTACAACGCGGGCGAGCCGAGCCACCATCTGCTCGACGACATCGGCAGCATCTTCGCCGGCGAGAAGCTGTGGACCGGCGACGCCGACGGCAAGTTCTGCGGCGGCCACGAGGGCTCCTACAATGCCGACCTGCCGTGCCCGGACAGGATCGGCAACCGGCTCGCCTCGCCGCCCGACATCCTGAGGGCGAAGCTGCTCGGCGCGCCGCTCTCGCTGGCCGACGGCACGGCGCGCCTCTACGAGAACATCCAGTTCGCGCCGGGGAGCTGGATCATCGACCTGACGACCAGCTCGGCGATCACCGACCTCAGCCGATACGGCACCGCCGGCTTCGCCAACGACCGGATCTCGGCGATCAAGATCGGGCGCGGCATCGCCTGCACCTTCTACGAGCACGCCAATCGCGGCGGCACGCATCTCGGCCCGCTCACCTACGCCGATGCCGTGAACGGCGAGTGGCCGGACCTGCGGGCTCAGGGCTGGAACGACCGGATCAGCTCGATCTACTGCCAGTCATCGCCCTGATCTGCTGCCGCGGCGGCTACTCGCCGCCGCTTGCCGGGTGAGACGCGTGCGGCCGGCGGTAGCGGAAGGTGCCGTCGCCGCGCGCGATCAGCGTGCCGTGCTGGTCGCGGATCTCGCAGGCCGCGAAGAAGATCGAGCTGCCGCCGCCGGTGCGGCGGGCCTCGGCCACGAGGCGGCTGCCGGGCTTGGCCGGGGCCAGGAACTGCGTGGTCAGCGCCAGCGTCATGCCGCTGCGCGGCGGGCCGCCCTCGACGAAGGTGCCGGCATAGCCGCAGGCGGTGTCGATCAGGGTCGCCAGCACGCCGCCATGCAGCCCGCCGACGCGGTTGCGGTGGCGGCGCTCGACGGTGAGCCCGACAGTGGCCGCGTCCTCGCGCCAGTCGAGCAGGCGATAGCCGAGCAGCTCGGCGAACGGGGAGGTGCGGGCGGGCGCGTCGGACATCGGGGCCTCGGGCGGGCAGGGGGCAACGATGGTTAGCACGTGTCGCGGGCGTCGCGTGAGAGGCGGCGCGGCCCCGCGCCCGGGGAGCGGCCCGCCAGCGGGCGCGACTGCCTGCGAGCCGAGGAGCCGCTTACCTTGAGGCCGGCAAGCCAGGATGAGCGGCAAGCCAATCCCGGGCCAGGCTCTTGGCCTGTTCAATCTGCGCCGGGCTCATCTTCGCGGTCACGATCTTCAGATTGTGCTGCGCGGTGGCATTTCCCTGGCCAGCCGAGATGCTGAACCACATATAGGCCTGGATGTCGCTCTTCGGGACGCCCTGCCCGAGATAGTACATGCCGCCAATGCTGTTCTGCGCATTGGAATTGCCCTGGTCAGCCGCCTTGTGGTGCCACTTGAGTGCCTCTGCGTAGTCCCGCGGCACGCCTTCCCCGGTCGCATACATCGCCCCGAGGTTGTTCTGCGCAGAGGCCAGCCCTTGCTCCGCCGCCCTGCGGTACCACCGCACGGCCTCCGCATCGTCGAGCGGCACACCCCAGCCGTTGTCGTACAGGGCGCCGAGGTCCAGCTCGGCATATCGCTCCCCTTGCTCCGCCGCCTTGCGATACCATTTCGCCGCTTCCGCATAGTCCTGCGGAACCCCGAGCCCGTCGGCGTACAGACGGCCGAGATTGTGCTGGCTCGGGGCGAGGCCCTGGTCGGCTGCCTTGCGGTACCAGCGCCTTGCTTCCGCGTAGTCCTGGGGAAGCGGCTGGCCGCTGGCGTACATCATGGCGAGATTGTGCTGCGCCATCGCGAATCCCTGATCTGCCGCTTTGCGGAACCATCGCGCCGCCTCACCGGGATCCAGCGCGACACCTTGGCCGTTGGCGTACAAGATGCCGAGATTGAATTGGGCGAGAGCATTGCCTCGCTCGGCGAGACGGCGGCAGGCGACTGCCGCCTTGGCGGGCTCGGCTTTCGCGCAGTCCGCGGCCTCGTCAGCCCAGGCCGGCGGCGCCACGATGCAGGCGACGACAAGCAAGGCTGCGGCTGCAGCGGCTCTGATCATGGGTATGTTCCCTACATGGAAGTCTGCCGAACTATCACCCCGCCCCGGCCATTCCACATAGTGCCTGGATTGAGCCGGGTCGATGCTCGTCGAAGGACAAGGTAGGCGCTGCTCGCCGTTCGGTTTTGATCCAGGTCATAGCCGGACGCAGTACAACAAGGAAAAATGATATAGGTGTATGATCCTATTCTTTGAGATTTTCGGCGTTGCAACTGGCGGCCGCCCCGAGGTCATGATGCTCAGATTTCTCATCCTCCTTGTGCCTCTGGTCGTGGCCAATCCTGCATGGGCGGCAGATCGCCAGGATTGCAGCCAGTTCTGGCTGCTGGTGGCCACCGGGCAGGTCGGCAATCTCAATGGGGTCGTGGCAGCCTGTCGTCGCGCCGCAGAGGCGGGTTACGCGGACGCTCAAGGCACGCTCGGCCTGGCATACGCGACCGGCCTGGGAATTACCCGTGATGACGAGCAGGCCGCGAGGTGGTTCCGCAAGGCTGCCGATCAGGGCGACGGCAGTGCCCAGCTGAGCCTCGGCTTGGCCTACAAGCGGGGCCGTGGCGTTCCCCTGGATTACGTTCAGGGCTACATGTGGATGACCTTGGCCGCAGCCCGGGGCGCAGTTCCGGCCGGATCCGATGCGGCCAAGGAGCAGGAAGATCTGGCGGCCCGCATGACGGCGGCCCAGCTGAGCAAGGCTCGGACGCTCGCCGCCGCGTGGGTCCCCTCGGCGCCCAGGTGAGGCCCCGGACAGCCGCGATTGCACCGCGGCGGGCGGCGGAGCCCGCCGGCGCTGCTGCCGGAGTGCGGGCGCGGTTGACTTGCTGGCGAGCCCCCTTTAGAACAAATAGAGAACATCGCGACGGCAAACGTGTTGAGGCGGGATGGATGGCGGCGTCCTCGCGCCGGGCGGAGCGATCGCCGCGGCGGACCGGTCGGAGCGGCTGGCGGCGCTGCGCGACGGGATGCGGCGGCTGGAGCGGGGTGCCGCGGCCGACAGGGCTGGCGTCCTGCCGCTCGGCTGCCCGGCGCTCGACGCGGCGCTCGGCGGCGGGCTGGCGCTGGGCGGGCTGCACGAGCTCGGCGGCGATGTCGCGGGCGAGGCGGCGGCGGCCGGCTTCGCCGCCCTGCTGCTCGGCCGGCTGGTCGCCGCCCGCGGCCGGCCGGTGCTGTGGTGCGGCGCGGTCGAGACGCTGCATCCGCCGGGCCTCGCCGGGCTCGGCCTGCCGCCCGAGCGGGTCGTGCTGCTGCGCGCCGGGCGGCCGGCCGACCGGCTCTGGGCGATGGAGGAGGGGCTGCGCTCGCCGGCGCTGGCCGGCGTGCTCGGCGAGCTGCCGGAGCTCGGCCTCACCGACAGCCGCCGGCTGCAGCTCGCCGCCGAGGCCGGCGGCGGGCTCGGGCGGGTGCTGCGCCAGGGGGGGCGCCGCCGCGCCGGGAGCGCTGCGGAGAGGCCGAGCGCCGCGCTGACCCGCTGGCGGGTGGCGTCGGCGCCGTCCGGCCCGCCGCCTCTTCCGCCCGGAACGACAGTGCCGCGCTGGGGTGTGCCCTTGGATCCGGGCTCGCCGGCGCGGCTGCTCGGGCCGCCGCGCTGGCGGCTCGCTGACGCGCTGCCGTGGCGGGCGCCCCGGCGGCTGGCTGGTGGAGTGGGACGATGCGACGGATCGTTTCGCTGTGGTTGCCGCACTTCGCGACGGAGCGGATCCGGCGGGCCTCGGCTGACGCGCCGGCCGGGCCGCTCGCCACCATCCGCACCATTGCCGACCGCTGCCTGCTGGTCGCGGTCGACGCGGCGGCGGCGGCCGGCGGCCTCAGCCCCGGCCAGGCGCTGGCCGATGCGAGGGCGCTGCTGCCGCAGCTCGCCGTGTTGCCCGCCGATCCGGCGGGCCGAGGCGGCAACGCTCGGCCGGCTCGCCGACTGGTGCGACCGCTACACCCCGCTGGTCGGGATCGAGGCCGAGGATGGCGGCGCCGGCGCCGGGCTGTGGCTCGACGTCACCGGCTGCAGCCATCTCCTCGGCGGCGAGGCGGAGCTGCTCGGCGACCTCGTCGCCCGGCTCGGCCGGCTCGGCCACGCCGCGCGGGCCGGGCTCGCCGACACGCCGGGCGCCGCCTGGGCCGCCGCCCGCTTCCTGGCCCATTGCAGCGTCGTGCCCCCCGGCGGGGCGCGCGAGGCGCTGGCGCCGCTGCCGGTCGCCGCGCTGCGCCTGATGCCAGCGGCGACGGCCGGGCTGGAGCGGCTCGGGCTGCGCCGCGTCGCCGATCTCCTGCCGCTGCCGCGGGCCGCCCTGGCGCGGCGCTTCGGGAGCGTCGTCGGGGCAAGGCTCGACCAGGGCCCTGGGCGCGCTGCCGGGCCGATCTCGCCGCGCCCGGCGCCGCCCTTCGCCGAGCGGCTGGCCTTCGCCGAGCCGATCGGCGAGGCGGCCTCACTGGCCGCCGCGCTCGCCCGGCTGCTCGAGCGGCTCTGCCGCCGGCTCGACGCGGCGCAGCAGGGCGCCCGCCGGCTGGCGCTGACGCTCTACCGCGTCGACGGCAGCCGCCAGGACCTCGCCATCGGCACCAGCCGGCCGAGCCGCGATCCCGCCCCGCTCGGCCGGCTCTTCGCCGAGGCGCTCGGCCGCGTCGATCCCGGCTTCGGCATCGAGCTGATGGCGCTCGCCGCGACCCGCGCCGAGCCGCTCACCGCGCTGCAGATCGCGCTCGCCCGCGCGCCGGCCGCCTCGTCCGCACCCGGGGCGGCACCCCCGGCGGACGCCGACGGGCTGGCGGCCCTGATCGACCGGCTCGGCAACCGGCTGGGCTTCACCGCGCTCGGCTGCCCGACGCCGCGCCGGAGCCACTGGCCGGAGCGCGCCTTCGCGCTCGCCGCCGCGCCGGAGGAACCGGCCGCCTGGCCGGCGACTCCGCCGCGGCCGCTCCGGCTGCTGCCCCGGCCGGAGCCGGTCGAGGCCGAGCCGGCGGCGCCCGCCCGCCCGCCCGCCTGGTTCGCCCGCCAGGGCCGCCGCCATCGCGTCGCCGCCGCCGAGGGGCCGGAGCGCATCGCGCCGGAATGGTGGCGCGAGGACGGCGGCGCGGCGCGCGACTACTACCGGCTGGAGGACGATGACGGCGGCCGCTTCTGGCTCTATCGCGAGGACGCGCCCGGGGATGGGCGGGACGACCGCTGGTATCTCCATGGCCTCTTCGCCTGAGCCCGCGCCGGCCTATGCCGAGCTGCAGGCGACCAGCAACTTCAGCTTCCTGCGCGGCGCTTCGCATCCCGACGAGCTGGTGCTGGCCGCCGCGCAGCAGGGGCTGGCGGCGATCGCCGTCACCGACCGCAACAGCCTCGCCGGGCTGGTCCGCGCCCACAAGGCCGCGCAGCAGGTCGGCATCCGGCTGGTGGTGGGGGTCAGGCTGGATCTCCTTGCCAGCGTCCCCCTCTCCCGCATGGCGGGAGAGGGTCGGGGTGAGGGTGGTGACGCCGCGCTGCCCTCACCCTCCCGCCCTGACGGGCGGGCCCCTCCCTCTCCCGCTCGCGCGGGCGAGGGGAAGCGCCGTGCCGTGGGCCGGTTGCGGGCGCCGCCCGCGCCGGAGGCGCCGGCGCCGCTGCCGGAGCCGGAGGAGAAGCCGCCCTGGCCGGTGCGCCGGTCGGCGCGCGACCGCGATCCGGACGACGACATCGCGCTCAGCCTGCTCGCCTATCCCGTCGACCGCGCCGCCTATGGCCGGCTCACCCGGCTGCTGACGCTGGGGAAGCGGCGCGCCCCCAAGGGCGAATGCCATCTGACGCTCGACGACGTCCTGGACTCGAGCGAGGGGCTGATCCTGGTCGTCCTGCCGCCCGCCGACACCGACCGGTGCGGCGCGCCGCCGGCCGGGTTCGCCGCGACGCTGGCGCGCATCGCCGCCGCCGCGCCGGGGAATGCGTTCCTTGCCGCCTGCCATCGCGGCGGCGGCGACGACGACCGCCGGCTGGCGGCACTGGCCGATCTCGCGGCGCGCGCCGGTGCGCCGCTGGTCGCCGTCAACGACGTGCATTATCACGACCCGTCGCGCCGGCGGCTGCAGGACGTGCTGACTTGCATCCGCACCCGCTGCACCATCGACGAGGCCGGCCGCCGGCTCGCCGCCAATGCCGAGCGCCACGTCAAGCCGCCGGCCGAGATGGCGCGCCTCTTCGCCGGATATCCCGAGGCGATCGCCAACGGGCTGGCCATCGCCGAACGCTGCCGCTTCGGGCTGGAGGCGCTGCGCTACGAATATCCGGAGGAGCTGACCCGCGACGGCCGCACGCCGCAGCAGGAGCTCGCGCTGCTCGCCTGGGAGGGCGCCGCGCGGCGCTGGCCCCAGGGCGTGCCCGAGCCGGTGCGCGCCACCATCGCTCGCGAGCTCGGGCTGATCGAGAAGCTGGGCTACGCCCCCTTCTTCCTCACCGTGCACGACGTGGTGCGCTTCGCCGAGAGCCGGCAGATCCTCTGCCAGGGACGCGGCTCGGCCGCCAACTCGACGGTCTGCTACTGCCTCGGCATCACCGCCGTCGATCCCGGCCGCGCCGACCTGCTGTTCGAGCGCTTCATCAGCGCGGCGCGCAACGAGCCACCCGACATCGACGTCGATTTCGA
>JAXMCI010000008.1:0-221121 GCA_046349435.1 Dongiaceae bacterium | reverse complement strand
CGCCTGGAGCAGCCGATGGACGTGGGTGGCGGCGTAGAGGTCGCGGCCGCGGGTCACCAGCGTCACCCCCTGCAGCGCGTCGTCGACGGTGACCGCGAGGTGGTAGCTGGTGCCGATGTCCTTGCGCGCCAGCACGACGTCGCCGAGCGCCGCTGGGTCGACCGCGACGCGGCCCTCGCCCTCCTCCTCCCAGGCGAGCGGGCCGGCGAGCGCCGCCGCGCGCGCGGCATCGAGCCGCAGGGCATGCGGCTCGCCGGCGGCCCGCCGCGCCGCCGCCGCGGCCGGGTCGAGCCCGCGGCAGAGGCCGGGATAGACCGGCTCGCCGCCGTGCGGGGCGACCGCCGCCGCGGCGATCTCGGCGGCGATCGCCGCGCGGGTGCAGAAGCAGGGATAGAGCACGCCCAGCGCCTCCAGCCGGGCCAGCGCCGCCGCATAGTCGGCGAGATGCGCCGACTGGATGCGCACCGGCTGCTCCCAGTCGAGGCCGAGCCAGGCGAGATCCTCGAGGATGGCCGCCGTGAAGGCCGGCCGGCAGCGCGTCCGGTCGATATCCTCGATGCGCAGCAGGAAGCGCCCGCCCGGCACCGCGCGCGCGGCGCGCCAGCCGGTCAGCGCCGAGGCGGCGTGGCCGAGATGCAGCAGCCCGGTCGGGCTGGGGGCGAAGCGGGTGACGCGCAAGGAGCGGATGGCGGCCGGCGGCGGAAGGTGCGCCTAAGCTGGTCTCCCCGGCCGCCCGATGCAAGCCGGGAGGGCCGCCCCTCGTTGCCGGCCTGCCGCCCGCCATGATAGGCGAGGCGGGCAAGAATGCAGGGGGAGGGCGCGGGATGGACAGGCGCAGGCTGATCGAGGCGGGGCAGGGTGCGGTCAAGGCGGACCTGGTGATCCGCGGCGGCACGCTGATCAACGTCGTCTCGGCCGAGATCTACCCGGCCGACGTGGCCGTGCTCGGCCAGCGCATCGTCGCGGTCGGCGACGTCGCGGCCCAGGCCGGGCCGCAGACCCGCATCCTCGACGCGACCGGGCTCTATCTCGCCCCCGGGCTGATCGACGGCCACCTGCACATCGAGTGCAGCAAGCTGTCGATCACCAGCTTCGCCAAGGCGGTGCTGCCCTGCGGCACCACCAGCATCGTCTCCGGCCTCGACCAGATCCTGGTGGTGGCCGGGCTGGCCGGCGCCCGCGCCTTCCTCGACGAGGCCGCGGCGAGCCCGATCAAGGTCTTCTGGGGCGCACCCTGCAAGACGCCCTACACCATCCCGACCTCGACGGTGGGCCACTATTTCGGCCCGGCCGACCACGAGGAGGCGCAAGCCTGGCCGGAATGCGTCGGCGTCTGGGAGACGGTGCGCGAGTTCATCCAGGAGCAGGACCCGGCCGTCATGGCCGCGCTCGACATTGCCGAGCGCAACCGGCTGCCGGTGTTCGGCTGCGCGCCGATGGCGACCGGCGGCCGGCTCACCGCCTATTGCTGCGCCGGCATCCGCCTCGATCACGAGAGCTACGACGCCGAGGAGTGCCGCGAGAAGCTGCGCAACGGCATGTTCGTCATCATCCGCGAATCCTCGGTGGCGCATTTCCTGAAGGAGAACGTGCGGCTGGTCACCGAGCTCTGCCCGGACGCCTCGCGCCGGGTCAGCTTCTGCACCGACGACGTGGTCGCCTCCGACGTGCTGGCGCGCGGCCATGTCGACAACATGGTGCGGATGGCGATCGCCGCCGGCGTGCCGCCGATGCAGGCGATCCAGATGGCGACCATCAACGGCGCCGAGGCCTACCGCATCGACCACCGGGTCGGCGCCATCGCGCCGGGCCGCGACGCCGACATCCTGCTGGTCGATTCGCCGGAGCGGTTCAACGTCCGCCGGGTGATCGCCAAGGGCCGGCCGGTGGCGCGCGACGGCCGCATGGAGGTCGATCTCCGGCCGCCGCCGCGCGGGCCGCTGCTGACCGGCAGCCTGCGGCTCGATCGGCTCGAGGCCGCCGACATCGCCGTGCCGGCGCCGGCCGGGGCGTCGGCGGTCAAGGTGCTGTCGATGGCGGTCTCGACCGTGGTGCCGTTCGTGCGCAAGCGCCGCGACCTCGTGCTCCAGGTCCGCGACGGCACCGTGCCGCCCGACCTGGCGCAGGACGCGCTCTACGTCACCGTGGTCGAGCGCTACGGCAAGACGCGCAACCGGCCGGTCGCCTTCGTCTCCGGCTTCGGGCTCGCCGCCGGGGCGATGGCCTCCTCGACCGCGCCCGACGACAACAACGTCATCTGCATCGGTGCCTCCCCGTCCGACATGGCCTTCGCCATCAACCACCTGGTGGCGGCGGGCGGCGGCCAGGTGGTGGTGCGCGACGGCCGCGTCGTGGAGTTCCTGGCGCTGCCGATCGGCGGCATCGTCGCCGACCTCGAGCCGGCCGAGATGGCGGCGGCCGAGCAGCGGCTGGACGCCGCCGCCCGCGCCCTCGGCTGCACGCTGCCCTGGCCCTTCATGTACATGTTCTTCCTGCCGATCACCGCGATTCCCGACTACGCCATCACCGACCTCGGCGCGGTCGACTGCAACGCGCTCGCCACCTTCGATCCGGTGCTGGGCGCGGCATGAGCGGGCCCGGCGGCTTCACCGCGGGCGACCGCGCCCTGCTGGCGGGGTTCTGGCACCCGATCGCCTACGCCGCGGAGGTCGGCGCCGCCCCCTTCGCCGCCACCCTGCTCGGCGAGCGGCTGGTCGCCTTCCGCGGCGGCGGGCGGCTCGTCGTGGCGCGCGACCGCTGCCCGCATCGCGGCAGCGCGCTGTCACTGGGGCGCGTGGTGGCCGGCGAGCTCGCCTGCCCCTATCACGGGCTGCGCTTCGCCGCCGACGGGCGCTGCACTGCCGTGCCGGCCGCCGGCCCGGAGGCGCGCATCCCCGACCGGCTGCGGCTCGACCTCGTCGAATCGGTGGAGCGCTACGGCCTGCTGTGGGCCTGCCTGGCGCCGCCCGCCCGGGCGCCGCTGCCCGACTGGCCGGCGCTCGAGGACGGGCGGCTGCAGAAGATCAAGATGACCCCGGCGCGCTGGCGCTGCTCGGCGCTGCGCCATGTCGAGAACTTCAACGACGTGGCGCATTTCGCCTTCGTCCATGCCGGCACCTTCGGCGATCCCGACGACCCGCTGGTCCCGGCCCACCGGGTCGAGGAGACGCCGCACGGTCTGGCCCGAAGCCTGGCGGTCGACCAGGTCGACCGCGACAGCTTCGCCAAGGGCGCGGCGCCGGTGATCCGGATGCTCTACCGCTACGACTTCGCCCTGCCCTTCGCCTCGGCCCTGACCATCGCCAGCCCGGACGGGCGCAACGAGCACATCTACGACGCGGTCTGCCCGGAGGCGGCCGACCGCTCGCGGATCTTCATCCTGAAGGCGCGCGACTACGACCTCGACCAGCCGGCCGACGAATGGATCCGCTTCCAGGAGGCGGTCAACGAGGAGGACCGCATGATCGTCGAGAGCCAGGAGCCGGCGCTGCCGCCGCTCGACCCGGCCGCCGAGGGCCACATCGCCGCCGACGCCTGGTCGCTCGCCTTCCGCCGCCGCTGGCGGGCCCTCGGGCTGGGCGGCGCGCCGGCGTGAGCGGGCCACCGATCGAGGGCGCGCGCCTCACTCGCGCGCTCAACCGGCTGGCGGCGGCCGACCCGGCGCTGGCCCGCGCGCTGGCCGAGGCCGGCCGGCCGCCGCCGCGGCACCGCCCGCCCGGCTTCCCGGCGCTGCTCGACATCATCCTCGCCCAGCAGGTCTCGACCGCCTCGGCCCGCGCCATCGCCGGCCGGCTCGAGGCGGCGCTTGCCGGGCGCATCGAGCCGGCCGCCTTCCTCGCGCTGGACGACGCGGCGCTGGGCGCCGTTGGGTTCAGCCGGGCCAAGATGCGCTACGGCCGCGGCCTGGCCGAGGCGGTGCTCTCGGGCGGGCTCGACCTCGCGGCGCTGGCCGGCGCGCCCGACGAGGCGGCGATCGAGGCGCTGGTCGCGCTCAAGGGCCTCGGGCGGTGGAGCGCCGAGGTCTATCTGCTGTTCGCCCTCAACCGGCCCGACGTCATGCCGGCCGACGATCTCGGCCTGCTGCTCGGGCTGCAGCGCGCCGACGGCGCCGAGGCGCGCCCGACGCCGCGCCAGCTGCGCGAGCGGTCGGAGGCCTGGCGCCCCTGGCGCAGCGTCGCCGCCCGGCTGCTCTGGCACTACTATGGGTGGACCCGGCGCAGCGCCGCCCCCGGCGCGCCGCTCTGAGAGGAGGAAGGCCGATGCCCTATCCCGCGCTGACCGCCGAGGACGAGGCCGCCTTCCACCGCGACGGCTACGTCATGAAGCGCGCCTTCTACGACGCCGGGGAGGCGGCCCTGCTGCAGCAGGCGATCCTGGCCGACGAGGGCATCCGCGCCAACGTGCTGCGCGTCGCCGACAGCCAGGGCGGCAGCACCCAGCTGGCGCTGTGGAACCACCCCGGCGACGACCTGTTCGGCGCGGTCGCCCGCGGCGAGCGGCTGGTCGGCGGTGCCGAGCGGCTGCTCGGCGGCGAGGTCTATCACTACCACTCCAAGCTGACGATGAAGCAGCCGCGCGGCGGCGGCGCCTGGGACTGGCACCAGGATTACGGCTACTGGTACAGCAATGGCTGCCTGTTCCCCGACCTGCTCTCGGTGGCGATCGCGGTCGACGGCGCGACGCGCGAGAACGGCTGCCTCGAGGTGCTGCGCGGCAGCCACCGGCTCGGCCGGCTCGACCATGGCCGCGTCGGCGGCCAGACCGGCGCCGACCCGGAGCGCGTCGCCGAGGCGCAGAAGGTGCTGGAGCACGTCCATTGCGAGATGGCGCCGGGCGACGCGCTGTTCTTCCACTGCAACCTGCTGCACACCTCGGCGCCGAACCGCTCCGACCGGCCGCGCAACCTGCTGCTCTGCTGCTACAACAAGGCGACCAACGACCCCTACAAGCCGCATCACCATCCCGGCTACACGCCGCTCGCCCGCCTGCCCGATTCCCGGTTGAAGGAGCTCGGCCTGACGCTGGCCGGCCGCACCCGCAGCTTCATGCAGCCGGAGCACGACAAGACGACGGTCGCCGAGCGCGCCGAGGGCTGAGAAGCAGGCTCTTCTCAAGGAATGAAGGGCTCGAAGCATGGGGCCCGGACCCCGGGTGAGCCGGTAAGATCGGCACGCGGAGACCTGAGGGGCGTCCTGACGAGGCCCGCGCACCTCTTCGCCGCGCCTCACTGACGCATGCTCCCCCATGCGCGTTGCCGTGCTCTCATTCGCGATAAGAAGATGGCCCAGGCTGCAATCAGCTCGCCCGCCGCCGATCTTCACGCCGCTGGCCGTCGCTTCCGGCGCGGGCTGATGCTCCCCAGCTCTTCGAGGCGCACTGCGGGGCGGTCCGGGAAATGGACGATCAGGTCGAGCTCGCCGCCCATGGCGCGGAGCACGTTGCGCAGCGTCGAAATGTACATGTCGCTCCGCGTTTCCAGCTTCGACACGGCGTCCTGGCCGACCTTCAGGCGCTTTGCCACCGCCGCCTGGGTTTTTCCGACAGCGCGGCGAAGCTCCTGCAGCGACATCTCCTGCGCGATCAGCTCCTCGGCGCGAGAGGCAATCCGTGACCGCTCCTCGGCGGAAGGGATGCGATCACCTCATCGAGGGATCGCCGCGTGCTCTCCTTCATCTAGACCCTCGCTTGTGGGTTCGAAGCCGCGCCAAGCGGGCATCGAACTGCCGATCGGCCGTCGCAATCAGGCCGCGATAGAAGGCGGCCTGCCCGCGGCCGCTCTTGTCGCCGGCGACGAGCAGGATTGCCTTGCGAGCCGGATCGAACGCGAAGGCGACGCGCCAGACGCCGCCCGCGGCATCGAAGCGCAGCTCCCATGTTCGCATGCCGCGATCCCTTGAGGGTGTCGACACGCGGCCGACCCGCGCTCGGACCGAAGCGCTCGAGAACGCGTGCCTGCGCCAGCAGCTCAATCCGGGCCTCCGCGACCATCGCGCGAAGCTCCGGCTCGAATTCCGGCGCCAGATCGACGACCCACACACTCATTGATATGCTCTCAAAGGCATATGCCGTCAAGGGCATGGCTGGCGACGGCGCGCGAGGTTCGCTAAACAGGCGGGGTCTCCCCGCTGACGAGGTGCCGCCCCATGCCGATCCCCGCCCTCTCCCTCACCGCCCATCGCCGGCCGCCGGCCCGCGGCGGGGCGCCGCGCCGGCTGGTGATGTTCCTGCACGGCTACGGGGCGGACGGGCAGGACCTGCTCGGCCTCGCGCCCTACTGGGCGCAGGCGCTGCCGGACTGCGCCTTCGTCTCGCCCGATGCGCCCTTCCCCTGCGAGATGGGCTTCGGCTGGCAGTGGTTCGGCTTCCAGGGGCTGGAGCAGGCGGCGATCGTCGCCGGGGCGCGGGCGGCGGCCAACCTGCTCGACGCCTTCATCGACGAGGAGCTCGAGCGCCACAAGCTCTCCGAGGCGTCGCTGGCGCTGGTCGGCTTCTCGCAGGGCAGCATGATGGCGCTGCAGGTGGCGCCGCGCCGGGCCCGCGCCGTCGCCGGGGTCGTCGGCTTCTCCGGCGCGCTGGTCGACGGCGAGGCGCTGGCGGCGGAGGCGCGCTCGCGCCCGCCGGTGCTGCTGGTCCATGGCGAGGCCGACACGGTGGTGCCGATCGAGTCGCTGGCCGCCGCCGAGGCCGGGCTGGCCGCCGCCGGCCTGCCGGTGCGCACGCTGGCCCGGCCCGGGCTCGCCCACAGCATCGACGAGGCGGGCCTGCGCGCCGGCGGCCAGTTCCTGGCCGAGGCCTTCGCCGCCGCCGGCACCGTTTCGTGACAAGGCAATGAAGATTGTCGCGGGCCGGCTACCAGATCTTGAGTTTTCCACAGCGCTCCGTTAATCCTGAGGGCGGCAGGCGGGGTGGCGCCCGCGGCTGGCCACGTTCGGACGACGGAGGTAGGCCGCTTGTCGGCATCCCCTGACAGTAGTCCCGCCCTGGTGCTCAACGCCGATTTCCGGCCGCTGAGCTACTTCCCGCTCTCGCTTTGGCCGTGGCAGGAGGCCGTCAAGGCGGTCTTCCTCGACCGGGTCAACATCATCTCCGAATATGACCGGGTGGTGCGCAGCCCGAGCTTCGAGATGCGCCTGCCCAGCGTCATCTCGTTGAAGGAGTTCGTGCCGCTCGCCCGGCGCCCGGCCTTCACCCGGTTCAACGTCTTCCTGCGCGACCGCTTCGCCTGCCAGTATTGCGGGGTGTCCCACGCCGCGCCGGAGCTGACCTTCGACCACGTCATCCCGCGCTCGCGCGGCGGCCGCACCACCTGGGGCAACGTCGTCACCGCCTGCCAGGCCTGCAACCTGACCAAGGGCAGCCGCCTGCCGCAGGAGGCGCAGATGTTCCCCCGGCGCCGGCCGGACCAGCCCTCGACCCACCTGCTGCAGGAGAACGGGCGGCACTTCCCGCCCAACTACCTGCATGAGAGCTGGCGCGACTTCCTCTACTGGGACAGCGAGCTGGATCCCAACTGAGGCGGGCCCCATGACCCTCGACATCCATCGGCTGCGCGCCGAGTTCCCGGCGCTCGGCCTGACCGACGGCGGCCGGCCGCAGATCTACCTCGACAACCCGGCCGGCACCCAGGTGCCGCGCGCCGTGCTCGAGCGCACGACCGAGTGCCTGGTCCGCGCCAACGCCAATCTCGGCGGCCGCTTCGTCACCTCGCTGGCGGCCGGCGAGACGGTCGCCGCGGCCCGCCAGGCGATGGCCGACCTGCTCGGCGCCGGCTCCGGCGACGCCATCGTCTTCGGCCAGAACATGACCTCGCTGACCTTCCACGTCTCGCGCGCGCTGTCGGCCGGCTGGGGCGCCGGCGACGAGGTCGTGGTGACGCGCCTCGACCACGACGCCAACATCGCGCCCTGGCTGATGGCGGCGCGCGAGCGCGGCGCGGCGGTGCGCTGGATCGACCTCGACCCCGAGCGCTACGAGCTCGACCTTGCCGGCCTGCCGGCGCTGCTCGGGCCGCGTACCCGGCTGGTCGCGGTGGGCTACGCCAGCAACGCGCTCGGCACCGTCAACGACCTGCCGGCGATCGTCGCCGCGGTGCGCGCGCTGGCGCCGCGCGCCCTGGTCTTCGTCGATGCCGTGCAGTACGCGCCGCACGGGCTGATCGACGTGGCGGCGCTCGGCTGCGACCTGCTCGCCTGCTCGCCCTACAAGTTCTTCGGGCCGCACCAGGGCGTGCTGTGGGCCCGGCCCGGCCTGCTCGAGGCGCTGCCCGCCTTCAAGGTCCGCCCGGCCGGCGCGGCCATGCCCGACCGCGCCGAGACCGGCACGCTCAGCCACGAGGGCATGGCCGGGACGCTCGGCGCCGTCGAGTATCTCGCCTGGGTCGGCGAGGCGATGGGACCGGCCCTGGCGCCGCTGCCGGGCGAGAGCCCGCGCCGGCGGGCGCTGCGCGCCGCCTGGGCGGCGCTGGTGCCCTGGGAGGCGGCGCTCTGCCGCCGGCTGCTCGACGGGCTGACGGGGCTGCCGGGCGTCACGGTGCGCGGCATCGCCGATCCCGCCGCGCTCGACCGGCGGGTGCCGACCGTCTCGCTGACCCACGACCGGCTGCCGCCGGCGGCGCTGGCCCAGGCCTGCGCCGACCACGGGATCTTCGTCTGGGACGGGCACAACTACGCGGTCGAGGTGATGCGCCGGCTGGGATTGCTGGGGCGCGGCGGGGCGCTGCGCATCGGCCCGGCGCACTACAACACGGAAGGCGAGATCGACCGGCTGCTGGACGTGCTCGACGGCGCGATCAGATCCGCTCGCTGAGCCAGATCGCCAGCCGCGCGCCGGCCTTGATGGCGCCGGTCAGCGCGCCATAGGCGGGCGCGTTGGCGGCGCCCTCCGCCTCGCCGATGGCGCGATGCTCGTTCTCGTCGGCGCGGAACTCCTCGATCACCGCGCGGAGCGGCGCCTCGTCCTCGCCGAGCGCTGCCGCCTGCCGGCCATAGTGCTCGTCGATCACCTCCTCGACCGCCACCGTGCAGGCCATCGCCGCCTCCTTGCCGAGCAGCGCGGTGGCGGCGCCCAGCGCGTAGCCGGCGACGTGCCAGAAGGGCTGCAGGGCGGTCGGCCGCACCCGGCGGGCCGGCAGCAGCCGCTCGAAGCTGTCGAGATGGCGCTGCTCCTGCGCCGCCATGCGGCGGATCACCGGCCCTTCCGGCCGGCGGCCGAGCACCGCCAGCTGGCCCTCGTAGATGCGCTTGGCGCCGTACTCGCCGGCATGGTCGACGCGGATCATCCGGGCGACCAGCTCGGCCGCCGTCGGGCCGCCGGGCAGCAGCCCCTCCGCGGTGTGCCGCCTGGGCGGCCGTGGCTCCCCGGTCCCGTCCATCGTATTAGCTCCTGGCTCCTAGCTCCTGGCGGTGCGCGTCGCCGCCCAGAAGGTCAGCAGCCCGACCGCGGTCGCGAAGAGGAAATTGTAGCCGGCCATCGAGATGCCGAACAGCGACCAGGGCACCGCGTCGCAGCGCACCACCGGGGCCGCCGTGAGCTGCCGCGCGAGGTCGGTGGCCGAGCCCTTGAGGTTGATGGTGCCGGAGCAGGAGGCGAGGCCCTGCCACCATTTCTGCTCGACCCCGACATGGAAGGCGGCGATGCCGGCGCTGGCCAGGATCGCCAGCGCGGCCAGCGCCAGGAAGACCCTGGCGGCGCCGGCCGAAGGCGCGAAGACCATGGCGAGCGCGGCCAGCCCGATCGCCACGCCGTAGGGATAGCGCTGCCACAGGCAGAGCTCGCACGGCGCCAGCCCGCCGACGAACTGGGCGAGGAACGCGGTGCCGAGCGCCAGGATGCCGGCCAGCATGACCAGCAGCGCCAGGCGTCGCGGAAAGTCCGGGGGAGCGAGCATGATGGCCGGCGCCTCAGAGATAGCGGAACATCACGAAGCCGAGCACGATCGCCACCAGCACCCCCGTGGTGATCAGGGTGAGATAGCGCTCGATGAACGTGCGGATCGGCTCGCCGAAGCGCCGCAGCAGCGCCGCCTCGATGAAGAACCGCCCGCCCCGGGTGATCGCCGCGGCGAGCACGAACAGCCCGAGATCGTAGCCGCCGACGCCGCAGGCGATGGTTACCAGCTTGAAGGGGATCGGCGTCAGCCCCTTGGCGAGGATCAGCAGGAAGCCCCAGCGGGCCAGCGTCTCCTGGAAGTCGAGGAACTTCTGCTGCAGGCCGTAGAAGGCGATCACCCGCTCGCCGAACCCGGCATAGAGCAGGTGGCCGATGGCGTAGCCGAGCAGGCCGCCCAGCACCGAGGCGATGGTGCAGACCGCGGCGATCCGCCAGGCCCTGTCGCGGCGCCGCAGCACCATCGGCACCAGCATGACGTCGGGCGGCACCGGGAAGAACGAGCTCTCGGCGAAGGAGATCGCGGCCAGCACCGGCATGGCCTGCGGCCGGCCGGCCATCTCGATGGCCCAGTCGTAGAGGCGGCGGAGCAAGCGGGGTCCCCTTCCCAGCCGATGGCGGGCCGCCTCTCCTAGCAGCCCGACCGGTCGGCGGCAACGACGCCGCTGTCGCGCCTGCCCGGCTTCGGCCGGAAGCCCTGGCGAGGCTGGGGAAAGCCGTGCATAGTCCCCCACGCGCCGGGGTGGAGAGCGGGGGCAGGCATGCGCGCGGGGGTTTTCGTCCTGATCTTGTGGCTCGCCGCCTGGCTGGCCCCCGCCGTCGCCGCCGGGCCGGCGCTCAAGCTCGCCGTCGGCGGCCGCACGGCCAGCTACAGCGCGGCCGACCTGCTGGCGCGGCCCGACCTCACCGAGGTCAAGGTGCTGAAGGACCCGGGCTACGGCAAGCCGATGACCTACCGGGCCGTGCCGCTGGCGGCGCTGGTCGCGCCGCTCGGCATGAAGGCCGACGACACGCTCGAGGTGGTGGCGCTCGACGGCTTCGTGGCGCAGCTGCCGGGCACCATGGTGCTGAACCAGGATCCGCTGGCCGCCGTCGCCATGGTGACGGTCGAGGACCCGGCGCAGCGCTGGCCCAACCTGCCCGGCAAGCATGAGAGCGCCGGGCCCTTCTCCGTGGTGTGGTCGGGCGCGACCGCCGCCGCCGTGCCAGCCGACCAGTGGCCCTACCAGGTCGCGGCGATGAACGAGGTCGAGCCGCCGGAGAAGCGCTGGCCGCAGCTGGCGCTCGACTCCTCGGTGCCGCCGAACGACCCGCTGCGCCTCGGCCTGCAGAAGTTCGTCGCGACCTGCGGCGCCTGCCACCAGCTCGACGGCGGCGGCGCCGCCAATGTCGGGCCCGACCTCAACCGGCCGATGTCGCCGACCGAGTATTTCGCGGCGGGGATCCTGCGCAAGTACATCCGCGACCCGGCCTCGGTCCGCGACTGGCCGGCCCGCCAGATGCCGGGCTTCACCAGGGACGCGCTCAGCGACGACGATCTCGACCAGATCATCCTCTACCTCTCCTACAAGGCGCGGCACCGGCGGTGAGCCGGCGGCACCCCGGCCAGGCACCGGGCCGGGGCACCGGGCCGGCAGAGGTCAGCCGGGGGCCTTGACGGCGCGCTGCATGAACTCGCGGATGTAGCCCGCGATCGCGGCCGCGTCGGTCTCGAGCGCGAAATGCCCGGCGTCGAGATAGTGGATCTCGGCCTTGGGCAGGTCGGTCCTGAACGCCTCCGCGCCCTGGACGGTGAAGATCGGATCGTTCCTGCCCCAGACGATCAGCGTCGGAAACTGGTGCCGGCGGAAGCTTTCCTGGAAGGCCGGGTAGAGCTTCACGTTGTTCCGGTAGTCGCCGAACAGGTCGAGCTGGATCTCCTCGTTGCCGGGCCGGTCGAGGATCCACTGGTCGTTGCGCCAGGCATCGGGGTTGCGGCGCTCGGCCGGCACGCCCTCGCTGTACTGGAACACGGTCGTGCGCTCCTTGACGAAGTCGCGCAGCGCCTCGCGCCGTTCCGGCGTGTTCTCGGCCCAGTAGGCCTTGATCGGATCCCAGATCGGCGCGAGCCCGACGTCATAGGCATTGCCGTTCTGCACGATCATCGCCGTCACCCGTTCGGGCTGGTGCAGGGCGAAGCGCAGGCCGATCGGCGAGCCGTAGTCCTGGACGTAGATCGCGAAGGTCTCGGCCCCCACCGCACGGGTGAACTTGTCGACGACCGCGTAGAGATTGTCGAACGTGTACTGGAACCGGGCGCGGTCGGGCTGCGTCGAGTAGCCGAAGCCCGGATAGTCGGGCGCGATCACGTGGTACTTGTCGGCGAGCAGGGGGATGAGGTCGCGGAACATGTGGCTGGACGACGGGAAGCCGTGCAGCAGCAGGATCACCGGCGCGTTCCTCGGCCCGGCCTCGCGGTAGAAGATGTCGAGGCCGTCGATCTTGACCGTGCGGTAGTAGATCGGCGCGGCGGGGATGGAATAGGTGGCCTGGTCGGCGAGCGCGGGTGCGCCCGCGAGCGTCGTGCAGCCGAGCAGCGCGGCGATCGCCAGCGCCCGCGGCAGGGATTTGAATGGCATGACAGATCTCCTCGTCATGAGGCAGCGGTCGAGATGAGGTCTCCCCCGGCGATCGGCTGCCGGTGCGGCGACCTCGAATGGGGTGGCGCCTGCGCAGCGACGCTGCGCAGGCGCCGTCGGGATCAGGCGGCCTTAGCGGAGACGACTGGGAAGTCGATATCCGTGTCGGCCACGTTGTTGATGAGGTTGGTGAGAAAGTTCTCGGCGACGACGAGCACGATCTCGACCACCTGCGCGTCGGTGAAGCCGGCGCGCTTGACCGCGGAGAGCTCGTCGGCGCTCACCTTGCCCCGCCTCTCCGCGACAATCCTGGCGAACGCCACGGCGGCGTCGGCCTTGCCGTCGTTCGAGCGGCCGCGGCGATTGGCGGCGATCTCGGCCTCGTCCAGCTTGGCGAGGTTGAGGCCCAGATAGGTGTGGGCGCTCATGCAGTAGTCGCAGCCGTTCACCGCGGCGACGGCGAGCGCGATGCGCTCTCGGGTCTTGACGTCGAGCGTCCTGCCGAGCGCGCCGCCGAGAGCGAGCACGCCTTCCAGCCCGGCCGGCGAGCTGGCGATCAGGCGGAACATGTTGGGGATGACGCCGAGCTTCCGGTTGACGGCGTCGAGCAGCGGCTGGGCGGCGGCGGGAGCGGCGTCCCGGGTCGGGATGGGCAAGCGGGCCATTGGGCTTCTCCTGAAGGGTCGACATCTCGGGGGACGAGCAGGTCGCTCGTCCCGCCCGCTATGTGTTCCCTTTTCCCTGCCGCGATAATAGAAGGAGATGGCACTTCATTATCGCGCGGGGCGCATGAATATGGATCGGCTTACGGCGCTCAGGACCTTCGTGCTGGTCTCTGAGCATCAGAGCTTCGTCGAGGCCGCGCGCCGCATGCGCGTGTCGCCCACCGCGGCCAGCCGGGGCATCGCCGATCTCGAGCGCGCCCTGGGAGTCACGCTGCTGCGGCGAACGACGCGAGCCGTCAACCTCACGCCGGAAGGGGCGGCCTATGTCGAACGTTGCCGGCGCGTGCTCGACGACCTCGACGACGCCGACCGCTCGCTGCGCGGCGAGGACGAGGAGCCGAGAGGCACCCTCTTCGTGACGGCGCCCGCGGTCTTCGGCCAGATGCACGTCCTGCCGATCGTCACGGACCTGATGCGCCGTCACCGCCAGCTGGCGGTCAGGCTCATGCTCAGCGACCGGGTCGTGCGGCTGGTCGAGGAGGGGATCGACGTTGCGGTCCGGATCGCCGACCTGTCGGACAGCGCGCTCCATGCGGTGCGTCTCGCCGACGTCAGGCGGCCGCTGGTCGCCAGCCCGGCCTATCTCGCGGCGCGCGGCGAGCCCCGGCAGGTGGCCGACCTGCACGATCACGACCTCATCGTGTTCGACCGCTTCGCGCCGAACGGCGAATGGCGCTTCACCGCCGAGGGCCGGCCGGCGATCCGCTGCGTGCCGCGGCTGCTGACCGACAGCGTGGAGGCATCGGTCGGGGCCGCGGTCGCCGGCGCGGGCATCGCGCGCGTGCTCTCGTACCAGGTGGCCGATCACGTCCGCGCGGGCCGGCTGCGCTACGTGCTGGAGCCGTTCGAGCCGCCGGCCTGGCCGATTCACCTGGTCTTCCAGGCCAACCGCCGCCGCACCCCGAACGTCGGCGCCTTCATCGCGGCCGCGCAGGCCTATTGCCAGGGGCGACGCTTCAGCTGATCCCCGCCTGCCATCGTCTCCTGGACGCGCTCGGATGCGGCCGGCCGGGCCGCATGTCGTTCGACGGGCCGGGGACCGCGATGCCGGGCCGTGACCGGCGCAGGTTAGGTCGAGCATGCCTGATCGACTGAGTTGTCGTCGGGGGGCCTTCGAGCGACGAGAAGGGCCGAAGACGGCGCGAGTGCTGGTCGCGCGGCCGAGCGCGAGCGCCGGCGGCGCGCGCGCAGGGCTTGCGGTGCCGAGGATCGGCCGTCGAGCGTCGACGCAGGGCGAGGTGAGGACACGCCGAGTCAGGGCTGGGGCGATCGAGCGGGAGGTTTTCGCGGCGGCTCGACGCCAGGACCGTACCGCCGAGGGCGGGGTGGAAGCGGTGGGCGCAGTTGCGAGAACGGCCCGCAAGGTGCGGGACGAGCAGTGTTCTGCGGCCGGGCGGCCTTCGCAGCGGCGGCGCTGGGCCGGCTTCGTGAAGGCGGCGGCAGGGTCGAAGGTCCGCGCGGCGGCCGGGACACCATGCGAGCGCCTCGGGGCCGCGAGCAAGTGGAAGGCCGGTTGTGGCCGGCAGAGGCCCCGTCGGCGGCGGCGGGGGCCGTCCTGCGGGCAGCTGTCGCGAAGCCCGTCGGAGGCGACGCCGGCGGGGCGCGAGGCCGCTATCGTCGAATGAAGCGACCCGGGGCTACGCTGCTGCGAGCGGGCGCCCTGCCTGGACCCTCGATCCGGCTGCCGTCGATCACCCGGATCCGCCCCTCGAACCCGGCGCGCGGGGCAGCGCGGCTGGCCAGCAGCTCCTCGCACATCGACATCAGCCAGGGACCGCAGCGTTGGAAGCGTTCGAGCAGGGAAACATCGCAGAGCTCGGCGATGTCCCGCGCCGCTGCTTCGGCCGCCATCACGCGCAGCGACCGGCCACCCACCGCGTAGCTCATCACCAGCCGGAGCAGATCGGCCGCGCTCTTGATTTTGCGGGCTCGCTGAAAGGCGCCATATTGGCGCGCCGAGGCCTCCAGCGCTTCGCCGCCACCCAGCTGCGCCACTATCCCATCCCAGAACTCGGGCTGCAGCGAATCGATCACTATGTCGCTCATCTGCAGCTTGAATCGCAACGCCGCGCCGCCGCCAAGCCGAAAGCTGCAATCCGAGTCGATCGGTCGCAGGCAGCACTTCAGTCCCGGCCATTCGACGCTATCCTAGCGCCTATGGGGCCGTGACCGGCGTCGCGCCGGCGGCTATGATGGCGGCCGTGGCCCCTGTGGCGGAATCGGTAGACGCGGCAGACTCAAAATCTGTTGCCGGCAACGGCGTGGGAGTTCGAGTCTCCCCGGGGGCACCACTTTCTGAGTGCCGTAGGGACGTGGCGAGCCCGATCTTGATGAACAGCCAGAGATAGGCATTGCTGGACGACCAGCACCTCGCCCAGCGCCCGCCCGCAGCGGTCCCGGCCATGCTCGACGACGAGCGCCTGGCGCCCGAAGGCGAGGACGCCTACCGGTCGGTCTCGTTGCCCCGCGCTTGGTCGTAGGCGGCAGCCCTCCCATCTGTCGCGGCCGCCCGCGCGCTGAATCCGCCGCGGCCCGTCGCACTTCAGGAGGCCGAGCCGGAATCGAAGGCCTCGATCAGCGACACGGCCTTATCGGTGGCGTAGGACACGACCACCAGCAGATCGCCCGGCCGCGATTCGTGCAGGGCGAGATGCAGCGCGTCTTCGTCGGACGGGATGCAGATGACGTTCTTGTCCGGGACGCCGCCCTCGACGATGCCCTCGCGCAACAATCCGGGAACGGCCTGGGGGTCCGGGCGCGGGCTGAACGGCGAGTTCGTGCACAGGTAGTCGTCGAAGGCCCCTGCCAGCACCCGTCCGGTCGCCCGCAGATACGCATCCGGCCGGGAGCCGGACACCGACAGGCAGACGCGCTTGCGTCCCGCGACCGCGGTGGTCCGGACGAACTGCGCCAGCTCGCGCGCCACCTCCGGCCCATCGATCGGATGCAGGATCACCTGGAACGGATGCCCCTGGACGATGCTGAGACGGCCCTCGGAATCCGCCATGTCGGGTTTGAACGACCGCAGCCCCTCGCGGATGTGATCGAGCGATGCTCCCATGGCATGGGCGATGCCCGCGGCGAACATCGCGTTCCACACCTTGCCGCCATGCCGGCCACCGACGGTCGCCGGGATCTCCGCCAGCGTCGTCACGGCGCGCGGGACGCCATGGTCGACGATCAGGATCTCGGCGCCCACGGCCGATGGTCGCAGGGTTACGGCGCAGCCGCCTGCGTCGACATGCTGGCGCAGGGGGGCGCACCCGGAATCCCTCGCGACCAGGCAGATTCGTTCGGCCTGCGAAGCCTGCCGCATCGCCAGGCACAGGGAATCCTCGGCATTGAGCAGCAGCGCCCGCCGGGCACGCCGCGCCACGATGGCCTTGATGCGGGCCAGTCCGGCGCGGCCGGCGACGCCGTCGGAGCCGACATGGTTGTCGAAGACGTTGAGCACGGCGCCGACGTCGACATCGTCGATGCCCATGCCCTCTTTGAGCAGGCCGCCGCGGGCGAGCTCGAAGACCCCGGCCTGGATGCGGCGGTCGAGCAGCAGGTCGCGGGCATAGCGGCCGCCGGCGCAGTCGCCGGTCCGCTGGCGTTCCTCGCCAACGCGCACGCCCGTGGTCGTGCAGCGACCGACCACCAGCCCCGCCTTGCCGAGGATACGGACCACCATGTTGGCCGTCGTCGTCTTGCCGATGCTGCCGGTGATGGCGCAGGTCGGGATGCGGCCGTCCGAGCCGGGCGGCAGCAGCGCCCGGATGACCGGCTCGACCAGGCGGCGGCCGGCGCCAGCCGGCCAGTGCCGTCCGAGGTCGGGAACCGGGTTGAGCCCGAGCACGGCGCCGTCCGCTTCGCGCCAGGGCCGTGCGATGTCGTCGATCCGGAGGTCGATCTCGGCGATGCCCAGTTCCAGCACCGCCGCGGCGCGTTCGAGGATCGACCGGTTGTCGGGATGGATGGCGTTGGTCGGATCGCTCCCGGCTCGCGCGGCGACGACCTTGCCGGCGACGGCGAGGACGCGGTAATCCCGTCCGCCCGCCTGCTTCTCGACCACGACGCTGTCACCGCCCGCCGCGGCCAGCCGGAACGCCTCCGCTACGGCCGCCGGCGTGCCGAGGTTCAGGCCGACGCCGCGGCCGCCGCTGCTGTGGCAGGGCTTGACCACGACTGGGTAGCCGATGCTCTCGGCCGCCCGGATGGCGCTTGCCTCGCTCGCCACTTCGACCATCGGCAGCACCGGAACTCCCGCCGCGCGCAGCAGCCGGTTGGTCAGCATCTTGTCCTGCGCCATCAGTAAGGAGACCGCTCCGGTGGTGTCGCCGGCGCCATCCAGCAGATAGCGCCCGTGCACGCCCTGGCCGAGCTGGACGAAGCGGCCGGGGATCATCAGGCGCTGCCAGGGCACGCCGAGCCGCTGCGCCTGGCGAGCGATTGCCGCGGTGGTCGGCCCCGCCGCAAGCCTTTCGGCGGTGGCCAGGAAGGCCGCGTACGCCGCTTTGAACGGCGCCATCCGGTCCTCGCCAGGCTGGCACGCCAGCACCGCCTTGCAGGCGCACTCCCAGGCCAGCAGGCCGGTCGTCGCATGCTCGCAGCGCAGGAAGACCCTCATCTGCAGCTCCGGCGACCCGAGCACGCGGCCGCCCGAGGGAAAGATCGACTTCGGCGTCATCAGGACGCTCGCCAAGCGGAGCAGGAAGTCGGTCAGCCCGCGGCGTCCCCGCTCCGCCGCGGCCGCCCACGCCTCCGCCATCTCGGCAAGGTTGAGTGTGCCGAAAACGGCGTCGCAGCGGTCGCGCGCCATGCCGATCGGCTGATCGGCCGGCGGCAACGACACAATCTCTGTGCCGATCACCACGCCGCTCGCATCGTCATGGATGTTGGGGCCATTCAGAAACCGGGCCCCTGCTATGCGCATGCAGCTAACACTCCCACCCAGCACGGTTCGTGGGGACCATGGGTTGACCCGGCCCACCTTGGCAAGTGCGGTCCGTGCCAATCGGGAGCGGTGCGGGCCCGCTGATGTGGCCCCGACAGCCGCTTCGAGGCTCGTCGCCTCCTGACACAGGCCGAGCACGTAGTCGACCTCGCGCGGATAGACGCTCGGCAGCGTGAAGTCGATACCGTCGGCAATGCCGCTGTTGCTGTGGTCGACGCGCCAGTCGGTGGTGGCGTGCCGGATGAAGTGATCGCGGTACAAGGGACTGACCTGCGGCTCGCGAGCGACCCAGGCTGTCAAGCCGTAGAACGCCGCCAGGCAGCAAAGGATCGCCCCGTGCAGCGCCGTCCACCAGAGGCGCTTAGATGATGGCGCCATTTCCGGAGAGCCAGGCTGCATTCATGACGATCGATCCACTCCACAGCACGGGCAGCAGCACGAGCCTGATGATTCGATGCCGGGCCAGGATTGCCAGCACCATGAGAAAGGCCGGGTGCCAGAAGAGGTATCGCGGCATTCCTACGAGAGCGCTGCCCAGCGGCATCAGGATCGTCGCCGCCAGCATCAGGGCAAGCCCGACCTCCCCCCGCCGGCAGAGATATGCAGCGGCGGTCAGCCCCGCCACCGCCGACAGGGCAAAGACACGTGGCCAGCCAGGGACGACGATACCGGCCCAGAGCAGCGTGAATGGGTTGTCGGGGATACGGTCCCAGGCACCGATCTGCATGTGCGCATAGGCCAGCAGGTCGCCGGTCCGCCCGTATAGATGCCAGCCGAAGATCGATGCGCCAAGGGGGACAAGACCGATCGCCACCAGGGGAATGAGCGGCCCTGAAACAGGACCGGGTTCCATGGCGTCCCTCGTCCCTCGCCCGACCAGCCGCGTCAGCATCGGCAATATCACGCAGACGCCGACCAGCCGGGTTGCGGCCGCGCCGCAGCCAAGAAGCCCGGCGCATATCCAGCGTCCGCGGCGCAGGGCAACCAGCGCACCAGCCGACAGCGCAAAATAGAGCGCCTCGAGTATCCCGCATGGGCATAGAGGGTGTAGGGGTTGAAGGCGACCAGGCTGCCCGCCAGCCAGGGATCGAGGCCGATCCGATAGGCCTCGAGCAAGCGCAGGAAGGCGACGATGCAGACCGGCAGCAGGAGGCCGGTCGTTACGAGCAGCGAGGCGCGCGCATCAAGCCCGAAGGCGAGGTGAGCAAGCCGCGCGACCAGCGGCAGCAAGGGGAAGAACCCCCAATTGGCCGCGTCTCCGGCGCCGCCTCCGCGCGGCAGCAGGTCATAGCCATGCCTTGCGATGCTGGCGTACCAGTTGCAATCCCATTTGCAGAACTCAATGAGACGGAAGGGCTTTCCTGCCCACCAGCAATAGGCTGCTCCGGCCGCCCATGCCGACAGCTGGCTGGTCAGCCCCAGCACGACCGCGACCACGAACGTTCGCCCGCTCCCCGCGATCCATCCGCCGGCGCGAGCGATCCGTCCCGTCCCCATCCATGCTTGAAGGCTCACAGCCCCTGCGCGTCATCGAATTCCCGCCACGCAGGATGCCATGCAGGCGCGACACGAGCCATCCTCGCGAACCGTCGCCACCCACCGACACGCGCCCCGCGCCTGGCCGGCGGGGCTCATTTCACTCGGCGGTCCTATTCCGACCAGGGCGAGCATTCCGGCTTCTTCATCGCCTCGCCGCCCTCGACGCGGCACAGGGAGACATGCCCGGACGTGGTGTCCGCCAGGAACACGTAGAGGTTCACGTCGTTGTCGTGCGGCGTCATCAGCTGAAATCGCTGCGGGCCGGTCTCCGCCTGCCCTCGCATGGACATGCCGCAGAATATCGCCGCCGCCATCAGCGCCAATCCGGCAAGCACCGCTTCGGGCATCCTCATCGCGCGCCTCCCTTGGGGGCTGGGTCGGGGTAACGGGGCGGCGGCGCAGCCGTTCCGCGTGCCGGGAGGACGGGCCGGTTCCGCCGTTCAGTGCAGGGTCGGCCGGTCGCTTCGCTCCAGGCGAGAGACGATCATCGCCACGATCTTCCCCCGGGCCGCCTCGACCGGCTCGGGCGAGATGCGGACATAGGCGGCGATGGCGGCATGGGAGGGCGGCGGGTTCGGCGAGGGCGAGAGCACCGCCGCGTTCCAGGCCGTGATGGCGGCCTTCATTGCGCGGTCCTGAGTGTCCGGCGCGGGCTGGTCGGGCGCAGGGGCAAGCCGGCGCCGCAACGCGAGCAGCAGCGCCTTCGACCGGGCGAGCAGCTGCTGGCAATGCTCGAAGCTGCGCGCCGGCAGCGATGCCGATTTCTGCAGGTCGCCGCGCCGCGCCCGATGCTCCTCGAGCATCTCGACATGCCCGCGGAAGGCGGCGTCGAGGGGGTCATCAGTCACGGGTCATGCCTCTCCCGGGGGAGCCGCCGAGCCGGCCTCCATCGGCCACAGTAATGCAACAATCGCTGCTTTGTTCCCGGCCCGCGATGTGGCGTCCCGAAGCCCCCGGGGCGTGCCCGGTCGGCCGGCTGGAGCCCCGCGCGGGGCCCCAGCCCCGGCGCACCGTCGCCAGGTGAGCCCGCGATGCCAGGCGGTGACCCGCCGGCGGGCGCCTACCGCGTGAACCGCCCCGCGTCGGCGACGGTCGCGATGCCGGCCTTCAGGCCGGGATGCAGCTGCAGGCCCGAGCTCTCGACCATCCGGCGGGATGGCAGGTTGCTGGCGTGCACCAGCTCGTAGACGGTCTCCGCCTCGAGCTGCCGCAAGACGCCCGCCACGGCGCGCGCATTCACGTGCCGGCCCAGCCCCTGGCCGCGATGAGCCTTGTCGACCGCGACCAGCCCGACGAAGGCCCAGCGCCGCCACGGGCTGTGCGCGTTGTGCGGCAGGTACCCGAAAGCGACCGCGGCCGGCCTGCCGGATCCGTCCTCGACCGCGGCCAGCACGGCGGGCGCCGCCCGCCCGGTCAGCAGCGCGGCCGGAAACGGGACGATGCCGTTCTCGGCCATCAGCGCCTGCAGCCCGGTGAGCAGCCGGTCATCGGGGATGGCGGGAATCTCGATGTCCCGGAACGGCGCGGGCAGGCCCTGAGCCGCCGCCTCGGCAATCGAAAGCGCCGCGGCGCGATCGCCGGCAAAGACATCCCAGGTATCGAGGCGGAAGCCGAAAGAGGCGAGACGGGATGCAACCGCCGGGGCGCGCTCGCTGGGCAGCATGCGGAAGCCAACGGCCCCGTCGCGGCGGAGGATCTCGAGCAGGGCATCCCACCCGAGACGGTCGAGCTCGTCGCAGCCCAGGAAACGGCCGGAGTTGCAGGCACCCGGCGTGGCCGCGATCCAGCCGATCGACTCGATCACCCGTCTCTGCAGCCGGACCTGCTCGTCGGTGCCGTAATATTCGGACATGCGGGATCCCCGATGACCGGCAGCCGATCCGGGGTCTTGCGACCGCGCAATGGCGCCTCGATGTGCCGTGCCCGTCCCAGGGTCCAGCAGTAGCAAATCATTGCCCGGCCGGCCATCGGCAACGACGCGCGCGGGCAGCGACGCCGGGCCTCTGCAACGAATCCGGCCAGCGCCCATTCCCGCTCCAACCCATTCGATGGAGCAGAGCATGGACGAACGCGAGAGCAGGACCGTCTCCCGGCGGTCCGTGGTCGGCGGCGTGGGGCTCGGGATGGCGGTCGCTGCCGCTGGACCGGCGCTCGCGCAGCAGGCCGGCCAGGAGAGCGGCGGGGGCAGCGGCAGCTCCTCGGCCGCCGGCAATCCCGCCAGCGGCGAGCCGATGATCGACGATCCCCGTTCGAAGTACCCGAAGCCGCCCTTCCGCAAGCAGACCCAGCCCTGGCCGGGGCTGGCGCGCGACATGGACCCGAGGCCCGACCACGGCGAGACGAGCTATCGCGGCTCCGGCCGGCTGGCCGGCCGCAAGGCGCTGATCACCGGCGGCGATTCCGGCATGGGCCGGGCGGCGGCGATCGCCTACGCGCGGGAGGGTGCCGACGTGGCGATCAACTACTGGCCGACCGAGGAGCCGGACGCCCGCGAGGTCATCCGGCTGATCCAGGAGGCCGGGCGGACCGGCGTCGCCATCCCCGGCGACCTGCGCGACGAGGCCTTCTGCAGGAGCCTGGTGGCCACGGCGGTGGAGAAGCTGGGCGGGCTCGACATCGTCGTCTCCAATGCCGGCCGGCAGCAATCGAGGGCGTCGATCCTCGACCTCACCACGGAGGATTTCGACGCGACGATGAAGACCAACATCTATGCGCCGTTCTGGATCATCAAGGCGGCCCTGCCGCACCTGAAGCCCGGTTCCTGCATCATCGGCACGGCCTCGGAGCAGGCCTACGATCCCTCGGCAGACCTCTACGACTACGCCCAGACCAAGGCGGCGACGATGAACTACGTCAAGTCGCTGGCCAAGCAGCTCGGGCCGAAGGGCATCCGCGTCAACGGCGTCGCGCCGGGCCCGGTCTGGACGCCGCTCCAGGTCAGCGGCGGCGCGCCGGAGGAGAAGTACCAGAGGTTCGGCAGCAGCACCGTGCTCGGCCGTCCCGGCCAGCCTGCCGAGCTCGCCTCGATCTACGTCCAGCTGGCCGCCGCCGACGCCAGCTTCGCCACCGGCAACATCTACGGCTCGGGGGGCGGCCAGGGCCAGCCCTGACAACCCTGCGGGCCACATCCTTCGACGAGCTCAGGATGAGGCTCGAGAGATCGCGGCCGCCATGTGAACCTCGCCCTGAGCTTGTCGAAGGGCGAGGTCGGCACGGCCGCGCCGCGTCTCGCCGGCATTCGCTGCCACGCTGAACGAAACCGGCCCAACGCGCATTGGGCAGGGACACGATAGGAGCATATTCATGACTGTTCGACAGGACGCGACCCGCGAGCGCTTCGGCACCGATGCCGTTCCCCGGCGGCAGCCGCGGGAGACCGCCGCCCTCGACCTGGCCGGGCTGGCCGCCGCCGTCATCATGATGCTGGGCCCGCTGGCGGCTGCCGCGTTGACGAGCGGCACCTACTGAGCCGCCGCCGGCGGATTGCCGCCGGCATCTGCGAACTGGCCCGCCGCCGCCGCCGCGATATCATGGCGCAGGGCGGCGCCCTCGCGCCGCGCGTCGCGGCACGGGGGACGGGATGGCAGGCGGGTTCCGGGCGAAGGCCGAGGTGCTCATCGTCGGCGGCGGCATCGCCGGGGTGTCGGTCGCCTATCATCTCGGCCGGCTCGGCATCGCCGACGTCGTGCTCTGCGAGCGCAAGCGGCTGACCTGCGGCACCACTTGGCACGCCGCGGGCCTGGTCACCCAGCTGCGCGCCACGCGCAACATGACGGAGCTCGCCAAGTATACGGGCGAGCTGTTCCGGGAGCTCGAGGCGGAGACCGGCCAGGCGACCGGCTTCCGGCAGAACGGCTCGGTCCGGCTCGCCCGCAGCGAGGAGCGCTTCATCGAGCTGAAGCGCGGCGCCTCGATGGCGCGCAACTTCGGCCTGCCGGTCGAGGTTCTCGGGCCGGCGGAGATCGCGGAGCGCTATCCGCCGGTGAGCCTCGACGGCATCCTCGGCGGGCTCTGGATGGAGCGGGACGGGCAGGTCGACCCGGTCGGCGCGACGCTGGCGCTGGCCGCCGGCGCGCGCCGCGCCGGCGTCACCATCGTCGAGGAGCTGCGGGTCGAGCGCATCCTGGTCGAGCACGGCCGCGCCGTCGGCGCGCTCACCGATCAGGGCGAGATCCGCGCCGGCAAGGTGGTGATCTGCGGCGGCATGTGGTCGCGCGAGATCGGCGGGCTGGCCGGCGCCGCGCTGCCGCTGCACGCGGCCGAGCATTTCTACGTCGTCACCGAGCCGCTGCCCGGGCTGCCGCGCGACCTGCCGGTGCTGTTCGTCTCCGACGAGCAGTCCTACTACAAGGAGGATGCCGGCAAGCTGCTGCTCGGCTGCATGGAGCTGGTGGCCAAGCCCTGGGGCCATCGCGGCATCCCCGCCGACTTCGCCTTCGACTCCCTGCCCGAGGATGTCGAGCATTTCGCGCCGATCCTGGAGATGGCGACGCGGCGCGTGCCGCTGCTCGCCGGGGCCGGCATCAAGCTCTTCTTCTGCGGGCCGGAGAGCTTCACCCCCGACAACCGCTATCTGCTCGGCGAGACGGCGGAGATCGACGGCCTCTACTGCGCCTGCGGCTTCAACTCGATCGGCATCATGTCGTCCGGCGGCATCGGCCGGACGCTGGCGCAGTGGATCCGCGATGGCCATCCGCCGGCCGACATGGGCGACGTCGACGTCCGCCGCGTGATGCCGTTCCAGACCAACCGCAAGTACCTGCACGACCGCACCGTCGAGTCGCTCGGCCTGCTTGCCGGCCTGCACTGGCCGCACCGCCAGTACGCCACGGCCCGCGGCGTGCGGCAGAGCCCGTTCCACGACCGCCTGGTGGCCGCCGGCGCGGTCATGACCGAGCTCGCCGGCTGGGAGCGGCCGGGTTTCTTCGGCCCGCCCGGTGCGCCGCCCGCAATCGCCTTCTCCTGGCGCCGGCCGAGCTTCTTCGATGCCGTGGGCGCGGAGTGCCGGCTGGCCGGCGCGCGCGTCGCACTGCTCGACGCCAGCTCCCTGGTCAAGATCGCGGTCGACGGGCGCGACGCGCTGGCCGCGCTGCAGCGCCTGTCGACCGCCGATCTCGACGTCCCCGTCGGGCGCGTCCGCCGCACGCAATGGCTGAACGAGCGCGGCGGGGTCGAGGCCGACGTCACCGTCACGCGGCTCGGCGAGACCGGCTTCCTCGTGGTCACCGGCCCGGCCTCGCAGGTCCGCGACCTCGCCTGGCTGCGGCGCCGGCTGCCGGCCGAGGCGCACGTCTTCGCCCGCGACGTCACCGCCGGGCTGCCGCTGCTGGCGCTCGTCGGGCCGGGCTCCCGCGCCCTGCTGGAGTCGCTGTCCGACGCGGCCTTCTCCGACGACGCCTTCCCGCGCGGCGCCAGCCGCGAGATCGAGATCGGCTATGCCCGGGTGCGGGCGAGCCGCGTGGAGGCGACGGGGCTACCGGGCTGGGAGCTGCTGATCCCCGCCGAGTGCGCCGCGCACGTCTTCGACACGGTGGTCGCCGCCGGCGCCGCGCACGGCCTCGGCCATCTCGGCCACTTCGCGGCCGGCGCGCTCAGGGTCGAGGCCGGCCGGCCGCTCTGGGGCGCCGAGCTCGGCGCGGACGACACGCCGCTTGCCGCCGGGCTCGACGGCGGGATCGCCTGGGACAAGCCCGGCGGCTTCGTCGGCCGCGAGGCGCTGCTCCGGCTGCGCGAGGCCGGGCCGCCGCATCGGCGCCTGGTGCAGGTCCGCATGAGCCGGGCGGACGCCCCGCCGCTGTTCCGCGCCGAGCCGATCTGGCGCGCCGGCCGGCGCGTCGGCGCGATCACCTCGGGCGCCTGGGGCCACCGCCTCGGCGCCTCGCTCGGCATGGGCTATGTCGCCGCCGCGGAGCCGATCGACGATGACTGGCTGGCCGCCGGGCCGCTCGAGGTCGAGGTCGCCTGGGAGCGCCATCCCGCGCAGGCCCGGCTCGAGCCGTGGCCCGCGCCGCCGGGCTGAGGCGCGCCGCTCAGGTCGCGGCGCCGGCCCCCTGCAGCGCCGCGATCAGCACGTCCGAGCGCGACACCCAGCCGAGCAGCACCTCGACCGCCAGCACCGACGCGTCGTGGTTGCTGCGCGGCAGCCCGTCGCCGATCGGCTCCGCGGCGCAGTCCTCCAGCAGCAGGCAGCGATAGTCCCGGAACATCGCATCGCGCAGCGTCGACTCGACGCAGATGCTGGTGGTGCAGCCGGTGAAGACCAGCGTCCGGATGCCGCGGCTGCGCAGCAGCCCGTCGAGCCCGGTCTCGTGGAAGCCGCTGAAGCGATGCTTGTAGAGCACGATGTCGCCGGGCTCGGGCGCCAGCGCGGGCAGGATCTCGCTGCTCCAGGTGTCGCGGATCAGGATCCGGCTCGGGCTGCCGTCGGGCGCGGCGACCGGCTCGCCGACCCGCATGCGCCGGTGGCGCAGCCAGTTCGCCGAATCGGGCGGCCCGGCATCGGACAGATCGGGACGGAACGCCATCTTGAGGTAGAGGATCGCCAGGCCGGCGCGGCGCGCCGCCGCCAGGACGCGGGCGGTCGGCGCGACGACGCTCTGGATGCCGGAGATGTCGATCCCGGCCAGCGCGAACATGCCGCCCGGGGCGCCGAAATCGTTCTGCATGTCGATGACGAGGACGGCGCTGCGGGCAGAATCGAGGGCCAGCGGCTCCGGCCTCGCCGCCACGAGGATCGACGCGGCCGTGCTCATGGCTGCCTCCCACCGGCCGGCTTCGCTGCCCGCCGGCATAGGCGCCCGCGGCGCCGAGCGGCAATCGGCGGCGGGCGGCTGGCCGCCCGGCCGCCGGCCATGATGCCGCCGATGCCTACTGGCTCGCCTGGGGCGCGACGTTGATGCGCGCGCCGGTGGCGGTGATCATGTCGCCCGGCTTCATGTCGGCCGGGCAGGGCGAGACCCACTTGCCATCGCTCTGCACCGAGGCGTCCGCCTTGCCGTGCATCGGCGGGTCGTAATGCATCGTGCTGATCGTGCGATAGGCGTCGTCGCCGGTGAAGACGATCGTGCCGTGCGACGTCACGGTCACGGTGGAGAACTTGCAGATGCTGTCGAAGGTGCCGGTGCTGCCGGAGAAATGCACCTCCCGCTTGCTGCACTGGCTCTTGGCCTGCGCCATGCCCTGGCCGATCAGCGCATCGGACGTCGCCTGGTCGAGGCAGAGCTTCGCGGTGAGCGGCTTCTTGGTGCCGCCGACCCCGGTGATCGTGATCTCCCAGAGGCCGGGCTTGCGGGCGGGAAAGTCGCCCGCGACGGCAGCCGCCGCCGCCAGTGCCGCCGCAGCGGCGGCGAGCCCGAGAATAGCAAGTCGCATGAATGATAGCTCCCGTCCCTGGTTCGTGCCGCGGCCGGACCCCGCCGCGGTCGTTCTCACCCGGCTTGGTGCACCGCCGGCGGCTTCCACGTCCCCTTGAGGGCGCTCTCCTCCGGCCAGTAGAGCCGCATGGCGACATAGATCGGGCCGTCCGGCGCCGGCAGCCAGTTCGACTCCTTGTCGGCGCCCGGCGAGTCCTTCTGGATGTAGATCGTCAGCGAGCCGTCGGCGCCCTTCTTCAGCCCGGGCAGCATCGGCGTGTTGATCAGGTACCGGTTGATCGGATTGTCGACCAGCAGCTGGGTCTTGCCGTCATACATCGTCACCGACCAGAAGGCCTTGACCGGCGGCAGCCCGCCGGCCGGGAAGGTCAGGGTGTAGCGATGCTTGCTGCAGTCCGGCTTCTGCCCGGCCTTGTCGGTCATCAGCAGCGGGTAGAGCGCCTCGGCGGCGTCGTTGCCGTAGATCCCGGCCACCGCGGCCGCGGCCCGCCGCGTCCAGTTGCCGTCGAACATCTTCCGGTCGCCGAAGGCCCCGGCGGCGACCTGCCAGCCATTCTCGAGACGTCCCAGCCTGGCGACCTGCTGCTTGATCTTGCGCATCCCGCGCCGGCCGCCGTCGGCCAGCTCGCCGCGCTGCGCCTTGTCCAGCTTCGCCGGGTCGAAGGGCTTGCCGGCCTCGATGCCGATCCTGGCCATCTGGGCGCGCAGCGGCGCCTCGACCGCCGCGGTGCCGGTCGCCGGGCAGAATTGCAGCAGGAAGGCGAGGTAGCCGAAGGGGTTGGCGGCGCCCAGCTTGCGGTCGATCTTCGGCCAGTCGATCGCCGGCGCGGCGGCCGGCGCCGGCTTACCGAGGAAGGCCGACAAGGGCTGGGCGCGGTAGCCGGCCTGGATCTTCTTGACGTTGTCGATGTCGGCGGGATCGAAGAGCTGGGTGCGGATGATCGCCAGCGCGATCTCGGTTTCGCAGCGGAACACCTTGGCGATGCCGGGCGGCGTCTCGCCGGTCCAGCCCGGGCCGGCGATCATGAAGCAGCCGGCGCCGTTGCCGGTGGCGCGGCTGCCGGCATAGCCGAAGTTGCAGGTGTAGAGATCGACCAGCTGGAACGAGAAGTAGCGGCCCTTCTCGATCTCCGGGTTGCACAGCACGAAGGGCTCGGCGCGGAGATCCATCGCCACGAAGGAGTAGGGCGTGTCGCTGTTCGGCGTGACCACCGCCGTGTCCTGCGGCGTGTAGACCCGGGCGGTATTGTAGAGCGTGTTGAAGGTCGTCTTGTACTGCGGCGACGCCTTGTCGATGAAGTACTCGTACATCACCCCGTAGTTCATCACCATCGGGAAGCCGTAGATGAAGGCTTCCTCGGCGATGCGGGTGAGGGTGGGGACGGCCGCATTGGCGCCGCCGGCGCGGGCGATGGCACCGGCGGCGAGGCCGGCGGGAACGAGCGAGAGCAGGCGACGGCGGCTGAGCATCGGGATAGCGACTCCAGAAAAGGACCCCGGGCCGCTAGGATAGAGAAGCTTGGCCGCGTCGTCACGCCGGCGCATCGACGCGGCCGGCGCCGTCGACCGCGCGGGAACCGCCGCGAAGCGGCGGCTGTTGGGCTCGGGCGACCTGTCTGAGGTGCGTGGGCGGAGCGGAGATGATGGCCAGGATCCTGCTGGCGGTGTTGATGCTGGCGGCGGCGGCTGGGCACGCTGCGGCCGACGGGCCGGCCTCGCCGCCAGCGCCGCAGAGCGCCTGCCTGCCGGAGCACGTGCCCGGCAGCGACGGCTGGCCGGTCGCGGCGATCTACCTGCATGGCTGGTTTCCGCCCACCGGCCCGAGCGACGTGCGCGGCTCGCGCGCGTTGGAGATCGCCAACCGCGCCGCCCTCGCGGAACTCGCCCGCCGGCATCGGATCCGCATCGCCGCGCCGCTCGCCACCACCGTCAACGGCGACGGCATGCTGCAATGGGGCGATGCCGACCTGTCGCAGATCGAGCGCTCGGCGATGCAGGCCTGCCGCATCACCAGGCTGCCGCGCGGCCTGACGGTGATCGGCTTCTCCAACGGCGGCTACAAGGCGCGCGATCTCGGCCAGCTGCCCTGCGAGCAGCTGGACCGCTACGCCCGGATCCTGGCGATCGGCACGCAGGAGAGCTTCCCGGCGCGCTGCAACGGCAAGTTCCGCAACATTCCCGAGCATCGCTTCCCGCCCGACGACCTGGCGGTCCTGCTCGGGCTGCCGCCGGCGGGATCGCTGCAGCAGGCCGCCGACCAGCCGGCCGACTGAGGAGCCCGCATCCTCCCGCATTGACCCGCTCCGGGCCGCCACGGTTGAATGGCGGCCTCGCAGCGGGGAGGGACCAGCCCATGGCGATGCCGTGCGGCGGGCGGCCGGACGGTCGGTGAGCCGGCGCCCCGAGCCGACCGGTCCCGATCGCCGCTCCGTGCCGCCGCCCGGCAGCCTGGCCCGCGGCCTGCTGCTGCGCCGGGCCGCGGTCGGCGGCTGCGCGATCACCCTGGGGACCTGGAGCGACGGCCCGGCGGCGCCGGGCCAGCCGCGCGTCCGCCGGCCGGGTGTCGCGCCGGCCGCCGGCCGCGCCCTGCTGCAGGCGATCAACCGCGGCGCCGCGCAGGCCCGCGGCGCGGTGGTCGCGATCGCGCGCCCGGCCGGGCGATCGCGCCCGCCGAGCTCGCCGCGCTGCTCCGGCGCTTCGCCGGGGAGCCGGCGCTCGCCCTGCTCGAGGGCAGCGCCGCCGATCCCGTCCGGCTCGCCGCCCGCACCGCATTCTGGCTCGCGGCGGGCGGCCTGGAGGAGGCCTTCCTGACCCTCGAGGCGGCGCTGCTCGATCTCCGCCGCAAGGCGGCGGCGCTGGGCTACCGGGCCGCAGCCGGCCCGGCGCCGCGCTGGGCCTATGCGCCGGCGGCGGCGCGCCGCCCGACCGGCAGCGCCTTGCCCGGCGCTGGCCGGCGGGACCGCCGCCGGGACCACCGCCGCGGCCGGCGCTGGCCCCGGTGCCGGCCGCGGGCGCGCGGCTGACCATCTACACCGCGATCACCGCCGGCTACGACGCGCTGCTCCGCCAGCCGCCGGACGCGGTAGGCGAGGCCGAGCTGGTCGCCTTCCTCGACGCCGCCAGCCGGCCGGCGGACGCCGCCGGGTGGCGGGTCCTGCCGGTGCCGACCGTCGCGGGCGACCCGGTGCGCGCCGCCAAGATCTACAAGGTGCTGCCGCACCGCTTCCTGCCGCAGGCGGCGTACAGCCTCTGGCTCGACGGCTCGGTGATGCTGGCGGCGCCCTTCCCGGCCGGCCGCCTGGTCGAGCTCTATCTCGGCGATGCCGACCTCTGCCTGTTCCGCCATGGTCGCCGCCGCTGCTGCTATCGCGAGGCGGCCGCCTGCCTGGCGCTCGGCCTCGACCGGCCGGAGGTGATCGAGGCGCAGATGCGCCGCTACCGCGCGGCCGGCCATCCCCGCGCGGCCGGCCTGTGCGAGGCCTCGGTGCTGCTGCGCCGGCATTCGCCGGCGGTGGCCGCCTTCAACGAGGCGTGGTGGGAGGAGATCTGCGGCGGCTCGCGCCGCGACCAGCTCAGCATCGACTTCGTCGCGCGGCGCAGCGGCGTCAGGCTGCGGCACTTCCCGCTGTCGCTCGACACGCCCAACGGCCTGTTCGTCAAGCTGCCGCACGCCGCCCCGGCCGGATCCGCCCTGGCTGGACCCGCCCCGGCTGGACCCACCCCGGGCGCGATCCTATAGTCGCCGGAGGGGGCGCCCGCGGGCGGAGGGGGCATGTCGGGACAGCGGCTGCGCATTGCCGGTCCGGAGATCCTTGCCGAGGTCATCGACGGCGAGGCGATCATCATGGATCTGTCGAAGGGCGGCTATTACAGCCTCGACCGCAACGGCGCCGCGATCTGGGTCCTGCTCGCCGCCGGCGCCGATCCGGCCGAGGCGGCGGCGGCGATCGCCGCGCGCTACGGGGTCGCGCCGGAGCGTGCCGCGGCCGATCTTGCCGCCATCGCCGGCCAGCTGGTGGCCGAGGGGCTGCTGCGCCCGCGCGCCGCCGACGAGCCGCCCGCACCCGCGCCGGCGCTCGAGCTGCCGGCGGCGGGCTACGAGACCCCGATCCTGAACAAGTACGGCGACATGAAGGACCTGCTTGCCTTCGATCCCCCGATCCCCGAGTTCAGCGACCTCGGCGAGCGCTGAGCCGGCCGCCGCCGACTTCGCGGCGATGCGCGCCGCCTTCGCCCGCGCCGCCGCCGCCATCCCGGCGGAGCGGCGGGACCGCCGCCTCTGCCTCGCCCGCCGGCCGGTCCGCCTCGCCGTCGCCGGCAGCGCGCTCGCCGGGGCGGTCGCGGCGACCTTCGCCCATCTCGACGATGGCGAGGCCGCGCCGGAGGATGCGGCGGCCCCGGCCATCGAGCTCTGGGACGAGCAGGCGGCCGGCGTCGCGCGCCCGCCGCTGACCGCCCCCGCCCTGCTCGCCTGGGGCCGCGAGGAGTGGCGGATGACCAGCCATGCCGGGCATCGCTACCTGCGCGAGGAGCGGCCCGAGCGGGTCGCCTGGCTCGACCGCGGCCACGGGCGGCTGGTCGGCAGCTTTCGCGCCGGGACGGCGTTGTCGCTGCAGGAGCGCGGCCGGCCGCTCGCCCGCATGATGGGCCAGCTCTATCGCGGCTTCGGCCTGGTCCGGCTGCATGCCGGGCTGGTCGCCCGCGGCAGCGCCGGCGTGCTGCTCGCCGGCGCCTCGGGCAGCGGCAAGACCGCCTGCACGCTCGATTGCGTCGCCGCCGGCTTCGCCTTCCTCGGCGACGACTCGGTCGGGCTGGAGCGCGACGCCGACGGCCGGTTCTGGGGCCACAGCCTCTACGGCTCGGCCAACCTGCTGCCCTTCCATCTCGCCCGCGCCCCGGCGCTGGCCGCGCACGCGCTGCCGCCCGGCGCCGGGGAGGACAAGGCGCTGCTCCTGCCGGCCCATGTGCCGGGCTGCCGCGCCGCGCGGCTGGCGCGCATCGCCGCGATCCTGCTGCCGCGCCCGGCGGAGGACGGCGCCACGCGCATCGCCCCGGCGGCGCCGGCGCAGGCATTGCCCCTGCTGCTGCCGCTCGGCGCCGACCACCGCCAGGGCGGGCTCGGCGCCGCCGAGTTCGCCCGGCTGGGCGCGCTGGTCCGCGCCGTGCCCTGCTTCCATCTCCGCCAGGGTGCCGACCCCGCCGCGGTCGCCGGCGCGATCGCGGCCCTGCTCGAGCGGGTGGCGCGATGATCGCCGCGCCGCTGGTCAGCTGCATCGTGCCGACGCACAACTCGACGCGCTATCTCGCCGAGGCGCTGGCCAGCATCCGCGCCCAGAGCCACCGGCCGATCGAGCTGATCGTCGCCGACGACGAGTCGAGCGACGATGTCGAGGCGGTGGCGGCCTGCTTCTCCGCCCGCTTCGTGCGCCACCGCCGCGCCGGCCCGCCGGCGACGCGCAACCTCGGGGTGGCGGCGGCGACCGGCGAGCTCGTCGCCTTCCTCGACGCCGACGACCTCTGGCTGCCGGAGAAGCTGGAGCGCCAGGTCGCCCGGCTCGCCGCCGAGCCGGGGCTCGACGCCTGCACCACCCACATCCGGCGCTTCCGCGCAGGCGCGCCGCCCGGCCCGGCGCTGCCCGGCATGCTCAGCACCACGCTGCTGGCGCGGCGCGCCGCCTTCGCCCGGGTCGGCGGCTTCGCGCCGGCCCTGTGGTATGCCGATTCCGCCGACTGGTTCCTGCGCGCCGCCGATGCCGGGCTCGCGGTCGCGCTGCTGCCCGACGCGCTGACCCTGCATCGCGAGCATGGCGACAACCTGTCCCGCCGCGGCGATGCCTCGGCCCGCGAGTTCCTCCGGGTGATCAAGGCGACGCTGGACCGCCGCCGCGGCCCGGGATGAGGCGGATCGCCATCGGCCCGGTCCGGCCGCTGCCTTCCTGGCAGTGGGTCGGTGAGGGCACCGCCGCCGCGCTCGCCGCCCACTACGAGGTGGTGCCCTTCGCCGGCCTGGCGCGGCCGCCGGCGGCCGACCTGCTGCTGCTGGTCAAGCAGCGCCCGCCCGAGGCCTTCCTCGCGGCGGCGCGGGCGGCCGGGACGCGGATCGTCTTCCTGCCGATCGACCGCTACGAGAGCGCCGCGGCGCTGCTCGCCGACGCCGCCTTCCTCGCCGGCTGCGACCTGGTGCTGTCGCACAGCGAGGCGCTGCTGCCGCTGCTCCGCCCGCATTGCCGGCGGCTCGGCCACGTCGAGCATCACGGCCGCGACGTGCTGGCCGAGCCGGCGGCCTGGCACGCGGCGGGCTACGTGCTGTGGGTCGGCGGCCTGCAGCATCTGCCGCACCTGCTGCGCCGCCTCGAGCGCAACCCGCTGCCGGCGCCGCTGCGCCTGCTGACCGACCTCGACAACCCGCGCGCCCGGGATGCGGCCGGCGCCGTGGCGCGCCGGCTCGGCGTCGCCCTCGCGGTCGCGGACGGGGCGATCAACGGCCATGCCGCGCTCGCCTGGGAGCCGGAGCGCCAGCGCCGCATGATGGCCGAGTGCCGCGCCGCCATCGACATCAAGGGCGACGACTTCGCCCAGCGCACCAAGCCGCCGACCAAGGGCCAGCAGTTCGTCGCCTCCGGCATCCCCTTCGCCTGCAACCCCGACAGCGCCACCGCCGCCTGGTTCCGCGCCCGCGGCTTCGCGGTGGCCGACCCGGACGATCCGGCGCGCTGGCTGTCGCCGGCCTATTGGGAGGAGACGGCCCGCTTCGCGGCGCAGCTCCGGCCGCAGCTCGCGCCCGAGGCGGTCGGCGCCGTCTATCGCGGCTGGATCGAGCGGCTGCTCGGGCCCGCCTGATGCGCATCCTGGCCTGGTCCAGCTCCTACTGGCCGGCGCTCGGCGGCGGCCCGGTCCTGGGCGCGGCGCTGCTGCCGGCCCTGGCGGCGCGCGGCCACGAGATCGCGGTGGTGACCGACCGGCGGCCTGACGGGCTGCCGGAGCGCGAGGAGCGCGACGGGATCGCCATCCACCGCCTGCCCTTCCGCCGCGCGCTCGGCGGCGAGCTCGCCGCCGTGCCGGCGCTGCGCCGCCGCGTCGCTGCGCTGAAGCAGGCCCTGCGGCCGCAGCTCGTCCATCTCTGGGCGCCCGGCTATTCCGAGCTGTTCCATCACGAGACCGAGGCCGCCCATCCCGCTCCGCTGCTCGTCACCCTGCACCGCTTCTACCCGGCGGCGGCCTGCCGGCCGGACGGCGCCATCGGCCGCAGCCTGCGCGCCGCCGCCGCGGTGACCGCCTGCTCGCGGGCGGTGCTCGACGCCATGCTGGACGCGGGGCCGGAGATCGCCGGCCGGGCGGCGGTCCTGCTCAACGCCCTGCCCGCGCCGCTTGGCCCGCCGGTGCCGCCGCCCGCCGGTCCGCCGGGCCTGCTCGGGCTCGGCATGATGGTGCCGCACAAGGGCTTCGACCTCGCCCTCGACGCCGTCCAGCGGCTGCGCACGGGGCGGCCCGGCCTGACGCTGACGCTGGCCGGCGACGGCGAGGCGCTGCCCGCGCTGCGGCTCCGGGCGGCCGGCCTCGGGCTCGGCGACGCCGTGCGGTTCGCCGGGCCGGTCGAGCCGGCGGCGGTGCCGGCGCTGATCCGGGCCGCCAGCCTGGTGCTGATGCCGTCGCGGATCGAGCCCTTCGGGCTGGTGGCGCTGGAGGCGGCGCAGGCCGGGCGCCCGGTGGTCGCCGCCGCGGTCGGCGGCCTGCCGGAGGTCGTGCGCGACGGGGTCACCGGGCTGCTGGTGCCGCCCGGCGACGCCGCGGCGCTGGCGCAGGCGACGGCGGCGCTGCTCGACGATCCGGGCCGCGCCGCCCGGCTCGGCGCCGCCGCCCGCGCCGATGCCGCGGCGCGCTTCGCCTGGAGGCCGTTCGTCGACGCCTACGACGCGCTCTACCGCCGGCTCGCCCGGCCGTGAGCGCGCCGCCGCCGCTGGCCGACCTGCTCGCGCTGCTGCTGCCGGTGCAGGGCGAGGCGCTGCTGCTCGGCACCTGCCTGCGGCGCGGCGCGGCGGCGCGCCGGGCGTGGGAGGGCTGGCTCGGCGTGGTCGAGCATCCCCGCCGGCATCTCGTGATCTCGGCGACCGGCACGAAGCGGCTGCTGCCGCTGCTGCATCACGCGCTGCGCGAGAACGGCATCGACCCCGGGCGCGAGCTCACCCCCTATCTGCGCACCGTGGCGCTGCGCGAGCGGCACCGCGCCGGCCATCTCGCCGCCGTGCTCCGCCAGGCGGCCGACGCGCTCGCCGCCCGCGGCCTGGAGCCGATCCTGCTGAAGGGCGCCGCCCTGGCGCACACCGTCTATCCCGATCCGGCGCTGCGCCACTGCCACGATCTCGACCTGCTGATCGAGCCGGGCGACCTCGCCGCGGCGGGCGATGCCCTGGCGGCGGCCGGCTTCGCGGTGACGGCCACCGGCCCGGGCGAGGCGCTCGCCCTCCATCCCGGCACGGTGCCGGTGGCGCTGCATGCGGCGCCGCTGCCGCTGCCGCTGTTCCGGCTGCCGCAGGCCGATCTGCGGGCGCGCAGCCGGCCGCGTCCGATCGCCGGCGCGACGCTGCGGATCCTCGATCCGGCCGACATGCTGCTGCAGCTCTGCGGCCTGGCCCTCTGCCAGGGCGGCCGCGACCGGGTGAGCTGGGTGGCCGATGCCGCGCTGCTGCTGCGGCGCGAGGGCGCCGCCCTCGACTGGGATCGCCTGGCCGCGGCGGCGACGGCGAGCGGGCTCGCCCTGCCGCTCGCCACCATGCTCGCGGCGCTGCCCGGCCTCGCCGACGCGGCGCCGCCCGCCGACGCCCTCGCGGCGCTCGCCGGCGCGGCGCGGGCCAGCCCGGCGGCGGCTCGCGACGCCACGCTGGCGGCGCTGCGCCGCGGGCCGCGGGCCGGCGCCGACACGCTGCTGGCGGCCGGCGGCTGGCGCTCGCGCGCCGCGCTCGCCCGCTTCCTGCTGCTGCCCTCGCCGGCCTATCTCGCCTGGTGGTGCGCCGAGACCGGCCGCCGCGGCTGGCCGCTCTGGTATCTCGGCCGGCCGCTCGGCCTGGCGCGACGCGGCGGGCGGCGGCTGGCGCGCCGCCGCTGAAGGCCGGCGCCGCGCGGTGCCGCGCGGTCTTGTCAGCGCGGTCCCCAGCAATGTGCGGACCGCGGCCGGGTTGCGCGCTACGATGCCGCGATGCCGGTCCCGATCCTGCCCGGCGGCCGCGTCCTGCTGCGTCCCTGGCGGGAGGCGGACCGCGAGCCGTTCGCCGCGATGAACGCCGACCCGCGGGTGATGGCCTATTTCCCGCAGCGGCTCGATCGCGCCGAGAGCGACGCCCTCTTCGACCGGATCGCGGGCCACTTCGCCGAGCACGGGTTCGGACCCTGGGCGCTCGAGCTGCCCGACCTGGCGCCGTTCATCGGCTTCGCCGGGCTGGCGGTGCCGCGCTTCCACGAGCGCTTCACGCCCTGCGTCGAGATCGCCTGGCGGCTCGCCTTCGCCCAGTGGGGACGGGGCTACGCCACCGAGGCCGCCCGGCTCGCCCTCGCCCAGGGCTTCGGCCCGCTCGGCCTCGCCGAGGTGGTGTCCTTCACCCCGCGCGGCAACCAGCGCTCCCGCGCCGTGATGGCGCGGCTCGGCATGACCCACGATCCGGCCGGGGACTTCGATCACCCGGCGCTGCCGCGGGGCCACCGGCTGCGGCGCCACGTGCTGTTCCGGCTGGCCGCGGCGGACTTCCGCGCCGGCGGCGGCTGAGGCGGGCGCACCGACGCGCTTTGCCGCCTCCCGCGGCCGCGCTAAGCTGGCGCCCGGGCAGGTGACGCGCTCAGGCGCCGCGAGGGTGGACGGCGGCGGCGCCCTGCCCGGGATCGAGGGATGCCGGAGCCTGCATGAAGCTCTCCCGCCTCGCTCGCCCGCCCGCGGCCGGCGCGCCGCGGCGCCGGCCTCCCCGGCGCGTCAGGTCGTGGCTGATGCTGCTGGTCGCCGCGACCGTCCTGCCGCCGATCGTCTTCTTCGCGGCGCGCATCGCGCTCGACTACCGCACCGACTACGACGCTGCCGTGGGAGCGACGCAGGCGACCAGCAAGGCGCTCGCCGGCCTGCTCGACCGGGAGCTGTCCTCGGCGCTCGGGATGCTGTCGACGCTGGCCGCCAGCCGGGCGCTCGCCGGCGGCGATCTCGCCGCCTTCCATGACGAGGCGGTCGCGGCGGCGCGCAACCATTCGCCGGGCTGGGCGATCGGGCTGGGCGATGCGACCGGACGGCTCGTGCTGCATACCGACCGTCCCTTCGGCGCGAGCTTCGAGCCGCGGGCCGACCTGCCCTACATGAAGGAGGTGCTGGCCTCCGGCCGGTCGATGATCTCGGGCCTCTTCCAAAGCTCGATCCTCGGCCAGCCGGTGGTCGCGGCCTATGTTCCGGTGCTGCGCGACGGCAAGCCGGTGCAGGTGCTGGCGGCGCGGCTCACCCTCGACAACATCGCCGCCATCCTGCGCGAGCAGGCGCTGCCCGAGGGCGGCATAGCGGCGGTGATCGACGCCCAGGGCACGATCGTCGGCCGCAACCTGCGCCAGGCCGAGGTCGCCGGCAAGCCGGCCAACCCCACCTTCGTCGCCGCGGTCCGCGCCGCGCCGGAGGGGCACATCGAGCTGGTCTCGCGCGAGGGCGTCCCGATCGTCGTCGTCTGGAACCGCTCGCCGGTGAGCGGCTGGACGGCCTCGATCTCGATGCCCAAGGCGCAGCTCACCGCGCCGCTGATCCGCGACATGGTGCTGCTCGCCTCGACCGGCCTGCTGGCGCTCGGGCTCGGCCTGCTGGCGGCGGTGCTGCTGGCCCGCCGCATCGAGCGCCCGCTGACCCGGCTGGCCGCCGCCGCGGCTCTGCTCGACCGCGGCGGCCAGCCGGAGGCGCCGGCTTCCGGCATCGCCGAGGTCGACGGCGTCGGCGCGGCGCTGGCCGGCGCGGCGCAGCGCCTGCGCCGCCGCGACGCCGAGCGCGACGCCTTCGAGTCGCGGCAGCGGCTGCTGCTCGCCGAGCTCGACCACCGGGTGAAGAACACGCTCGCCGGCATCCAGGCCATCGCCCGCCAGAGCCTGCCGGCCGGCGAGCCGCGCGAGGCCTTCATCGGCCGGGTCCAGGCGCTGGCCGGGGCGCACGCCATCCTCGGCCAGGCGCAATGGCACGGCGCCGCGCTCGCCCGGCTGGTCGGTGCCGCCGTCGACGCCTATGCCGAAGGACCCGGCCGCATCGCCGTGGCCGGCCCGGAGCTGGTGCTCGGGCCCAAGGCCGCGCAGGCGCTCACCCTGGTGCTGCACGAGCTGGCGACCAACGCTGCCAAGTACGGCGCGCTGTCGACCGCGACCGGGCGGCTCGAGGTCGGCTGGCAGGTGCAGGAGGGCGCCGGCCGCCGCCTGACCCTGCGCTGGCGCGAGCGCGGCGGCCCGCCGGTCCGCCCGCCGACCCGGCATGGCTTCGGCTCCCGGCTGATCACCCACACGGTCAGGCACGACCTCGAAGGCGCGGCCGAGCTGCGCTATCCCGCCGAGGGCCTGGAATGCGACATCGCCGTGCCGCTCGACGGCTTCGAGCGGGGCCGGCCGGCCGATCCCGCGGCCGTCATGGCGCCCGCCCCGGCGAGGCCCGAGGCCGGGCGCCGCATCCTGGTCGTCGAGGACTCGGCCTGGCTCGCCGCCGAGCTCGCCGCGCTGCTCGGCGATGCCGGCTACCGGGTCGTCGGGCCGGTGGCGACCCTGGAGGAGGCGCTGGCGATCGCCGAGCGGGAGCCGCTCGACGGCGCCGTGCTCGACGTCAATCTCGACGGCAAGACGGTGTTTCCCGCCGCGGCGCTGCTGCGCCGCCGGGGCGTCCCCTTCGTCTTCCTCACCGGCTACGGGACCAGCTTCCCGTGGCCGCCGGAATTCGCCGGCGTGCCGCGCCTGTCGAAGCCGCTGCAGCCGGCGCCGCTGCTCGCCGCCCTGTCGCGCGCCGCGGCATGAGCGCGGCCGGCAACGTCGCCGACGCGATCAGGAGCTGGGCGGCGCAGACGCCGTGGGCGCCGGCGCTGATCGGACCGCGGCACGTGCTGCACTACCGCACGCTCGACCAGGCGATCGACCGCGCCGCCCGGGGCCTCGCCGGGTTCGGGCTGGCGGCCGGCGACCGGGTCGGGCTGTCGCTGCCGGGCCGCGCCCCCGCCTATCTCGTCATCGTCTACGCGCTGGCCCGGCTCGGCGCGCCGGCCATGCTGCTGCCGCTGCACGAGCCGGCCGCGTTCCGCGCGGCCCTGGCGCGCCGCTTCGGCCTGGCCGCGGTGATCGGGGAGGATGCGGCCGCCGCGCTGCCCGGGCTGCCGCTGCTGGCGCCCGATCCCGGCTGGCTCGAGGCCGCCGCCGCACCCGCGCCCGCCGCGCCGGGCCATCCCGGCGGGGCGCACGCCTGGCTGCTCTGCCTTTCCTCGGGCACCACGGCGGCACCCAAGGCGATGGCGCGCAGCCACGACGCGCAGCGCCTGATCAGCGCCGCCGGCCGGCGGCACAATGGCGGCGGCCGCGACGACCGGCTGCTGACAATCACCGCCCTGCACTTCACCTACGGCCTGTGCAACGCCATGCAGGTGCTGGATGGCGGCGGCACGGTGCGGCTGGCCGGCGGCGAGCTCGACGTCGCGCGGCTCTGCGCGGTGGTCGACCGCGAGCAGATCAACCGGCTGGCCCTCACCCCCGACCATGTCGCGGCGCTGCTGCGCAGCCTGCCGGCCGAGGACGCGCCGCGCTTCCCGGGGCTCAAGGACCTGACCGTCAGCTCGGCGCCGCTGCCGGAAGCGATGCGCGCGCCGGTGCGGCGGCGGATCGCCCCGACCCTGTCGATCACCTACGGCAGCAACGAGTGCTGGTACATCACGCGGGCCGACGCCGCGGCGCAGCGTGCCTTCCCGGAGACGGTGGGCTTCGCCTATGACGACGTCACCCTGGAGATCGCCGACGAGGACGGCCGGACGCTGCCGGCCGGCGCGGTCGGGCAGGTGAGGCTGCGCTGCCCGTCGCTGCCGGACGGCTATCTCGACGATCCGGAGGCGACCGCCCGGTCGTTCCGCGGCGGCTGGTACCACCCCGGCGATCTCGGCCTGCTCTCGCCCGAGGGCGCGCTGTTCCTGCGCGGCCGCGTCGACGACGCCATGGTGGTGAGCGGCGTCAAGGCCTATCCCGCCGACATCGAGGCGGTGCTGCTCGCCCATCCGGCGGTGGCCGAGGCCGCCGCCTTCCCGGTGCGCGGCGCCTGGGGCGATGTCGCCGCTGCGGCGGTGGTGCTGCGCGCCCCGGTCGAGCCGGCGGCGCTGATCGCCTTCTGCCGCGCGCGGCTCGGCCCGCGCGCCCCGGCCGAGATCCTGCTGCGCGACAGCCTGCCACGCAGCGCCATCGGCAAGGTATTGCGGCGCCGGCTCGCGGCCGACCACGCGACCTCGGCGGCCGGCGGCGGCAGCCCGGGCGCGGGCTGATCGTCAGGCGGCGGCGCGCACCGCGGCGGCGAGGATGCGCCCGGCCTGCTCGATATCCGACGCCGCGACGTCGGCATGGGTGACGAACCGGATGCGGCGGCCGCGCGGCGGGTTGATCCGCACCCCGCGCCGTCCCAGCTCGGCGACCAGCGCGCCGGCCTCCATCATCCCGGCGGGGACCTCGGCGAACACCAGGTTGGTCTGCACCTCGCCGTCGAGCCGCAATCCGGCCTCGCCGACGAGCTCGCCCAGCCGGCGGGCATTGGCGTGGTCGATCGCCAGCCGGTCGATCATCTGGTCGAGGCCGACCAGCCCGGCCGCGGCGAAGACCCCGGCCTGCCGCATGCCCCCGCCGATCGTCTGCCGCCAGCGGCGCGCCCGGGCAACGAACTCCCGGTCGCCGGCGACGATCGACCCGGCCGGGCAGCCGAGGCCCTTGGACAGGCAGAACGTCACCGAGTCGACCGGGCCGGCCAGGTCGCTCGCCGCCACGCCCAGCGCCACCGCGGCGTTGAACAGCCGCGCGCCGTCGAGATGGACCCGGCAGCCCGCGGCGCGGGCCGTCTCGCCGAGCGCGCGGGTGGCGGCCACGGTCAGGCAGCTTCCGCCGGCCGCGTTGTGCGTGTTCTCCAGGCAGACCAGCGTCAGGGGCGCGGTCAGCAGGCTCGGCGGACGGACGGCCGCGAGGACCTGCTCGGGCAGACGCAGCCCGAGCGGGTCCGGGACGATCGTCGGCATCAATCCGGCCAGGGCGGCGATGTTGCCGCCCTCGTTCATGCCGATGTGGCTGTTGGCCGCCAGCAGCACCGCGTCGCCGCGCTGGCAGCTGGCGAGCAGCGACACCAGGTTGCCCATGGTCCCGCTCAGCACCAGCAGCGCCGCCGGCTTGCCGAGCAGCGCAGCGGCGCGTTCCTCGAGCGCGCGCACCGACGGATCGTCGCCGTAGTAGTCGTCGCCGACCTCGGCCTCCGCCATGGCGCGGCGCATGGCCGGCGTCGGGCGGGTCACGGTGTCGCTGCGCAAGTCGATGATCGTCATGGTCGCTCTCCGCCCCGTCTCGTGATCCGCGCCGCCGGCCAGGCGCAGGCGAGCTAAGCACAACCGGCGCCGCCGCGCAGCGGCCTGTTGGCGCTGCCGCCGCGCGGGCACGCCCAGCCGGCTCGAGTCTTGCCGGAACGGTTAGCGCATGCTAGCGTCAGATCAGGTGACATGTGATCTGATCACTTTGCCATAGCGGTCGCCGGGGAGAGTCGTTGCCCGGGGCCGCCGCTGCAACGCGACAGGGATAGGGATAGGGAGGCGAAGATGCGCGGGACGATGCCGGGGATTCGCGGTCGGGTCGGCCGGACCCTGCTGCTGGCGGGAACGATCGCGGCGCTGCTGGGCGGCGCGCCGGTCGAAGGCGGGGCGGCCGATCAGGCGCTGGCCCCGGGCAGCTACCGCCTGCTCTCCTTCTTTCCGCAGGACAACTACGACAAGTGGCTGCGCGAGCAGATCGCGGCCTTCCAGGCGGCCCATGCCGGGGTCACCATCGAGGTGCAGTACACCGACCCGACCAACATCATCCAGATGATCAAGACCGGGGTGGCCAGCGGCCAGGCGCCGGACGTCGCCACCCAGCTGCCGGGCGCCGCCCAGCTGCAGCTGTTCGAGGCGGGCCAGATCCTCGACTACAAGCCCCATATCGACGCCGACCCCGAGTGGCAGGGCTGGATCAAGGGCTGGGACAAGGTCCCGGCCAGCCAGTACCGCACCGGCGACCACATCTTCGCCGCCAATGTCAGCCTCGGCCCGATGCTGGTCTGGTACTGGAAGGACATGCTGGCGAAGGTCGGACGCGACCGCATGCCCGAGGACGTGGCGGGCCTGATCGCGCTGGCGGCCGATCTCAAGAAGGCCGGCCTGCCGACCATGGCCAACGGCCTCAACTCGCAGGCCCTCTTCAACTACGACTACACCTTCTACACGCTGGAAGCCAACTTCGACCCCGACGGGTCGAAGGCGCGGCTCGCCGACGAGGGCAAGTACCCGTGGACCTCGCCGGAGTTCCGCCAGGCGGCCGAGCTGTTCAAGAAGCTCTACGACGCCGGCGTGTTCTACGAGGGCGCGCTGGAGAAGAACTACGATCCCGACTCGAAGGTCGATTTCGGCGCCCGCAAGGCCTCGATGGCCTGGCCGTTCGGGCCGTGGATGGACGGCTTCTACCCGGCCAAGGAGGTCCCCAACATCGGCGTGGCGCTGTTCCCGCGGCTCGATGCCAAGGCGGCGCCGGTGCTGACCAGCTCCAACGACCTCGAGTTCATCATCCCGGTGGTGTCCGAGGCGCAGAAGGATCCGGCCCACATCCGCACCATGGTGGCCTTCGTCAAGCAGCTCAACAGCCCGGCCTCGCAGCAGGGCCTGCTGGCCCAGGGGATCTTCCCGATCATGACCGAGGTGGCGCCCGACAAGGTCGACCCGAACAGCTGGGCCGCGGTCCTCAAGGCGCAGATCGACGTCGCCGCCACGGCCCGCACGGCGGTCGACGAGAACACCTACAGCCCGAACACCGACAGCGCCCTGACCAACGGGCTGCAGGCCCTGCTGCTCGGCCAGAAGACGGTCGACGAGCTGCTGCAGGAGGTGCAGGACGCCAACAAGAAGGACCACGCCTGCGCGCCGACGTGCAAGTAGGGATCGCCCGCCGGGCGCCGCAGGCCGGCGCCCGGCGCCATCCCGGCCGCTGGGCGGAGGCCGGAACGGGCTACGCGTTCGTCGCCCCGGCGATGGCGTTCTTCGCCCTGTTCCTCGCCTTTCCCCTCGGCTTCGCGATCTGGCTGTCGCTGCGCCACTGGAACGGCTTCACGCCGCTCGGCCAGGCGGCGTTCGCCGGGCTGGAGAACTATGCGGCGATGCCGGCCGACCGCGTGCTGCGCAAGGCGCTCCTCAACACCGCCCTGTTCGCGGTGGCGTCGACCGCGCTGCAGATGGCGGTCGCCTTCCTGCTCGCCTTCACGCTGTGGTTCTACCGGCTGCGCTTCGCCACCTTCCTGCGCGCCCTCTTCTTCTTCCCGACCGTCATCTCGATGGTGTTCGTCGGCCTCACCTGGCAGCAGCTGCTCGGGGTCGACGGCCCGGTCGCGCAGCTCACGCAGTGGCTGCTGGCCGGACGCGTCGCCTGGCTGTCGGCGCCCGATCTCGTGCTCTGGGTGGTCGTCTGGGTGGCCAGCTGGCAGTGGTCGGGCTGGACGATGATGCTGTTCCTCGCCGGCATGCTGGCGGTCGACCGCGAGCTGATCGAGGCGGCCGAGCTCGACGGCGCCGGCAGCGCCACCGTGGCGCTGCGCATCGTGCTGCCGATCCTGCGCCCGGTGGTGGCGCTCGCCCTGCTGCTCAACATCGTCGGCGGCTTCCAGATCTTCGACACCATCTACGTGCTGACCGGCGGCGGCCCGAACCACGCCTCCGAATCGGTCGCCACCTACACCTACTGGCAGGCCTTCTCGGCCTACGGACCGGGCGAGCTGGGCTACGCCTCTGCCGTCTCCGTGGCGATGACGCTGGTGCTGTTCGTGTTCGCCTGGCTGCGCGTCCGGATGAGCCGCCTTGTCTAGGGCGCCGATCGTTCCCGGCGGCGGCCGCCATGGTCCGTTCGACCTGTTCTGCCGCCTCTTCACCTATGCCTGGGCGCTGATCCTGGCCTATCCGCTGCTCTTCATCCTGTCGCTCTCGCTGCGGCGGCGCGAGGAGATCGGCGACGCCGCCCTGGGCCTCGTCCCGCGCCATCTGCGCTGGGAGAACTATCTCGACGCCTTCACCATGATGGCGCGCTACGTCGTGCCGGTGCCGACGCTGATGATCAACAGCGCGATCGTCGTCGCGGCGGCCGTGCTCGGCTCGATGGCGATCGCCGTGCTCGCCGGATACGCCTTCGCGGTCCTCGAGTTCCCCGGCAAGCGGCCGCTGTTCTACGTCGTGCTGCTCGGCCTCATCGTGCCGATCCCGATGATGCTCATCCCCGAGTTCATCGCGGTGAAGTCCTACGGCCTGATCGGCTCGCGGCTGTCGCTGATCCTGCCCTACATCGCCTTCGGGATGCCGCTGCCGATCCTCATCCTCACCACCTATTTCAAGACCGTCCCGAAGGAGCTGTTCGAGGCGGCGCGCATCGACGGCGCGACGCATCTCGGCGTGCTGCTGCGCGTCGTGCTGCCGATCTCGCGGCCGGCGCTGGCGACCTGCGCCATCTTCCTCGGCCTGACCTTCTGGAACGAGTTCCCGCTGGCGCTGGTCATCCTGCACGACCCGCACCTCGTCACCGTCCCGGTCGGCCTGGCCAGCGTCAAGGGCAAGGGCTTCTCGCCCTGGGAGGTGATCGCCGCGGTGATGCTGATCACCAGCCTGCCGGTGATCGCGCTGTTCACCGCCTTCCAGCGGCAGTTCATCGAAGGGCTGGTACAGGGCTCGGTCAAGGGCTGAGGGGATCCGATGAAGACCACGAAACGGGCAAATGCGCCGGCGCCGTCGAAGGCCGGGGAGTTCGACATCGTCGGCATCGACTGCCGGCTGCTGCGGGTGCCGCTCGGCCGGCCGATCGCCGGCGCCTCGGCCCGCCCCGGGGTGACGCCGAAGCCCTTCACCACCTGGGACGTCATCAGCGTCACCCTGACGACGCGCGGCGGCCTCTCGGGCTGGGGCTTCACCTACGAGCTCCGGGCCGGCGGCGAGGCGGTGCTGGCCGCGCTGCGGCACGACCTCGCGCCGCTGGTCGAGGGCGCCGACTGCTTCTCCACCGAGCGGCTGTGGCACCAGCTCTACTGGGCGACCTACAACGCCGGGCGGCGCGGCGCCTTCATGCATGCCATCTCCGCCATCGACATCGCCTGCTGGGACATCAAGGCCAAGGCGGCGGGCGTGCCGCTGGCGCGCCTGCTCGGCGCCGACCGCCGCGGCGTGCCGATCTACGAGAGCGACCGCGGCTGGCTGAACCTGCCGCCGGCCGAGCTCGCCCGGCGCAACGCCGAATCGGTCGAGGCCGGCATGCGCGCGGTCAAGGTCTTCGTCGGCCTGCCCGATCCGCGCGACGACGAGCGCCGGGTGGCCGCGGTGCGCAAGGCGCTCGGCGACGGGCCGCTGCTGATGGTCGACGCCGGCCAGAAATGGGACGCGCGCACGGCGCTGGAGCGGGTGCGGCGGCTGGAGCCCTACGACCTCTACTGGGTCGAGGAGCCGGTGCCCTGCGACGACGTCGAGGCCCATGTCCGGCTGTCGGCGGCGATCCTGCCGCGCATCGCCACCGGCCAGACCATGACCACCCGCCACGAGATCCAGCCCCTGCTGGAGCGTCGCGCCGTCGACGTCGTGCAGACCGACGCGGCCCGGGTCGGCGGCGTCACCGAATGGTGGCGCATCGCCCATCTCAGCGAGGCGATGGGCGCGACGCTGGCGCCGCATTTCATCGCCGAGCTGCATGTCAGCCTGGTCGCCGCCTCGCCGGTCGGCGCCTGGGTGGAGAACACGCCCTGGCTGTCGGCCATCCTGGCCGACCCGCCGCGTATCGAGAACGGCGAGCTGCTGGTCCCCGAGGCGCCCGGCCATGGCCTGGCGCTGCAGCCCGGCGCCGATCGCTGGCGCATCGCCTGAGCACGCGAAGGAGGAACCCCGCATGAAGATCACGCTGCCCGCCCGCTACTATTGCCGACTGCCCTACGAGGCGCCGCGCGGGATCGTCGACACGGCGGAGGAGCTCGACCTCGAGCAGACCGTGTTCCTGCTGGTCGACGTCTACGGGCTGGGCCACGATCCCGGCGCCCCGATGCCGGCCCAGCCGCCGCTGTTCCTGAAGTCGCTGCACGAGCGCCAGAGCACGATGATCCGCGAGCGGATCCGGCCGACGCTCGACGCGGCCCGGGCGGCCGGGCTGCCGGTGGTGTACACCGAGAACATGTGGCGCCCGTCGGCCTGGGGCAACTCGGAGTTCGCGCGCCTGTGCGAGCGCACCGAGTCCGGCGCCCCGTTCGACGAGGTCTATATCGGCGGCGACTACAACGCCTACTCGGCGGTGATCGCGCCGGCCGCCGGCGACTTCGTCGTCCAGAAGACGATGTACGACAGCTTCTTCGAGACCACCCTCGACACGGTGCTGCGCAACCTCGGCGCCAAGTACCTGGTCTGCGTCGGCTTCAGCGCGGAGATCTGCCTGCTCAGCACGGTGATCGGCGCGATGTACCGGAACTACCGGGTGTTCGTGCTGCGCGACTGCGTGCTGGGCTCGGAGTTCGTCGACACCGTCGACGACATGGCGATGACGCGGTGGGCCATCCGCTACTACGAGGCGATGGTCGGCTTCACCTCGACCTCCGACGAGCTCGTCGCCGCGCTCGCCGCCCGGCGGTCCCCGGCCGCATGACAGCGCAGGAGGCGCGGATGGAACGCGGGCCCGAGACGGCGGAGAGCGCGAGCCGGCAGCCCGGCTTCCGCGTCAACCGCTTCAAGGAAGCGCTGCGGGCGCGGCGCCGCCAGATCGGGCTGTGGAGCAGCCTCGCCAGCCCGATCGTCGCCGAGGTCGTGGCCGGCGCCGGCTTCGCCTGGATCCTGGTCGACCAGGAGCATGCGCCCAATGAGCTGGGCGACGTGCTGGCCCAGCTGCAGGCGATGCGGGGCGGCACCGCCGAGCCGGTCGTGCGGCCGCCGGTCAACGATGCGGTGGTCTTCAAGCGGCTGCTCGACATCGGCGCCCGCAGCCTGCTGGTGCCGCAGGTCCGCACGCTCGACGAGGTCCGCCAGGCGGTGGCGGCGACGCGCTACCCGCCGCGCGGGGTGCGCGGCGTCTCGGTGTCGCAGCGCGCCAACCACTACAGCCGGGACCGCGGCTATCTCGCCGATGCCGAGTCCGAGATCTGCATCCTGGTGCAGATCGAGACCGCCGAGGCGCTGGCCGCGGTCGACGCCATCGCCGGCGCCGACGGCATCGACGGGCTGTTCGTCGGCCCGTCCGATCTCGCCGCCGCCCTCGGCCACCTCGGCCAGCCCGGGCACCCCGCGGTGCAGGCGGCCTTCGCCCGGGTGCGGGAGGCGGCGGCCCGGGCGGGCCGCCCCGCCGGGATCCTGGCGCCGCAGGCGGCCGACGCCGAGCGCTATCTCGAGCAGGGCTTCAGCTTCGTCGCGGTCGGCAGCGACCTCGGCCTGCTGGTCGCCGGCTGCGACGGCCTGCTGCAGCGGTTCGCCCGATGAGGCGACGAAGGCCGCCGGGCCCGCCCCTTGGCGGGCGGCCCGGAGACGGCCGGAACGACGGCGGCACCCGCCGCCGCTGGAAGGGAGGACGGAGATGAGACTGAGAACAGGCTGGCGGCTGATGGCGCTCGGCGTGCTGGCGGCGGTCGCCGCCGCCACGCCGTCGCGCGCGGCCGAGAAGAAGGTCCTGGTGATCGGCCGCGATGCCAGCGACATCCGGACGTTCGACCCGGCGCGCGCCGCCGAGACGACGCCGCCGATGATCCTGCGCGCCGCCTACGACACCCTGGTGACGGTCACGCCCGACGACTACAACCAGGTGAGGCCGATGCTGGCGGACAGCTGGGAGGCCGCCGACGACGGCCAGTCCTGGGTCTTCCACCTGCATCCCGGTGCGCGCTTCGCCAGCGGCAACCCGGTGACCGCCGGCGACGTCAAGTTCTCCTTCGACCGCCTGAAGAACCTCAAGGACCAGCCGGCCTACCTCGCCGACAATCTCGCCGAGGTGGTGGCGGTGGACGACGCGACGGTGAAGCTGCGGATGGTCGACAAGAGCCAGCCGCTGCTGCGCTTCCTCGCCGCGGTGTCCTTCGCCGTGCTCGACTCGAAGCTGGTGCAGGCGCATGGCGGCAGCAGCGCGGCCGACGCCGACAAGAGCGACACCGCCACCGCATGGCTCGACAACCAGACGGCGGGATCCGGTCCCTACCAGATGACCGCCTGGCAGCGGAACACGGCGGTCGTGCTCGACCGCAACGCCCGCTACTGGGGTCCGGCCGCCGGCTTCCAGCGCGTCGTGATCAAGTACATGGCCGATGGCGGCGCGCAGCTGCTGGCGCTCAAGAACGGCGACATCGACGTCGCCTTCAACCTGACGCCCGAGCAGCTGGCGACGGTCAAGGACGATGCCCGGGTGGCGATCGCCTCCGGCCTCAGCCTCGACTTCGCCTACATGACGCTGACCAGCAGCCCGGAGATGAATCCGGCGCTGGCCAAGACGGCGGCCCGCCAGGCGATCGCCGCCGCCATCGACTACGACAAGATCATCGAGAGCCTGCTCGGCGGTGCCGCGGTCCGGCCCGCCTCCTTCCTCGCCATCGGCATGGCCGGGTCGACGGAGGAGCTCACCAGGAAGATCGGCTATCACCGCGACATCGCCAGGGCCAAGGCGCTGCTGGCCGAGGCGGGCGTGCCCGACGGCTTCGCCTTCGAGCTCTCGTTCCCGACCACCGCCTTCGGCGGCGTGCCCTACACGGTGCTGGCGCAGAAGATCCAGTCCGACCTGGCCGAGATCGGCGTCAAGATCACGCTCGAGCCGATGACCACGACGAACTTCACCAGCAAGTTCAAGGGCGCCAAGTCGGTCGCCGCGATGTGGGAATGGGTTCCGGATATTCCGGATCCCTACACCTGGACCGAGCCGGCGGTGAACCGCGTCGCCAAGCGGGTCCACTGGACGCCCTCGAAGGAGACCGTCGCCCTGATGACCGAGGCAGCGGCGGCGACCGACGTCGCCAAGGCGGCCGCCCTCAATGAGAAGCTGCTGACCGAGCTCGTCGCCAATGCCAACTACATCGTGCTGTTCCAGCCGATCTACCGGGTGGCCACCAGCAAGGCGATCACCGGCTACCATGTCACCGCCGCCGGCTGGCTGACCGACCTCGCCGACATCAAGCCGGCGCCCTGAACCGGGAGCGGCGGCGATGGTCTTCTATGTCCTGCGCCGGCTGGCGGCCACCGTCGTCATGGCCGTCGCCGCCACCCTGGTCGTCTTCCTCATCGCGCACACCGTGCCGGCCGACCCGGTCCTCGCCCAGCTCGGGGACCGGGCGGCGGCCAATCCCGAGCTGGTCGCCCGCTACCGCGCCCATTGGGGCCTCGACCGGCCACTCTGGGTGCAGTACGGCCTGTTCCTCGGCGGCCTGGTCCGGGGCGACCTCGGGGAGTCCATCGTCTCGCGGCGCCCGGTGGTCGAGGACATCGCGGAATATGCACCGGCGACCTTCGAGCTGGCGACCGCGGCCGCCCTGCTGATCGTGCTGGTCGGCGTGCCGCTGGGCGTCGCCGCGGCCGTGCGGCGAGACGCCTGGGTCGACCATCTCGCGCGGCTGGTGTCGCTGATCGGCGTCTCCGCGCCGACCTTCTGGCTCGCCTTCATCGCGCTCGCCGTCTTCTATGGCGGCCTGCACATCGCGCCGGCGCCGGGCCGTCTCGGCGCGGCCGACCTGCCGCCGCCCACCGTCACCGGCCTCTATCTGGTCGACAGCCTGCTGGCCGGCGATCCGGACACCTTCCGCAGCGCGCTCGCCCATCTCGTGCTGCCGGCCCTGGTCCTGGCGGCCGGCACCGTCGGGCTGATCACCCGCACGACGCGGGCCAGCATGCTCGACGTGCTGGGCCAGGACTATATCCGCATGGCGCGCGCCAAGGGCCTGCCCCGCTCCAAGGTGGTCGTCCGCCATGCGCTGCGGACCGCGCTGATCCCGATCGTCACGCTCGGCGGCGTCACCTACGCCGAGCTGCTCGCCGGCGCCGTCCTGACCGAGACGATCTTCTCCTGGCCCGGCCTCGGGCGCTTCACCTTCGACAGCGCGGTGGCGCTCGATTTCCCCGCGCTGATGGGCGTGACCCTGGTGGTGGCGGCGGTCTTCCTGCTGGTCAACCTCGCCGTCGACCTCAGCTACGCCGTCCTCGATCCGCGGGTCGTCGCCGCCTGAGTGGGAGGAGCGGGCATGTCCGTCACGGACGCAGTCTCCGCCGCCGTGCCGCCGGAGCGCGACGGCCCGGCCGGGCGGGCGGCATCCCGCCGGCAGCTCGGGCGCCGCTACGGGCTGGCCATCGCCGGCGGCATCGTGCTGCTGGCCTGGCTGGCGATCGCGGCCGGTGGGCCCTGGCTGGCACCCTACGGGTTCGATGCCGTCGATCTCGATCACCGGCTCCAGGCGCCGTCCTGGAGCCACCTGCTGGGCACCGACGAGCTCGGCCGCGACATCCTCTCCCGCCTGCTGGTCGGCAGCCGGCTGTCGCTGCTCGCCGGCTTCTCGGTGGTGCTGGCCGGCGGGCTGATCGGCACCGTCTACGGCGCCGCCGCGGCCTATGCCGGCGGCCGGGCCGAGGAGGCGGCGATGCGGCTCACCGACCTGTTCTTCGCCTTCCCGCCGCTCATCCTCGCCATGTCGATCGCCGCGGCGCTCGGGGTCGGCGCGGTCAACACGGTGATCGCGATGACCATCGCCTGGTGGCCGCGCTATGCCCGCCTCAGCCGCAGCCTGGTCATCGCCCAGCGCTCGCTGCAATATGTCGAGGCCGCGCACCTGGTCGGCTGCGGCGGCGTCCGCACCCTGTTCCGCCACATCGCGCCCAACATGCTGGGGCCGCTGATCGTTCTCTTCACGCTCGATTTCGGCAACGCCATCATCACCTTCGCCGGGCTCAGCTTCCTCGGGCTGGGCGCGGTGCCCCCGACGCCGGAATGGGGCGCGATGATCTCGGCCGGCCGCACCATGATCGAGCAATGGTGGGTGTCGACCTTCCCGGGGATCGCCATCCTCACCGTCGTGGTCGGCTGCAACTTCCTCGGCGACGGGCTGCGCGACCTGCTCGATCCGCGCGGCCGCGCCCGATGACGCCGCCGCACCAAGCACCGCAACCGCCACGGGAAGGGCCGATGATGTTCAATGTCTGCATGGTCGGGCACGGCATGATGGGCCGCTGGCACAGCGAGGCGCTGCGGCAGCGGTCCGACTGCCGTCTCCACACCCTGGTCGGCCGGCGCGCCGAGCCGACCGAGGCGTTCGCCCGCGAGTTCGGCTATCAGCACTGGTCGACCGACCTGACGCGCACGCTGGCCGATCCGGCGATCGACCTGGTGGTGGTCGCCACGCCCAGCGAGGCCCATGCCGCCAACGCGATCGAGGTGCTGCAGAGCGGCCGCGACACGCTGCTTGAGATCCCGGTCGGCATGGACTTGGCGGAGGCCAGGGCGGTGGCGGAAGCCGTGCAGGCGTCGGGACGCAGGCTCAGCCTCGTCTATCCCATGCGCATGATGCCGGACATGCAGGCGCTGCGCGCCCGCGTCGCCGCCGGCGAGGAGCGCGTCCGGATGATCGAGTGCCGCTTCGTCATCCGCCGCTGGGAGAATGTCGGCGCGACGGGCTACCGGCGCAGCTGGACCGACAACCTGCTGTGGCACCATCTCAGCCACCTCGTCGATTTCGCGATGTGGCTGACCGACGTGCCGGCCAGGACGGTGTGGGGCCACCTGCCGCCACCCGATCCGCACACCGGCACGCCGATGGATGCCGCCGTCGGCGTCGCCACCGAGGCCGGGCAGACGCTGCTCTTCCTCGGCTCCTATGCCGGGCATCGGTCGGTCTGCGACGCGCTGGTCCTGACCGATCGCGACTGCTACCAGATCGACACCGTCCACAGCACGCTCGCCACCGCCGCCGGGGTCGCCGCCTTGCGCCCCGAGAAGGACGATTGCGCCGCCGTGCTGCACGATTTCGTCGATGCGGTGAAGACCGGGACCGCGCCGGCCATCACCGCGCAGAGCGTCCTGCCGATGATGGCGGTGCTCCAGGCGGTGCAGGACCAGTGGGACGCCGCCCATGGCAGCCGGACCATCCCGGGCCGCAGGCCCCGGCTGGTGCGATGAGCCAGGCGGCAGGGACGCCGCCGCCGGCGCTGCTGCAGCTCCAGGACCTGCGCGTCGGCCTGCACACCCCCGGCGGCCTGCTGCGCGCCGTGGACGGCGTCGATCTCGCGATCGCGCCGGGCGAGATCGTCGGCATCGTCGGCGAATCCGGCTCGGGCAAGAGCGTCATGGCGCTCTCCATCCTGCGCCTGCTCGAGGCCCGCGGGCAGACGGTGACCGGCGCCGTCCGCTTCGAGGGCGAGGACGTGCTGGCCATGCCCGAGGCCCGGCTGCAGCAGCTCCGCGGCGGCCGCATCGCCATCGTGCTGCAGGACCCGATGTCGTCGCTCAACCCGGTGCTGCGGGTCGGCGACCAGCTCGTCGAAGGCATCCTCTGCCATGGGCGGGTCGGCCGGGACGAGGCGGCCCGCCGCGTCGTGCGGCTGCTCGGCGAGATGGGGCTGCCCGCGCCGGACGAGGCGATGCGCCGCTACCCCCACCAGTTCTCCGGCGGCATGCGCCAGCGCATCATGCTGGCGATGGGCTTCGGCAACGCGCCGTCGCTGCTCATCGCCGACGAGCCGACCACCGCGCTGGACGTCACCATCCAGGCCCAGATCCTCGAGCTGCTGCGCCGGCTCAACGCCGAGTTCGGCACGGCGATCATGCTGATCACCCACGATCTCGGCGTCGTCGCCACGCTCTGCTCGCGGATCGCCGTGATGTATGCCGGCCGCATCGTCGAGGAGGGGCCGGTCGAGCCGATCCTCGCCGACCCGCGCCACCCCTATACCCAGGCGCTGGTCGGCGCGGTGCCGCGGATCGACCGCGCCGTGCGGCGCGGCGAGCGGCTCGCCACGATCGGCGGCGGCGTGCCCAATCCGCTCGATCTGCCCGCCGGCTGCGCCTTCCAGGCGCGCTGCCCGCGCCGGATCGAACGCTGCGGCCGGCAGCCGCCGATGCAGCCGATCGGGCAGCTCGAGCGGGGCGCGCTGCCGCCTGCTGGCTGGCCGAGGCGCCGGCTCCGGTCGCCGCGGCCGCGGCGACGGCGGCGGCGCGGCCGATCGCGGCGCCGGACCGGCAGGCGGGTCCGCTGCTCGAGCTGCGGCAGGCGACCAAGCACTTCCCGGTCGGCCGCCGCTGGCTGTCCCTGTCCGGGGCCGGGCCCGGCCGCGTCGTGCATGCGCTCGACGAGGTCAGCCTCGAGGTCTGGCCCGGCGAGACCCTCGGCCTGGTCGGCGAGTCGGGGTCCGGCAAGTCGACGCTGGCCCGGCTGGCGGTCGGCCTCGGCCGGCTCACCGCCGGCGAGATCCGCTTCGCGGGCGAGGAGATCGGCCGGGCCTCCGCCGGCCGCCTGCGCCGGCTGCGGCGCGACCTCCAGATGGTCTTCCAGGATCCCTACTCCTCGCTCAACCCGCGGCTCACCGTCGGCAGCGCCGTCGCCGAGCCGCTGCGGCTGCAGCGCCGCGTCGCGACCTCCCGGCAGGCGGTGCGGCGGGCCGCCGAGCTGCTCGGCGAGGTCGGCCTCGGCAGCGAGGCCGCCGGGCGCTACCCGCACGAGTTCTCCGGCGGCCAGCGCCAGCGCATCGGCATCGCGCGCGCGCTCGCCGCGGAGCCGCGGCTGATCGTGGCCGACGAGCCGATCTCCTCGCTCGACGTCAACGTGCAGGCGCAGATCCTCAACCTGCTGCTCGGGCTGCAGGCCGAGCATCGGCTGACCTACGTCTTCATCTCGCACAACCTGGCGGTGGTCCGGCAGATCGCGCACCGCATCGTCGTGCTCTATCTCGGCAAGGTGGTGGAGGTCGCCGAGACCGACCGGATCTTCGATCGGCCCCTGCACCCCTACACGCGGGCGCTGATCGCCGCGGTGCCGGTTCCCGACGCGGCCGTCGAGCGGGCGCGGCCGCGCCGCCCGCTCGGCGGCGAGATGCCGAGCGTCATCGATCCGCCGTCGGGCTGCCGCTTCCGGACCCGCTGCCCGATCGCGCAGCCGATCTGCGCGGCGGTGCCGCCGCCGCTGGCGCTGCAGGCGGCGGGGCAGGCGGCGGCCTGCCACTTCCCGGGCGAGGGCTGATGCCGCGCGTCTTTGACTTCGGGCTGCCCCGGCATCATGATGCAAGAAACCATGTGACATGATCAGTTTGCGATGACCCGACGACGCGCGATGGCACAACCACTGGATGTCGGTCCGCTGCGCGCGCAGCGAAGCATGACCGACGAGCTGGCGGAGCGGATCGCCAGCCAGATCCACTCGGGCGAGCTGCAGTCCAACAAGCGGTTGCCGACCGTGCAGGAGATGTCCGACCGCTTCGGCGTCAGCCGCACCGTGATCCGCGAGGCGATGGCGCTGCTCAAGGCGGACGGGCTGATCACCGTGCGCCACGGTTCCGGGATGTTCGTCGCCGGCGATCCCCGCCGGCGGCCGCTGCGCATCGATCCGGCCAACATCACCAGCGTGCGCGACGTCATCGAGATCGTCCAGGTGCGGCTCGGGCTCGAGGTCGAGGCCGCCGGGCTGGCCGCGGCGGCGCGCACGCCGGCGCAGCTCCGGCGGATCGGCGGCGCGGTGAAGGCGATGGCCGAGGCCGCCCGACGCAGGAAGCTGGCGACCGAGGAGGACCGGCTGTTCCACACCGAGATCGCGGCGGCGACCGGCAACCCCTATTTCTCGGTCTTCCTCGAGTTCCTCGGGCGCTACGCGATCCCGCGCACCAAGATCCAGGTCGGCCGCGGCACCGACGAGGAGCGGGCCCGCTATCTCGCCAAGCTCGAGGCCGAGCACACCGCGATCTACGACGCGATCAGCGCGCGCGATCCCGACGCGGCCCGCATCGCGATGCGCCGGCACCTGCAGAACGCGCTGCAGCGGCTCGAGCAGCTGCAGCCGGAGGAGATCGCCGACGTCGAGCGGCTGATCGAGCAGCAGCGGCAGGTCTAGCCCTGGTCTAGCCCGGGGCTCGCGTCGTCGTCTGCAGGAAGCTGCCGTCGGCGGCGTGGCGCGCCGCCATCGCCGCCACCCGCCTCTCGTCGACCCGGATGCCGAGGCCGGGCGCGCCGGGTACGGCGAGACGGGCCGCATGCCGGTCGCCGAGATCGTCAGAGACGTCGTCGGCGAGGTAGTAGAGATAGGTCTGGTTGCCGTCGAGCAGCGTCGGCACCGTGGCCAGCGCCTGGATCCCCGCCGCCGTGCCGATGCTGGTCGCCGGCGGCGCATGCAGGCAGAGCCCGATGCCGGCCTCGGCGCAGAGCGCGCCGACCCGCTGCAGCGGCAGCAGCCCGCCGACCCAGAACGGGCCGGTGACGAGCACGTCGCAGGCCTCGAGCCGGACCGCCTGCAGCGCCTCGGCGATGCTCCAGATGCCCTGGTTGGCGGCCACCGGGATGCGCGTGGTCCGGCGCAGCTCGCGCATCCCGGCGAGGTCGCGGGCGTCGATCGGCTGCTCCATGAAGTCGATGTCGTAGGGCTCCATCGCGGCGCTCATCCGCCGCGCCGTGGCGACGTCCCAGGCCTCGTTGGCGTCGACCCGGATGCGCGGCGCCGGGCCGACCGCCGCGCGCACCTGCCGCACCGCCTCGAGGTCGCGCGCATCGCCCATGCCGGCCTTCAGGTAGATCACCGAGAAGCCGCGCCCGACGAAGCGCTGCGCCGCCTCGGCAGCCGCGGCCGGCTGCTTGGCGAAGGGATAGGCGTAGAAATCGATGGCCTGCCGGACCGCGCCGCCGAACAGCCGGTGCGCCGGCTGGCCCATCAGCTTGCCCGCCGCGTCCCAGCAGGCCATGTCGTAGGCCGATGCGACGAGATGGGCGAGCCGCCGGACGTTGGCCATCCGGGTGGATGTAACCAGGTCGGCGCGTATCGCCTCGGTCTCGAAGACCGAGCGTCCGATCACCAGCGGGCGGGCGAGCTCGGCCGTCGCCCGCACCACCTCGACCGGCGCGCCGCTGCCGCCGCTGGCCTCGCCCCAGCCGACGCAGCCCTCCGCCGTCTCCAGCCGGACCAGCACGTTGTCGAAGCCGAGCCGGCTGAGGGTCGCCGACTCCTCGGGGGCGGTGAACGGGATCGAGACGGTGAAGAGCTCGATCGCCGCGATCCGCCCGTCGACGGCCTGGGCGGCCATCACGCGGGGATCCGGAACAGCGTCCGGGCGTTGCCGTCGCCGATCGCCGCCCGGGCCGCGGCATCGAGGAACGGCAGCCTGGCCAGCCAGCCGATGCCCTCGGCGTAGGAGCAGCCCTTGTAGATGTGCGGGAAGTCGGTGCCGAACACCAGGCGCCCGCTGCCGAACCGGTCGACCGCCCGGCGGAACAGCGGCCACAGATCCTCGAACGGGTAGGGCCGGCGCGAGTCGAGGCCGAGCGCCTGGACCTTGTACCAGACATTGGGCTCGGGCCCGAGCCGGTCCATCGCCTCGAGCCCGCTGCCGTCGTGGAAGGCGGCCGGGCCGAGATAGTCGGCGATGAAGGTGATGTCGCGCTGGCGGCGGGCCAGCTCGGCCACGATCGGGGCGTGAGCGGGCAGCATCTGGAAGGCGATCGAGACGTCGAGCGCGCGCGCCGCCTGCCACAGCGGCTCGCGCGCCGGCTCCAGCAGCCAGCCCGGATCCTTGTCGGCGATGATGTTGATCCGCAGGCCGCGGCAGCCCTTGCCGGCCACCCAGTGGCGCAGCCGGTCCCCGGCGTCCGCGGTCCGCGGGTCGACCAGGCAGACGCCGACGAAGCGTGTCGGCCAGCGCTCCAGGCAATCGCAGAGATAGTCGTTGTTCCAGCCATAGACGCTGGGCTGCACCAGGACGGCATGCGACACGCCGGCGGCGTCCATCTCGGCGATCAGCTGCTCGCCGGTCGCCGGCGCGGTCGGGATCGGCACATGGGCGAGCGTCTGCTGCCAGGGATAGCGGGCGGCGTCGAGGGACCAGACATGGACGTGGGCGTCGATCATTCCTGTGCCATCCCCGGGCAAATTAAGCAGGTGATCATATGACCTGCCATCGGATGCGGTCAACCGGCGCCGCGCGGCCCTTCCGCTCGCCTGACCCCGCCGCGCGCCGGGGCAGGCCCTATCCTTCGGGAAACAGCCCGAGCCAGGGCTCGGCCTCGGCGAGGGCGCGGGCATAGGACGGCCGCGCCTTGAGGCGCGCCAGGTAACGCGCGGCGGCGGGGTGGCCGTCGCCGAGCGGCTCGACCCGGTCGGCATAGAAGAGCGCCGGCCCGGCGGCGCAGTCGGCCAGCCCGAACGCCGCGCCGGCGGCCCAGCGCCGGTCCGCCATCTCGCGCTCGATCAGGTCGTAGGCGGTGCGCAGCTGCGCCCTGGCCTGGGCGACGCCGAGCGGGTCGCGGCCGTCGGCCGGCCGCAGCCGGTCACTGACCACCTTCTGCATCGCCTGCTGGACATAGCCGTCATAGAAGCGGTCCCACAGCCGGACCGGCCAGGCCTGCTCGGGATCGGCGGGCACGAAGCGGGTCGGGCCGGGCGCGTGCAGGTCGAGATAGTCGATGATGACGCTCGATTCCGGCACGGTGCGGTCGCGCGCCTCGTCGCGCAGCACCGGGAAGCGCGCGAGCGGCCACCAGCGCGCCAGCGCGGCCCGGCTGTCGGGGTTGCCGAGGTCGATCAGCTCCGGGGTGAAGGGCGTGGCGTTCTCGTAGAGCGCGATCAGCACCTTCTGGCAGAAGGAGGAGAGCGGGTGGAAGAGCAACCGCAGGGTCATCGCCTTGCCTCCTAATACTTAAGTATTCGATTTACTATCAGATCGTCGTCGGTGGCAAGCATCCGCTGCCGTCGCGCTTGCCCGGTGGGCGGTGCCTCCCGATACTGCCGCCCGGCGAGTCGGCTCGAGGAACGGCTCGGGTCGATGCGGGGGAAGAGGATGTCGGTGCGCACCGACCGATCGCGCCTGTGGGCCGGCAGCGCGCTGGCCGCCGGCTCGGCCGTGATCTTCGGCCTTGGCACCACCTTCGGGCGGATCGCCTATGACGGCGGCAGCAATCCGCTGACCGTCGCGGCCCTGCGCGTCGGCTGCTTCGTGCTGCTGGTCGGGGCGCTGCAGCTCGGCCGTGGCCGCCTGGGCATCGACCGGCCGGCGCTGCGCGCCAGCCTCTGGATGGGCGCCTGCCTGGTGGTCGTCGGGCTCGGCTACCTCGCCTCGGTCGCCTTCCTGCCGGTCGGGCTGTCGGCGCTGATCTACTACACCTACCCCCTGCTGGTCGGGCTGATCGCCGCGGCGGCCGGGCGCGAGCGGCTGGGCTGGGGCCGCCTGGCGGCGCTGCTGGTCGCCTTCGGCGGGCTGGCGCTGGCGCTGGGCGCCGAGCTCTCCGGGCTCGACTGGCGCGGGCTGGCCTGCGTCGGCGCCGCCGCCGTGGCGACCGCCATCCTCAACGCCTTCGTCGGCTCGGCGCTGCGCGGCCGCGACCCGCTGGTGATCAACCTCTACGTCAACCTCTGGATCGTGCTGGTCCTGCTGGCGCTGCTCGCCGGCTGGGGCGAGGTGGCCCTGCCGCGCACGGCCCTCGGCATCGCCGGGCTGGCCGGGGTCTGCCTCAGCTACGTCGGCGCCTACGTCACCTGGTTCTTCGCCGCCCGGCTGATCGGCGGCGTGCAGCTCGCCGGCATCTTCAACATCGAGCCCTTGGTCAGCATCGTCGCCGCGTGGCTGCTGCTCGGCGAGCACCTGGCCGGCCGCCAGATCGCCGGCGGCCTGCTGGTGCTGGGGGCGGTTGCGGCGGTCACCCTGGCCAGCCTGCGCCGCCGTGCCCCGGCCTGAGCCGGCTCAGGCGCCGAGCCGGCGCAGCGTGTCGAGCGCCCGCGCGACGTCGCCCTCGTCGTTGTAGCCGTGCACCGAGATGCGCAGCCGGCCGTCGCCGCCCCAGGTCAGCACGCCGGCCTCGCGCAGCCCCTCCTCCAGTGCCATCGAGCGCTCGGTGGCGAAGCAGATGTTGCCCGCGCGGTCGCTGGCCGGCGCCGGCGTCAGCACCGGCAGGCCGAGCCGCACCAGCCCGTCGCGCAGGCTCCCGGCGAGCGGCGCGACATGGCCTTCGATCGCCGCCACCCCGGCCGCCAGCAGCGTGCCGGTGCCCTCGTTGAGCAGGTAGCCCGGCAGGAAGGCGGGATTGCCGGCCTCGAAGCGCTCCATCGTCTCCTTCGGCAGGGCGACGGCCCGCTTGCGCCAGTCCTCCTCGCCGCGCAGCGAGTGCCAGCCCATCCAGGGCGCGGCGAGGTCCGGCCAGCGCCGGCCGTTGACGAAGAACAGGCCGATGCCGTGGCAGCCGAGCATCCATTTGTAGGCGCAGGACACCACCACGTCGCAGAGCGCGCCGTCGACCGCCACGACGCCGAGCGCATGCGAGGCGTCGACCACCAGCCGGGCGCCGACGCGGTCGGCGATGGCGCGCAGCGCCGCCAGGTCGACCCGCGCCCCGGTGAGGTAGCTGACATGGCTGACCGCCAGCATGCGGGTGCGCCCGTCGACCGCGGCGGCGATCTCCTCCAGCGTCGGCACGGCCGCGGCGCCGACGGCGCGCAGCTCGACGCCGGGCATGGTGCTGCAGGCATGCAGCACGGAGGGGAATTCGGAGAGCGCGGTCACGACGTTGTCGCCCGGCCGCCAGTCGATCCCGGATGCCGCCGCATAGAGACCCTGCGAGGCGCTGGCGAGCAGCCCGATATCGGCCGCGGGCACGCCGCCGAGCAGCCGGGCCAGCCGCTCCCGGAGCGTCGCGATCACCGCGAAGAAGCGCTGCCGCCCCGGCATGCCCAGCGCCTTGTCGGCGAGGAACTGCCCGGCCGCTTCGGTGTGGCGGAACAGCGGCGGCGTCTCGCCGCCGGCCGCCAGATGGGCGATTCCGTCGAGCCCGTGGAAATCGGTCTTGTCGAGGGGCGTGCCCATCCTGTCCTCCGCTGATCCGTCGTCGGCGTCCATCCTTCAGGAAGCCCTCGGGCTGTCAATCCGCCCGTGAGGGCGGCTCGGCGGAAATGCGAACCGCTCGCACTTGTCGGACGGCGCCGCCGCTCCTATGTCACATGCAAGCTCGGGTCCGGGCCCCTCTGGCGATCGCGGCGGCGATCGCGATGTCGGACCCTTCCAGTTGCCCTTGCGCAGACGCTGCGCGATCGCGAGTGGGAGGTCCGCCCTGGACGCCACCATCGGGCTTTGGCTCGCCTTCGTCATCCTGATCCTGGCGCTGCTCGCCTTCGATCTCGGCGTGCTGCATCGCCGTCCGCGCGAGATCGGCGTCGCCGAGGCGCTGTGGCTCAGCCTCGGCTACGTCGTCGTGGCCGTGCTGTTCGGGCTGGGCGTCGCCTGGTTCCGCGGCGCCGGCGCCGGCACCGAGTTCTTCGCCGGCTACCTGATCGAGAAGAGCCTCAGCCTCGACAACATCTTCGTCTTCGCCCTGCTCTTCGCGCATTTCGCCGTGCCGCGCGCGCAGCAGCACCGCGTGCTGTTCTGGGGCGTGGTGGGCGCGCTGCTGATGCGGGCCGGCCTGATCTTCGCCGGCGCGGCGCTGCTCGAGACCTTCCACTGGGTCGTCTACGTCTTCGGCGGGCTGCTGATCCTCTCCGGCCTCAAGATGCTGCGCGCCGTCGACCAGCATCCCGACCCCGGCCGCAGCCGCCTGCTGGCCCTGCTGCGCCGCTGGCTGCCGGTCGCCGACGGCGAGCGCAGCGACCGCTTCCTGGTGCGCCGCGACGGCGCGCTGATGGTCACGCCGCTGTTCCTGGTGCTGGTGCTGGTCGAGCTCAGCGACCTGCTCTTCGCGGTCGACTCGATCCCGGCGATCTTCGCGGTGACCACCGACCCGTTCATCGTGCTGAGCGCCAACGCCTTCGCCATCCTCGGCCTGCGGGCCCTCTACTTCGCGCTGGCCGGCATCCTGCACCGCTTCCGCTACCTCAAGTACGGGCTGTCGCTGGTGCTCGTCCTGGTCGGCGCGAAGATGATCGTCAACGGCCTCCATGGCGGCTCCTTTGCGCCGCCGGCGGTCACGCTCGGGATCACCGCGGCGATCCTCGCCGGCTCGATCCTGCTCTCGCTGCTGCGCCCGGCGCCGGCTGTCGAGGCGCCGGCCGCCGAGGCGCCGCGCTGAGCGGGGCCGGGAAGAGCAGGGAGTCGGAAAATGGCCGAGGCGCCCTACGTCATCCGCCAGTTCGAGATCGAGCGGCATCTCGCGGTCGACCTCTTCGGCCTCGACGTCTCCTTCACCAACTCGGCCGCCGCGATGACCGCGACGGTGCTGGTGGTGGCCGGCTTCCTGTGGCTGGCGATGCGGCCGGCGGCGCTCGTCCCGGGCCGGCTCCAGGCGGCCGCCGAGGCGCTCTACGGCTTCGTCGCCGAGACCGTCATGACGGCGATCGGGCCGGACGGCCGGCGCCACCTGCCCTTCCTCCTCACCCTGTTCGTGTACATCCTGTTCGGCAGCCTGATCGGGCTGACGCCGGTGAAGTTCACCTTCACCAGCCATGTGGTGGTCACGCTCGGGCTCGGGCTGATCGTCTTCGGCTATGTCACCGTGCTCGGGTTCCGGCGCCAGGGGCTCGGCTTCTTCCGCAGCTTCCTGCCGGCCGGCACGCCGTGGTTCGTCGCCCCGCTGGTCGTGCTGGTCGAGGTCGTCTCGTACCTGCTGCGGCCGATCACGCTCGGCGTGCGCCTGTTCGCCAACGTGCTCGCCGGGCACATCATGATCAAGCTGTTCGCCGATTTCAGCGCGGCGCTCAACGAGGGGCTGGGGCTCGCCGGCTTCCTGCTCGGGCTGCTGCCGGTGCTGATGACCGCCGTCTTCTACGGCTTCGAGACCGTCGTCTTCGTCATCCAGGCCTACATCTTCGTGCTGCTCGCCTGCGTCTACATCCGGGAAGCCTCGGAGCGCCACGGCGAGGGCGTGCCGCACCATGCCTGACGAGGGAGCCCATGACCGACACCGGGATGAAATACCTGTCCATCGCCCTCGCCCTGCTGCCGCTCACCGCGGTGGCGCTGGCGCTGGGGCGCATCTTCGCCGACTGGATCTCGTCGGTTGCCCGCAATCCCGCCTCGCGCGGCGCGGTGCAGCAGATCGGCCTGCTCGGGATGGCGCTGACCGAAGCGGTGGCGCTGTTCGCGCTGGTCGTCGTCTTCATCGTCCTGTTCGTTGCCTAAGGAAAGGAGGCCTTGCCATGAATACGCCGTCCCCCACCGCCCCGTCCGAGATCCCCCTCACCTCGACCGCGCGGGTCCGGCCCGCCACGGCCGCGCCGCAGGCCGGCCCGGGCGGGCGGGAGAGATCGCTGCCACTGCAGGACGCGCTCGTCTACGGCATGGTCGCGGTCGCCGCCTCCGACCGCGACCTGCACGATGCGGAGCTCGACCACATTGCCGGGCTGGTGCGCACGCTGCCGGTGTTCGCCGGCTTCGACCTCCATCGCCTGCCGCTGCTCAGCCAGGCCGCGGCGCGCCTGCTGGCCGGCGATGACGGCCTGGCCCGCGCCGTCGAGCTGGTGGCGATCAGCGTCCCGCCGCGCCATCGCGAGACCCTCTACGCGCTGGCCTGCGAGGTCGCCGCGATCGACCGCCGGGTGCCGCTCGACGAGCTGCGGGCCATGCAGATGCTGCGCCGGCGGCTGAAGATCGATCGCCTGGCCTGCGCCGCGATCGAGCGCGCCACCGCGGCGCGCCTGGCCGCGGCGGCGTAGCGCCCGCGCATCGGCGGAGGCGGTCCTAGGACCGCCAGTCCTCGACCGTCTCCGCCTTGCCGCTGGCGACGCTGCGCAGGATGGCGTCGTTGACGGCGACGTTGCGCATCGCGTCGGCGACCGGCACGACGAACGGCTTGTCCTCCCGCACCGCCTCGGCGAAGTGCCGGACCTCCTCGTGCAGGTCGCCCATGATGCGGCCGTTGACGGTCGGCCAGTGCAGCCCGTCCGGCAGGCTCCAGCGGCCGCGCGACAGGGTGCGCAGCCCGTGGTCGCGCACGTCGAGGTCGATCAGCCCCTCGCTGCCGATCACCTCGGTGCGGGCCCAGATGCCGGTCGGCACGTCGGACGGCAGGCTCCAGCCGAAATGCAGCTGGCCGACCATGCCGTCGGTCATCTCGCAGGTGGTGAAGATGGCGTCCTCGGAGGCGACGCCCAGGCTCGGCATCAGCTTCGAGACGGCGCGCGAATAGACGCTGCGGATCTCCCGGCCGGTGATCCATTGCAGCGCGTCGACGTCGTGCACGCCGAGATAGAAGCAGACGCTGGAGCTGCCGTTCATCCGGGTGCCGATGTCGCGCACCGTGAAGCGGCCGCTGCTGGCGTGGATCGGCTGGCCGATGCGGCCCTCGCGCACCGCGGCGGCGGCCTCGACGTAGCGCGGGTCGAAGCGCAGGATGTGGCCGACCATCAGCCGGCCGCCGCCCTTGCGCTCGGCCGCGGCGATGGCGCGCGCCGTCTTCAGGTCGTGCGCCATCGGCTTCTCCAGCAGCACCGGCTTGCCGGCCTCGAGCAGGCGGCAGGCCACCGCCTGGTGCAGCCGGTCGGGCAGCGCCACGACGAAGCCGTCGAGGTCGCCGCGGGCCAGCCCGGCCTCGATGTCGGGCAGGTAGGCGGCGCCGAACGCCTCGGCCAGCGGCGGGCCGGCCTGCTGCGACAGGTCGATCACCGCGGCCAGCCGCGCGCCGTCGCTCTCGGCGATCGTCTGGGCGTGGAACCGTCCCATGAAGCCGGCCCCCACCAGTGCCAGATTGAGCTTCGCCATCCTCGTCCTCGCCTCGCTGCCGGAAAATCGGGCGGGCAGGATACGCCGACCTCGGCGCAGTTGCGAAGGGGCGCGGTTTCCTCTGCAATGGGGTTGGCCGGGGCCCGAGGCGGTGCAGGGCCGGGGCGGCACGAGGACCACAGGCATGGCGGCGGCGGAGGGCGACGGGCGGATCACGGCGCGGCGGCGGCCGCCGGCACGCAACGCGCTGGCCCGGCTGCGGGCGCTGCGCGGCGGCCTGACCCCGGCGCTCGGCCGCATCGCCGAGTACGTGCTCGCGGATCCCGGCCGGCTGCTCGCCCAGACGGTGACGGAGCTGGCCGACCAGTCCGGCAGCTCGGAGAGCAGCGTCATCCGGCTCTGCCGCGAGCTGGAGTTCGAGGGCTTCCAGGAGTTCAAGCTGGCGCTCGCCACCGAGCTCGCCGCCGGCGAGCGGGCGGCGCGCCCGCCGGCGCCGGCCGCTCTGGTCGGCGGGCTGGTGGCGAGCGGCACGGCGGCCCTGGCCGAGACCGACCAGCTGCTCGACCGGGCGCTGCTCGCCCGGGTCGTCGAGCGGCTCGCCGGCTCGGCCCAGATCCACCTGTTCGGCGTCGCCGCATCGGCGATCACCTGCCGCTATCTCGGCTACAAGCTGCTGCGGCTGGGCCTGCGCTCCGTCCTGGCCGAGGAGTCCCACACGGCGACCATGATGGCGGCCACCGCCGGCCCGGCCGACACCTTCGTCATCGTCTCCAGCACCGGCTCGACCGTCGACGCGGTGCAGGTGGCGGAGCGGGCGCGCGCCGCCGGCGCCTTCGTCGTCGCCATCACCAACCGCAGCCGCAGCCCGCTGGTGCCGGCCAGCGACGCGGTGCTGCTCGCCGCCTCGCCGGAGACGCCGCTGACCGGCGGCGCCTACGCCTCGAAGATCAGCCAGCTGCTGATCGTCGACGCGATCTTCGCCGGCCTCGCCGCGGCCCGCCCCGACCTGGTCGAGCGGATCGCCGAGACGGCCAGCAGCGTCGCCGACCGGAGCTTCTGATGGCCGCGGCCGGAACGCTCGCCATCGACATCGGCGGCAGCAAGATCGCCGCCGCGCTGGTGGCCGGCGACCGGGTGGCGGCGCGGGTCCAGGCGGCGACGCCGGCCGACGCCGCGGAGCTGGTGGCGGCCGTCGCCGCGCTCGCCCTGCCGCTGCTGCCGCGCGCCTCCGGCCCGGTCGGCGTCGCCACCACCGGGCTGGTCGCCGACGGCACCGTATCCTCGGTCAATCCCGGCACCCTCGGGCTGCCCGACCGGCTGCCGCTCGGGCCGCTGCTCGAGGCGGCGCTCGGCCGGCCGGTCCGGCTGGTCAACGACGCCCAGGCGGCGGCCTGGGGCGAGCATCGCGCCGGCGCCGGCATCGGCGCCGCCGGCTTCGCCTTCCTGACGGTCTCGACCGGGGTCGGCGGCGGCGTGGTGGTGGACGGCCGCCTGCTGGCCGGCCCGCGCGGGCTGGCCGGCCATCTCGGCCACATGGTGCTGCGCCCGGACGGGCCGCCCTGCGGCTGCGGCCGGCGCGGCTGCGTCGAGGCGCTGGCCTCGGGCCGGGCCATCGCCGCCCGCGCCTCGGCCGCGCTCGGCCGGCCGGTCGCCGCCGCCGAGGCGATCGCCGCCGCGGCGTCGGATCCGCGGGCCGGCGCCGTGGTCGCCGAGGCGGTGGGCGCCATCGCCGAGCTCTGCCTCAACCTGCGCGCCGCGCTCGATCTCGACCGCGTCGCGCTCGGCGGCAGCGTCGGCCTCAACCGCCGCTTCGCCGCCCGGGTCGCCGCCCAGGTGGCGGCGGCGCCGGCGCTGTTCCGGCTCGCCGTGGTGGCGGCGGCGCTGGGCCCCGACGCCGGGCTGGTCGGCGCCGCTGCGCTCGCCGGACAATAATCCGCGCCGGTAATCCGCACTCCCCGGGCGAAGGCCTTGACAAAATTTTTCAGAGAGAGCGAAGCTTCTGAAGGGATTTTTCCTGCAGAGGAAGGCGCGCGCAGCGTGGCTCGATCGCGGCAGGGTGCGCTTTCCCGGCTTGCCGGGCGGTTGGTGGTGTCGGTCCAGGCCGACCCGGGCAGTCCCTTGCGCGCGGTGCCCCACATCGTCGCGCTGGCGCGCTGCGCCATCGCCGGCGGCGCTGCCGGGTTGCGGCTGGAGGGGCTGGAAAACCTCGCCGCGGTGCGTGCCGTCACCGCCCTGCCGCTGATCGGGCTGGTCAAGCAGCCGCAGCGGGAGAGCGACGTCTACATCACGCCCACCGCCGCGCTCGCCCGCGGGCTCGCCGCGGCCGGCGCCGACATCGTCGCCGTCGATGCCACGCTGCGGCCGCGGCCGGAGCCGTTCGCCGCCATCGCCGCGGCGGCGCACGAGGCCGGCGCCGAGGTGCTGGCCGACATCAGCACGCTGGAGGAGGCGCGCGCGGCGCTGGCCGCGGGGGCCGATGCGGGCGCCACCACGCTCTCGGGCTATGTCGGCGCGGCGCGCGGCCCCGCGGCGCAAGGTCCCGAGGCGCAAGGTCCCGCGGCGCAAGGTCCCGAGGCGCCCGACCTCGAGCTGATGGCGGCGCTCGCCGCCGCCGGCATCCCGTTCGGCGCCGAGGGCCAGGTCCGCACGCCGGCCCTGGCGCAGGCCTGCCTCGCCGCCGGCGCCGGCTTCGTCGTCGTCGGCAGCGCCATCACCCGGCCCGACGTCGTCGCCGGCTGGTTCGCGGCGGCGCTCGCCGAGGCCGCCGCCCGCGGCGGCGCACGGATTCACGCGTAGGAAGAAGTCCCGAAATCGGACAACGGAGGGAAGACGACCATGAGGCAGAACGGCTTGACGCGGCGCAAGGTCCTGAAGGGTTCGGTCGGTCTCGGTCTGGCGGCGGCGTCGGCCGCCATCCTGCCGCGCCGGGCCCGGGCCGACGCCGCCTCCCTGAAGGCGACCAGCGACGAGACCGTCTATTTCCGCGGCTGGGAGTACCGCACCGACATCGTCCAGGACAACGTCAACCGCTACAACAAGGAGCTGGGCGGCCACGTCGACTACGCGACGGTGACCGGCGACTACCCGGCCCTGATGCAGAAGGACCTGATCGCCAAGGCGAAGCTCGACCTGTTCTACGCCAATCCCTCGCAGGCCGTGCGCTTCCTCGAGGGCGGCTGGATCATGCCGGCCAACGAGCTGCCGGCCTATGACAGCATCGTCGCCGGCATGTACCCCAACATCCGCGAGGCCTGGACCCACAAGGGCAAGCTGCTCGGGCTCAGCTACTTCATCTCGGTGCGCGGCACCATGGTGGTCAACCTGGAGAAGTACAAGAAGGCCGGGTTCGACGCGAGCAACTACCCGAAGAACTGGCCGGAGCTCTACGCGCTGCTCTACAAGCTGCGCGACAAGGGCGAGAAGCAGCCCTTCCTGCCGCACTGGTTCAACGAGTGGTTCGGCATCGCCTGGGGCTACGCGCTCGAGGTGATGAACCGCGGCGGCCAGATCGCCGACGCCGAGACGCACAAGCCGATGCTGACCGTCGACGGGCCGTGCGGCCAGACGCTGGAGGACTGGAAGAAGATCTGGAAGGACGGCTTCGTCTCCGAGGAGGTGCTGAGCTACAACGAGGCCTCCTACATCGGCGCCTTCCGCTCCGGCCGCTACGTCATCAGCCCGCAGCAGATCTACGACATCAAGCAGTTCAACGACCCGCAGAAGTCGCCGCAGATCGCCGGGAAGACCGGCTTCCTGCCCTATCAGGGGCAGAGCTGGGGCATGATCGACAGCGCCATCTACATGATGACCTCGCGCAAGCGGCCGGACGCCGCGACCGAGGACCTCAAGCGCTTCGCCAGCTGGTACGGCTACAAGGACCAGAACGGCGACATCTTCGTCGGCAATCGCTGGATGAAGGAGTCGATGCTCTTCTCGGCCTACAAGGAGGTCATGGAAGGCCCCCAGGCCACGGCCTCGATCAAGGCCTCGCTGGTCGACCCCAACGACTACGACAAGCTGATCGAGGTCTACGCGCACACGCCCTATCCGAAGGGCATCTTCAACGTCGTCTGGGCCGAGGAATACAATTCCTGGATGAAGGAGAAGCTGTTCGCCTTCTTCCTCAAGGACCTCGCGGTCAAGGACGTGATCGACGCGACCAACGAGAAGATCACGCAGCTCAACAAGAAGTACAAGGTCGGCTGAGCCGCCGGCCCGATGCGTCCGAGCCTGCAGCCCCGGACCGTCGCACGGTCCGTCCCGGCCGGGTCGAGCGACCCGGCCGGGCGGCCGCCCGCCTGATGGCCACCCGGGGCCGCGCCGGGTCGGCGAGCCTCGTCCGGCGGACGACGGAGCTGACCAACCTGCAGTTCGCCCTGCTGATGGCGCTGCCGGTGGTCTGCTTCCTGCTGCTGGTGGTGGCCTATCCGCTGGGCTATGCGGCGTGGCTCAGCTTCGAGAGCATCCAGTTCTTCGGCGGCTACCAGGCCGACTTCGTCGGCCTCGACAACTACCGCGACGTGCTGGGCGACGCCGCCTTCTGGAACTCCACGATCGTCTCGATCCGCTTCACCGTCGAATCGGTGATCCTGACGCTGCTGATCGGGCTCGGGCTGGCGCTGATCCTCAACCGGCCGATGCGCGGGCGCGGGCTGGTGCGGGCCATCGTCATCCTGCCCTGGGCGGTGTCGCCCTACGGCGCCGGCATCCTCTTCCAGTGCCTGACCCAGGGCCAGACCGGGCTCGCCACCGCCATCGCCCACCTGTTCGGCAGCCAGGACGCGGTCAACCTGATGGCGCGCGCCTGGATCATCGAGCTGCTCGCCATCGGCAATGCCTGGAACCTCGCCCCGCTGCTCGCCTTCTTCCTGCTCGCCAGCATGGCGACCACGCCGACGCGGCTCTACGACCTGGCGGCGATCGACCGCATGCGGCGCTGGGAGGTGTTCCGCCACGTCACCCTGCCGCCGCTGCGCTTCACCCTGTTCGTCTTCACCTGCATCATCACGGTGCTGTCGCTGCGCGCCTTCGACTACATCTACACGATGAGCCGCGGCGGGCCCGGCGATGCCTCGGAGGTGCTGACCTACCAGCTCTACAAGATCAGCTTCCAGGACCTCAATCTCGGCTACGGCGCCGCCATGTCCTTCTACCTGCTGGCGCTGATCCTGGCGGCGACGACGCTGCTCTACCTCCTCTGGGGACGACGCGAGGCGCGATGAGCTCGAAGGTCTGGGCCCGGCTCGCGGTGGCGGTGGCGATCCTCTGGACGCTGCTGCCGCTCTACTGGTTCCTCAAGCTGGGGTTCGAGACGATCGGCGAGGTGGCGCACTACCCGCCCTACTTCTTCCCGCCCAATCCGCAGCCGGGCGCCTTCTTCAACATCTTCGGCTTCGACTACCACACCGCCAACGGCATCGACCTGCCGGCCTCGGGCCAGGCCAGCCAGGTGATCGACGGGATCCGCAACAGCATCATCGTCGCCATCATCGTGACGATCCTGACGATGATCTTCGTGGTGCCGCTGGCCTACGTCTTCGCCCGGCTGGAGTTCGCCTACAAGAACCTGCTGCTCGCCGCGGTGCTGCTCGCCGCCTCGCTGCCGCCGGTCTCGACGCTGATCCCGTTCTACTCGCTCTACGTCCAGCTCGAGCTGGTCGGCACCTTGACCGGGCTGGTGATCGTCACCCTCACCGTCACCATCCCCTTCGTCACCTGGATGCTGATCGGCTTCTTCCGCAACCTGCCGCCGGTCGAGCAGCTCGCCCGCATCGACGGGTTCTCGCGGCTCTACACGCTGTTCTTCGTCATCATCCCGATGGCGCGCAGCGGCATCACCGTCGCGGCGATCATCGCCTTCCTCTTCTCCTGGAACGAGTTCGTCTACGCCTCGGTGCTGGTCACCGGCACGGAGGCGGTGACCCTGCCGGTGGCGCTCTCGGGATTCCTCTTCCAGGCGCCGCAGCCCGACCACCTGGCGGCCGCGCTCTGCCTCACCGTGGTGCCGCCGCTGCTCGTCGCCTTCTTCCTGCAGCGGCACATCGCCGAGATGAACCTGGTCGACCCGGTGCGCTGAAGGAACGGCTGTGATGAGCAGGCTGAGCGTGGCCGTCGTCGGCGCCGGGTTCATCGGCCAGCTCCACGCCCGCGCCCTGGCCGAGAGCGAGGGCGCCCGCGTCGCCGCGGTGATCGACGTCGCCGCGGCGCCGGGCCAGGCCACGGCCGAGCGCTTCGGCGCGCGCTGGTACCCCGACATCGACGCGGCCTGCGCGGCCGGCGGCATCGACGCCTTCATCGTCGCCGTCCCCGACGAGCTCCATGCCGAGACGACCTGCCGGCTGCTCGAGCTCGGCCGCCCGGTGATGGTCGAGAAGCCGATGGCCCACACGCTGGCGGCCGCCCGGGCGATGGCGGCGGCCGAGCGGCGCGGCGGCGGCCGCCTGCTGGTCGCCCACATCCTGCGCTTCGATCCGCGCTACGTCGCGGCGGCGGCGGCGGTGCGCGAGGGCCGCATCGGCCAGCCGCTCCACGGCGCCAGCGGCCGCCTCACCCGGCGCGAGGCCGGCCTGCGCATCGCCGGCAGCTCGCCGCCCTGCCTCTATCTCGGCGTGCACGACGTCGACGCGCTGCAGTGGATCACCGGCGCCGCCATCACCTCGGTCTATTCGCGCGCCGTGTCGAAGCTGATGCCGTCGCTCGGCGTCGCCGCCGACGACGCCGTCTTCTCGACCTGCACGCTGGAGAACGGCATCGCCGGCCAGCTGCATTGCGGCTGGAGCCTGCCGGACGAGGTGCCGACGGGGATCTGGGCGCGCACCGAGGTGATCGGCACCGAGGGGATCATCGACCTCGACGTGCGCGACCACGGCCTCAGGATGCTCTCGCGCGGCCGCTGGAGCCTGCCCGACGGGCTGCACTGGCCGGAGGTCAACGGCCGCATCATGGGCGACCTGCACGAGGAGGTCCGGCACTTCGTCGAGGCGCTGCGCACCGACCGGCCGTTCGTGGTGAGCGTGGCGGAGGCGATGCGCAACGTGGCGGTGAACGACGCCATCCTGCGCAGCCTGGCGAGCGGCCGCCCCGAGCCGGTCGAGGGCGTCGCGCCCTGAGCGGCTTCGATCACATCGTCATCGGCGGCGGCAGCGCCGGCTTCACCGCCGCCGCCGCGCTGGTCCGCCAGGGCGGCCGGGTGCTGGTGCTGGAGGCCGGCGGCCCCGCCGATTCCTGGCTGCTGCGCATGCCGGCCGGCTTCATCAGGATCCTCGCCGGCACGCGCTACCTGACCCAGCACCGCACGGTGCCGCAGGAGCAGCTCGGCGGCCGCGTGCAGGTGATCCCGCAGGGCCATGTGCTGGGCGGCGGCAGCAGCGTCAACGCCCAGGCCTACATGCGCGGCCGCGCCGCCGACTACGACGCCTGGAACGAGATCGCCGGCACCGACCTCTGGGGCTGGGAGACCATGCTGGCGCATTTCCGCCGGCTCGAGGGCAATGTCAGGTTCAACAACCGCTGGCATGGCGGCGACGGGCCGCTGCGGGTCGGGGATCACGGCTTCGTCTGCAGCCTCAGCCACATCTTCGTCCGCACGCTGCAGGGGATGGGGCTCGACTACACGCCCGACTTCAACCGCGGCGCACCGTCGGGCGTCGGCTACCTGCAGATCACCGCCGCCGAGGGCCGGCGCTGCAGCGCGGTCGACGCCTTCCTGCGGCCGCTGGCCGGCGAGGACCGGCTCCAGGTGGTGACCGGCGCCCGGGTGCTGCGCATCCTGCTCGAGCGCGGCCGCGCCGTCGGCGTCGAGTACGCGCACGCGGGCAAGCGCCAGGTGGCGCGCACCGACGGCGAGCTCTGGCTCGCCGCCGGCGCCTTCGTCTCGCCGCAGCTCCTGCTGCTGTCCGGGATCGGTCCGGCGGACGAGCTGCGTGGGCTCGGCATCGAGCCGCTGGTCGACCTGCCGGGCGTCGGGCGCAACCTGCAGGACCATCCCGGCGCGCCGATCATCGCGCGGGCCCGCGGCCGGCACGGCTACTATCGGCAGGATCGCGGCCATCGCATGGCGCTGAACGGGCTGGAATACCTCCTGCTGCGGCGCGGCCGGGCGGCCAGCACCGGCGTCGAGGCCTGCTCCTTCCACGTGCCGGAGGACGGCACCGGCGATCCCGTCGTGCAGATCTACTGCGTGCCGACCACCGGCTATGTCGACGAGGACGTGCGCGACGTGCCCTATGTCGACGGCTTCGCGCTGCACGCCGTGCTGCTGCGGCCGCGGGCGACCGGCTGGGTGCGGCTGCGCTCGGCCGATCCCTTCGCGCCGCCGCTGGTCCATCCCAACTATCTCGGCCACCACGACGATGCGCGCCATCTGCTGCAGGGGTTGCGCGTCGCCCGCGAGATCCTCGCCGCGCGCCCGCTCAGCGACATCGTCGTCGAGGAGATCCTGCCCGGCCCCGGCGCCGCCGGCGACGAGGCGCTGGAGCGGCACATGCGCCGCACCGTCAAGACCGACTTCCATCCCGTCGGCACCTGCCGCATGGGGCGCGCGGACGACCCCGACGCGGTCACTGCGCCCGACCTCCGGCTGCGCGGCGTCGAGGGGCTGCGGGTGATCGACGCCTCGGTCATGCCGAAGCTCGTCTCCGCCAACACCAACGCGCCGACCATCGCCATCGCCGACCGCGCGGTGTCGCTCTACCTCGGTCTTCCCGCCTCCTGAGACAGGTCGAAGGACGCGGGCCGCGGGGCGACGCCGCGCCGCCCTCTATGCCGCGGCGAGCGGGCGCTCCGTCTCGCGGTCGAACAGCTTGCCGGCGGCGGGGTCGAAGCCGACATGGAGCGGCTCGCCGATGCGGGCGGCGAAGCCCGGTGGCACGACGGCGCGCAGCTTGCCGTTGCGCTCGGTCTCGAAGATCACCACCGACTCGTTGCCGAGATGCTCGAGCGCGAAGACCGAGGCCGGCAGGGTGTCCGGGCCGGCCTCGGGCCGGATGCGCAGGAACTGCGGACGGATCGCCAGCGTCACGTCCTGGCCGGGGCGCCCGGACTGGCCGGGCAGCGGCACGCGCATCGGGCCGGCGACGAAGACCGGCGCGCCGCCGGCGGCCTCCAGCCTGCCCTGGAAGAAGTTCATCGGCGGCGCCCCGACGAAGCCGGCGACGAACAGGGTGGCGGGCCGGTTGTAGATCTCGTCCGGGGTGCCGATCTGCTCGACCTTGCCGCTGCGCATCACGGCGATGCGGTCGCCCATGGTCATCGCCTCGGTCTGGTCGTGGGTGACGAAGACCATCGTCGTCTTCAGCCGCTTCTGCAGGTTGACCAGCTCGGAGCGCAGGGTCAGCCGCATGGCGGCGTCGAGCGCGCCGAGCGGCTCGTCGAGCAGGAAGGCGGTGGGCTGGCGGATGATCGCCTTGGCGGTCGCCACGCGCTGGCGCTCGCCGCCGCTCAGCTGGCTCGGCAGCTTGTCGAGCAGCCGCTCGATGTCGACGATGGCGGCGACCTCGCGGATGCGCCGCTCGATCTCCGCCCGCGACGGCTCGCTGCGCTTCAGGCTCATGAAGATGTTCTGCCGCGCCGTCAGGTGCGGGTAGAGCAGCGAGGACTGGAAGACCATCGCGATGTTGCGCTGGTGCGGCGACAGCCGCGTCACGTCCTCCTCGCCGAACAGCACGCGCCCGGCGGTCGGCTCGGCCAGCCCGGCGATGATGTTGAGGGTCGTCGACTTGCCGCAGCCCGACGGGCCGAGCAGGACGAGCAGCTCGCCATTCTCGATCTCCATGTCGAGATGGTCGATGGCGGTGAAGCCGGTGAACCGCTTCTCGATACCCTGCAGCTTGATGCGTGCCATGCCCCTGTCCCCGGATGCGTGCCCTACCAGGCGGTGTAGCCGCCGTCGACGATGAGGTTCTGCCCCGTCATGTAGGAGGAGGCGTCGGAGGCGAGGAAGAGCACGGGGCCCTTCATCTCGTCCGGCGTCGCGAAGCGGCCCATCGGCGTGCGGCCGCTGAACGGCGCGGCGTCGGGCCCCGTCTCCTCGGTCTCGACCCCGCCCGGGCTGAGGCAGTTGGCCCGGATGTTGCGGTGGGCGTAGTTGGCGGCGAGGAAGCGGCTGTAGGCGATCATGCCGGCCTTGGCATAGGAGTAGTTCGGCCGGAAGGTCTCCAGCCCGCCGCGCGTCGGGTAGAGCCGGGCATCCAGCGCCACCACGCCGAGGATCGAGGCGATGGTGATGATGTTGCCGCGCCCCGCCGCCAGCATGTCGTTGAGGTAGAGCTGCGTCATCCGGAAGTAGCCGGTGCCGTCGACCTGCATCGAGGCCTCCCAGTCGGCCCGCGCGTAGCGCTCGACATGGCCGGGGATCTGGCTCATCGCGTTGTGCACCAGGATGTCGACGGTGCCGAGCCGGCTCAGCGTCTCGCGGTGCAGCGCGACGATGCTGCCCTCGTCGGCGAGGTCGAGCGGCAGGGCGACGGCCTGGCCGCCGGCGGCGGCGATGCGCGCGGCGACGCTCTCCGCCTTGGCCGTATTGCGGGCGGCGCAGACGACCCGGGCGCCGGCCTCGGCCAGGGCATCGCAGATCGCGCCGCCGATCGGGCTCGAGGCGCCGGTGACCAGCGCGAGGCGGCCGTCCAGCCGAAACAGGTCTGCCACCGGCATGCGCGGCCTCCGGCCCTGCGAAGCGTCGAGGACGATCTTCCATCCGGTCTCCCATGGGGTCAAGGCGCGACCGGCGCCATCGGCCTTCCGCGGGCCCCCGCGATGCGCGACAATCGGCCCGTCCCAGGACCAGGCTCCCAGCGCCGATGAAGATCGCCATCGCCTCCCTGATGCAGGAGACCAACAGCTTCTCGCCGCTGCCGACCACGGTGGCGACGTTCGAGAGCTACTACCTGCTGCGCGGCCAGGAGCTGATGACCGGCTATGGCGAGGCGCGCGTCGAGGTGCCGGGCTTCCTCGCCGTGCTCGACGCGGCGGGCGCCACGCCGGTGCCGCTGCTCGCCGCCTATGCCGCGGCGAGCGGCACGGTGACGCGCGAGGCCTTCGACAGCCTGGTCGGCGAGATCGAGGAGCGGCTGCGCCGCGCCGGGCCGGTCGACGGGCTGCTGCTGGCGCTGCACGGCGCGCTGGTGGTCGAGGACCAGCCCGACGGCGACGGCGAGATCATCCTCCGGCTGCGCCGCCTGCTGCCGCCGGCGGTGCCGATCGGCGTCAGCCTCGACCTGCACGGCCACATCACGCCGCTGATGCTGCAGCCCGGCGTCTTCCATGTCGGCTATCGCGAATATCCGCACATCGACATGTTCGAGACCGGCGAGCGCACCGCGCGCCTGCTGCTCGACGCCATCGCCGGCCGGCGCCGGCCGGCGATGGCCCTGGCGAAGCGGCCGATGATCGTCAGCGCCGTCTGCACCCGCACCACGGACGGGCCGCTGCGGCCGGTGGTCGAGGAGGCCCGCCGCCTGGAGGAGAGCGGGGCGGTGCTGCACGCCTCGCTGTTCCCGGTGCAGCCCTGGATCGACGTGCCCGACCTCGGCTTCGCCGCGCTGGTCTGCGCCGACGACCCGGAGGCGGCGCAGCGTGCCGCGGAGCATCTGGCAGAGCTCGCCTGGCAGCGCCGTCGCGAGTTCGAGCCCGAGCTGCTGCCGCTGGCCGAGGCGATCCGCATCGGGCTGGCCTCCGACGGCCTGACCGTGGTCAGCGACGCCGGCGACGCGCCGACCGGCGGGTCGGCGGCCGACAGCGCGGCGGTGCTGCGCGGGCTGCTCGCCGCCGGCGCCGACCAGGCGCCGCGGCTCTCCTACCTGACCTTGTGCGATCCCGCCGCCGTGCAGGCCGCAATGGCGGCCGGGCCGGGTGCCGCGGTGACGCTCGCCGTCGGGCACGCCTTCTCGACCGGCGACGGCGCGCCGGTGACGATCGCGGGCACCGTCCGCCTGCTGTCCGATGGCGTCTACCGCATGGTCGATGGCGGCGCCAACGGGCTGACGATCCGGATGGGGCCGAGCGCGGTGATCGCCATCGGCTCGGTCCGCCTGCTGCTGCGCTCCGAACCTTCGATGGAGTGGGATACCGGCATGTACCTGTCGCAAGGGTTGGACCCGCGCCAGGCGGCGCTGGTCTTCGTCAAGTCGCCGTCGCATTTCCGCGTCGCCTTCGGGCCGTTGGCGCGCCGCATCCTGGTCGCCGACACGCCGGGCCCGACTGCCGCCAACATGCGGCGGATTCCGTTCCGGCGGGTGTCTCGCCCGCTCTTTCCGCTCGATCCGCTCTGACGGCCAGGGGGCGCCCGGTTCCTTTGCCGTGGAACCGATGCAACTTTGCAACAGTGATGCAGAATAATCGCGTCTTCTGCCGGAATCGGTGCCGCGGCATTTGCACGCGCGGGGGAACCTCTGTACCTACAGGCCGTGGACGAAGGTTCCACACTTCCCTTGTCGCATGCCACGCGCGGGAATGCCGGTCGGCGCCACGGGCGGTCATGACACCGCCGGGCGCCCGCGGCTCCGCGCCGGCCTGCCGCAGGTGAGGATCGAGGGCTCCCGCCGGGGTTTTGACGTGTCCGCGCTTCACGCAGTTCTCGACCGCCTCCGGCCGATGCCGCTGGCGCTGGTCGCCGTCATCGCGATGCTCGGCGGACCCGCCCGCGCCGGCGACACCCCCGATCCGGCCGAGCAGTACCGGGCCGAGGTGCCCAAGACGATCATCGAGCTGCAGCAGTTCCGCCGCAGCAGCAGCGGCCGGCTCGACCGCGAGGGGCGGACCGGCACGGCGACGCTGACCGAGCTCAGCCCGACGATCAACAGCTGGCTGCTGCTGACGCTCGACTGGGGTCGGGGCGCGCACTTCTACCATCTCCAGAACACCGATCCGGTCGGCCAGACGATCGCCCTGCAGCCGGACGGCGGGCCGGGGCTGGTGGTGACTGCCGGCGGCAGCACGACCTCCTGCGATCTCTGGAGCGGCGACCCCAGCCAGCTCGACCGGGCGGCGCGGTCCGGCCTCGCCTACGCCCCGCTCTGCGGCGGGCGGCTCTATCTGCGCAACCACGTCCAGGGCAGCCAGAGCGAGCTGGAGTGGGCGACCGACTTCCTGCGCGACTATGTCTGGGGCGGCGAGAAGATCATCGGCCTGGTGAAGCAGGAGTTCTTCGCCGACGCCTATCTCGAGACGGCGGCCTCGACCGACAGCGCGCCGCCGCCGGACACCGCTCCCCCGGCGGGGCCGCGCCCGGCGCTGCTGGCCAAGGCCTATGTCGGGCGCACGGTGTTCCCGGAGAATCTCGGCATCGCGGTCAACGGCGCCAGCGGCGGCCAGCTGGCGCTCGGCCGCTGGTATCCGGCGAGCGAGGTGGCCGGCGCCTATGTCGCCGCCCTGCAGCCGGTGGCGATCGCCCCGGAGATCCTCGCCAGCTATCCGGAGCGCGTCGCGCCGCTCGACTCGGTGGAGAGCAACGCGCTCGACTATTTCGTCGCCTTCGATCTCGGCGACCTCGATCTCTCCTTCATCCTCGGCACCGATCATCCCCGCGTCGACTGGTCGGTGCGTGCGGTGGACGCCGTGCGCAACTGGAACCTGCCCGGCCCCGACGGCATCGGCGGGGTGGCGCCGCTGGTGCCGACCGGCATGGCCGATCCGCTGCTGGCGCGGCGCGCCGTCGCCGCCTTCGTCGGCGGCTTCAAGCGTTCGCACGGCGCCTTCAAATATGGCGAGCTCGCTCTGCGCAATCACGGCAGCCACTACGGCTTCGTCGAGGAGGGCGTCGTCTTCAGCAAGCTGGTGCCGGGGCTGTCGACCCTCTTCGTCAAGGCCGACGGCAGCATCGGGATGAAGACCTGGACGACCGCCGACGATGCCGGGCTGGCGCAGATCCGCTTCGCCCGGCAGAACGGCGTGCCGCTGGTCGAGCTCGACCCGGCGACCGGCCGCACCGTGCCGGGGCCGCTGGTCAGCAACTGGGGCGGCGGCAACTGGTCGGGCTCGGCCGACTCGATGCTGCGCTCGCTGCGGGCCGGCGCCTGCCTGCAGGAGAACGAAGGCCGCCGCTTCCTGATCTACGGCTACTACTCAACCGCCACGCCGTCGGCGATGGCGCGCGGCTTCCAGGCCTTCGGCTGCAGCTATGCCATGCTGCTCGACATGAACGCGCTGGAGCACACCTACCTGGCCGTCTATGTCCGTCGGCCGTCCGGGGTGATCGTCGAGCATCTGGTGCGCGGCATGGCCGAGCTCGACCGCAGCGCCGACGGCAAGCTGCAGCCGCGCTTCATCGACTATCCCGACAATCGCGACTTCTTCGTGCTGAGCCGCCGCGCGGCGCACTGAGCCGCCAGGGCGGCGGGGAGACGCGAGCGCCGTCGCCTCAGGGGGGCGTCGACGCGGCGCCCGGCGCCGGCGCTGCCGCGGGGGCGCCGCCGGGCGTCAGCGCCGCGATCGCCGCCTCCAGCGCCTTCAGCCGGTCGCCGAGGCGGCCCTCGGCGGCGGCCAGCGCCTCGGTCGAGGCCTGGGCCCGGCGGTCGCCCTCCGCGCTGGCGCGCGCCTGCTCGGCCTCGATCGCCTGGCGCAGCCCGGCGAGCCCGTCCTCGAGCGTCTTCTGCTGGGCCGCCACCCGCTCGAGCTGGCCGGTCCAGGCGGCGAGGCGTGCCTCGACGTCGCCCGCCACATAGGCGGAGACGCCATAGGAGGCGGCCAGCACCGTCCCGGTGTAGGCGAAGAGCTTGGTCCAGGTTACGGTCATGCTCACCGGCGGCCGTCCTGCTGCCCTCGGCGGTGGATAACCGCCATCCGGCCGTCCGGTTGCCGCCGGGATCGAGCCGCCCGGGCCCGACCCTCATGCGCGGCTGACGGCACCACCTCCCGCGGCAGTGCCGTCCACGCCCCGGCGTGGCACGCCTGACCCGTGCCGGCCGGGGTCACCTGCCTCAGGCGGCGTTCGGCAGGTCGAAGCGGTGCTTCTTGGCGTAAGCCTCGGCGCTCTTGATGCCGAGCCCCTCGAGAACGCCCTTGCGCTGCTCGGCGACCCATTGCGGATTCAGCATGCCGCGATCGCGTGCCTTGGGGTCGTCGATGCGGCCGTCGACCTTGACCGCGGCGAAGGCCGGATGGGCACGGGCCGAGCGGCCGTCGATCGGCTGGCCGTCGTGAAAGTACTTCGGCGTACGCGACTGGCGCGGCGCGCCGCTGGAGCGGCGGCGACGGCCGCGCGTGCCGTCGGCAGACCGCGGGAACACCTCGTCGAGCGTGAAGCCGTTTGCGGTCAGGATCGATTCGATCTGCTGCCGGGCCTCGGACAGCGCCGCCTGGCGGGCCTGCTCCAGCCGGGAGGCGATTTCCTGCTGCTGCCGCAGCAGTTCAGAGTACGAGCTTGGCTTGTCTGCCATAGAGATCACCTGTAGTTGCGTCTGTTGGGGTTGTCCAGTAATGCGCCGAATCACGCAAGCCGCAATATGGACGTTTGCGCGATGCCGTCAACCCCAAAAGCAGCCGGGCACCAATTTGGCGCAATGAGAAGATGCGCGTAGTTGGAAGCGTTGCACAGTGCGACATGGCGGCCGCCTGTTCGGTCCTGTGAAGTCATCGCAGTCGCGCGTCCGGAGTCGCGGAATGTGGCGAAGAGGCCCGCGCAGGCCGGGGCTGCGGTCAATTTTTCGAGATGCCGAGAGTCGTGAAACTCGTAGATACACGATGTCCAATTGGTGTGATCTTTTACATTGATTTTTACAAAGTCGGATAACGCGAGTCCGTCGCTCCGTTAATCTCCCGGTAAGGTTGATACAATGAGAGGCCGGCCGGGCGGGGCAACCGGGCGGGGGGGCCGGGCGGCGAGATCGGGAGGGCGCGGCCGGCCGGCCGGCGTCCGCCGCCGCCGCCCATGCAACCCGCGCGCGGGCGCCGCGGTTGACGCTTCGCCGCCCCGGCGGCGGGCGTCCGCCGCGAGCAGCGGCCGGCGTCCCCTGCAACCCATGAGCCCGGCCGGGACGGCGACGCGCCCGAGCGGCCGGGGGGAGACGCCCCGGTGAGCTATGTGCGGCGCGTGCTGGAGCCCGACGAGGCGATCCTCTATGCCACCACGGTGCACTGGCTGATCTACGGCCCGGCCATCCTGCTGCTGGCCGCGGCGATCGGCTCCGCGGTGCTGGCCGGCGGGGTTGCCGACGAGGCGCGCGGGATCCTGCTGATCGCCGCCGTGCTGCTCGCGGTGCTGGCCCTGGCCAGCTGGCTGCCCGCGGCGCTGCGCCGGGCCAGCACCGAGCTGGTGGTGACCGACCGCCGGGTGATCTACAAGTCCGGGCTGTTCTCGCGCCACACCATCGAGATGAACCGGACCAAGGTCGAGAGCGTCGATGTCGACCAGTCGGTGCTCGGCCGGTTGCTCGGCTACGGCACCGTCACCGTGCACGGCACCGGCGGCACGCTGGAGCCGATCCGCAGCGTCGCCCGGCCGCTGACCTTCCGCAGCCACATCACCGCCGCCTGACGGCAGCGGACCCGCGAGCGGCGCCGTCCGGTCCGGCGGATCCGCGGGGCCGCGGAGCGGCCCGGGGTCGGGCGGGGATCCCTGGCGATTCCGCCGTCAGGTACCGATGGCCGGCCGCACCGCTCCGTGCGTCGCCGGCCTCGGCACGAGGGTCACGGATTGTCGGGCGGCAGCGCCGCCAGGGAGGCGGCGTAGGTCCGGTTCAGCGGGTCGAGATACTGCGCCTGCTTCCATTGCTGCCGGGCGTAGTCGGGCCGGTCGAGCTTGAGATAGGCGGCGGCCAGCTCGGAATGCAGCGCGGCGTCGTCCGGCTCGAGCTCGACCGCCGCGACATACTGGTTGACGGCATCGCGGAAGCGGCCCTGCTGGGCCAGCTCGGCGGCCCAGATCTTTCGCGCCAGCCCATCGTCGGGATTGGCCTTCACGGCGCCGGCGAAGTAGCGGTCCGCCATCGCCGGGTCGCCGCGCAGGGCGTAGACCCGCGCCAGGTTGAGGTTGGTGTAGTAATAGCCGGGATTCTGCACGTAGGCGGCCTGCAGGTACTCCATCGCCTTGTCGAGCTCGGCCTGGCGCTCCGGCGCCGACAAGCTGCGGTCCTCCTGGGCGCGGACGCGGTGCATCCGGGCGATCAGCTCGTAGGCGAGATAGTTGTCCTCCGGCGGCGGGTTCTCGATGTGCTTGCGCAGGAGCTCCCGCGTCTGCGCGAAATCCCAGCGCTGCTTCTCCAGGTCGTCGCCATAGGCCTTCAGGGCGACCACGAAGGGGGCGATGCCGAGCATCACCTCGGTCGCCGCCTGCCGCACCATCTCGGGCACGTGGTCGGGGTCGCCGGTGACCTCGATCTCGGTCATCGGATCCGGATCGTCGCGGTCGTAGATGCGGGCGCGGAACAGCATCTCCTTGTCCGAGCCGGTGACCTCGCCGTTGACCGAGAACGGGATGCCGACGGTGAGGTTGCGGGTCGCGTCGACGATGCCGTTGAGCGCGAAGAAGTCCTCGAAGCTGCTGAACGACTTGTCGATGAAGTTGCTGTCGAAGACCAGCCCGACATCCTCCTTGACCGCCTCGTCGTTGATCTGGTGCATGTCGTCGATCAGCATGCGCGTCACGACGATCGAGCTGTAGCCCGATTCCTCGAGGCTCTGCGGGACGCGGATGTTCTCGATCGCGATGTTGTCGCTGCTCAGGAGCGCGACGACGAAGACGCCCGCGGCACCCAGCAGCGGTACGATCAGTACGCTCAGATCCGGCATGATTCCCTCCGCGCCCGCGTTCGGGCCGTCGCCCCGCCGGCAGCGGCCCGGCTGCCATCCCGGGCAGGTCACGGCTGAGGCAAGGGATCATATGCCATGACTTGGCCATGCGGAAGGCCGCCGCGACGGAGACTGACGATGGGTGTCGTTGCGCCCGGGTTGATTGCGCGGGGTACCGGGCGCTACACTGTGCACGGGGAACCGTCGGCGGGGGACGGCCATGAAGGCCGAGTTCGATTGGCTGAGCTTCGTCCTGCGCTGGACACTGAGCATCCTGCTGGTGCTCGGCACCTACAATCCGTTCGGCCTGTCCTACTACGACTGGGTCGTCTTCGACGGCGGCTACGCCTCGTTCAAGGTGATGGTCGGGGTCGCCCTGCTGATCCTGCACACGTCGACGATCCTGTCGACGGCGCGATCGCTCGGGCCGATCGGCATCGCGCTGCTCGTGGCGCTCTATGCCTCGGTGGCCTGGGTGCTGGTCGACAACCGGCTGCTCGACCTCGAGGATCCCCGCATGGTGCAGCTCACCATGCTGCTCATCCTCGCCGGCCTCTACGGCATGGGCCTGTCCTGGTCGCACATCCGCAACCAGCTGAGCGGCCAGGTCCACTCGATCGACGTCAGCAACTTCTCGCCGGTGTGAGCGGGTGGCGCCATGATGCCGCACGCCGCGCCTGCCGCCGGGCCCTGAGCGCCGATGCCGAAGCTGGCTGCCAACCCGCCGATCAAGCCGTTCCGGCTGATCGCCTATCGCTGGCTGCTCTGCGCCGGGCTGGTGTTCGCCACCTGGAACCCGAGCGGCCAGTCCTACGCGCACTGGGCGACCGGCGAGCGCGGCTCCGCCGCCCTCAAGGCCTGCCTCGGCATCTTCCTCTTCGCCGCCTGGGTGGCGGTCGCGCGCATGGCCTTCGCGGCGCTGGGCTATCGCGGCGTCGCTGCGGTGGTCAGCCTGATCCTCGCCGCGATCGTCTTCCGGGTCGGCCTCGGCTGGCTGGTCTTCGCCAACGTCACCGTGACCGGCTACACCATCCTGCTCTGGATCTCGACCGTGCTGGGGCTCGGGCTCTCCTGGTCCTTCCTGCAGCGCCGCATCTCGGGCGAGAAGTACGTCGTGAAGTCGGCCCCGCCGTGAGCGCCGCCCCGAGCGCCGCCCCGCCCGGGCGCCGCCCCGCCTGATGCTGCAGAACATGTTCATCGGCGCGTTCGTCATCCTGCCCCTGACCGTGGCGCTGCTGCTGATCCTCTGGCGGGTCCGCGGCTTCGTGCTGACGGTGGCGGCCATCGTGCTGGTCGCCATGGCGGTGTGGGGCGCGCTGCGCGTCGGCGACCTCTTCACCGGCTGGGGCGACCGCCGCCCGCCGCCCGCCTGCTTCGACGCGCCGTCGGGCGCGCTCGATCGATGCGCCCTCTAGCCGGGCGCCCGGGGACGCGACGCCATGCCGGATGAGTTCCTGATCTCGGCCGGCGGCTTCGTCGTCCAGGCGGCGATCCTGGTGGCGCTGCCGTTCCTGGCGCTGGCGCTCGCCTGCCGGGCGATCAACCTGCTGCAGGACGCCCGCACCGCCTGGAGCCCGGCGGTCGAGCTGCTCTCGCTCGGCATCGGGCTGGCGGCCGGCTGCCTGCTGCTCGGCCGCGAGCTCGATCCGCGCTGGCTGTCCGCCGCCGAGATCTTTCGCCCGGGTGGCATCTGGGACCTCGACTTCGTCGGCTTCCTGCGGCGCTGGGGCGACCCCGCGACCTATCCGGTGCGGGCGCTGCTGCCGGGACCGGGCGGCAGCCGCCTCGGGCCGCCGGCCCTGCTGCTGGCTGCCGCCGTCACCCTCGGGCCGGTGATCGCGCTGCGCTCGCTGCGCGGGCTGGCGTCCGGGCTGCGCAACCTGGTGATCGTCGTCTGGGGGGCCGCGGCGGCGGTGTACGGCTTCTGCCTGGTGCTGTGGCTGCTCAACCAGCTCAATTTCTGGGCCTTCCTGCTGGTGCTTCTGGCGATCCAGCTGGCGCGCAGCCGCTCCGACCACGTCGTGGTGCATCTGCGATGACGGCGCGGCCCTTGCGGGGGACGGCAGGCGATCACCACCTCAGCGGTGGCGGAGCAAACGCCGGAGGCGGGACATGAAGAGTGCACGGCCGATCGCGCTGATTCTCGCGGCATGGCTCGTCGCGGCGCCGGCGGGCCTGCGCGCCGAGGGCGCCCAGCCGCCGGAGAAGGACCCGCTGGCCGAGACCGAGGACGCCATCGTGCGGGCGCTGACCCGGACCATGGACCTGCTGTCCCGGACCTTCGACCGGGTGATGATCTACGAGACGCCGGAACTGCTGCCCAACGGCGACATCATCATCCGGCGCAAGCGGGAAAAGCCGCCGGCGCCGAGCCCGGCGCCGCCCGCCGGCGACAGCGAGAAGGTGCCGCTCTGATCAGCGGCGCGGCCGCAGCACCTGCCGCTTGACCGCGTCGGCGAGGAGGAAGCGCTCCTCGACGATCTCCAGCCCGGCCGCCGCGATATGGCGGTCGGTGGTCGGCCGGTACCAGCAATCGAACAGGATGCCCGACCAGGCGGCGGCGACGCGCATCGCCGCGCCGAGCAGCGGCCGCTGCGACATCCGGTAGTCGAGCAGCCGGATCTCGCCGCCGCTGCGGCACACCCGGCCGATCTCGCGCAGCGCCGGCAGCTGCACGGCGTCGTCGAGGACGGTGAAGACGAAGGTCGAGACCACCGCGTCGAAATGGCCGTCCGGATAGGGCAGGGCGCGCAGGTCGGCCGGCCGGTAGGCGACCGCGCGGCCGGCCCGCCTGGCGCGCGCCGCGGCGCGCGCCAGCATCGCCGGGCTGGCGTCGCAGCCATGCATCTCCGCGCCGCCGGGATAGAAGGGGATGTTGGCGCCGGTGCCGGCGCCGGCGTCGAGGATGCGGCCGGAGAGGCCGGCGAACATCGTGCGCCGCAGGCGGCGGCGCCAGCCATACTCGTAGGGAGCGTCGATCAGGTCGTAGAGCGGCGCGATCCGGTCGTAGGTCGGATTGCGCGGCGTCGCCGCGTCCCGGCCCTGTTCCGCCGGCTCGCCCTCTGTCGGACCGCCGGCCACCGCCTGCCCGGCTCTCAGCAGCCCATGGTGCGGCGCCCCGTCGCGGACGCCGCGCATGCAACCATCGGGATCATGGGTCTCAGCTGGGCGGTGCGGTCTCGATCACCTTGCCGAGCGGGCTCGCCTTCAGCGCGGCGGGCGGCGCGTCGCTGCACAAGGCGGCGCGCTGCGCGTGATAGCGGTCGCGCTGGCCCTCGTAGGTATCGGTGCCGGCGGCATTGTCGGCCACCGTCCGGTCGCCGGCATAGGCGGCGGCCCGGTCGGCGACGATGTAGCCCGGCGCCCAATCCTCCAGAACCCAGAAGGCGCCGTAATAGGTCGCGGCCATGCCGGCCGCGTCGCGCGCCGTGGTCGGGCCGATGAAGGGCAGCACGAGGTAAGGCCCGGCCGGGACCTGGTAGCGGCACAGCGTGGTGCCGAGATCGGTCGGCCGGCTGACCACGTCCATCCTGGTGGCGACGTCGAACAGCCCGGCGATGCCGGCGGTGCTGTTGATCGCGAAGCGCCCGACCGAGCGCCCGGCATTGGCGATATCGCCCTGCAGCAGGCTCGACACCGCAGTCAACGGCTCGCGCAGGTTGGTGAAGAAGTTGTCGATGCTGGCGCGCACCCCCTCGGGCACCGCCGCGGTATAGGCGTCGGCGATCTTCGTCGCGGCCCCGGCGCCGAATGCCGCATTGAAGGAATAGATGCTGCGGTTGAGCGGCTCGAGCGGGTCCCAGGCCGAGGACGTCGGATCGGACGCCGCCTGGGCCGGTGCCGCCATGACGGCGAGGAAGCCCGCCGCAACCAACGCGCCCGCTAGCCTGCGCTTCATGTGCCCACCCTCCTCACGTCCGGCCCGCCCCGCGGACAGCCAGTCGCGAAATTATGCCGCAGCGCCCGAGCGGCGCAATCGAATAGTGACGCTTGCGGAAATGCGGCAAAGACTAACAAGTTCCCGGGCGGGCGATCATTGTGTCAGATCATCGTAGTAGACTTGCCCGGTGATGCGCGTCCAGACCCACATCCAGGACACGCCGACGGCGAGCAGCGCCGCCACCATGTAGAGCAGCGTCAGGGCCAGGTCGGCGCCGTCGGCGATGTGGATCAGCCCGAGGTCGAGCAGCAGCCAGACCAGGGAGCCGAGCAGCGCCACCGTCAGCAGGATGCCGTGCGGCCGCAGCCCGCGGAAGGTGGAGCGCAGCAGCAGCAGGTAGGCGATCAGGAAGAGCGGCACCAGCGGCAGCTGCAGCGGCCAGTCGCTGGCCCAGCGCTCGACGACCCAGTGGTAGTAGGAGAATCCGCTCGGGTTGTAGGTGGCGAAGACGACGAAGAGCGCCGCGAACAGCCGCAGCAGGAAGCCGGACAGGCCGAAATAGCCGTAGTAGTGGTGGCCGAGCATCATGGCCGGCCCGCTCCCCCAGGCGCCGCGCCGCGGCGCGTGCTGTCGCTTGCCATGCGCGTCGCTTAGCGCGGGCCGCCGCCGGAGTCACGGGAGAAATCGCGCCGGCGCCGATTTCTCCAGGCGCAGCTTAGGGTTGACGCCGGCGGCTCATCCCTGCGATACAACCCGGCGGGGGAGAGGCGCGGGATGAGGCGGCCGGCCGCCGGGCGGAGCCGGGCCGGCATGACGGCGGACCCGCGCCGGCGCTCGTCCCTGCCCCGACCCCGCCGGAACCGACGGGGGGGCAGGCGTGCCCAGCGTAATCGTCTCGCTTCTGCTGCTCTGTGCCTTCGTCGGCGCCGGCTGGACGGTGTTCCCGATCGCGCACGGCCGCGGCGAGCTGCGCCATTTCGCTGCTCCCGGAGTCGCCTACCGGCCCGACCCGGACGGCACCCTGCCGGTCTTCGTGCTGCGCCCCGACGGCACCACGGTGCGCAACGGCGTCGCCCGGGCCGACCCGCAGGGCGGCCTCGCCGTCGAGCTCTACCGCCATCCCGGGCCGGAGGTCGCCGGCGCCAGCGAGGCGCTGCTCTTCGACCCCGGCGTCGGCGTGCTCTGGGCGGCGGCGCCGGAGGCCGCGCACCGCAAGCTGATCGATGAGCTGCGGGCGGTGCAGGACGAGGTCGGCCACACCCTCGAGCGGGTGATGGGCGACGACGTCTTCGTCCACGACTACCGGCCGGCGATGCGCGCCATCCTGGCCGACGCCCTGTCGCAGGCCTGGAACGACCCGCGCACCCGGGCCGCCTTCGACGACCTGCTCGACGCCGCCGATCCGGTGCTGCGCGACCTGCTGCACCAGGAAGCCGGTGCGGTGCTGCAGCATCGGCTGGAGACGGCGTTCTGGGAGTTCCTCAAGGCCAACTGGACCGGCCCGGTCGACATCCTGATCGGCAACGGCCTCGACTACGCGCCGCTGCACGAGGCGATCGCCGGCATCATGCGCGACCAGCAGCTGCAGGACAGCCTGCTGCGCTCGGTCAACCGGCTGATCGACACGCCGCAGGCGCAGCTCCTCGCCGAGCGCATGGCGATCGGCACGATCGACGCCCTGCTGCGCGACCGGCGGATCCCCGACCTCGCCAGCCGTCTCTATCTCGACGTCCGGCTGCAGGCGGCGGTGCAGCCGCTGTCCGAGCGGCTGGTCGATCTCGGGGCGGCGCTGCCGCGCTATCTCGGCGGGCTCGGCAGCGAGCGCTCGCTCAACCCGCTGGCCGCGCACGTCTTCAAGGCGCTGACCCTCAACGCGCCGACCAGCCTGATCCTGCTGGTGACCCCGGCGGAGCGGGCGCAGATCGCCGCCGCCGACCCCGAGGCCGGCGTCGCGCTGCGCCCGGTGACGCGATGAGGCGGGCCGCGATGAGGGGGACGCGATGACGCCCCTGCCGCCGCCGATGCTCTCGGTCAGCGGCCTCACGATCGCCACGCCGAGCGGGGTGCGGCTGATCGAGGACGCGGCCTTCCAGGTGCGGCGCGGCGAGATCGTCCTGCTGCTCGGCCCGAGCGGCAGCGGCAAGACCAGCATCGTCAACGTGCTGTGCGGCCTGATCGAGCCGCGCGACGGCGACTGGGAGATCCGCGGCAAGCTGGTGCTCGAGGATCGCGAGATCGACCTCGCCGAGGAGGACAGCGACGTCTGCGGCCTGGTCTTCCAGGGCAACGCGCTGTTCGACGATCTCACCGCCGGCGAGAATGTCGGCATCGCCATCGACCATGCCGAGGACTTCGAGCCGGGCCTGGCCGAGTCGCTGACCGCCCTGTTCCCCGACGTGCCGCCGGGCAAGGCGATCGCCGCCTGCAGCGGTGGCCAGCGGCAGCGCATCGCCATCGCGCGCACCATGCTGGCGGGCCACCCCGTGCTGGTGCTGGACGAGCCCAATTCCGGCCTCGACATCCGGTCGTCGCGCCGGCTGGCCGCGATGGTCAAGGAGATCTGCCGGGAGAGCGGCAGGCCGGCGATCATCGTCGTCCACCACGTCGAGGACCTGCTGCCGTTCGCCGACCGCGTGCTGCTGCTCGACACCCGGCAGCGCACGATCCGCACGATCCCGGCCGACATGGCGGCCATCGAGCGCGAGATGATGTCGCTCGAGGTCGGCACCGAGCTCTCCGGCGAGGAGAGCCGGCGCACCGCCGCCGCCTGGCACGGACGGCTGCGCCGCGGCGGCACGATGCGCTGGCGGGCCCGCTACCTGGCGGAGTATTTCTGGATTCTCTGCGCCTCGCCCTTCATGCTGGGCTATCTCGGGCTGGGCGGCGCGATCCTCGGCTTCGTGTCGATCTGGTTCGGCTTCAACTACCACTCCTTCGGCGGCTACCTGAAGTCCATCCTGCACGACGAGACGCTGGCCGGGCTCGGCTTCGTCCAGACCACGGTCGCGGTGCCGCTGATCGGCTCGATCCTGGTCAACGCCCGCAACAGCGCGATCATCGCCGCGGACCTCAGCAATCGCGGATTATCCTCCCAGCTCAAGGCGATGGGTAACCTCAACATCCCCTCGCGCGGCTACCTGCTGGCGGCGATCGTCGCCAACAACCTGATCGCCCACATCCTGCTGACCGGTGTGGCGCTCACCACCGCCTCCTGGGCGGCGCTGCAGACCTGGTACCTGTTCTTTCCCGACCAGCCCTTCGAGTTCTGGCAGGAGAATTACTTCCGACGGCTCGCCGAGGCCGGCCCGCGGCTGTGGACCGAGTTCGGCTGGGTGCTCGCCAAGGTTGCGCTGAGCGCCGCGCTGGGCAGCGCCGCGGCGATCGCCATCGGGCTCAGGCGCAAGACCTCCGTGGCGTCCATCAACAAGGCGGTAGCGGAGGCGATCGTGGTCGGCGTATCGGTGACACTGCTTGCCCATGCGGCAGTTGCCGTGCTCCAGTTCTGGGGCCGCTAGGGACGGGCGGGGGATCGGAGATGGCGAAACGCGACGAAGCTCTGCAGCGGTTCATCGGCTATGTCCGGCTGGCCGCCATCGACCGTCCCTTCATCTCGAGGGCCGAGGAACGCCGCCTGCTCGAGGACGGCATCTCCCGCTTCGGGCTGTCGCCGGACGACGCGCGGGGCGTCCTGCTCGCCGTCGCCCAGGCCAACGACATCGGCGTCCAGCGCGACATCGACCGGCGCATGATGGCGGTGCTCGAGCGCTATGGCGGCAAGCGCCGCAAGATCAGCCGCCGCAAGTTCGCCGAGGCGGCCGCCATCTATCGCGGCCTGTCGGGCGGCACCCTGACCGAGGAGCAGGCGCGCATCGCGGTGAAGCGGGTCATGGAGGAGAACAAATTCCGGGCCCGGCGCGCCGGCCTGCTGCTGTCCCGCCGCTGGTACCGCAAGATCGGCCGGCGGCGGCGCGCTGCCGCCGCCGATCCGGAGCGGCCGCTGGTCGAGCGGATCTGAAGGCCGCCCGACGGCGAATCCGCTTGCCTGCCCCGTCGTTGTGCGTATCATCCGAAGGCTAGGCTGTTTGAGACCCGTCGAGCAATCTTTGCGTGTGGTGCGGGACGGGTGGGCGCTGGTGGGCGCCACGGGGGAACGGATGCGCATCCTGGTCCTGGCGTTCGCGTTGATCGTCATGATGCCGCTGGCGGCCGGCGCCGCCGACGTCGCACAGCCGGCGCCGTCGCTTTCGGAGCTGGCGCCGCAGCCGCATGCGAGGCCCGAGCCGCTGACCGCCGGACGCAAGACCGCCATCGCCATCGGCGCGCTCGTCGGCGTGATCGTCACCAACGTCGTCACCGGCGGCCTGATCACTCCGGTACTCGGCGCCGGCTTCATCGAGGCGGCGCCGGCCGCCGCCGCAGCCGCGGTGCCGGCCGCCGCGGCGAGCGCCGCCGCTCTGGCCCAGACGAGCGTCGTGATGGCCGAGGAAACCTATTTCATCGGCCTTGGCCGGATCGCCCTCACCGCCATGGGCGCGGTGGTCGGCGGCGAGATGGCCAACTGGCTGTCGCGGGAGTGAGCGGCCGCGCGCGTCGGCATGGCCGCGAGTAATGCGCGTCGACGGACGCGCGCGTTCGAAGGGGTTGCTCATGCGTAAGTTGGCCTTGGCCTCGCTGATCGTCTTTGCGCCCGCGGCGGCGCTGGCCCAGTCGACGTCGGTGCCGCTGCCGGTCCCCCAGGAGCCGTCGATCAGCGCCTATCGCGTGATCCTGATCTCCGCCGGCGCCGTCGCCGGCGTGGTCGCCGCCAACGCGCTGTCCGGCGGCATGATCACGCCGATCCTGCTCTATGGCGCGCCCGACGGGGCGATGGCCGTGACGGCCGGCGAAGCGGCCGGGCTCGGCGCTGCCGGAGCCGCCGGCGCTGTCGGGGCCGAGGCCGCGCTCGCGGCCGCGCCGCTGGAGGCGGCCGCCGTGGCCGAGACCGCCGCCGGCGCCGAGGCGGGCGCCGCCGCCGCTGCCGCTGCGCCGCCGATGCGCAGCCGCTGCTGCTGCAGCGCCCGCCGCTGCCGCTGCTGCCGCGCCCGTCGATGCCGCTGCTGCCGCCGCCGCTGCGGCTCCGGCCGATGCCGCCGCTGCTGCTGCGCCCGTGCCGGTCGAGGCCGCTGCCGCCGCGACGCCGGCCGAGGCCGCGCTCGCCGCGGCCCCGACCGATGCCGCGGCGATGACCGAGGCGGCCGCGGTGCCGCCCGGCACCGGCACCGCCCTGCAGGCGCTCAACGGCAACGGCAACGGCACCGATAACGGGGCCGCCGCTGCCGCGGGCGGTGCGCTCGCCGCCACCGGCACCGCCGTCAGCGAGGGCAGCCAGTATGTGCTCGGCGCCAGCCGCGCCGCGGTGACCGCGGCCGGCAGCCTGATCGGCGGCTATATCGGCAACTGGGCGGCGGGTCTCTGACCGCCCCGGGGGGCGGGGCGCCGTCGAGCGAGCGCCGTTCCGATGGGGAGCGGCGAGAGGACAAACGGCTGGAGAGGGGAAAGAACATGCGCGCTCTGATGCTTGCCTTGATGCTGCTGGTCATGGCGCCGCTCGCGGCGCGGGCGGACACGGCCGCTGCGCCGGCGATGCCGACCGAGGACGGGGCCGGGTCGTACCGCGTGGTGGCGATCGCCGCCGGCGCGGTGGCCGGGGTCATCGTCGCCAACGCCGTCACCGGTGGCCTCGCCACCCCGGTCCTGGTGATGGGCGCGGGTGATGCGGTGCTGGTGCCGGGGGGCGGATTCTACCTCAGCGCGGCGACCGCGGCGGTCGGCGCCCTCGCGGGCGGCTATATCGGCAGCTGGCTCTACGGCCACTGACCGCCGGCGGCCGGCCCGGCCGACAGGCCGGGCGGCCGCAGGGTCTTCATCCCCGGTGCATCCGGTCCGGGCCGGAGGTGACCGGGGCTAGCAGGTTGGTTCCGCCGGCGAGGGCCGCTCCGGTCTCCGCACGGCGGGCCGATCGCACGGTGGGTTACGGCGGTGTGGCGGGGTCCCGGAAGGGATGCAGCAGCCCGAAGGCGGCGGCATCCGCAGAAGCGAGGAACGGCCGATGAGCGTAGCGACGGTGGTATGGCGCGACGAGCCCAAGGCGAAGCCGCCTGAGGGCGCGACCGCTACGTCGGAACGACCTGCCGAGCCCGCCCCGCAGGCCGCGGCGCCGGCCGTGGCCGCGCCGGCCAGCGAGCCTCGCCCGGCACCGTTCTGGCCGGCTGCCGCCACCGGCGGCGCGGTCGGCGCGATCGCCGGCGCCGTCGCCGGGATCGCCGCCCTGCTGCTCTACAGCGCGCTCAACCCGCCCGCCGACCCGCGGCTCGATCCGCTGGCCGAGCGCGTATCGGCGGTCAGGCTGGCGGTCGACCAGCTCACCGCCAGCGTCGGCCGCACCGAGGTGTCGCTCGCCCAGTCGGTCGAGGCCGACTCCAGGCTGTCCCGCCGCATCGACGACCAGCAGGCCGCCTTCGTCGCCCTGGAGAAGCGGCTGGCCGAGGGGCTCGCCCGGCAGAAGAGCGATGCCGGCATCGGCTCGCCGGTGTTCGGCGTGGCGGTCGCCCAGCTGCGCCTGGCCGACCTTTCCGGCCAGCCCTACGCCACGGAGCTGCTCAACGTCTCGCTGATCGCCCAGCACGATCCCCGGGTGACGGCGCCGCTGCAGGCGCTCGCCGGCTCCGCCAGGACCGGCACGCCCACCCTGATCCAGCTGCGCCAGCAGCTGCTGCAGCTCGGCGCGGCCGGCGCCGCCCAGGCAAGCGCTTCCGAGAGCTACTATTCCACCGGCATATCCTGGCTGTCCCGGGCGGTCGGCTACGCGCCGCAGCCCAGCGAGGCCGATCTGCTGCGCCAGGCGGTGACTCGCGCCGACGGCCATCTCGTGCATGGCGACGTCGGCGCCGCAATGGCGCAGATCGCCGCCCTCTCGGGCTCGGCCGTGGCCGGGCTGCAGCCCTGGATGGAGCAGGCCGCGCGGCGTCTCGCGGTCGAGCAGGCCAACCGCCAGCTCGGCGAACTGCTGGTCGCGCTCCTCTCGGAGCGGTCGCATGCCGGCAAGGACGAGTAGCAGCGCCGGGCGCAGCCGGCAGCACGCGCCGCGGCGTGGCTGAGCCGGAGACCGGCGCCGCCGCTCCCGAGACGAGCGAGACCGCACCCGGCGCGCCCCCGCCCGGTCCGCAAGCGGCCGCCCCGCCCGATCCGGCCCTGGAGCGCGAGCGGTGGCTGCGCGAGCAGCTCGACCGGGCGCAGCGTCGCCCGGCGGCCGAGCCGGGCATGGTGGTGCATCCCACCGAATCCGGCCTGTCGCGCTTCTGGCGCTGGCTGATCGACGACCTCCGCTCGGAGCGCCGCGCGGCGGCGCCGGAGCCCGACCCCGGGGCGCTCGTGCCGCTCTGGCAGCGGCTGCGCGCCAGCCTGCCGCAGCCGGCCCGCCGCCGCCGCCGCCGCCGCCGGCGGCGCTGAGGGGCCGCACCGCCGGCCCACCCCCACCGGAACCCGCGCCCACCGGAACCCTCACCGGCCGGAACCCGCGACCGCCTCCCGGCTTTGTACCCGCGACGGGGCGTCCAGCCGGAGGTCAATGCCCGTGCGCGTCTTTCCGATTGCCGCTCTTGCCTGCCTCGCCGCCCTGGCGGCCGCCCCCGTCTCGGCCAATATCGGGGTCGGCGAGCCGGGCTTCGACATCTCCTGCGATGCTGCCCGGGGCAAGGTCGCCAACCCGAGCGCGGCGGAGGAGCCGGCGGCCAGCATCGCCTACGCCTCGCGCGACCTCGCCTGCCGCATGGCGGCGCTCAACGCGGAGGACCGCGAGGGCCGGCACGTGGTGGTGGCGACCTACGACGCCGCCAGCCGCACCATGCGTTTCGTCCCGGTGCCGCTCGACGACCGGGCGGCGGTACAGGCCGCCTGCCAGCTGATCGGCGTGGTCGGCAGCGCCGGCCGGCCCGGCGCGGCGGCGGGCCGCGCGCGGCCGGCGGACACCGTGCTGGAGGGGGCGCTGGGCACCAGCGGCTGCGCCGCCTACCTGCAGCAGGCGGCGCTGAGCGCGCCGCTGCTCGTCATCGTTCCCAACCTCGTGCCCGGGAAGCGTCTCAGCGTCCGCGACTGGCGCGACCTGACCCGCCTGTTTGGCAGCGACGGCGAGCGGCTGCACGACAGCGTCACCATCGATGGCGGCGCGATGCCGCTCACCGTGGTGCCGCCGGCCGCCGCTGCGGCGCGCTCGGCCTGCCACCTGCTCGAGTGCTGAGGAGACGAGCGGCGGGCCGGCGCCCGCCGCGGGCCGGTCAGGCGCTGGCCCGTGCCGGCGACGGCGGCGCGGCCTCGCCCTCGGCGCCGTAGCCGAAGCCGGGGCGCAGGCGGGCTCGGATATGCGCCTCGATCGCCGCCACCTGGGCGTCGTCGAAATAGTCGCGGAAGCCGCCGACCTTGGCGCGCCGCACCTTGTGGGCATCCGGATTTGTCTTGTCGCGCGCGGTCATGCGCCCGCCGCTCATCCAGAAGACCTTGCCCTGCTCCAGCTTGCGCATGTTGTCGACCGAGCCGAACTCGACCGACTGGCGCAGCTCGTCGTCGCTCGGCGCGGCGCCGACGAAGGTCAGCACGCGGCGCAGCGTCGCCTCCGGCGCCGCCCGCATGTCCTCGTAGCGCACCACCAGCAGGTCGGGCAGGCGCGGCATCTCGCTGGACCAGTCGTTGAGGAACTCGATGACCTTGTCGAGGCCGGCCGGGTGGTCGTGCACGAAGTCGAAGATCGGTACCTCGGCGCCGTGCGAGGGGTAGTCGTTGAGCGACTTCTTGCCGGGCCGCATGCGGTAGCGCCACTGGAAGTACTGCGACACCGCGGTGTCGGCCGGGTGGCGCACCAGCAGGATGACCTTGCGGTCGTAGTAGTCGGCCTTGCTGCCCGTGTTGCCGGTGAAGTCGCGCACGTAGTTGTCGTGGGTGAACAGGATCTTCGGGATCGCCGGGTTCATGTCGTGGAAGTTGGCGAAGCCGATCAGGTGCCGCTGCGCCAGGCCGAAACGCAGCTGGTAGAAGCGCGACATCATCACCCTGAGCCAGGTGCGGCCGCTCTTCCCGAAGGAGACGATGACGCAGTCGGCCTCGCGCAGGCGACGGAATTCCTCGCGGCCGCGCAGCTGCCGCTCGAGGCGCCTGCGGTCCGCCGCCGGGCGGAAGAAGTTGGCCGCGATCACCGTCTCGCGGGTCAGCTTCTTCAGGAGGATGTGGACGTTCTCGCGCATCGCTGTCTCCTAGCGGCGGCCCCCCGGCAAGTCAACCGGCCCTGCCGCCGCGGGCCGCCCCGGCGGAGGTCCCGGCGGAGGCCCCGACCAGGCTCGCGATGCGGGCCGCGATGGCGGCGAGCTCGTCCGGGGCGCGCCGGCCGCCGGGCGGGAAGGGCTCGCCCAGCCGTGCCGCCAGGCCCTGGCCGATCAGCAGCCGGTGCAGCCGGTCGAAGTCGCGCGCAGCCGGCGCCAGGCCGCGGCGCTGCAGCGCCGCCGCGAGCCGGTTGAGCGGCCCGCCGGCCGGCGGCACCGGGGCGATCAGCAGCGGCTTGCCGAGCCGCGCCACCTCGACCAGCATCGACAGGCTGTCGCCGGTCACGATGAACCGGTCGGCGCGCCCGAGCAGCGCGAGATACGGATTCTCCGCCGGCGCGTCGGTCCAGCGATAGAGCGGCGTGCCGGCCGGCAGCGCCGCCGCGATCGCCGCCACGGTCGCCGCCGTGGTCCGCCGGCTGGTCGAGACGGAGAGGCTGCCGCCGGCCGCGGCGGCGGCCGCGGCGGCCTGCCGGGCCAGCGCGGCGCCGAGGCCGGGCGTGACGTCATGGGTCCCCGTGCGGCCGCCGACCAGCAGCGCCAGCAGCGGCCGGTCGAGCGCGTCCAGCCGAGGCGCCCAGGCGGCGGCGGCGGCGGCGATCGCCGCCTCGGCGGGCCGCACCGGCGGGTAGTGCAGGCGCATCACGTTCGGGCGGTCCGGCACGTTGTAGTGGGCCGGCGTCAGCACCAGGTCGAAGCGCTCGAGCAGCCGGCGCGGCCGGCCGACGATGACCAGCCGGGTGCGCCCGCCGGACTGCTCGGCCACCCAGAGCGCCGCCGACGAAGGGCGGCGCCCGATGGTCAGCACGAGATCGGGCCAGGGCGGCTCGAGCGGGTCGCTGCGGGCGCGGTCGAGGTGTTCGAGCGAGGGCCGCACCGGCGGCTTGCCGAGCACGAACTCGGGCCGCATCGCCAGACGCCTTTCCTGGCAGGGCCAGGGCAGCGCGCCGGCGATCGCGCGCAGCTGGGCATTGTCCCCGACCTTGTCGGAGAGCAGCAGCCAGGTGCTCGGGCCCGGCGCGATGGTGGCTGATGTCATGACGAGCGGCTGTTTCCCCAGGGCCATTCTCGCATGACCGCCCCATCCCTGGCCATGTCCCGGTGGCCTGCAAGCGTTTCGCGCGCGGCTCCCGATCCGCCTTCTATTGGCCGGCGATGTGGCATAATGTGGGCCGATGGCTCCGCACGATGCCGGGGCGGTCCAGAGCCCCGGGCCGGAGGAGGCTCGACGGCTCGCCGCCCTCAGCCGCTACGACATTCTCGAGGCGCCCCGGGAACCGGTCTTCGACCGCATCACCGAGATGGCGGGCCTGATCTATGGCGCGCCGGTCGCGCTGATCTCGCTGGTCGACCGGCAGCGGCTGCGCTTCCTCTCGCGCCTCGGCCTGGACCTGCCCGAGCTGCCGCGATCGGGCACCTTCTGCGAGCGCGTGGTCGAGAGCGGCAAGGCGCTGGTGATCGCCGACGCCGGCGCCGCGGCGGGTCGCGCGGGCGAGCCGGTCGAGGTCGGCGGCCGCAGCGTCGGGTTCTATGCCGGGGCGCCGCTGCGCACGCCGGACGGCCAGGTCGTCGGCTCGCTGTGCGTGCTCGACACCGCGCCGCGCCCGGGGTTCGACGCGGCGGAGCTGCGGCAGCTCAGCGCGCTGGCCGACATCGTCATCGACGAGCTCGAGCTGCGCCTCACCTATCGCGAGATGGCGCGGGCCAAGCGCGAGGCCGACGCCGCCAACCAGGCCAAGTCCGAGTTCCTGGCGACCATGAGCCACGAGATCCGCACGCCGATGAACGGCGTGATCGGCATGGCGCTGGCGCTGCTCAAGACCGACCTCGACCCGACCCAGTACGACTACGTCAAGACGATCCTGCATTCCGGCGACATGCTGCTGGCATTGCTCAACGACCTGCTCGACCTGTCCAAGATCGAGGCCGGCCGGCTCGAGCTCGAGAACATCGACTTCGACCTGCTGCGCGGGCTCGACGAGGTCCAGGCGCTGTGGGGCGCGCGGGCCGAGGAGAAGGGGCTGAGCTTCGCCATCGAGCGCGAGCCCGCGCTGCCCGAGCGGCTGCGCGGCGATCCGGCGCGGCTGCTGCAGATCCTCTTCAACCTCGTCAACAATGCCGTCAAGTTCACCGAGCGCGGCGGCATCACGGTCCGCGTCGGCTGCCGCGAGCTGCCGGACGGCCGGGTCGAGCTGGCGGTCGAGGTCGTCGACACCGGGATCGGCATCTCGGCCGAGCAGCAGCGCAAGCTGTTCAGCAAGTTTTCCCAGGCCGACGCCTCGATGACGCGGCGCTTCGGCGGCAGCGGGCTGGGGCTGGCCATCTGCCGCCAGCTGGCCACGCTGATGGGTGGCAGCATCGGCCTGGAGAGCGAGATCGGCCGCGGCTCGACCTTCTGGTTCAGGGTGCCGTGCGAGCGCGCCGGGCCGCCGGAGGCCAAGCCCGGCGAGGCGCCGCCCGAGGCGCCCGCCATTGCGGCCGGCCATCTGCTGCTGGTCGAGGACAACCTGGTCAACCAAAAGGTCGTGCTGGCGATGGTCGAGATCGCCGGCTACCGCGTCGACGTCGTCGCCAACGGGCTGGAGGCGCTCGCCGCGCTGAAGCGCCGGCCCTATGACTGCGTGCTGATGGACGCGCAGATGCCGGAGATGGACGGGCTGACCGCGACCCGCGAGATCCGCAAGCTGCCGCCGCCGGTCGGCCGCGTGCCGATCATCGCACTCACCGCCAACGCCATGGCCGGCGACCGCGAGCGCTATCTCGCCGGCGGCATGAACGACTACGTCTCCAAGCCGATCGACCCGAAGCAGCTCTTCACCGCGATCGGCCGCTGCCTCGACGAATCCCGCGCCGCCGAGCCCGCCGTCCGCACCGCCTCCTAGCCGGCGGCGCCTTCCGCGCGAGCCTCATCCTTCGACAAGCTGCTATGAAAGTCGAGAGTCGCGCCGTGATTCCCTCCCCCCTTGCGGGGGAGGGCTAGGGTGGGGAGGACCCCAGGCGCCGTCCCGGCCGAGCGCGGCGGCCCGCAAGGATTCATTTCCAGCGGCGCCGCCGCCGTCATCGTCGTCGACAGGGCGCCCGGGGGATTGAGCCGGCTCAGGCGGCGCGCTCGGCGATCGACTCGCGGCGGCTGGCGACGAACTCGGTGGCGAGCTCGGCCGACAGCGCTGTGCGGCCGCATTTCGGGCATTCCACCGAGGGGCCCAGCTGGCGCACCAGGAAGCTGTGGCTGTGCTGCTCGGAGCTGCAGATCACGACATAGCCCTGGGGAAGCTTTCCATCGATGATCATGCGTGCGTCTCCGGCTGGTGTGGGCCGCTCGGCGGCGACCCAGCATGAACTCGTCCCGTCGCGGTAAGTTCCGGGCCGGCCGGTGCCGTTCCGGTGCCCGAGGCCGGCGCCGGCTGGGGCGTCCTCAGCCGGCACGCGGCGGGTTGCGCAGGGCGGTCAGGAACCGGTTCACCCAGCGCTCGATGCTGTTGTCGCGCAGCACGGCCATCATCTCGCCCCAGCGGCGCTGGCGCTCGGCCAGCGGCATGGTCAGCGCCTGGTGCATCGCCTCGGCCATCGCCGAGCCGTCGAACGGGTTGACCACGAGGGCGGCCTGCAGCTCCTGCGCCGCCCCGGCGAAGCGCGACAGGACGAGAACGCCGGGATCGCTGGGGTTCTGCGCCGCGACATATTCCTTGGCGACCAGGTTCATGCCGTCGCGCAGCGGCGTCACCAGCCCGACCCGCGCCACCCGGTAGAACCCGGCCAGGGTGGCGCGCGCGAAGCTCTTGTTGAGGTAGCGGATCGGCACCCAGTCGAACTCGGCGTGCCGGCCGTTGACCCGCGCCGCCGCCGATTCGAGCTCGCGGCGCATGCTGCGGTACTGCGCCACCTCGGCTCGCGACAAGGGGGCGATCTGCAGGTAGGTGACGGCGTTGCGGTGCTCGGGCCACTGGTTCAGCAGCTCGTCGAAGGCGTGCATGCGCTTGGGCAGGCCCTTGCTGTAGTCGAGCCGGTCGACGCCGATGATCAGCGCGCGGTTGCCCAGGCTGTCGCGCAGCCGCCGCGTCTCGGTGGTGCCGGCCGCGGCCTGCGCCTCGGTGGCGAAGCGGCTGGTGTCGATGCCGATCGGGAAGGCGCCGGCGCGCAGCCGCCGGCCGTGGGCGAGCAGCCAGCCATCGGCCGAGGTGCTGCCGCGCGCCTCGCCGACCACGTAGTCCTGGAAGGCGTCGGCGTCCTGCGCGGTCTGGAAGCCGACCAGGTCGTAGGCGCACAGCCCCTCGACCAGCTGCTCGTGGCCGGGCAGCGCGACCAGCACCTCCGGCACCGGCAGCGGAGTGTGCAGGAAGAAGCCGATGCGGTTCTCGAACCCCAGCTGGCGCAGCTCCCGGCCGAGCGGGATGAGGTGATAGTCGTGCACCCAGATGACGTCGTCGGGCTGCAGCAGGCTGGCCAGCGAGCGGGCCAGCCTGGCGTTCACCCCGAGATAGCCGGCGAAGTCCTCGCGGCGATAGTCGACCAGGCCCAGCCGGTAGTGCAGCAGCGGCCACAGCGTGCCGTTGGCGTAGCCGTTATAGTAGCTCTCGTGGTCGGAGGGCGACAACGGCACCGTGGCGAAGGCGGTGTTGCGCTGGGTCGAGAGGGCGGGCTCCGCCGGCGGATCCTCGACGATCTCGCCGTTCCAGCCGAACCACAGCCCGCCCGAGCGGCGCAGCGCGTCGCGCATCGCGACGGCGAGGCCGCCGGCCCGCGCCGCCCATTCCCCCGGCAGGCTGACTCGGTTGGAGACGACGACCAGACGCGCCAAGCGGCCCCCGTGCGCTCAGAGGCGGGCCGGTACCGGCTCGGGCTCGGGAAGGTCGTCGATCGGTTTCGGATCGACCTCGTCGTCGCGATCCGGCCGGGGCGGGGTGACCGGGTCGAGCGGCAGCTCTGGCGGAAGTTTCGGTTGCATGGCGGGCCTTCGGGCAGGACAGTCCATTGAAAGGACCGGCCATTGAAACGACCGGGCGAAAGGATGGTTCCGCTCGTGCCCGCCCGCCTCACCAGCCGCGCCAGAAGGCCGCCTCCCAGCTGCGGCTCAGCCGCATCGCGCTGATGATCATGCCGACCATCGAGTAGGTCTGCGGCAGGTTGCCCCAGAGCTCGCCGCTGCGCGGGTCGATGTCCTCGGAGAGCAGCCCGACATGGTTGCGGCAGGCCAGCACGCGCTCGAAGATGGCGCGCGCCTCGTCGCGCCGCCCGACCGCGGTGAGCGCGTCGATGTACCAGAAGGTGCAGATGGTGAAGGCGGTGTCGGGCATCCCGAAATCGTCCGGTGCGGCATAGCGGAACAGGTGGTCGCCGCGGCGCAGCACGCGCTCGACCGCGGCCACCGTGCCGAGGTAGCGCGGATCCGACGCGGCGACGAAGCCGACCTCCTGCAGCAGCAGCAGGCTGGCATCGATGTCGCGCCCGTCGAAGCTGTCGACGAAGCTGTTGAGCTCGGGATTGAAGCCGCGCGCCAGGATCACCTGGCGCATCTGGTCGGCGACACCGCGCCAGTATTGCGCGCGGGGCGGCAGGCCGAGCAGCTCGGCGATCTTGGCCAGCCGGTCGCAGCCGGCCCAGCACATCACGGCGGAGTAGGTGTGGACGCGCTGGCGGCCGCGGAATTCCCACAACCCGGAATCGGGCGTCAGGGCCACCCGCGCGCCCTGCTCGCCGATCCGCTCCAGCCGGTGGAACAGCGCCTGGTCGCCCATCCGCGGCAGGCGGCGGTCGAAGAACATCTGCGCCGCGGCCAGCACGACGCTGCCGTAGGAATCGTTCTGCGTCTGGTCCTCGGCCAGGTTGCCGACCCGGACCGGGCCCATGCCGCGATAGCCGGCCAGCGCCGGCACGGTGCGCTCGCCCAGCGGCCCGGCGGGGACGATGCCGTAGACCGGCTTCAGCCGCCCGGTCGGGTCGAGCGCCGAGACGTTGGTGATGTAGCGGATGAAGTCTTCCATGGTGAGGGTGGCGCCGAGCCGGTTCAGCGCCTGCACCACGAAGTAGGAATCGCGCAGCCAGCAGGCCCGGTAGTCCCAGTTGCGGCTGGTGCCGGGCGCCTCCGGGACGGAGGTGGTGAGCGCCGCCAGGATGGCGCCGCTCTCCTCGTAGCTGCAGAGCTTGAGGGTGATCGCCGCCCGGATCACCACGTCCTGGTAGTCGAACGGCACCGCCAGGTAGCGCGTCCACTCGATCCAGTACTCGCGGGTGCGCTCGAGGAAGTCGGTCATCGTGCGCTCGAGCGAGGCGGTGACCGCCTCGTCCGGCCCCAGCACCAGGTTGACCGGAGAGTCGAGCACGAACGGGATCTCGTCGGCGAGGAAGGAGAGCGGCGCGTCGGTGGTGAGGCGCAGCGCGTTGTCGCCCGCGAGGTAGCGGACATGGTTGCTGCCGCGCGTCTGGGCCGGGCGCGTCGCGCCGTAATCGAAGCGCGGCCGCACCCGGACGCGGATCCGCGGGCTGCCGGCGACCGGCTCGATCCGCCGCATCAGCATGGTCGGGCGGAACATCCTGCCGTGGCGCTTGAAGCGCGGCATGAAGTCGATGATCCGCACCGCGGCCCCGCTGCGGCCGGTCAGCAGCGTGGTCAGCACCGCGGTGTTGCGCTCGTAGCTCTGGCTGGACTCGGCGAGGTCCTCGAGCACCACGTCGGCGAAGCCCATGGCGTCGGCGTCCGCGGTGCTGCCGTCGAGCAGGTGGCAGAAGACCGGGTCGGCATCGAAGCGCGGGTAGCAGCACCAGACGATGCGGCCGCGCCGGTCGATCAGCGCGCCCATGATGCTGTTGCCGATCACTGCCAGATCGAGATTCATGCCGGATCGCCCTCCTTCGCGGCCGATGGTCCGCAGGCGCAACAAGGCGCGGCAGCGCCTGTTCCGCGCGACCGCGACGTCAGGATCGAAAGGGGATCAGCGGGGGAGAGGTGCGGCTAGGAGCGGCGGAACGACGGGGGTGAAGTTAGCCGCCGCTCCTAGCCTTAGACGACATTCGTGGGGGAAACGAATCGCCATCCGCATCATCAAACATCGACCCCGCCCCGGGGTTCCCGGCGGCGGGCGGATTTTTGCGACCGGAAACGGCGCCGGCGGAAGGCTTTGCGCTCCAGCTACTTGCTGGCCAGCTTCCCGGCGGCGGGGCGGGCCGGCATCTCGGCACGGCCGGCGAGCAGCTCGCGCAGGCTCTCCCGCGCCCGCGAGATGCGCGAGCGGACCGTGCCGATCGGCACGTTGAGGATGGCGGCCGCCTCCTCGTACTGCAGCCCCTCGACGGCGATCATCAGCAGGATCTCCTTGTGGTCGGTCGACAGCTTGTCGAAGGCCTGCTGCACATTGTTGAGGTAGATCCGCTCCTCCTGGCCGCCGCTGGTGCCGCCGCCATGCTGCTCGATCGCGCCGTCGGAGGTCAGCATGGGGCGCCGGCGCTTGACCTCGTTGATGAAGATGTTGTGCAGGATCACCAGCAGCCAGGCGTTCATGTTGGTGCCGGGCTGCCAGCGGTCGATGTTGCTGACCGCGCGGGTCAGGCATTCCTGGACCAGGTCGTCCGCCTGGTCGGCGTTGCGCGCGAGGAAGCGGGCATAGCGCCGGAGCCGCGGAATCTCCTGGGCGATCAGCTGGTAGATGTCGTCGGATGTGGCCAAGGCGGCTACCCCTGGGACCAAGCCGGCCGGCTCGAGTCAAGCAAGCCTGACTATCGTCAAGTCATTATGCCCGGTCGAAGTTCGGCGACGATAGAAGAAAATGAATTAATCGTTTCGCCGCGATGCGAAGGCGGCCGGAAATTGCCTGGATTCCGGCCCTTCCTGCCCCCCGCGGGCTGCCGCGGACAGCGCCGGCCCGCCGCCGCGGCCGATCCCGGCGCAAGCCTCAGGAACCTCTGCCGCAGGCGGCGTGTTTCCCGGCGACAACGCGTCCAACGGGCGAAGGAATAAAATCATGCAGCAGTCGAGGGACGAGGCGGATCGCGGCTCTGGCGGCACGAGCGGCCAGCAGGGCCACGCGTCATCCGGGCATTCGCAAACCGGCCATTCCGGACAGGGCAGCCAGGGCCAATCCGGCTCCGGCCATGGGCAGTCCGGCTACGGGCAATCCGGCCAGGGCCAGTATGGCCAGGGCCAGTCGGGTTACGGCCAGTCGGGCTCTGGCCAGTCGGGCCATGGCCAGTCCGGGCATGACGTCTACGGCCAAGGCGGCAGCTTCGGCCAGGGCGGCTATGGGCAGGGCGGCTATGGGCAGGGCGGCTATGGCTCCGGCGGCTATGACCAGGGCGCGGGCCAGGGCCACGGCAGCAGCCAGTACGGGCAGGGCAGCTACGGCCAGAGCGGCTATTCCGGCCAGTCGGGCCAGGGCTACGGCCAGGGCATGCAAGGCGGCGGCCACCAGCATTCGGGCCAGGCCGGCTACGGCCAGGGCGGCTATTCCGGGCAATCGGGGCAGGGCTATGGCCAGGGCATGAGCCACGGCGGCGGCCACCAGCAGGGCGGCTACGGCCAGAGCGGCTACGGCCAGAGCGGCCAAGGCGGCCAGGGCTCATGGGGTAGCCAAGGTGGGTCCGGCATGGGCCAGGGAGGCGGCAGCTACGGTCAGGGCGGCCAGGGATATGGCATGGGCCATGGCGGTAGCCATCAGCAAGGCAGCTATGGCCAGGGCGGCTATGGCCAGGGCGGTCAGGGGTCGTTCGGCGGCCAGGGCAGCTATGGCCAGGGCGGCTATAGCCAGGGCGGCTACGGTCAGAGCGGCTACGGCCAGGGCGGCTACGGCCAGGGCCAGGGCGGCTACGGCCAGGGCGGTCAGGGCTCCTGGGGCGGCCAGGGTTCGTGGGGTAGCCAGGGCGGCTACGGCATGAGCCATGGCGGCGGCAGCCACGGCCAGAGCGGCTACGGCCAGGGCGGCACGGGCCAGGGCTATGGCCAGGGCTCGTGGGGCGGCCAGGGTGGCGGCATGAGCCAGGGTGGCTATGGCCAGGGCGGCCAGGGCGGGTACGGCATGAGCCACGGCGGCGGCAGCCATGGCCAGAGCGGCTACGGCCAGATGGGCCAAGGCCAGGGCAGCAGCCAGGGCGGCCAGGGCCAGAGCTGGGGCGGCCAGGGCCACCATGACCCGTCCTACCTGGAATGGCGCGACCGCCAGCTCGGCGACTATGACCGTCACTACGGCTCGTGGCGCGAGGAACAGGCCCGCCGGTTCGACCAGGACTATCAGGGCTGGCGGAACGAGCGGCAGCAGCGCTTCTCGGCCGACTTCGACGGCTGGCGCACCTCGCGCTCCGGCAGCTCGACCACCAGCTCAACCGGCACCGGCTCGACCGGCACAGGCTCGACCGGGACGGGCTCGACCGGTACCGGCGCACAGTCGATGTCGTCCGGCAGCTCCGGCGGCGGCTCGGCCGAGCATGAGCAGACCGGCTCCGCCGGCACCGGCTCCTCGGGCACCGGCTCCTCGGGCACTGGCTCGACCGGGACGCGCAGCACGAGCTCGACCCGGCGCTAGCCGGCCGGGCTCGCCTCGAGCGGAAACGCCCCATCCCGACGGATGGGGCGTTTTCCTTGTCTGCAGGGTCTCAGCGGGCGGCGAGCGCCTCGCGCACGGCCCGGCTCAGGGAGCGGACCTGGAAGGGCTTCGGCACCACCAGCTGGCCGCCTTCGCGCTTGATCTTGTCGGGATAGCCGGTGACGTAGATCACCGAGGTCGGGCGCGACCGGCAGATCTGCTCGCAGGCCTTGATGCCGTCCCCCCCGGTCGAGAGGTTGACGTCGGCGAGGATCAGGTCGGGCCGGGTCAGGCGGGCGATCGACACCGCCTCCTGCTCGGAGCGGGCCGTGCCGCACACCCGGAAGCCCATCTCCACGACGGCCGACTCCATGTCGAGGGCGACCAGCCAGTCATCCTCGACGATCAGCACGCCCGGCCGCTGGGCATGCTCCAGCCCGGCCCGGGCGCGCCGGAGCAGGGCGCGGATCGCCTCGACCTCGATCTCGAGGATGTAGGCGATGTCCTCGGGGACGAACTGCTGGATCGCGTCGAGCAGGAAGGCGTGCCGTTCCACCGGCGGCAGATCGCCGAGCCCGCGCCACAGACGGCCCTCGTCATCGTCCTCGGCCGGCAGCTCCTCGCGCCAGCCGGCCTCCTGCCGGGCGACGCGGCAGAAGACGCGGTAGAAGTCGCGGCGCGGCTGCGCCGGGTCGAGCCGCTCCGGCGTGGCGCTGATCTCGGTCAGGCAGCGCGCCACCACCTCGTCGCCGGCCTGGCGCGAGCCCGTGAAGGCAAACGCCTGCCAGCGCAGATACGGCAACTCCTGGAACAGGGCGTCGTAGAGGGACATCGAAACTCGCACGCTTCCCTTCCGGCGGAGGCATTCTACTGCGGCGCTGGCAAAGGAAGAAGCCGTTTCGGCAGTCGAAGCGACGCTGCGCCGCGGCTGCAGGGCGCGGGCGGGTGCAAAGACCGGCGCAAAGACCGGTGCGAGGGATGGCGTGACCTGTAAAAAATGCGCTCCGCCTGGCCCGAGATGGGGTATTCTCCCGGCGGGGCATCATCGCGGCAGCGCGGCGGGAGCCATGACGAGACGAGAGCGCCACGAGAGTGGCGAGCTAGAGGGTAAGCGCGGTCAATTGGATCAGCCCGGCACCCGGCGGGCGAGCCAGGACCTCGTCGTGGTGCGCGGCGGTGCCGACGACGCCGATGACGGCCTCGACGCCCGATTGCGTGCCGCCCTGTCGCCGCTGCTGAACGAGCCCATCCCGAAGGAATTCCTGCGCATCATCGCGCCGCTCAAGGCGCGCTAGGCGCCTCGGCGGTCGCGAGGGGGAAGCGGCGCGGGCTCGCGCCGCGCCCGTCAGGCCCGGCTGTCGTGATGCTGGTGCTCGCCGCTGCCGCCCGGGATGTGGTCGGTGCCGGCCGTCTCCTCGCCGGGCTGCTCCGCGGCCTGGCGGGTCCGGCCGTTGCCGGCGTGGCGGTTGCGGCCGCCGGTGCGGCCTGCCGCCGCAGCCAGCCGTCGATCCTGCGAGAAGCTGCGCTTTTCCGGCGGCACGCTCTCGCCGCCCTTGCGGGCGATCTCGCGCTGCTTCTGCGGGTCCATCGCGGCGAAACCGCGCTGCGACGTCCCGGCGGGCCGGTTCTGCCGCTCTGCCGTATCAGCCATGTCATACGCTCCGTGCAAAGGTTACCTGGCTCGAAAACCGGGGGGGAGCCAAAAAGGTCCACGCAACCTGCACTTAAAGCGGAGCGGTAGGAGCCCTGGCCGGTGGCGGCGTCCGGCCAGGGTTTCCGGGAGAGGCTATCGGGCGGCCGGCGCGCTCTCCGCCCAGCGCTTCATCAGGGTGTTGGAGGGCAGGCTCTCGTCGATCACCTTCTTCGCCGTCTCGATGCCCGCCACCGGCAGCGTCCCGGGGTCGAGCAGGCCGATCTGCACCAGCACCGAGGCCTGGTCCCAGTAGATGTGCTCGTTGTAGAGCTTGTCGCCGCGGAAGCAGATGATGGCGACCAGCGGGATCTCGACATAGCGGCCGGTGGGCGGCACGCCCGGCAGCATCCAGTCGATCTCGATGTCGTGGGTGAAGCAGAACAGCAGCTCGTCGACCACCCGGTCGGCGCCGATGGTCCGCGAGATCGGCACCAGCCTGGTGTCCTTCGGCGTCTTCGGGATGAAGTGGTTCTGGTAGAAGCGGCTGAGGTCGCGATAGCCGACGCCGCCGGTCATCGTCGGGATGTGGTTGACATAGGGCTCGGCCACCATGGTCGCCATGGTGTCCGGCACGCTGCGGGTGGCGAACTCGTACTCGCAGTGCTTGTCCCACAGCGTGCTGAGGTCGTAGATCGGGCCCATCACCTTGTGGAACAGCGCGATCGTGCGCGAATGGGCCATCTGCGCCGAGGGCTTGTCGAAGCTCGCCCGCTCCGAGCAGTTGAAGCCGTGCTGGGCGCCCGGATAGACGTAGAGCTCGATCTCCGGCCGGCCGGCGAAGGCGGCCCGCACCTTGTCGACCGCGCTCATCGGGATGTGGCTGTCGGCGCCGGCGAAATGCATCGCCATGGGGACCGCGATCTTGCGGTCGAGCAGCGTGTCGATGCCGCCGCCATAGTAGCTCACCGCGCAATCGACGCCGGCATGGGCGGCGGCGAGATAGGCGAGCCGGCCGCCCAGGCAGAAGCCCAGCGCGCCGACCTTGCCGGTGCAGGCGGGCAGGGCGCGCAGCGCCGCGACCGTCGCCGTGATGTCCTCGACCGCCCGGCCGACGTCGAACCGCTGCAGCAGCGCCAGCGCCTTCTCCATGTCGGGCCCGGCATAGCCGAGATCGACTCCCGGCTCGATCCGCCAGAAGAGGTCGGGCGCCAGCACGACATAGCCTTCCTCGGCGTAGTAGTCGGCCACCGCCTTGATGTGGTGGTTGACCCCGAAGATCTCCTGCAGCAGCAGGATGCCGGGGCCGCTGCCCCGCGCCGGCTGCGCGCAATAGGCCTGGAACCGGCCGCCGTCGGCGGCGGTGACGGTGATCATGCTCCCCATGGTCGTCTCCTCGGAGTGCCGGCGCCAGGCCTCGTCCTGGGGCCGGTCGCGCCGCGGTTGCCGGGCCGCATCCTTCGGCAGGCTCTGGATGAGGCCTTGAAGATCGCGCCCGCTCTCCGAACCTCGTCCCGAGCCGGTCGAAGGGCGAGGCCGGCACGTCCGTGCCGGCTCACGCGGCGCGCTGCTGGTGTCCCGACGTTGATACCAGCCTGTCCGGGCACGAGGAAGGCTCGATCTGCCCTACCGCGCGGGATGGCCGAGCAGCGACAGCGCCCGGCGGGTCAGCGCGCCGTCGGGCGCTGCGAGCTCCTCGAGCACGGTGTAGTGGTTGCGGCCGGGCAGCGACAGCGTCTCGGCCGGCACCCCTGCGGCGCCCCAGCGCTCGGCCAGCGCCGCCGACTGGCGGTGGAACTCGGCGCTCTCGTCGCCGCCGACGGCGAGCAGCAGGGGCCCGCGGCTGCGCGGCTCCCACAACAGCGGGCTGACCTGCCGCGCCGCGTCGGCGTCGTCGAGATGCAGCGGCTTGCCGATATCGGTATGGCGCAGCGGCTCGACCTCGAAGACGCCGCTGATCGGGATCGCGCTCTTCACCAGGTCGGCGGGCAGCCCGGCGCCCAGCGCCGGCCAGTCGGTCGCGACCAGCGCGGCGGTGAGATGGCCGCCGGCGGAATGGCCGGAGACCTGGAAGCGGTCGACGGCGACCTCCAGCCGGCCGGCCTCGCGCCACAGGAAAGCGGCGCAGCGGCGCATCTGGTCGACGATCTCGCCGATCGTCACCTCGGGGCAGAGCGTGTAGCTCGCCACCGCGACCGCCACGCCGTGCGCCAGCAGCCCGCCGGCGACGTGGCTGAAATCCTCCTTGTAGAAGCGCTGCCAGTAGCCGCCATGGATGAAGAGGTGGAGCGGCGGCCGTGCACCGCTCCCGCCGGCCGGGCGGAACAGGTCGAGCTTCTCCTCCGGCCGCGGCCCGTAGGCGATGTCGAGCGTGCCGCCGGCCTGGTGCCGGAACGCCGCCGCGTCGCGGGTCCAGCCCTCCATCAGGGCCGGCCCCTCCTTCACCGAGAGCCGCGGGCTGTATTGCCAGGCGAGCCCCTCGGCGTCGTAGCCCCGATAGAGCGCGGTCATTGCTGTCCTCCCTCGCGCGGCACCACCGCCGTCGTCTCGATCTCGACCAGCGCGCGGTTCTCGATCAGCGCGCTGACCTCGACCATCGCCATGGCCGGGAAGCTGGCGCCCATCAGCGACCGGTAGACCTGCCCGATCGCCGCCTGGTGCGCCAGGTAGGCGCGCTTGTCGACCACGTACCAGGTCATCCGCACGACGTGCTGCGGCCCGGCGCCGCCCTCGGCCAGCACCGCCAGCGTGTTGAGCAGCGCCTGCCGGGTCTGCCCGACGAGGTCGTCCGACTCGAAGACGCCCTCGGGCGTCCAGCCGATCTGCCCGGCGACGAACACCAGCCGCCCCTCGGCGGCGACGCCGTTGGCGTAGCCCTTCGGCCGCGGCCAGCCCGGCGGCTGCAGGATCCGGTTCATGCCGCCTCCGTGACGAGATGCGGCAGCATCGCGGCGCGCAGCTCGTCGGGGATGGCGACGGCGCGCATCTCGGCGCCCATGCTGGTGCAGGTCAGCACCTGGCGGACGCGGATCCGCTCCTCGCCGTCGCAGCGCGCCGCGATGGCGAGCAGCAGGCTGGTGCGCTTCACCTTGAGCAGCTCGAGGGTGAAGGCGAGGCGGTCGCCCAGCCGGCTCGGGCGGCGGAACTCGACGTCGATATGTACGGTCGGCACCGCCACGCCGCGCAGCGTGTGCAGCGTGTGGAAGTCGAAGCCCAGCGCGTCGGCGAACCAGTGCTCGATGACCTCGACCACCATCTCGAAATAGCGGGGGTAGAAGACGATGCCGGCGGCGTCGACATGCTGCATGCGCACCGTGATGTCGCGGGCGAAGGCCATGATGCTCAGGCGCTCCTCTGCTCGGCGCTCTTCCGGCGGGCCAGCTCGAGCTCGCGCTGGCGCAGCACGAAGCGCTGCACCTTGCCGGTCTCGGTGCGCGGCAGCGACGCCACGAGCTCGACCGCCCGCGGATACTTGTAGGGGGCGATGCGGCGCTTGACGAAATCCTGCAGCTCGCGCACCAGCTCCGGCCGCTCCGGCTGGCCGGGGCGCAGCACGACGAAGGCCTTGACCACCATGCCGCGGCCCTCGTCGGGCGAGGCCACCACGGCGCACTCGGCGACCGCCTCGTGCTCGAGCAGCGCCTCCTCGACCTCGGGGCCGGAAATGTTGTAGCCGCCGGAGATGATCATGTCGTCGGCCCGCGCCTCGAACCAGAAATAGCCGTCCTCGTCCATCCGGTAGGCGTCGCCGGTGAGGTTCCAGCCATCGACGACGTAGTCCCGCTGGCGGGGATCCGCGAGATAGCGGCAGCCGGTCGGGCCCTGCACCGCGAGCCGGCCGACCGTGCCGGGCGGCACCGGCCGCATCGCCTCGTCGACGACCATCGCCCGGTAGCCCGGCACCGGCTTGCCGGTGGCGCCCGGCCTTATATCGCCGTCCGCCGCGGAAATGAAGATGTGCAGCATCTCGGTCGCGCCGATGCCGTCGATGATGCCGATCCCGGTGGCGTCCTTCCAGGCCTCGAAGATCGGCAGCGGCAGGGTCTCGCCGGCCGACACGCAGCGCCGCAGGCTGGCGAGGTCGGCGCCCGCCGCCTTCTCCGCCAGCCGGCGATAGGCGGTGGGCGCGGTGAAGCAGATCGTGGCATGGAACTGGCCGATCGCCGCCAGCAGGTTGTCCGGGCCCGGCGTCTCGAGCAGTACCGAGGCGGCGCCGACCCGCATCGGGAAGGTGACCAGACCGCCCAGCCCGAAGGTGAAGGCGATCGGCGGGCTGCCGATGAAGACGTCGTCGCGCCGCGGCTTCAGCACGTGGGCGGGGAAGCAGTCGCAGATCGCCAGCACGTCGCGGTGGAAGTGCATGGTGCCCTTCGGCTTGCCGGTCGTGCCGGAGGTGAAGGCGATCAGCACGATGTCGTCGGCCGCCGTGGCGCAATTGGCGAAGTCGGCCGGCTTGCCGGCCATCGCCCGCTCCAGCTCGGCGCCGCCGCCGGGCCGGCCGGAGCCGTCGAACCAGGCGATCCGCCGGCAGACCGGCGCCTGCGCCGCCGCCGCGGTCATCTCCTCGGCCAGCCGCTCGTCGCACAGCGCCAGCCCGATCTGCGCCTTGTCGAGGATGACGGCGAGCTCGCGGGCGCGCAGCAGCGGCATGGTGGCGACGACGATGCCGCCGGCCTTGGCCACGGCCAGCCAGGCCGCCACGAAGGTCGGGTTGTTGGCGCCGCGCAGCAGCACGCGGTTGCCCGGCACCAGCCCGTAATCCTCGGTCAGCACGCGGGCCATGCGGTTCGCCCGCTCGAGAAGCTCGCGGTAGCTCACCACCTCGTTGGGGGTGAAGAAGGCCGGACGGTCGCCGTCGCCGGCCGCCACCCGCGCGTCGAGCAGGGCCGCGGCGCAGTTGAGCCGCTCGGGATAGGCGAGCGGCCCGAGGTCGAGCACCGGCCACTGGTCGCGCGGCGGCAGGTTGTCCCGCGCGAAGCTGTCGACATGGGCGCTGGCCGCAGCCATCTCTCGTCTCCTCAGGTCATTCCTTGTCCTGGGCCTTGTCCTCGGCCTTCTCCTGGGCCTTCAGTTCCTCGAGCAGCTGGCGGGCGATCACCAGCTTCTGCACCTCCGAGGCGCCTTCGTAGATGCGCAGCGCACGGACCTCGCGATAGAGCGCCTCGACCGGCTGGCCGACCGTGACGCCGAGCCCGCCGAGCAGCTGCACCGCGCCGTCCACGACACGCTGTGCCGCCTCGGTGGCGTAGAGCTTGGCCATCGCCGCCTCGCGGGTGACCCGCGCCGCGCCGCCATCCTTGGTCCAGGCGGCGCGGTAGACGAGCAGCGCCGCGGCGTCGACCTCGACCGCCATGTCGGCGAGCCGCGCCTGGGTCAGCTGGAGGTCGGCGAGCGGCGCGCCGAACAGCCGTCGCGAGGCGCTGCGCGCCAGCGCCTCGTCGAGCGCGCGGCGGGCGAAGCCCAGCGCCGCCGCACCGACCGTCGAGCGGAAGATGTCGAGCACCGTCATGGCGACGGCGAAGCCCTTGCCCGGCGCGCCCAGCAGCCGCGACCGCGGCACGCGGCAGCCGGTGAGCCGCAGGGTCGCCAGCGGGTGCGGCGCGGTCACCGCGATCCGCGCCTCGACCTCGAGCCCGGGCGTGTCGGCGTCGACCAGGAAGGCCGACAGGCCGCGTGCCCCCGGCGCCTCGCCGGTGCGCGCGAAGAGCGTGTAGAAATCGGCGATGCCGCCGTTGGAGATCCAGGTCTTGCGGCCGTCGAGCACGTAGTGCTCGCCCTCGAGCCGCGCCGTGGTGGCGAGCGCGGCGACGTCGGAGCCGGCCTCCGGCTCGGAGAGCGCGAAGGCCGCGATCTTGCGTCCCTCGCGCACCGCCGGAAGATTGTCCTGCTGCAGGCCGCCGTCGCCGAACAGGTGGATGGCGGCGCTGCCCAGCCCCTGCATGGCGAAGGCGAAGTCGGCGAGCCCGTCATGGCGGGCCAGCGTCTCGCGGATCAGGCAGAGCGAGCGGACGTCGAGCCGCTCCCGCGCCCCGCCGGCCGAGCCCGGCACGGCGTAGGCGAGCCATCCCCCGCCGCCAGCGCCCGCACCAGCCCGCGGCAGGCCGCGTCGACGTCGCCATGGTCGACCTGGCCGAGCGCACCCGCCGCCCACCGCTCCAGCCCGTCCGCCAGCCGGCGATGCCCGTCATCGAAGAACGGCCAGCCGAGGAAGCTGCGATCGGGCATCTCTATGCCCTCGCCCACGGATTCATTGATCCGGGCGCGCCTCTCCGACCCCCATGCCTTCTTGTCAAGCCCGGCCATGACAGAGGAGAGCCCGCGAGGGAAGCGTCGCCCACCCCTCAATCCCCCTCGAACCGCGGCCGCTCCTTGGCCGCGAAGGCGCGGAAGGCACGGCCGAAATCGGCGGTCTGCATGCAGATCGCCTGGGCCTGGGCTTCGGACTCGATCGCCGTCTCCAGGCTCATCGCCCATTCCTGGTTCAGCATCGTCTTGGTGATCATGTGCGCGAAGGTCGGCCCGGCGGCCAGCCGTCCGGCCAGCGTCACCGCCTCGGCGCGCAGCGCCTCGGGGGCGACGAGGCGGTTGTAGAAGCCCCAGCGCTCGCCTTCCTCGGCGCTCATCGCCCGGCCGGTGAACAGCAGCTCCGCGGCGCGGCCCTGGCCGATCAGCCGGGGCAGGATGGCGCAGGCCCCCATGTCGCAGCCGGCGAGCCCGACCCGGGCGAAGAGGAAGGCCGTCGAGGCCGCCGGCGTCGCCAGCCTGAGGTCGGACGCCATCGCCAGGATGGCGCCGGCGCCGACGCAGACCCCGTCGACCGCGGCGATCACCGGCTGCGGGCAGGCGCGCATCGCCTTGACCACGTCGCCGGTCATCCGGGTGAAGGAGAGCAGCCCCTTCATGTCGCGCTCGAGCAGCGGCTGGATGATCTCGAACACGTCGCCGCCCGAGCAGAAATTGCCGCCGGCGCCTTCGATCACCACGGCGCGCACCTCGGGCTCCTCGACCAGCCGGCGGAACAGGTCGCGCAGCTCGGCGTAGGACTCGAAGGTCAGCGGGTTCTTCCGCTCCGGCCGGTCGAGCGTGACGATGCCGACCGCGCCCTCCAGCGCCCAGCGGAAATGCGCCGGGACGTAGCCTGCCATGCTCATGCTTCCTCCTCCGCGAGCTCGTGCTCGACCGCCTGGCGCAGCCGGCCGAGCAGCGCCATGAGCTGCTCGATCTCCGCCTCGCCGAGATCGCCCAAGAGGGCGTCGATCCATTCGGCATGGCGGCGCGCCATCACCGCGAAGGCGTGCCGCCCGGCGGGGGTCAGGGCGACCTGGAAGGTGCGCCGGTCGGTCGGCAGCGCCGCGCGCTCGACCAGCCCCTCCTGCACCAGCCGCTCGACCACGCCCGTGACGTTGCCGTTCGAGACCTTGAGATGCGCCGAGAGCGCGCCCATGGTGAGGCCGTCCGGCGCCCGCTCCAGCGCCGCCATCAGGTCGAAGCGCGGCAGGGTGACGGCGAACTCGTCGCGCAGCCGTCGCCGCACCGCCCGCTCGACCAGCCCGCTGCAGGTCAGCAGCCGCAGCCAGAGGCGCAGCCGCGCCTTGGCGCCGCCTGTCACGATGTCGCCTGGCACCATGTCGTCGGGCACCATGCCGGCCGGCGCCGGCTCGGCCGCGGCGCGCGGGCTCACGTGACCTCGCCGCCGGCGATCGCCAGCGCCTGGCCGGTGATCGCCGCGTTCTCCGGCCGGCAGAGGAAGGCGACGGCCGCCGCCACCTCGGCCGGCTGCACCAGCCGGCCCTGCGGGTTGCCGCGCACCAGCTCGGCGCTCGCCTCGTGGCGGCTGCGGCCGGTCTTGGCGACGATGGTGTCGAGCGCGCCCTCGACCAGCGCCGTGTCGGTGTAGCCCGGGCAGACGGCGTTGACGGTGACCGGCCGCTTCGCCAGCTCCAGCGCCAGTGCCCGGGTCAGCCCGACCAGCCCGTGCTTGGCCGCGCAATAGGCCGCGACATAGGGATAGCCGCGCAGCCCCGCCGTGCTGGCGACGTTGACGATGCGGCCGAAGCCGCCGTCGATCATGCCGGGCAGCGCCGCCCGGCTGCACAGGAACGCGCCGGTCAGGTTGACGTCGAGCATGCGGCGGAACAGCGCCAGCTGGTGCGCGCAGCGGCGCCGCTCGACCGCGCCGGCATTGTTGACGAGCAGCGCCACCGGCCCGCCGCGCCCGCGGCTGCGGCGAAGCCGCCGCGACCGCCGCCTCGTCGGTGACGTCGCAGGGCAGCACCTCCGCCTCGGGCAGCGCCGCCGCGGTCGCCTGCAGCGGCTCCGGCCGCCGCCCCATCAGGGTGAGGCGGGCGCCCTCGGCGGCCAGCGCCGCCGCGATCGCGGCGCCGATGCCGGTGCCGCCGCCGGTCACCACCGCATGCAGCCCGGCGAGCGCCGCCGCCATCAGATCGCCCCGCCGCCGTCGCCGGCCCGCTGCGTCAGCCGGCGCAGCTGCTGCTCGCCGGCGCGGTAGGGCAGCGGCCAGGGCGCCGCCTCGCCCGCATAGCCCTGGCGGGCGGCGGCATGCAGCGTCCAGTAGGGATCGGCGAGATGCGGCCGCGCCAGGCAGCAGAGATCGGCACGGCCGGCGGCGATGATCGAGTTGACGTGGTCGATCTCGGTGATGTTGCCCACCGCCATGGTCGCGATGCCGGCCTCGTTGCGGATCCGGTCGGAGAACGGCGTCTGGAACATCCGGCCATAGACCGGCCGCGCCCGCAGCGAGGTCTGGCCGGCCGAGACGTTGATGATGTCGGCCCCGGCCTCGCGAAGGCGCGCGCGATCGCCACCGCGGCCTCGCCCTCGATGCCCTCCTCTCCGACCCAATCGCTGGCCGAGATGCGGACCGACATCGGGCGCTCCTCCGGCCAGGTCGCCCGCATCGCCGCGAACACGGCGAGCGGGAAGCGCAGCCGGTTCTCCAGGCTGCCGCCATAGCGGTCGGTGCGCCGGTTGGTCAGCGGCGTGATGAAGGCCGACAGCAGGTAGCCGTGGCCGCAATGCAGCTCGACCAGGTCGAAGCCGCAGGCGACGGCGCGCCGCGTCGCCCGCTCGAACTGCGCGACGACGTCCGCCATGTCGGCCTCGGTCATCGCCCGCGGCACCTGGTTGTCGGGCGACCAGGGCACCGCCGAGGGCCCGATCAGCGGCCAGTTGCCCGCCGGCAGCGGCGCGTCCATCGCCTGCCAGCCGAGCTGGGTGGAGCCCTTCGGCCCGGCATGGCCGAGCTGCAGCCCGATCGCCGCCGCGCTCTCGCCATGGACGAAGTCGACGATGCGCGTCCAGGCCGCCGTGTGGGCCTCGTCGTAGAGCCCGGTGCAGCCCGGGGTGATGCGCGCCTCGGCCGCGACATGGGTCATCTCGGTCATCACCAGCGCGGCGCCGCCCTGGGCGCGCGCGCCGTAGTGCACGAGGTGGAAGTCGCCGGGCGTGCCGTCCACCGCCTTGTAGGTCGCCATCGGCGAGACCACGACCCGGTTGCGCAGCGTCAGCCCGCGCAGCCGGAAGGGCGTCAGCATCGGCGGCACCGGGCCGGGCTCGTTGGCGCCGGCCCGCGCCGCCAGGAAGCCCTCGACCCCCTCCAGCCAGGGCCGGTCGCGCAGCCGCAGGTTCTCGTGGCTGACCCGCTGGCTGCGGGTCAGCAGCGAGTAGGCGAACTGCAGCGGCGCCAGCCCGGCATAGCGCGGCATCGCCTCGAACCACTCCGTCGAGTTGCGCGCCGCGCTCTGCAGCTTCAGCACCTCGACCCGGCGCCGCTCCTCGTAGAGCGCCAGCGTCTCGGGCAGCGGCCGCTTCTCGGCGAGCAGCGCCGCCAGCTCGATGGCGTCCTCCAGCGCCAGCTTGGTGCCGGAGCCGATCGAGAAATGCGCGGTGTGGGCCGCGTCGCCCATCAGCACGATCCTGCCGAACGACCACCGGGCGCAGCTCACTCGCGGGAAGTTGAGCCAGGCCGAGCCGCGCAGATGCCGCGCGTTGCTCATCAGCCGGTGCCCGTCGAGCCAGGGCGCGAAGACCGCCTCGCAGAGCGCGATCGAGCCGTCGGCATCGAGCCGGTCGAAGCCGAGCCCGCGCCAGGTCGCCTCCTGGCACTCGACGATGAAGGTCGCGGTATCCCCGTCGAAGCGGTAGGCGTGGGCCCAGATCCACCCGGCCGACGTCTCGGTGAAGATGAAGGTGAAAGCCTCGAACGGCCGGTGCGTGCCGAGCCAGATGAACTTGTTGGCGCGAACGTCGATGTCGGGCGCGAAGCTGTCGGCGTAGCGGGCGCGCACCTTGCTGTTGAGGCCGTCCGCCGCGACGATCAGGTCGGCGTCGCCGTAGCGGTCGAGCGTGTCGACCTCGGTCTCGAACCGCGTCTCGATGCCGAGCGCGCGGGCCCGCCCCTGCAGGATCTGCAGCAGCCGCCTGCGCCCGATGCCGCAGAAGCCGTGCCCGCCGGAGCGCACGCGCTCGCCGCGGAAATGCACCTCGATGTCGTCCCAGTACGCGAACGAGGCGCGGATCTCGGCCGCGCTCTCGGGATCGTTGGCCGCGAGGTTCTCCAGCGTCTGGTCCGACAGCACGACGCCCCAGCCGAAGGTGTCGTCCGGCCGGTTGCGCTCGACCACCAGCACCTCGTGCGCGGGATCGCGCCGCTTCATCGAGATCGCGAAGTAGAGCCCAGCCGGCCCGCCGCCGACGCAGACGATGCGCATCCCGTCCGCTCCGATATTTTAAGCTTGAAATAATATCGTCTTAAGATGTGGAACGCAATCGCGATCGCCGCCGATCATTCGCGAAGCGGCGCGGTTCGTATTTCGGGGCACGCGGAGGCGCGGAGGACGCGGAGGGAGTCGGGAGGCACGCCGGTGCGGCCTCCGCGCCTCCGCGTGAGAAACGAAGCGGTCCCTCCGGGCCCGATGGCCGAGGTGGGAGCTCGGCCTCAGCCGCCCGCTGGCTTGTCGGTCGCGTCGTGCCGCGCCGCGACCTCGTCCATCTTCCGGGCGAGCTCGGCCGGCGTCAGGATCCTCTTCTGGAACAGGATGTTGGCGAAGGCGGCGATCCAGCGCTCGTAGTAGCTGAGCTTGCCCACCATCTCGGCGCCGAGCGCCTCGACGCCGCGCCGCTTCTCCTCGGTGTTGACGATCTTGTGGAAGTCGAGCACGTCGGCCAGCGCGTGGCAGCGCTTCTCCCACGGCGCCAGCTCGTGCTCGGTGCGGTCGATCGGTCCGGCCGGCTGCCCGCCGATGTCGTTGGGCAGGCGGCGCAGCAGCTCCTCGCTGCCGCTCATGGCCGCGCACCCCCGCCGGGCGCCATGGCCGGCACGACGCCGATCATCGCGTCGCGGGTGACCAGCGCCGCCAGCGCGTCCTCGCTCCAGCCTTCGGTGCCCGCGGGCCGGCGCGGCAGCACGAGGTAGCGGACCATCGCCGTGGAGTCGCTGACCCGGATCTCGACCTCGTCGGAGATGACGGTGCCGAACTCGGCCAGCACGGCGCGCGGCTCGGAGACGGCGCGGGCGCGGTAGGGCTTCAGCTTGTACCAGTCCGGCGGCAGGCCCAGCACCGGGCGGGGATAGCAGGAGCAGAGCGTGCAGACGATCAGGTTGTGCACATTCTCGGTGTTCTCCAGCACGATCAGGCTGGTGTCGTCGTAGAAGCTGATGCCGAGCTCCTCGCAGGCCTTGCGCCCGTCGGCCAGCAGCCGCGCCTTGAAGGCGGGATCGACCCAGGCGCGCGCCACCACCCTGGCGCCGAGCGCCGGCCCGCGCGAATCCAGCACCTCGATCTGCCGGCGAATCTCGCCGGCGCCGATCAGTCCCTTCCCGACCAGCAGCTCGCGGACCGCCGTCTCCATGATCTCGTAGTAGCCCGGCGGCGGCGCGTCGGCCGGCGGCGCGTGCGGGTGATCGTGGTCATGGTCGTGGTTCCCGCTCATCCGACCTTCTCCAGCCAGGTCTCGAACACCTCGATGCGCAGCCCGTCATGGGCCGGCCCGGCATAGGCCGGCCAGATCTCCCGCAGCGGCAGGGCGATCCGGTAATAGTGCCGGCGCATCCCTGCATTGCGGCCATAGGCCTCCTCCTCGTTGTCGAGCCCCGGCGCGATCACCCGCTCGACACGAGCCGTGCGGCCGCGCAGATAGTGCGGCACGCGGTAATGGCCGACCGGGGCGCGCTCCAGCACGCGCACGCTGTCGCCGACCGCAAAGGCCGGCGCCTCGCGCTCGGCCGGAACCGGGTCAGGAACGGACAAGGGCAGGCCTCCTCCTCGATCTACGGTCCAGCATGCGGCGGCACGGCCCCCGCTGCAATTCCTTCCTGGAACAGGTACAGCGACAGCCCAAGGAGAATTGTCATCCCGGCGCAAGCCGGGATCCATGCCCACATCGCGATGCGGCAAGATGGATCCCGGCTTGCGCCGGGATGACAGCTTGAGATGCCGCGCCGGCCAGCGCGGTCCCCTACGCGAAGAACCGGTTTGCCGGCCGCGGCAAGCCGAGGTTCTCCCGCAAGGTGCCACCCTCGTACTCCCGCCGGAACAGGCCGCGGCGCTGCAGCTCGGGCACCACCTTGTCGACGAAGGCGTCGAGCCCGCCCGGCAGGTACGGGAACATCACGTTGAAGCCGTCGCAGCCCTCGGTCGCCAGCCATTCCTCCATGGCGTCGGCGATGGTCGCGGGCGTGCCGACCAGCTCCAGCGTGCCGAAGCTGCCGCCGAGGATCTGCGCCAGCTGGCGCACCGTGAGGTTGTCGCGCCGCGCCATCTCGATCAGCTTCTCGCGCGCGCTCTTGCTGGCGTTGCTCTCCGGAATCTCCGGCAGCGGCCCGTCGAGGTCGAAGCGCGAGGCGTCGGTGCCGAGCTGGATCGAGAGCGAGGCGATGCCGCTGTCGGGATGGACCAGCCCGTCGAGCCGCGCCTTGATCTCGCGCGCCTCCTCGAGGCTGTCGCCGACCACGACGAAGGCGCCGGGCAGGATCTTGAGGTGCGCGGGATCGCGGCCGAGCGCCGCCATGCGGCCCTTCACGTCGGCATAGAAGCGCCGCGCGTCCGGCAGGTTGTTCTGGCTGCCGAACACCACCTCGGCGGTTTCGGCCGCCAGCTGCTTGCCGGCTTCGGACGCGCCGGCCTGGACGATCACCGGCCAGCCCTGCACCGGCCGCGCGACGTTGAGCGGCCCGCGCACCGAGAGGTGCTCGCCCTTGTGGCCGAGCACGTGCAGCTTCGCCGGGTCGAAGAAGACGCCCGATTCGACGTCGCGGACGAAGGCGTCGTCGGCCCAGCTGTCCCACAGGCCGGTGACGACGTCGAAGAACTCGCGGGCGCGGCGATAGCGCGCGCCATGCTCGAGATGGTCCTCGTAGCCGAAATTGGGCGCCGCCTCCGGGTTGGAGGTGGTGACCACGTTCCAGCCGGCGCGCCCGCCGCTGATATGGTCGAGCGAGGCGAACTTGCGGGCGATGTGGTAGGGCTCGTTGTAGGTCGTCGATGCCGTGGCGATCAGGCCGATATGCTCGGTCACCACGGCCAGCGCCGGCAGCAGGGTGAGCGGGTCGAACGAGGTCACCGTCGCGCTGCGCTTCAGCGCCGCCATCGGCATGTTGAGCAGGGCCAGGTGGTCGGCCATGAAGAAGGCGTCGAAGCGGCCCTGCTCGAGCTTCTGGATGAGGCGCCTGAGGTGGGCGAAGTTGAAGTTGGCGTCCGGCAGGGATCCGGGATAGCGCCACCAGGCGGTGTGGATGCTGACCGGGCGCATGAAGGCGCCGAGATGCAGCCGGCGGGATTGGCTCATGGGGAGACCTCCTGCCCTGGCATACGACCGGGACGCCGCCGGAGGCCACTCAAGAAAATTTGACGCTCGCGCAAGCGGCGCTCGCCGGAATCCGTCCGGGCGGCATTCTCAATTCTTTTGTCGTTCATTATATGCTAGAGTGAATCAATAACAATGTACGGAGGGAATTCCCATGACGGCCTATTCCGACCGGCCGGCGATCATGGCGATCGGCGACTCGATGTACCAGGGCGTGCGCTCGCTGAGCTTCTCGGCCGACACCGCCCGGATCTCGCCGCCGGCCCAGGTCGCCGCCGCGCTCGGGCGGCCGATGACGCTGCCCAATCCGCGCATCCCGATCCTCTACGATCTCGAGCAGATCTTCCGCCAGGGCGGGCTGGTCAACCTGCTGGTGGTGATCCGCGAGGCCTGCCTCGCCAACATCGCCTTCTGGCGCGGGCCGGAGCCCTGGTCGCAGCACGAGGCCTTCGACAACGTCTCGATCGGCGGCGCCACCATCGAGTCGCTGTGGACCGACTGCTACGACGATTCCTGGGCTCGGGTCGCCGGGCTGGTCGCCAACATCCAGGCCAAGCCGACGCCCGACGTGGCGAGCATCGCCGGGCTGTGGTACGCGCTCAACGTCGCCTTCACCCTCAACCCCGGCAAGCGGTCCGTCCAGGGCCGGAGCACCCAGCTCGACCAGGTGGGCGACCGCAAGCCGCCCATTCTGCTGGTCAATATCGGCAGCAACGAGGGCCTGTTCCACGCCGCCTTCACCGGCGACTTCAGCCAGGCGAGCTTCGACGCGCTGGCCGCCATCCCAGACAAGATGGAGGCGCTCGGCCACAAGCTCGCCGCGCTGCCGGCCGAGGTCGGGCTGATCGTTTTCAACGGCCTGGTGCGGCCGCGCACCGCCTCCAACCTGATGCCGGTCGACCGGCCCGGCGGGCCGAAGGACCCGGACTATCCCCGCGACGGCTACTTCTCGCTCTACGGCCCCAGCATCGGCGGTGGCAGCGTCGTCCCGGGCGCCACGGTGCAGCGCTACGACGACGCGGTCCGCGGCGTGAACGACGAGGTCCGGCCGGCGGCTGCAGGGCCTGCTCGGCGCGCGGCTGGCCTTCGTCGACCTCTACGAGGCGACCACCCGGTTCGACGGCAAGCACTATTCGGAGCGCGGCGTCGTCGTCACCCCGCATGGCCACTTCCACCGGCTCTCCAACACCGCCCTCAACCTGTTCTTCGGCTCGCTGATGACCGGCGGCCTGACCGGCCTCGACAACATGCACCCGACCGCCCCGGGCTACGGGCTGATCGCCAACGCCGTGCTGGAGGCGATGGGCGCCGCGCCGCGCATCGACATGCTGCAGGCCTACCTGGCCGACAGCCTGCTGGCCAGCCTGCCCCTCACCTGGAACCTGTCGCACATCGAGCTGGCGCTGCTCGGCTCGCTCGGCGTCTTCTCCTCGGGCGCGCTGACCGGCTGATTGGCCGACGCGCCGGCCGGCTGGTACTGTGCGCCGGCCGGCGCCGCGGCAGGCGGCGCCGCGACAGAGGGGAGGCCGCCGCCATGCCGAGAGGACCCGTCCCACCCAGCCTGGAGCAGCTCCGCGCGCTCGCCGCCGAGCACGGCATCGTGCTCGGCGAGGGCGAGGCCGAGTCCTACCGGGCCGCGATGCTCGGCACCTTGCGCGCCTTCCGCCGGCTCGACGCGCTGGCCGGGCAGCGCCTGCCGGTGCGCCATCCCCGCACGCCCGGCTGGCGGCCGGCGCCGGCGGAGAACCCGTTCAACGCCTGGGCCTGGAAGACCGACATCAAGGGCGCCGCGTCCGGGCCGCTCGCCGGCTGCCGCGTCGGCGTCAAGGACATGATCAGCGTCGCCGGCGTGCCGATGATGAACGGCTCGCCGATGCTGGCCGGCTTCGTCCCCGACGTGGACGCCACGGTGATCACTCGCCTGCTCGACGCCGGGGCGGTCATCGCCGGCAAGACCGCCTGCTCCGACCACTGCTTCTCCTCCGGCGGCCACACCGCGGTCTACGGCCCGGTGCGCAACCCGCGCCGGCCGACCCACTCGCCGGGCGGCTCGTCGAAGGGCAGCGCGGCGGCGATCGCCGCCGGCGACGTGGCGATGGCGCTCGGCGGCGACCAGGGCGGCTCGGTGCGCATCCCGTCCTCCTGGAGCGGCGTCGTCGGCCTCAAGCCGACCTACGGGCTGGTGCCCTATTCCGGCTGCCTGCCGATCGAGGCGACGCTCGACCATATCGGCCCGATGGGCGACCGGGTGGAGAGCGTCGCCCGCTTGCTCTCGGCGATCGCCGGGCCGGATTCCTTCGACCCGCGGCAGCGCGGCGACGCGCCCGCGCCGGTCGACTACACCGCGGCGCTCGGCCAGGGGATCGCCGGGCTGCGCGTCGCCGTCCTCGCCGAAGGCTTCGGCCAGACCGCCGAGACCTGGGCCGAGACCGGCCTGCCGCCGAGCGATCCGGTGGTCGACCGCAAGGTGCGCGCCGCCGCCCGCGCGCTGGAGAAGCGCGGCGCGGTGGTCAGCGACGTGTCGGTGCCGATGCACGTCCTCGGTCACCACATCTGGCTGGGGGTCTTCATCGAGGGCGCCACCGAGCTGATGCTCAAGGGCAACGGCGTCGGCAGCAACCGGCTCGGCTGGTACGACACCCACTTCGCCGACTTCTACGGCCGGGCCCGGCGGGCCAACGCCAACGACCTCGCCCACGGCGTCAAGATCACCCTGCTGCTCGGCGAGTACCTGAACCGGCAGTATCACGGCCACTACTACGCACAGGCGCAGAACCTGCGCCACCTCGTGCGCGAGGCCTACGACGCGGTGCTCGCCAGCTACGACCTCATCCTGATGCCGACCACGGTGATCCGCGCCCGGCCGATCCCCGACCAGGACGCGCCGCTCCATGACTGGCTCTACGCCACCCTCTGCATGACCCACAACTGCCCGCAGGCCGACCTCACCGGCCACCCGGCGATCAGCATCCCCTGCGGCCAGCAGGACGACCTGCCGGTCGGGCTGATGCTGGTCGGCCGCCACTTCGACGAGCTCACCCTGCTGCGCGCCGCCGACGCCTTCGAGCGCATCGCCGACTGGCGCACGATGTAGCCTGGCAGGCCCGCCGCCTGCACTCCTTCAACGGATCGATCGCCGGGGCAGCGGCGGCGCTGGAGATCGCCCCAGCACCAGGTTCCAATAGGCCCAGGATCGCGGATCGAAGATCCCCGGCGGCGCGCGCTCGAGCGCCTGGCGGAACCCATTCGTGCCGACTGCGGCCTGCAATACCCTGATGTCCTCGATCGTGCCGTAGGTCATCGCGTAGGCCAGCAGGTGAGTCGGATCGGCGAGAGCCTCCCGAGGTTCCTTGAACCAGACGACCCGCTGCGCCACTCGCAGCAGATCGGGTGTCTCGGGAAGCGGCTTCATGGGCTCTCGCGCGGCCCGGGCTTGAAAGGCCTCAGGGCAGGAAGGTGATCCGGATCGACCGCGGCCACGGCGGCCCTCAGTCGCCTGCGAACCGCGGCCGGAAGCGATGAAACGTCTCCGAAATAGCTGAGTGCCTTCAATGTGATCAGCGGGTTGAACCTCGGACCGTTGACGATCTTCCCGGCTGCGAGGATCGTTGGCAAGTCGAAGCCGTGCTCGATCAGCGCCGCGATGTCGAGGTAGTCCTTGGCCTCGGCCCGCTTCTGCACCACGCTCGCCTTGGAACCGGCCAGATCCAGCATCGAGGCGATGAAGAGAGCCTGGCCATCGACGTCGACCCGTTCGCGCCGCCCGGCCATGCCAAGCCCGACCTTGCCGAAGAACGACACCAGCACCGGCCCGTCCCGGTCGATCCGGCATGTCAGCGTGTTGGCTGCCATCTGGATGCGTTCGGCGTCCCGCAGGAAGGCGATCCGTTGGCCGAGCTCGTCTGGATCGAATGCCTGCCTGGAGAAGAAGTCGAAGTCCACCGAGCTGCGATGCCCGAGCCGCAGTGCTATGGCGGTACCGCCATAGAGAGTGAAGCTCGCCGGCACCTGCGGCAGCTCCCGCCACAGTCGACGCTGCGGCGGCGGCAGTATCTCCAGGTGCAGCGATGCGCTCACGAGGTCCGTCACTCCTGCAGGAGCGGTCGGAAGCCGTGATCATGCCGCCGCCCAGCAGTGCATGTCCCGGATCCGCTCAACCGCTCACTCCCCGTGCAGGAAGCAGGCGACCTGGTGGCCGGCGACGTCGCGCAGCGGCGGCTCGCGCTCGCTGCAGACCGGCATGCGGTGCGGGCAGCGGGTGTGGAAGCGGCAGCCCCGGGGCGGGTCGATCGGGCCGGGCACGTCGCCCTCCAGCGCGACCAGGTCGCCGACCCGCCGGCGCGACGGGTCGGGCGGTGGGATCGCCTGCAGCAGGGCCTGGGTGTAGGGGTGCAGCGTCGCGCGGTAGAGCGCCTCGCTGTCGGCCAGCTCGACGATCTTGCCGAGATACATCACCGCGGTGCGGTCGCACATCCGCTTGATGACGCTGAGGTCGTGCGAGATGAAGACGTAGCTGAGCCCGAGCTCGGCCTGCAGCGAGAGCAGCAGGTCGAGGATCTGCGCCCGGATCGAGACGTCGAGCGCCGAGACCGGCTCGTCGAGCACGACCAGCTTCGGCCGCAGGATCAGCGCCCGGGCGATCGCCACGCGCTGGCACTGGCCGCCGCTGAACTCGTGCGGGAAGCGGTCGAAATCGTCGGCCCTGAGGCCGACCACGGCGAGCAGCGCGCGGGCCCGCTCCAGCCGCTCGGACGGCGTGGCGATGCCGTGGAAGCGCAGCTGCTCGGCGATCGCCACGCCGACCCGCATGCGCGGGTTGAGCGAGGAGAGCGGGTCCTGGAAGACGAGCTGCATCTCGCGGCGCAGCGCGCGCAGCTCGGCCGGGCTCGCCGCCAGCACCTCGACCCCGTCGAGCTTCACGCTGCCGCGGCTCGCCTCGACCAGCCGCAGCACCAGCCGCGCCGTGGTCGACTTGCCGCAGCCGCTCTCGCCGACCAGCCCCAGCGTGCTGCCGCGCTCGAGCGTGAAGCTGACCCCGTCGACCGCCTTCAGCGTCTCGCGCCCGGCCTGGAGCAGCCGGCGCCGCTTCACCGGGAAGTGCTTGGCGAGATCCGCGACGGCGAGCAGCGGCTCGGTCATGGCAGGCCCGCCTCCCCGGCGCGGTGGCAGGCGACGCGGTGGCCGGGGGCGAGCTCGCGGACCTCCGGGTCCTCGGTAGCGCAGCGCGCCACCGCCAGCGGGCAGCGCGTGCGGTAGCGGCAGCCCGAGGGCAGCTCGCTGAGGTCCGGCGGCAGGCCGGGGATCGGGCGCAGCTTCGTGGCGCGGGAGTCCTCGAGCCGGATGATCGACTGCATCAGCCCCTGGGTGTAGGGGTGCAGCGGCCGGGCGAACAGGCTGCCGACGTCGGCTGTCTCGACCATCCGCCCGGCATACATGACCATCACCGCGTCGGCCATCGCGGCGACCACGCCGAGATCGTGGGTCACCAGGATCATCGCGCTGCCGAGCTCGCGCTGCACGCGGTGCAGCAGCTTCAGGATCTGCGCCTGGATGGTGACGTCGAGCGCGGTGGTCGGCTCGTCGGCGATCAGGATGTCGGGCCGGCAGGCGATCGCCGCGGCGATCAGCGCGCGCTGCCGCATGCCGCCGCTGAAGCGGTGCGGGAACTCGTCGTAGCGCGCCGCCGGCTGCGGGATGCCGACCAGCCCCATCAGCTCGATGGCGCGGCGCCGCGCCTCGGCCGCCGGCGTGCCCTGGTGCAGGATCATGCCCTCGGCGATCTGCGCGCCCACCGTGAAGGCGGGGTTGAGCGAGGACATCGGGTCCTGGAAGACCATGGCGATGCGGTCGCCGCGGATCGCCTCCATCTCGCGCTCGGGCAGCGCCAGCAGGTCGCGGTCGCGATAGAGCACGCGGCCGCCGGCGATCCGCCCCGGCGGGTCGATCAGCCGCAGGATGGAGAGCGCGGTCACCGTCTTGCCCGAGCCCGATTCGCCGACGATGCCGAGCACCGTGCCGGCGGCGAGCGAGAAGGAGAGGCCGTCGACCGCCCGCAGCACGCGGCCGTCGCGCACGAACTGGGTGCGCAGCTCCTCGACCCGCAGGACGGTCTCGCCGCTCATCGCCGCGTCCGGGTGTCGAGCGCCTCGCGCAGCCCGTCGCCGACGAAGTTGAAGGCGAGCGAGACCAGCACGATGACGATGCCGGGGAAGATGGTGACGTGCGGCGCCTTGCTCAGCACCACCCGCCCGTCGCTGACCATGATGCCCCAGTCGGCGGCCGGCGGCTGCACGCCGAGCCCGAGGAAGCTGAGGCCCGAGCCGACCACGATCATCAGCCCGATCAAGGTCGTGGTGTAGACGAGCACCGGCGAGATCATGTTGGGCAGCACGTAGCGCAGCAGGATCGCCGCCTCGGTGGCGCCGCCGGCGCGCGCCGCCTCGATGTAGGGCTGCTCCTTCACCTGCAGGGTGGCGGTGCGCACGATGCGCGCGATGTAGGGCACCAGCACGACCATGATGGCGACGATCTGGGTGGTGACGCCCGGCTCCAGAACGCCGGCGATGGCGATGGCGAGCAGCACCAGCGGGAAGGCGAACAGCACGTCGAGCGTGCGCATGATCAGGTGGTCGACGACGCCGCCGAGATAGCCCGCCGGCAATCCCAGCACCAGGCTGATGACCATCGCCGCCAGGGTCGGCACGATGCCGATCAGCAGCGAGATGCGGCCGCCCCAGAGCAGGCGGCTCAATATGTCGCGGCCGCTGCTGTCGGCGCCGAGCAGGAAGCCCGGGCTGCCCGGCGGCGCGTTGCGCATGCCGTTGACGCCCTCGAACGGGTCCTGCGGGCTGATCCAGGGCGCCAGGATCGCCGCCAGCAGGACCAGCCCGAGGAAGACCAGCGAGGCTACCGCGGCGCGGTCGCGCGCGAAGGCCGCCCAGTGGCGGTGGGCGCGGCGCCGCCGCGGCCGGCGCCGGGGCTCGTGCCTCGCGCGCCGCACCGCGCGCACCCGGGGATCGAGGAAGGCGTTGAGGATGTCGATCGCCAGGTTGACCAGCACGAAGACCAGCGCGATCAGCAGCACCGCGCCCTGCACCACCGGCACGTCGCGCGCCACGATCGAGTAGTAGAGCTGGTTGCCGAGCCCGGGCCAGGCGAACACCACCTCGGTGAAGAGCGCGCCGCCCAGCAGGTAGCCCAGCTGCAGGCCGGAGATGGTGGCGATCGGCGGCAGCGCGTTGCGCAGCGCGTGGCGCCACAGGATGCGCCGCTTCGGCACGCCCCTGGCGCGCGCCACCCGGATATAGCCCTGGTTCAGCACCTCCAGCATGCTGGCGCGGATCATCCGGGTGATGATCGCGGCCGGCGCCGCCGCCGTGGCGATGGCCGGCAGCACGAGGTGGCGCAGCACGTCGCCGATGCCGCCATCGCCGGTGATGCTGGTCATGCCGGTGGCGGGGAAGAGGCGCAGGTCGATGGCGAAGAGCAGCACCAGCAGCAGTCCGAGCCAGAAGGGCGGGGTGCTGCCGACCACCAGCGTGGCCGACATGCTGACCCGGTCGAAGGCGGAGAAGGCGCGGGATGCGGCCTGCATGCCGACGCCGAAGCCCACCGCCAGCGCCAGCACCATCGAGGCCAGCGTCAGCACCACGGTGTTGCCGAAGCGCGGCAGGATCATCTGGGTGACCGGCCGGGTGGTCTGCAGCGAGGCGCCGAGATCGCCCTGCAGCACGCGGCCGAGCCACTTCAGGTACTGGACGGGGAGCGACTGGTCGAGGCCCAGCGCGACGCGCAGCTGCGCCTTGGCCTCGTCCGTCGCCATCGGCCCGAGCAGGGTCGAGGTGACGTCGCCGGGCGCCAGGTGCATCAGCAGGAAGATGAAGACCGAGACGCCGAAGAGGATCGGCAGGATCGCGGCGATGCGCGCGACGATGTGCCGTCCCATCGTTTCTCCTCGGCGGTGCCTCGCAGGATGGAGCGGGGCGGCGGCCTGCGCCGCCGCCCCGCCGTCGGTCTAGCCCTCGATCGAGACGGTCGAGAAGTCGAACCAGTCGTTGGGCGGGTTGACGAAGCCCTTGACGTTGGGCGCGGTGAACATCGGCTGCATGTCGTCGATCACCGGGACGAAGGCGGCGTCCTCCATGATCAGCTTGTTGGCCTTCTGGTAGATCTCGCGCGCCTTGGCCTCGTCCTTCTCGGCGACCGCCGCGTCGAGCAGCTTGTCGACCTCCGGGTTGCAGTACCAGCCGGAGTTGACGCCGCCCGGCGGCGCCGAGCCGCAGCGCGCGACGATGCCCACGAAGGACGGGATCGTCATGCCCCAGTTGATGTGGTTCATGGCGATGTCCTCGGTCATGCCCGAGGCCCAGCGGCGGAGATAGGCGACCCACTCGTACTTCTGGATGCTGACGTCGAGGCCGACCTTCTTCAGGTCGCGCTGGATCCACGACTCGACCAGCTCGCCGGTGCCGTACTGGAAGATGTCCCACTTCAGCTTGGTGCCGGGCGCCACGCCGGCCTCGGCCAGCAGCTTCTTGGCCTTCTCGGGATCGTACTCGTAGAACTTGAAGTTCGGGTCGTAGGCGAAGGTGCCGGGCGACAGCATGCCCTGCTCGACCCGCGCCGTGCCGGCATAGACCTCCTTGACCAGCCCGGCCTTGTCGATCGCCATGTTGATCGCCTGCCGGACCCGCTTGTCCTTCATCACCGGGTTCTTGAAGTTGAGGTGGATGAAGAGGTAGTTCGGCACGTTCTCGTTCATCGTCAGGACGAAGCCGTCCTTCTTCAGCCCCTCGATCTCGTCCCACGGCGGCACGCCGATCATGTTGACCTCGCCGGTGCGCAGCGCGTTGACGCGGGCGGCGGGATCCTCGAGCGGGCGGTAGATGATCTTGTCGAGCTTGGCCTTGGTGCCCCAGTAGTCGTCGTTGCGCTCGAGCACGGTCTTCACCCCCTGCTCGCGCTCGACGAACTTGAACGGGCCGGTGCCGATCGGGTGCAGCGCCACCCCGTCATTGCCGTACTTCTTCACCGAGTCCGGGCTGATCATCAGCGGCTGGCCATAGCTCTGCAGGCCGGTGCGGATCCACTCGTAGTTCGGCGCGTTGAGCGTCACCCGGATGGTCATCGGGTCGACCACCTCGACCTTGTCGATCCAGCGGGTGTAGGCGGCGACGAACGCCGCCGCCTTGGGGAAGTAGTTGGGCGAGCTCTTGTCCCAGAAGCGCTCGAAGTTGAACTTGGCGGCCGCCGCGTCGAACGGCGTGCCGTCCTGGAACTTGACGCCGGGACGAAGATGGAAGGTGTAGACCTTGCCGTCGTCCGACATGTCCCAGGATGTGGCCAGCCCGGGAATCAGCTTCGGCGTCGCCGCCTTGGCGTCGGTCAGGTCCTCCTTCACGAAGCTCTCGAAGATCTGGTAGGTGACCTGGTAGGTGGCCCAGCCGCCGGTGGCGTGCGGGTCGAGGATGTCGGTCTCCGCCGGCATGCCGTAGACCAGTGTGCCGGCCGCCGCCGCCGGGTGCGGGGACAGGGGTCCCGCCCAGGCCAGCGCGGCGCCCAGCGCAAGGGCGAGCATGCCCCGTCTCGCCGTCAGCAATCGCATGACAAAGTCTCCCATGTTGCTGCCCCGGCCGGCCTGCCCCGCCGGAATCCTCCGGCGTTCGGCCGACCTCCATCGCCCGGCGCCGCGAAACCGCCGCTCCGGTCGACCTCCGTCACTTGAACGGAGCATGACATTGAGGGTGGGTCGCGGCAAGCCGGCTGGGCGCAGGCCCGGCGCAGATTCCGCTCACCTTCTTGTCATGCCCGGGCTTGACCCCGGGCTTGACCCGGGCATCCAGAGTTGCGGCGGCCTCTGGATTGCCGGCCGCGTCCCTTTCACCTACGCGCCGCGCAGCCCCTGCGTCGAGGCCTCGTCCAGCGCGCCGGCGGCGTCCACCACGACGCCGTAGAGCTCGCGCGCCGCCTCGCGCGAGACCAGCCCGTTGCGCACGTCCTCCGCGACGCGCCACACCTCCCGCGCCTGTGGGTCGCCGTACCCGCCGCCGCCCGGCAGCTCGAGCCGCAGCCGGTCCCCGGCCGGGATGCCCTGCTGCCCCTTCGGCCGCAGCGGCGGGCCGGAGGCCAGCCCGAGCCGGCCGGGCGCGCCGTTGCCGCCGCCCTGGCGGCCGCGGGCGGGGTGGTGCACCCGGTCGAACATCGCCAGCACGTCGAACGGGCCGCCGGCCAGCGTCGCCATCTCCATCGCCTGGCCGAGGCCGCCGCGCCAGGTGCCGGCGCCGCCGGAATCGGCGCGGAACTCCTTGCGCCAGATGACCACCGGCGCGACCTGCTCGGTGGCCTCGACCGGCATGCCGCGCACGCCGCTCGGGAAGCCGGTGGCCGACAGCCCGTCCTTGCCCGGGCGCGCGCCGGTGCCGCCGCTGTTGAAGGTGATGACGTCGAAGCCCGGCGCGTCGCCGTGCGGCTGGGCGCGCAGCTGCGGCTGCCAGCTCGCCGAGGCGCCCTCGGCCGGGACGCGGCCGGGCATCGCCTGGGCGAGGCAGCCCATCACCACGTCGGGCAGCATCTGGCCGATGACGTGGCGCGCCGCCACCGGCTGCGGCCGCTGCACGTTGAGGATCGAGCCCTCCGGCGCGGTGACGCGGAAGGGCGCGAGGCTGCCGGCGTTGTTGGGGATGGCCGGCGCGACGATGCACTTGGCGCCGAACACCGCATAGGCCTGGCAGTAGTTCAGCACGACGTTGATGCCCCAGGGGCTGGCGGGCGAGCTGCCGGCGAAGTCGAGGTCGATGGCGTCGCGGCCGATGGTCATGCGGCAGGCGAGCTCGACCGGCGTGTCGTAGCCGTCCATGGTCAGCCGGTTCTCGTAGACCCCGGGCTGCAGCCGGCCGATCTCCGCCTCGGTGGCGCGGCGCGAGCGGCCGATGATGTCGTCGGCGAGGTCCTCGATCCCGGCCAGCCCGAACTCCCCCAGCATGGCGCCCAGCCGGTCGCAGCCGGCGTCGTTGCTCGCCATGTAGGAATAGAGGTCGCCCTCGACCTGGGCGGGCTCGCGCACGTTGGCCCGCACGATGGCGAGCAGGTTCTCGCTGACCCGGCCCTCGCGCGCCAGCTTCATCACCGGGATGAACAGCCCCTCCTCGAAGACCTGCCGCCCGTCCGGCCCGAAGCCGCGGCCGCCGATGTCGACGACGTGGCAGGTGCAGGCGAACAGCGCCGCCAGCCGGCCGCCCTGGAAGGCGGGCGTCACCACCGTGATGTCGTGCAGGTGGCCCGAGGTCAGCCAGGGGTCGTTGCTGACATAGTGGTCGCCCGGCCGCATCGTCTCGACGGGATAGCGGGCGATGAAGTGCTGCACCGCGTTGGCCATCGAGTTGACGTGGCCCGGCGTGCCGGTGACCGCCTGGGCCACCATCCGCCCCTGCCGGTCGAACACCCCGGCCGAGAGGTCGCCGGCCTCGCGCACCGTGGTGCTGAAGGCGGTGCGGATCAGGGTCTGGGCCTGCTCCTCGACCACCGCGATCAGCCGGTTCCACATGATCTGCCGGTCGATGCCGGCGAGCGCGTCGTCGCGATTGCTTCCGGTGCTCATGGCGCGCCCTCGCGGGTCAGCAGGAGGTTGCCGGCCTCGTCGAGGCTGGCGGTGAAGCCGGCGGTCACCACGATGGTCGTCTCGGCCTCGTCGATCATCGCCGGGCCGGGGATCCGGGCGCCGGCCGCGAGGTCGGCGCGGCGATGCACCGGCGCCTCGGCGAAGCCGCGCGCCACCGGGTCGAAGGCGGCGCGCCGCCCCGCCGCGCCGTCGCCGCCCGCGGCACCCGCGCCGGCCGGCGGCGCCCGCCACGCCTGCTCGGCCGCCACCGTCACCGCCCAGCTCAGGATCTCGATCTCGATCGTTGCCATGGTGCGGCGGTAGAGCGTGCGATAGGCGGCCTCGAAGGCGGCGCGGATCGCCGCCGCCGCGTCCTCGCCGAGCGGCCCCTCGGGCAGCGTCACGGCGATCTCGTGCCCCTGGCCGACATAGCGCATATAGGCGAGCCGCGCCCGCCGCAGCGTCGCGCCGGGCGCCCCGGCGGCGACGATGCGCTCGGCCTCCTCGGCCATCCCGCCCAGCATCGCCTCGATCCCGGCCGGCTCGAGCGCGCCGAGCCGGACATAGCGCGAGCGCACCACCTCGTAGGCGACCGGCGCCTCGAGGAAGCCCACCGCCGAGCCGACCCCGGCATGGGGCGGCACGATCACCCGGTCGATGCCGAGCTTGGCGGCGATGCGCGCGGCGTGCAGCGGCGCCGCCCCGCCGAAGGCGATCAGCGTGCGCCCGCCGAGCGCCTTGCCGCTCTCGATGGCGTGCACTCGCGCCGCGTTGGCCATGTTCTCGTCGACGATCTCGGCGACGCCGAAGGCGGCGAGCGGCGGGGCGAGGCCGAGCCGGTCGCCGACCGCGCGGCTCAGCGCCGCCTCGGCCGCGCCGGCGTCGAGCGGCAGCCGGCCGCCGGAGAAGCCCGCGGCGTCGATGCGGCCGAGCACCAGGTCGGCGTCGGTCACCGTCGGCGCCGTGCCGCCGCGGCCATAGCAGGCCGGTCCCGGCTCGGAGCCGGCGCTCTCCGGCCCGACCGCGATGCGGCCGAGCGCGTCGACCGCGGCGATCGAGCCGCCGCCGGCGCCGATCTCGACCATCTCGATCACCGGGATGCGGATCGGCAGGCCGCTGCCCTTGAGGAAGCGGTGCATGCGCGCCACCTCGAAGCTGCGCGCCGTCTGCGGCCGGCCGCCGTCGATCAGGCAGATCTTGGCCGTGGTGCCGCCCATGTCGAGCGACAGCACCTGCTCGAGCCCGCCGGCGGCCGCGACCCGCGCCGCGAACACGGCGCCGCCGGCCGGCCCGGATTCGACCAGCCGGATCGGGAAGCGCGCGGCGGTGGCGACGTCGGTGATGCCGCCGCCCGACAGCATCAGGAACAGCGGCCCGGGCAGGCCGCGCGCCTGCAGCGCCCGCTCCAGCCGGCCGAGATAGGCTGACATTCGCGGCTGGACGTAGGCGTTGGCGCAGGCCGTCGAGAAGCGCTCGTACTCGCGCATCTCCGGCGATACCCGGCAGGACAGCGTCACCGGCACGCCGGGCAGGGCGCGCGCCAGGATCGCCGCCGCCTGCTCCTCGTGCGCCGGGTTGACGAAGCTGTGCAGGAACCCGACGGCGATCGCCTCGACCCCCTCGGCGCGGAGCCGCGGCACCAGCGCCGCCACCGCTTCCTCGTCGAGCGGCAGCAGCACGCGCCCGTCGGCGGCGACCCGCTCGGGCACCGGCAGGCGCAGCCGGCGCGGCACCAGCGGCGGCGGCTTGTCGAGGAACAGGTCGTACTGCTCGAAGCGGCTCTCGGTGCCGATCTCCAGCGTGTCGCGGAAGCCCTCGGTGGTGACGAGCGCGGTCAGCGCGCCCTTGCGCTCGATCAGCGCGTTGGTGGCCAGCGTGGTGCCGTGGATGGTCAGCCCGATCGCCGAGGGCGGCAGGCCGGCTTCCGCCAGGATGGCGTCGAGCCCGGCCAACACCGCGCGCTCCGGCGCCTCGTGGGTGGTCAGCAGCTTGAGGGTGTGCAGCCGCTCGCCGGCGGCCAGCGCCAGGTCGGTGAAGGTGCCGCCGATGTCGACGCCGAGCCGCGCCGCGCCCTGGCCATTCAGCGCGCCGGTCATGGCGCCGCCGCCGCGTCCGGCCGCGGCGCGACCTCGAGCAGGCAGTGGTCGCCGCCGTCATGGGCGGCGCAGCGCACCTCGCGGGCGGCCAGCTGCATCGGATGGCCGAGCGCCGCCTCGACCCATTCCAGCGAGCCGACCAGCCAGCCGGTGAAGGGGTAGCAGACGCGGCGGTCCATGCCGGGGCCGTACTCGCCGACGAAGACGGAGTGCTCGACCTTGACCGTGGCGCGGCCGGTCGCCGGGTCGGCGGCCAGCACGGTGAAGCGGCCCCAGCCGCGCTGCGACAGCCGGCGCATGTAGTGCCGGAAGACGTCGAGCCCGGCGAGCCCGTGGCGGACCGCCTCCTTGTCGCACCACTGCCAGGCCGATTTGTGCCCGGCCTCATAGGCCAGCCGGGCATTGCCCTCGATGCCCAGCGCCGCCTCCATCGCCTTGTGGCTGTTGACCAGGAAGTGGCGCGGCACCAGCACCATCGGCAGGCCGTCGACCGACCATTGCCCGGTCTTCTCGTCGACCTCGATCGGGACCTCGGGCTTGCCCATCACGATTCTCCCCAGGCCTCGCCGAGGAACCTCAGCCAGTTGCCGCCGATCACCCCCAGGATGCGCGCCTCCGGCCAGCCGCGCCGCTCCATCGCCCGGGTCAGGTTGGGGAAGTCGCCGATGGTGCGCAGCCCGGCCGGGTTGATCACCTCGCCGAAGCGCGTCAGCCAGCGCCCGACCCCCTTGTCGCGGCAGAGATACTCGAAGAAGGCGGCGTCCTGGTCCTGGGTGAAGTCGGTGCCGATGCCGACCCGCTCGCTGCCGATCCGGTCGATCACGTACTCGATGGCGGCGACGAAGTCGTCGACCGTGGCGGCGCCGCCCTGCGCCAGGAAGGGCGGGAACATGGTGACGCCGACGAAGCCGCCATGGTCGGCGATGAAGCGCAGCTCGTCGTCGGTCTTGTTGCGCGGATGGGCCTTGAGGCCGGCCGGCAGGACGTGGGTGTAGGCGACCGGCCTCCTCGAGTGCCGGATCACCTCCTCGCTGGTGCGGCTGCCGACATGCGACAGGTCGCAGAGGATGCCGAGCCGGTTCATCTCGTGGATCACCTCGCGGCCGAAATCGGAGAGGCCGCCGTCGCGGCTCTCGTAGCAGCCGCTGCCGACCAGGTTCTGGGTGTTGTAGGCGATCTGCATGACGCCGACGCCGAGCGCCTTGAAGAGGCCGAGATGCTCGATGCGGTCCTCGATCGCCGCCAGGTTCTGCCAGCCCAGGATGACGCCGGTGCGGCCCTCGCGCTTGGCCCGCAGGATGTCCGCGGTGCTGCGGACTTGCAGGATCAGGTCGTCGTTCTCGGCGAACCAGCGCTGCCAGCGCGCCAGGTTGTCCGTCGCGCCGCGGAAGTTCTCCCAGACGGCGCAGGTGCAGTTGGCCGCGGTCAGCCCGCCGCGCCGCATGTCGGCGAACACGGCGCGGCTGAAGTTGCTGATGATCAGCCCGTCGATGACGATCGCCTCGTCGTGCAGCGACCCCGCCATGCCCTCTCCTCTCCCCCAGGGGGCGGCCACCGTAGCACCCGCCCGGGGCGCCGACCAAGGGCCCCATTGCCGCCGCCGGCGCGAGGTCCTAGCCTGCCCCGCTCGCCCTCGGCATGAGGGTCGGGGCGGCTGCGTCAGGGGAGTGCGGGAATGGCCTATGGCGAGGATCTCAGCTACATCACGGCGACCGAGGCGCTCGCCGCCTTCCGGGCGCGCAAGCTGTCGCCGGTCGAGCTGATGCGGGCGGTGATCGCCCGCTCCGAGGCGGTCAACCCCAAGGTCAACGCCTATGCCGACACCTACTACGACCGCGCGCTCGACCAGGCGCGCAAGGCGGAGCGCGCCTGGGCCCGCGGCGGCGACCGGCTGCGCCCGCTCGAGGGCGTGCCGATCGTCATCAAGGACTTCCACCAGGTGAAGGGGGAGCGGACCACCGGCGGCTCCTACATCTACAAGGAACACATCTCCGACCACTCGGCGCCCACCGTCGAGCGGCTGCTCGGCGCCGGGGCGATCATGTTCGCCCGCACCACCACGCCGGAGCTGGCCTACGCGCCGCACACCCACAGCGCGCTCTGGGGCATCAGCCGCAACCCCTGGAACCTCGACTACACGCCGGGCGGCTCCTCGGGCGGCGCCGGCGCGGCGGTGGCCGCGGGGATGACGACGCTGGCCGACGGCAGCGACGGCGGCGGCTCGATCCGGATCCCGAGCTCCTGCTGCGGCATCTTCGGCTACAAGCCGCCCTTCGGCCGCAACCCGACTGACCACACGGTGGCGCGCGAGAGCCTGATCCATTTCGGGCCGATGACGCGCAGCGTCGGCGACGCCGCCCTGATGCAGAACGTCATGGCCGGGCCGCATCCCGACGATGCCTGCTCGCTGCGCCCGAAGCTCGAGATCCCGGCGCGGCTGGAGCGGATCAAGGGCTGGAAGATCGCCTTCTCGATGGACCTCGGCTACTACGAGGTCGACGAGGAGGTGCAGAAGAACACCCGCGAGGCGCTCAAGGTCTTCAAGAGCCTCGGCTGCAAGGTCGAGGAGGTCGATCTCGGCTGGAACTTCGGCACGCTCGACACCTGGCTGACCCTGTGGGAGGGCGCCTTCTGGGCGCTCTCCGGCCATCTCTATCCGCGCTGGCGCTTCGAGATGGACGGCTTCGTGCGCGAGCTGCTGGAGCGCGGCCAGCGCATGAGCGCCGAGCGCTACTACAAGGCGCAGCTGGCGCGGGGCGAGATGTACCGCGCGCTGGGCGCGCTGTTCGAGCGCTACGACCTGCTGGTGACGCCGACCACGGCGGCGCCCGGCCTGCCCGCGAATCATGATGTCGAGCGCACCGACTTCCGCATCAACGGCAAGCCGCTCACGGTCTCGAACCGGCCGGGCGACATCTACGTCCAGTGGCAGCTCTGCTACCCCTTCAACCTGATGGCGGAGTGCCCGGCGGCGACCGTGCCGAGCGGCTTCTCGAAGGCCGGCCTGCCCACCGGCCTGCAGCTGGTCGGCCGCACCTACGACGACGTGTCGGTCTTCCGCGCCGCCGCCGACTACGAGCGCGCCCGGCCCTGGCGCCAGGTGAAGCCGTCGATCTGACCGCCGGCGTCTCCCGGCGGCGACGGCGCCGCGCGCGGCACCCCGATGACCCGCAGCGAGCCCCACAGCGTCCGCGGCGCCGTGCTCTGCATGGCCTGCGCCATGCTGTTCTTCTCGATGCTCAATGCCAGCATGAAGTACATCGGGCTGCGCTATCCCTATCCCGAGGTGCTGTGGGTGCGCTATGCCGGCCACAGCCTCTACGCCCTGATCGTCTTCCTGCCGGGCTGGGGCACCGCCCTGTTCCGCACCGCCCGGCCGCGCCTGCAGGTCCTGCGCACCCTGCTGCTGTTCGGCGCGTCGGGCTGCTACTTCCTCGGGCTGGTGCTGATTCCGTTGCCGACCGCCTCGGCGCTCACCTTCATCGGGCCGATCCTGGTGGCGGCGCTCGGCGTGCCGCTGCTCGGCGAGCGGGTCGGGCCGCGCCGCTGGGCCGCCATCCTGGTGGGGTTCGCCGGCGCGCTGATCATCGTCCGGCCGGGTGTCGGCACGGTGCAGTGGGGGGCCGTGCTGGTGCTGATCGAGGCGGTGTTCTACGCCTTCTACCAGGTGATGTCGCGCAAGGTCGGGATGGCCGACCCGGCGCCGGTCTCGATCACGCTGGCCGGCCTCGGCGGGCTGGCGCTCACCACCCTGCTGCTGCCGTTCGGCGAGATCCGCGCGCCGGCCAGCTGGACCGACGCGGCGGTCTTCGCCACCGCCGGCCTGTGGGGCTTCCTCGGCCACTTCCTGGTCATCAAGGCCTACCAGGGCGCGCGCGCCGCCATCGTCGCGCCGATCGGCTATGGCGAGCTGATCGGCGCCACCATCCTCGGCTGGGTGATCTTCCGCGAGTTCCCCGATTTGTGGTCCTGGGTCGGTGCCGCCGTCATCGTGGCGAGCGGCCTCTACGTCGTGCTGCGCGAGGACAGGTTGCGAAGGGGCGCGGCGCGGGGCTGAGACGGTCCACCTTGAAGGCGTCCGGCTTCGGGCCCCGCAAGGGCTCACGCGGGGCCCGGATGCGCGGAGGGGAGACGCGGGCGTGTCGGCGTGTCGCCGGCGGGCGCAGGCGGCGGGGCAGGCGCAGCACGATTGTCTCACGCGAAGGCGCGAAGGCCGCGAAGGGAGCCCGCGGCACCTCGGTGCGAGCCTCATCCTTCGACAAGCTCAGGATGAGGCCCCGAGATCGCGCCCGCTCCCCCAAACCTCGTCCTGAGCTTGTCGAAGGGCGAGGTCGGCACGGCCGTGCCGCCATACCCTTTCCATTTTCATAGCAGCCTATCGAAGGGCGAGGTCGGCACGGCCCGCCGACGAGGTCAGCGCCCGGGCCAGCCGGCGAGCGCGGCGAGCAACGCGTCCGCGCGCGCGGCCAGTGCCGGGTCCGGCGCTGCCGGTGCGACCCGCGGCGCCGGCTCCGCCAGGATCGTCTCCAGCAGCCCGTCCAGCGCCGCGTCGCGCGGGCCGAGCTCGCGCTCGGTGGCCGCCGCCTTGCGCGTCACCAGCGCCGCGATCGCCGCGCCCGCGGCCGGCGGCAGCCTGGTCCCCTGCAGCAGGGCCGGCAGGTCCATCGGCGGCGGCGCCGCGCGCTCGCGCAGCCAGAGCAGCGCCAGGGCCGAGCGCAGGGCGTAGCAATAGGCCTTGAGCCGGACCGCGGCGCCGGCGGACCGGATCTCCTCCCAGCTGCGGCGCGCCTGCCGGTCATAGTGGTAGGCGAGCGCCGGCAGGCGGCAGGCGGCGCGGGCGAGCGACGCCAGCGCGGCCTCCGCCGCCGCGTCGCTGCGGTAGCGCACCGGCGAGGCCAGCCACTCGAGCAGCGGCGCGTTGGTGCGCAGCGCCAGCCGCAGCGCCTTGCGCAGGTCCCAGCCGCCGACATCGAGCAGCGCGTCGACCGGCCGCTCGATGACGTCGCGCGGCGGCTCGACCGCGAGATAGGCGCCGGCCGGATGCACGTAGACGAAGCGGACGTCGTAGTCGCTGTCGACCGAGGGGAAGCGCCAGGCCCGGCTGCCCGACTCGACGGCGACCAGGATGCGCACGGCGTGCTCGCGCTCGATCGCGTCCAGCGCATCGCCGATGCGCCGGCGGATCGCCGCGTCCACGAAGCGGCCCTCGCTCACCTGCGGTCCTCCATCACCCGGGCGCGATAGGCACGCTCCACCAGCCCGTCGATCAGCGCCGGATCTGGCGCCTCGGGCAGCGGCGAGGCCGCTGCCGCGGCCTCGACCTCGGCCAGCAGCCGCTCGATCTCGGCCGCCACCTCGGCATAGGGCACGGCCCCGGCGCGGATCGCCCGCAGCCGCGGCGCGCAGGCCAGCGGAAAGGCGATCCGGCCGGTGCCGAGCAGCTCGACCGCGCTGCGGCCGACCCGCACCGCATGAGCCAGCGCCTTCCAGTCGACGCCGGCGTCGCGCTCGGCCTCCAGCGCCCGCTGGCCATAGGCCTCGACCAGCCGCCCGACCACCTCGCGCGCCGTCTTCAGCGAGGCACGGTACGAGATCTGCCGGCCGCAGACCTCGAGGTGCCGGATCGTCACGCCGCCCGGCATCGGCCGGTCGACCAGCGCGACATGCTCCAGCGCGATGAGCCCGGCGAGCGCCGCGGCGACCGTCTCCAGCGGCGCCGTCGTGCCGTGCTCGGCCTCGGCCGCCGCCAGCAGCGCCAGCGCCTGGCGGGCCGCCGCGACGCGCGAGCCCTTGATGCCGTACTTGTTCGCCTGCTGCCGGCAATAGCGCAGGAAGGACGAGGCGCGCCGCGTCACCAGCCGGCCCGACAGCGCCTGGATCTCGCGCCACAGCGGCGCCGCCGGCCGGGTCATCGCCCAGTCCGGCGCGAACAGCATGTCGATGGCGATCGACTGGCCCTCGGCCAGCAGCTCGAGATAGCGCTGCAGGCTGTAGGCCTCGCGGTCCACGTCGTCCGGCCGGTTGCGCTCGCCCGGCGCCTTGGGCCGGCTCTCGCTCACCGACGGCCGCACCCGCTGCAGCAGGATCTCGCGCGCCGCCGGCAGGTAGACCGCCTTGAGGTCGAGGTCGGAGGCCGGCGTCGCCGTGCCGTGCAGGTGCGACCCGGTCCGCAGCTCGACGATCAGCTCCATGGCCTCCTCCGACGCGGCATCATCCCACGTCCCGCGCCCGGCCGAGAAGCCGGCGCGCCGGCGGCGGCCCGATCAGGGGGAGGCCGCCGCCGGGCCCGCCGCCTCGCCCGCCCACGGGTGGCGCGCGGGGCGGGCGAGGGCGGCGTCACTGCCGGATGAAGTCGGCGATCAGCGCCGGGGCGGCGCTGTCGAACCCGACCACGTCGAGCATGCCGGCATCCTCCGGGTCGGCGATGCTGAAGCGGTTGGCGACCATGCCGACCACCACCAGCTTCGCCGCGATGCCGGTGCGCTCGCGGTACTGGCGCAGCGCCTGCACCGGATGCACTGCGCCGGCCCAGGTCTCGCTGTCGGTGAGCACCACGAAGGCGTCCACCGCCAGGCCGCGCTCGAGCGCGTGCAGCATCGGCAGCGCGCAGTCGGTGCCGCCGAACGGCAGGCCGGAGACCGCCTGCACGGCGTCCTCGAGCCGCATCCCGGGCGCCAGCCGCAGCGGCGACATCCCGCTGCGGCCCATGCTTCCGGCGGTGAAGCCGAGGATGTCGCACTGCCGCTCGGTCGACGCGGTGACCAGCGCCAGCGCCGCCGAGGCCTCGCGCGGGGTCAGCGGCGCGCCCGCCACCTGGCCCCAGCTCATCGACCCCGAGACGTCGAGCGCCAGCAGCAGCCGCCGGCCGGTCGGCTCGACCGCGCGGAAGGCGGCGTAGAACGCCGCCTCCAGCGCGTCCACCACCGCCGGCACCGGCGTCCAGCGCAGCCGGCCCTTGTCGCCCTGGCCCTCGGCGTAGGTGCGCAGCGCGACCAGCAGCGACAGCGGGTGCAGCCGCGCGCGGGCGATGCGCCCGGCGTCGCCGAGCGCCGCCAGCACCTGCTCGAGCGCCGGCCCGGCCGGTGCGCCAAGCGGCGGCAGCACGCCGATCGCGGTCAGCTTGGCGAGGCTGCGCACCAGCGCGCCCGCCGGCATCCGCTCGAGCAGCGCCAGCCATACCGCCGGCTCGTTCAGCAGCGTCGTCGGCACCGCCTCGCGCGGCAGGCCGTGCGCGCGGATCAGCGCCGCGGCCTCGCCGGCATCGCCGGCCCGGGCCAGCGCCTCGGCCGCGCCGAGCAGCCGCGGCGTCGCGTCGCCGACCGTGCCGCGGCAGACCCAGTCGAACAGCGCGCGCCGCGCCGGCTCGTCGGTCGGCGGGTGGGCCAGCCGCAGCAGGTCGCGGTGGCTCCAGCCCTCGCGCTGCCGGTACTTGACCGCCTGGTAGGCGAGCTCGTCGACCGGCCGCGCCAGGTACCAGCGCGCCACCGCCCGGCGCAGCCCGCGGCCCCAGCCGCGCTGCCCCTGCACCGCCTCGGCGAAGCGGAACAGGTGCGTGCCGGTGCGGGCGACCCGCGGCAGGGCGGCGCCGGCCGCCGCCCGCGTCGCCGCGTCGCCGGCCGCCATCGCCAGCGCCAGCGCGAACAGCGCCGGGTCGTTCTTCGGCGCCCGGCCGCTCTCGCTGATCGCGACGATGCGCGCCACCGCCCGCGCCCCGTCGGCGGCGATGCAGCGCAGCACCGCGGCGGCGTTGTCGCGGGTCAGCGCCCGCTCGCCGGCGTAGTAGCTGCCGCCCTCGGCGCCGAGCACGAGGAAGCGGTCGAAGCGGATCCAGTCGTCGACGGGAAAGGCGTGGCCCCCGGCGGCGTTCGCCACCGTGCCGGGGATCGGCTCCGACTGCGGCGTGCGCCGCAGCGCGAACAGGCGGGCATAGTCGACCATGATGTCCTCCTGCAAAGGGGGGTGGGACCGGCGCGGCGGGCGTGGTGCGGAGAGGGTTGCTGGCGCCCGAGAGCGCCGCGTGGGTTTCGAAGCCCACCAGGACCGATAACCCTGCTCCTCCGGCCCGCCGCGCGCGGCCATCGCGGCGGCGCGGGCGTGGGTATGCGCAAAGGTGTTGCGGGATGCGTGTGCCGTCTCGCCACGGCGCCTTGCGGCGCCGGCGGGATTCGAACCCGCGACCGTCCCGACCCGATAACCTTCGCGCGCCGGCCCGCGCCGGCATTGTCTCCTCGCGCAACGTGCGGAGGATCGCACTCTGGACCATGGCGCGGGCGTGGGTGTGCGCGAGGGCGTTGGTGCTCTACCGGGCTGAGCTACGGAGCCCCTCGGCCCCGGCGGGATTCGAACCCGCGACCGCCTCGTTATGAACGATAACCCTCGTGCTCCGGCCCGCGCCGGCAGTGATCCCCTCGCCCACGCAGTGGGAGAGCAAGGGAGGGGGGGCCCGTCGCGAAGCGACGGGAGGGTGAGGGCCGAGCCCGCGGCTCCACCCTCACCCCGACCCTCGCCCGCAAGCGGGAGAGGGAGTGCTGCGGAGCGGGAGGGCGTGCCCTCCTACCCCTTGACGCACAGCACCTGGCGGAGCGTGTGGACGATCTCCACCAGGTCGGACTGCGCCGCCATCACGGCGTCGATGTCCTTGTAGGCGCCCGGCGTCTCGTCGAGCACGCCTTCGTCCTTGCGGCATTCGACATGCGCCGTGGCGCGGGCATGGTCCTCCAGGGTGAAGGTCCGCTTCGCCTGGTTGCGCGACATGGCGCGCCCGGCGCCGTGCGAGCAGGTCTCGAACGACTGCGGGTTGCCCTTGCCGCGCACGATGTAGGACCGCGCGCCCATCGAGCCCGGGATGATGCCGAGCTCGCCGGCGCCGGCCCGGACCGCGCCCTTGCGGGTGATCCAGACCTCCTTGCCGAAATGCCGCTCGCGGGCGACGTAGTTGTGGTGGCAGTTGACCGCCACCGCGTCGGCCGCGAGCCGCGGGAAGGTCCCGCGCAGCACGCCCATGACCGCCGCCAGCATCAGCTCGCGGTTGATGCGGGCATAGGACTGGGCCCAGTTCACCGCCTTGACGTAGGCGGTGAAGTGCTCGCTGCCCTCCGGCAGGTAGGCGAGGTCCTGGTCCGGCAGGTTGACGAACCAGCGGCGCATCTCCTGCCGGGCCAGCTCGATGAAGGTGGTGCCGAGCTTGTTGCCGACCCCGCGCGAGCCGGAATGCAGCATCACCCAGAGCCGGTCCGCCTCGTCGAGGCAGAGCTCGACGAAGTGGTTGCCGGTGCCGAGCGTGCCGAGATGCTCGGCCGGCCGCGGGTGGCGTGCCTTGGGGTGCTGCTCGAGGATGCGGGCATAGCCCTCCGCGATCTCGCCCCAGGCCGCCGCATTGGCCGTGGGCACCGCGTCGCGCCAGGTGCCGACATCCTCCGGCCCGCCATTGTGGCTACGACCGTGCGGCACCGCCGCCTCGATCGCGCTGCGCAGCGGCGCCAGGCTGTCGGGCAGGTCGGCCGCCCCGATGGTCGTGCGCAGCGCCGCCATGCCGCAGCCGATGTCGACGCCGACCGCCGCCGGGACGATGGCGCGCAGCGTCGGGATGACGCTGCCCACCGTCGCCCCCATGCCCCAATGCACGTCGGGCATGACCGCGACGTGGCTGTGGATGAAGGGCAGCCGCGCCACGTTCTCGATCTGCTGGCGCGCGGTCGCCTCGACCGGCACGCCGCGGGTCCAGGCCTTGATCGGCGCGGCGCCCGCCGTCGCGATGACCTCGAATCCGCTCATGGCGGGTCCTCCTCTGCTGGTCGGGGCGTCTGGTGATTGCGGCCGCCCTCTGCCGCCTCTCGTCCACATTGGCGCGCCCGGGAGGATTCGAACCTCCAGCCTCCGGACTCGCGATCCGGTGCTCCGTCCAGTTGAGCTACGGGCGCCGATCTTCGGCCTTGCTGCTCCCTGCGGCCGGGCCGGGGTCGCTCGCATCGGCAGGGGAGCACCGACGGGCGCGCGCGGCCGGGCCGGCCGCAGGGATCTCGCAGGGATCTCGCTGGGACAGGGGGCGGCGCCGGCGGCGCCGCCATGGCGGAAATGGCATGGGCGGGCTCTCCCTGCCCGGCGGCCGGCCCGGGGTCGCTCGCACCGGCAGGGGAAGGCCGATGGGCGCGCTCGTCCGGGCCGGCCGCAAGCTCGTCGTGGCGCTTGGGCCGTGCCGTCCCGTCCGCTGTCGCGGACGGCGCCGGCCCGGTGGGCCGCGCGCCGTCCTCGACGACGTTGGAATCCGCTTCACCATGTCAAACAGCAGGCGTCCGGCCCGCCGGGCCGAGCGCCGCCCTTCGGCAACCTGCCATCGCAGGTTGCAGTCCGGGCAACAAAAAACCCCACCGAGCCGGTGCCTTTCGGGCGGGCTCGGTGGGGTCCTGGTGGGACCCGATGGATCGCGGTCTAGATCACCGCGGCCCGCTCCGAGCTGGTGGCCGAAAGGCCGTTGCCGTCGTGGTTACGCTGAGAATCATTGGTCAGGCTGGGTCGCATCGCCGTTGCAGACGCGCCCGGCCGGATGCCGCAGGCGACGAGCGCCCGCGCGATCCCTGGCTCATGTGTCTGCATCGTGCCCATCATTCCATCCGCTGGTCGGAGATCCTGGGAAAATCCACCGCACAACCGGTGCGGGAGCCGGCATTTAGGCCAGGGCGCGGGCGGTGTCAAGCGGGAATCGTGATGGCGGCCGAAGATTTCCGGCGCCGTCCGCCGATCCGCTGCACCAGCGTGTAGAAGGCCGGGGTGAAGACGAGGCCGAAGCCGGTCACGCCGAGCATGCCGAAGAACACCGCGGTGCCGAGCGACTGGCGCATCTCCGCGCCCGCACCCGTGGCCACCACCAGCGGCGCGACGCCGAGGATGAAGGCGAGCGAGGTCATCAGGATGGGCCGCAGGCGGGTCTGCGCGGCGCGGGCGGCGGCTTCCGCGGCGTCGGCGCCGCGCGCCTGGTCCTGGCGGGCGAACTCGACGATCAGGATGGCGTTCTTCGCCGCCAGCCCGACCAGCACGACGAAGCCGATCTCGGCCAGGATGTCGATCGGCAACCCGCGGGCGCCGAGCCCGGTGACCGAGGCGAGCAGGCACATCGGCACGATCAGCACGACCGAGAGCGGCAGCTTCCAGCTCTCGTAGTTGGCCGCCAGTACCATGAAGACGAAGAGTGCGGCGGCGGCGAACACCAGGATCGCCGGCGTCCCCTTGTGCTCCTGCTGGTAGGCGATCTCGGTCCATTCGAAGCCGATCCCGGGCGGCAGCACCTGCTGCGCCAGCGCCGCCATGCGGTCGAGCGCCGTGCCGGTGGCGATGCCGGGTGCCGCGGCGCCCATCACCTCGGCGGCCGGGTAGAGGTCGTAGCGCGGCACGCGGTAGGGCGCGGTCACGTCGCGCAGCGCCGCCACGGTGCCGATCGGCACCATGTCGCCGGCGGCGTTGCGCGCCTTGAGCGCGGTGAGGTCCTGGCGGTCGCGGCGGAACCGCCCGTCCGCCTGCACGATCACCTGGTAGGTGCGGCCGAGCAGGTTGAAGTCGTTGACGTACTGCGAGCCGAGATAGACCTGCAGGGTGGCGAACAGGTCGGTCGGCGTCAGCCCGACCTTCTCCGCCTTCAGCCGGTCGATGTCGGCATAGATCGAGGGCGAGCCGGTGTTGAACAGCGTGAACACGCCGGCGAAGGCGGGGTCGCGGTTGGCGGCGGCGACCAGCGACTGAGCGGCGTCGACCAGCGCCTGCGAGCCCAGCCCGGCGCGGTCCTGCAGCATCAGCTTGAAGCCGCCGGCGGTGCCGAGGCCCTGCACCGGCGGCGGCGGGATGGTCAGCACGAAGGCATCGTCGATCACCGCCAGGCGGCGGCGCAGGTCGGCCAGCACCGTGGCGGCAGTGATTCCGGGCAGATCGTGGTCGTAGAGCGAGGGCAGGCCGGAAAAGATCGTCCCGGCATTGGACGCGATGGTGAAGGTCGTCGCGTCGAAGCCGGCGAAGGGCGCGACATGCTCGATGCCGGGCGTCGTCAGGATGATGTCGATTGCCCGCTTCACCACCGCCTCGGTGCGCGCCAGGCTGGCGCCGGGCGGCAGCTGCACGACGGTGATCAGGTAGCCCTGGTCCTGCTCCGGGATGAAGCCGGTCGGCGTGCGGGCGAACTGCAGGCCGGAGACGCCGATCAGCGCGACATAGACGGCGACCACCACGGCCAGCGCGCGCACCAGCCGGCGCGTCAGCCGGCCATAGCCTCGCGACAGCGCCTCGAAGCCGTGGTCGAAGCGCGCGAAGCCGGCGGCGAGCAGCCGGGCCGGCAGGCTCCGCCGCGACCCGACGCCGGCCTCGTGCGGCTTCAGCAGCAGGGCGCAGAGCGCCGGCGAGAGGGTCAGCGAGACGAAGCAGGAGATCACCGTCGATGCGGCGATGGTGGTCGCGAACTGCTTGAAGAACTGGCCGGAGATGCCCGAAATGAACGCGGCGGGCACGAACACCGCGCAGAGCGTCAGCGCGATCGCCACCAGCGCGCCGCCGACCTCGTCCATGGTCCGGTGCGCCGCCTCGAGCGGCGCCATGCCGGCGCGGATGTTGCGCTCGACGTTCTCGACCACGACGATCGCGTCGTCGACGACGATGCCGACCGCCAGCACCAGCCCGAACAGCGACAGGTTGTTGAGCGAGATGCCGAGCGGGTAGAGGATAGCGAAGGTGCCGACCAGCGAGACCGGGATGGCGACCACCGGGATGATCGTCGCCCGCCAGGTCTGCAGGAACAGGAAGACGACCCCGACCACCAGCAGGATGGCGACGAAGATCGTCGTCACCACCTCGTCGACCGACTTCGCGATGAAGGTGGTCGGGTCGTAGATGATGCGGTAGCCGACCCCGCTGGGAAATTCCGCCTCGAGGTCGCGCATGGTCGCCAGCACCTCCTGCTCGACGGCCAGCGAGTTGGCGCCGGGCTGGGTGAAGATGAGCAGCGGCAGCCCGTCATAGCGGTCGGTGTAGGCGGTGGCGCCGTAGTCGGCGGCGCCGATCTCGACGCGGCCGATGTCGCGGATGCGCGTCACCCGGCCCTGCGCGTCGGTCTTGACGATGATGTCGGCAAACTGCTCGGGCGTGGCGAGCCGGCCCAGCGTCTGGACGTTGAGCTGGAAGGGGCCGGTCTCGGGCATCGGGGGCTGATTCAGCACGCCGGCCGAGACCTGCAGGTTCTGGGCCCGCAGCGCGGCCAGCACCTCGGCCGCGTTCAGCCGGTAGGCCGCCACCTTGTCGGGGTCGAGCCAGATCCGCATGGCGTAGTCGCGCGCCCCGAAGAGCTGCACGTCGCCGACGCCGGGCAGCCGGGCGAGCGCGTCCTTGACGTGCAGCGTGGCGTAGTTGGAGAGGTAGAGCAGGTCGCGCGAGGAATCGGGCGACAGCAGGTGCACCGCCAGCAGGATGCTCGGCGTCGACTTGCGCACCTGCACGCCGAGCCGCTGCACGTCCTCGGGCAGCCGCGGCAGCGCGTCCTGCACCCGGTTCTGCGTCAGCATCTGCGCGACGTTGAGGTCGGTGCCGATGCGGAAGGTGACGGTGATCGTCAGCTTGCCGTCGCCGGTCGACTGGCTGCTCATGTAGAGCATGTTCTCGACGCCGTTGATCTGCTGCTCCAGCGGCGTCGCCACGGTCTGGCTCACTACCTCGGCCGAGGCGCCGGGATAGACGGTGGTGACCTGCACCGTCGGCGGCACGATCTCCGGATACTGCGCGATCGGCAGGATGACCAGCGCGCCCAGCCCGACCAGCGTGATGAAGGCGCTGACCACCACCGCCAGGATCGGCCGGTCGATGAAGCCGTGGGTGAAGCGCATGAAGAGCCCTCCGATATCCCCTCGCCCGCGTGAGCGAGGGAGGGGCCCGTCGCGCCAGCGACGGGAGGGTGAGGGTGTCGCCGGTCGCACGACCCTCACCCCGACCCTCACCCGCAAGCGGGAGAGGGAGTGCTCAGCCCTGCGGCGTGATCGATCCCGCCACCGGCTGGACCACGGCGCCGGGGCGGGCCCGGACCAGCCCGCCGGTGATCACCCGGTCGGTCCGCGACAGCCCGCCGAGGATCACGCGCAGCCCCTGCTGCAGGCCGCCGACCGCGACCGGCTTCGGCACCACCGTGCCGTCCGGCCCGACCGTCATCACGATCTGGCGCGACTGGTCCGGCACGATCGCGGCGGCCGGCACCAGCAGCACCGGCGCGGCGGCACCCAGCGCCAGCCGCAGCCGCGCGAACTGGCCCGGGGTGATGGCGAGGTCGGGGTTGGGCACGGTGGCGCGCGCATGGATCGTGCCGCTGCCGCGGTGCACCGCGTTGTCGATGAAGTCGAGCGTGCCGGTGCGGTCGAATCGTCCATCGCCGCCAAGGTCGATCTGCACCGGCTCGCCGAGGCCGGCGCTGCCGCGACGGGCCTGCCGGAAGGCGAGGTAGTCGGCCTCGCTCATGTCGAAATCGAGATGGATCGGGTCGAGCGAGACGATGGTGGCGAGCAGCGTCGTCGCGTCGCTGGCGCCACGGCTGCCGCTGATCACGCTGCCGGCCGAGACGAGATGGGCGCCGATCCGCCCGGTCAGCGGCGCCGCGACCCGGGCATATTCGAGGTCGAGCGCGGCATCGCGCACGGCCGCCCGGGCGGCGGCGATCGCCGCCTCGGCGCCGCGCTGGTCGGCCGCCCGCTGGTCGACCGTCTCGGCGCTGCCGAAGTTGGACTGCTTCAGCTGCTGCGCGCGCCAGAGCTGCGCCTTGGTGAGCGCGGCATGCGCCTCGGCGCTCTGCAGCTGTGCCTCGGCCTGGTCGAGCCGGATCTGGAACGGCCGGGGGTCGATGACGAAGAGCAGGTCGCCCTTGCGCACGAGCTGCCCGTCCTTGAAGGCGATTTCGGCCAGCATGCCGCCGACCTGCGCACGCAGGTCGACGCTGTCGACCGCCGAGAACTGCCCGAGGAAGTCGGTGGCGGGCGCCAGAGTCTGCTGCAGCGGCGTGCCGACCGTCACCTGCGGCGGCGCGGGCGGCGGCGGGGCGGGCTCCTCCTTGCCCGGCCAGGCCCAGGCGCCGGCGGCGCCCGCCAGGCCGGCCAGCAGGCCGGCGACGAGCAGCGCGCGGCGCCCGCGACCGCGACGCGGCGCGGGCGGCTCGTCGGCGGCGAGCGTGCGCTCGGTGCGCGTGACGATGATGTCCGGCATGGCTCGTACCTCGACCGGCCGGCGGCGCGACGCCGCCGGCTCGCTTCATGCGATGGAGGGCGACGCCCTCGCCCTGCGGCGGCCGGAGGCCGGCTACATGCCGGCGCCGCCGCTCACCACCAGCGACTCGCCGGTGATCCAGCTCGCCTCCTCCGAGGCGAGGAAGGCGACCGCGGCGGCAATGTCCTCGGGGCGGCCGGCACGGCCGAGCGGCGTGATGGCCAGCACGTTGGTCTCGAAGTCGCCGCCGGCCAGCCCGGCCGACTTCGTGCCCTCGGTGACGACGAAGCCGGGACTGACCCCGTTCACGCGGATCCTGCGCGGGGCCAGTTCCTTGGCGAGCGACTTGGTGATGGTCTCGACCGCGGCCTTGGTGCCGGCATAGACCGAGGCCTCGGGCGGTGCCAGCGCGGTGACGACCGAGCCGATGTTGACGATGCTGCCGCCCGACGCCGGGAACAGCTTCGCCGCCGCACGGGTCGCCAGCAGCAGGCCCAGCACGTTGGTCTCGAACTGCCGGGTGAAGGACTCCGCGGAGACGCGCTCGATCGGCGCGAAGGCATAGACGCCGGCATTGTTGACCAGCACGTCGACCCGTCCGAGCTCGGCGCCGGCCCGCTCGAGCAGCCGCTCCGCCTCGGCCTCCTTCGCCACGCTGCCGCCGATCGCGACCGCCTTGCCGCCGGCGCGGCGGATCTCGTCGACGACGCGCTCGGCGTCCCGCTCGCTGGAGGCGTAGTTGACCACGACCGATGCGCCTTCCGCGGCGAGCCGCTTGGCGATGCCCGCGCCGATGCCCTTGGAGGCACCGGTGACGACCGCGACCTTGTCGGTGAACCTGCCCATGGCAGCCCTCTTCTCTGGGAAAACTGGAGCGATCGCTCCGTTAATACCGGAGATAGAGGCGCGGCCGTCGGCGGTCAAGGGTCTTTCTGGAGCGGTCGCAACAATTATCCGGGGGCTGCTACCGGGCGGCCGGCTTCCCCCGCCGCGGCCGCGGCGTCGCCCGAGCGGGCGCGGCGGGCCAGGCGCGCATCGCGATGTCGACGGTCTCCTGCAGCCGCTCGCGCGATGCGCCGTCGCGCGCCAGCACGGCCAGCCCGCGCGACACGGCGCTGTAGAAGGCGGCCAGCGCCTCGGGGTCGGCGTCGGCCGGCACGTCGCCCGCGGCGATGCCGAGCCGGATGCGCTCGGCCATCGCGGTCTCCGCCGCCCTGCGGTGCCCGGCCATCATCTCGCGCAGCGATTCCAGCGCCGGCGGCACCTGGGTGCAGGCGAGCGAGACCATGCAGCCGGCCGGCCGGTCGCCCCGTGTGAACTCGCGCACCGCCGTGCTGAGCAGCCGATGGAAGGCCGTCCGCGTGTCGGTGTCGGTGCCGAGCTCGCGCCGGAACCATTCGCCCGCCGCCGCCATGTAGGCCTCGGCCGCCTCCTGGAAGAGCTGCTCCTTGCTGCCGAAGGCATTGTAGAAGCTGGACGGGCTGATCCCCATCGCGGCGGTCAGCTCGTCGAACGAGGTGCCCTCGTAGCCGCGCTCCCAGAACAGCTTCAGCGCCTGCTGCAGCGCCGTCGCGCGATCGAAGCCCGGCGGCCGCCCGCGGCCGCGCTTCGGGCTCTGGCTGAGTTGGGTCGCCATCTCGATGTGATCCTGCCTTACCTTATTATAGGAGCTGCCGCTCCAGATTGAAAGCCCGACGCCTCACGCGGCCGCGAGGATCTGCCGCCGCCGCATGGCCGCCATCTCGCGATAAGCCGCCTCGAGCGCCGGCACGAACAGCTCCGGCCGGCAGAGCGGGCTCGCTGTCATCCGGGCGCGCAGCCCGGCGCGCCAGTCCTTGAGCCGCTGCGGCGCGGCGGCGAGCGCGACCGCCCGGTCGCAATAGGCGCCGACGTCGTCGGCCACGAGCTCGTCCAGCCCGAGCCGGCCGAGCAGGCTGGCGCCGACCCGCCCGGCATGAGCGGTGCCGCGCAGGGTCAGCACCGGCGTGCCCATCCACAGCGCCTCGCAGGTCGTGGTGGTGCCGTTGTAGGGGAAGCTGTCGAGCGCCAGGTCGACGGCCGCGTAGGTCGTCAGGTGGTCGCGCCGCGAGCGGTGCTGCGGCAGCAGCTTGAGCCGGCTCTCCGCGATGCCCTCGAGCGCGAAGGCCTCGATCAGCCGCCGCTGCGCCCGGCGGCCGCCGAGGTCGGCCGCCTTGAGGCGGAGCTGCGCGCCCGGCACGCGGCGCAGGATCGCCCCCCAGGCGGCGATCGCCGCCGGGCCGAGCTTGGCGAGCGCGTTGAAGCTGCCGAAGGCGAAGGGGCGCTCGCCGCCGCGCGGCGGCGGCGCCGTCGCCACCGCCGGCGCGTCCTCCGGCGGGCGATAGCAGAGGAAGCCCTGCGGCAGGCGGACCAGCCGCTCGCTGTGCCAGGCCTCGGCGCCCTCCGGATCGGCGACCGCGTCGGTCAGGCGGAAATCCATCGCCGCCAGGCCCGTGGTGGCGGGATAGCCGATCCAGCTCGCCTGCACCGGCGCCGCCCGCAGCGCGAAGGCCCCGAGCCGGTTGCCCACGGTGTGGCCGGCGAGGTCGACCAGGATGTCGATGCGCTCGGCCCGCACCAGCCGGGCCAGCTCGAGGTCGGAGAGCGCGGCCGCCTCGTGCCAGCGGCCGACCAGGGCGCGCAGCCGCCCCGTCACCGCGTCCGGCCGGCGCACCGCCGAGAAGGCGTGCAGCTCGAAGGCGCCGCGGTCGTGCGCCGCCAGCACCGGCTCGATGAAGAAGGCGACGGAGTGGTCGCGGAAGTCGGGCGAGACATAGCCGACCCTGAGCCGCCCCTCGGCGGGCGGCGGGGGCGCCGGCAGCTGCGCCGCCGCGCCCTCGATCCGCTGCGCCCAGGCGCGATGCGCGGCGAAGCCGATCGCCGGCGGTATCCCGGCATAGTTGCCGGCCGCCACCAGCGCGCTGCCATTGACCGGCGCCGGCTCGGCCATGGCGAAGGCGGCGAGCGCCGCCGGGATGTCGCCGATGCGCTGGGCGAGCTCGCCCGCCAGCATCAGCAGGCCGGAATCGCCGGGCGCCCGCCGGAGCCCGGCCTCGACCGCCGCCGCGGCCTCGTCCCAATAGCCGAGATTCTTCAGCGCCACCGCCAGGTTGTTGTGGCCGTTGGCGAGATCGGGGGCGACCAGCGTCGCCCGCCGCGCCGCGCGCTCGGCGGTCGCCCAGTCCTGCCGCTCCAGCGCCAGCTTGGCGAGGTTGGCCTGCACCACCGCATTGTGCGGCCGGAGCGCCGCCGCCCGTGCCAGCAACGGCGCCGCCGCATCGAGCCGCCCAGCCTGGCCGTGCAGCGCCGCGGCGTTGCTCAGCGCCTCGAAATCGGTCGGCGCCTGCTCGAGCAGTGCCGCATAGGCCGCGAGCGCCGCCTCGGCATCGCCCCGCCGCAGCGCCGCCGCCGCCCTCTCGCGCAGATCCTCCGCCACCCCCAGCGTCCCGTCCGCCGCCATGCTCCCACGCCAGTGTCGACGATCGGCGACCGCGACGCTATGATGAAACTCTGGCGTGCGGCGCCTCCGCCTTCGGCACGCACCCCGGGCGAGGGGCGGCGAGGGCGCCGGCCCGCCGGGCGTCGCCGCGGGGCGGAATTCGTCTCGCCGCGACATCTGCCATGTCGCTTCGCCGCGGGGCATGGGGTGGATCGCTCGGTTTTCGAATTTTTCTCCGCGGGCGCCGGGCGCCCGCCTACAGCCCGAAGGGCCAGGTGTCCGGCTGGCCCGGGCGGGCCTGCTCCGGGCCGAGCGGGACGACCGCGCGGGTCTGGTCGAACCAGAGGTACGCGTCGAACTGGCGGGAGAGCGAGGCGGCCATGTAGTGGCTGGCGAGCTCGGTGTCGGGTCGGTAGATGACGCCGATGAAGCGCTCCAGCCGCGGCTCGGTCAGCGCATCGGCCAGCGCCGGGTCGCGCCGCGGCTCGAGCAGGAAGCGCGGCCGGCCGGCCTCGTGGCAGAGTCGCTCGTAGCTGCCGGGCTGCGACGGCCGCACCTGCATGACGCGCAGGTCGCCGCCCCACGCGTCGGCCGCCGCCACCGTGCCCTCATGCGTGCCGAAGCCGATCAGCGCCGCGGCCTCGCCGAAGCGGTCGCGGCAGAGCTGGCCGAGATTGAGCTCGCCGCGCTCGACGCCCATCTCGGTGTGCCGGGCGTCGCCGATGTGCGCGTTGTGCGCCCAGACCACGGCCCGTGCGCCCGGCCCGCGCGCCTCGAGCAGCTGGCACAGCGTCTCGAACATGTGCCGGTCGCGCAGATTCCAGGCCGCCGCGCCGCCGTGATGCATCGTCCGGTAGTAGCGCTCGGCGGCGGCGACGAGGCGCGCGTTCTGGGCGGCGTCGAGCAGCTCGTCGCTGCCGCCGCCCGCCTCGAGGCGGCGGCGCAGCAGCGCCTGGCACTGCTCGAGCACCGCCGGGGCGCAGCTGCGGTAGCGCTCGCTCAGCACCGCCTTTCCATAGCCGGCCGGCTCGCGCTGCCACGGCGTCAGGCAGCCATAGCGCCGCCGCGCCTCGGCCGCGGCCTCGGGGTCGGTGCGGTCGAGATAGTCCAGCACCGCCGCGATCGAGCCTTGCAGGTTGTAGAGGTCGAGGCCGTGGAATCCCGCCCGCCGCTCCGCAGGGCGGGCCTCGTTGTGCGCCCTGAGCCAGCCGACGAACGCGGCCACCTCGGTGTTGCGCCACATCCAGGTCGGGAAGCGGCTGAAGGGCGGGTCGGGCGGCTCGCGCGCCGGTGGGCGCAGCCGGACATGGCGGTCGATCGCGGCGGCGTCCGGCCAGTCGGCCTCGACGGCGACGAAGGCGAAGCCGTGCGCCTCGACCAGCCGCCGGGTGATCGCCGCCCGCGCGCGATAGAACTCAGCAGTGCCGTGGCTCGCCTCGCCGAGCAGCACCACGCGGCGGTCCGCGAACCGGTCGAGGATGGCGCCGAACCCGGCCTCCCCGGGCTCGGGCAGCGGCTCGGCCGCCGCCGCGATCGCGGCCGGCAGGCGCGCCGCCGCGACACCGGGCATCGCGGCGGCGGCCATCAGGGTCTCAGCCCCGGCCCGCGCCGTTGCCGCGCCAGGGCCGCAGCGCCTCCGGCGCCCTCATGTCGTCGGGGATCTCGGCGTCCCGCGCGGCGCCGCGCATCTCGTCCGGCGACCGCGGCAGGCCGCTGCGGTCGCTGTAGTCGTAGGCCGGCTGCCGCGGCGCGTCCTCCTCGGGGACGCTCAGCGACTGGGCGCAGACGATGTCGAGCGCGGTGACGGCGCCGACCGCGCCCAGCGCCAGCATGACGTTGCCGCGTCGCGGATTATCCTCCTCGAGGCCGGTCGCCAGCGTGGCGATGTCGAGCGCGTCGCCCGCCACCCGGCCCCACAGCCAGGGGCCGGCCTCGCGGGCGAGCAGGATGCCGACGCCGGCGCCGATCTCGCGCAGGCCATAGAAGCGCAGCAGGCCCTCGGCGCCGCGCATGCCGAGGCAGCGGGCCAGCGTCCGGGGGGCGAGCAGCTCGGCCAGGCCGAGGCCGATGCTGAACCAGCCGAGGCCGGTCGCGACGCCGCTCGCCGTGTCGCGCGACAGCACCGGACGGAGGAGCGGGCCGCGGCGGCTCATGACGCGCCTCCGTCGCCCGGCTTCATGACGACCTTGATGCAGCCATCCTCCTTGTCGCGGAAGGTCTTGTACATCGCCGGCCCGTCCTCGAGCCGGACCTTGTGGGTGATGACGAAGGAGGGGTCGATCTGGCCGTCGGCGATGCGGCGCAGCAGGTCGTCGCTCCAGCGATTGACGTGGGTCTGGCCGGTGCGCATCGTCAGCCCCTTGTTCATGAACATGCCGAAGGGGATCTTGTCGAGCAGCCCGCCATAGACGCCGGGCACCGACAGCGTGCCGGCCGGCCGGCAGACATACATCATCTCGCGCAGCACGTGCGGCCGGTCGGTCTCCAGCATGACGGCCTGCTTGGCCCGGTCGACCATCGAATCGAGCGTGGCGGTGGCGTGCGCCTCCAACCCGACCGCGTCGATGCACTTCTCCGGTCCCTTGCCGTGGGTCAGCTCGTTGAGCCGCTCGACGACGCTCTCCTGCTCGAAGTCGATGGTGATGGCGCCGCCGGCCCGGGCCATGCCGAGCCGCTCCGGCAGGCGGTCGATGGCGATCACCTGGCGGGCGCCGAGCAGCACGGCGCTGCGGATCGTCATCTGGCCGACCGGGCCGGCGCCCCAGATCGCCACCGTGTCGGTCGGCTCGATGTCGCACTGCACCGCGGCCTGCCAGCCGGTCGGGAAGATGTCGCTGAGGAACAGCAGCTTCTCGTCCGGCATCCCGTCCGGCACCTTGATGTGCGTCCGGTCGGCATAGGGCACGCGCACGAACTCGGCCTGGCCCCCGGCATAGCCGCCGGTCAGGTGGGTGTAGCCGAACAGCCCGGCGGTGCTGTGGCCGAACGCCTTGTCGGCGACCTCCTTGTTGCGGTTGGTCCGCTCGCAGACCGAGAAGTTGCCGCGCCGGCACTGCTCGCACTCGCCGCAGATGATGGTGAAGGGCACCACGACGCGGTCGCCGACCTTGAGCGCGCCATTCACGCCGGCGCCGGTCTCGACGACCTCGCCCATGAACTCGTGGCCCATGATGTCACCCGACTTCATGCCCGGCATGAAGCCGTCATAGAGATGCAGGTCGGAGCCGCAGATCGCCGTGCTCGTCACCTTGACGATGGCGTCGCGCGGATCCTCGATCCGCGGGTCCGGTACGGTGTCGCACCGGATGTCGTTCCGGCCGTGCCAGCAAAGTGCCTTCATGCCGCGCTCCTCGACGGGAGGCGGGCGCCCACGGCCAGCTTGCACCGGTGGCCCGCCGATGGCCGACCAACCGGCGCTCCGCGGCCTTGTTCCCAGCGTGAAGCCTGGGCAGCGGCGGCAGGAATGCGGTCCGGCTACTCCGCCGGCTGCGGCACCGCCGCCGGTGCCATGTCGAGGGGCTGGTGGCCGCTCTCGCGCATCCAGAGCACCGACAGCACGGTGACCAGGGCCAGGGCGGTCAGGTAGTAGGCGGGGGAGAGCGGGTGGCCCGTCCGGTCGATCAGCCAGTCGGCGACGATCGGCGCGGTGCCGCCGACGATGCCGGTGGTGACGTTGTAGGCGGTCGAGGCGGCGGAGCAGCGGACCCCGTGCGGGAACATCTCGCAGATCACCACCGGCAGCACGCCGCCGAAGCAGCCGGTCAGCAGGGCGAGCCCGAGCTGGCCGAAATAGAAGCCCCACGGGCCGCCGGTGTGGATCAGCGCCAGCAGCGGGATCGAGAGCAGCAGCATGCCGCCGGCGGCGAACAGCAGCACCGGCTTGCGCCCGTGGCGGTCGGCGAAGATTGCGGCGGTGGGGATCACCAGCAGCATGGTCGCCATGTTGACCGAGTTGATCAGCAACGCCTGGCGGGCGCCGATGTCGGCCCAGTTCTTCAGCCAGGGGATCATGTAGAAGAAGATGATGTAGAAGCCGGCGGCGTTGACCAGCGCCACCCCCACCACCTGCAGCAGCTCCATCGGGTACTGGCGCAGCGCGGTGGCGAGCGGGAAGGCGGTCGGCATCTCGGCCGGGCGGTCGTGCGCCATGCGGCGGCGCAGCAGGAAGCCGACGCAGCCGAGCACGCCGCCGAACAGGAAGGCGGCGCGCCAGCCCCAGAGGACCACCTGGTCGAGCGGCAGCAGGTTGAGCACCAGCGCGCCCACCATCGAGCCGAGCAGCATGCCGGAGATCGCCCCGAACGGCGCCCAGGAGCTGGCGAAGGCGCGGCGGTTGGCGCGGGCCGATTCGGTGAGGAAGACGGCGGAGCCGGTGTACTCGCCGCCGACCGACAGCCCCTGCACGGCGCGGCAGAGCACCATCAGCACCGAGGCGGCGACGCCGATCTGCTGGTAGGTCGGCAGCAGGCCGATGACGAAGGTCGGCACCGACATCGCGATCACCGACCACAGCATCGCCGGGCCGCGGCCGATGCGGTCGCCGATCCAGCCGAACAGCACGGCGCCGAGCGGCCGCATGATGAATCCCACGGCGAACGCGCCGTAGGCGGCGAGCATCGCGGCGTCGCGGTTGTCGCTGGGGAAGTACAGGCTGCCGATGGTGCGCACGAAATAGCCGTAGATGGCGAAGTCGTACCACTCCATCAGGTTGCCGGAGATGCCGGCGATCACCGCACGGCGCCGGGCCTTGCTCGCCTCGTGCTCGGTCATGACGTCAGTCCCCCGCCGTCGCCCACCCGACGGCCGGCGCGACCTTAGCCGGGAACCGCCGCGGCTGTCACGGATCCGACACGGGTCCGCCCTATGCTTCGCTGCCGCTTCCGTACCGACAGGGGATCAAGATGCAGACCACCCGCCGGCTCGCCGCCCTCGCGCTCCCGCTCCTGCTCGCCGCCGCGCCGGCGGCCGCCGCCGATCCGCAGGGATTCAGCTTCGGGCTGTGGGGCGACATGCCCTACGCCAAGGCCAAGGACGAGGCGAAGATGCCGGCGCTGCAGAAGGACATCAACGCCTCGGACGTCGCCTTCTCCATCTTCGACGGCGACATCAAGGACGGCAGCTCGAAATGCACCGACGACGTCTTCGATACGGCGAAGACCTTCTTCAACGGCTTCACCAAGCCGCTGATCTACGTCCCCGGCGACAACGAGTGGACCGACTGCCACCGCACCAACAACGGCGGCTATGACAATCTCGAGCGGCTGGCCCATCTCCGCCAGGCGATGTTCGCCGCGCCGGAGAGCTTCGGCGCGGCGAAGCTCGCCTTCGCGCAGCAGGGCAAGCCGGGCGCGAAGCTCTCGGAGAACCTCCGCTTCGTCCATGGCGGCATCGTCTTCGTCGGGCTCAACGTGCCGGGCAGCAACAACAACAAGGTCGGCGAGAAGGACTGCACCGCCAAGAGCGCCCGCACCCCGGCGCAATGCGCCGCCGACAATGCCGAGTACGCCGAGCGGGACGCCGCGAACATCGCGTGGGTCCACGAGGCCTTCGAGCAGGCCCGGCGCGACAAGCTGCGCGGCCTCGTGCTGGTGCTGCAGGCCGATCCCGGCTTCGACCTGCCGGAGACCGAGGATCTCGACGAGCGCCAGGCGGCGGGCTCGAGCGGCTACACCGCCTTCCTCGACGCCGTCGTCAAGGAGACCAGGGCCTATGACGGCCAGGTCCTCTTCGTGCACGGCGACACGCACTTCTTCAAGGTCGACAAGCCGCTGCTGAAGCAGTCCGACCTGCTGGAGAACTTCACCCGGCTGGAGACCTTCGGCAGCCCCAACATCCACTGGGTCAAGGTCACCGTCGACCCCGCCGCCCGCGAGCTGTTCGTCGTCCACCCGATGATCGTGCCCGGGAATTGAGGCCTTCCCGGCCGAGGTCTATTGCGGCGGCTTGAACCCGGCTGCCGCCGCCTCGTCCGCCCACTGCTTCGCGGTCGCCTCGTCCGGCGGCACGCCGGCGCCGTGCGCCAGCAGCACCGAGTAGTCGTACATCGCGCTCGGCAGGCCCTGGGCCGCCGCCTTGGCGTACCAGGCGGCGGCGCGCTGCAGGTTGGGCCGCAGCATCGGGTTGAAGCCGCCGCCGCCCGTGGCGCCGGTCAGCAGGTAGGCGAGCCAGGCCTGGGCACGGGCGTCGCCGGCGGCGGCGAGCGGCAGGAGGATGCCGCCGACGGCGCCCGCATCGCCGCGGTTGCAGGCGAGGAAGGCCGGCAGCAGGGCCGGCGCGGCGGCGTCCTCGACGCAGGTCGGGCGGGTGAGCAGCGGCAGCGCCGCCTCGATCTCCTGGGCCCGCCCGAGCCACCGGCTCGCCGCCGCGGCGTCGCGGGCGACGCCGGTGCCGTCGTTGTAGGCGCCGCCCAGCGCCAGCGCCGCGTCGTGGTGGCCGGCCTCGGCCGCCCGGGTCAGCCAGCGCACCATCAGGGCGGCATCGCCCAGGCTGCGGCCGCGCTGGTCGAGGCCCCGGCCGGGCGCCAGCAGCAGCGCGAGCTGGTAGGCGGCCTCGCTGTCGCCCTGCAGGGCGGCGGCCCGGTACCAGCGGATCGCCTCGTCGCGCTCGCCGCCGCGGCCCTCGCCGAGCAGCGCGGCCAGCCAGTACTGCGAGTCGGCATCGCCCTTGGCCGCCATCGGGCGGAGCAGGGCGATGCCGAGCCCGGCCTCGCCTTCCTGCACGGCGCGCAGCGCGCCGGGCAGCCCGGGCGGCAGCTTGATCCTGCGCTTCTCGAGATCGAGCCGGCCGATCCCGGCGGCGGCCTCCGCCGCCATGCCGCGCGCCCGGGCGGCGCTGTAGGCCTGGAAGGCGCGATCGCGGTTCGGCGGCACGCCGGCGGCGCCCGTCTCGTAGAGCCGGCCGAGGGCCAGCGTAGCGTGCGGCTCGCCGGAATGCGCGCCCTCGCCGTACCAGCGGATCGCGCCCGGCGGGTCGGCCGGGCCGCCCTCGCCGGCCTCGGTCATCGCGCCGAGCCAGTAGGCGGCCTCGAGGCTGCCGCCGCGGGCGAGCGCCTGCAGTGCGGCGCGAGCTGCGGCGTCGTCACCGTCGGCCCGCCGGATCAGCGCGGCGCCGAGCGGCGCGCGCTCGGCCAGTGCGTCCAGCGCCGGCTTCGCCTCGGGCACGCCTGCCCTGTCGGCGGCGGTGAGCCAGCGCACCGCCTCGCCCTGCCACGGCACCTTCTTGCCGAGTTCCTGGATGGTGCCGACCTTGCCCTCGCTCCACAGCGACGCCAGCGCCATCATCGCCGGCCCGTCGCCCAGCCCGGCGGCGCGCCCGTACCAGTAGGCGGCCTCGCGCCAGTCGGTCGGCCGGGCATCGGGTGCCGCCTCGATGAGCGCCGCGAGGCGGCGCTGCGCCTCGGGGACCTCCTCGATCGCCAGGCGTCGGAAGAGCGCGAAGGCGGTCGCGGCGTCGCCCTGGTCGGCGGCAGCCGCGCCAGCCTGCAGCAGCGCCGCGTCGGTCGCCCTCTCGTCGGCGGCGGCCGGCAGCGCGGCCAGCGCCAGAAGCGCAGCCAGCAGCGCGCCATGACAGCCTGATGCCCGCTTCCCCATCACCGGACCCCCTCTCTCTCAGCCGCGCGCCGGCCGCGCCGCAGCAGCCGGGCGAGCTGGCCCGCGATGCCGATCGCGGCCTCGCCCGGCAGGATGGCCTGCGCGAAGCCGGCGGCCATCAGGGCGATCACCGCGGCGGCGCTCGCCAGCATCCAGGCGAAGGTGGCGATGGTCCCGGCCGAGGGCTCGAGGTAGGGCAGGCGCAGCATCAGGATGAAGGGCGCATGCAGCGGGCTGAGGCTGAGCAGCGTCGCCAGCATGCCGTGCGGAGCGCGCAGCAGGGCCGGGGCCATCGCGGTCGGACCCAGCAGCAGGAAGAGCAGCGGCCCGAGATAGGACTGCGCCTCGGCCAGGTTGCGCGCCATGGCGCCGACGCCGAGGAAGACGGCGGCGTAGAGCGCCAGGCCGGTGACGGCGCAGAGCAGCACGGCCGGCATCTCGGCGAGCGTGCCGGGCTGGCCGGCGGTGCTCCAGAAGATGGCCGCCGGGCCGGGCACCAGCAGCGCGCCGGCGACGAAGCCGCAGGCGAGCCATGCGGCGGTCAGCGTCAGCGCGGCTCCGGCGCCGCCGAGCAGCTTGCCCGCCATCAGCCGCCGCGCCGTGGTGGCGGCGAGCAGCAGCTCGATGACCCGGCTCGACTTCTCCTCGACCACCGCGATCAGCAGCTGGCCGGCGATGGTCAGGGCGGCGAGCAGGGTGAGCAGCGCGACCAGGGCCGGCAGCACCCGGCGCAGCGCGGCGGCGCGGACCGCCGTCGCCGGCGTCGCCGCGTCGACGGCGCGGATCGCCACCGGCGGGCCGCGCCGCGCTTCAGCCGTCGCCGCGTCGAGCGGTGCCGCGGCGATCGATTCGGCGCGCAGCGCCTGCTCGGCGCGGGCCTGCAGCAGCGCCGCCAGGATCGGGTCGGGCGGCCCGTCGCTCCACAGCTCGAGCGTCGGCGCGGCGGCGGAGAAGTCCCGCGGCACGATGGCGAGCAGCATCGGCACCGGCGTCAGCCGGCCGCCCAGCAACACGCCGCGGATCGCCTGCGGATCCTTCGCCGACAGGGCCGGCAGCAGCGCCGCCGGCGGCTCGACCCGCACGATGCCGTCGGCGAGCGGCCGGTCGAAGGCCGCCGCGTAGCGGCCGGTGGCGTCGACCAGGGCATAGGCGCGCGGCCCCCCCGGCCCCTCCGGCCCGTGCCGCAGCAGGGCGAGCAGCAGGATCCAGGCGGGGACCAGCAGCAGGCTGATCACGAAGCCGCGGGTGCGGAGATACTGGCCGAGCTCGCGCGCGGCGATCTGCAGCACCTGCTTCATGGAGCGGGCCTCACGCGGGCGTCCCTCGCGGGTCGGGCGCCGCGTCGCCGCCGGCCACCGCGACGAAGACCTCGTGCAGGCTCGGCTCGGCGGCGTCGAAGCGGGTCGGCACGGCGCCTTCCGCGATGCAGGCGGCGAGCAGCGCCCCCGGCTCGGCGCCCTGGCCCAGGACCGCCTCCCAGGTCTCGCCGCCGGGTGCCGGCGGGTGCAGCGCGCGCACCCCGGGCAGCGCGGCGAGGAAGCCGAGGTCGCGCCCGCATTCGAGCCGGACGCGGCGCGGCAGCAGCCGGCGGGCCTCGGCGACGCTGCCGGCGAAGGCGGTCTCGCCGCGGCGCAGGATCAGGATGCGGTCGCAGAGCCGCTCGGCGAGCGCCATGCCGTGGGTCGAGACCAGCACGCTGCGGCCGGCCGCCGCCTGCTCGCGGATCATCGCCTCGACCGCCTCCTGGGCGATCGGGTCGAGGCCGGAGAAGGGCTCGTCCAGGATCAGCAGCTCGGGCTCGTGCGCCAGGGCGGTGGCGAGCTGCAGCTTCTGCGCCATGCCCTTGGACAGCGTGTCGATGCGCCGCCGGGCGACCGCGGCGAGGCCGAGCCGCTCGAGCAGCGCCGCGGTGCGCCGCCGCGCGGTGCGGCGGTCGAGGCCCTGCAGCCGGGCGAACCAGGCGACCGCGTCGGCGGCGCGCATGCGGCGGTAGAGGCCGCGCTCCTCCGGCAGGTAGCCGAGCCGCGGCAGGACGGCGAGCGACCAGGGCGCCCCGAACAGCCGGATGCTGCCGGCGTCCGGCTGCATCATGCCGAGGATCATGCGCAGCGTGCTGGTCTTGCCGGCGCCGTTCGGGCCGAGGAAGCCGAACACCTCGCCGGGGCGGACGGCGAGGCTGAGGCCGCGCACCGCCGGCACGGCGCCGAACGACTTGTGGAGATCGGTGACCTCGAGAACCGCCGCGCCCATCGCCTCCCCCGCCCCCGGCTCCGCGGCGCTATCCGGCGCCGCGGCGATAGGCCGGTGCGCCCAGCACGTAGGTCGCGGCGACCGCCCGGTCGTCACCCAGCATCATCAGCGCGAAGAGCCGTTCCTCGACGGTGGCGGCGGCCGCGGTGCGCCGGGCCAGCACCGGCGTGGCGGCGAGGTCGAGCACCACCAGGTCGGCCTCCTTGCCGGGGGCGAAGCTGCCGATCGCGTGGTCGAGCCCGAGCGCCTCGGCGCCCCCCAGGGTGGCGAGGTAGAAGCCGCGCCAGGGGTTGAGGTTCTCGCCGTTGAGCTGCAGCACCTTGTAGGCCTCGGCCAGGGTCTGCAGCATCGAGTAGGAGGTGCCGCCGCCGACGTCGGTGCCGAGGCCGACGCGGATCCCGGCGGAGCGCGCCCGCTCCAGCCGGAACAGGCCGCTGCCGATGAACAGGTTCGATGTCGGGCAGAAGGCGATGGCGCCGCCCGCCGCGGCGAGCCGCGCCAGGTCGGCGTCGTCGAGATGGATGCAGTGGGCGAAGATGCTGCGCGGCCCGACCAGGCCGGCCCGGTCGTAGACGTCGAGATAGGAGCGGCTCTCCGGGAACAGGCGGGCGATCAGCGCGATCTCGTCGCGGTTCTCGGCGAGGTGGGTCTGCAGGTGCAGCTCGGGCCGCTCCGCCAGCAGCCGGCCGGTCATGGCGAGCTGCGCCGCGCTCGAGGTCACGGCGAAGCGCGGCGTCAGGCTGTAGCCGAGCCGGCCGTGCCCGTGCCAGCGCTCGATCAGCGCCCGGTTGTCGGCCTCGGCCGAGGCGACGTCGTCGCGCAGCCCCTCGGGCGCGTTGCGGTCCATCATCACCTTGCCCGCCAGCATGCGCAGCCCGCGCCGCTCCGCCGCGGCGAAGAAGGCGTCGACCGACTGGCGGTGCACCGTGGGGTAGACCGAGGCGGTGGTGACGCCGTTGCCGAGCAGCCGGTCGAGGAAGAACTCGGCCGCCTCGGCGGCATGGGCCGGATCGCGGAAGCGGCGCTCGGCCGGGAAGGTGTAGCGCTCCAGCCAGTCGAGCAGCTGCGCCCCGAAGGAGGCGATGACGTCGACCTGGGCGGAGTGGATGTGGGTGTCGACGAAGCCGGGCAGGATCAGCCGGCCGCGATGGTCGTCGAGCGGCGCGGATTCCGCCAGCCCGGCCGGCAGCGCCGCGGCGTCGTAGAGGCCGGCGACCTTGCCCTCGGCGACGTGCAGCACCGCGTCGGCGCGATAGTCCCAGGCGGCCGGATCGGGCGCCGCGCCGGGATCGTGCCGGAACTGCAGGACGGAGCCGCGGATCAGCCGCGTCGCAGGGGGCTCACGGCGCGGCGGCGTCCCCGGCGAGCAGGCCCTGCGGCAGGTCGTCGAACGACCAGGGCGCGCCCGCCGCGGCGCGCCGCAGCAGCCAGATCCGGTCGTAGCAGCGATCGGGCCAGCTCCGGGGCAGGGCGGCGTCGGCGCCGGCCAGCGCCGCGCCGAGCGCCGGCAGCCCCTCATGCTGCCAGCTGACCAGCACGGCGCCGCCGGCCGCGGCCGCCGCGGCGGCGAGCGGTTCCTCGTCGCCCCGGGTGAAGCGCGTGTCGGGGGTGAGGCCGAGCCGCGCCGCCAGCGGCTGCACGGTCTGCAGCGGCCGCAGGCTGCGCCGGCCGTCGGGCTTGTCGGGGTGGGAGGCGAAGATCCGCTGCGGCCGGCGCAGCGGCCCGCGCGGCGCGGCGAGCAGCGCGGCCAGCGCGCCCGCGCGCTGCCAGCCGCGGACCACCAGCCCCGCCGCATCCTCGGCGCCATGCTCGGTCAGGCCGGGCCCGGGCCAATCCTGACCCGGCTTCTCGGCGTGCCGGATCAGCATGATGGTCTGCTCGGCCATGCGGCCGATCTAGCCGGCGGTTCGCCCGCGGGTCAAGCGGGCCGGGCGGAGGCCGGGCGGAGGCCGCTGCCGGCGGGCCGCCTACTCGGCCAGGGCCATGCCGCGCAGCAGGCCGGGATTGGCGGTGATCTCCCAGCGGTTCCCGACCGCGCCGCAGGCCACCGGCAGCCCGGCCAGCCCGGGCAGGAAGCTCGGCCGGTTGCGGGCGATCGGCGCGGTGGCGACCAGCCGCGCCTGGCGGCCGCCCTCGGCCTGGGAGTAGGCGAGCAGGATGCCGCCGAGCAGCGCATCCTCGCCGGACCAGGAGAGCTTCAGCACGACCACGGCGCGGCCGATGGCGTCCTTGCCGGTCCAGCGGGCGACCGCCGGCAGCTTCGCCTTGCCGACGCCGCGCCACGCCTTGCCGTCGAGCCCGACGCCGATCTGGCCGAGCTGCGCCGGGTCCGGGCGGTGGCGGCCGGTGAAGTCGGCGCTGGTCCAGATCTCGACATGGTCGGTGCCGACCCAGGATTTGGCCGGTCCGGCGTCGGGACGCGGCTCGGCGATCTGGATCACCACGGTCCGCTGGTCGAGCGCCACGAAGCGCAGCTCGGCCGGGCGCGCCGGATCGGCGATGCCCTGGACGGCATAGCCGCCGTCGGTGGTCAGGCTCGAGGCGCAGCCGCCGAGCACGGTGCCCTCGGGGAACTCGGCCGGGGCCTCGGCATCGGCGGCGAGCTGCGGCAACAGCAGGTCCTGGCCGGCGAGCAGGCCCGGCCGCGGCCCGAGCGAGCGGTCCATCGCCTGGCGCAGGCTGTCGCAATCCTGCTGCTCGGCCGTGTCGCCGCCGCCGGCTGCGTCGTCGGTGGCCAGCGAGAAGCCGGTGGCCCGCGGCACGTCGACCCGGGTCAGCAGCGTCTGGCCGGCCTCGGTGGCGCGGTAGCTGCAGCTCTCGGTGCCGAGCGTGCGCTGCGGCACGAGCCCGACCGCCTCGGTCTCCTCCCAGCGGTCGTTGGAGCCGCCATATTGCAGGTGCACCAGCCGGTTGTCCGAAACCGTCACCTCGTCGCCGCCGATCCCGGCGGCGCCGTAGCCGTCGTTGCAGAGCTGCAGCAGCAGCCGCGGCGCGCGCTGGCCCTCGACCAGCCAGTACTCGCGGCCGCCGTCGAAGCCCTCCTCGTCGTCGGCCTGCCGGCAGCCCTCGGCCGGCGCCTCCCCCGGCCGGTCGGCCAGGCCGAGCGCGACCTCGGCGACGGCGAGCGGCTGGCCGGCCTCCGCGCGGCCGGCCGGCAGCAGCTCGGCGATGCTGCAGCTCTTGCGCGGGCCGCAGACCGCCGCGGTCAGCCTGGCGGCGTCGGCCGGCGGATCGGCCGCCAGGCCGGGCGCCGCCGCCGCCGCGGAAAGGGTCAGGAAGACGATCCCAGAAAGCCATTGCATGGCGGCGCGCGCGGCGAGCGGAAGGGGAGAAGGACGAGAGGTTCTGGGCGAGCGCATGGCGGGCCTGCAAGCCGGACCGGCGGCACAGTCTAGCATGCTCGGTGGGAATGTCCGGAGCCCCGGCGAAAGCCCGGAACTCGAAAGGGTTAAGAAATGTTGAACGTGCCGGCCGAGGCGACAACCTCGAGCCGGATGCCGGGCTTGGCCGCGAAGTGCCGGGCTCTCGTGGGTGCCGGCGGGACGTCCCGGAGCGGGGGCTGCCGATCGGCCCCGACCGATCGGACGGACGGCTTGCTGGCGGCTCTGACCCAGGGACAGAGGGGATCGACATGGCGGGTTCACTCAATAGGCGTTTATTCCTGAAGGCGAGCGCGGCGACCGCCGTCGCGGCACCCTTCTGCCTGCGCGGCCGCCGCGGCGAGGCGCAGACCACGCCCTTCGTCCGGAAGGACATCTTCACCCTCGATCCCGCCGGGCCGGAGATCGCCTCGCTGCGCAACGGCATCGCGGTGATGATGTCGCGGCCGGCGACCGATCCGACCAGCTGGATCTACCAGGCCAACATCCACGGCACCTTCGACCAGATCACCTCGGGCCAGATCTGGAACCAGTGCCGGCACGGCAGCTACTTCTTCTTCTCCTGGCACCGCATGTACCTCTTCTATTTCGAGAAGATCCTGCGCGCCGCCTCCGGCGACCCGACCCTGACCCTGCCCTACTGGAACTGGGCCAACCCGGCCTGCCGGGCCCTGCCGACGGCCTGCCTGACGCCGGCCGACGCGACCAACCCGCTCTACGTCGCGCAGCGGGCGGCGGCGATCAACGCCGGCGGCGAGCTGCCGGCCGAGGACGTCGACACCACCACCTCCTTCGGCCTGACCAACTTCTTCACCTCCAGCTGGTCCGGCGTCAGCTTCGGCGGTCTGAAGGTCAACGCGACGACCCAGATGGGGCCGCATGGCGGCTTCGAATCGACGCCGCACGACACCATCCACGTCGACATCGGCGGCTACATGCTGAAGCCGCAGACCGCGGCCCGCGACCCGATCTTCTACCTGCACCACTGCAACATCGACCGGCTGTGGAAGCGCTGGCTGCAGCAGGGCGGCGGTCGGGCCAACCCGACCGGCGACAGCTTCTGGATGTGGTCCTACTTCCCCTTCTACAACGACGCGGGAAAGAAGGTGCAGCAGGCCGCCTACTACATCCTCAACACCAAGACGCAGCTCCACTACGTCTACGACGACGATCCCGCGTGACCTAGCGATCCGCCACTGGAGCCGCGGGCTCAGGCCCGCGGCATGCCCGGCCCGGCCGGGCCGTCAGCACAGCCGCCGCGCGCCGGCGGCCGTCAGGAGTTTCGATCATGGCAACCAATCCCCTCGACACCCAGATCGCGGCGGTGCCGCAGTCCCTCGCCACCGCGCTGGCCGAGGCCGGTCCCTCGGCCGTGGTCGCGGCCACGGCGGCGACGGTGCCGGCGCTGCGTCCCGGCATCAGCTCGGTCAGCGCGCGTGCCGACGCCTCCGGGGCCGGCCGGAACCTCGCGGCGCGGGTGCGCGGCCTGGTGCGCGGCCAGGTCGTCCTGCTGCTCGAAGGGATCGATGCCGACAAGCATCCCGAGGTCAACTACTCGGTCTTCCTCAACCTGCCCCCGGGCGGCGTCGCCGATCCGCGGAGCATCTACTATGTCGGGCGGCTCAGCTTCTTCGCGCGCATCTCGGCCGACATGCGGATGCCCGGCATGCAGCATGCCGGCATGGGCGACAACCCGGACACCGGCTCGAAGCAGGCCTACGACATCACCGCGCTGGTGCAGAAGCAGATGGCGGCCAACATCTGGGTCGGCGGCGACTTCACCGTCACCCTGGTGCCGGCCGGGGTGATCCAGCCGAACGGCGCACGGACCCGCGGCATCGCCGGCGCCAACGCCCGCATCACCCGGGTGCGCATCCTCCAGGGCTGACGCCCTCGGGGCGGCAGCGCCACGCAACGTTTCGCTTCCTCGCCGGTTCCTCCCTGGACGCGAGAAGGAGAGGGACCATGGAGGACCACGTCTACCGCATCATCGAGGTTGCGGGCTCGTCGGAAACCGGCGTCGACGACGCCATCGAGGGGGCCGTGGCGCGCGCCTCCGAGACGCTGAAGCACATCCGCTGGTTCGAGGTGCAGCAGATCCGCGGCCATGTCGAGAACGGCGCGGTGAAGCATTTCCAGGTGGTCCTCAAGGTGGGCTTCACGCTCGAGGACCCCGGCGCGGCGTGAGCGGAGGAGGGGCGGGATGGGGGTCGAGGTCGATGTCTATGTCTGGCCGGAGATCGTGCTGGCGCCGGGGGTCGAGGTCACCTTCCTGCACTGGGTGGTCGACGCCAACGGCAGCTCGGTGATCGATCCCGACCGCTGGTGCTGGATGAGCGCGGTGCCCGAGTTCGCCGGGGCGCGCCCCGACCGGCCGCTGGCGGCGGCCAGCGTCGAGGCGGCGGCGCAGCGGCCGGTGCGCGAGCGGGTGCCCGAGCCCGGCCCGAACAACACCAACTGGCTGGTCACCTGGCGCAACCCCGAGCCGCGCGACAGCGTCACCTTCCGGCCGCGCATGCTGGCGGCGCCGGCGCGATGAGCGACCGCGCCGCGCCGCGCCGGCTGCTCGTGCTCCACGACGCCGCCGGCCGCCTCGCCGCGGCCGCGGCGCCGCCGGCGGGACGACGCCGCGCGCGGCGCGGGTCCGCGGGTCGGCTGGCGGCCGGCCTTCGCCGGGGCCAGGTCGCCTGCACCGTCGAGCTGGCGGCCGAGCAGGCGCTGGAGCCTGGCCGAGCTGATCGCGGCGTTCGAGGTGCACCGCGACGCCGAGACGGGCCGGCCCCAGCGGCGGCGGCTCTGCCGGGCTCTGAGCGCCTCAGCCGTCGAGCATCGCCATCTGCGGCGCGGCGTAGCGCGTGCCGGCGACGGCGCCGGGCGGCAGCGCCGCCTCCAGCCGGGCCTGCTCCTCGGCGGTGAGGCGGAGAGCGGCCGCGGCCAGCAGGTCGTCGAGCTGGTCGAAGCGGCGGCGCCGATGATCGGCACGATGTCGCTGCCGCGCGACATCGCCCAGGCGATGGCGAGCCGCGCCGGGGTGATGCCCTTGGCGTCGGCGATCGCCTTCAGCGCGGCGACCAGCGCCTGGTTGCGCCGCAGGTTGTCGCCGGTGAAGCGCGGCAGGTGAGCGCGGTAGTCGCCGGGCTGCAGGTCGCCGGCGCCGGCGATGCGGCCGGCGAGCAGGCCGCGCGACAGCACGCCATAGGCGACCACGCCGCTGCCGTCCTGGCGCAGCGCCGGCAGGGTCGTCGCCTCGATGCCGCGATCGACCAGCGAGTACTCCGTCTCCAGCGCGGCGATCGGATGCACCGCGGCGGCCCGGCGCACCGTGGCGGCGGACGCCTCGGACAGGCCGATGTGACGGACGTAGCCGGCCTCGACCATCTCGGCGATGGCGCCGACCGTCTCCTCGATCGGCACCGCCCGGTCGATCCGGGCCGGCTGGTAGATGTCGATGTAGTCGGTGCCGAGCCGGCGCAGGCTGTAGGTCAGGAAGTTCTTCACCGCCGCCGGCCGGGCGTCGAAGCCGACGAACCCGCCGGCCGGGTCGCGCAGCGCGCCGAACTTGACCGAGATGACGACGCGCTCGCGGCGGCCCTGCAGGGCGCGGCGCAGCAGCAGCTCGTTGTGCCCCATGCCGTAGAAGTCGCCGGTGTTGAGGAAGGTGATGCCGGCGTCGATCGCGCGGTGGATGGTGGCGATGCTCTCGGTCTCGTCCGCCGGCCCGTAGATGTCCGACATGCCCATGCAGCCGAGCCCGATCGCCGACACCACGGGTCCGGTCCGGCCCAGTCGCCGCTGCTCCATTCCAGCCGCTCCTCTTCCCGTCGGCCTGCTAGCCGCGCGGCGCCAGCTCGTCGAGCACCGCCACCAGGTCGGCGAAGCGGTCGACCACCCGGTCGGCGCCCATGCTGGCCGGCGGCTCGTGGGCGTAGCCGTAGCTGACCGCGACCGTCGCCACCGCGGCGTTGCGGCCGGTGGCGATGTCGGTCTCGCTGTCGCCGATCATAACCGCCGGCGCGCTCCCGCCGGCCCGCGACACGGCGTCCCAGAAGTGCTGCGGGTCGGGCTTGCGCACGGCCACGCTGTCGCCGCCGCTGATGCCGTCGAAGAAGCGCAGCAGGTCGAAGGCCTCGAGCACCCGGGCGGCGGCGCGCACCGGCTTGTTGGTGCACATGGCGAGCCGCCGGCCCGGCCGGAGCGCGGCCAGCGTCTCCGGCACCCCCGGATAGAGCCTGGTATGCACCGGCTCGGCCGCCTCGTAGCGGGCGCGGAACTCGGCGATGACGGCGTCGTGGCGCGCCGGGTCGAGCGGCGTGCCGGTCATGGCGAAGGCGCCCTCGACCAGCTTGATCATGCCCCAGCCGATGCAGTCGCGCGTCTCCGCCAGGGTCAGCGGGCGGCGGCCGGCGGCCGCCAGGGTGGGGGCGAGCAGGGCCTGCAGGTCCGGCGCGCTGTCGATCAGCGTGCCGTCGAGATCGAACACGAGCGTGCTGCCGGTCATCTGCTCCCCCGCATCTTTCGAGCCGGCGGCTGCGGCGCGCGCCGGTCTGTGCTGTTATGTCGTCCGGGCTGCCAGCGCGGCAAGCCGGTTCGACAGCGGAGAAGCGAGCATGACCCGTCCGGAAAACCGCCAGGTGCGGCTGAAGCAGCGGCCGGCCGGCACGCCGACCGAGCAGGATTTCGAGATCGCCACCGCGCCGGCGCCGGAGCCCGGCGAGGGCGAGGTGCTGGTCCAGGCGCTGTGGCTGTCGCTCGATCCCTACATGCGCGGCCGGATGAGCGATGCCAAGTCCTACGCCAAGCCGGTCGAGGTCGGCGGGGTCATGGAGGGGCAGACGGTCGGCCGGGTGGTGGAGTCGCGGGCGCCCGCCTTCTCCAAGGGCGACATCGTGCTGGGCGGCCAGGGCTGGCAGCTCTACAGCGCCGTGCCCACCGCCCGCCTGCACAAGCTGCACGCCGCCGACGCGCCGATCTCGACGGCGCTGGGCGTGCTCGGCATGCCGGGCCTCACCGCCTATGTCGGGCTCGACACCATCGGCCGGCCGAAGGCGGGCGAGACGCTGGTCGTCTCCGCCGCCTCGGGTGCCGTCGGCGCGGTGGTCGGCCAGCTCGCCAGGATCGCCGGGGCGCGCGCGGTCGGCATCGCCGGCGGCGCCGACAAGTGCAGCTACGTCAGGGCCGAGCTCGGCTTCGACGCCTGCCTCGACCATCGCGATCCCGGCTTCGCCGCGGCGCTCGAGGCCGCCTGCCCGAAGGGCATCGACGTCTATTTCGAGAATGTCGGCGGCGCCGTGCAGGAGGCGGTGTTCCCGCGCCTCAACGACTTCGGCCGCATGGTGATGTGCGGCATGGTGGCGGAGTACAACGACGCGGCGCCGCGTCCCGGCCCGAACCTGATGGCGGTGGTGCGCAAGCGGCTGCGCATCGAGGGCTTCATCGTCTCCGACCGGTGGGACCGGCTCGGCGAGTACCGGGCCAAGGCGATTCCCTGGATCCGCGAGGGGCGGCTCAAGTACAAGGAGGACATCGTGGACGGGCTCGACAAGGCGCCCAAGGCCTTCATCGGCCTGCTCGAGGGGAAGAACTTCGGCAAGCTGCTGGTGCGGCTCGGGGAGTGAAGCGCGACTGTCACGCGGACGGGACGGGTTCTACTGTCAACCTGGCTGGCGCAGCTGTCGTCGCGCGAGGTCTTGCGCCCCGGTCGATGTTTCGGTAAGAAAAAGTTCTCAGGATCGCCCGGGAATCGACAGGAAGGGCGACGGGAAAACAGGGTAGGTTGGCCTTGCTCGCGGGCGCGTGGCGCGCCGCCCGCGGTCGGCCAGGGGAAGCGCTCGAGGGGAAGGAACGTCGACGGAGGCCCCGCGATGGATCTTGCCACCTATTCGATCTTTCCGACCGACTACGGTTGGACGATCACCCGGTACCGGCACATCTTCGGCATCTACCCGACGCGCGAGCAGGCGATCGAGGTGGCGTGCTTCGCCGCCCGCGCGGCCGCCGCGCGCGGCATCGTCTCGAAGATCTCCGTGCTGACCGAGACCGGCGAGACGGAGTCCCTGCCGGTGATCGCGCCGGCGGGCAACCGCGGCCGTCCGACCCGCAGCCGCATGCACTGATCGACGGCGGGCCCGCATCCCGGGCCCGCCGTCCTCGCCTGGTGCCGCCGGCTCAGTCGACCAGCGGCAGCTGGCGGCCGACCTGCTCCCGGACGCCGATGCCCAGCGCCTCGGCCTCCGCGCGGAAGCGGCGGGAGGCGGTGCCGGTAATCCACAGGGAGAGGGTGTCGCTTCCGCGCTTCAGATGCCAGGCCTCGGCAATGGCCCGGGCGGCGGCGGCGGCGCGCTCGTTCCAGATGACCCAGTCGAGCGGCGCCAGGATGACCGCCTTGCCCGACTGCTCGTAGGCGACGACGAGGCGTCCATAGCGCGCGATGCGGGTGATCGGCGCGATGCGCTGGTCGTAGTCGTTCAGCAGCTCCGCCATCTGCTGGTAGAAGATGGCCATGGTCTCGTCCGGCGCATCGAGGGCGACCTCGAGCATGGCGCCCCGGCCGGCGGTGCGCTGCATCGCCGCGAGCGCGGCGATCAGCAGGGTCTTGGCGCGCGGCGAGTATTGCAGCTGGCCGAGGAACTTCTCCTTCAGCCCCGGATCGATGCCCATCTGGTCGAGCCGGTTCCTGTTGTCGATCATCAGCTGGGCCGGCGGTTCCGCCGCGACGATATTGACCGCCTGCTCGAGGTTGCGCGCGTAGGAGAGCGCCGCGACGGCCGCCGAGCCGCTCACCATGGTGGCGCCGCTGATCGTCAGGTTGCCGAAGGCGGCCGCCCAGGCGACGCTGTCGAGCTGCTTCTGCAGCACCGGATTGCTCGAATAGGGATCGACCCCGAGCTCCTTGGCGTAGTCGCGCTTGTAGGAGGACATCTGCAGGGCGCTCGCGAGGGCGGAGTCCTCGTAGGCGGTCTTCTGGCCCGACACCGTCGTGTCGATGCCCGCGCCGACCCGGGCGAAGACGTCGAACAGGGCATTGGGCACCGCGGAGACGGTCTGCACCGGCTGGGTGATCAGGTCCTTGACGCCCTGGATCGGGCTGAGCGCCGCCTGGGCCAGCGCCTTGGCGTAGGCGTCGGTCAGCGTGATCCCCTGCAGCACGGTGATCGCGTGATTCTCGCGGATCAGCCGCCGCAGCATGGCGTCGCTGGGGGCGTCGAAGGTGCCGTACTCGGACAGCATGACGAAGTAGTTCAGGGCGTTGCGCGCGCCGACGGTGGGGGCGAGGCGATAATGCGGTCCCTGGATCATCTCGGGCGGAAGCACCTCGCCGATCGGGCGGGCGCGAAGGTCTCGGCTCCAGTGCAGGCCTGGGCCGCGGTCGCGGCCAGGGCGAAGGTCGCGGCGGCGAGCGCCGTACGGATCGGCGCAGGATCTCCAGCCGCCGGTGGGCATGGTCGATGCCCCCATTCGTCGGAACGGTTGCCGGACCGGTCGCCCCGCGGCGGCGAAGTTAGAGCGTTCGGGAAGACGGCGATAGCCAAAGCCCGCCGCGCCCGGAGCAGAGGTCGGCGCAGCACAAGGTCGAAGCGGCAGCACTTTCACTGACAATGTGGGCAAACTCCTCTCGCCAAGGATCGGCGCCGGCCGGGCGAAAACCAGTTAAGATTGAATCAAGAATGTGCTATTAAGTCGCATCGGCAGGCAAGGCTGTCCGCCCGCGACGGCGAACATTCCAGGGGAAGGTGCAATGCTGAAATCATCGCGCTCGGGATCGCGTCCTGCGCCTGCGCGGTCGTGCCGGCGGGCGCGGCGCAGGAGGATCACCGGGTCGAGGCGCCGCGCCGGCTGCTGCGCGCCACCATGGTCGGGATGCGGCCGGCCTGCTGGCTGGCGGCGCGCTCAACCTCGCCGTGCCTGCGCGACGGCGCGGGCGCAGGCGCTGGACGCTGGAGCCTGGACGAGGCCAGGCGCTGATGGACGGCAACCAGCGCTTCGTCGACAAGAAGATGTACTCCGGGACGAGGATCTCGCGCTGCTCAAGGAGAACAACGCCGGTGTTCTTCGCCTGGTGCTCTGCGCCGATCTGCGGGTCCCCGTCGAGCTGCTCTTCGATCAGAGCATCGGCCACGTCTTCGTCAACCGGGTGGCCGGCAACATCGCGACCTCGGAGATCATCGCCAGCATCGAGTACGGCGTGGCGGTGCTCGGCACGCGGGTCCTGATGGTGCTCGGCCACACCGCCTGCGGCGCGGTCGAGGCGTCGATCGCCGCCAAGGCGGTGCCCGGCCAGATCAGCTCGCTCTACCGCTATATCCGGCCCGCCGTCGACGAGGCGAAGGGCGATTTCGAAGGCACCATCAAGGCGAACGCCCGGATCCAGGCCGGGCTGCTGCGGGACGCACCCTCGCCGGTGATCGCCAGCGCCATCAAGGGCCAGACGCCAGCACCGTCGCCGCCATCTACGACATCGCCAGCGGCAAGGTGACCCTGCTCGACTGAGGCCGGGCGCCTGAGCCTCGGCGCCCGCGTCCTCGCCGGCCACCCCCGCCGGCTCCGCTAGACTCGCGGTAGCGCGCCGGCGGCGCGGCTGGCTGGGGGCGGCTGCACGATGGATCGGGTTCGATGGGCGGTGCCGCTGCTGGTGCTGCTCGCGGGGTGGCGCGTTCCGCGGCGGCGCGCAGTGGCCGAGCTGGCGGCGACCTTCGTCGGCGAAGAGCCGGTCTGCGCCGGCCGCCACGCCGCGGCGGCGGCGGTGGCGCGGCTCCGACCACGAAAGCAAGGATGGCGCGGCGCCCAGCAGTGACGGTGCTCGGCGACTTCGCCGGCGCTACCTTCACCCGTGGCGGCGTGACTCGACCTTCTTCCGCAAGGACGGCCGGTTCATGGTCTGCACCGACGGCCTCGACGGCCAACTGCACGACTACGAGATCGCCTACACCTTCGGCGTCCACCCGCTGCAGCAATATTCCGATCGCGTTTCCCGGCGGCCGCTACCAGGCGCTCGGCACGTCTGGGACAGCTGGCCGGCCGCAGAGGGCGGCCAGCGCTGGTTCGATCTCTATCCCGGCCAGATGATCAGGGCGCGATCCGCTGCACTGGACCGGTCCGAACCAGACCTGGAACTTCATGTGCGCCGACTGCCATTCGACCAACTCCAGCGCAACTTCGACCTGGGCGTCGACGAGCAGCTATCGGACAACCCGGCCGGAGATCAACGTGTCCTGCGAGGCCTGCCACGGGCCGGGCTCGCGCCATCTCGATCAAGGAAAGGCGGAGCCGCCGTCGATCCCGGCTCGCGCAGGCCTCGGTGGTCGCGCTGAGCGACGCCGGCGCCGGTCGCTGGGTGCTCGATCCGAGGACACCGCGACGCGCGCGCACGGCCCCGCGGCAGTCCGACCCGCAGCTCGAGGCCTGCGGCTTTGCCATGCGCGCCGGCACGAGCTGACCCCGGCCTTCGGCTACGGCCGGCCGCTGCTCGACAGCGCGGTGCCGTCCTGCTTGAGGCCGGGCTCTACCACGCCGACGGCCAGATCCTGGAGGAGACTACGAGTACGGCTCGTTCCAGCAGCCGGATGTACCGCATGGGAGTCTACCTGCTCGACCGCTACGATCCGCACAGCCCTGAAGTTGCGCGCCAGGGGCAACCAGGCCTGCGGCCAGTGCCACCGGCCGGCCAGTTCGATACCGCAGCACACCCATCAATTCCCCGAGGGCTCGGCCGGCGCCTGCGTCGCCTGCCACATGGCTGGCCCGGACCTATGGCCGTTGATGCCCGCCGCGACCATGCCATCCGGATCCCGCGGCCAGATCCGGCGTCGCGCTGGGCACGCTCGACGCCCGCACCGGCTGCCACGCCGGCCGCTCGGCGCAATGGCCGCCGATGCCGTGGCGCGCTGGTACGGGCCCGGCGCCGCTCGGAGCCGCATTGGGCGCGGCCACCGCCGCCGGCCGAGCTGCCGGGGCCGGCGAGGCGCTCGCGCTGGGCGGCCGACCTGAGCGGCCGGCGATCGCCCGGGCGACGGCTCCTGTCGCTCTTCCTGACCTACGCGGCGGGCCTGACGCCGGCGATGATCGAGGCCTCGGCTCGGCGGGCTGCACGATCCGGAGTCGCCGCTGGTGCGCGGGTCGCCGTGATCGACGCTGGCGCTGCCCGGCCTGACCAGCGGCTGCAGCCAAGGCGCTGCTGCTGACCGATCTCGGTGCGCGCGGTGCGCATCGCCGCGGCCTGCGCGCGCTGGCGGCTGTGCTCAAGGACTGGCTGTCGCCGCAGCAGCGCGGCGACTCGACCGGGCCTGCGGCGAGCTGATCGCGGCCGACATGGCCTCCGCCGAGCGGCTGGTCAACATCGCCATCTCGGCGCCTTCCATGCGCAGCGCGGCGAGGCGGCCGCGGCCGAGGCCGCCTACCGCCGCGCGCTGCGGCTCGATCCGCGCTTCGTGCCGGCCACGGTCGATCTCGCCGATCTCTACCGCGCTCGGCCGCGACCCCGAGGGCGAGACGCTTGCTCCGCCGCGGTGGCGATCGATCCCGGCAATGCCGCCGCCGCGCGCCGCCTTCGGGCTGCTCGAGGTCCGGCAGCACAAGCTCGAGGATGCGCTGGCGCTGCTGGGCAAGGCCGCCGCGCTGGCACCGGAGAGCGCGCGCTACGCCTATGTCCATGCCATCGCGCTTCAAATGGAACATGTGGGTGCACGGGCCGGCCATCGGCTCGACCGTGCGCTTCTTCTGATCGTCCCGGCCGGCCCGCTCAGTCGACCGGCGGCAGCCACGGCCCACCGCGCGAGCGGCCGGCGCGCTCCTCGCGGATCAGCCCGCCGGGCGACGTGTCGGCCGCCGGCGGGCGCGCAGCTCGGCCAGCGTCACCGGGCGATAGTCCCAGAGATCGACGCCGACATCATATTGCCGCGGCAGCGGCGCCAGCCGGCCGTGGCTGTGGCCGTGCAGGTCGAGCGCGCCCTTGCCCATGCCGTTCCAGGTGCGGAAGGGGTAGTGGCAGAGCACCAGCCGGGTGCCCTCGAGCTCGATCTCGGCATAGGGCTGCACGCTGGCCCAGCCGGGCAGCGCGCGGGTCGCCGGCGGGTCGTTGTTTCCCGCCACCAGATGCTTGCGCCCGGCCAGGCTGTCGAGCAGCCGGGCGAGGCCGGCGGCGTCGGCCGCGCGGGCGAAGTCGCCGAGATGCCAGACTTCGTCCTCCGCCCCGACCGTCCCGTTCCAGCGCTCGACCAGCGCGGCGTCCATCGCCGCCGCCGAGGCGAAGGGCCGTCCGGTGCGGGCGATGGCGAAGCGGTCGCCGAAATGGGTGTCGCTGGTGAAGAAGACGGTCACGGCCGGTCCGGCGTCTTACGGCAGCGCCTGGCCGCGGATCGTGCTACAATGGGATAGCGAAAACGGGAGGAATCCATGCGACGCACGCTCATCCTGGCCGCCCTCGGGGCGATGCTGCTGCCGGCCCTGGCGCTCGCCGAATCGCAGAGCGGGCCGTCGGGCACCTCGTCGAGCAGCAGCGGCAGCGGCATCAGCATCAGCAACAACGTCAGCGGCGGCGGCACGGTCAACCAGAGCATCTCGATCAGCGGCAACCAGGTCGAGAACAACGGCGGCGCCGGCATCTCGATCAGCAACAGCACGACCGACGGCGGCTCGATCAGCCAGACGGTGACGGCGCACGACAACACGATCACCGGCAATGGCGGGGCCGGGATCTCCGTCTCCAACACCAACGACGGCACCGGCTCGATCAGCCAGACGGTGACCTCGCACGACAACACCATCACCGGCAATGGCGGCAGCGGCATCTCGGTGTCCAACAGCAACACCGGCACCGGCTCGATCACCGCCGGCCTGAGCTCGACCAACGACAATATCAGCAACAATGGCGGCGACGGCATCACCGCCACCAACGAGGGCAGCGGCTCCTCGCTCTCGGTCGATCTCTCCGGCGGCGGCAGCCAGATCACCGATAACGCCGGCGCCGGCGTCAACGCCATCAACAACGGCGACAACAACTCGCTGTCGATCAACAAGCCCTCGGCGGCCAATCTGGCCGACAACGGCGCCGGGCCGCTCACCACCAGCGGCACCGGCACGGTCGTAGTCATCCCGTAGGGGCGTCATCCCGCAGGAGCGCCGGGTCCCGTCTCCCGCCCCGGCGGGAGACGGGCGGCACCGCCGGCCTCAGGCGGAGAGCCGGCGCGACAGCGGGGCGGCCGCCTCCCAGGCGCCGTGAGCGACCTTGGCGCCGGACCACAGGGCGGGATGCGCCCGCGCATATTGCGGCGGATAGGCCAGTTCCTGGCCGAGCAGCTGGGCGGCATGCCAGGCCCAGCGCGGATTGTCGATGAAGCCGCGGCCGATGGCGACCAGGTCGGCCTGCTCGGTCCGCAGCACGTCCTCGGCCTGGCGGGGATGCACGATCAGCCCCGCCGCGACGATCGGCATCGAGGTCTCCGCCTTCAGCCGGGCGGCCAGCGGCACCTGGAAGCCGGGCGGCTGGCTCGCCGGCTCCTCCGGCCCGAGCCCGCCGCTCGACGCGCAGACATAGTCGACCCCGGCGGCGCGCAGCGCGTGGACGGCGATCACCGCCTCCTCGGTGGTGAAGCCGCCCTCGGCCCGGTCGCTGGCGCACAGACGCACCCCGAGCGGCCGGTCGACCGGCCAGGCGCGGCGCACCGCGCCCACCACCTCGAGCGGGAAGCGCAGCCGGTTGTCGAGCGAGCCGCCGAACGGGTCCGTCCGCCGGTTGGCCAGCGGCGAGAGGAACTGGTGCAGCAGGTGGCCGTGCGCGGCCTGCAGCTCGAGCACCTCGATGCCGAGACGGGCGGCGCGCCCGGCGGCGGCGGCGAAGGCGTCGCGGATCCGACCCATGCCGGCATGATCGAGCGCCCGCGGCGCCGCCTGGCCGGGGGCGAACGGAATTTCCGAGGGGCCGGCGGCCGGCCAGCCGCCCTCCGGCTCGGCGAGCGGCCCGCCGCCGTCCCAGGGCGGACGGGTCGAGGCCTTGCGCCCGGCATGGGTGAGCTGCAGCCCGAGCGGCGTCCGTGCGAAGGAGCGGCAGGCCTGGAGCACGGCGGCCAGCGCCTGCTCGTGCGCGATCGACCACAGGCCGAGGCAGCCCGGGGTGGCGCGGCCGCGCGTCTCGACGGCGGTGCCCTCGAGCATCACCAGGCCGGCGCCGCCGAGCGACAGGCTGCCATAATGCTGCAGGTGCCAGTAGGAGGCGCTGCCGTCGACGGCGCTGTACTGCGCCATCGGCGAGACGATGATCCGGTTGACCAGCGTCACGTCGCGCAGACGGACCGGCGTGAACAGACGAGCGGGCATCCGCGCTTCCCCCTTCGCGACCCCAGCCCCGAACAGGACGCCGACCTTACGACAGGGCAGGAGTTTCTTCCAACGCCCTTTGCCGGTTAACCCAAACTTTAATGTTTCCGTCGCAAGACACTGACGGTCGGGGACGGGATTCCCGGTCGGATCGGTGCCTTCCGCCGACGCGAAACCCTCAGTCCCGGACCGCGCCGGCCGGCACGGCGGCGGCGATGAGCCGCGCGGCGGCGGCGACGATGGCCTGGCCCGGGCCCTCCGGGCCGAGCGTCTGGCCGGCGGCGTAGGCGCCCTCGAACAGCAGCATCAGCTGATCGCCGAGCGCGCCGGGCTCGGCCGCGCCGGCCGCCGCCGCGAGCTCCGTGAGGCGGCGGCGCAGCTCGCGCTTGTTGGCCTGCGCCACCGTCCGGCCGAGATGGCCGCCCTCGCGCAGCTCGGTGGCGACGTTGATGAAGGGGCAGCCGCGATAGGTCGGGCTGGTGGTGCGCTTGGCGACCGCGGCCACCAGCGCCGCGAGCTGGGCGGCGGGTGCCCCGGGATGGCGCGCCACGACGCCGTCCCACCAGCGCCAGTAGCGCTCGTTCTGCTGCTCGAGGAAGGCGGCGACCAGCGCGTCCTTCGAGGGGAAGCAGCGATAGAGGCTCATCTTGGCGACGCCGGAGCGGGCGACGATGGTGTCGACCCCGACCGCCCGCACCCCCTCGCGGTAGAACAGCTCGGTGGCGGTGGCGAGGATGCGCTCGCGCACCGAGGGCGCCGCCGCCGGCGCTCCCCCGCTTTCGTGAAGCTCAGCCATGGCCACTCTCGCTTGACCAATACAGACAGGTCTGTATCATTCTCGCCTCGTTACCGCCAGGGGCAGGAGGTCAGCATGGCACGGACGAGGCGACTGCATTATGCCTGGATCGTCGCCGGGCTGACATTCCTGACGCTGCTCGCCGCCGCCGGGCTGCGCGCCTCGCCGGGCGTGCTGATCGTGCCGCTCGAGCAGGAGTTCGGCTGGAGCCGCGCCACCATCTCCGCGGCGGTGTCGCTGAACCTGGTGCTCTACGGCCTGATGGGCCCGTTCTCGGCGGCGCTGCTCGACAGCCTCGGCGTCCGCCTCACCATCTCGCTGGCGCTGCTGCTGGTGGCGATCGGCCTCAGCCTGACGACGCTGATGACCGCGCCCTGGCAGCTCGTCCTGCTGTGGGGCGTGGTGGTCGGCGCCGGCACCGGGATGGCGGCGCTGGCGCTCGCCGCCACGGTGGTAAGCCGCTGGTTCGGCCGCCAGCGCGGCCTGGTGATGGGCGTGCTCACCGCCTCGACCGCCACCGGGCAGCTGCTCTTCCTGCCGCTGATGGCCTGGGTGGTCGAGCACCATGGCTGGCGCCCGGCGGTGCTCGCCATCGCCGCCGTCGGGCTGCTGGTGCTGCCGCCGGTCGCCCTCTTAATGCGCAACCGCCCCGCGGATGTCGGCCTGCCGCCCTATGGCGAGAGCGCCGTGCTGCTGGCCCCGCCGCGGCCGACGGTCAACCCGGCGATCGCCGCCCTGGCAGGCCTGCGCCGCGGCCTCGCCTCGCGCGATTTCTGGCTGCTCTCGGCCACCTTCTTCATCTGCGGCTGCAGCACCAACGGGCTGATCGGCACGCACCTCATTCCGTCCTGCCTCGATCACGGCATCCCGGAGGTGCGGGCGGCCGGGCTGCTGGCCGCCATGGGGCTGCTAGACCTCGTCGGCACCACCGCCTCGGGCTGGCTGTCCGACCGCTTCGACAACCGCTACCTGCTCTTCTGGTACTACGGGCTGCGCGGCCTCTCGCTGATCTACCTGCCCTACGCCTTGGACCTGTCCTTCTACGGGCTGTCGATCTTCGTCGTCTTCTACGGGCTCGACTGGATCGCCACGGTGCCGCCGACGGTGCGGCTGGCCGCCAACGCCTTCGGCAAGGAGCAGGTCGGCGTGATGTTCGGCTGGATCTCCGCCGCGCACCAGCTCGGCGCCGCATTCGCCGCCACCGGCGCCGGGGTCATCCGCACGGCGACCGGCACCTATCTCGGCGCCTTCGTCGGCGCCGGCGGGCTCTGCGTGCTGGCGGCGCTCCTGGCGCTCATGGTCGGCACCTCGCGCCGCGGCCGCCCGGCGGAGGCCAGCGCGGCCGCCGCCTGAGCGATGTCACCGCCTCAGGGGCCTGGTCCGCCCGCCGGCGGGCCGGTCGCGCTCGTAGCGCACGAGACCGGGATCTCCGGCAGCCAGGGCTCGCGGCGGCCGATCCACAGCTCGTAGCCCGGCACGACCCGGCCCGGCTCGTCGAAGCTGCCGACATGGATCTCGATCTCGCCGGAGCCCTCGGCATGGCTGAACACCGGCGAGCCGCAGCGCGGGCAGAAGCGGCGGCCGGGCGCCCGGCCCGCCGGCGTCAGCCGGGTCTCGCCGGTCACCGTGACGCGATCGGCGGGGAAGGTGGCGAAGACGTTGAGCACGCCGCCGCTCACCTTGCGGCAGTCGAGGCAGTGGCAGATCCCGACGCGCTCGGGCTCCGCCACCGCGCTGTAGCGCACCGCGCCGCACAGGCAGCCGCCGGTGATCTCGGCCATCGCCGTCCTCCTCCGCAGGGTTCCGTCCTGGCGGGAACACCGGTGGGCGAGGCCTGGCTCCGTCGCGCGCCGCCGCGGCAACGGCTCAGCGTCGGGTCCGGCCGCCGGCCGGCCGGTTGCGCTCGTAGGGCACGAGGTCCGGCATCGCCGGCAGCCAGGGCTCGCGGCGGCAGGTCCACAGCTCGTAGCCCGGCACGACCCGGCCGGGCTCGTCGAAGCTGCCGACATGGATCTCGATCTCGCCGGAATCGTCGTCGCGGCTGAACACCGGCGAGCCGCAGCGCGGGCAGAAAAAGCGGCCCGGCGGCCGTCCGGCCGGGGTCAGCCGGGTCTCGCCCGTCATCGTCACCCGGTCGGCGGGAAAGACGGCGAGGACGGCCATGATGCTGCCGCCGGCCTTGCGGCAGTCGAGGCAATGGCAGATCCCGACGCGCAGGGGCGCGGCCGCGGCGCGGTAGCGCACCGCGCCGCACAGGCAGCCGCCGGTGATCTCGGTCATGGCTAGCGCTTCTTCTTCGTCGCCGGCGCGGGGGCCGGGGCCGGCTTGGGCGCCGGCGGCGGGCTGGAGAGCAGCGCCTCGCGGTCGCCATAGAGGATCGGCGCCCAGCGATAGGTGAAGTCGCCGGTCATCTCGCCCTGGTCGTTGGGGATGGCGATGCGGATCAGCAGCCAGGTCTTGCCGCTGCAGCGGTCGAGCATGACGCTGCCATCCGGCCCCAGGCCGAGGCCCTGGGGCGGCGACACGATGGTGTAGCAGGGCTCGCTGCGCGGCGCCTGCAGCTGCGCCAGGCCCGGGCCCGTCCCCTGCTGGGCGGCGGGCGCCGGCGGCTGGGCCGGCACGGCCGGCTGGGCCTGCTGCGCCGGGGCGGCGGGCTGCGCCGGGGCGGCGGCTGCGCGGGGCGGGGCTCGCCGGCGGCGTCGCCTCGGGCGTGCCGCCCTGGGCCGGCGCCGCCTCCGGCGGGCTGGCCGGCACCGGGTCGGGCAGCTGCTGGGCGGCAGCGGGCCCGGCGAGGGCCGCGAGAACGGGCAGCAGGACGAGATGGGCCTTCACGGGCGCCTCGGGGTGGCATGCGGGCGGCAGAGCCTAGCGATGCGCCGCAGGCCGGGCAACCCGCGCCGGCGCTATTCCCCGGCGGCGGGCGTGGCGGCCGCGCCGGCCGGCGCCGGCGCGCCACGGCGCCGGCCGGCCAGGCGGCGGATCAGTACGTAGAACACCGGCGTGAAGAGCAGGCCGAACAGGGTCACGCCGAGCATGCCGAAGAACACCGCGGTGCCGAGCGAGCGGCGCATCTCGGCGCCGGCGCCGGCGGCGATGGCGAGCGGCACGACGCCGAGGATGAAGGCGAAGGAGGTCATCAGGATCGGCCGGAGCCGGGTGCGGGCGGCCTCGACGGCGGCGTCGACGCGGGACGCGCCGCGCGCCTCGGCCTGGCGGGCGAACTCGACGATCAGGATGGCGTTCTTGGCCGCCAGCCCGACCAGCACGACGAAGCCGACCTGGCCCAGGATGTCGACCGCCATGCCGCGCAGCAGCAGGCCGCTGACCGAGGCGAGCAGGCACATCGGCACGATCAGCACGACGGCGAGCGGCAGGCTCCAGCTCTCATACTGCGCCGCCAGCACCAGGAAGACGAAGAGCACGGCGGCGGCGAAGATCAGGATCGCCTGGTTGCCGACCAGCTTCTGCTGGTAGGCGAGCTCGGTCCATTCGAAGCCGAAGCCGTCGGGCAGCCGCTCGGCGGCGAGCCGCTCCATCAGCGCCAGCCCCTGGCCGGTGGAGACGCCGGGCGCCACGTTGCCCTGGATCTCCGCCGCCGGGTAGAGATCGTAGCGGGCGACGCGATAGGGCCCGGTCTGGGTGCGGAAGGTGGCGACCGAGCCGATCGGCACCATGGCGCCGCGGTCGTTGCGGGTCTTCAGGTTGGCGACGTCGCGGATGTCCTCGCGGAAGCGGCCGTCGGCCTGGGCGGTGACCCGGTAGGTGCGGCCGAGATAGTTGAAGTCGTTGACGAAGGCCGAGCCGACATAGACCTCGAGCGCCTCGAAGACGCGGTCGGCCGGCACCCCCAGCATCTCCGCCTTCACCCGGTCGATGTCGGCGAAGATCTTCGGCGTGCGGGTGTTGAAGAGCGAGAAGACCCCGGCCAGCCCCGGCGTCTCGGCGGCGGCGGCGACCATCTCCTGCACCGCCGCGTCGAGCGCCGGCAGGCCGCGGCCGCGCTTGTCCTGCACCATCATCTTGAAGCCGCCGGCATTGCCGATGCCGCGCACCGGCGGCGGCGGGATGGTGATGACGAAGGCGTCCTGGATGACGCCCAGCCGGGCCGGCAGGTCGGCCAGGATGGCCTCGGCGCTGCGCCCGGTGCGGGCGCGCTCGGCGAAGGGCGCCAGCACCGCGAAGATCGCCCCGGCATTGGGCGCGTTGGTGAAGGTGGCGCCGTCGAAGCCGGCGAACGGCACGACATGGACGATGCCGGGCGTCTTCAGCAGGATCTCGGCGGCGCGGCGCACCACCGCGTCGGTGCGCGCCAGCGAGGCGCCCGGCGGCAGCTGCAGCACGGTGATGAGATAGCCCTGGTCCTGCTGCGGGATGAAGCCGGTGGGGGCGCGCGAGAACTGCCAGGCGGTCAGCCCGACCAGCCCGCCATAGACGACCAGTGCCAGCAGCGCGACGCGCAGGATCCGGCGGGTGAGCCCGGCGTAGCCGCGCGCCGCGCGGTCGAAGACGCGGTTGAAGCCGCCGAAGAAGGCGCGCACCGGCCGGCCGAGCCACGAGGACCGGGCCGGCTCCGCCTGGTGCGGCCTGAAGAGCAGCGCGCAGAGCGCCGGCGACAAGGTCAGCGAGACCAGGCAGGAGATCGCCGTGGCGGCGGCGATGGTGACGGCGAACTGGCGGAAGAACTGGCCGGAGATGCCGGGGATGAAGGCGGCCGGCACGAACACCGCGATCAGCACCAGCGCGATCGCCACCAGCGCGCCGCCGACCTCGTCCATGGTGCGGTGCGCCGCCTCGCGCGGGCTCATCCCGGCGCGCAGGTTGCGCTCGACGTTCTCGACCACCACGATGGCGTCGTCGACGACGATGCCGATCGCCAGCACCAGCCCGAACAGCGACAGGTTGTTGAGCGAGAATCCCGCCGCGGCGAGCACGGCGAAGCTGCCGATCAGCGACACCGGGATGGCGACGATCGGCACGATCGAGGCGCGCCAGGTCTGCAGGAACAGGATCACCACGACGACGACCAGGAGCACTGCCTCCCAGATCGTCTTGACCACCTCGCGCACCGACTCGGCGATGAACTCGGTCGGGTTGTAGACGATGTCGTAGCCGAGACCGGCCGGGAAGGACCTCGCCAGCTCCCGCATGGTGTCCTGGATCAGCGCGGCGGTGGCCAGCGCGTTCGAGCCGGGGCGCTGGAAGATCAGCAGCGGCACCGCCTCGCGCCGGTCGAGATAGCCGTTGGCGCTGTAGTCCTGGGCGGCGAGCTCGACCCGGCCGACGTCGCGCACCCGGGTCACCCGCCCGTCCGGGTCGGTGCGCACGATGATGTTGGCGAACTGCCGGGGATCGACCAGCCGCCCCAGCGTCTCGACGTTGAGCTGGAAGGCGCCGGGCCTGGGCACCGGCGGCTGGTTCAGCGTTCCCGAGGCGACCTGCACGTTCTGCGCCTGCAACGCCGCCACGACCTCGCCGGCGGTCAGGCCGCGCGCCGCCACCCGCTCCGGGTCGAGCCAGATGCGCATCGAGTAGTCGCGCGCCCCGAAGACCCGCACGTCGCCGACGCCGTCGAGCCGGGCCAGCACGTCCTTCACCTGCAGGGTGGCGTAGTTCGAGATGTAGAGCTGGTCGCGCGAGCGGTCGGGCGAGCTGAGGTGGATCACCATCAGCATGTCGGGCGAGTTCTTGCGGATGGTGATGCCAATGCGCCGCACCTCCTCGGGCAGCCGCGGCTCGGCGATGGCGGCGCGGTTCTGCACCAGCACCTGGGCGGTGTCGAGGTCGGTGCCCAGCCGGAAGGTGACGGTCAGCACCAGGTTGCCGTCGCCGGTCGCCTGCGACGTCATGTAGAGCATGTTCTCGACGCCGTTGATCTCCTGCTCGAGCGGCGTCGCCACGGTGTTGCTCACCACCTCGGCCGAGGCGCCGGGATAGGAGGCGCGGATCTCGATGGTCGGCGGCGCGATCTCCGGATACTGCGCCACCGGCAGGGTGAAGTAGGCGATGCCGCCGAGCAGCGTGACGAAGATCGACAGGACCGTGGCGAAGATCGGGCGGTCGATGAAGAAGTGCGACAGCCGCATCGCCCGGACCCGTCACTCGGCCTGGGGGTCGAGCTCGATCCGGCCGGGCTGCGGCGTCACCCTGGCGCCGGGCCGGGCCCGCAGCAGCCCGTTGATGACGACGCGGTCCTCGGGGCCGAGCCCGGAGCGGATGATGCGCAGCCCCTCGTAGTGCGGCCCGACCCGGACCGGCCGCGGCGTCACCGTGCCGTCGGCCGCCACGGTCATCACCAGCTGGCGCGACTGGTCGGTGACCAGCGCCGCCTCGGGCACCAGGATGGCCGGGTAGCGCTCGGAGCCCGGCACCCGCACGCGGCCGAACTGGCCCGGGGTGATCAGCAGCCCGGGATTGGGGAAGATGCCGCGGGCGCGGATCGTGCCGGCGCTGCGGTCGACCTGGTTGTCGACGAAGTCGAGCGTGCCCTCGTGCGGCCAGCCCTGCTCGTCGACGAGATGGGCGAAGACCGTCAGCTTGCCCTCGCGGGTCGAGGCCAGCCGCCCCTGCTGCGCGGCGCGCTGGTAGGCGAGGTAGTCCTGCTCGCTGAGGTCGAAGTAGAAGTGGATGGGATCGAGCGAGACGATGGTGGTGAGCAGCGTCGTGGCGCCGCTGCTGCCGCCGTTCACCAGGTTGCCGACGCTGACCTCGTGCCGGCCGATCCGGCCGCTGACCGGCGCGGTGACGTGGGTGAACTCGACGTCGAGGCTGGCCTGGCGGATCGCCGCCTGGGCGGTCTCGACGGCCGCCGCGGCGGAGCGCATCTCCTCGTTGCGCTGGTCGAAGACGCTGCTCGAGACGAAGTCCTTCTGGCGCAGCTGCCCGGCGCGCGACAGCTCGCGGTTGGCGAGGTCGAGCCGGGCCTGCGCCTCGGCGAGCTGCGCCTTGGCCGAGGCGAGCTGGATCTCGTAGGGCCGCGGATCGATGACGAACAGCAGGTCGCCCTGCTTGACCAGCTGGCCGTCCTCGAAGTGGATGCTGTCGAGATAGCCGCTGACCCGGGCGCGGATCTCGACATATTCCACCGCCGCGAACTGGCCGGTGTACTCGTCCCACTCGACCAGCTCGTGGCGCAGCGGCGGGCTGACGGTGACGGCGGGCGGCGGCGGCGCGGCGCTCGCCTGCGGCGCCGCGTCCGGGCGCCCGAGCCACCACCAGCCGGCGGCGGCGAGCGCGGTCAGCAGCAGGGCGGCGGCGGTCCAGGCGCGGCGCCGGCCTGGCGCCCGGTCTGGTGCCAAGCCTGCGTCCCGCGGCGGGGCGCTGGGCGCGCCTGCCGTTCGGTGGCCTTCCTCCTCGCTGTCCATGACAGTGTCCCGCTGCGGCTGCGTCTGTTCCGGTGCGGCGACAAACAGCGAGCGCGGCCGTTCGTCCCATGCGGCCGGCGCCGGGCACGTCCGCGCCGGCCGGCGAACGACCCGGGCCGTCCGGGGTTGCTGCTGGGGTTTGGGCAGCGAAGGACGGGACGAATGACGCTGGAGGAGGCGCAGCAGCGGGTCGAGGACTTCCTCACCCGCCAGATGCTGCAGGCGCTGGGCGCGCTGGAGTACCAGCTGCCACGCTTCGACACCGAGCCGCAGGAGGTGGCGCTCGAGGCGGCGGCGCGGGCCAGGGTGGCGCTGCGCCACGTCCGCGGCGCCTCGGACTGCACCTACCTGGTCGGCGCCTTCGGCGACGAGCTGCTGATCCAGCTGCAGCTCAACGTCCACCGGCTGGTCGTCGTCTACCGGGTGCCGGCGGTGGCGGCGCTCGACGCCGCCAGCGTCGAGCCGCGGCTGCAGCGCTGGCGGATCGGTGCCGAGCATGCCGGCTGGACCGTCGGCTTCCGCGACGCCCAGAGCCCGGACGACCCGGCCGAGCGCTGGGTCGAGACCTACTGCTACGCCTTCGCCGGGCGCGACTTCCTGGAGGACCCGCTGCAGCAGCTCTTCTGGCGCACCGACATCGTGCAGATGAGCCGCGCCTTCCTGCTCGAGCTGAGGCGCGGCGGGCTCGAGCTGTCGCCGCGCCGCGCCGGGTTCAGGCTATAGCCCGCGCCGTCCCCCGCCCACGAGGCGGGAGAGGGGGCGCGGTAGGAACTCAATCCGACCCATGGCTGACATTTCCGTGGCAATCGGTCGCCGGGGGCTGCAATCGCCGCGCTCCGGGCGCAACTCTGGCGTGGCTGCCTTGTTTCAGGCGCGAGGCCCGTCCCCCAACCCGTCCCCAGCTGGTGAGAGCCCATGAAGATTGCCCAGATCGCCCCCCTGATGGAGAGCGTGCCGCCGAAGCTCTATGGCGGCACCGAGCGGATCGTCTCCTACCTGACCGAGGAGCTGGTCCGCCAGGGGCACGAGGTGACGCTCTTCGCCAGCGGCGATTCCCAGACGGCGGCCGAGCTGGTGCCCGGCGCGGAGCGCGCGCTGCGGCTGGACGGCGTCAAGGACCCGCTGCCCTACTACTCGATCCTGCTCGACGAGGTGCGGCGCCGGGCGCCCGACTTCGACGTGCTGCACTTCCACATCGACTACCTGCACTTCCCGCTGTTCCGGGCGATGTCGTGGCGGGCCATGACGACGCTGCACGGACGCCAGGACCTGCCGGACCTGCAGCCGCTCTACCACGCCTTCGACGACATGCCGGTGACCTCGATCTCGCTGCACCAGCGCCGGCCGCTGCCGCAGGCGCGCTGGATCGCCAACATCGCGCACGGCCTGCCGGTCAATCTCTATCCCTTCACGCCGGCGCCGCGCGGCGGCTATCTCGCCTTCCTCGGCCGCATCTCCGCCGAGAAGCAGCCCGACCACGCGATCGAGATCGCGCGGCGCAGCGGCCTGCCGCTGAAGATCGCGGCCAAGGTCGACAAGGCCGACCAGGAGTATTTCGAGGCCCGCATCAGGCCGCTGCTCGGCCAGCCCGGCGTCGAGTTCGTCGGCGAGATCGGCGACGCCGACAAGGCGGCCTTCCTCGGCAACGCCGCCGCCCTGCTGTTCCCGATCGACTGGCCGGAGCCGTTCGGCCTGGTGATGATCGAGGCGATGGCCTGCGGCACGCCGGTGGTGGCCTATCGCTGCGGCTCGGTGCCGGAGATCGTGCAGCACGGCGTCACCGGCTTCGTCGCGGACGACCTCGACGAGGCGGTGGCCGCGGTCGGCCGGCTCGGCGAGCTCGACCGCGGCCGGGTGCGGCGCGGCTTCGAGCGGCGCTTCAGCGCGGAGCGCATGGCCAAGGACTATGTCGCGACCTACCGCGCGCTGCTCGAGGAAGGCTCGTCTCTGCTGCGCGCCCGCGGCGTCGCCACGACCGGCCGGGCCAGCCTCGCCGGCGGGCCGGGGCAGGCCGCGATCGCCTGACCGGCCATGACGACGGCTGAAGCGGCGGCCCGCGTGCCCGAGGAGGGCACCGAGTCCGAATACTACATCGCCGCATCGACCTCGCTCAGCGAGCGGCGGCCGCGCACCCTCAAGCAGGGCGACACCTTCGGGCTGTTCGACCGCTTCGGCGACGTCCCCGGCGAGCCGGGGGCGCCGGACGGGCTCTACCACCGGGACATGCGCTATCTCTCGCGCTACTGCATGCTGCTCGACGGGCGGCCGCTGATGTGGCTGGGCTCGGCGGTGGCCGACAACAACGCGCTGCTCACCGTCGACCTCACCAATCCCGACTACAAGGTCGAGGACCGCGTCGTCCTGCCGCGCGACACCATCCACGTGGTGCGGACCAAGTTCCTCGCCGCGGGCTGCTGCTACGAGAGGGTCGGCATCTTCAACTTCGACATCCGGCCGCGCGAGCTGACGCTGACCCTGCGCTTCGACTGCGACTTCGCCGACCTGTTCGAGGTGCGCGGCCAGCCGCGCACGCGGCGCGGCCGGCGCAGCGAGCGGGTCGACGGCCCGGACCGGGTGGTCTTCTCCTATGCCGGGCTCGACGGCGTCACCCCGAGACGGCGGTCGTATTCGACCCCCGCCGACCGCGCTGGACCGCCGCGGCGCGCGCTACACGCTGACCCTGGCGCCGCGCGAGCGGACGGCGCTCTTCGTCGCGGTCTGCTGCAGCGAGGGCGCGCCGCCGCCGCCGCCCAAGCGCTTCTTCGTGGCGCTGCGCGCCACCCGCACGATGTACCGCCGGGTGGTGCGCCGGGCGGCCACGGTGGAGACCTCGAACCAGATCTTCAACGAGATGCTCTGCCGCTCGATGTCGGACATCGCCATGCTGATCACCGACACCGACCGCGGTCCCTATCCCTATGCCGGCATCCCCTGGTTCAGCACCGCCTTCGGCCGCGACGGCATCATCACCGCCATCGAGATGCTGTGGGTCGATCCCCGCGTCGCCCAGGGCGTGCTGCGCTACCTCGCCGCGATGCAGGCGACCGAGATCGATCCGGTGGCCGATGCCGAGCCGGGCAAGATCCTGCACGAGACCCGCCAGGGCGAGATGGCGCGGCTCGGCGAGGTGCCGTTCGGCCGGTACTATGGCGGCGTCGACACGACGCCGCTCTTCGTGCTGCTGGCCGGGCTCTACTACCGCCGCACCGGCGACCTCGCCACCATCGCGGCGCTGTGGCCCAGCATCAAGCTGGCGCTCGACTGGATCGACGTCTATGGCGACCGCGACGGCGACGGGCTGGTCGAGTACCGCAAGCAGGCCGAGGGCGGCCTCGACAACCAGGGCTGGAAGGATTCCCGCGACTCGATCTTCCATGCCGACGGCGAGCTGGCCGTCGGCCCGATCGCGCTGGTCGAGGTGCAGTCCTACGTCTATGCCGCCAAGCGCTCGGCCGCGGAGCTCGCCCGCCTGCTCGGCGAGCCGGAGCATGGCGGCCGGCTCGACGCCGCGGCCGAGGCCCTGCAGAAGCGCTTCGAGGAGGCCTTCTGGTGCGAGGATCTCGGAATGTATGCCATCGCCCTCGACGGCGAGAAGCGGCCCTGCCGGGTGCGCAGCTCCAATGCCGGCCAGGCGCTGATCTCCGGCATCGCCGCGCCGGAGCGGGCGCGCCGGGTCGGCGAGCAGCTGCTCGGCGCCGGCTTCTTCTCCGGCTGGGGCATCCGCACCATCGCGGTCGGCGAGCCGCGCTACAACCCGATGGCCTATCACAACGGCTCGGTCTGGCCGCACGACAACGCGCTGATCGCGCTCGGCCTCCGGCGCTACGGGCTGCGCGACCAGGTGAAGAAGCTGCTGGGCGGGCTGTTCGACGCGGCCGCCTACATGGACCAGCGCCGGCTGCCCGAGCTGTTCTGCGGCTTTCCGCGCACCGCCGGGGTCGGTCCCACCTCCTATCCGGTGGCCTGCTCGCCGCAGGCCTGGGCGGCCGCCTCGCCCTTCGCCGTGCTGCAGGCCTGCCTCGGGCTGGAGTTCGATCCGGCGGCCCGCCAGGTGAGCTTCCAGCATCCCACCCTGCCGCGCTTCGTCGGCGAGCTGGTGATCCGCGACCTGCGCCTCGGCGGCGCCCATGTCGACGTCCGGCTGCAGCGCCATGGCGGCGAGGTGGCGCTCGACGTGCTGAGCCGGAGCGGCGACATCGGCGTGGTCATCACCCTGTAGCGGGCCATGCCAGGCCGCCCGGCCGGCGAGCCGGGCAGGCGCGGCCATGGGCGACGAACCCGGCGGCCCGTGGTTGCGGGAAGGACGGCATGTCCGGCCGGCCCGGGTGGAGCGTTGGGCCTGGTGGGAACGAACGATGCTCCGGGTTCCCAGGCGGGGGCGGCCAGGGCAGCGCCGTGCCGCGCCGCGCCTGACCAGCGCCGCCGACTTCCTGCCCGAGCGCCGCGACCTCGCGGCGCTGCGCCGCGCCGCCGCAGGCTGCCGCGGCTGCGCGCTGTGGCAGCGCGGCACCCGGACGGTGTTCAGCGCCGGCCGTGGCGCAGATCATCGCCGAATGGGCAGCAGCCGGGCGGCATCAGGACGCCGCGGCTGGGCAGCCTTCGTCAGGCCGGCCGGGCAGCTGCTCGACCGGCTGCTGGTCGAAGCCGGCGGCATCGACCGGGAGCGCGCCTACGTGACCAACGCGGTGAAGCACTTCAAGTGGACGCCGCGCGGCAAGCGGCGCGTCCATGCCAAGCCGGGCAGCCTGGAGATCCGCGCCTGCGGCCCGTGGCTGGAGGCGGAGATCGCCGCGGTGCGGCCGCAGGCCCTGGTCTGCCTCGGCGCCACCGCCGCCCAGGCGCTGCTCGGCGCTGCCTTCCGGGTGACGCGCGACCGCGGCCGCTTCGTTCCCTCGCCGCTGGCGCGCCGCTGGTGCTGGCGACGGTGCATCCCTCGGCGCTGCTTCGCGCCCCCGACGAGGCGACCCGGGCGGTCGAGATCCGCCGCTTCGTCGCCGACCTGGCGCTGGTCGCCGACGCGCTGAAGCCGGGCTGACGCCGGCGCGGCGGCGGCCGGGGCTGGCGACCGGGGCCGTCGACCGGGGCTGGCGGTCAGGCCTGCTGCTTGGTCGGCGGCGTCGTGGCGCCGCCGGGCAACGGCGGCGGCCATTTGGCGGCGGCAGCCGCCTGGGCGCCGGGCGGGGCACCGGGGGCGGCCGCGGGCGGCGTTGCCGGCGCGATCGGCGTGGCGGCCGCCGGCGGTGCTGGCCGGTGCGGCCGGGGGCGGCTCGGGCCTGGCGGGTGGCGATTCCGGGATCGGCGGCAGCGGGCGGGCCGCCGCGACGCCGGCGGCCGGGACGTTGGCCGCCGCGACGCTGGCCGTCGGGACGTTGGCCGCGGGCGGCGGCGCCGCCGGCGCCGGGGGCAGCGGCGCCGCGTTCTGGCGTCACCATCGGCGGCGGCGCCGCGGCCGGCTTCTCCGGCGGCGCGCCGGGGGCGCCGCTGCGGGCACGGCCGGCGACGGCGCGGTGCCGGCCGGCGCGCTCGGCGCAAGGGCGGCCTGCCGCCGTCCGCACCGTGGCGGTGGCCGCCGGCAGGTCCGCCGGCGCGGCAACGGGGCGACCGGCTTCGGCTTGAGCGGCTCGGCCGCCGGCAAATCGCGGCGCCGTCGCCGGTGCTGCGGCGGCAACCGGCGCGGCAACCGGCGCTACGGCCGCCGCGATGGGCGCTGCGGCCGGGGTGGCGACCGGCGGCCGTCGATATCCCTGGCGATCGGCGCGGCCGGCGGGGCCCTTCGGCCGGGGGCCGGCTGCGGCGCGGGGACCGTCGTCGGGGCGGGTGCTGGCGGCGGCGCGCTCGGCGCCGGCGGCGCATGCCGACCAGGGGCGACCGCGGCCACGGCCGGCTGGTCGCCGGAGCGCGCCGCGGCGCCGGGCTGGACGAAGCGGCGGTCGCCGGCCGTGACCGCCTGGAAGATCCAGCTCGCCAGCGCGCCCACCACCAGGCCGAGCACGGTGACGCGCCAGAAGTCGGGGTGCAGGTCCGGCGGCTCGGGCGCCGTGTTGAAGATCGTCACCTCGCGGGTGTGGAAGGCCGAGAAGGCGGCGACGACCGCCAGCGCGCCGATCATCATCGCCGCGAAGGCGCGCTCGACATTGCCGTAGCGGAACAGCAGGGACAGGCGCCGGCGCGACAGGAAGGCGACGAGCGTCTGGACCGCGGCGCCGAGCGCGCCCAGCGCGACGCAGCGCACCGCGAGATAGACCGTCTCGGCGCTGTTCTGCACCCGGTCGACCAGGCGGTCGAGGTCGGCGATGTCCTTCTCGACCTGCGTCACCGACTTCTGCAGCTCCGCCAGCTGCTGCTCCTCCGTCGTCTTGAGGTCGAGCAGCTGGTCGAGGTCGGCCTGCAGCTCGGCATCCTTGCCGCTGCCCAGCTTGGTGCGGGTGACGGTCAGCTTCTGCTCGATCTCGGCGAGATCGTGGCGGCGGTCCTTGAGGTCGGAATCGAGCTCGGTGCGCCGGTCGAGCAGCTTGGCCCGCTGCGGCGCGTAGGCGTCGGCGATCCGCGCATAGTCGCTGCTGAACCAGCCGAACATGCCGGGATTGACGGCGAAGCTGCAGAACAGCAGCACCGCCAGCACGACGAACACCGCGAGGCCGCGAATCAGGTCGACCAGCACCCGCATTCCGACGGTCCTCCCCCCTCGCCGCGACGGCACGACGCCGAGACTAGTCCAGCCTCCCGGCTAAATCCATCGGCCCAACGCCGTCGAAAGCCCGACGCCGTCGGAAGCCCTACGCGTCAGAAGAACGGCGCCAGCACCGCCTCGCCGGTCGCCCGCACGGTGGCGGCCGGCCACAGCGCGGCCCAGCTGTCGCCGACCAGCCCGAGGAACATCGGCCGGGCCGGCAGGTGCAGCAGGCTGCCCTTGAAGTAGGCGATGACGATGCCGGTCGGGTTGGCATCGAGCCACGCCAGGGTCTCGGCGCGGCCCTCGAGCACCGGCAGCGGCCGCTGCAGCTGGCCGACGAAGTCGAAATCGCCGCGATAGGCGCCGAAGAAGGCGACCGGGCGGCCGTCGCGCTCCAGCGCCTGGATCTGCTCCGCCACCGGGCGGACGTCGAAGAAGCGGCCGAGCGAGTAGAGGAACTCGAGGTTGAGGGTGGTCATCAGCAGCACCGGCAGCAGCGCCAGCTGGATGCAGCGCGACTGCAGCCGGCGCGGCGTCAGCTGCGCCAGGATGAAGCCGCCGCCGAGCAGGGTCAGGCCGGAGAGCAGGCTGATGCCGCCGAGCCAGATCGGCAGCGAGCTGCGCGGATCGATGAACTCGCGCCACAGCACGTCGAGATGGGCGACCGGGATCAGGTTGAGCAGGAAGGCGACCAGCCCGACCAGCAGCGCGATGAAGCCGGGCAGCGCGGCGTGGAAGTCCTGCGGCTTGCCGCCCTGGCTGGCGAGCAGCCGGGCCGCGGCCAGCGCCAGCGGGGGCAGGGCGCAGAGCAGGGAATCGGCGTTGCGGCTGCCGAGCACCAGCGCCACCAGCCCGATGGTCACCGCCACCGCGCAGAAGCGCAGCGCCGGCTCGCCGAGTTGGCGCCACTGCAGCGCGGTGGCGCGCCACAGGGTGCGCCACCACAGCCAGGGATAGAGCATCAGCGGCGCCATCGCGAGGCCCCAGTACCACGGCCGGTTCTCGTCGCTGAGGGTGAAGGCGCTGTGCACCACCGGCGGGCCGTTGATGTCCGCGGTCGCCCAGAACACCGGCGCCAGCCAGGGCAGCGACAGCAGCAGGCCGCCGGCCGCCGCCAGCCCCAGGCTGCGGTACCAGCGATACCAGGCCTTGCCCGGCGCGCGCGGCATCCAGAGCGGCGCCAGCAGCGGCAGGGGCAGCAGCATCGCCGCGACCAGCCCGGCCGAGAGGATGCCGAGGCCGAGCGCCACGGCATAGACCGTCCAGCCGAGCCCGGGGCGGTTGCGCCAGACCAGCGCCAGCCCGAGCAGCGCCAGGGTGAAGAAGACGAGCAGCGGCAGCTCGAGCAGGGTGAGGCCGGAATAGACGGCGAAGCCGCCGCTGCCGACCAGCACGATGCCGGACAGCGTCGCCACTTCCGGCCGGGTCGGCCAGAGCAGCCGGGCCAGCCGCTGCGTCAGCAGCAGCGTGCCGAGCGCGAGCAACGGGGTGACCAGCCGGGCCCAGGTCTCGCTGACCCCGAACACCGCCCAGCCCGCCTGGATCAGCCAGAACAGCAGCGGCGGCAGCGAGCGGCTCAGGTCGCCGAACTTGTAGGGCAGCCAGGCGCCGTCGGCCCACATCCGCCAGGCGATCGACAGGATGCGCGACTCGTCGGGGGCGAGCGGCGGCCGGGCGGCCAGCGCGCTCGCCACCAGCACCGCCCAGATGGCGATCGGCCAGAACGGCAGCTCGCCGAGCAGCGCGGCGAGCGGCCGGCCTGGCTGGCGCAGCGCGGCGACCGCCATCAGCGGCTGCCTTCCGGCATGGCCTCAGGCCGGCGTCGCGGCAAAGACGTCATCTTCGATGGTCCAGGGCTCGGCCGCGGCGGCGGCGCGCCACGTGCGCATCGCCGGCCAGTCGCAGAGCGCCGCGACATAGGCGGCCGGCTCGGCCGCGAGCGGGACGTCGTAGGTGACGAAGCGGGTCGCCACCGGGGCGAACATGGCATCGGCGATGGAGAAGCCGCCGAACAGGAAGGGACCCGGCCCGTTGGCGGCCGCCGCGCCGAAGCGGCTGCGGCAGTCGTGCCAGAGATCCGTCACCCGGGCGATGTCGGCGGCGGCCGCAGCGCGCTGCGCGGGGGCGGCGCGCCGGTTGCGGATGTCCATCGGCAGCTGGCGGCGCAGCGTCGCGAAGCCGGCATGCATCTCGCAGCTGACGGCCCGCGCCACGGCCCGCGCGGCGCCGTCCGCCGGCCACAGCCGGGCGGCCGGGAACAGCTCTGCGACATACTCGCAGATCGCCAGCGATTCCCAGATCCTGAGCTCGCCATGGACCAGCAGCGGCACCCGGCCGGAGGGCGACTGCGCGCCGATCGCCGCCTTGCTGCCGGCCTGGTCGAGCGGGATCACCACCTCGGCGAAGGCGGCGCCGGTCTGCTTCAGCGCCAGCCAGGGCCGCAGCGACCAGGAGGAGTAGTTGCGGTTGCCGACATAGAGCGTCAGCGGTTCCATCGGCGATCCTCCGACGCCAGGCCGGCCCTCGTGCGTGGCCTGTGTTACGCGCGCCCTCGCGGCGACGCAAGCCCGCCGCGGCCGCGCGCCGTCCCCGGCTCTGGGGGCGACGCCGGGACGCGGGCGCTTCCGCTCGGCGCGGATCCTTGCCATGCTGCGGCCAGGCTATCGCTCCACATCCAGGGGGACCTCTTGCTCGACCATCTGATCCAGCGCCGGGCCGGCGCCACACCGATCACGCCGGTGACCAAGGACGCGCTGGCGTCCTGGCTCGCCGGCCAGCCGGCGCCGCTCGCCGCCTGGGTCAAGGCTGCCGACTTCAAGGCCGAGCCGGGCCGCCACCTGCTGCTGCCGGCGGCGGACGGCGGGGTTGCCGGCGTGCTCCTCGGGGTCGAGGCGGGGGCGGACATCTGGTCCTATGGCGGGCTGCCGCTGGCGTTGCCGCCCGGCGACTACCGGCTGGACGGCGCGGCGCCGAAGGCGGCCGAGGCGGCGGCGCTGGGCTGGGCGCTCGGCGGCTACGCCTTCACCCGCTACAAGAAGCCCAAGCGCGCCGCCGCCCGGCTGGTCTGGCCGGCCGGCATCGACCGCGCCGCGGTCGAGCGGGCGGCGGCCGGCACCTTCCTGGTGCGCGACCTGGTGAACATCCCGGCCTCCGACCTCGGCCCGGCCGAGCTCGCCGCCGCGGCGCGGCGGATCGCCCGGGCGGGCGGCGGCGCGATGACCGAGATCGTCGGCGACAAGCTGCTCGCCCAGGGCTATCCGGCGGTCCACGCGGTGGGGCGCGCCAGCAGCCGGCCGCCGCGGCTGATCGACCTGCGCTGGGGCCGGCGCGGCCCGCGCGTCACGCTGGTCGGCAAGGGCGTCTGCTTCGACAGCGGCGGGCTCGACCTCAAGACCGCGTCGGGCATGAAGCTGATGAAGAAGGATATGGGCGGCGCCGCCCACGTCCTGGCGCTCGCCCAGATGATCATGCAGGCCGGCCTCGAGGTGCGGCTCCGGGTGCTGGTGCCGGCGGTCGAGAACAGCGTGTCCGGCAACGCCTTCCGCCCGCTCGACGTGCTCGCCACCCGCAAGGGCCTCAGCGTCGAGATCGGCAACACCGACGCCGAGGGTCGGCTCATCCTGTGCGACGCGCTGGCCGAGGCCGATCGCGAGCATCCCGACCTGCTGATCGACTGCGCCACGCTCACCGGCGCCGCGCGCGTCGCGCTCGGCCCGGAGCTGCCGGCGCTGTTCGGCAACGACGACGCCACCGCCGAGGCGCTGGTCCGCCACGGGCTGGCGGTCGGCGACCCGCTGTGGCGGCTGCCCCTGCACCGTGGCTATCGCCGCCACCTCGACAGCCCGGTGGCCGACATCAACAACGCCCCGGACTGGCCGTTCGCCGGCGCCATCGTCGGCGCGCTGTTCCTCGCCGATTTCGTCGACGCGCGCACGCCCTGGCTGCATCTCGACATGATGGCCTGGAACGGCAGCGCCCGCCCCGGCCGCCCGGAGGGCGGCGAGGCGACCGGGCTGCGCGCCCTCTATGCGCTGATCGCCGAGCGCGCCGCCGCCGCCTGGTAGGCGGCCCATCGTCCCGGGTTCGGGACGGCGGCGGAGCCTGCCGCCCGCTTGCCGCGATGCGCGCGCGGCGTCCCCGGCTGCCGCGCCGGGGACGTCGTCGCGTCGGGGGTCAGCCTTCGACCCAGCGGATCAGCGCCGGCATGCAGTCGGGCATTCCTCCCGGAAACACCTGGCGCTCGAGTCCCGGATCGGCCGGGCCATCCAGTGTCCGCGCCAGCGGGGCGGCGAGCGCCTCGGACAGCAGCACCGAGCCGAGCGGCCCGAGCCGGCGGCCCTGGCCCAGCACCATCGCCTCGAACAGCAGGAAGAAGGGCAGCGGCGGATCCTCCGACAGGGCCGCGACGTCCTCGTCGGTGAGGCGATAGGCGGGAATGCCCAGCCCGCCGGGCAGCGCCAGCCACTCGGCCAGGACCGCCCGGCGATAGGCCGGCTGGGCGAGCAGCCGCGGCTGGTCGGGGCCGTCCAGGCCGAGCGCCTCGATCAGCGTGCCGACCGGCCGCATCCCGGCGCCGGCGCGCACCATCTCGCGATAGAGCGGGCTGTCCTCGGTGCTCCATTGCGAGGGCAGCCGTCCCTCGCCGCTGCCGGCGATCACCGGCAGCAGCAGGCGGCTCGGCTCCGGTGCCTCCGGCCCGAGCTCGAACAGCCGCGACCAGTCGATCCGGCCGATCCGTCCGACCACGCCGGCGGGCGCCTCCGGACGCTGCGCCAGCGCGGTGCCGAGCCAGCCGGCGACGCTGGCGGCCTCGGCCGCGCAGGGCTGCCGGCCGGATCCCCGCGCCGCGCCGCGATGGCCGCGATGCAGCGCCGGATCGAGCAGCCGCGACAGCAGGTCCTCGATCACGATCCGGCGATAGGCCCGGTTGGCCAGGGCGGTGGCGGCGGCGAGGTCGGCCTGGCGGGCGAAGCGCCGGCCGCGGCCGGTCGCGCAGCCGGCCACCACCGCATCGCGCACGACGCTGTGGAAGCGCTGCAGCAGGGCGCCGATCTCGGCCACCGTGCGGGCGTCGGCGCGCTGCGCTGGGGCGGGCGGCAACGCCGCGGCGGCCCCCGGCAGGTCGTTGGCGACGAACTGCGCGAGGTAGGCGTACCCGGCCGGAAGCGCGGCATTGTGCCCGTCGGCCGGTGTCCCCACCCCGGCGATGCGCAGCCGGGCGGCGAGCCGGGCGAGCCGGGCGCGCTCCTCGGCGCCGAACGGGCGGGCGGCGGGCCGGCCGGCGCCGGCCAGGTCGCGACCTCCGACGAGGCGGAGGCGGGCCGCCGGCCGGGTCGTGACACCCTGCCGGCTCGCGGTGCCCAGGGTCTCCTCGGCGATCGGCCTGCCTGACCAGACCGAGAAGACGGTCGTCCTATCGCTCCTCTCCTGCATTGCTTCGATCCCTTCTTGGCGAGCCGTCCCCTTGACGGGTCCGCGCTTGCCACAATCGGGCGGGAGCGTGAGGCCAGCGTGAAAGCGGGGAGAGACCAGCGTCAAAAATGGGCCGGAGGAGGGCCGGACGAGGGTCCGGGCGCGATTTCCGGAGGAAACCTAGTATCCTGCCGTGCGGTCGATGGTGTTTGCCGGCAGGCGGCCGGCCCGGATCTCGCCGATGCCGGCGAGGACGATCGGCGCCGCCGTCTCGGCGTGGGTCAGGCTGGCGACGTGCGGCGTCACGGTGACCCTGGGGTGCCCCCAGAACGGATGGTCGGCCGGCAGCGGCTCCCGATGGAAGACGTCGAGCGTGGCGTGCCCGACCTGGCCGCCGTCGAGCGCCGCCAGCAGGTCGGCATCGACGATGATCGGGCCGCGGGCGGCGTTGATCAGCCCGGCGCCGCGCGGCAGCTGCGCCAGGCGGCGGGCGTCGAGCAGCCCCCGCGTATCGGGGGTGAGCGGCAGCAGCACCACCAGGATCTCGCTGCGCCCGAGGAAGGCGGCGAGCTCGCCCTCGCCGGCGAAGTTGCGGCCGCCGGGCAGCGCCTTCGGCCGCCGGCTCCAGGCGGCGACGTCGAATCCCAGCCGGATCAGCGCCGCGGCGGCGTCGCCGCCGAGCGCGCCCTGGCCGAGCACGCCGACCCGGCGGTCGCGCGCCAGAGGGTGCATCAGCTCGGCCCAGCGCCGCTCGCGCTGCATGGCCTCCAGCTCCGGCCCGCGATGGTGCAGCCGCAGCACGTGCCAGAGCACGTACTCGGTCATCGGCGCGGTGAGCCCGATCGGATCGACCAGCCGGACGATCGGCACCGCCGCCGGCAGGTCGGTGCGGGCCAGCAGCCGCTCGACGCCGGCGCCGAGGTTGAAGATGCCGCGCAGCCGGGGGAAGGCGGCGAAGTCCGGGGTGCGCGGCCGCCAGACCAGCGCGAACTCGATGTCGGCGGGGTCGCCGACGGCGGGCCAGGGGCGGATCTCGAGGCCGGGATCGAGGTCCCGGAGCGCGGCCCGCCAGGCCTCGGGTTCGGCATCGGTGTCGAGCAGGATCGCCATCGGAAGGTCTCCAGTGGGGCTTGTCCGGCCCGGGCCGGCCCGGGCGCCGGTCAGGCCGCGCCGGGCTGCTCGGCGATGGTGTGGCGGAAGGCGGCTTCCAGCAGGGTCCGGGTGTAGGGCTGGCGCGGGCTGGCGAAGATCTCGGCGGCGACGCCCTGCTCGACCACCTTGCCGCCCTTCAGCACGATCAGCTCGTCGGCCAGCGCCCGCACCACCTTCAGGTCGTGGCTGATGAAGAGGTAGGCGAGCCTGTGCCGCTGCTGCAGCTCGCGCAGCAGGTCGACGATCTGCGCCTGGACCGAGAGGTCGAGCGCCGAGGTCGGCTCGTCGAGGACCAGCAGGCGCGGCTTCAGCACCAGGGCCCGGGCGATGGCGATGCGCTGGCGCTGCCCGCCGGAGAACTCGTGCGGGTAGCGATGCCGGCTCTCCGGGTCGAGCCCGACTTCCTGCAGCGCTGCGACGATCGCCGCCTCGCGCGCCGCCGCGCCCTCGACGCGCCCGTGCACGTCGAGCCCCTCGGCGACGATCTGGCCGATCGAGAGCCGCGGCGACAGCGAGCCGTAGGGATCCTGGAAGACGATCTGCATGGCGGCGCGCAGATGGCGCAGCCGGCCCGCCGAGAGGCCCTGGATCGGCCTGCCCTCGAAGGTGATGCGGCCCTCGCTGCGCACCAGCCGCAGCAGGGCCAGCGCCAGGGTGGTCTTGCCGCAGCCGCTCTCGCCGACCACGCCCACGGTGTGGCCGGCGCGCAGCGACAGCGAGACGCCGTCGACCGCCTTGACGTGGCCGGCGGTGCGGCGCAGCAGGCCGCGCTTGATCGGGAACCAGACCTTGACGTCGGCCGCCTCGATGACGACCGGCGCGGCGGGGTCGGCGGCGGCCGGCCGGCCCTTCGGCTCGGCCGCCAGCAGCCGCCGGGTGTAGGGGTGCTGCGGGTGCGTGAAGATCGTCTCGGTCGGGCCGTGCTCGACGATCTCGCCGGCCGTCATCACCGCGGTGCGGGCGGCCATGCTGCGGACGATGCCGAGATCGTGGGTGATCAGCAGCAGCGCCATGCCGAAGCGGGCCTGCAGGTCGCGCAGCAGGTCGAGGATCTGCGCCTGGATGGTGACGTCGAGCGCGGTGGTCGGCTCGTCGGCGATCAGCAGGTCGGGCTCGTTGGCCAGCGCCATGGCGATCATGACGCGCTGGCGCTGGCCGCCGGAGAGCTCGTGCGGATAGGCGCCGAGCCGCTGCCCGGCCTCGGCGATCCCGACCAGCCGCAGCAGCTCGAGGGTGCGGGCGCGGGCCTGGGACCGGCTCATCTTCTTGTGCAGCAGCAGCATCTCGTTGACCTGCCGCTCGATGGTGTGCAGCGGGTTGAGCGAGGTCATCGGCTCCTGGAAGATCATCGACACCCGGTCGCCGCGGATCCGGCGCAGCCGGTCGGGCGACGCGCCGATCATCTCCTCGCCGTCGATCCGGATGCTGCCGCGCGGGTGCCGCGCCCGCGGATAGGGCAGCAGCTGCAGGATCGACAGCGCCGTCACCGACTTGCCCGAGCCGCTCTCGCCGACCAGCGCCAGGGTCTCGCCGCGGTTCATCGCGAAGGAGACGCCCCTGACCGCGTCGACCTGATGCGGCGGGTCGCCGAAGGCGACGCAGAGATCCTCGACGGCGAGCATCGGCTTGTCGGCCATGGCTCAGCCCAGCGACTTGCGCGGGTCGAAGGCGTCGCGCACCGCCTCGCCGATGAAGTTGAGCAGCGTCAGCATCAGGGCCAGCACGAAGAAGCCGGTGAATCCCAGCCATGGCGCCTGCAGGTTGTTCTTGCCCTGGTTCAGCAGCTCGCCGAGCGACGCCGATCCCGGCGGCAGGCCGACACCGAGATAGTCGAGCGAGGTCAGCGCGGTGACCGCGCCGCCGACGGTGAAGGGCAGGAAGGTGAGGGTCGAGACGACGGCGTTGGGCAGCAGGTGGCGGACGATGATCCGGGCGTTGCCGACGCCCAGCGCGCGGGCGGCCCGGACATACTCGAAGTTGCGGGCGCGCAGCACCTCCGCTCGGACCAGCCCGATCGGCCACGTCCACTCGAACAGCAGCAGCAGCCCGAGCAGCAGCCAGAAGCTCGGCTGGACGATGCTCGACATGATGATCAGCACGTAAAGGCCGGGCACCCCGCCCCAGATCTCGAGCAGGCGCTGGAAGGTGAGGTCGACCCAGCCGCCGAAATAGCCCTGGGTGGCGCCGGCGGCGACGCCGATCATCGTGCTGAAGAAGCTGAGAATGAGGCCGAACAGCACGGAGACCCGGAAGCCGTAGATGATGCGGGCCACCACGTCGCGCGACTGGTCGTCGGTGCCGAGCAGGTTGCGCCAGGTTGGCGGCGAGGGCGCCGGCTGGCCGAGGTCGGTGATCACCGTGTCGTAGCGATAGGGGATCGGCGGCCAGACGATCCAGCCCTTGCCCGCGATCAGCTGCAGGAAATAGGGGTCGCGGTAGTCCGCCTCGGTCTCGAAATCGCCGCCGAAGGTCGTCTCCGGATAGAAGTGCAGGAAGGGTGTGTAGAGATGGCCCTGGTAGGAGACGAGGAGCGGCCGGTCGTTGGCGATCAGCTCGGCGAACAGCGTCGCCACGAAGAGAACGGCGAAGACGATGGCCGACCAGTAGCCACGGCGGTTGGCGCGGAAGTTGTGCAGCCGGCGGCGGGTGAGCGGCGAGAGCGTCATCGGTCGGGTTCTACCAGCGGCCGGCGAGGAACTCGTCGATGGCGGCGTCGGGGGCCTTGGCGTAGGTGCCGGCCCGGCTGGCGACGATGCCGGTCAGCGCCTGTAGCTGAATCGCCGTCTCGGCCGCCTTCACCGCCACCGGGATGCCGTTCAGCACCGGCGCCCCGTCGACCGCCAGCCCGGGCTCGCGGCCGAGCATCAGCATCGGCAGCCCGCCGGCCGGGATCAGGATCTCGGCGCCGGCCGCCACCAGCGGGCGGAGCTGGCCGAGAAAACGGTCGCGCGCCTCCCGCCAGGCCGCCTCGTCGGTGAAGGCGCGCATGAAGGTCGGCAGGTCGAAATGGACGGCGCGCACCCCGGCGAGGCGCGACGCCAGCCCGTGATGGGCGACCTGCGCCTCGTGCCAGGGGATGAAGACGGGGTCGATCGTGACCAGCCCGAGACGCCGCGCCATTGCGCAGGCCTGCAGCAGGGTCGCCTCGCCCAGCCCGATCACGGGAATGCCCAGGCTGGAGCGGCATTCGAGCAGGCCGGGCTCCTGGAAATGGCCGATCACGAAGGCGGCGTAGCCGGCGCGCTCGGCGGCGAGCGCGTTGCGGATGGTCTGCGCCGCGCAGCGGAACTCGGTCAGCGGGCTGAAGTGCCGGTCGGGCGGGGTCAGCCCGTGCACCTCGAAGACGAAGCCCGGCGCCGCCGCGGCGTCGAGCGCCGCCTGCAGCCGGGTGATGTAGGGCGCCTGCTCGTCGGGATCGACGAAGCTCTGGTACCAGACGCGCGCGGGCATCGCAGTCATACCTGCCGGCTCTCGAAGTCGATGCGGGGATCGACCAGCATGTAGGTCAGGTCGCCGACCAGGTTGAGCACCAGCCCGAGCAGCGAGAACACGTAGGTCGTGGCGAAGACGATGGGGTAGTCGCGGTTGATCACCGACTCGTAGCCGAGCAGGCCGAGGCCATCGAGCGAGAAGATGATCTCGATCAGCAGCGCGCTGGTGAAGAGGATCGAGATCAACGCCCCGGGGAACCCCGCGATGACGATGAGCATGGCGTTGCGGAAGACGTGGCCGTAGAGCACGCGCCGCTCGGTCAGGCCCTTGGCCCGCGCCGTCACGACATATTGCTGGTTGATCTGGTCGAGGAACGAGTTCTTCGTCAGCATGGTGAGGCTGGCGAAGCTGCCGACCACCAGCGCAGCCAGCGGCAGGGCGAGATGCCAGAAATAGTCGGCGATGCGCGCCGGCCAGGGCAGGCTGGACCAGTTCTCCGAGACCAGGCCGCGCAGCGGGAACCACTGCCAGTAGCTGCCGCCGGCGAACAGCACGATCAGCAGGATGGCGAAGAGGAAGCTCGGGATGGCGTTGCCGACGATGATGACGGTGCTCGTCCAGAGGTCGAAGCGGGTGCCGTCCCGCACCGCCTTGGCGATGCCGAGCGGGATGCAGATGAGGTAGGTCAGCAGGGTCGTCCACAGCCCGAGCGAGATCGACACCGGCAGCTTCTCGATCACCAGGTCGACCACCCGCCGACCGTGGAAGAAGCTGTCGCCGAAATCGAAGGTGGCGAACTGCTTCATCATCAGCAGGAAGCGCTCGGGCGCCGGCTTGTCGAAGCCGAACCGCTTCTCGAGATCCTTGATCAGCTGCGGGTCGAGGCCGCGCGCGCCGCGATAGCGGCTGGCCTCGCCGCTGCTCGCCTGCGCGCTCGCCTGGCTGCCGGCTTGGCCGCCCACCGTCTCGCCGCCGGCGCCGGACAGACGCTGCGTCGCGGAGACGCCGCGACCCTGGATCTGCGCCAGCACCTGCTCGATCGGCCCGCCCGGCGCGAACTGCATGATGACGAAATTCAGCAGCATGATGCCGAACAGGGTCGGCACGATCAGCAGCACCCGCCGGATGATGTAGGCGAGCATCGGCGGCGGCTCCGACCGGCGCGCCTACTGCCCGGTCTGCTTGCCGGCCAGCGCCGCCGCCTTGGCCGGGTCGACCCACCAGGTGTCGAGCGCGAGGCTGTAGGGCGGGGTGGTGGCCGGGTGCGCCAGCTTGTTCCAGTAGACCACGCGGAACTTGCCGCTGTGCCAGTTGGGGACGACGTAGTAGCCCCACTGGAGCACGCGATCGAGCGCGTGGGTGCGGGTGATCAGCGCCTGCCGGTCGGGGGCGGAGATCACCAGATCGACGAGCGCGTCGATCACCGGATCCTTGATGCCGATCGTGTTCCGGCTGCCGGGCGTGTCGGCGGTGGCCGAACCCCAGAAGTCGCGCTGCTCGTTGCCGGGGGAGAGCGACTGGCCGAAGCCGGACAACGTCATGTCGAAGTCGAAGCTGTCGAGCCGCTTCTGGTACTGCGAGGAGTCCACGGTCCGCACGGTGACCTTGATGCCCAGCCGCTGCAGGTTCTGGACGAACGGCAGCACCGGCCGCTCGAAGCTCGAATCCTCGAGCAGGAACTCGAAGGTCAGCGGCGCGCCGGTCTGGCCGTTGACCAGCACGCCGTTCCTGACCTCCCAGCCCGCCTTCTTCAGCAGCTCGGCGGCGAGCCGCAGGTTGGCGCGGTTGTTGCCCGAGCCGTCGCTCTTCGGCGGCTGGTAGGCCGTGGTGAAGACCTCGTCGGGGATCTTGCCGCGATAGGGCTCGAGGATCTTGAGCTCCTCCGGGCTCGGCAGGCCGGTCGCCGCGAGCTCGGAGTTGTCGAAGTAGCTGCGGGTGCGGGTGTAGAGGCCGTAGAACAGCGTCTTGTTGGTCCACTCGAAGTCGAAGGCATAGCCGATCGCCTGGCGGACGCGCGGGTCCTTGAAGATGTCCTTGCGGATGTTGAAGATGAATCCCTGCATCCCGGCCGGGACGCTGTTCGGAATTTCCTCCTTCACCAGGCGCCCGTCGCGCACCGCCGGCGTGTCGTAGGCGGTGGCCCACATCTTCGAGATGTTCTCCTGCCGGAAGTCGTAGTTGCCGGCCTTGAGCGCCTCGACCGCGACGTTGGCGTCCCGGTAGTAGTCGTAGCGGATCGTGTCGACGTTGTGCTGGCCGACGTTGATCGGCAGGTCCTTCCCCCAGTAGTCGGGGACGCGCTGCAGGGTCAGGGAGCGGCCCGGCTCGACGGCGGCCACCTTGTAGGGGCCGCTGCCGAGCGGCGGCGTCAGGGTCGTCGCCTCGAAATCCTTGCCCTGCCACCAGGCCTTCGAGACGATCGGCATCTGGCCGATGATCAGCGGCAGCTCGCGGTTGTCGCCGGGCTTGAAGGTGAATTTCACCTTGCGGTCCCCTTCCGCCTCGGCCTTGGCGACGCTCGCATAGTAGGCGCGGTAGAAGGGGTGCCCGTGGTCGCGCAGCGTCTCGAAGCTGAACACCACGTCGGCGGCGGTGACGGGCGTCCCGTCGTGCCAGCGCGCCTGCGGGCGCAGGTTGAAGGCAACCCAGGAGCGGTCGTCGGGCACCTCGATGGTCTCGGCCAGCAGGCCGTACTCGGTGAATGCCTCGTCGTCGGTCGAGGTCAGCAGGGTCTCGAAGGGCGCGCCGGAGCCCGCCGCGGCGGTGGTGCCGCGGAGCGGGAAGGGGTTCACCGTGTCGAAGCTGCCGAGCGCGGCGTAGCGGACCTCCCCGCCCTTGGGCGCGTCCGGGTTGACGTAGTCGAGATGCTTGAAGTCGGGGCCGTATTTCGGCTCGCCGTTCATCGCCAGGGCGTGCACGGTGCGCACCGGGGAGTCGGCGGTCGCCAGCCCGGGGGCGAGCAGGAGGACGGCCATCACCGCGCCCTGCAGCCATCGACCCGTCATCCCTGCCTCCTCGCTCGCCATGCCACCGGGGCGGAGTGTAGAGCAATCGCCCGGCCCCGCCATCACCCTTGCCCGCCATCACCCTTGCCCGGCGGCCGGCGCCCGCGCCAGTTAAGGATCGGTCATGCGGCGGCCATCTCGCCGGCTTGGCCGGAGCCGGGCTTCCGTCCTATAACCGCCGTCCCCGACCGGAGGAGCCTGGCTTGACCGAGGCCGCCGCGACCGCCCCGCCCGACCGCCGCGGCGGCGTCTTCGCCCATCGCGACTACGTCCTCTACCTGGCGGCGTCGCTGCTGATGACGGTGGCGGCGCAGATGCAGGCGGTCGGCATCGCCTGGCAGGTCTACGACCTGACCGGCGACCCGCTCTATCTCGGGCTGGTCGGGCTGGCCGAGTTCCTGCCGGCGATCGCCTTCGGGCTGATCGCCGGCCATTGCGCCGACCGCTTCGACCGGCGGCTGGTCGGGCTGGTCGCGCTCGGGCTGGAGCTCGCCTGCGCCGCGGCGCTGGTCGGGCTGGCGGCGGGCGGCGTCGCCCGGGTCTGGCCGTTCCTGGCGGTCGCCTTCGGCTTCGGCATCGCGCGCACCTTCCAGCGCCCGGCCGCCGGCGCGATGCTGCCGATGCTGATCCCGCCCGGGCTGCTGCCCCAGGGCGTCGCCTGGAGCTCGGCCGGCTGGCAGGTCGCCGTCGTCGGCGGTCCGGCGCTCGGCGGCGTGGTCTTCGTGCTCGGCGCCGGCTGGGTCTACGCCGCCACCGTGCTGGTGCTGGCGGCGGCCCTCCTCCTCTGGCTGCTCATCCGGCCGCCGGGCGCGACGGCGGCCGGCGAGGGGCTGAGCTGGGACAGCATCGCCGGCGGCGTCCGCATGATCCGCCGCAGCCCGATCCTGCTCGGCGCCATCTCGCTCGACCTCTTCGCCGTGCTGTTCGGCGGCGCCACCGCGCTGCTGCCGGTCTATGCCCGCGACATCCTGCATGTCGGGCCGGAGGGGCTGGGGCTGCTGCGCAGCGCGCCGGCGGCCGGCGCCGTGCTGGTCGGGCTGCTGCTCGCCCGCCGGCCGCTCGCCCGCGGCGTCGGTCTCTGGCTGTTCGGCTGCGTCGCCCTGTTCGGCGCCGCCACCATCGTCTTCGGCCTGTCCGGCTCGCTGTGGCTGTCGCTCGCCGCGCTGGCGGTGCTCGGCGCCGCCGACATGGTCAGCGTCTTCATCCGCTCCACCCTGGTGCCGCTCGCCACGCCGCCCGCCCTGCTCGGCCGGGTGATGGCCGTCGAGCAGATCTTCATCGGCGCCTCCAACGAGCTCGGCGCCGCCGAATCCGGCTTCGCCGCGGCCCTCATCGGCACCGTGCCCACGGTGGTGCTGGGCGGCATCGCCACCCTGGCCGTGGTGGCGGCATGGTGGGGCCTCTTCCCCGCGCTGCGCCGCGTCGACCGCCTCGACCGGCGGCTCGAGGCGCCCGGCTGATCCGACGAGTCAAAGAAAGATATTGGCACGCGGAGGCGCGGAGGACGCGGAGGGCGCACCGGGCAGGCCGGCGGACTCCTCTCCGCGGCTCCGCGGCTCCGCGTGAGCCTGTCCGGAGCCTCAGCCCGCGAGGAGCTTGAGGACGGCCTCGTGCTGGCCGGGGTCGCCGACGGCGACGACGCTCTCGCCGGAGCGGATGGTGAGCGGGTGGCCCTGCCAGTCGGTGACGCGGCCGCCGGCGCCCTCGATGACGGGCACGCAGGCGAGGTAGTCGTAGATCTGCAGCCGGGACTCGATGGCGATGTCGCCGAAGCCGCTCGCCACCAGGCCGTAGTGGTAGCAGTCGGAGCCGTACTGGACGAGCTTGACGGCGCGGCGGACCCGGCCGAAGCCGGCCTCGCCATGGCCGTCGTCGAACATGTGCGGGCTGCTGGCGAACAGGGTCGCGCCGGCCAGCTCGGGGCAGGGCCGGGTGCGCACCTCGCGCCCGTCATGGCGGGTCGGATGGCCCGCCGCGCCGATCCAGCGCTCGCCCAGCGCCGGGTGGTCGATGACGCCGAGGATCGGCCGGCCCTCGCGGCACAGCGCGATCAGCGTGCCGAACAGCGGCCGGCCCGAGATGAAGGACCGGGTGCCGTCGATCGGGTCGAGCACCCAGACCAGCTCGGCGTCCGGCCGGTCGGCGCCGTACTCCTCGCCGATCACCCCGTGCTCGGGATGCCGCTCGGCGATCAGCCGGCGGATGGTCTGCTCGGTCTCGCGGTCGGCCGCGGTCACCGGGCTGAGATCGGCCTTGTCGATCACCGCGACGCCGCTGCGGAAGTAGCGGCGGATCACCGCCCCGGCGGCGTCGGCCAGCGCCTCGGCGAAGGCGACCAGCGGCGCCGGGCAGGCCGGCTCGAGCACCGTGCTCATGGCGCGGCTCAGGGCGCCGGCAGCGGCTGCGGGCTGTCGCTCAGGCTGCGCAGATAGGCGATCACGTCGGCCCGCTGCTCGGCCTTCTTGATCCCCGGGAAGGTCATCTTGGTGCCGGGGATGTCCTTCTGCGGCGCAGTCAGGAAGGCGTCCAGCGCCTCGAAGGTCCAGGGCTTGTCGTGCAGCGCCTTCATCGCGTCGGAGTAGCCGTAGTCCTCCTTGTGGGCGTGCGGCCCGCCGACGACGTTCCACAGGTTGGGGCCGACCTTGTTCGGCCCGCCCTTGTCGAAGCTGTGGCAGGCGCCGCACACGGCCGTGGCCTTCTGCCCCTTGGCGACGTCGGCCTTGGCGAGCAGCGCGCCCAGCGACTCGGCGGCCGCCGGTGCTGCCTCCTGGCCGCCGGCGGCGGCCGCGGGCGCGGCTTCGCCGCCGGTCGCCGGCGCGGCGGCGGACTGGGCGCCCGCGGCCGGGGCGGCGGCAGTCTTGGTCGCCGGTTCGGCGGTGGCCGCCGCCGGCTTGGCGGCGTCGTCGAACGCCTTCTTGGCGGCGTCGATCGCCGCCTGGTCGGGCAGCGGCGCCGGCGTGTCGGCGAGCGTGCGCAGCCAGGCGATGACGTCGGCGCGCTCCTGCACCTTGGGCAGGCCCGGGAAGGTCATCTTGGTGCCCGGCGCGTAGGCCTTCGGGCTGTAGATGAAGTGGTTCAGCTCCTCGTAGGTCCAGGGCTTGTCGATCGAGGCGATCGCCTTGGAGTAGCTGTACCCCTCCTGGTGGCCGTGCTTGTTGTCGACGATGCCCCAGAGGTTGGGGCCGATCTTGGCCGGCTCGCCCTTGCCGAAGCTGTGGCACTGCGCGCACTTCTGCGCGATCTTCTCGCCTTCCGCGACGTTGGCCGAGGCGAGCAGGCCGCTCACCGGCTCGATCGCCGGCGGTGCCGGCGCCGCGCCGCCGCCTTCCGGCGCGTTCGCGGCCATCTCGGCGCCGCCCTCGTGCTCTCCGGTCCCGACCAGCACGTTGGCGGCCAGGCCGCAGGCCATGGCAACCAGACCGGCCAGCAGCACCGCCCCGGCGATCTTGTTGAACTCGAGCGAGGACGCCATCGTAACCCGACCCCCGATTTCCCCTGGACACTGCCCGCTTTTCGGCCGCGGACAATAGCGGCTTCGCCTCAGCCTGTCCAACCCGCGGGGAGCCGGCCGGAAAGCGGTTTCCAGGCACCGGCCGATGACGATATGGTGCGCCGGCCCGGGGCGGCGAGGCGACCCGATCGCGCACCCTCGGGCGCCCCGGCGGCAAGATGTCGCAAGCCCGTTTCCCACCCCGAATCCATCCCGTCCCCCGATGTCCCTTCCGCGCAATCCGCTGCTCGTCATTCCCGCCCGGCTGGGCTCGACCCGGCTGCCCGACAAGCCGCTCGCCGACATCCACGGCGAGCCGATGATCGTCCATGTCTGGCGCCGCGCCATGGAGGCCGGCATCGGGCCGGTGCTGGTGGCCTGCGGCGAGCAGCCGATCGTCGACGCCATCGCCGCGGCCGGCGGCCGGGCGGTGCTGACCCGGCCCGACCATCCCTCGGGCTCCGACCGGATCCACGAGGCGGTGAGCCGGATCGACCCGGAGCGCGACTTCGACGCCATCGTCAACGTCCAGGGCGACCTGCCGACGATCGAGCCGGCCAGCATCCGGGCGGCGCTGGCGGCGCTCGCCGACGCGGCGGTCGACATCGCCACCATCGCCGCGGAGATCACCGACCCCGCCGACCGCGACAACCCGAACATCGTCAAGCCGGCCGTCGCCATCGATCCCGCCACCGGGATCGGCCGGGCGCTCTATTTCAGCCGGGTGCCGATCCCTTCGGGCGAGGGGCCGCACTATCACCATATCGGGCTCTACGCCTATCGCCGGGCGGCGCTGGAGCGCTTCGTCGCGCTGCCGCCGGGGCGGCTGGAGAAGCGCGAGCGGCTGGAGCAGCTGCGCGCGCTGGAGGCCGGCATGACCATCGCCGTGGCGCTGGTCGACGCCGTGCCGCTCGGCGTCGACACCCCCGAGGACCTCGAGCGCGCCCGGCTGCTGCTGGCGCCGCCCGCGTCGGAGCTGCCCCAGTGAGCCCGGCCCACCCCATGCCCACGACCGGCCGCATCGCCTTCCAGGGCGTCCTCGGTGCCTACTCCGACCTCGCCTGCCGCACCGTCCACCCGGAGATGACGACGCTGCCCTGTCCCTCCTTCGAGGACACCTTCGCGGCGGTGAACGAGGGCCGCGCCGACTTGGCGATGATCCCGATCGAGAACTCGCTGGCCGGCCGGGTTGCCGACATCCACCACCTGATGCCGGACAGCAACCTGCACATCGTCGCCGAGCACTTCCAGCGGGTGAACCATCACCTGCTGGCGGTGCCGGGGACGCGGCTGGAGGAGCTGCGCACCGTGCGCAGCCACATCCAGGGCCTGTCGCAGTGCCGCCGGCTGATCCGCGAGCTCGGCCTCAAGCCGGTGGTCGCCGCCGACACGGCGGGCTCGGCCGCCGAGGTGGCGGCCGCCGGCGACCGCAGCGTGGCGGCGATCGCCTCCTCGCTCGCCGGCGAGATCTACGGGCTGGTCTCGCTCCGCGCCGGCATCGAGGATGCCGAGCACAACACCACCCGCTTCCTGGTGATGGGGCGCGAGCCGATCGACCCCGACGCGCACGGCCGCACCGTGACGACGCTGGTCTTCCGGGTGCGCAGCGTGCCCGCCGCCCTCTACAAGGCGCTCGGCGGCTTCGCCACCAACGGCGTCAACATCACCAAGCTGGAGAGCTACATCATCGACGGCGGCTTCACCGTGGCGCAGTTCTACGCCGACATCGACGGCCACCCCGACCAGCGGCCGGTCCGCCTCGCGCTCGAGGAGCTGAGCTTCTTCTCCCGCGAGGTGCGCATCCTCGGCGTCTATCCCGCGCACCCCTTCCGCCTGGGCGGCGCCTCGGCCTAAGATCCGGGCGAGACGGGGATCCATAGGGAATCCGGCCGATGAAGACGATCTTCGTGATGATCAAGTGCGAGCTCGGCAAGGCCTACGAGGTCGCCGCCGAGGCGGTCGAATCGGTGGAGCAGGTCTCCGAGGTCTACTCGATCTCCGGCGAGCACGACCTGCTGCTCAAGGCCTATCTCGAGGAATCCGACGATATCGGGCACTTCGTGACGCAGCGGCTGCAGAAGCTGAAGGGGGTCAAGGACACCTTCACGCTCGTCACCTTCAATGCCTTCACCTGACGGCGGCCCCGGCCCAGGTAACGTCCGGCTGACCCGCGCGGACTGCGAGGCGAGGGACGCGGCCGACCCGCTGGCCGGGTTCCGCCGGCGCTTCCGCCTGCCGCCGGGGGTGATCTATCTCGACGGCAACTCGCTCGGGCCGCTGCCGGCCGAGACGCCGGCCCGCGTCGCCCGGCTGGTCGAGCGGGAGTGGGGCGAGGGGCTGATCCGCAGCTGGAACGACGCCGACTGGATCGGCGCGCCGGCCCGCATCGGCGACAAGATCGGCCGGCTGGTCGGGGCGGCGCCGGGCGAGGTGCTGGTCGCCGATTCGACCTCGGTCAACCTCTTCAAGCTGCTGGCCGGGGCGGCCGCGGCGCGGCCCGGGCGCAGGACCATCCTGTCGGTCGCCGACAACTTCCCGACGGACCTCTACATCGCCGAGGGCGTGGCCGGGCTGCTCGGTGGCGGGCTGCGGCTGCGGCTGGTCGCGGCGGACGACATCCCGGCGGCGATCGACGGCGACACGGCCGTCGCCATGCTGACCGAGGTCGACTACCGCACCGGCCGGCGCTTCGACATGAAGGCAGTGACGGCGGCGGCGCACGACCGGGGCGCGCTGATGCTGTGGGACCTGGCGCACAGCGCCGGGGCGCTGCCGGTCGATCTCGGCGCGGCCGGCGCCGACCTCGCGGTCGGCTGCGGCTACAAGTACATCAATGGCGGGCCGGGCGCGCCGGCGTTCCTCTATGTCGCGCGGCGGCTGCAGCAGGACTGGCGCCAGCCGCTGCAGGGCTGGCTCGGCCACGACCGGCCCTTCGCCTTCGAGAGCGGCTATGCGCCCGGCGCCGGCATCCGCCGCAACCTCGTCGGCACGCCGCCGATGCTGAGCCTGGCGGCGCTGGAATGCGGCGTCGACCTGATGCTCGAGGCCGACATGGCCGCCATCCGTGCCAAGTCGATGGCGCTCGGCGACCTCTTCATCGCGCTGGTCGAGCAGGAGCTGCCCGGCGCCGGCCTGGCGCTGGCGGCGCCGCGCGAGGCGGCGTTGCGCGGCAGCCAGGTTTCCTTCCGTCATCCCGAGGGCTACGCCATCGTCCAGGCGCTGATCGCCCGCGGCGTGATCGGCGACTTCCGCGCCCCGGACATCTGCCGCTTCGGCTTCGGCCCGCTCTACACCACCCACGCCGAGATCTGGGACGCCGTCGCCCACCTCGCCGCGGTCATGACGGCGGAGGAATGGCGCGAGCCGCGCTTCCGCCGCCGCGCCGCCGTCACCTGATCAGGGTGTGATGGTCACCGTACCGGCGGTGGCGGTGCTGCCGCCGGTGTTGGCCGACAGGTCGTTGAGATTGATGGCGAAGCTGATCGACGAGCCGCCCGCCGCGTTCGACAGGTAGACGCCGGCGCCGCCATTGCTGGTGAGGTGGTTGCCGCTGCCGGAGACCAGCGTGAAGGTCTCGCCGACCCCGGCGCCGCTGGCCAGCCCGGCGAAGCCGTTGCCGGCGTTGAGCGTCACCGTGTTGCCCGACAGGCTGGAGGTCGATGCCCGCGCTGCCCGCTCCCGCGGCCTGGGCCTCGACGAGCACGCCGTTGCCGCCGGCCGAGCGCACGCTGTTGGCATCGATGGTGCCGTGCTGGGCGACCGTGCCGGCCGCTCCGACGGCGAGGCGGCTGGCGATGCCGTCGCGCGCCGCGGCCGAGATGCCGTTGCCGTCGATCGCCAGGCTCTGGCTCACCGTGGCGCCGTTCACCGACTGGCTCAGCCCGATGCCGTTGCTGCCGGCGCTGGCGACGGCGTTGTAGCTGACCGAAAGGCCGGAGGCGACGCCGCCGGCGATCGAGGCCAGGCGGTCGGAGACGAAGATGCCGTCACCGCCGACGGTGCCGACGGTGTTGCGGTCGAGCGCCACGGTCTGCGAGAGGCTGCCGCCCAGGCGGTAGTCGACGACGCCGAAGCTGATGCCGTTGCCGCCGGCGCTGGTCACGGCGTTGTCGCGGATCGAAAGGCCGGAGAGGACCGCGCCCGAGACCGAGGAGGCGCTGTTTGAGAGCTTGATGCCGTCGCCGCCGGCCGTGCCGATGCTGTTGTGGTCGATCACGGCCGCCTGGGAGAGGCTGCCCAGCCCGATGCCGACGCGGGCGACCTCGATGCCCTCGTTTCCGGCGCTCGTCACGCGGTTGTAGCTGATCGACGCGGTCTCGACGAGCGCGCCCGCGACGGAGGCGATCGAATCCGTCACGAGGATCCCGTCCAGGACGGCGGTGCCGACGCTGTTGCCCTCGATGGCGACCGCCCGGGAAAGGCTGGAGAGGCTCGGCGCCGCGAGGGCGAGCAAGATCCCGTCGCGGCCTGCGCCGCTGACGACGTTGCCCGCCACGTCGATCTTGGAGATCGCCGCGCCGGAATCCGCACTGAGCAATTCGATGACATCGATCCCATCGAACGTGTCGGCAACGGAATTCCCGAAGATCTCGACGCCATGGTAGGCGCTGCCGAGGGCGAGGCCGCGGAGCACCACGTCGATGCCGGGCCCGCTGCCCGTGGCGACCCGGTTGCCGTAGATGGCAACGCGCTGGCTCACCGCTCCCGGGATGCTGCCCAGCGTGTCGAAATCGAAGATCCCGGTGCCGCCGATGTCGCTCACGCTGTTGCCGGCGATCAGCACGGACTCGCTGAAGCTGGCCACGCCGAAGCCCTGCACCGCGTGCCCGATTCCGTTGTTGCCGCCCGTCACCGTGTTGTCGACGATGACGACGGTCTGGGTGAAGGTCAGCCCCTCGGTGAGCGAGGAGACCACGGCGATGCCGTTGGCGGCGCCGTCGACCGAGTTGCGCGCGATGTAGGCGAACTGGCTCGCCGGCACCCCCGGGCCGAGGCGGTCGATCAGGAAGATGCCATTGCCGGCCGGCGGGTCGATGTTGTTGTCGGTGACGATCGCCCGTTCCATTCTCTGGCCGTACACGGCGTTGTCGAAGCTGCCGGCCATGTCCAGCCCGGTCACCCGGTTCTGGCCGCCCGCGTACATCTGGATCAGGTTGGCGGTGCTGGTGCTGCCGATCAGCGTCGGCCGCGAGCCCGGTGCGTCGAAGGTGGTCCCGATGCGGGGGTCGGTCGCGTCGGTCAGCCGCACCCGCGAATCGCCGCCGAGCAGCGCCTGGCCGTCCTCGAGCTGGACGGGCGCGCCCGACAGGTTGATCGGCCCGCCATTGCCCTTGACCACGATGATGGCGTTGTCGCCCTTGGCCGCGGCGAGCGCCGGCGCGTTCTCCAGGCTGGTCGGGTCGTCCCTGGTGCCGTCGCCGGTGCCGCCGGCCGCGGCGAAGACGATGGTGTGGGTCCTCCCCGTCGGCCCTCGACGATCACGTCGTTGGGGCGCTCTGGTAGTCCTCGGTGACGATGTCGACGTCGCGCTGCACCCGATCGACCATCCGCCGGTCGAGCGGCGACAGCTTCGACCCCGGCGTCCCGGTCACCACGCCGAGCAGGATCGGAGAACCGAGACCGCCGAACGCCGCGTACCGCGCGGGTTGTCCCTGCACCTCGCCGTTGATCGTCAGGCGCGACTGCACGCCAAGGAGTCCAGGTCGTAGCGCACCTCGAGCCCGGCCGCGCGGGCCCGCGATCGTATCGACGTCCGAGTTGGTGAAGAAATAGCCGCCGATGAAGGCCCGCGCGTCGAGGTCGCCCTCCGCCGGGAAGACCGGCAGGCGCCACCCCACCTCGCCGTCAAACCCGTAGAGCGGTCTTTCCCGGCCCGTCGTGATCCCGATCGTGTTGCCGTTGATCTCGATGTGGCCGCTGGTGCTGTCGACGCTCTGCGCCCCTGCGTTGAACGGGACGTAGCCGTTCACCCGGAAGTCCCAGTCGACCGACAAGGCCTCCAGCCCCAGGGTCGCCTGGTAGAACAGATTGTCGTTCTCGCTGTTCTGGATGTCGAAGTAGCCGTAGCCGCCCAGGATCCAGGACGGGTCGACCTGCGTGCGGTAGCCCAGGCCGAAATTGCCTTCCTGCGTCGGCTGGCTGCTGAACGTCCCCCGGAAATCCCCGAACAGCAGCGAGGTCTGGTCCTGCCAGACCGGCACGAAGATGTCGACGTCGCCGAAGCTGTGGCTGGTCCCCACCATCCCCCCGGCCTCGAGCCAGGGCTGCCACTTCGCCTCCTGCGCCAGCGCCTTGCCGGCCCCGGGCGCGGCCAGCGCCACCGTTGCGACGCCGACCAGAAGCCGCGATCGCAGACGAACGTTCACGCCCATGACCAGATCCCCCATCCCTTGGCCCGCCGGTCATGCACCGCGCCGGGCCGCCTGATCAGGGCGTGATGGTCACCGTGCCGGCGGTGGCGGTGGTGCCGCCGGTGTTGCCGGACAGGTCGTTGAGGTTGATGGCGAAGCTGAGCGACCCGCCGGTGTTCGACAGGTAGACGCCGGCGCCGCCGTTGCTGGTGAAGTGGTTGCCGCTGCCGGAGACCAGGGTGAAGGTCTCGCTCGCCCCCGCGCCGTTGGCCAGCCCGGCGAAGCCGTTGCCGCCGTTGAGCGTCAGCGTGTTGCCGGACAGGCTGAGGTTCGTGCCCACCGTGGCACCGGCCCCGGCCGTGGCACCGACCAGCAGGCCGTTGACGCCGGCGGAGCGCACGTTGTTCGCGTTGATCGTGCCGCCCTGGGTGAAGCTGCCGGGGGCGCCGAAGCTCAGACGGCTGGCGATGCCGTTGGCGCCGGCCGCCGAGACGGCGTTGCTGTTCATCGTGAGGGTCTGCACGACGGTCGCGCTGCCGCCGGTCTGGACGAGGTAAATGCCGGCCGAGCCGGCGTTGCCGATGGTGTTGTTGCTGAGCGAGAGGCCCGAGGTGACCGTGCCGCCGATTGCGAAAATGTTGTTGTCTAGGGAGATGCCCTCGTCCGCCGCGGTCCCGATCGCGTTGTGATTCACCGCGATGGTCTGCGACAGGCCTGCGAGGCTGGAATTGTTGAGATTCAGGCCGATGCCCTGGGTGCCGGCGCTGGTGATGCTGTTGTAGCTGACCGACAGGCTGGTGGCGACCGGGGTGGTGATGGCGAAGATGTTGTTGTTCAGCGCGATGCCGTCGACGGCGGCCGTGCCGATGCCGTTGTGGTCGAGGGCGACGGTCTGCGACAGGCCGGCGAGGCTCTGGGCGTTGAGGTTGACATCGATGCCGCTGCTGCCGGCGCTGCCGACCGTATTGTAGTTGAAGGACAGGTTGGAGACGACCGTGCCGGCCGTGAACAGGTTGTTGTTGAGGCGGATGCCGTCGCTGCCGACGGTGCCGGCGCTGTTGTGGTCCGCGGCCACGGTCTGCGACAGGCCGCCGAGGCTCTGGGCATTGAGGTTGATGTCGATGCCGTTGCCCGCGGCGCTGGTGACGCTGTTGTAGCTGAAGGACAGGTCGGACACGACCGTCCCGCCGTCGGAGAACAGGTTGTTGTTGAAGGCGATGCCGTCGCCGCTCACCGCGCCGGCCGTGTTGTGATCGACCGCGAGGGTCTGCGACAGGCCGGCCAGGCTCGTGTCGCTCATATTGATGTCGATGCCATCCGCGCCGGCGCTGGCGACGGCATTGTAGCGGACGAAGGTGACGGACTGGACGGCGGCGCTGATCGCGGTCAGGTTGCTGTTGAGAACGATCCCGCCGCTGCCGACCGTGCCGGCGCTGTTGTGGTCGAAGGTCGCGGTCTGCGACAGGCCGCCGAGGCTGGTCTCGTTGATCGAGGCGTTGATGCCGTCGCGGCCGGCGCTGGTCAGGCTGTTGTAGCCGACCGAGAAGCCGGTCACGGCCGAGCCCGTGACGGAGATCAGCGATTCGGTGAGGACGATGCCGTTGCTCGCGACCGTGCCCAGGCTGTTGTGGCCGATGGCGACGGTCTGCGACAGGTTGTCGAAGCTCGTGGCCGCGAAGCCGAAGTGGATGCCGTCGCCGCCGGCGCTGGTCAGGCTGTTGTAGCTGACCGAGAAGCCGGTCACGGCCGCGCCCGAGACCGAGCCGGGCGATTCGACGAAAGTGATGCCGTCGCTGGCGACCGTGCCGAGGCCGTTGCCGTCGATCGCGACCGTCTGGGACAGGCTTCCCAGGAACGCGGCGGCGACGGCCACCACGATGCCGTTGCCGCCGGCGCTGCTCAGGCTGTTGTCGTTGATCGAGAAGCCGGTCACGACGGCGCCCGGGACGGAGTTGAGCGACTCGGCGAGGACGATGCCGTCGCTGGCGACCCTGCCGAGGCTGTTGGCGTCGATCGCGACCGTCTGGGACAGGCTGCCCAGGATCGCGCCGGCAACGGCGACGTCGATGCCGTCGCCGCCGGCGCTGGTCAGGCTGTTGTAGCTGATGTGGAAGCCGGTCACGACGGCGCCCGAGACGGAGATGGGCGAATCGGCCAGGACGATGCCGTCGCTGGCGACCGTGCCGAGGCCGTTGCCGTCGATCGCGACCGTCTGGGACAGGCTGCCCAGGACTAAGCCGCCAATGGCGACATCGATGCCGTCGCCGCCGGCGCTGGTCAGGCTGTTGTCGCTGACTGAGAAGCCGGTCACGACGGCGCCCGGGACGGAGACGAGCGATTCGGCGAGGACGATGCCGTCGCTGGCGACCGTGCCGAGGCTGTTGCCGTCGACCGCCACCGTCTGCGAGAGGCCGGCGAGGTCGGAGCCGTTCAACTGAACGACGATGCCGTCTGCGCCGGCGCTGGCGATGCCGTTCGCCGAGATCGAAAAGTCTTGGACCGCGGCGCCCGGGACCGAGGCGAAGGCCTCGGTGAAACTGATCCCGGCCGCGCCGATCGACCCCAGCGTATTGCCGTCGATGGCGACGGCCTGGGAAACGCTGCCAAGCTCGGAGGCGACTTCAGAGAACGCGATCCCGGTCGCGCCGGCGCTGGCGATGCTGTTGGCCGCGATCGACACGTCCTGGACGAGTGCGCCCGAAACCGAATTGAACGCTTCGGAAAAGAAGATTCCGGAGCCGACGGAGCCCAGCGAATTGCCGTCGATGGCGACCGTCTGGGAGAGGCTGCCGAGGGGCGACCCTGCCACGGAGAAGAAGATTCCGGTCGCGCCGGCGCTGACGATCGCGTTGTCCGCGATCGAGACGTTCTGGATCGCCGCACCGGACAGCGAGGACATCGCCACGCCGACGAAGATCCCGCCGCCGGCGGCGTCGATCCCGTTGCTCGAGATCGCCAGGTTCTGGACCACCGCACCAGGGATCGAGGCCAGCGAGCCGTTGACGAAGATGCCGGAGCCCACGGAGTCCAGCGCATTGCCGCCGATGGCGACCGCTTGATAGAGGCTGCCCACCTCGCGCGCGGCGAACACCACCCGGATTCCGTCTACGGCGCCGGTGACGCTGTTGCCGTAAACGGCCAGTTGCTGGCTCACCGCCCCGGGGATCGCGTTGAAGGATTGCCGGTCGACGATCCCGTAGCCGCCGACGTTGCTGACGCTGTTGCCGGCGATCAGCACCGCCTCGCTGAGGCTGGCGATGCCGTCATCCGACGCCGTGTGCTCGATGCCGTTGCTGCCGGCATTGGTCACTGTGTTGTCGGCGATGACGACGGTCTGGGTGTGGGCGAGCGTGTCGGAGAGGTAGGACTTCACCGCGATGCCGGCCGAGCCGGCACCATCGACCGAGTTGCGGGCGATGTAGGCGAACTGGCTGCCGGGCACGCCGGGGCCGCTGTTCAGCAGGAAGATGCCGTTGCCGGCCGGCGGGTCGATATTGTTGTCGGTGACGATGGCCCGTTCCATGTTCAGGCCGAACACGGCGTTGTCGAAGCTGCCGGCCATGTCGAGCCCGGTGACCCGGTTCTGGCCGCCCGCATACATCTGGATCAGGTTGGCGCTGCTGGTGCTGCCGATCACCGTCGGCCGGGCGCCGGGCGCGTGGAAGCCGACGTGGATGTCGGAATCGCCGGCGTCGGTCAGCCGCACCCGGGAATCGCCGCCGAGCAGCGCCTGGCCGTCCTCGAGCTGGACGGGCTGGCCGCTGAGGTTGATCGGCCCGGCCTCGCCGCGCACCACGATGATCGCGTTGGCGCCCTTGGCGGCGGCCAGCGCCGGCGCGTTCTCCAGGCTGGTCGGGTTGCCCTTGGTGCCGTTGCCGGTGCCGCCGGCCTCGGCGAAGACGATGGTGTGCGTCTTCACCGTCAGCCCGTCGACGATCACGTCGTTGGGGTCGCTCTGGTAGTCCTCCGTCACGATGTCGACGTCGCGCTGCACCCGGTCGACCATCCGGCGGTCGAGCGGCGACAGCTTCGGTCCCGGCGTCCCGGTCACCGCACCCAGCGGGATGCGCAGCTCCAGCCCGCCGAAGGCCTGCGTGCCCCGCGGGTTGTCCCACTGCACCTCGCCGTTGATCGTCAGCCGGGACTGCACCCCCAGGAAGTCGAGGTCGTAGAGCCGCACCTCCAGCCGCCCGCGCGGGCCGGCGATCGTGTCGACGTCCGAGTTGGTGAAGAAGTAGCCGCCGATGAAGGCGCGGACGTCCATGTCGCCGTCCGCCGGGAAGATCGGCAGCCGCCACCCGACCTCGCCGTCGAAGCCGTAGAGCGGCTTCTCGCGGTCCGTCGTGATCCCGATCGTGTTGCCGCTGATCTCCAGGTGCCCGTTGCCGTTGTCGACGCTCTGGCCCCCGGCGTTGAACGGGATGTAGCCGTTCACCCGGAAGTCCCAGTCGACCGACAGCGCCTCCAGCCCCAGCGTCGCCTGGTAGAACAGGTTGTCGTTCTCGCTGTTCTGGATGTCGAAGTAGCCGTAGCCGCCCAGGATCCAGGACGGATC
>JAXMCI010000007.1:0-230077 GCA_046349435.1 Dongiaceae bacterium | reverse complement strand
GCGGACGGAAGCCCTTGGCCTGCAGCTCAGCCAGGAAGCTCCAGAAGTTGATCACCCCGTCGAGCCGGCCGGACAGCGCCTCCTGGTTCATCAGCGGCGGGGCGCCGTAGAGCTTGTCGACCGCCGCATCGAGGTCGAGACCGTCGCGCGCCAGCGCCATGGCCCGGATCAGCAGCCAGCTCTTGTCGAGCGGCCCGCCGGCGATGCCGAGGCGGCGGCCGCGCAGGTCGGCGAGGCCGTGCAGAGGCGAGCCCGGTGGCACCATCAGCGCGCCGACCGCGGTGGAGTAGGGGACGAAGGCGAAGCGGTCGCCCTCGGCGCGCTGCCGCGCCACCCACAGCCAGTCGGTGACGATGACGTCGACCCCGCCCGCCAGCAGCGCCACGGTGGTGGCGTCCTTGCCGGCCAGCTCGACGAGATCGAGCTCGAAGCCGGCGGCGCGGTCGAGCCCGTGCGCCTTGATGACATCGAGCTGCCAGTTGACCGTGCCGTACTTCAGCACGCCGATGCGGATGGTCTCGGCCGCGCGCGCCGCCGCCGGCAGGAGCAGCAGGAGCAGGGCGAGCAGCGGCGCGGTACGGCGCATCCGGATCCTTCCTTCAGTCGCTAGCGCTGAGCCAACAGCCGGGACGCAGCGATGTCCCCGGTCGGCGGTGTCGCGGCGAGCAGCACGTTGCGCAGCAGGTAGTGCAGGCCGCGCGTCCAGGACTCGTCGGTGTTGCCGCGGATGTCGACGCTCATGGCGCGGAGCTGCCGGCCGCTGGCGGCGTCCCAGAGGAAGAGATTGATGTTGAGGATCAGCTCGCTGACCTTCTGCACCGTGCCGGTCAGCGCCAGGGACGCTCCCGCCGCTTTGGCGATCGCCGCAGCGCAGCTGCCGCAGCCCGACAGCCGGCCGGCCGCGGCGATGCGCTCCTGCTCCGCCGCGAGATCGACCGGACGGTAGCGGGCGGACTGCGCGACGGCGTCCCGCAGCTGACGGTCGAGCGCGCCGAGGCGGCGCTGCTCGGCGGCGCCGGTCCCGCGCTCGGCGCCCGACAGGCTGGTGTCGATCAGCTCGAACGGGAACAGCGCGATCGGCTGCGGCGCAGCCATCGCCGGCACCGCGCCGGAGAGGAGAAGCAATGCGAGCGCGAGGGCTGCGCTCGGTCGGCTCATCGGGCTCATCGTCACCTGCGACTGCGATCCTGCGACGCGGCGTCCGTGGTCGGAACCTTCGCCATGGCGGAAGGTTCACCGAAGCGATGACCGATCGGGATCGGCCGATCGCGGCCGGCCGCGCGCTGCCGCGGCGCATCCTCTGGCTGCTCCTGGGTGCCCTGGCCGCGTCCGGCGCGCTGCCGGCGCCGGGCGGGCGGGCCCTGGCGGACGAGCAGCCCGTGGCGGACGGGCAGCCCGCCGCGACCGTGCGGGTCGGCTATCTCGGCGAGGCCGTGCGCCGGCCGCTGCCGCTGTCGCTGGTCGAGCCGATCGTCATCGACGACGGCGTCGAGGGAGCGCGGCTCGGCATCGTCGACGACAACACCACCGGTCAGTTCACCCACCAGCATTTCGTCCTCGACGAAGCCATCGTCCCGGAGGGTGCCGACGTCGCCGGCGCGGCGCGTCGCCTGCTCGCCGCCGGCGATCGGATGCTGATCCTCGATCTCGCGGCGCCGCGGCTGCTCGCCGTCGCCGACCTGCCGGAGGCGAAGGACGCGCTGCTGCTCAACGTGCAGGCGACCGACGACCGGCTGCGCGGGCCCGACTGCCGGCGCAACCTGCTGCATGTCGTGCCGAGCCGGGCGATGCTGGCCGACGGGCTGGCGCAGTACCTGATCTGGAAGCAATGGAACCGCTGGTTCCTGCTGGTCGGGAAGGGGCCGGGGGACAAGCTTTATGCCGACGCGATCCGCCGCGCCGCGACCAAGTTCCGCGCCCGCATCGTCGAGGACCACGAATACGACGCCGCCGCCACGGCACGGCGCACCGACACCGGCCACGCCCAGATCCAGCGGCAGATGCCGGTGCTGACCCAGGGCGCCGACTACGACGTGCTGATCGTCGCCGACGAGAGCGACCTGTTCGGCGAGTACCTGCCCTACCGGACCTGGCGGCCGCGGCCGGTCGCCGGCACCCAGGGGCTGGTCGCGACCGCCTGGTCGCGGACCCACGAGCAATGGGGCGCCACCCAGCTGCAGCACCGCTTCGAGCGGGCCGCGCATCGCTGGATGACGCCGCGCGACTATGCCGCCTGGCTGGCCGCCCGCAGCATCGCCGAGGCGGCGACCCGCAGCGGCAAGGCGGATGCCGAGACGATCGGCGCCTTCGTCCGCAGCGCGGCCTTCGACGTCGCCGGCTTCAAGGGGCAGAGGCTCACCTTCCGCAACCTGGGACGGCCAGATGCGACAGCCGATCCTGCTGACCGGACCGCGCTCGCTGGCATCGGTGTCGCCGCAGGAGGGCTTTCCTGCATGAGCACAGCGAGCTCGACACGCTCGGCATCGACCAGCCGGAAACCGCCTGCGTGATGAAGTGACCGCGCTGGCCGCCGCGGCGCGGACGCTTCGACCGGGGTGGCGCCGGCCGCGCGGCCGGCCGCCGTGCCGGCGCTCGAGGTTGCGGATCTCGGCCACAGGTTCGGCGCCCGCACGGTGCTCGACCGGGTGAGCTTCGTCGTTCCGGCCGGTGCCGCCGTGCTGCTCGGCCAGAACGGCGCCGGCAAGACCACGCTCTTCTCGCTGATCACCCGGCTCTACAACCACCGCGGCGGCGCCGTCAGGGTCGACGGCCACGAGCTTCGCCGCGACCCGGCCGCGGCGCTCGCCGTGATCGGGGTGGTGTTCCAGCAGCGCACGCTGGATCTCGACCTCTCGGTGCAGCAGAACCTGCGCTACCACGCGGCGCTGCACGGCATGGCCCCGGCCGAGGCGAGGCGGCGGATCGCTGCCGAGCTGAGCGCGCCGGCCTGGCCGATCGGGCGCGCGACAAGGTGCGTAAGCCGAGCGGCGGCCAGGTCCGCCGCATCGAGAGATCGCCCGGGCCCTGGTCCATCGGCCCCGGCTGCTGCTGCTCGACGAGCCGACGGTCGGGCTCGACATCGGCAGCCGCCAGTCGATGATCGAGCATGTCCGCCGCCTGAATCGGGAGGAAGGGCTGGGCGTGCTCTGGGCGACGCACCTGATCGACGAGGTCGAGCCTGGCGACCAGGTGATCGTGCTGCATCAGGGCCGGGTGCTGGCGGACGGCCCGGTCGCCGTGGTGGTCGAGCAGGCCGGGGCGGCCGATATCCGCAGCGCCTTCGGCCGGCTGACCGCGGCGGGCCGGTGATGAGCCGCTCCCTGGGCCTGGCCGCCTACCGCCGCTGCCTCGCCGGCATCATCGTGCGGGAGGGGCTCCGCTTCGTGCATCAGCGCGAGCGCTTCGTCTCCGCCCTGGTGCGCCCGCTGGTCTGGCTGTTCATCTTCGCCGCCGGCTTCCGGGCGACGCTCGGCGTCTCGATCATGCCGCCCTACCAGACCTACGTGCTGTACGAGGACTACATCACGCCCGGGCTGGTGGCGATGATCCAGCTCTTCAACGGCATGCAGAGCTCGCTTTCGATGGTCTACGACCGCGAGATGGGCAGCATGAAGACGCTGCTGGTCAGCCCGCTGCCGCGCTGGTACCTGCTGATCTGCAAGCTGCTCGCCGGCGTCGCGGTTTCGGTCCTGCAGGCCTACGTCTTTCTCGCGGTCGCCTGGTTCTGGCAGGTCCAGGCGCCGCCGGCCGGCTATGTCGCCGTGCTCCCGGCCCTGCTGCTCTCCGGCCTGATGCTGGGCGCGCTCGGGCTGCTGCTCTCCTCGGCGATCCGCCAGCTCGAGAACTTCGCCGGGGTGATGAACTTCGTCATCTTCCCGATGTTCTTCGCCTCCTCGGCGCTCTATCCGCTGTGGCGGGTGCGCGAGGCCAGCCCGGTGCTGGCGCAGATCTGCGCGATCAACCCCTTCACCCAGGCGGTCGAGCTGATCCGCTTCGCCCTCTACGGCCAGTTCAATCCGGAGGCCTGCCTATGGGTGGCGCTCTATCTCCTGGTCTTCCTGGCGCTCGCCGTCATCGGCTACGACCCGGCGCGTGGGCTGATGGCGCGGCGCGCCGGGCCGGCCTGAGCACGGGCCTGCTGCTCGCCGCCCTGCTGCTGCCGGCGGCGGGGCAGGGCGCGCCCGCCGCCGATCCCGACTGGCCCTGCCGGCAGGTCAAGGTGCCGGAGATCTCGGCGGCGACCGTGTGGACCGGGCCGCCGCTGCCGGCCGGCGCGACGTGGCGCGACGACCGCGAGGTCGCCGCGCTCGCGGCCGAGGCATCGGCGCGCCGCACCCCGCTCGACCAGGCGCTCGCCGCCGTCGAGCGCTTCGCCGCCGCGGCCGGGCCGCAGCGCCCGCAGCGCCTGGTGCTGCTCTTCTCCGGCATCCTCGACATCCTCAATGCCGACCGCGGCTCGATCATCGCCGGCATCGGCCGCTACGCGCGCAGCCAGCGGGCGCTGGCGCAGAAGATCGAGCGCCAGGCGAACGCGCTGGCCCGGCTCGCCGATGCGACCGCCGCGGCCGAGCAGTCCGAGCGCGCCGACGTCGCCGAGATGCAGCAATGGGACGCCCGCATCTTCGACGAGCGCCAGAAGGCATTGTCCTATGTCTGCGAGCAGCCGCAGCTGATCGAGCAGCGCGCCTTCGCGCTCGGCCGGCGCCTCTCCGAGCTTGCCGGGGTACCGCCACCCTAGGAGAAAAGTCCGTGCAACCATGGATCACGCGCGGCCAAGCCTCTGCACGCCTTGAAGGTGGCGAGGACGTGCGCTAGGTTTTCGGTGCAGCGGCTGTCATGAGGACGGCCGGCCAAGCGAGCGGGAGAGAACCCCATGCGGTGGACGACCCCGAAGGTGATCGAGATCAGCGTAGGCCTGGAGATCAACGCCTACGTCTGCGCCGAGCTCTAGCGGACCCGAGCCGGGGGGGGGGGGGGCCTGGCCGGAACGCTCCTGGCGGCTCTGCGCGGAGAACGGACGTCCTGCAGATCCTGATCTCGCGCCGCTGCCGGCGGCGGCTTCCCACAGTGGAACAGCAACGACGAGGCGTCGCGCCGGGCCCGCGCCGGCGATCCGGCGGCGCCGGCCCGGCACGCAGTCCTCGATCGCGGTGTCGGCGGACGGCGAGCGCCAGGTGCTGGTGAACGGCTCGCCCGACCTGCGGCAAGCGGATCTCGATAACCCGGCCCTGCATCCCCGCAAGGGCAAGCGCGACAGCCCGATCGCGGCGGTGCTGCTGACCAATGGCGACGTCGACCACATCGCCGGCCTGCTCAGCCTGCGCGAGGGCCATCGCTTCGCCGTCTACGCGACCCGGCGGGTGCTCGGCATCCTGCAGGAGAACCCGGTGTTCGGCGTGCTCGACCCGGCGCTGGTCGCGCGCCTCCCGATCGATCTCGACGCCGGCTTCGCGGTGGCGGATGCCGAGGGGCGGCCGACCGGCATCCGGGCCGAGCCCTTCGCCGTGCCCGGCAAGGTCGCGCTCTTCCGCGAGGATCGGACGGCCGGACCCGGCTACGGCACGCAGCCCGAGGACACCATCGGCCTGGCGCTGTCGGCGGGTGGCCCGGCGGCGTTCTACGTGCCGGGCTGCGCCGAGGTGACGCAGGCGCTGGCCGCCCGGCTGCGCGGGGCGGCGCTGCTGCTGTTCGACGGCACGCTGTGGCGCGACGACGAGATGATCCTTGCCGGAGTCGGGCAGAAGACCGGGCGCCGCATGGGCCATGTCAGCATGAGCGGCGCCGAGGGCAGCGTCGCGCGCCTCGCCGGCCTCGGCATCGCCCGCCGGATCTTCGTCCATCTCAACAACAGCAACCCGGCGCTGCTCGCCGACTCGCCGGAGCGTGCCGCGGTCGCGGCGGCGGGCTGGGAGGTGGCGGAGGACGGTATGGAGATCGCCCTGTGAGCAAGGCGTGAGCCAGCCCTGGGACGCCGCGGAGCTCGAGCGCCGGCTGCGCCGGGTCGGCGCCGAGCGCTACCACGACAAGCATCCCTTCCACCGGCTGCTGCACCAGGGCCGGCTCGATCGCGGCCAGCTGCAGGCCTGGGTGCTCAACCGCTTCTACTACCAGTCGCGCATCCCGCTGAAGGATGCCGCGCTGCTGTCGCGCGCCGAGGATCCCGCCTTCCGGCGGGCCTGGATCGGCCGCATCCTCGACCATGACGGACGCGAGGGCGACCCGGGCGGTATCGAGCGCTGGCTGGTGCTGGCCGAGGGGGTCGGGCTGGACCGGGAGCGGGTGCTCGGCCTGCGCGAGGTGCTGCCGGCCACCCGCTTCGCGGTCGACGCCTATGTCCGCTTCGTGCGCGACGCCACATTGCTCGAGGCGGTCGCCTCCTCGCTGACCGAGCTGTTCGCGCCCGAGCTGCACCAGTCCCGCATCGCCGCGCTGCTGGAGAACTACGCGTTCGCCAACGACCGGACGCTCTCCTATTTCCGCACGCGGCTGGGCGAGGCGCCGCGCGACGTCGCGTTCGGCCTGTCCTACGTGCTGCAGCAGGCCCGCCGGCGCGACCAGCAGGAGGCGGCCATCGCGGCGCTGACCTTCAAGACCGACGTGCTCTGGGCGCAGCTCGACGCGCTGCACCACGCCTATGTCGAGCCCGGCCACATCCCGCCGGGCGCCTTCCTGCCGGACGGACGGCGATGATCGCGCGGCTCGAGATCGGCGAGGCGAGCGTGCCGCGGCTGGCCCGCCACGTCCGGCTGCGCTTCGACCAGCCGCGCGACCAGTGGGTGCTGCTGGCGCCCGAGCGGCTGTTCGTGCTCGACCCGATCGCGCTCGCGGTGATCGAGCGCTGCAAGGGCGAGCGCTCCGTCGCCGCCATCGTCGACGACCTCGCCGCCACCTATGACGCGCCCCGCCCGCAGGTGCTGCAGGACGTCCAGGCGCTGCTCCAGGGCCTCGCCGACAAGGGCGTGGTGACGGCGTCGTGAGCGCGCCCGGCGCCCCCTACGCGCTGCTCGCGGAGCTCACCCATCGCTGCCCGCTGCAGTGTCCCTACTGCTCCAACCCGCTGGAGCTGGAGCGCGCCGCCGGCGAGCTGTCGACCGACGCGTGGCGGCGGGTGATCGACGAGGCCGCCGCGCTCGGCATCCTGCAGATCCACTTCTCCGGCGGCGAGCCGATGGCGCGCCGCGACCTGGAGGCGCTGGTCGCGCATGCCGCGCGCGCCGGGCTCTACGGCAACCTGATCACCTCCGGCGTGCTGCTCGACGGGCCCCGGATGGCTGCCCTGGCCGAGGCTGGGCTCGAGCACGTCCAGCTCAGCTTCCAGGCGAGCGATGCGGCGACCGGCGACCGGGTGGCCGGCTATCGCGGCGGCCACCGGCGCAAGCTCGAGGCGGCCCGCCTGGTGCGGGCCGCCGGCCTGCCGCTCACCGTCAACCTGGTGGTGCATCGGCAGAATCTGGATGGACTCGCGGCGATGATCGACGCCGCCGTCGAGCTCGGCGCGCAGCGGCTCGAGGTCGCCCATGTGCAGTACTATGGCTGGGCGCTGGCCAACCGGGCGGCCCTGATCCCGACCCGCGCCCAGCTCGAGCGCGCGACCGAGACGGTGGCGGCGGCCCGCGCGCGGCTGACCGGCGTGCTCACCATCGACTATGTCGTGCCGGACTACTACGCACGGCGGCCCAAGGCCTGCATGGGCGGCTGGGCGCGGCACTTCCTCAATGTGGCGCCGAACGGCGCGGTGCTGCCCTGCCACGCCGCCGCCTCGATCCCGGGGCTGCGCTTCGACAGCGTGCGCGAGCGCAGCCTGCCGGCGATCTGGGAATCCTCGGCGGCCTTCGAGCTGTTCCGCGGCACCGGCTGGATGAAGGCGCCCTGCCGCGGCTGCGACAGGCGGGAGCAGGATTGGGGCGGCTGCCGCTGCCAGGCTTTCGCGCTGGCCGGCGACGCCGCCGCGACCGACCCCGCCTGCGCGCTCTCGCCGCAGCATCCGGCGCTGGTCGCCGCGGCGGAGCGCGAGTCGGCGCTGCCGCCGCCGCCCTTCGTCTATCGCCGCATCGGCGCTGCCGCGGCCGGGATCGCACGGCCGTCGTCGGAGCTGGCGGCAAGCGAGGCCTGAGCCGCCGGCCGATCGCTGCGGCCTGCCACCGGAAACTCCTCCATACAGGGACTGTTCATCTCGACGCTGCCATAAGGGGGGCCGCCGGCGCTCCGATCGGGCACGGCGTCGCAATCTGCGTGTGGAGTGTGCGGAATGGCATGGGCGGCCCTTCGGATGCGGGTCATCGCCGGAGGCGGGGCGGGCATCTCGCTGCGCTCGCGGCGGCGCGAGCACCTGGCATGGAATGTGAGAGCGGTCCTCCGCCCCCGCTCCCACGAGATCGCGCCATGACCCAGGAAGCCCTTCTCCGCCTGCCGCTCGCGGCGCCTCGCGACACGGAAGCCCTGGCACCGCTCGGCTCGTGGGAGGCGGCGCGCCAGGCGATGGAACGCCGCCGCGAGCTGCGCTCGACCCCGGACGGGCTGCGGCCCTGCCGGTTCGAGGCGCTCGAGAACGCCGCGGAGCGGCTGTTCGCACGCGGGCTGGCCGTGGCCGGCCTCGCCGGGCGCGCGGTGCGCAATGCGCTCGACGTCAGGCTGGTCGAGCGCGAGCTGCCGCTGCCCGGCCTGCCGGCGGCGTTCGACGGCTATTCCATCCTGCATCTCAGCGACCTGCATATCGACGGCCACCCGGCGCTGCCCGCCGCAGTGATCGACGTGGTTTCGGGCGTCCAGGCGGATCTCGCGGTGCTGACCGGCGACTACCAGTTCTCCGATGGCGGCGACTTCAGCGCGGCGGTCGAGCCGCTCGCCCGGCTGCGCCGCGCCCTGCGGCCGCGCGACGGCGTGCTGGCCGTGCTCGGCAACCACGACCTCGCGGCGCTGGCGCCGATCCTCGAGGAGGTCGGCTTCGCGCTGCTCATCAACGAGGGCGCGGAGCGGGTGCGCGGCCGCCACGCGCTGGCCATCGCCGGGCTCGACGACGTGCACCGCTTCTTCACCCCGGCGGCGCGCGCCTGCCTGCGGGCGCACCGCCCCTCCGGCCGATCCTTCGGCATCGCCCTGGTGCATTCGCCGGAGATGGCGGCCGAGGCGGCCGAGGACGGCTATGGCCTCTATCTCTGCGGCCACACCCATGGCGGGCAGGTCTGCCTGCCGGGGGGCGTGCCGCTGCTCACCCACATGGACCGCCGCGGCGGCCGGCTGCCGCGGCGGCTGGCGGGCGGCGTCTGGCAGCTCGGCGGCATGACGGGGGTGACCAACATCGGCGCCGGCTTCTCCGGCATCCCGGTGCGCTTCGCCGCCCGTCCGCAGGTGCTCCGCCTGGTGCTGCGCCGCGCCGCCTGAGCGGGCGGCGCGATGCCGCTTCCGGCCGGCCGCGCCTTCGCCTACTAATTCCGCCCGGCCCGCCGCAGCGGCAGACCGGCGCGGGAAACGGCGAGGGGCGTGGCATGGCGCGTGACAGCAGCAGGCGACGGCGGACGGCGGGAAGCTTCGTGCAGCTTCCCTGGCGGCAGCACCGCAACCCCTACCGCCCGATCGAGGTGCTGAGCGCCGACCAGCTGGAGGCGATCCACGACGCCTCGCTGCGCATCCTCGAGGAGATCGGCATGGAGTTCCTCGAGGAGGAGGCGCTCTCGCTGCTGCGCGCCGCCGGCGCCCGGGTCGAGCCCGGCAGCCAGCGCGTGCGTTTCGACCGCGCCATGGTGCTGGAGCTGGTCGGGCGCACCCCGTCGGTGGTCACGCTGCATGCCCGCAACCCCGAGCGCAACCTGACCTTCGGCGGCGACTGCATCAACTTCGGCTCGGTGGCCAGCGCGCCCAACGTCTCCGACCTCGACCGCGGCCGGCGGCCGGGCAGCTTCGCCGACTATTGCGACCTGCTGCGGCTGACCCAGAGCCTCAACATCGTGCAGTTCGTCGCCGGCTACCCGGTCGAGCCGGCCGACCTGCCGCCGGCGACCCGCCATCTCGACGCGCACTACGCGGCGATCACGCTCACCGACCGCATCTGGCACCCCTATTCGCTGGGCGCCCAGCGCATCGAGGACGGCATCGAGATGGCCTGCATCGCCCGCGGCGTCGGCCGCGAGCAGCTGAAGGCCGAGCCGAGCATCTTCTCGATCGTCAACAGCAACTCGCCGCTGCGGCTCGACAAGCCGATGCTGCAGGGCCTGATGGCGATGGCGCGGGCCGGGCAGCCGGTGGTGCTGACGCCCTTCACCCTCTCCGGCGCGATGTGCCCGGCGACCATCGCCGGCGCGCTGGCGCAGCAGAATGCCGAGGCGCTGGCCGGCATCGCCTTCATCCAGCTGGTGGCGCCCGGCGCGCCGGCGATGTATGGCGGCTTCACCTCCAACGTCGACATGAAGAGCGGCGCGCCCGCCTTCGGCACGCCCGAATACACCCGCGCCGCGATGGCCGGGGGCCAGCTGGCGCGGCGCTACGGCCTCCCCTACCGCTCGAGCAATGCCTGCGCCGCCAACGCGGTCGACGCCCAGGCGGCCTACGAGTCGGAGATGTCGATCTGGGGCGCGGTGATGGGCGGCGCCCACATGATGATGCACGGCGCCGGCTGGATGGAGGGCGGGCTGGTCGCCTCCTTCGAGAAGCTGATCGTCGATGCCGAGATGCTGCAGATGATGGCCGAGTTCCTGCAGCCGATCGTCGTCGACGAGGACACGCTCGGGCTGTCGGCGATCGCCGAGGTCGGGCCGGGCGGCCATTTCTTCGGCGCCGCCCACACGCTGGCCCGCTACGAGACGGCGTTCTACGCCCCGATCCTCTCCGACTGGCGGAACTTCGAGAGCTGGCGCGAGGCCGGCGCCAAGGACACGGCGCAGCGCGCCAACGGAATCTGGAAGCAGCTGCTGGCCGATTTCCAGCCGCCGCCCCTCGATCCCGCGATCGACGAGGCGCTCAAGGACTTCGTCGCCCGGCGCAAGGCCGAGGGCGGGGTGCCCCCGGCCTAACGGCCGGCGAGGAGGCGCCGCCGGTGGGAGCGGCGCCTCGCCCGCGCGACGAGCCGCCGGTCAGGCTGCGCTCGCCTCGATCAGCTTGCGGCTGCGGGCAGCAGGCTCGCCGCTGCCGATGGCGATCCGCCGCGGCTTCATCGTCTCGGGCAGCTCGCGCACCAGCTCGATCTCGAGCAGGCCGTCGGCCAGCTGCGCCGTGGCGACGCGGATGTGGTCGGCGAGCTGGAAGCGGCGCTCGAACTCGTCCGGCCCGAGGCCGCGATGGAGCACGCCGGCCGGCTGGCGGCGTTGCCGGCGGCCGGCGACGCGGAGCTGGCCCTGCGTCAGCTCGACGGTGAGATCCTGCTCGGCGAAGCCGGGCACCGCCAGGGTGACGCGGTAGGCGTTCTCGCCGGTCCTGGCGATCTCGTAGCCGGGCTCGCCGGATTCAGGGCCGGGCAGGGTGGTCTCGAGCAGGCGCGCCAGGCCGTCGAAGCCGACGCTGGAGCGGAACAGCGGGGTGAAGTCGATCGTCAGCATCGCTACACATCCTCCTCGGAGCAACATGCAGGAAGGCCGTCCCGTCGGGGTCCGGCCGATGCCATGCCGGGCCCTTCAATCGGCACCCGGCGGCGGTTGAGGTGGGAGCGCGCGGCGCGTCCGTCAAGGGGTCCGATTGTTGCCGCCCCGCGAACAATGCTGTTCCATGGCGGCTCGTTCGGCCCGGCCCCGCGCGGCCTATCTTGCGGGGATCACCCGCCACGCAGAGGACCTCCCCATGGATGCCCGTCCCGACAGCCCCGCCGCAGCCACCACCGCCTGGCGCAGCGTGCTTCGGCTCATCAGCGGCATGCCGGCCAGCGACGGCGCCGGCGTCAAGCTCACTCGCGTCATCGGCAGCCCGGCACTGCCCGACCTCGACCCGTTCCTGATGCTCGACGAGTTCGGCTCGGAGTCGGCGTCCGACTACATCGCGGGCTTTCCCGACCACCCGCATCGCGGCTTCGAGACGGTCACCTACATGCTGGCCGGCCGCATGCGCCATCGCGACAACCAGGGCAATAGCGGCCTGCTGCTGCCGGGCGGCGCCCAGTGGATGACGGCCGGCCGCGGCATCGTCCATTCCGAGATGCCGGAGCAGGAGCAGGGGCTGATGCGCGGCTTCCAGCTCTGGGTCAACCTGCCGGCGCGCGACAAGATGACGGCGCCGCGCTACCAGGACATCGACCCCGAGCGGATCCCCGAGGTCGCACTGCCGGGCGGCGCCACGGTGCGCGTCGTGGCCGGCCGCGTCGGCGCGGCCGAAGGACCGGTCGGCGGCGTCGCCACCGAGCCGGTCTATCTCGACATCGCGCTGGCGCCGGGCGGCCGCTTCGAGCAGCCGCTGCCGGCGGGCCACACCGCCTTCGCCTATGTCTATGAGGGCGAGGCGGCGATCGGCGCACCCGGCCGGGGCCGGGCGGTGCCGAAGAGCCGGCTCGCCGTGCTGTCCGAGGGCGACGGCTTCGCCGCCGAGAGCCCGCAGGGGGCGCGCCTGATCCTCGTCGCCGGCCGGCCGCTCAAGGAGCCGGTGGCGAAGTACGGTCCCTTCGTGATGAACACGCCCGACGAGATCCGCCAGGCGATCCGCGACTATCAGGCCGGGCGGTTCTGAAGCACCGCGGCCGGGGCGGCCGACGGGCTCGGCCCGCCCCGGTCGAGGAAGGGGTGCAGCACCGGCTCCTTCGCCTGCAAGAGGTAGCGGGCGAAGAGCTCGCGGTAGCCGCGCATCAGATAGTGCCCGTTGATCGCCAGCAGTTCGTTGCGGCGCAGGCGGTAGCGGGCCGGCCGCCGGTACCAGGCGGTGCCCGGCTCCAGGTGATGCAGGATGTGCAGGTTGTTGTAGAGGTAGAGCAGGCCGAACAGCCGGTTGCTCTCGATGATGGCGCTGCGCTCGCCGACCTTGGGCAGCGCCCGGTGCTCGGCGAAGGAGCGCAGCAGGCTCAGCGAGATCCCGGGATAGACGAACAGCAGCAGGTACATCCCGAACGGGATCCGGCACACCACCACGACCCAGAGGACGACGATGGCCGCCCCCGGCAGGTGGCGCAGCCAGTAGCCGAGATAGGCGCGGTCGCCGGCGGCGGCGCGGTCGGCGAGCCGGTGCAGCTTGCGCCAGACCGTGTAGAACGGGCCGATGAGGAGTCGGCCGGCGAGCGTGTTCAGGACCTGGCGCAGACGGCGATGGAAGGGGCCCATCGCCGCCCATTCGGCAGCGCCGACATAGTAGGATTCCGGGTCCTCGCTCGGCGAGGTGAGCAGCGCGTCGTCATGGTGCTTGAGGTGGGCGTCGCGATAGAGTCCGTAGGGCAGCCACAGCCAGAGCGAGGGATAGACCAGCGCCTCGTTCACCCGGCGCCAGGGCGTGGGATAGCCGTGGATCACCTCGTGCTGCAGCGACCCCCAGGTGCAGACGATCGCGCCGCCGATGGGCATGACGATCCACCAGGGCAGGTCCTGGTAGAACCACGTGACGAGGCCATAGGCCAGGTAGATGCCGGCGGCGAGCCCGATTGTGGGCCAGTCCGCCGCCGGCCCCGCCGCCACCCGACCGGCAAGTCCTTGTTGCGTAGCCATTGCCGGCCAGATGACCATGGCCTTGTGCGCTGCCGCAACGGGACAATGTGCTGACAAGGTAGAACATTGGAGCGCTATACGCCTCGTTTGTTGATAATTGTCACGGCACCGTTATAAAATGCCTCGATGATCGACAGGCGCGAAACGGTGGCGATCTTCCGTGCGCGGCTGGCCGAGGTCATCGCCCGGTCGGGCGACAGCCGGGCCGCCTTCGCCCAGCGCCTCGGCATCGACCGCTCGACCCTGGCGCAGATCCTGTCGCCGGCGAACGACCGGCTGCCGCGCGCCGAGACGCTGGCGGCGATCGCCGCCAGCGAGCAGGTCAGCGTCGACTGGCTGCTCGGCCTCAGCCAGGGCGGGCCGCTGACGGCGGCGATCATGCCGCAGCCGCTCGAGATCGAGCCCGGCGCCGGCTCGCCGGCCGACGAGAGGCTGACCCGCTGGCACGCCGAGGCGGCCGGCTACAAGGTGCGCTACGTGCCGGCGACGCTGCCCGACCTGCTGAAGAGCGAGGAGCTGATCCGCTACGAGTACCGTGAGTATGCCGAGCCGATCCCGGAATCCCGGATCGAGGCGGCGAGCGCCCGGCTGGCGACGCAGCGCCGGCCGGAGACCGACATGGAGGTCTGCAGCCCGCGCCAGGGCGTCGAGAGCTTCGCGCGCGGCGAGGGCATCTGGCGCGACCTGCCGGCGGCGGCGCGGCGGCGCCAGCTGGTGCGGATGATCGCGCTGGTCGACGAGCTCTATCCGACCTTCCGCTGGTTCCTCTACGACGGCGCCAAGCGCTACTCGGTGCCGCTCACCGTGTTCGGCCCAAAGCGGGCGGCGATCTATGTCGGCCACCTCTATCTCGTCTTCAACAGCACGGAGCACATCCGTATGCTGACGGCGAACTTCGACGACCTGATCCGGGCCGCGGTGATGCAGCCGCCCGACGTCCCGGGCTTCCTGCGGTCGCTGCTCGACGAGCTCGATCGCGGCCAGGGCGGTGCCAGACGGGCGAGGCGCGATGACTGAGGACGGCATGACCACCGGCGGCTGCCTCTGCGGGGCGGTGCGCTATCGCGTGCGCGGGCGGCTGCGCGACGTCGTCGCCTGCCATTGCGGCCAGTGCCGGCGCCAGCACGGCAACTTCGCCGTCTACACCAACGCGGCGCTCGAGAGCGTCGAGATCCAGGAGCAGGGCGAGCTCGCCTGGTACGCGGCCTCGGCCGAGGCGCGGCGCGGCTTCTGCCGCAGCTGCGGCTCGCCGCTGTTCTGGCAGCGGGTCGGCGCCGCGACCGTCTCGATCGACGCCGGCAGCCTCGACCAGCCGAGCGGGCTGCGGCTGGTGCGGCACATCTACGTCGCCGACAAGGCCGACTTCTACGACATCACCGACGGGCTGCCGCAGCTGCCCGGGACGATGGCCGCGGACAGCGCGTGAGCGCCGCCGGGCCGGCGCCGATGCTGGCCAGCCTGCCGATGTACGACCTGCCGGAGCTGGCCGCCGCGACCGATTCCTGGTGGCGCGGCCTGGCCGCCGCCTTCCGCCGCGCCGGGCTGGCCGAGGTGCCCGGCCGGCTGACCCGGGAGGTGGCGCTGCCGGCCCACTGGCTCGACCCGGCGCTGCTCTTCAGCCAGACCTGCGGCTATCCCCTGACCCATGCGCTGGCCGGGCGGGTCGGGCTGCTCGGCACGCCCTGCTACGCCGCGCCCGGCTGCGAGGGACCGCTCTATCGCAGCCTGGTGCTGGTCGCCGAAGGCTCGCCGGCCCGCAGCCTCGCCGAGCTGCGCGGGCAGGTCGCGGCGATGAACGGCCGCGACTCGCAGTCCGGCTGCAACGTGCTGCGCGCCCTGCTGGCGCCGCACGCCGCCGGCGGGCGGTTCTGCGGCGCGGTGCTGGAGACGGGCAGCCACGCGGCCAGCATCGCCGCGGTCGCTGCCGGCCGCGCCGGCTTCGCCGCCATCGACTGCGTGACTCACGCCCTGCTGGCCCGCCGGCGTCCGGCGGCGCTGGCCGGCACCCGGGTGCTGCTCGAGAGTCCCGCGGTGCCCGGATTGCCCTACGTCGCCGGCGGAGCGGTGGATGAGGACGGCAGGCGCCGGCTTCGCGACGGCCTGCGGGCCGCGTTCGCCGATCCGGGGCTGGCCGAGACCCGCGATGCGCTGCTGCTGGCCGGCTTCGACGAGCTGCCGCTGGCGGCCTACGACGCCATCCTGGCGATGCGCCGGCAGGCGGAGGCGGCGGGCTATCCGGAGCTGGCCTGAGGGCCTACGCCGCCTCGGCGCCGTAGTAGAGCGTCACCGCGTGGCGGGCCTCGGCGAAGAACAGCCAGCGCTCGATGAGCACGCCGAAGATCGCGCTGCCGGCGCCCAGCAGCGCCGCCGCGGTGGCCAGCCAGCGCGGCGCCACGGCGGCGATGACGGTCAGGACGGCGGGGGCGAGGAAGGCGGCCAGGGAGGCGATCCGGCGCAGCTTGTCGGCGTGCTTGCGGGCGACGGCGAAGCCCATCTCCTTGAGCAGGTAGTTGTCCGCCGTGTGCGGCCGCTCGAAGGAGCGGACCCGGCCGATGCGGCCGAGCCCGGTGGCGCTCTCCGGCGTGCTGCGGCGGCTGCCGCGGCGGATCGAGTGCCAGTAGAGCAGCTTGCCGAGCCAGGCGGCGAGGATGAGCAGGACCAGGAGCTCGCTCTGCCACGGCCGGGCCTGGCCGAAGCCGTGCAGCAGCGCGGCCAGCCACAAGGCCCCGGTCATCGTGCCGAGCAGCAGGTAGTTGGGCACCACCCAGATGTTGCGCCACGCCCGGACCGGCTTCAGCGAGGCATAGATCATCGCCGTGGCGAGGACGGTGAGCAGCGCCAGCCCGGCCGCGACCAGCCCGAAGCCGCGGGCCGGCGGGGCGGCGACCGGCCGCCCGGCGAGCCACAGATAGAGGAAGAACGCCGCGGGGATCAGGGTCGCCAGCGACAGCACCGCCTCGCGCGACAGCCAGGAGGAGGGCCAGTAGAAGAAGGCACGCCAGGCGCGGGCGGGCCGCCCGAGATGGAAGGTCGAGGCGATCAGCCCGAAGGTGACGGCGAGGAGCCCGAGCGCGAAGCCGACGATGGCGAGCCAGCGGTCCTGCGGCAGCAGGCCGGTCGCGCCGAGGCCGCAGAGCAGGCCGAGCAGGCCGTAGCCTGCCCCTGCCACCGTGGTGAACAGGATGACGGAGAGTGCGGGATGCATGGCTCAGCGCGAGAGAACGCGGTCCACCCACCGCAGGAAGGGATTGCCGCCCTCGGTCTCGACCGGCTTCAGCGTGCCACGGGCGCCGGTCGAGCCGGGCGTGGTCAGCCGCGGCCGCGGCGGCAGGTAGCGGTTCACCGGCCGGTAGCCCATCTCCGGCATCAGCTCGTAGCCCTCGCGCTCCTGCACCAGCTTCGAGACGTCCGACTGGGCGTCGCCGAGGTCGCCGAAATGCCGGGCGCCGGCCGGGCAGGTCGAGACGCAGGCCGGCACGCGTTCCTCCTCCTCGAGGTTCTCGTTGTAGATCCGGTCGATGCAGAGCGTGCACTTCTTCATCGTCCGGCTGATGTAGTCGTACTCGCGGGCGCCGTAGGGGCAGGCCCAGGAGCACAGCTTGCAGCCGATGCAGGCGCTCTCGTTGACCAGCACGATGCCGTCCTCGGCACGCTTGTAGGAGGCGCCGGTCGGGCAGACCTCGACGCAGGCCGGCTTCTCGCAATGCAGGCAGGAGCGCGGGAAATGCACGGTCCGCGCGGCGCGCCCGTCGCCGACCTCGTAGGTGTGGACGCGGTTGAACCAGACCCCGAAGGGCTCCGCCCCATAGGGGTCCTGATCGGTCAGCGGCGCCATCTCGCCGCCGCTGTTCCACTCCTTGCAGGCGACGGCGCAGGCATGGCAGCCGACGCAGATGTCGAGATCGATGACGAGGCCGAGCTTCTTGCCGCTGGAGCGCGGGATGCCGGTCATCGGAACCATCCCTTGCGCTTGGCCGGCGGCGGCTCGATGCGGCCCTGCGGCCCGTTGCCGGCCCAGTCGTCGCCCTTGCGGCCGCGGAAGGCGGCCCCGTAGCGCAGCAAGGCGGGTGCCGCGCCGATGCTGGGCGGCGGGGTCAGCGCCTCGAGCTGCGGGCTCGGCTCATGCGCCTCCTCCGGCGCCACGCGCTCCAGCCGGACGCGGAGATCGTACCAGGCGGCTTGGCCGGTCACCGGGTCCGAGTTGGCGTAGCGGTAGGCGTCGCCCTTGGCCGGCAGCCGGTCGTCGATCAGGTGGTTGATGATGAAGCCCTGTCGCGCCTCGGGCGCGTCGGGCGACAGGTTCCAGGCGCCGCGCCGCTTGCCGATGGCGTTCCACGTCCAGACCGTGTCGGGGTTGACGCCCTCCATCAGCCGGACCTGCAGCTTCATGCGGCCGCGAGGGCTGACGACCCAGACCCAGTCGTCGTCGTCGAGGCCCATCATCTGCGCCGTCCGGGTGTTGACGTAGAGCCAGTTGCGGCCGTGGATCTGGCGCAGCCAGGCGTTCTGCGAGCCCCAGGAGTGGTAGTGCGCCATCGGCCGCTGGGTGACTGCGTGCAGCGGGAAGTTGATGGCCCGGATCGCGCTTTCCTCGAGCGGCACGAACCAGAAGGGCAGCGGGTCGAAGTAGCGCTCGATGCGCTCGCGATGACGGTCCGGCGGCTGCATCGGCCCGTGCCCCTGGGCGGCCAGCCGGAAGCGCTGCAGCGGCTCGCTGTAGATCTGCAGCACGATCTGCTCGGAGCGGTCGAGGAAGCCCATCGAGGCCGCCCAGTCGAGATAGGCGCGGTTGGCGTGCTTGAAGTACTTCTGGTTGTCCGCCAGCGGCGCGCGCCAGAAGCAGCCGTTCTCGCGATAGCGGGCGAGCTGGTCGGGGTTGGGCGCGCCCTTGCCCTGGCCCTTGCCCTCCGGCCCGCGCCAGCCGCCGAGCAGCCCGAAGCCCGGCTTGCGCTCGAAGTTGGTGATGTAGTCGGCGTAGCCGCCGGGATAGCGCGGCGCGCCCTCCGGCGTGACCAGTCCCGGCAGCTGCAGCCTGACGCCGAGGTCGAGCAGCACCTCCTGGAAGGGCCGCACGTCGCGGTCGGCGGCGACCACCGGCTGGCGGATCGCGTCGGCCGCGCCGTCGGCGTCGCTGATCGGCCGGTCTGCCAGCGAGATGCAGTCCCAGCGCTCGAGGTAGGTGGTGTCCGGCAGCACCAGGTCGGCGTAGGGCACCATCTCGGAATAGAAGGCGTCGGCGTAGATGACGTGCGGGATGCGGTAGCTGCCCGCCTCGCTGTTCCAGTCGGCCAGCATCTCCAGCGTCTCGCCGAGATTCATCGACGAGTTCCAGCCGATATTGGCCATGTAGAGGAGCAGCGTGTCGATCGGGTAGGGATCGCCGCGCCAGGCGTTGCCGACGACGGTGTGCATCGCGCCGTGGATGGCGAGCGGCGCCTCCCAGGAGAAGGCCTTGTCGATGCGCCGCGGCGTGCCGTCGGCCTCGACCAGCAGCTGCTCCGGCCCGGTCGGAAAGCCGAGCGGCGGCCCGGGCAGGGCCTGCATCGGCGTCACCTCGTGCACCCGGCCGGCAGGACGCTGGCGCGGCGGGGCCGGCCTGGGATAGGGCGGCTTGTAGCGGAAGCCGCCCGGGCTATCGATGCTGCCGAGCAGGATCTGCAGCAGGTGGATCGCCCGGCAGGTGTGGAAGCCGTTGGAATGGGCCGCGACGCCGCGCATGGCGTGCATGCTGACCGGGCGGCCGATCATCTTGTCGTGGCGCCGGCCGGCCCAGTCGGTCCAGGGCACGTCGAGCACCACCTCCTGGGCGAAGGCGGCATGGGCGAGCTCGGCGGCGATGCGGCGGATGGCGCTCGCCGGGATGCCGCACGCCTCGGCCACCGCGTCCGGCGCGTAGCGCGCCTCGAGATAGCGGCCGGCCATCAGCTGGAATGCCGGCACGGCGCGGCGGCCGTCGGGCAGGCCGAATTCGCCGACCAGCGCCGGCACGACGTCAGGCAGCAGCGCGTTCGCCGGCGCGTTGCGCGTCTTGTCCCAGCACAGCGGGTTGCCGGCGCCGTCGCGGGCGATCAGCCCGTCCTGCGAGGTCCCCGGCGCCTGGATCACCAGCCAGGGCGCGTTGGTGTAGCGCACCAGGAAGGGCAGGTCGATGCGATCGGCGCGCAGCAGCTCGTGAATCAGCGCGAAGACGAACAGCCCGTCGGTGCCCGGCCGGATGCCGAGCCACTCGTCGGCGATCGCCGAGTAGCCGGTCTTCACCGGGTTGATCGACAGGATCTTGGCCCGCCGGTCGGCCGGCCGGCCCTTGAGCTGGCCGAGGCCGATCTTGATCGGGTTGCTGCTGTGGTCCTCGGCGACCCCGAACAGCACGAGGTAGCGGGTGTGCTCCCAGTCCGGCTCGCCGAACTCCCAGAACGAGCCGCCGATCGTGTAGAGCCCGGCGGCCGCCATGTTGACCGAGCAGAAGCCGCCATGGGCCGCGTAGTTGGGCGTGCCGAACTGCTGCGCCCACCAGCCGGTCAGCGCCTGGCTCTGGTCGCGTCCGGTGAAGAAGGCGAGCTTGCGCGGATTGGTGCGGCGGATGTCGGCGAGCCAGGTGGCGGCGAGCGTCATCGCCTCGCTCCACTCGACCTCGCGGAACTCGCCGGCGCCGCGCGGCCCGACGCGGACCAGCGGCCGGGTCAGCCGCGCCGGAGAGTACTGGGTCATGATGCCGGCGCTGCCCTTGGCGCAGAGCACGCCGCGATTGACCGGGTGGGCGCGGTTGCCCTCGATGTAGCGCACACGGCCGTCGCGCAGATGCACCTTGATGCCGCAGCGGCAGGCGCACATGTAGCAGGTCGTGGGGGTCACGGTGTCGCCGATCGCGGGCGATGTCTCGACCCGTTTGCCCGATCTCCCGAACACGCCCATTGCACCCCTCGACCCGTCGCCTGCCTGCGGCGGCGACCCGCGAGATATGATGGGATTTGACCTTGCCGTCAAACCCCGCGTGGCGCGGCGGGCCGCCGCAACGGCTTGCGCCGCCAGGGATCTTTGCTAGGGTCGCCGGTCATGGACGAGCCGCTGTTCCTCGACGCCAAGGGGCTGAAGTGCCCGCTGCCGGTGCTGCGCGCCCGCAAGGCGATGCAGGGGGTGCCGGCGGGCGGGCTGCTGCGCATCGAGGCGACCGATCCGGGGGCCGACCAGGACTTCGTCCATTTCTGCAGCGCCGCCGGGCACCAGCTGGTGGAGAGCCGCCGCGACGGAGCGGTGCTGCACTTCCTGATCCGCAAGGCCGGCTGACGCCGGGCCCTCACTGCGCGGGCGGCTGAAGCCCGCTGGTCACTGCGAGGCCGGCTGCGGCGCCTGCTGCTTCTGCGCCTCGTCGGACTGCTTCTGCTCGACCTCGGCGTAGTAGCGGGCCGCGCCGGCATGCACCGGCAAGGGCAGGTTGGCGGTGGCGGTGTCGAACCGGATCTGCCGGCCGATCGGCGTCTGGTCGAGCACCTTGCGGGTCGAGGGATGCCACAGCGCCTTGGTGATGCCGTAGATCAGCTCCTCGTCCGCCGCCTCGGTGGTGAGCCAGAGCGCGGCGATGCCGAGCGTCACCGTGTCGGCGATCCCGACATAGGTGGTGGAGGCGATCAGGTCGATGGCGAGGAAGGGATAGGAGGCGCGCAGCCGGGCGGCCGTGTCGTCCTCGAAGGGCAGCATGTCGACCGGCGTCGCCAGCGCCAGGTCGGCGATCGCCGGCACCGGCGCGCCCGCCACCTGGAAGAACGCGTCGAGCTGGCCCGCGCGCATCTGCTCGGCCGCCGTCGCGGCCGACAGGTAGGAGGGCTTCACCAGCTTCTCGCCCAGCTTGTAGGCGGCCAGCACCTGGCGGGCGGTGATCAGCGTGCCCGAGCCCTGCGCGCCGAGCGACACCCGCTTGCCGCGCAGCTGCGCGACGCTGCGGATCCCGGCGTCCCGCCGCACCACGACATGCAGGCTCTCGAGATAGAGGCTGGCGATGGCGCGCAGCGACTTCATCGGCGCGCGCGACTGGAACGGGCCGGCGCCGCCATAGGCCCAGAAGGCGACATCGGCCTGGCTGAGGCCGGAATCGAGCTGGCCGGCAGCCATCGCCTCGAGGTTGTCGACCGAGCCCTGGCTGGTCTGCGAGACGGCGATCAGGCCCGGCACGCCGCAACTGCCGCCGGCCGCGCAGTCGCGCGATCCCGGCGGGTTGCTGATGATGCTCGCCAGCATCGCGCCGACCGGGAAGTAGGAGGCGCCGGTCGGGCCGGTGCCGATGCGGAAGTAGCGGATGTCCTGCGCCGGCGCGGGGCGGGGCAGCGAGGTGGCGGCGGCGATGCCGGCAGCCGTCAGCGCCCGCAGGCAATGCCGGCGGCTGATGCGGCCCCGGGAATCGGGACCCGGCACGGGCTGCCCAGAGCGGTCCATGTCACGGCTTCCATCGTCGCCGGGAATGCTCCCTCAGGCCGGAAGCATGCCGACGACATCGCGTCGCGCCGGCGGCGAGAATAAGGAAACTGTGGGGCAGGCGCCAGGAAAAGCGGCGCCCAGACGCGACCAGGACGCGACTGGTGCGCGACTAGGGGGCGCGCCGCAGGGCCAGCACGGCGTTGAGGCCGCCGAAGGCGAAGGAGTTGGAGAGCGCGGCGCGCACCGGCCGCTCGCGCGGCTGGTTGGGAATGACGTCGATCTCGCACTCCGGATCCGGCTCGACGAACCCTGCGGTCGGCGGCATCACGCCGTTGGCCAGGGCGCCGATCACCGCCACCAGCTCGATGGCGCCGGCGGCACCCAGCCCGTGGCCGTGCACCGACTTGGTCGAGGAGACGCCGACCCGCGCGGCCTGCGGCCCGAGCGCCAGCTTGATGGCGCGCGTCTCGGTCGGGTCGTTGATCGCCGTGCCGGTGCCGTGCGCGTTGATGTAGTCGATCTCGTCGGCGGCCAGCCCGCCATCCTCCAGCGCCGCGGTGATCGCCCGGGCGGCGCCCCGGTCGGACGGCGCGACGATGTCGCCGGCGTCCGACGACATGCCGGCGCCGACGAACTCGGCCAGGATGGTGGCGCCGCGCGCCTGCGCATGCTCCAGCGTCTCCAGCACGTAGACGCCGGCGCCCTCGCCCAGCACCATGCCCTTGCGGCCGCGGCTGAAGGGGCGGCAGGTGTCGCTCGCCATCACCCGCATGGCTTCCCAGCCCTTGACGGTGCCGACCGTCAGGCAGGCCTCGGTGCCGCCGGCGACGGCGGCATCGACCAGCCCGCTGCGGATCATGTGCAGCGCCTGGGCCAGCGCGTGGTTCGCCGACGAGCAGGCGCTCGCCACCGCGAAGGACGGGCCGGTGATGCCGAAATTCATGCTGACGTGGCTGGCCGGGGCGTTGAGCATCAGCCGCGGGATGGTCAGCGGATGGCAGCGCGGATTCTTGTCCCGGTAGAGCCGGGCATAGGAGTCGTCGAGCGTGTTCTGCCCGCCGACGCCCGAGCCGATGATCGCCGCGGTGCGCTCGCCCAGGCGGTTGCGCGCGAAGTCGATGCCGGACTGCTGCACCGCCTCGCGGGCGGCGATCAGGGCGAACTGCGTCACCCGGTCGAGCAGCGTCAGCTTCTTCTCTTCGAAATGGGCCAGCGGATCGTAGCCTCGCACCTCGGCGGCGACGCGGATCAGCAGAAGCTCGGTGGGGATGTTGACGATCGGGCCGATCGCGCTGCGCCCGTCGCGCATCGCTTCCCAGCAGGCGGCGGCGGTGTGGCCGACGGCCGAAATGCAGCCCATGCCGGTGATGACGACGCGGCGCATGATCTCCAGTACCGTTGAGAGAGGGAGGACGAGGCTGTCAGGCCTTCGCCTTTTCCTTTTCGGCCTTCTCCGCGAGCAGGCGCTCCACGGTGGCGACGAGCCCGCCCGCCGAATCGGTGTCGAACGACGCGTTGTCGTCCGGCAGGTTGATCTGGAAGTGGTCCTCGATGGCGAAAATGATCTGCACGACGTCGAGCGACGGGATCTGCAGGTCCTTCAGGGTCGAGGCCGGCGTGATCCGCGAGCGGTCGATCGAGGCCTCCTTGGCGATGATGTCGAAGATCTTGTCCTGAACGTCGCTCATCGCCGCCCCCGGTGCGTCTCAACCATCTCGCCGCCTGAGCTCAAGTAGCTGTTGCTCAATGTCTTCAAGCCTTTTCATCATCCTCTTCAGTCGCTTGACCGAGAGAACGCTGGACAGGAACTCGTCCCGCGGCACGGCCGGGAAGCCACCGACGATGGTGCCAGCCTCGACGTGCCGGCCGACCCCGGCGCCCGCCATCACGACGGCACCGTCGCCGATCGTCAGGTGATCGGCCACTCCCACCCCGCCCGCCAGGACGACCCGGTCGCCGATCCGGCAGCTGCCGGCGATGCCAACCCGGCCGGCGATCAGGCAGTTACGGCCAACGGTCGTGTTGTGGCCAATCAGTACCAGATTGTCAATCTTGGTGCCCCGGCCGATCCGCGTGACCTCCAGGGTGGCGCGGTCGATGGTGCTGCAGGCGCCGATCTCCACCTCGTCCTCGAGGACCACCGTGCCGATCGAGTTGAGACGCAGCGGCGCGTCCTCGCCGGCCTTCGCCGGGATGTAGCTGAATCCGTCGGCGCCGATGCTGGCATTGGGCTGGATGATGACCCGCCGGCCGATCACCACGCGGTCGCCGATCCGCACGCCCGGATGGATCCGGCAGGCGTCGCCGATCGCCGCGCCCGCCCCGATGGTGACCTGGCCGTAGACCACGGTCCCGGCGCCGATTCGCGCTCCGGCGCCGACCGTGGTGAGCGCGCCCACCGTGCTGCCGGGGCCGATCTCCGCCGTCGGATCGACGATCGCCGTCGGATCGATGCCGGGGGCGATGGCGGCGGGCCGCTCGAACAGCTCGAGCAGGCGCGCCATGGCCTGCCGCGGCCTGGCCACCCGCACCGCGCCCGCCACCGTGCCCGGCAGCTCGGCGGCGCCGGCGACGACCGCGGCGGCAGCCTGCGAGCCGGCGAGCGCGGCGAGCGCGGCCGGCTCGATGGCGAGCGCCAGCTCGTCGCTGCGGGCGCAGCCGGGCGAGGCGAGGCCGTGCAGGCGCAGCTCCCCGTCGCCGACCAGCTCGCCGGCGAGCGCCGCCGCCACCTCCGCCAGGCGATAGCCGCCGGCCGGGATGCTCACGGGCCGCAACCGCCGGTCGGCGTCGGCCGCCCGCCGCGCTGTTGTCTCGATGATCGCATCTGAAAGCGTTGTCCGGTCGCAGCCCTGCGGCGGGAATGTCCTACAGGCGTGCACGCCGGTCAATGCGAGGGTCGTCGACCGGCCGCGACGCCGGTCGCGCTTCCCCGCCGCGGCTCCGCCTGCCAGAGTGACGCGCCCGTTTCCGGAGTGCCCGCCTTGACCAGGAATGCCGACCGTCCGATCCGCCTGATGCCCGGGATCGGGCCGAAATCCGCCGCCTGGCTCGCCGAGGTCGGCATCGCCACCGAGGCCCAGCTGCGGACGCTGGGCGCGGTGGCCGCCTATCGCCGGCTGAAGCACTGGAGCCCGCGGCTGGTGAGCCGCAACATGCTGTGGGGGCTGCACGCCGCCCTGGCCGGCGTCCCGGCCGCACGAATCGATGCCGCCACCAAGGCCCGGCTGCTCGCCGAGGCGGGCCAGCCGTGACGGCCCCCGGCGCCGCGGTGCCCGCCGAGCTGCGTCAGGCCAACCTGCGCCGGCTGCTCAACCCGCGCCACGTCGCCTTCGTCGGCGGGCGCGGCGTCGCCGAGGCGATCCGGCAGTGCCTGGGCGACGGCTTCGCCGGCGCCATCTGGCCGGTCAACCCGACCCTGCCGGAGATCGCCGGGCTGCCCTGCTTCCCGGACATCGAGTCGCTGCCGGAGGCGCCCGACGCGACCTTCATCGCGGTGCGGCGCGAGGCCACCATCGACGTCGTCCGGGCGCTCGCCCGGCGCGGCGCCGGCGGCTGCGTCTGCTATGCCGCGGGCTATGCCGAGGTCGGCGCGGACGGGGCGGAGCTGCAGCGCCGCCTGGCCGCCGAGGCCGGATCGCTCGCCCTGGTCGGGCCGAACTGCTACGGCCTGCTCAACTATGTCGACGGCGTCGTGCTGTGGCCCTCGGCACATGGTGGCCGCCGCGTCGAGCGCGGCGTCGCGCTGGTGGCGCAGAGCGGCAACATCGCGCTCACCCTGACGCTCAACCACCGCTCGGTGCCGTTCAGCCACGTCGTCAGCGTCGGCAACCAGGCGGTGCTCGGCATCCCCGACTACGTGCTGGCGCTGGCCGAGGATCCGCGCGTCACCGCCATCGCCCTCTACATCGAGGGGCTGACCGACATCGCCGGCTTCGCTGCGGCGGCGGCGCGGGCGACGGCGCTCGGCAAGCCGATCGTCGTGCTCAAGGGCGGCCGCTCGCCGCTCGGCGCCCGGCTGGCGATGAGCCATACCAGCTCGCTGGCCGGCGACGACGCGCTCTACGACGCGCTGTTCCGGCGGCTCGGCGTGATCCGCGCCGAAAGCATCGACGGCCTGCTCGAGACCGCCAAGCTGCTCGCCGTGCTCGGCCGTCCGCCGGGCGACCGGCTCGCCGTCTTCACCTGCTCCGGCGGCGAGTGCCTGCTGACCGCCGACAAGGCGGCGGCGCTCGGCCTGCCGCTGCCCGGCTTCGCGCCGGAGCAGGAGGCGGCGCTCAGGGCCCAGCTGCCGGCCTTCGCCACCGTCGCCAACCCGCTCGACTACAACACCTCGCTGTGGGGCGACCGGGCGGCGCTGCGGCAGTGCTTCGGGACGGTGCTGAGCGGACCGTTCGATGCCGGCATGCTGATGCTGGACTATCCCCGCGAGGATGCCTCCGGGATCGACGAGTACGAGGCGGCGGTCGACGCGCTGATCGCTGCCGCCGCCGATACGGGCCGGCCCTGCATGGTGGCCAGCACGCTGCCCGAGCTGCTGCCCGGGCGCACCCGCGAGAAGCTGCTGGCCGCCGGCCTGGCGCCCCTGCAGGGGCTCGACGCGGCGCTGACCGCCTTCGCGCTGGCCGCCCGCCCGCCCGCCGCCGATGCCGGCCTGCCGCCGCCGCTGGCCGGTCGCCCGGCCGGGACGGAGCGTCATCTGCTGGACGAATGGGGCAGCAAGCGGCTGCTTGCCGGCCACGGCCTCGGCCTGCCGGAGGGCCGCGTGGTCGCCCCGGGCGAGGCGGCCGCGGCGGCGGCCGGGCTGGGCTTTCCGGTGGTGCTCAAGGTCGCCCGGCCGGCGATCGCGCACAAGACCGAGGCTGGCGCGGTGGCGCTCGGCCTGGCCAGTGCCGCGGCGGTCGAGGCGGCCGTCGCCCGGATGGCGGCGGCGCTGGCCGGCACTGGCCGGCGGCTCGAGGCGGTGCTGGTCGAGCGCCAGGTGACCGGGGCGGTGGCGGAGCTGATCGTCGGCGTGAAACGCGACCCGCCCTTCGGCCCGGCGCTGGTGATCGGCGCCGGCGGCGTGCTGGTCGAGATGGTGCGGGACAGCGCCGCCCTGCTGCTGCCGACCAGCCCGGCGGCGATCGAGGCCGCGCTCGGCGGCCTGCGCGTCGCCCGCCTGCTCCGCGGCTATCGCGGCCGCCCGGCGGGCGACGTCGCCGCCGCGGTCCGTGCCATCGCCGCGGTGGCCGATGCCGCGGTCGCGCTCGGCGACCGGCTGGTCGAGCTCGACGTCAACCCGCTGCTGGTGCTGCCGGAGGGGCAGGGCGCCCTCGCCGTCGATGCGCTGATCGTCACCGACGCGTCGCCCGCCTGAGAGCACGGCACGCCGAGGGCAAGGCCCCGCTGGCGAGGCCGGTGGCTTTGCCTGCGCCGATTCTCTCGTTAAGATGGCGCTACAAAAAACCCCGATCGGTTGATTGCCGATCTCGACCGTGCTGCGGCGAGATCGCGATCATGCGGAGGCATCGGGAGACAAGGGACAGGAACAACGCGGTGGAAGCCGTGGTCCTGATGTGGAGGGTGAAGTCCATGGATGCGGCCGTCTTCGTGGATTACTACGGGGTCCTGGAGATCAGCCCGAACGCCGATGAAGCGACGATCGAGCGGATGTTCCGATATCTGGCGCACCGCTATCATCCGGACAATCCGGAGACGGGCGACAGTTCCCGCTTTCACGAGATCGTCGAGGCACACAACGCGATCCGGGATCCCGTGAAGCGCGCGCACTACGACATGCTGCACCGGAGCCGGTCGGGCGAGGTCGCAAGCCCGGAGGAGCCCGGCGAGAGCGAGGCGATCAGGCGCGACATCGAGATCCAGGCCAGGGTGCTCTCGATCTTCTATGCGCGACGCCGGCAGAGCGTGAACGATGCCGGTGTCGATGCCTTCTCGCTCGAGCGCATGGTCGGCTGCCCGCGCGAGCATCTCGACTTCCATCTCTGGTACATGCAGCAGAAGGGCTGGATCGCCCGGGATCAGGATGGCGTTCTCGCGATCACCGTGGAGGGGGTCGACCGCGCCAATTCCGAATACCAGCGCAAGGCCACCATCAAGCTGCTCACCGACGGGCACCCCGGTCGCGATATCTAGACGCCGGCGCCCGTGGCGTGGCCGGCCGATCGCCTGGCGATCGCCTGCCGTGCTCTTGACCCGCAATCGCGTGCATGCCAGCTTGCGGCATGCGTCGTCGGACCCTGGGCAACCTGCTGCGACTTACCGGCCCGGCCCTCCTGTAGGGCCGGGACACCGTTGTCGCCGCCTTTGCTCCCCCGTGAGGTCCGTTTCCGATGCCGGCCACCAGGGCCCCTGACGTCCCCGCTGCGCGGGACCGCCACCAGCGCCTGACCATCGCCCGCTCGCGGCACCTGCCGCGACTTAGCCTGCGCGCCTGATTCCGCCCTCGATCGCGCCGGCTCCCGCCGGTCGCCACGCCCCTTGCGCGAAGGACTCCCAGCGATGAACAGGACCATGCCCTCCCACCGCTACCGCCCCTACGAGCCGATGGCGCTGCCCGACCGGCGCTGGCCCGGCCGCACCATCGACAAGGCGCCCATCTGGTGCAGCGTCGACCTGCGCGACGGCAACCAGGCGCTGATCGACCCGATGACCCCGGCCGAGAAGCGCCGGATGTTCGAGCTGCTCGTCGAGATGGGCTTCAAGGAGATCGAGATCGGCTTCCCGGCGGCCTCGCAGACCGACTTCGACTTCGTCCGGCTGCTGATCGAGGAGAAGCTGATCCCGGAGGACGTCACCGTCCAGGTGCTGACCCAGGCGCGCGAGGCGCTGATCGACCGCACCTTCGAGGCGCTCAAGGGCGCGCGGCGCGCCATCGTGCATCTCTACAACTCGACCTCGACGCTGCAGCGCCGCGTCGTCTTCGGGCTCGACAGGGCCGGCATCGTCGACATCGCGGTGGCCGGCGCGCGGGTGATCCGCGACCGCGCCGCCGCGGCGCCGGAGACGGAGTGGCTGTTCCAGTACTCGCCGGAGAGCTTCACCGGCACCGAGATGGACTTCGCCGTCGAGATCTGCGAGGCGGTGATGGCGGTGTGGCAGCCGACCCCGGCGCGCAAGGTGATCCTCAACCTGCCGGCCACCGTCGAGATGTCGACGCCCAACCTCTATGCCGACCGCATCGAATGGTTCGGCCGCAATGTCCGCGACCGCGACAGCGTCGTGCTCAGCGTCCATCCGCACAACGACCGCGGCACCGGCGTGGCGGCGGCCGAGCTCGCGGTGCTGGCCGGCGCCGACCGCATCGAGGGCACGCTGTTCGGCAATGGCGAGCGCACCGGCAATGTCGACCTGGTGACCCTGGCGCTCAACCTGCACACCCAGGGGGTCGATCCCGGGCTCGACCTCTCCGACATCGACCGCGTCGTGCGGGCGGCCGAGGCCTGCACCAAGCTGCCGGTGCATCCGCGCCACCCCTATGCCGGCGCGCTGGTCTTCACCGCCTTCTCCGGCTCGCACCAGGACGCCATCAAGAAGGGCCTGGCGGCGCTCGCCCAGGCCAACGAGGATCGCTGGGAGGTGCCCTACCTGCCGATCGACCCGGCCGATCTCGGCCGCAGCTACGAGGCGGTGATCCGGATCAACAGCCAGTCGGGCAAGGGCGGGGTCGCCTACATCCTGGAGCGCGACCACGGCATGGTGCTGCCGCGCGCCGTGCAGATCGAGTTCAGCCGCGTCGTGCAGGAGGCGACCGACGCCAGCCGCCGCGAGATCTCGGCCGAGGAGCTCTGGCAGCTGTTCCAGGCGACCTATCTCGGCGGTCGGGGGCGGCTGGCGCTGGTCGAGCATCGCGACCTGCCGGGGCCGCGCGGTGCCGGCCGCCAGGTCGAGGCCGTGGTCGCCGACCAGGGCCGGCCCTGCACGCTGACGGGGCACGGCAACGGCCCGATCGACGCATATGTCGCGGCGCTGTCGGCGCATTGCGGGGTCGGCCTGACCGTGCTCGACTATCACGAGCACGCGGTCGGGCGCGGCGCCGACGCCGAGGCGGCGGCCTATGTCGAGATGGCGGACGGCGCCGGCCGGCGCGCCTGCGGCGTCGGCCGCGACCCCGACATCGTGACCGCGGCGATGCGGGCCATCACCGGCGCGGCCAATCGCCTGATCGGCTGACCTGCCGCCCGGCTGCATGCCCCCAAGCGGGGCTCAGGCGGACGCCGCGGGGTATCGCCGCCCGGCGCCCATCGCCTAGAATGGACCGGCTATGAGGGCCAGGGCGGCCGGTGCGGCCGCGGAGGAGCGCAAGATGGACGAACAGGAGCTCGAGGTCGGCCTCGCCATGCTGCTCGAGGAGATGGAGGGCGAGGCGGTCGACGGGCACGAGCTGCTGATGCGGCTGACCACGCTCCTCAACCAGATGCGGGCGACCAACATGGCGGTGCCCGACGACCTGGTGGAGCTGGAGCAGCGCCTCGCGGCGGAGTACACGATCCCGGCCGAGAGCGAGAGCGCCGCCAAGCCGTCGTGAGGCGGCGATGAGCACCGCGCTGCGCACCCCCGCCTGCAGCCTGCTCGGCTGCGACTACCCGATCCTGCAGGCCGGCATGGGCGGGCCGGCCCGTTCGGAGCTCGTCGCCGCGGTGTCGGAGGCCGGCGCCTACGGCTATCTCGGCATGGTGCGGGAGAGCCCCGCCACCATCGAGCGCGAGATCGCGGCCGTGCGCGCCGCCACCGGCCGGCCCTTCGGCGTCAACCTGATCCCGTACGGCACCAGGCCCGAGCTGCTCGAGGCGGAGCTCGAGGTCTGCTTCGCCGCCAAGGTGCACTCCCTCTGCTTCTTCTGGGAGGTGCGGCCCGATCTCGTGCGCCGGGCCCATGCCGCCGGCTGCCTGGTCGCCTACCAGGTCGGCACGCTGGCGGCCGGCCGGGAGGCGGTGGCGGCCGGCGCCGACCTGGTGATCGCCCAGGGGGTGGAGGCCGGCGGCCACGTGCACGGCACGGTCGGCTCGCTGGTGCTGCTGCCGCAGCTGGCGGCGGCGCTGCCGGTGCCGGTGATCGGCTCCGGCGGTTTCGCCAGCGGCGCGGGGCTCGTCGCGGCGCTGGCGCTGGGCGCGCAGGGGATCCATTGCGGCACCGCCTTCCTGGCGACCCGCGAATCGTTCGCCCACGACTACCACAAGCAGCGGATCGTCGAGGCGGGATCGGAGGATACCGTCTACTCCGACGTCTTCGCCATCAACTGGCCGCCGCGCTCGCCGGTCCGCACGCTCGCCAACAGCATCACCGAGGAATATCGCGACCGCCTGCTCGGGCACGGGCCCGACGACTTCCCGCGCGAGCCGGTGGCCGAGGAGGAAGGGCGGCCGATCTACCGCTTCAGCACCGACTCGCCGCTGCGCAACATGACCGGCGCGTTCGAGCCGCTGGCGGCCTTCGCCGGCCAGACCTGCGGCATGGTCGACCGCGTCCGGCCGGCCGGCGAGGTGGTCCGGGCGATGGTGGTCGAGGCGGTCGCCATCCTCGACCGGCTGGCCGCGCGTTGAGCGTGCCGGCGGGCGACTGGCCGGCGATCCGCGCCTGGCGCAAGGCGGAGCGCGAGCGCCTGATCGCCGCGCGGCTGGCGATCCCCCGGCCGGAGCGGGCCGCAGCCGACGCGGCGATCGCCGAGCGCCTCGAGGCGCTGACCCGCCGCTCGGCTCCCGGGCTGATCGGCTTCTACTGGCCGTTCCGCGGCGAGTTCGACGGCCGGCCGCTGGCCCGCCGGCTGATCGCCGAGGGGCTGCGCTTCGCGCTGCCGGTGGTGGTGGCCAAGGGGCAGCCGCTCGAGTTCCGCGAATGGCGGCCGGGCATCCGCATGGAGCAGGGGATCTGGAACATCCCGATCCCGGCGGAGGGGCCGCCGGTGGCCCCCGACCTCGCCTGGGTGCCGCTGGTGGGGTTCGATCCCGGCTGCTTCCGGCTCGGCTATGGCGGCGGCTTCTACGACCGCACCCTGGCGGCGGCGCAGCCGCGCCCGCGCGCCGTCGGCATCGGCTATGACTGCCAGCGGCTCGACAGCATCGCGCCGCAGCCGCACGACGTCCCGATGGATGCCATCCAGACCCCGACGCTGGCGATGGAGCGGCCGGTCGCCGGGTGAACGGCTGCCAACCGCACCTTCCTGACGATTGCGACCTCGCGCCGCAGCGTGGCAAAATGCACCCGACAGCTTTGCCGCGGCGGGCCGGTCACGCAGGGGGGTGGCGGATGGCGACGAACGAGCGGGCGAGCGCCCTGCTGCAGGAGCTCGGCGGGCTGATCGGGATCGGCGATCTGACCCTCGACGAGGACGGCGCGGCGACGCTGGTACTTGATGGCGGCGCGGCAATCGTCACGCTCGGGGCGCGCGGCGGCGAGGACGCGCTGCACCTGATGTGCTGCCTCGACACGGTCGAGCCGGGGCCGGCGGTGCTGCGCGAGATGCTGCGGGCCAACTTCCTCGGCGGGGCGGGGCGGCCAGTGTTCGCGCTCGAGCCCGGCTCCGACGCCGTGGTGCTGCAGCAGAGCGTGCCCCTCGAGGGCCTGACGGGGGCCGGGCTGGCGCGCATCCTGGAGCAGTTCGGCGACACCGCCCTGCGGCTGCAGCAGGCTCTCGAGGCCGAGGGCGAGGATCCCGGCCGACCCGACGGCGACAGGCCTTCGGGCGGGCTCTTGCCGATGATGCTCGCATGACCGGCGTCGGTCTCGGCGACTTCCGGCGCGTCGGGCTGGAGGCGCGGCAGGGCGCAATCGAGCTTACCCAGGACCGCGGCCGGCAGTCCCTCGCCAACGTCGGCACGCGGTGGCAGCGCTTCACCGCCGGCGTTACCGCGTTGTTCAGCAGTGCCGCCGACAACGCCCGCCGCCAGCAGCAGGCCCAGGGACGCCAGCAGGCGGCTCTCGACACCTTTCGCACCCTCCTGAGCGACCGGTACGGCGACACGCTGGCGGGCGTGGCGCTGGGCCGCGCCGGCCTGGACGCGCACGGCACGACTGCGATGACCTGGAAGCAGGGACGGGCCGCGGAGCTGGAGGCGAGCCGGCTCATCCACCAGAACCACCGGGTTCATCAGGCCTTTCTCCTCGACCATCGCGTGCGCGGGGTCGATGGCGAGTTCTCGCCTGCATTCCGGGAGATCTGCGCGGCGCGAGGCATCGATCCGAGCAGACTCGGCAAGCGCCAGACCGAGGCTTACGAGCAGCGGTTCAAGGAGGCATTCCTGGCCCGGGCCGAGGGCGGCAGGAACCGGGTGTCCTACAGCGAGGCTCGCCAGATCGCCGCGAAAGCCCTCGCCGACGTGCAGCGGCTCGGTAGTGCCGGGATCGACGGCGCGGCGGACGCGCGCAAGGTCTTCGTCGGCCGCATGACTGAGGCCATCGGGAAGCTGGCCGACGGCGCCGATGGCCCGACTACCGTGACTGCCCTGCAGACGGCCGGTGCGGCCCTCCATGAGTGGATGCTGGCCGAGGGCGTCGACATCAACCAGGACACCCTCAAGGATTTCCAGCAGCGCGGCATGGACGAGGCGATACGCAGCCTCGAGCCCGGCGCGAGGAGGCGGGCTCTCGCCAACGGCCTCGGGAGCCAGGGCGCGCTGCGCCTGGTCTGCACCGGCGCCGACGACCGGGTCAGGGGCAACGTGGCGCGCGGCGGGGCGATGATGAGCCTGAGCGGCATGGCGCAGTCGCTCGCCGCGCAGCTCAGCCTTCGCGCAGGTCCGCTCGGCGCGACCCGCGACGAGGACATCGTTCGGGTATCCGACGACACGGGCCTGGCGTCGTCGGAGCGGGCCAAAACCGGCAAGGCGCTCGACCAGATCGCCGACGAGGCCGAGGCGAAGGCGCGGCGCGCCGAGCGCCAGGCGCTGGTCGAGGCCGTCTTCAGCGGCCCGGAGCAGAGGACGCAGCACCTCATCGAGCTCGCGACCGCCGGCAATTCCATTCTCGGGGAGGAATTCGTCGACGGCGCCCTGGCCATGGGGCAGAGATCCAGGATCGAGTTCCTCACGGAGCTGAGGGCGCTGCAGGGGCGGGCGGACGGACTCCGGCCGGACCCGGACGACCAGGCCCGCCTCGGCGAAGCCATCAACCGGTTCGAGGCGAAGTGGCTCGCTCCTCCGCGGGATGGCGAGGAGCCGCGGGTCCCGCTCTCGGACGCCGCCCGTCAGGCGGTGCGCCAGGCTCTGAGCGCCAACCGCCTCGACGTCAGGGCGTTCGACACCGCCCAATCGGAAGTCGCCGACGGGCTCGACCGGGCGTTCGGCGCCGGCTTCATCGTCCGGGAGCATGCGGCGTTCTCGCCAGCGCAGGACGCCGCATTGCAGGCGGCCGAGCTGCGCCGGTCGGTGCGCGCGGGCACCGTCACGCCGGACAAGCTCGCGGAAAAGTCCGAGGAGATCCTGAAGCGGCTGAAGAGCGAGCCGAATCTGCAGGCGGGCGGGCCATTGGGAAGGGCTGCGTCGGGCAGCTTCTGCGGCGCCATGGCCGAGCTCTGCGCCGCGCGGCTCGAAGCCAATGCCCGCTCCGAGCGTCCGCTCGACCCGAAGGCCGTGCTGGACGAGCTGCGCAAAGAGGTCCGCGCTCAGAGCATCGGCCCGACGCGCGAGGCCAAGGCGCTCAGCATTGTCGACAAGGCGGAGGCGCAGCTCAACCTCGAGGCCGAGATGGCGCGCGGCGGCCGCCTCGGCGACTTCCCGGGCGGACAGGCCTGGCGAATGGTCATGGACGGGCACTTGCAGGCGAGCCGCGGCGAGTACGGGTTCGAGAACGAGCAGGGCTACATGGCGGGCATGCTCAACGGCCTGACGTTGATGCTCGCCGATGCCCGTGCGGGCCGGGCGCTCGACGCGACCAGCTATGAGCAGCTGCACGATGCGTGCGTCCGCGGCGTCTACAGCAAGCCGACGATCATGCCGGAGAAGCTGGAGGAGGGCCGGCTCAAGACGGGCTACCGCACCAATGACGGCACCAACGTCGGCGTCGGCTACTCGTTGAAGCCGGTCAATCCGGAGGATCCGCTACGCCGCGGCAACGTCACGATCGCGGGGCGCGAGCAGCTCGAGCGCAGCATCGCGGAGCAGGGCCAGCCCCCGTGGTTCCGCCTCGCTCTGCGCGCTCGCGCGGATGCTCAGGACCAGGTCTGGTCGGACGTGCGCAGCGCCGACCAATGCCGCGGCCGCGTGAACGACATCTTCAACAGCTATCGCGCCGAGCTGGCGCGGGCCGGGAGCGAGGACGACCGGCTGCGCGCCATCGCCCGCTGCTGCCAGGCGCTCGACCAGAGCCACGTCTTCGAGGACGGCAACATCCGCACCGTCTCGTTCCTGGTGATGAACCGGCTGCTGATCGACAACGGGCTCAGCCCGGCGATCCTGCGCGAGCCGAACATGTTCGACGGCTACGCGCTCGACGAGCTGGTCGCCGAGATGCGCGAGGGCCAGGCCCAGTTCGGCAGGGTGTCGCGGGGCGAGATCGCCTGACCGCGTCCTACGCGTCGCGCCAGCTGTCCATCCAGTCCGGGAACTCCTCGAACCGGCCGCCGCCGGCGTCGCGCCAGCGCCCGTAGCCGCGGTCGAGCAAGGCCCCGCGCTCCGTGCGCCAGAGGCGGTAGTCCTCGTCGAGGGCGGCCAGCCGGGCGCGGCGCCACGCGTCGTAGTCGTCGTGATCGTAGAGCGGCGCAGCCGCATTGCCGGCCGTCTCGCGCCGCCCGTTGTCGCCGCGCGCCGGCTGGGATTGCAGCTCGCTGGCCGTGCCGTGGTTGGCCGGGCTGTCGAGGGCCGGGTCGCTGAAGGTGCTGTCCTGCTCGCCGACCCAGTTCTCCGCGGTCTGCGAGAGCAGGTCGTCGCCCGGCCGTGCCGAGGAGGATCGTCCTGTCGCCATGAGCTGCTCCGTCTCGTTGCCACGCCTTGCGTGAGGAATTCCGCACGGCCCCGGCAGGTTCCTCGCGGCGGTTGGAACATCGGCGCGGAGGGGGCGTTGGAGTGCGACGAACGGGGCGCCGGCGGCTCGCGGCCGCCACGCCCCGGCAACCCCCAACAGATGGAAGAACGATGAAGCGAGCACTCCTTCCCATGGCCGTCTGCGCGGCGCTGGCCGCCGCCCCGGCCCTGGCCGGGCAGGCGGCGCAGCAGCCGGCGACCGGCACGCAGGTCGCGGCCGCCGCGGCGACCCTGTCCAAGAGCGACCAGACCTTCGTCCATCAGGCGGCCGTTGCCGGCATGGCCGAGGTGGCCGAGGCGCAGCTGGCGCTCGACAAGGCGAAGAGCGACGAGGTCAAGCAGTTCGCCCAGCGGATGATCGACGACCACACCAAGGCGAACGACCAGCTGAAGCAGCTCGCCGCCGCCAAGCAGATCACGCTGCCGGCCGCGCTCGACGCCAAGCACAAGGCCGAGCAGGCCCGCCTGGAGAAGCTGTCCGGCGCCGCCTTCGATCACGCCTACATCCAGAACCAGGTCAAGGCGCACCAGCAGGCCGTGGCCCTGTTCCGGACCGAGTCCGAGACGGGCGGCGACCCCGAGCTCAAGCAGTTCGCGGCGCAGACCCTGCCCATTCTGCAGCAGCATCACGACGCGGTCGTCGCGCTCGCCAAGAACCGCACCAGCTGAGCACCTACCAAGATAGGCGAAAAGTCCTACACGGGCGCGGCCGCTGCGGCCGCGCCCGTTTCGCTTGCCGCGCCGGAACCGCGCGGGGCGGGCGAGGTTTGCGGTTGATCCCGGCATCCGAGCCGGCAGTGGAGATCATCGATGCCAGACACCGAAGGAAGGACGCTGCCGCGGCAGCACCAGGACCGCCAGCCGGGCCGCGAGAGCGAGATGGAACCGCGCCCGAGATCGCATGGCGAGGACTATCGGGCGGCCGGCAAGCTCGAGGGAAAGGTCGCCCTGGTGACGGGCGGGGACAGCGGGATCGGCCGGGCGGTCGCCATCCTCTTCGCCAAGGAGGGCGCCGACGTGGCGATCGTCGGGCTCGAGGAGAAGGACGATGCCGAGGAGACGCGGCAGGCGATCGAGGCGGAGGGACGACGGGCCCTGGTCCTGCTGGGGGACATCGGGGACGAGGCGTTCTGCCGCGAGGTCGTGGAGCGCACGACGGGCGGGCTGGGCGGGCTCGATATCCTGGTGAACAACGCCGCCGAGCAGCACCCGCAGGACTCGATCGAGAAGATCTCGCCGGAGCAGCTCGAGCGCACCTTCCGGACCAACATCTTCGCGATGTTCCACCTGACCAGGGCGGCGCTGCCGCATCTCGAGGCGGGTGCGGCGATCATCAACACCACCTCGGTGACCGCCTTCCGGGGCAGCCCGCAGCTGATCGACTATTCGGCGACCAAGGGGGCGATCCTGGCCTTCACCCGCTCGCTCTCGATCTCGCTCGCCGAGCGCGGCATCCGCGTCAACGCGGTGGCGCCCGGGCCGATCTGGACGCCGCTCATCCCCTCGACCTTCGGCGAAGAGAAGGTGGAGACATTCGGCGCCGACGTGCCGATGCGGCGGCCGGGCCAGCCCGACGAGGTGGCGCCGTGCTACGTCTTCCTCGCCTCCGCCGATGCCAGCTACATCAGCGGGCAGGTGCTGCACCCGAACGGCGGCGAGATCGTCGCCTGAGAAGGGGCACGCCCGACCGCGCTGCAGCGCGGCCGGGCGTGCCAGCGGCTCAGCTCCAGCGGCGCTCGCCATGGATCAGCCAGGCGAGCAGGTAGCCGACGGCGAAGCCCACCCCCACGGCGACCCAGGGCTGCTCGGCCGCGCGGCGACCGACCTCGCGGACGGCCTCCTGACCGGCCTGATAGGCCTGCCCGGCCATGTCGCGCGCCTGGCCGCCCAGCTGCTCGGCCGCCTCGCGGGTCGCCTCGGCAGCCTGGCCGGCCGTCTCGCGCGCGGTGCCGGCGGCCCGCTCGGCCGTACGGCGGGTGGTCTCGGCGGCGCCGCGGAGCGTCTCGCCGATGCCGCCCTCCTGGCCGCCGTGTTCCTCGCCGCCCTCCTCCTGGGATGGCGCGGCATTGGCCGAGCGTGCCCGCTCCATCTCGGCCAGGCTGGCCTCCATCGAGTCGCGGCCGGGATCGGCGCCGTTGTGGGCGGGGTCGCTGAACTGGGTCTGCGGCGAGCGTCGCTCGTCGCCCTGCGGATCGGCCATGTTCGTTCCTTTCAAGAAGGGCCGCGGTCGAGAAGGGCCCCGGTGCTCCGCTAAACCGCGCGCCGCCGTCCGCGGTTGCGCGGCGCACGACACCACGGCCGAGGCAACCAGGCTCGGCCGGGCGTGTTGGTTGGGCGGGGCTCGAAAGCTCAGACCAGGAAGGAGAGCAAGATGGACAAGGATCGCATCGAGGGTGCGGCCGACCAGGCCAAGGGCAGCCTCAAGAAGGCGGCCGGCGACGTACTCGGCGACCCGAAGCTGAAGAGCGAGGGCATCGCCGACAAGGCCAAGGGCAAGGCGAAGAGCGCCGTGGGCGGCGCCAAGGACGCCGTGCGCGACGCGCTCGACGACTAGCAGACCTGAACCGGGCCCGCGCCGTCGTCGCGGCGCGGGCCGCGCAGGCCCGGGCAGGGAGAGGCAAATGGAGGCGCCGCCGTTGGAACGTCGTCTCGCCGCGATCATGGCGGCCGACGTCGAGGGCTACAGCCGGCTGATGAGCCTCGACGAGGAAGCGACGATGGCGACGCTGTCGAGCCATCGCCGCGTCGCCGACGAGCTGATCGGACGCCATGGCGGCCGCATCACCAACACGGCGGGCGACAGCGTCCTGGCCGAGTTCGGCAGCGTGCTGGACGCCGTGGAATGCGCGATCGCCGTCCAGCAGGCGATCGAGGCGGAGAACCAGCCGTTGCCCGACGAGCGCCGGATGCGCTTCCGGATCGGCATCAATGTCGGCGACGTCATGGTCAAGGACGGCGACATCTTCGGCGATGGCGTCAACATCGCCGCCCGGCTGCAGGGGCTGGCCGAGGTCGGCCGCATCTGCGTGTCGCGCGGCGTGCACGACCATCTGCGCCATCGCGGCCGCTTCGCCTTCGACGATCTCGGCGAGCAGCGGGTGAAGAACATCCCGCATCCCGTGCGCGCCTACCATGTCCGGCTGGCGGCGAGCGGCGAAGCCGCCCCGGAGCGCGACGACGAGGCGGCCCTGGCGGCGGCGGCGGAAGCCGAACCGGTGCCGGAGCCGGCGCCGGAGGCGCTCGACCTCGCCTTCTGGGAATCGATCCGCGACAGCGAGCGCATCGAGGACTTCCGGGCCTATCTCGGGCAGCACCCGCAGGGTCACTTCGCCGCGCTGGCCCGGAACCGGATCGAGGAGCTGGCGGCGCCCGCGCCCTCGCCGGCCGGCGAGGAGCGTACGCCCGAGGCCGAGCGGATCGAGCTCGCCTTCTGGGAGTCGATGAGCGACAGCGACGATCCGGCGCTGTTCGAGGCCTATCTCGACAAGTATCCCGAGGGCAATTTCACGGTGATCGCCGCAGCGCGCCTCGGCGCGCTGCGGACGGCCGGCGGCCGGGCGGGCTGAGCCGGGCCGCTTCCGGTCCCGGTCGGGCTCCCGGTCGGGCTCCCGGGCGGGCTGGTCGGCGGCCGGCGGCGCGCTATACTCCTCCCCGATCCGGCGCGGGGCGGCCGGAGCGGCTGCGAGGGGACGGGGTTCATGCTGAGGAGACATTGGGCTTGGATCGGGCTGGCGCTGCTGGCCGGGTGCGCGCATCGCGGCGGTGCGTCGGGCGAGGCCGAGGCGCCTGCCGGGCCGAACTATCACTGCGCCGAGTTCAATGGCTTCCAGAGCGGCCAGAAGTTCAAGGCGGCGCAGTTCATCGACGAGTTCCGCGTCGCCTCCGGACCGGGCCACGACCTCGAGTTCGTGACGCCCGGCCATGGCGGTACCGCCGTGCGCATCCAGCCCTCGGTCTTCGTCTCCACCGAGGAGCCGTACCAGCATTTCCGGATCACCTACATCTCGGAGAGCGAGGAGCCGATCCGGGTCGAGACCTATACCGAGGACGCGACCATCATGCAGTCGGTCCAGCTGCCGACGCGGCCGGCGCGCCAGCTGACCGACGTCGTGATCGAGCAGCCGGAGGGCACCAAGACCGTCGGGCTCTATGACGGCGGCGGGGTCGGCGTGCTCTCGCGGTTCTGCGCGGCGCACTGAGGCGCCCGGTCCCGGCGCGGCCCGCACCGGCCCGGCAGCCATGAGCGAGCGGAGCGACTGGCGGGAGCGCTACGGGCTCCGGCCGATCATCAACGTCTCGGGCACGATGACCGTGCTCGGCGCCTCCATCGTGGTGCCGGAGGCACGGGCGGCGATCGCCGCAATGCTCGGCGAGTTCGTCGAGATCGACGAGCTGCAGCGCGTCGCCAGCCGGGTGATCGCCCGGCTGACCGGCGCCGAGGCGGGCTGCCTCACGGCCAGCGCGGCGGCCGGCATCACCGTCGCGGTGGCGGCGGCGATGACCGGCGCCGATCTTGCCGCGATCGAGCGGCTGCCCGATGCCGCCGGCCTCCGGGACGAGGTGGTGATCCAGGCCGGGCACCTGATCAACTACGGTGCGCCGGTCGGGCAGGCGGTGCGGCTGGCCGGCGCCCGCGTGGTGACCGTCGGCCAGGCGACCGAGGCCAGGGCCTACCAGCTGGCCGGCGCCCTCGGGCCGCGCACCGCCGCGGCCCTCTACGTCGTCTCGCACCATACCGTGCAGGTCGGGCAGCTGCCGCTGGCGGAGTTCGCCGCCATCTGCCGCGAGCGCGGCGTGCCGGTGATCGTCGACGCCGCGTCGGAGTACGACCTGCGCGGCTTTCTCGCGGCCGGCGGCGACCTCGCTCTCTACAGCGCGCAGAAGTTCCTGGGCGGCGCCACCGCCGGCATCGTCGCCGGCCGGCGCGACCTCGTGCGCGCCGCCTACCTGCAGAATCACGGCATCGCCCGCGGCCTCAAGGTCGGCAAGGAGGGCATCGTCGGCGCCATCGCCGCGCTGGAGGCGTGGGAGCGGCGCGACCATGCGGCGGTGCGCGCCCGCGAGCAGACGCATCTGCGGCTCTGGCACGATCGCCTGGCCGGGCGGCCGGGCGTGACGGCCGCGATCGAGCCGGACCCCACCGGCAACCCGCTCGACCGGCTGCGCCTGCGCCTCGAGCCGGCGGCGGCGCGCATCACCGCCTGGGATCTCGCCGACCGGCTGGCCGCCGGCCACCCACCGGTGATGGTGCGCGACGACGAGGTCGAGCAGGGCTGGTTCTGGCTCGATCCCTGCAACCTGCATGAGGGCGAGGCGGAGCGCGTCGCCGAGCGCCTGGTCGCCGAGCTGGATCTGGCCCGTGCCGGCAACGCGGTCGTCGCCACGCCGCTGGCGCTGCGCCGGCAGCGGCGGGAGGCGGCGGCGCTGGACTGGCCGGGCTGATCCGGGCCGCGGCGGCGATGCCGAGGCAGCACGCGCCGGGCTTCGTCGCCGCGCAGCTCGACGCCGCGGCGGCAGCGCTGGCGCGGCGCGGCCGGGTCGCCGACCGGATCGACGCGGCGCGCACCGCGCTGAGAGTGCTGCGCGACGAGGACTTCGCCGACCGCGACCTGCGCGACCTGCATCACTGGCTGCGCCGGGCGCTCGACGGCGCTGCCGCGCAGGCGCCGGGCCGGGCCGGCATGGCCTGGCTGAGCCAGCAGGTGGCCGAGCTTCGCTCCCGCCTCGCGGCCGGTCAGGCGGCCGGTCGGGCGCTCACTGGCCGGGAGCCGGCGCCGTCTGCGGGGTCACGATCAGGTCGCGCGGCAGGGGCGCGGTCACCTGGCCGACCGAGCCGGCGCTGACGCACGCCCCGCCGGCCTTGCCGCTGTCGCAGGAGTTGCCGCTGCCGCTGCCGATGCGGCCGGCGGTCGGATCCTCGCCGGGGAAGATCTTGGAGGGCGCGGTCGCGCCGTCGCCGCCGGACGAGCTTCCGGACGAGCCGGCAAGGGCCGGCGCGGCGACGAGGCTGGCGAGCAGGATGAGAGCGACAGGCGTCCGCATGGGGGTTCCCGGTCCAGGATCGACAGGCCCGGGATCCTTGCCGCCCTGCCTTACCGGCCGCTTACGCCGATCCGGCCGGTCGGTCAGTAGAGCCGGCGGCCGCCCGGCCGGGTGGTGACGTCGAACAGCACGGCGAAGCCGAGCAGCAGGCCCTTTACCACCAGCTGGATGAAGGAGGAGATGTCCATCAGGCTCATGCCGTTGTCGACCACGACCAGCAGCAGCGCCCCGACCAGCGCGCCGTAGACGGTGCCGATGCCGCCCGCCAGGCTGACGCCGCCGATCACTGCCGCGGCGATCGCCTCGAGCTCGAGGAACTGCCCGGCCGAAGGGGCGATGGCGTTGAGCCGTGCCGTGGTCAGCACGCCGGCGACGCCGTAGATCGCCCCCATGATGACGAAGCTGAGGAACAGGTTGCGGCGGATGTTGATGCCGGAGAGGTGCGCCGCCTCGCGGTTGCCGCCGATCGCGTAGATCTGCCGGCCGAAGACCGTGCCGAGCGCCACGAAGGAGAGCAGGGCGGCGACCGCCAGCGCGATCACCACCGCCATCGGGATGCCGCGGAACCCGAGCGCGGCATAGAGGATGATGCCGGCGCCGATCGCCGCCCAGGCGAGCGGCCGGATCAGCCGGGCGGGCCCGGCGGCCTCGGCGCCGAAGCGCCGGCGCTGGTGCCGCCAGCGCAGCGCCACGATGGCGGCGAACACCGCCAGCAGCGCCGCCACCAGCGCCACCGACCAGCCGGGCGGGATGAAGGACTCGCTGAGCGCGACGAAGCTCGGGTTCATCGGCGCCAGGGTCGCCGCGTCCGACCAGACGAAGCCGATGCCGCGGAAGGCGAGCAGGCCGGAGAGGGTGACGACGAAGGAGGGGATGGCGAAGCGGCTGACCCAGAAGCCCTGCCAGGCGCCCATCGCCACCCCGGCGAGCAGCGCGACCAGGATGGCCGGCAGGGTGGAGAAGCCCCATTGCGTCTGGGCGGTGGCGGCGGCCAGGCCGGCGAGATAGACGGCGCTGCCGATCGACAGGTCGATCTCGCGCTCGATGATCAGCACGGCGACGCCGGAGGCGACCACCACCAGCACCGCGGTCTGGCGCATCAGCTGCGCCACGTTGCGCGGCGTCAGGAAGATGCCGTCGGTCAGCCAGGTGAACAGCAGCACGATCAGCGCCAGCGCGATGACCATGCCGTAGGAGCGCCAGTTGAAGCCGGCGATGGCCCCGGTCAGCCCGCCATGCGCGCCGGTGCCGCCGGCCGCCGTCCCACCCTCCGACCGCCCGGTCATTCAGTGGCCTCGCCCGGTCGCATGGCGCATGACGTCCTCCTGGGTGGCGGTGCGGCAGTCGAGGTCGGCGACCAGCCGGCCCTCGTGCATCACCAGCACGCGGTCGCAGATCCCGAGCACCTCGGGCAGCTCCGACGAGACGAAGGCGATCGCCGCGCCGGCGCCGGCTAGTCGGTTCAGCAGGTGGAAGATCTCCACCTTGGCGCCGACATCGACGCCGCGCGTCGGGTCGTCGAGCAGCAGCACGTCGGCGTCGGCCGAGAGCCAGCGGCCGAGCAGCACCTTCTGCTGGTTGCCGCCGCTCAGATGGTCGATGTCGCTGTCGAGCGACGGCGTCTTCACCGCCAGCTCGCGCACGTAGCGCTGGGTGCGCTCGCGCTCGAGGTCGCGATCGAGCAGCGGCCCGTGGGCGATGCGCCCCAGGCTGGCCAGCGTCAGGTTGGCCTTGATGTCGTGGCCGGGCAGGATGCCGGAGCGCTTGCGGTCCTCGGTCAGCAGGCCGAGGCCGAGCCGCATCATCGCCGCCGGCGAGCGCGGCCGCGCCGGCTTGCCGTGCACCTGGTACTCGGCGAAGCGGACCCGGCCGGGCCAGGCGCCGAACAGCGCGGTCAGCAGCTCGGTGCGGCCAGAGCCGACCAGCCCGTAGATGCCGGCGATCTCGCCGGCATGGAGCTCGAGGTCGATGCCGGAGAGCAGCTCCGCCTCGGCATCGTCGGGCCGCGACACCGAGAGGCCGCGGACGCGCAGCGCCACCGGGCCGGGCTGGCGCTCCGCCCGCGGATACATCTGCGAGATGCTGCGCCCGACCATCATGCTGACCAGCCGGCCGCCGTCGAGCGCGGCGGTCGGCTCGGTGCCGACGAAGCCGCCGTCGCGCAGCACGGTGACGCGGTCGGAGATCGCCATCACCTCGTCGATCTTGTGGCTGATGTAGAGCGCGGTGATGCCGTCCGCGCGGAGCCGGCGCAGCCGCTCGAACAGGCGGTCGGTCTCGGCCACCGAGAGCGAGGAGGTCGGCTCGTCGAGGATCAGCAGCCGGACCTGCTTGGCCAGCGCCTTGGCGATCAGCACCATCTGCTGCTGCGCCGCCGACAGGGTCTTCATCGGCGCCGCGAACGGCACGTCGATGCCGAGCCGCTCGAGGTTGCGCCGGGTGCGGGCGTAGAGCTCTTCCCAGTCGATCAGCCCGCCGCGGCCGGGCCAGGCATTGAGGAACATGTTCTCGGCGACGCTCATCTCGCCGACCACCGCCAGCTCCTGCGGGATCATGACGATGCCGGCATTCTCCGCGTCGAGCACGCGGGCGAAGCGGCACTCGGCGCCGTCCAGCCGGAAGCCGCCGGCGAAGCTGCCATGCGGATAGACCGCCGACAGGATCTTCATCAGGGTCGACTTGCCGGCCCCGTTCTCGCCCATCACGGCGTGGACCTCGCCGCGCTCGACGGCGAAGCTGACGCCGTCCAGCGCCTGCACGCCGGCGAAGCTCTTGCCGATGCGGTCGAGCTCGAGGAAGGCGGTCATGGGAGGAAGAGGGCGGGGCGTCCGCGGCCCGCGGGCGCCCCGCCGGTGCCTACTGGGCGCAGCCCGCGGGCGGCTTCACGTCGACATAGACGTCCTTGACGGTGACCCAGCCCTTGGGCGCCACCTTGCTGATCCAGTCGCACATGTTCTCGGCGGTGACCGGCACCACCTCGACCAGGTCGGCCGGGATGTCGGCATAGCCGTTGTTGATCTTGCCGTTGGCGGGCGGCGTCTCGCCCTTGGCCAGCGCCACCGCGGCGTCGACCGCGGCCCGGCCCATCAGGTCGATCTTGGTCCAGACCGAGCGGTCGATCATGCCCTCGACGATGAGCCGGTCGTTCGGCACGTCGGCGTCGAGGCCGGAGACGTAGGCCTTGCCCGCCAGCCCGCGGCCCTTGAGCGCCTGGACGATGCCGAGCGCCATGCCGTCGTTGGAGGTGACGAAAGCCGCGATCTTGTCGTTCTGCGCGGCGAGCGCGTTCTCCGCCGTCTTCAGCGCCGCCTCGCCCGACCAGTTCTTGTGCCACTGGTCGGCGACGATCTTGATCTTGCCGGCGTCGGCCAGCGGCTTCAGCATCTCCTGGTAGACGTCGGCCAGGTCGCGCGCGACGTTGTTGTCCGGGTCGCCCTTGATCAGCACGTAGCTGGGCGGGTTGGCGGCGTCCGGCGGGGCGAACTTCAGCGCGCCCTCGACCTGCAGCTGGCCGACCTTGCGGTTGTCGCGGCTGAGGAAGAACTTGACCGGCGCGTTCGGCACGGTGATGTCGTAGGCGATCACCGGCACCTTCGACTCGTCGGCCGACTTGACCAGCGCGGTGGCGGCGCGGTCGTCGACCGGCACCAGGATCAGCGCGTCGACGCCCTGGCTCAGCAGGTTCTCGACCTGGGCGGCCTGGCGGGTCGGGTCGTCATTGGCCCACTGCACCAGCAGCTTGACGCCGAGCTCGTCGGCGCGCTGCTGCATCGAGGCGACGTCGAACTTCCAGCGCGGCTGCGTCTGGGTCCGCATGGCGACCCCGATGGTGATGGTCTTGGCCAGCGCCGGCGCGATGCCGGCAGCGGCGAAGGCGAGCATGCTGCCGGCCAGCAGGGCGCCGGCCGCTCTTCTCGATATCGGCATTCTGGTTCCTCCCCTCGAGCAATGGTTGGTCGCAGGTCCGGGCCTGGCCGGCCTTGCCGCCGGTCCGCGCCGGTGCCCCGCGCGGGTGATCGGTGCCAGCCGGGCACCACGGAGCGCCGCTGCCGGCGCAAGCCGGCGGTCAGTACTTGGCGTCGACGGCCTCGACCGAGGCCCAGGTGCGGACGTCCTTGGGCAGCGGCGGGTAGCCGAACACCTTCGGCTCCGCCCCCTCGATGTCGAGCAGGAAGCGCTGCGCCGGGCTGCTGCGGCGCAGCAGCTCCGGCGTCAGGTGCTCGCGCTCGACCAGCTGCTGCGGGATGTCGCGCCGTCCGATGGCGAGGTGCAGGACACGGCGCGAGGCGCCGCTCTCGTTGCGCGTGCCGCCGTGCCAGATATGGCCGTTGATCACCGCCACCGAGCCGGCCTTGCCGGTCAGCTTGATCTCGCGCGGGTCGGGCGCCAGCGAGTCCTTCGGCATGATCTTGCGGTCCTCGGGCGTCACCTCGATGTGGGTGACCTCGGCCATGTTGACGTCCGGCACGTTGAGCGGCACCCAGCGGTGCGACCCCGGGACGACGCGCGTCGGACCGTTCTCCGGCGTCATGTCGTCGAGCATGATCATCGAGTTGACCACCCGCCAGTCGGTCGGATGGACCCGCGGCACGTCGCTGTGCAGCGGCTGCTGGCCCTGGCCCTTCATCGGGTTGCGGGCGTTCAGGGAGTAGACGTGGATCTCGCCGAGCAGCAGGTGGGCGGCGGCCAGCGTCGGTGCGCAGGTCAGGCAGCGGTCGAAGGCGGCCGACTTGTTGAACAGGTTGGAGAGCCGCGGCGCGCCCGGCTCGATATGCACCTCGTGCCCGCCATAGGCCCCCTCGACGCCCTGCAGCCGGTCGAACTCGGCGCGCATCTCGGCGACCTCGGCGGGGGTGAAGACGTCGGGTGCGATGAAGTAGCCCTTCTCGTCGAGCGACCGGCGCTGCGCGGCGGTCAGCACCTCGAGCGTGATGCCCAGCTGGGCCAGCGCCTCTGCTGTATTCACGGTCGTTTCCTCCTCGGCTCGCCGCATCGGTCGCTGGGGCGACCGGCGGGTGCTCGCACTGCGCGGCCGGAGCCGCCGGCAGAATTAGAGCACGACTGGAAATCATTCACAACGAAACGATTAGATATCGCGCCGGAACGGCGCGCGCCGAGGCAGTGGTCCGGGGTCGATTCAGGTCCGTCACCGGATGGATTGAGGGCGCTGCCTTGACAGTGGGTGGGACCCTCGCCATTTCCCGAGGGTTACAATCAATTCACGCCGCCGCAAGTCGCCGGCAAGGGCGCGGATGCAAAGTACCGCTTCGCCATGGCGCGAAGCTGGAACGAAGGCGAATACGATGCTCGCAGATGTCTCGCGGCAGGATGATGGGCTGGGGTGGCCGGCGGCCAACGACAATCGCCCCGGGGCCGAGCGGGTGGCGGAAGTCGCATCCGCGCTCCGCGGCGTCTTCCCGAACATCACCCCGGTCCAGGCCGAGCAGGCGGCCGTCCAGCTGACGGCCTGCGGCAGCCGAAGGGATTCGGGCGTGGCGCGGGCTCGCCCCTGGGGCTGACCGGATCGGCCGAGGGCGGCCGCGTGGTGCCCCGAGCAGGAATCGAACCCGCAACCTACGGTTTACAAAACCGTTGCTCTGCCAATTGAGCTATCGGGGCGTCGCGGCAATCCTCAATCGATAGACCCGGGGCCCGCCGCGATCAAGCGTTATGCCCGGCCCAGGCCCGGTCGCGGCCCGGTCCAGGGCGGCGGCCGGCGGATGCGCGGTCGCGGCGGAGCGGCTATGATGGCCGGCCGGAGCCCGCGAGGAGGAGCGCCATGACCGCGAAGTTCACCGTCGCCTGCGTGCAGAACTGCGCCGAGCGCGAGATGGCGCCGAGCCTGGCGGCGCTGGAGCCGCTGGTGCGCAGCGCCGCGGCCAAGGCCGACCTCGTGGTGCTGCCGGAGATGGCGCACATGTTCGAGCCGGACCCGGCGGCGCTGCTCGCCAAGGCGCTGCCCGAGGTCGAGGATCCCGGCGTCGCCGCCTGCCGCGGCTGGGCGCGCGAGACCGGGCGCTGGATGCTGGTCGGCTCGCTCTATCTGCGCGAGCGCGGCGCGCCGCGGGTGGTCAACCGCTCGCTGATGATCGACCCGGCGGGGCAGATCGTCGCCCGCTACGACAAGGTCCACCTGTTCGACGTCGACCTCGCCGGCGGTGAGACCTACCGCGAATCGGCGACGGTGCAGCCGGGCGAGCGCGCCGTGCTGGCGCCGACGCCCTGGGGGCTGTTCGGGCTCAGCATCTGCTACGACCTGCGCTTCGCGGCGCTGTTCCGCAGCCTGGCCAAGGGCGGCGCGCGCTACCTCGCCATCCCCGCCGCCTTCACCTACACCACCGGCTCGGCCCACTGGCACGTGCTGGTGCGGGCCCGCGCGATCGAGACCGGCTGCTACGTCATCGCCGCCAACCAGACGGGGACCCATGCCGAGGGGCGGCGCACCTGGGGCCATTCGCTGATCGTCGATCCGTGGGGCCGGGTGCTGGCCGATGGCGGCGAGGATGTCGGCGTCGTCACCGCCGAGATCGACCCGGCCAAGGTCGACGAGGCCCGCGCCATGGTGCCGGCGCTGCGCCACGACCGCGACTTCGCCGGACCGGGCCGGCCGAGCGTCGCCGCGGTGGCGGAGTAGGCGGCGGGCCGCTGCGACCCTCTTCGCCCGGACCGGCGTTGGACGGCCAGGCTCCCGCGTGATAGCTCTCGGCCTGCCGGTGCCGACGATGGTCGACCTGGCGGGGGCACAACAAGCGGGGATGTGGCGGCCGCGGCCATGATCAACGTCGGCTTGATCGGCTACGGCCACTGGGGGCCCAAGCTCGCCCGCTGCCTGGCGGCGGCGGACGACGTCGCGCTGACATCCATCTGCGATCTGTCCGCCGACCGGCTGGCGCTCGCCGCCGCCGCTCATCCCCGGGCACGGCTCGCGGCCGACTGGCGCGAGCTGGTGGCCGATCCGCGGACCGACGCCGTCGCGGTGGCCACGCCGGCGGCCAGCCACGCCGAGATCGCGCTCGCCGCCCTGCGGCAGGGCAAGCATGTGCTGGTCGAGAAGCCGATGGCGCGCAGCGTCGCCGAGGCCCGGGCGCTGGTCGAGGAGAGCCGCCGCCGCGAGCGCGTGCTGCTGGTCGACCACACCTTCCTCTTCAGCCCGGCGGTGGCGGCCATCCGCGACCTGCTGGCGGCCGGCACGCTCGGCGAGCCGTCCCTGGTCGATGCCGTGCGGCTCGGCCCCGGGATCGTCCGCGGCGACGTCAACGTCGTCTGGGACCTCGCGGTGCACGATCTGTCGATCCTGCAGCACGTGCTGCCCCGGGCGCCGCGCGCGGTGCAGGCGCGCGGCCTGACGCCGGGCGGCGGTCTCGCGCAGATCGCCCATCTCGCGCTGCACTATGAGGGGCCGCTCCTCGCCCAGATCCGGGTGAGCTGGCGGGCGCCGGTGAAGACGCGCCGCATGACGATCCGCGGCACGCGCGCGGTGCTGGCCTATGACGACCTCGATCCGCGGGCGAAGATCCAGGTGGCGGAGGGCGCCGGCCGGCCGCCCTGGTCGCCGCCGCTGGCCGAGGTCGAGCCGCTGGCCGCCGTGGTGGCGCACTTCGCCGACTGCATCGCGTCCGGCCGGACGCCGCTCAGCGGCGGCGAGGCCGGCCTCGCGATCGTCGGCCTCGCCGAGGCGGCCTGCCAGTCGCTGTCGCTGGACGGCCGGCCGGTCGAGCTGGCCGGCGCGGAAACGGCGGCGGCATGATCCCCTATGTCGATCTCGCGGCGCAGCAGGCGCCGCTGCAGGGGGCGCTGGAGCGTGCGGCCGCCGCGGTGCTGGCCAGCGGCGAGTTCGTGCTCGGGCGGCCGGTCGCCGCCTTCGAGGAGGCGTTCGCCGCCTGCTGCGGCGCGCGCTGGGGCGTCGGCGTCAACTCCGGGACCAGCGCCCTCCACCTGGCGCTGCTGGCGGCCGGGGTCGGCCCCGGCGACGAGGTCGTCACCACGGCCTTCAGCTTCCTCGCCAGCGCCGCCGCCATCGCCTACACCGGCGCCCGCCCGGTGCTGGCCGACATCGCCGCCGACAGCTTCACCATCGACCCGGCGGCGGTGGCCGCCGCGATCACGCCGCGCACCCGGGCGATCGTCCCCGTCCATCTCTACGGCCAGCCGGCCGACATGGACCCGATCCTGGAGATCGCCCGCCGGCACGGGCTCGCGGTGATCGAGGACGCGGCGCAGGCGCATGGCGCGGCCTATAAGGGCCGCCCCGTCGGCAGCCTCGGCGACGCCGCCTGCTTCAGCTTCTATCCGACCAAGAATCTCGGCGCCTGCGGCGAGGCGGGCATGGTGGTGACCAGCGATGCCGGCCTGGCCGAGGCGGTGCGCCTGGCGCGCAGCTGGGAGCAGGCCGGGCCGACGCCCGATCTGGCGCGCAGCTTCAACTACCGGATGGAGGCGCTCCAGGGCGCGGTGCTCGGCGTCAAGCTGCCGGCGCTGGCGGGCTGGAACGCGGCGCGGCGGGCCAACGCGCTGCGCTACGACGCGGCCCTGTCGGGCGGGCCGCTGCGGCCGCCCCGGGTGATGCCCTGGGCCAGCCACGTGTTCCATGTCTATGCCCTGCGCGCGGCCGACCGCGCGGCGGTCGAGCAGGTGCTGCGCCGGCACGGGATCGAGACCCGCATCCACTACCCGACCCCGCTGCACCTGCACCCGCAATGCCGGTCCCTCGGCTACCGCCAGGGCGACTTCCCGGTCGCCGAGCGGGCCGCCGCCGAGGTGCTGTCGATCCCGGTTCATCCCGGGCTCGCCGCCGGGCAGGTCGAGCAGGTGGCGCGCGCCCTGGCCGCCGCCGCCGATGCGGCGCGCCAGCCCTCCCGCGCGCTCGACGCGGTGGGCGCATGACCGCGCCCGACGCCGTGGCGCCGCCCGACCTCGCCCGCCTGCGCGGCGCGCGGGTGCTGGTCACCGGCGGCGCCGGGCTGATCGGCTCGCACCTGGCCGACCGGCTGGCCGAGGCCGGGGTCGCCGAGATTGTCGTGCTCGACGACCTCAGCCGCGGTCGCCGCGAGTCGCTCGCCGCGGCGGCGGCGCGGGCGAAGGTCACCTTCGTCGAAGGCGACATCCGCGACCGGGCGACGGTGGCGCAGGCCTGCGCGGGCATCGACCTGCTGTTCCATCTCGCCGCCATCCGCCTGACCCAGTGCGCCCAGGAGCCGCGCCTCGCCTTCGAGGTGATGGCGGGCGGCACCTACAACGTCCTGGAGGCCGCCGTCGGCTGCAGGGTCGCCCGGGTGATCGCCGCCTCCTCGGCATCGATCTACGGCGCCGCGGAGTCCTTCCCGATCCGGGAGGACCACCACCCCTACGGCAACGACACGATCTATGGCGCGACCAAGGTCTTCGGCGAGCAGCTGCTGGCCTCGTTCCGCGAGATGCACGGGCTCGACTATCTCGCGCTGCGGCCGTTCAACGTCTACGGGCCCCGGATGGACGTCAAGGGCGCCTACACCGAGGTTCTGGTGCGCTGGATGGAGCGGATCGCGCAGGGGCAGCCGCCGGTGATCTTCGGCGCCGGCACCCAGACCATGGACTTCGTCTATGTCGAGGACGTGGCGCGCGCCTTCCTGCTCGCCGCCGCCTCGCCGGCCAGCGGCACGGTCTGCAACGTCGCCACCGGGATCGAGACCAGCCTCAGCCAGCTGGCCGCCGCGCTGCTCGCCGCCATGGGCTCGCATCTCGCCCCGGAGCACGGGCCCGAGCGACGGGTCGCGACGGTGCCGCGGCGCTGGGCCGACACCGGGCGGGCGCGGCGCCTGCTGGGCTTCCAGGCCGAGATCGGCCTGCAAGAGGGGCTGCGCCGGCTGGTCGCCTGGTGGCGCGGGCAGCAGGGCCAGCCGGCGGGATGACGGATCGCGACCTCGAGCGATCCCTGGCGGAGCGCGGCTGGGCGGTGGTCGCGCTGCCCGACCCGGCGCCGGTGCTGCGGGCGCGCGAGCGGCTCCTGGCGCGGCTGCAGGCGCTGGTCCCGGAGGCGTCCTCGCTCGAGGCCTATCACGAGGCCGTCGAGGATCGCCGCCACGAGGCGGTGCTCTTCGATCTTGCCACCGATTTCTGGGACGCCGAGGTCGGGCCGGCGATCGTGCGGTCATCTCGATCTCTTCCGCGGCCTGCTCGGCCCCGATCTGCTGGTCCAGCGCCGGCCCTATCTGCGCTGCGTGCGGCCGGGCCGGCCGGAGGACGCCGCCCCGCTGCACCGCGACACCTACTACGGGGCCAGTCCCTACGAGCTGTCGGCGGTGGTGCCGCTGGTCGAGATGCCGGCCGCGGCGGCGATCGCCGCGATCCCCGGCAGCCATCTCGAGCCCGATGCCGCGTACCCCTATCGCCAGCTGCCGGGCGATGCCGGGCTGATCGGCACGCCGCGGCACCGGCTCGGCTATCCCTACGCGCCGCGGCTGCTCGATCCGGCGCTGGAGGCGCGGACCGTGCGCGTGCCCGTCGCGCTCGGCGAGGCGATGCTCTTCGGGCTGTCGCTGGTCCATGGCGGCGGCGTCAACGACGGGGCCGCGACGCGCTTCTCGATCGACGTCCGGGTGGTCAACGCGCTGGCGCCGGTGCGCATCGGCCGGGGCGTCGACACCGCCTATTTCGTGCCGCTCTGCGCCTCGCCGATCAGCCGCTCGGCCCAGCGCTACCTCGCCGCCAACCAGCCGGCCGACCAGCCGGCCGGCGAGGCGCCGGAGCCGCCGTGACGGCAGCAAGCCCGGTCGTCCCGATCGATCCGGTCCGGGACCCCGCCTGGGCCGACCTGGTGCGCCGCCGGGGCGGTGGCCTGTTCCATTCGCCGCCCTGGCTCGCCGCGCTGGGGGAGGCCTACGGCTTCGTGCCGCGGGCCTACCTGGTCGGCGGCAGCGCCGGCGTGGCGTTCTGCGAGCTCGACGACGCCCTCGGGCGCCGCATCCTGTCGCTGCCCTTCTCCGACTGCTGCGATCCGCTGGTCGAGGCGGCGGCCGACTGGGACCTGCTGCTGGAGCGGCTGGCGGCGCATGGCGCGCCGGTCCGGCTGCGCTGCCTCGACGCCGCGCTGCCCCGTGCCGATCCGCGGCTGGCGGCGACGCGGCGGGCGCGCTGGCACGACATGGCGGTGGCGGCGTCCGCCGAGGCGCAGTGGGCGGCGCTGGCCGGCGGCACGCGGCGCGCGATCCGCAAGGCCGAGCGGTCGCATGTCGAGATCCGACCCCTCGAGGGGGAGGCGGGCATGGCCGCCTTCCGCCGGCTGCATGTCGGGCTGCGCAAGCGCAAGTACCGCCTGCTGGCGCAGCCGGCCGCCTTCTTCGCGGCGCTGCGGCGCCGGTTCGAGCCGGACGGGCACTGGCATCCGCTCGGCGCCTGGCTCGACGGCCGGCTGATCGCCGCCACCCTCTACCTGCGCTGGGGCGACACGCTCTACTACAAGTTCAACGCCTCCGACCTCGACGCGCTCGCGGTGCGGCCGAACAGCCTGCTAGCCTGGGCGGGGCTGGGGCTGGCGCGCGCGCTCGGCTGCCGCCGGCTCGATCTCGGGCCGAGCGACGACGACCAGCCGGGCCTGATCCGCTTCAAGCGGGACCTCGGCGCAACCGAGCGCGAGCTGCGCGTCCTCGACCTGGTCCCGGCGGGCTGGCGCGACCCGCGGGCGGACGAGCTGCGCCGGCTGCTCGGCGAGCTCACCACGCTGCTCACCGCGGCGGAGGTGCCGGACGAGGTCGCGGGCGCGGCGGGCGGCCTGCTCTATCGCTATTTCGCATGAGGACGCCATGAGCACGGCATTGGTCACCGGCGCCACCGGGTTCGTCGGCTCGCATCTCGTCCGCGCCCTGCTCGCGGAGGGCGCCGAGGTCCATGTCCTCTGCCGCCCGGCATCGGACTTCTGGCGCCTCGCCGACGTCGTGGAGCGGCTGCACCGGCACTGCGTGCCGCTCGAAGAGCTGGACGCGCTGACGGCGCTGGTGCAGGTGGTCCGCCCGCGCCGCATCTTCCATCTCGCCGCGGCCACGGTGGTCGCCGGCGTGCCGGCGCCGCCGCGCGAGCTGGTCGCCGTCAACCTGCTCGGCACCGTGAACCTGATCGCCGCCTGCGCGGCGGTGCCCTACGACGCGCTGGTCACGACCGGCGATTCCTTCGAGTACGCGCCGGGCCCGGCGCCGCTGCGCGAGGCCGATCCCTGCCGCCCGACCGCGCTGCACGGCATCACCAAGCTGGCGGCGACCTTGCACGCGCAGGCCCAGGCCCGCAGCCAGGGGCGGCCGATCGTCGTGCTGCGGCTGTTCTCGACCTACGGGCCGTTCGACAATCCGCGCCGCCTCGTGCCGCGCGTCGTCGCCGGCGCGCTCGCCGGCGCCACGCTGCAGCTGTCGCGGCCGGAGATCGCCCGCGACTGGCTCCATGTCGACGATCTCGTGGCCCTCTATCGCGAGGCGGCCGCCCGTGCCGGCGCGCTGGCGGGCGGCGTCTTCAACGCCGGCACCGGCCGGTCTGCCGATCTCGGCGAGGTGGTGCGGATCATCCTGGCCGCGGCCGGCGGCGGGGCCGAGCCGCGCTGGGGCGCGTTCCCGGCGGCCGAGCACGACGCCCATCCCTGGGTCGCCGACATGAGCGCGACCTTCGCGGCCTTCGCCTGGCGGCCGCGCCTGTCGCTGGAGGAGGGGCTCGGCCGGATCGTCGCGGCGGCGGCGGGGCAGGGGGCATGAGCGGCCGGCGGGTCAGCGTCGTCATCGCCGCCTACAATCTCGGCCGCTATGTCGTCGAGACGGTCGAGAGCGCGCTGGCCCAGGCCGACGTCGAGCGCGAGGTGATCGTCGTCGACGACGGCTCGACCGACGACACGCCGGACCGCCTCGCCCCCTATCGCGACCGGATCCGGCTGGTCCGGCAGGACAATGCCGGGCTCGCCGCGGCCCGCAACCACGCGCTGCGGCTGGCGCGCGGCGACTATGTCGCGCTGCTCGATGCCGACGACGTCTGGCGGCCGGGCAAGCTGGCCGCCCAGCTCGCGGTGGCCGCCCGCCGGCCGCGCTGCGGCCTGATCGCCTGCGACGGCTACGAGTTCGACGGCGCCACGGTGCGGCGCCAGGGCCTGTTCGGCGACTACGTCGCGCGCTTCCTCGCTACCGCCCGGGACGGCGAGGTCGGGCTCTGGATGCACGAGCCGCTGATCGAGGAGCAGGCGATCGGCTGCCCGGCGCAGACCCTGATCCCGCGCCCGGTGATCGAGGAGCTCGGGCCGTTCGCCGACAGCAACGCCCAGGACTACGACTACTACCTGCGGATCGCCCAGCGCTACCCGATGGCCTTCCACGCCGACCGGCTGGTCGGCTGGCGCTTCCGCGCCGACAGCATGTCCGGGCCGGCGTGGCAGCGGCCGCTGATGTGGCGGCTCTACCGGCTGCCGGTGCTGGGCGCGCACGGCCAGCGCTGCGCCGACGAGGCCGACCGCCGGCGGGTGGTCCGGTCGATCGACCGCGTCCTCGGCGAGATCGCGGCGATGACCAGCCCGGCGCCGGCCCCGCCCGCCGAGTAGCCTGGGCTAATGGCTCACGCCGTCCGCCTTGAACCGGCCCTTGGCGAGAAGCTCGCTGGCGAGCGTGGGCTGGTATTCCCAGTGCCAGGGCTCGCCCTCCACCGTGCGGATGAAGCCGTGCGCCGGGCCGTTCGCCTTCAGCCAGTCATAGACCCGGTCGCCGTCGAAGCCGGCCAGGGCGATGTCGAAGGCGCGCCCGTTCTGGTGATTGGAGTAGCCGGGCGCGGCGGCGGTGTTGAAGCCGTGCTTGCCCGCCTTGTAGCCGTCATAGAGGTATCTCTGCTCGGCGTAGCTGCGGAAGCCGCTGGACAGCGCGACCTGCACGCCGGCGCTCCGTGCATCGGCGACCAGGCCGAGATATGCCTCGGCCGTGTCCCGCGCCAGCCGCTTCACCTTGAGGTCGATGCCGACGATCTGCACCAGCGTCCACTGGCCGAGATACTCGCCCTTCTGCCAGGCGGCGTTGTCGCCGTGCGGGTCGTTCGAGGCCGACATGAGCGCGCCGAGCGTCTCGTTCACGAACTTGCCCTGCAGGTTCTGCGACGAGGTCCAGCCGAAGACCGTGCCCGGCGCATCGGCGAGATGTGCGTGGGCGAAGATCATGTCGCCCGGCAGGACCCGGGCGTCGCCGATGCCGATCCGCGTATCCTTGGCGATGGTCCTGAAGTCTCCGACACGACATCCCGGCGGCAAGGGATCGGCCGCTCCGTACCTGTCGAACTGCAGCAGGTCGTTCTGCAGCCTGATGCGGGCGTCGCCGCTCTCGACGAGAAAGGTTCGCTCGAGATAGGTCTGTTCCACGCTCATCGGCAACCCCCAATTCCTGCCGGCCGGCCCCAGACTAGGGCAGTTCCGCCGCGCAGTATAATATATTAGCGGCAACTATCTTGATTCATTATGCCACAACAGAATTAAAAAACAATGGCGTGGACATGAAGAACCTGTCGTGTCCTCAGCCGGCGGCGCGAGCGTTCGCTGCCGGCTCTCAGCCGCGATACTGCACCCCCGGCAGCACGCAGAGCATCTCGAACAGCAGATTAGCCGCGGTCAGCGCGGTATTGCCGGTCGGGTCGTAGGGCGGCGACACCTCGACCAGGTCGCAGCCGACCAGGTCGAGGCCGCGGCAGCCGCGGATGACCTCCAGCCCCTGGATCGTGGTCAGCCCGCCGATCTCCGGCGTGCCGGTGCCGCCGGCATAGGCCGGGTCGAGCCCGTCGATGTCGAAGCTGAGATAGACCGGTCCGGCGCCGAGCTGAGCGCGCACCTCGGCCATCAGCGGCGTCAGCGAGCGGTGCCAGCATTCCTCGGCCTGCACGACGCGGAAGCCCTGCGAACGCGGCCAGTCGAAATCCTCGGCCGCGTAGCCGGTGCCGCGCAGCCCGATCTGCACCACCCGGCGGCCGTCGAGCAGGCCCTCCTCGACGGCGCGGCGGAACGGCGTGCCGTGCGCCACCGGCTCGCCAAACATGTTCTCGTTGATGTCGGCATGGGCGTCGACATGGACCATGCCCACCGGCCCGTGGCGCCGGGCCAGCGCCCGCAGGATCGGCAGCGCGATGGTGTGGTCGCCGCCCAGGGTGAGCGGCTTGCAGCCGGCGGCCAGGATCGCGTCGTAGGCCTGCTCGATGATCTCGATGCTGCGCGTCAGGTTGAAGGTGTTGATCGCGACGTCGCCGATGTCGGCCACCGACAGGCTGTCGAAGGGCGCCGCGCGGGTCGCCATGTTGTAGGGCCGGATCAGGCAGGATTCGGCGCGGATCTGCCGCGGCCCGAAGCGCGCCCCCGCCCGGTTCGAGGTGCCGATGTCGAACGGCACGCCGACGAAGCAGGCGTCGAGCCCGGTGGCGTCCGGGCGGCTCGGCAGCCGCATCATGGTGGCGGGGCCGCCGAAGCGGGGCATCTGGTTGCCGCCGAGCGGCTGGTGGTGGACGCGGTTCATGGCGGGGCCTCGCGGAGCGGTGCGGCTGGCGCCATCGGGCCGCAGCCGCTGGCCGGGGTCAAGCGCGGCGTCCGGTCAGGCGGAGAGCAGGGTCACCCCCGCCGTCAGCACGGCGATGCCGAGCCACTGCAGGACGCCGACCGGCTCGCGCAGGAAGAGGCGGGCGAGGATCGCGGTGACTGCGCCGTAGCCGGCCGAGGTCACCGCGGCGATGTGGGCGTCGGGACCGACGCTGCCCGTGAAGAGGGCGAGATAGCCGAAGGTGTCAAGGCTCGCCTGCAGCGCGAGCACCGGCAGCAGCTTCCGCGGCGCGGCCGGCCACGCCCGCCGGGCGGCGATGAGCAGCAGCAGCAGGACGAGCGCCACCATGCGTGTCAGCCAGGTGGTGTGCAGCTGGCCGATCACCGGCACCAGCTGCTGGGCGGCGATCACCGAGCCCGAGAAGGCGACCGCCGAAGACAGCGCGATGAGCACCGTCAGCCGGAGCCCGGCAAGGCTGCGATGGCCTCTTGCCGGGGCCTCCTCCTCGGCATGGGCCTCGGCGCTGCGCGCGATGGCGACTCCGCCGACGAAGACCAGCGCCATCCCGGCCCATTGCAGCGCCCCGGGGCGGTGGCCGAGCAGCACGGCGCCGAGCACGACCAGGGCCGGGAAGCTGCCCGCCACCGGCGCGGCCACCGAGATCGGCCCGCGGGCCAGCGCCAGGTAGAGCCACAGGGACCCGAACATCAGCCCGAGGCCGGAGGCGGCGACCAGCACCCAGGGCACGGCCGGCCAGTCGGGCAGGCTGCCCATGGCGAGCACGATGAGGCTGAGCAGGATGACGCCGCCCAGCAAGGTGCCGAGCAGGGAGCCGATGTAGCCGATGCGCGTGGAGGTGAAGCGCGCGGTGAAGTCCGACCCGCCCCAGCAGAATGCGGTGACGGCGCCCCAGAGGCCGGGGTTCAAGAGGGGTTCACTGGCTGTCGGCTCCGATCAGCTGGCGGCGGGCATAGTGCAGGTGGTTGGTGACGATGGCGACGGCGCCCTCGACGTCGCGCGCCCGGATCGCCTCGTAGAGGCTGCGGTGCTGCCGGTTGTATTCGGTCATGCGCTCGGCGGTCAGCACCTTGTCCTTCATCGCGTTCCACTGGCCGTGGCCGCGCACCTCGTTGATCTGGCGGTAGACCGAGACCATCAGCGGGTTGCGGGTCGCCTCGGCGATCAGCAGGTGGAAGCTCTCGTCCCACAGGGTGAAGCTCTCGGGGTCGCTGCAGCGCGCCTCGATCTCCGTCACCGCGTCGGCCAGCCGCTCGATGTCGCGCGCCGTGGCGTTGAGCACGGCCAGGCGCGTCATGTGCGGCTCGACGGCGAGCCGCACCTCGATCAGCTGCAGCGGGCTGGTCAGCTCGGCCACCGCCTCGGCCTGGTTGGGCCGGAAGTTGACGAAGGTGCCGCTGCCCACCCGGCGGGTGACCAGCCGCTCGGCCTCGAGCTGGTCGAGGGCCAGCCGGACGGTGGTGCGGCTGGCGCCGAAGGCCTCGGCGAGCTGGCGCTCGGCCGGCAGCTTCTCGCCATGGCCGTAGCCGCCCGAGACGATCGCCTGGCGCAGCTGGGTGGTGATCCAGGCCGAGCCGCGCACCGGGTCCGGAATCACCCGCACCTCGCCGCCGAGCCGGGCGCCGGCGGCGACCGCCGGCAGCGCGCGCGGGGCGGGGGCGGCGGGCCGGCCACCAATTTTGGCCATTTCTGAACCTTTGCAAAAAATTGGTTTGAAACCGGGCCGGACTATGTTTGAAATGTTCCCCGGACCGCGTCAAGCGGCCCCGCGAGATCCGACGGAGCAGGCGAGCGTCCGGGCTCGGCCGCGCCCAAGCAAAACAGGGGAGACGAGATGACCGATCTGGAAGCCCATGTCGGCGCCGAAGGCCGCAAGGAGCTGGTCAAGCAGGTGCGCGCCAAGATCGACGCGCTCGGCATCAAGTACATCTACTACCAGTTCGTCTCGGTGACCGGCCGCATCGTCGGCAAGGGCATCCCCGCCGACCATTGGGAGGCGACCGCCGAGCGCGGCTTCCAGCTGGTCTACGGCTCGACCGCCAACCTCTTCGTCGACCGCCACAAGAACTACATCGGCTACGGGCCGGAGGCCTCCGAGCTGGTCGGCATCCCCGACCCCGAGACCTTCGTGCAGCTGCCCTGGGACAAGCGGGTCGCCCGCGTCTTCTGCACCTGCTTCCGCAACCGCGAGGAGAGGGTCAACCCGGGCGGCCACCTGACGTCGGACTGCCGCGGCAACCTCAGGATCATCCACGATCAGTTCAAGAAGGACCACAAGGGCCTGCATCTCCGGCACGGCTGCGAGCCGGAGATGATGTGGCTGAAGAAGGGCGAGGACGGGCTGCCGTCCGGCGGCTGGTCGAAGCCGAACTGCTACCACATCGACCAGTTCGAATCGCTCCGGCCGGTCTTCATGCGGGTGATCGAGTACGCCACGGCGATGGGCCTGGACATGATCCAGGGCGACCACGAGGACGCGCCCGGCCAGCTCGAGCTCAACTTCATGTTCGACGAGGCGCTGCGCACCGCCGACCGCCTCACCACCTACCGCCAGATCTGCGCCCAGGTGGCGCGCGAGTTCAACCTGATCGCCTGCTTCATGGCCAAGCCCTTCATGGGCGTCTCCGCCTCGGGCTGCCACCACAATCTGTCGCTCTGGCATGGCGGCGAGGACAAGCTCAACTCGCTGCATAACGACCCGATGCCGGGGATGGAGCAGAACTTCCACTACCGCAAGGGCGGCGAGAACACCTTCCTGCCGCTCAAGGGCGAGTCGAAGCCGGGCCCGATCGGCCTCAACTGCATCGGCGGGGTGATCAAGCATGTCGGCGCGCTGACCGCGATCGGCTCATCGACGGTCAACTCCTATCGCCGCCTCTGGGACACCGGCTTCTGGGCGCCGGTCTATGCCGACTGGGGCTACCAGAACCGGACCTGCGCGCTGCGCATCTCGGCGCCCGGCCGCTTCGAGTACCGCTCGGTCGATTCGACGGTGAACCCGTACCTGATGGCCGCCGCTTTGCTGAAGGCCTTCGACGACGGCATCCGCAACAACCTCGACCCGGGCGAGCCGGAGGAGCGCAACATCTACGCCGCCATGGCGGCCGGCAAGAAGGTGAAGAAGCTGCCGATGTCGCTCGGCGAGGCGCTGACCGAGCTCGAGAACGACGAGGTCATCCGGTCGGCGATGCCGGACGAGATGTACAAGGTCTACGCGCACTACAAGCGCGACGAGTGGGAGAAGTTCATGGCCACCGTCACGCCCTGGGACCTTCAGACCTACTGGGACTATCTGCCGTAATCTCGAGGAGCAGCGCACCATGTGCGGCATCGCAGGACTGATCCACCGCGGCAAGACCGGCGACATCGGCCAGGAAATGACGGCGATGTTGCAGTCCTTGAAGCATCGCGGCCCCGACTCGACCGGCTTCGCGCTCTACGGCAAGCCGCGCGGCGAGGAGCTGGTGATGCGCTTCAAGGTCGCCGAGCAGGAGGACATGCGGAAGGGCTTCGACATCCACCGCCAGGTGGTCGACCGCAAGAACGAGGTCGACCGCCGGCTGCGCGAGCTCGGCGCCGAGATCCGCGAGGAGGATACCGCCACCGAGTACGCCTATCGCTACCGGCTGCGCTACGGCGGCGACCGCCGCAAGCTGGCCGACTACATCGAGGACATCGAGGGCGCCGAGATCCTCTCGCTCGGCCTCGGGCTGGAGCTGATCAAGGACCTCGGCGACGCCGCGCGGGTGGCCGGGCAATACGACCTGCCGGGGTTCAATGGCACGCACGCCATCGGCCACACCCGCATGGCGACCGAGTCCGACGTCGACATCCGCTCGGCCCACCCCTACTGGGCCTATCCCTTCGCCGACGTCTCGGTGGTCCATAACGGCCAGCTGACCAACTACTGGAACGGCCGGCGCGAGCTCGAGCGGCGCGGCCACCGCTTCATGTCGAACTGCGACTCGGAGCTGATCGCCGTCTACCTCGCCGACAAGATGCAGAAGGGCGCCACGCTCGAGGACGCGATGAAGGACTCGATCGACGAGCTCGACGGCGTCTTCACCTACCTCGTCGCCACCGCCGACAGCCTCGGCATGGCCAAGGACGTGATGGCGGCCAAGCCGATGGTGCTCTACGAGAGCGACGAGTTCATCGCGCTGGCCTCCGAGGAGGTCGCCATCCGCAGCGTGTTCCCGCACGAGATCGACACCTTCGACCCCTATGAGGGCGAGGTTCGGGTGTGGAAGAGCTGAGCCGAGCCCGGCAGAAGCCCCAGGAAGACGCCCCGACAGACGGCTAGGAACGGAACCCTCGCGAACATGGCACACGAATCGCACCAGATGGGGATGCACACCGAGCAGCTCACCGGTCGCACCCAGCAGCGCTTCTTCTCCGCGGAGGAGGGCGAGAACTTCACCTCTCCCGGCGCCTTCGACGTGGATTTCAACAAGCGGGCCGAGTTCGATGCCGGCCCCCTCGACACCAAGCAGATCAATCTCAAGATCCGCGAGCTGATGAGCCAGGGCTACGGCACCATCGTGATGAAGAACCCCGGCGCCAAGCACGCGCTGGCGGTGGGCATCCTGAACCGGCTGCAGCTCTACATCGAGGGCAGCCTGGGCTATTTCGGGGTCGGGCTGATCGACGGGCCGAACGTCCGCATCAAGGGGCGCGTCGGCTGGTCCTGCGCCGAGAACATGATGGCCGGCACGGTGGTGATCGAGAAGAACGCCGGCTCGACCTTCGGCGCGGCGCTGCGCGGCGGCGACCTCGTCTGCATGGGCGATGTCGGCGCCCGCATGGGCATCGACATGAAGGGCGGCACGATCATCGTCGGCGGCCGGGCCGGTGCCTTCTGCGGCTTCATGATGCAGCGCGGCCGCATGGTCATCCTCGGCGACGCCGGCAAGAACCTCGGCGACTCGATGTACGACGGCACGATCTATGTCGGCGGCAAGATCGCCGGGCTGGGCGTCGACGCGGTGCCCGGCGAGATGACCGACCTCGACGTCGCCTGGCTCTCCCGCAAGCTCAAGATGTACGGGCTCTCGGCGCCGCGCGGCGTGGAGAACATGACCAAGATCGTCGCCGGCAAGCAGCTCTGGAACTACGACAACCTGGAGCCGAGCGAGAAGAAGATCGTGCTCTAGGCCGGCACGCGGCAGGAGCGACACCGAGACAGGACAGCCGTCCCCGCGGGGACCGGCAGCAGCAGAGGGACTGCCTGATGGCCAAGGAGAAGAAGGCGCCGAAGACGGCGCCGGCGGCGAAGAAGCCGAAGCGCAACACCAGCATCCTCGGGCGCAGCTTCATGTTCCCGCCCGAGGTGATCGACGACATCCACATCAAGTCCGAGCTCGGCCGCTACCGGATGCGCGGCTTCTCGCTGTTCAAGAAGATCCCGAGCTGGGACGACCTGACCTTCCTGCCCGGCACGCTGACGCGCTTCGTCATCGAGGGCTATCGCGAGAAGTGCCTGACGAAGACGATCATCGGCCCGAAGGCCAAGCGGCCGCTCGAGCTCGACATCCCGATCTACATCACCGGCATGAGCTTCGGCGCGCTCAGCTACGAGGCGAAGATCGCGTTGGCCCGCGGCGCCACCATGGCCGGTACCGCGACCTGCTCGGGCGAGGGCGGCATGATCCCCGACGAGCGCCGCTTCTCCTCGAAGTGGTTCTACCAGTGCATCCAGTCGCGCTACGGCTTCAACCCGCACCACCTGCAGCTCGCCGACGCCTGCGAGTTCTTCATCGGCCAGGGCTGCAAGGTCGGGCTGGGCGGCCATCTGATGGGCCAGAAGGTGACCGACCAGGTCGCCGAGATGCGCTCGCTGCCGGCCGGCATCGACCAGCGCTCGCCGGCCCGCCACCCCGACTGGCTCGGTCCCGACGATCTCGCGCTGAAGATCCAGGAGATCCGCGAGGCGACCAACTGGGAAATCCCGATCCAGCTGAAGCTCGGTGCGGCGCGCGTCTATGACGACGTCCGCATGGCGGCCAAGACCGGTCCGGACAGCATCTACATCGACGGCATGGAGGGCGGCACCGGCGCCGGCCCGCACATCGCCACCGAGGAGACCGGCGTGCCCGGCATCGCCGCCATCCGCCAGGCGCGCAAGGCGCTGGACGATGTCGGCAAGACCGGCGAGATCAGCCTGGTCTATGCCGGCGGCATCCGCAACGGCGGCGACGTCGCCAAGGCGCTGGCGCTCGGCGCGGACGCCGTGGCCATCGGGCATGCCGCGCTGATGGCGCTCAACTGCAACAAGGACATCCCGGAGGCCGACTACGAGTCGGAGGTCGGGGTCGAGGCCGGCTACTGCTACCACTGCCACACCGGCCGCTGCCCGGTCGGCGTCACCACCCAGGACCCCGAGCTGCGCAAGCGGCTCGATCCCGACGAGGCGGCAGAGCGGGTCTATAACTTCCTGCACACGCTTGCCATCGAGTGCCAGATGATGGCCCGCGCCTGCGGCAAGACCAACGTGCACTCGCTCGAGCCGGAGGATCTCGCGGCGCTCACCATGGAGGCCTCGGCGCTCGCCATGGTGCCGCTCGCCGGCTCGCAGTTCACCGTCGGCCGGCCCGACATGACCCGCTACTAGGAGAGGGCGCCATGGCCAAGGCCAAGTCCGAGCAGGACATCGACCATTTCATCAAGACGCCCGGCCTCGACACCAAGCGCGAGAAGGAGATCGGGCAGCACATCGGCTACCGCTACGACGTCAACCTGGTCCCCGACTACACCAGGCTGACGCCGTTCCTGCGCAAGTACATGGAGACGATGGGCTGGGACGACCTCAACTGGCTGGAGGACGTCCATCTCGGCTACGAGGAGGGCCGCGCCGCCGTCTTCGACCGCAACGTCAATGGCTGGGTGACGGTGCCGCCCGACATGAAGCTGCCGGACAACCAGCAGGACCGCGACATGCTGGCCCGCGAGCTGCTGATCAAGTTCCAGATGGCGCAGCGCCACCCGATGGTGGACCTGCGAAAGGCCTACAAGAAGTTCTAGGCTCGCTCTCGCGAACCCCCTCTCCCGCCTCGCGGGCGAGGGGGCTACTCCTCGCGGCTCGACGACGCGTGCGCCCAGTCGGGCCTGAAGGCGAGAACCCGCACGCCGGCCGGCATGCGGGCATTGAAGAGGCGGTTGTGCCAGTAGGTCGCCTGGTAGCGCGGGTCGTGCTCGCCGAGCGCCGCGACGGCGCAGGGCAGGCGGTAGGATTGCGCGTACTGGCTGAACGCCAGGATGCAGGCGCCGTGCGACAGCAGCCGGCCGGCGACCGCCGAATCGTTGCCGAACAGGCCGGTCATCACGTCGTCGAACTCGCGCGGCCGCTGGTAGTGGCTGCCGGCCAGGATCTCCAGCGCCTTGTCGTAGCGCTCCACCGGGTCCTGGGTCTTCAGCACCTGGTAGCGGAACAGCTTGGTCGCGGGCTCGGGGTCGGCCGGCAGCAGCAGCACGACGATGCCGTGCGCCAGCGCCTCCCCGGCCGGCGTCAGCACCGCCGGTCGCATGCCGGAGGAGGGGCGGCCGCCATCCTCGCGCACCGCCAGCTGCCGGATGCGGCACTGCCAGCCGACGAACTCGTCCCGGAGCGCCGCCGCCGCCGGCTCCAGCCGCACCACGTTGTCGCCTCGCGCCGGGCTCATTCCTCTCGCACCTCGCTCCTGCTCCGCGGCAGGATATCGCGCGTCCGCGGGCGCCGCACCTGCGGGCTTGCCGCCGCGCCACCGTGCTCTACTGTGATGAACGAAACTTGCCCCTGGGTAAACGCGGCGATAGTGTGACGCCGCGCCGGCCGGTGATTCGGCCGGCGCCTCGTTGAACGCCCGCGGACCTGCTCGAGATCCATCTCCGCCATGCCGCTCGGACTCCTCAAATACGGGCTCAGCCGCAAGTATCCCGCGGAACGCCACTTCCCCGCCCGCCGCGACCTGAAGCCGACCTACGACGTGGTGATCGTCGGCGGCGGCGGGCACGGCCTCGCGGCCGCCTACTACCTCGCCCGCGACTACGGCATCACCGACATCGCGGTGATCGACAAGGGCTACCTCGCCGGCGGCAACACGGCGCGCAACACCGCCATCATCCGCTCGAACTACCTGACCCCGGAGGGGGTCCGGTTCTACGAGGAGTCGATGCAGCTCTATCGCGGCCTCAGCGAGGAGTTCGACTTCAACATCCTCTATTCCGAGCGCGGCCACTTCACGCTCGCCCACACCGACGCGGCGATGCGGACCAGCCGCTGGCGCGCCGAGGTGAACAAGCATCTCGGGGTCAGCTCCGAGCTGATCTACCCGGACGACATCCGCCGCCTCTGCCCGAGCCTCAACCTCAGCGAGGATGTGCGCTACCCGATCCTCGGCGCGCTCTACCACCCGCCCGGCGCCATCGCCCGGCACGACGCGGTCGCCTGGGGCTATGCCCGCGGCGCGGCGCAGCGCGGCGTCGAGATCCACACCATGACCGAGGTCACCGGCTTCCTGATCGAGAACGGCCGGGTGACCGGCGTCGAGACCGACCGCGGCACGGTGCATTGCAACCGCGTGCTGCAGGCGGTCGCCGGCTCGAGCTCGCGGGTGGCGCGGCTCGCCGGCTTCCGCCTGCCGATCCGCACCATCCCGCTGCAGGCCTGCGTCTCGGTGCCGCTGAAGCCGTTCCTCGACCAGATCGTCGTCTCCGGCAGCCTGCACGTCTACATCTCGCAGAGCTCGCGCGGCGAGCTGGTGATGGGCGGCTCGACCGATCCCTACGGGCTCTACTCGACGCGCTCGACGCTCGACTTCAAGGAAGGGCTGCTCGGCCACATGCTCGAGCTGTTCCCGTTCCTCGGCGAGGTCAAGGTGCTGCGCCAGTGGGCGGGGATGGCCGACATGACGCCCGACTTCAGCCCGGTGATGGGCCTGACCCCGGTGGAGAACTACTTCATCGATTCCGGCTGGGGCACCTGGGGCTTCAAGGCGACCCCGGTCTGCGGCAAGCGGATGGCCGAGACCGTCGCCACCGGCAAGGCCCCCGAGCTGCTCGAGCCGTTCCGTCTCGACCGCTTCCGCGACTTCAGCCAGGTCGGCGAGAAGGGCGCGGCCTCGGTCGGCCATTGAGGCAGCGATGAAGATCATGAACTGCCCGCTCAACGGGCCGCGCAACATCTCCGAGTTCGTCTGGGGCGGCGAGGTCAAGGCGATGCCCGACCCCGGCAGCTGCTCCGACGACGAGTGGGCGGAGTACGTCTTCCTCGAGGACAACATCGCCGGCGTCATCCGCGAGTGGTGGTGCCACGTGCCGACCTCCTACTGGTTCATCGCCGAGCGCAACACGGTGACCGACGAGATCATCCGGACCTACCCGGCGGGTGAGGTGTTCTCGAGCCGCGTCAGCTTCGGAGACGGGCGATGAGCGAGGCGAACCGCCTGCCCGAGCCCTACGGCCTGCTGCTCGACCGCGGCCGGCCGGTCGAGTTCCGCTTCGAGGGGCGCAGCTATCGCGGGCTGGCCGGCGACAGCGTGGCCAGCGCGCTGGCCGCCAACGACGTCTGGGTGCTGTCGCGCTCGTTCAAGTACCGCCGGCCGCGCGGCGTGCTGACCATGGCCGGTCAGGACGCCAACACGCTGGTCCAGGTCGGGCCGGAGCCGAACGCGCTGGCCGACCGGCTGGCCGCCGAGGACGGGCTCGACGTCGTCGGGCAGAACTATACCGGCAGCCTGGCCAACGACCGCGGCCGCTGGATCGAGGCGTTCGGCCGGTTCATGCCGGTGGGCTTCTACTACAAGGCCTTCTACAAGCACGGCAGCTGGAAGCGCTGGGAGCCGATCGTCCGCGCCCGGGCCGGGCTCGGCCGGGTCGACCTGCACGCCCACCACGGCTACTACGACAAGGAGTACCTGTTCGCCGACGTCGCCGTGGTCGGCGGCGGCGCGGCCGGCCTGTCGGCCGCCCTGCAGGCCGCCGAGGGCGGCGCCGAGGTGGTGCTGATCGACGAGAACCCCAGGCTCGGCGGCGCGCTGCTCTTCGCCCGCTTCGATGCCGACGGCGCGCGCGGCCCGGCGCTCTCCGGCCGGCTGGCGCGTCGGGTGGCGGCCCAGCCGCGCATCCGCGTCCTGAGCGACGCGGTCTGCACCGGCATGTTCGCCGATGGCTGGCTCGCCGTCGTTCGCGCCAACCGCTTCTACAAGCTGCGCGCCAAGGCGGTGGTGATCGCGACCGGCTCGCTCGAGCAGCCGGCGGTGTTCCGCAACAACGACCTGCCGGGCATCATGATGGGCTCCGCAGCGCAGCGGCTGATCCACTACTACGGGGTGCGTCCCGGCCGGCGCGCCGTGGTGCTGACCGCCAATGCCGACGGCTACGGCGTCGCGCTCGACCTGGCCGAGGCCGGTGTTGCCGTGCAGGCGGTGGTCGACCTGGCCGAGGCGGGGCGCCCGGGCCCGCTGGTCCGCGCCGTGCGCAACCGGGCCATCCGCGTGCTCGAAGGCCACGGCATCGCCGCCGCCCAGGGCAATCTCGGGGGCGATCGCGTCAGCGCGGTGCAGGTGGCCGCGGTCACCGGCCGCGGCACGCTGGCGGCGGCGACCGAGACCATCGAGTGCGACCTCGTCTGCATGTCGGTCGGCTACAGCCCGGCCGGGCAGCTGCTGCACCATGCCGGCGCCCGCTTCGGCTATGACGAGCCCTCGCACATGTTCCAGCCGGTGGCGCTGCCGCCGCGCGTGCTGGCGGCGGGCTCGGTCAACGGCACCTACGACCTCGACGCGGTGGCCGCGGAGGGCGCGCGGGCCGGCTGGGCGGCGGCGCGCGAGGCGGAGGTCGCGGGCGGCACCGAGCCGCCGGCCCCGCTCGACCGCGGCGCACTCGACCAGACCCACCCCTGGCCGATCTTCCCGCACCCCAAGGGCAAGGACTTCGTCGATTTCGATGAGGATCTGCAGGTCCACGACCTGCTCAACGGCATTGCCGACGGCTATGACGACATCGAGCTGCTGAAGCGCTACTCGACGGTCGGCATGGGTCCGTCGCAGGGCCGCCATTCGGCGGTGGCGGCGGTGCGGATCACCGCCGAGGCGACCGGGCGCGACCTCGGCACCATGAGCGTCACCACCCAGCGCCCGCCCTACACGCCGGAGAAGTTCGCCCATCTCGCCGGCCGCGTCTTCGAGCCGGCGCGGCGCACCGCCATGCACCACCGCCATCTCGAGGCGGGCGCGCGGATGATGCCGGCGGGGCTGTGGTACCGGCCGGCCTTCTACGGCCGCAAGGAGGACCGCGAGCAGGCGATCCGCGAGGAGGCGCTGGCGGTCCGGCGCAATGTCGGGCTGATCGACGTCTCGACGCTGGGCGGGCTCGACGTGCGCGGCCCGGACGCGGCCGAGTTCCTCAACCGCATGTACACCTTCAACTATGCCAAGCAGCCGGTCGGCCGCTCGCGCTACGTGCTGATGACCGACCAGACCGGGGCGATCATCGACGACGGCGTCGCCTGCCGCTTCCATCCCGAGCATTTCTACGTCACGGCGACCACCAGCGGCGTCGACGGCGTCTACCGGCTGATGCTGCAGTGGAACGCGCAGTGGCGGCTCGACGTCGACATCGCCAACGTCACCGCCGCGTTCGCCGGGGTCAACATCGCCGGGCCCAAGGCGCGCGAGGTGCTGCAGCGCGTCTGCACCGACGTCGACCTCACGCCCGACGGCTTCCCCTACATGGGCGTGCGATTCGGGACCGTGGCCGGCGTGCGCGCCCGGCTGCTGCGGGTGGGGTTCGTCGGCGAGCTCGGGTACGAGATCCACGTCCGCGCCAGCTTCGGCGAGGCGCTGTGGGACGCGCTGCTCGAGGCCGGCAAGCCGGAGGGCATCCGGCCGTTCGGCGTCGAGGCGCAGCGCGTGCTGCGGCTGGAGAAGGGCCACATCATCATCGGCCAGGACAGCGACGGGCTGACCACGCCGCACGAGGCCGGCATGGAATGGGCGGTCGGCCGCAACAAGCCCTATTTCATGGGCGGCCGGGCGCTGGAGATCCAGCGCGCCCGCGGCCTCGGCCGCAAGCTGGTCGGCTTCACCATCGACGAGGCGGGCGCGCCGGTGCCCGAGGAGTGCCACCTGGTGGTGCGCGGCAAGGACATCGTCGGCCGCGTCACCTCGGCGGTGCGCTCGCCGGCGCTCGACCGCATCGTCGGCCTCGCCTATGTCGCGGCCGACCAGAGCGAGCTCGGCTCGGTGTTCGACATCAAGGTGGCGGGCGGCCGGCTGCTCCAGGGCCGCGTCGTGCCGACCCCGTTCTACGATCCCGACAACAAGCGACAGGAGATGTAGCGCCGTGGCCGCCGACAGCATCGCGCCCGCGAGCCAGCTCCGCCGCAGCCCCGTCTACCGGGTGCTGCAGCGCCTCGGCGCCGAGTTCGCCAGCGTCAACGACGGCGCGGTGGCGATGACCTGCGGCGCCAGCGAGGCCGAGGAGCGCGGCGCCGGCGCCCGGCTCGGGCTCGCCGATCTCTCGGTGCTGCCGCGCATCGGCTTCAAGGGCGCCGGCACCATCGAATGGCTGGGCGAGCAGGGGCTGGAGATCGGCCCCGACAGCAACATGGCCTATCCGCAGGCGGCCGGTGCGCTGGCGCTGCGCCTGGCGCCGAGCGAGATCTTCCTGCTCGACGGGCTGAGCGGGGAGGGGCGCTGGGTCGACCGGCTGCAGGCCGCCTGGCGCTGGGGCGAGGAGCGGCCGCGCCGCCTGATCGGCTATCCCGTGCCGCGCGCCGACAGCCATTGCTGGTTCGCCGTCACCGGCGAGAAGGCGCCGGCGATGTTCGCCAAGATCTGCGGCGTCGACCTGCGGCCCGCCGCCTTTCCGCCGGGCCGCATCGCGCAGACCTCGCTCGCCCGCATGAGCGGCATCATCGTGCGCCAGCCCGGCCCGGCCGACCGCGTCGTCTTCCACGTGCTCGCCGACAGCGCGTCGGCCGAATATCTCTGGGAGTCGCTGATCGACGCGATCGCCGAGTTCGGCGGCCGGCCGGTCGGGTTGATCGCGGTGCGCAGCCTGGTGGGCTGAACCCGCAGGGAGGAAGCCCATGCCCAAGGGGCCCGCCGGCCGGAAGCCGCGCCCCCCCGGCGCCGCCGGGGTCTCGCCGCTCGCCGAGCGCATGGCCCCGGCCGAGCATTGGCCCGACCCAGAGCCCGACTTCCAGGACCCGCACGGGCTGGTCGAGGCCAGCGAGTCCTCGCTCGAGCGGGCGATCGGCCACGAGGTGCGGGAGTTCCGCCGCAAGCTCGACATGACGGTGGCCGAGCTCGCCAAGCTCGCCGACCTCTCGGCCGGCATGCTGTCGAAGATCGAGAACGGCATGACCTCGCCCTCGCTCGCCACGCTGCGCGCGCTGTCGCGCGCGCTGCACGTGCCGGTCACCGCCTTCTTCCGCAAGTACGAGGAGGAGCGCGACGCGACCTTCGTCAAGGCCGGGCAGGGCCTCACCATCGAGCGGCGCGGCACCCGCGCCGGGCACCAGTACCAGCTGCTCGGCCACGCGCTGCGCAAGGGGCTGGCGATCGAGCCCTACCTGATCACGCTGACCGAGGATTCCGACGTCTTCCCGATCTTCCAGCATTCCGGGATGGAGTTCCTCTACATGCTGGAAGGCGAGGTGGGGTACCGGCACGGCAGCAAGACCTACGTGCTCACCCCGGGCGACTCGCTGTTCTTCGACGCCGACGTGCCGCACGGGCCCGATGAGCTCCGCCGCCTGCCGATCCGCTTCCTCTCGATCATCTGCTACAGCCGCGACGAGCAGGAGTAGACCGGCTGCGAATTCCTCGCAGGAAACAAAGTTTCCTCGACATATTGAAGGCGGCACGGGCTTTCAATATGCTGCCGCGCACCACCCAGCCACATCCGCGCCGCCGTCCCGGCGGCGCCGCACTCGGCCAACAGGGAGAACGTTGAATGGCTACCGACCTGGCGAAGGTCGCGCAAGACCGCAAGATCAAGTATTTCCTCATCAGCTATGTCGACCTGTTCGGCGGCTTGCGCGCCAAGCTGGTGCCGGCCCAGGCGATCGGCGCCATGCAGCGCGACGGCGCCGGCTTCGCGGGGTTCGCCACCTGGCTCGACATGACGCCGGCGCATCCCGACCTGTTCGCCCGGCCCGATCCCGAGAGCCTGATCCAGCTGCCCTGGAAGCCCGAGGTGGGCTGGCTCGCCAGCGACCTGTGGATGGGCGGCAAGGAAGTGGCGGACTCGCCGCGCGCGCAGCTGAAGAAGCAGATCGCCGACGCGGCGAAGCTCGGCTACCGCATGAAGAGCGGCGTCGAGTGCGAGTTCCACCTGATCACCCAGGACGGCAAGGCGATCGCCGACCACCTCGATGTGCAGGACAAGCCCTGCTACGACCAGCAGGCGCTGATGCGCCGCTACGAGGTCATCACCGAGATCTGCGACTCGATGCTGGCGCTGGGCTGGAAGCCCTACCAGAACGACCACGAGGACGCCAACGGCCAGTTCGAGATGAACTGGGAGTTCGACGACTGCCTCAAGACCGCCGACCGCCACACCTTCTTCAAGTACATGGTGCGGGCGATCGCCGAGAAGCACGGGCTGCGCGCCACCTTCATGCCGAAGCCCTTCGTCAACCTGACCGGCAATGGCTGCCACGCGCACGTCTCGGTCTGGGACAAGACCGGCAAGACCAACCTGTTCCACGACGAGAAGGGCGAGCTCGGCCTGTCGCCGATGGCCTACCACTTCCTCGGCGGGCTGATCCACTCGGCCGACGCGCTCTGCTCGTTCTTCAACCCGACGGTGAACAGCTTCAAGCGGATCAACGCGCCGCGCACCATCTCGGGCGCGACCTGGTCGCCCAACACCATCACCTACGGCGGCAACAACCGCACCCACATGATCCGCATCCCCGATTCCGGGCGCTTCGAGCTCCGGCTGATGGACGGCGCGGCCAACCCCTACCTGATGCAGGCGGGCGTGCTGGCCGCCGGCCTCGACGGGGTCGCCAACAAGCGCGATCCGGGCAAGCGGCTCGACATCAACATGTACACCGACGGCCACACGGTGAAGAACGTGCGCCGCCTGCCGCTCAACATGCTCGACGCGCTCCGGACCACCGACAAGAGCAAAGTGGTGCGGGAGCGCTTCGGCGATTCCTTCGTCGACAGCTACATCAAGCTGCGCACCGAGGAGTGGAACGCCTATATGCGCCACCTCACCCAGTGGGAGCTCAACAACACGCTCGATTGCTGAGCATCCCGGCGAGGCAAATAGCTGTCGCGGCCAGGCCAATGGCCGGCCGCGGCCTCGGCTAGAACCTGACGCGGCGCCCGCTGGACGGGCGCCGCCCTTTTTCGGAGGAGACGTGATGGCGAAGAAAGTCGGCAGCGACATCGAGATCGCGCGCGCCGCCAGGATGCAGCCGATCGAGGAGGTGGCCGCGCGGGTCGGCATCCCGACGGACCAGCTCTATCGCTACGGGCCGAGCAAGGCCAAGCTCTCCTTCGACTTCATCAACGGCCTGCAGTCGCGCCCCGACGGCAAGCTGATCCTGGTGACCGCGATCACCCCGACCCCGGCGGGCGAGGGCAAGACCACCACCACGGTCGGGCTCGGCGACGGGCTCAACCGGATCGGCAAGAAGGCGATCATCTGCCTGCGCGAGCCGAGCCTCGGGCCCTGCTTCGGGGTCAAGGGCGGCGCGGCCGGCGGCGGCTACGCCCAGGTCGTGCCGATGGAGGACATCAACCTCCACTTCACCGGCGACTTCCACGCCATCGGCGCGGCGCACAACCTGCTGGCGGCGCTGCTCGACAACCACGTCTACTGGGGCAACGAGCTCGGCATCGACATCCGCCGCGTCAACTGGCGCCGGGTCATGGACATGAACGACCGGGCGCTGCGCTCGATCGTCTCCTCGCTGGGCGGCATCGCCAACGGCTTCCCGCGCGAGGACGGCTTCGACATCACCGTGGCCTCCGAGGTGATGGCGATCTTCTGCCTCTCGACCGACCTCGCCGACCTGACCAAGCGGCTCGGCAACATCATCGTCGCCTACACCCGCGACCGGCAGCCGGTGCGCGCCCGCGACCTCAAGGCGGACGGGCCGATGACCGTGCTGCTCAAGGACGCGCTGATGCCGAACCTGGTGCAGACGCTGGAGAACAACCCGGCCTTCATCCATGGCGGGCCGTTCGCCAACATCGCCCATGGCTGCAACTCGGTGATCGCCACCCGCACCGCCCTCAAGCTCGCCGACTACGTCGTCACCGAGGCGGGGTTCGGCGCCGATCTCGGGGCCGAGAAGTTCTTCGACATCAAGTGCCGCAAGGCCGGGCTGAAGCCCGCCGCCGCCACCATCGTCGCCACCATCCGCGCCCTGAAGATGCATGGCGGCGTGGCCAAGGAGGATCTCGGCCGCGAGAACGTCGAGGCGCTGAAGAAGGGCATCGCCAACCTGGCGCGCCACGTCGAGAACGTGCGCAGCTTCGGCGTGCCGGCGGTGGTCGCGATCAACCGCTTCTCGGCCGATACCGACGCCGAGCTGGCGGCCTTGAAGCAGGCCTGCGCCGAGATCGGCACCGAGGCGATCGAGTGCACCCACTGGGCCGACGGCGGCGCCGGCACCGAGGCGCTCGCCCACGCCATCGTGCGGCTGGCCGAGAAGCCGGTCGCCGGCGGCTTCCACACCCTCTATCCCGACGACATGCCGCTCTGGGACAAGGTCCGCACCATCGCGCAGAACCTCTACGGCGCCCAGGGCATCATCGCCGACAAGAAGGTGCGCGACCAGTTCGCCGAGCTGCAGAAGGCGGGCTTCGGCCACTACCCGATCTGCGTCGCCAAGACCCAGTACAGCTTCTCGACCGACCCCAACCTGAAGGGCGCGCCGAGCAACCACGTGGTACCGGTCCGCGAGATCAAGCTCTCCGCCGGGGCCGAGTTCCTGGTGGTGATCTGCGGCGAGATCATGACCATGCCCGGCCTGCCCCGCGTCCCCGCCGCCAACAGCATCTACGTCAACGACGCCGGCCAGGTGGAGGGGCTGTTCTAGGCGCTCCGGCTCGGAGGACGGTCGGCCTGCCCGGCGAAGGTCGCCGGGCGGCCACGGTCCTACGCCTCGCGGCGCTTCGCCTCGAGGTGCGGATTGTATTCCGGCGTGTCATCGGGGGCGAAGCCGGGGCGGTAGTCGAACTTCGTCACCCTGTGGCCCTGCATGAAGGCGCGGCCGGTGGCGGGGTCGCGGCGGAACTCCCAGTCGTGCTCGATGATGCTGCGGATGCGTCTGCTGCGCGGGCTGTTCTCCGGCCGGTAGCTGGCATCCCAGTGCGACAGCGTGCGGACGTGCGTGGCATCGCCCGCCGGCGGCAGCATCTCGATGCTGACGGTCTCATGCAGCTCGTCGAAGAAGCGGCGCTTCTCGATCTGATGCCGCTCGAAGCCCTCGTAGCCCTCCCAGCGCTTGCCGGCGAACTCGAGATAGAAGCCGTCGCGCGCGATGAAGGGGAGGAAGGCGGAGAGGCCGGCCTGCAGGTCGTGCAGCCGGCCCCACTCGACGATGATCTCGCGGACCTCGGCCTCGGTAATTCCGGCGCTGGCCATCGGCATGCTCCCCCTGCGGCGTTCGATCCGCCGGGAGGATAGCAGCCCGGGCCGCGCGCCGCCTCAGGCGAGGGTGAGGCCGTGCCGGCTGGCCAGCGCCGCCACGGTGGCCGGCGGCAGTCCCTGCGGCGCGGCCTCGGCGGCGCGGTCGAAGTCGCGGAACATCTCGATCGCCTGCCGGCCGGGCTGGCAGATGACCAGGAACCGCACCTCGCGTTCGGTGTCGTTGCGGAAGCCGTGCAGGCTGCCGCGCGGCAGGTGAACGCAGCTGCCGGGGCCGGCGCGCCGCTCGCCGGTGCCGTCGAGCAGCGTGAGCTCGCCCTCGAGGATGTAGAAGATCTCGTCGTCCTGCAGGTGCCGGTGCAGCGGCACGGCGTAGCCCGGCGGCACCGGGTGGTCGGCGATGAAGAGGGGGATGCCCTCGCCATCGGCCTTGACGATCATCGTGCCCCCCAGCACCTCGAGCACCTCGCTGCCCAGCGGCGACACCACCCGGATCCCGGAACTGCTTCCCATCGTTTCCTCCATGTTCCTGCGCTCGATCGCGCGAGGCGGACGATAGGCGGGGCCGGCTGTCGCCGTGGAGACGGGCAATCTGGACAAATTGTTCGCGCAGGCGAACAATCGGCGGCGATGGATTCCTTCGCCGGCATCGAGGCCTTCGCCCGGGTGGTGGAGACCGGCAGCTTCACCCGCGCCGCCGAGCGGCTGCAGACGGCGAAGTCGTCGGTCAGCGAGACGGTTCGCGGGCTCGAGGAGCGGCTCGGTGTGCGGCTGCTTGACCGCACCACGCGGCGGGTGCGACCGACCGAGGCCGGGCTGGTCTTCTATTCCCGCTGCCGCCGGCGGCGCGTGGATGCGGCGGCGGCGCGCAGCGAGGCCGAGGCGATGCATCGCGGCGCCGGCGGCCAGTTGCGCGTGGCGGTGCCCGAGTCCTTCGCCTCGCGCCATATCGTGCCGTCGCTGCCCGGCTTCCTCGCCGCCCATCCGGCGCTTGCGATCGAGCTCGCCGAGGCGGTCGCCCATGCCCGGCTGGTCGAGGAGGGCTTCGACCTCGCCATACGCGTCGCCGAGTCGCCCGATCCCAACCTGGTGGTGCGGCGCATCGCCGGCTGCCAGGTCGTCATCGCGGCGGCGCCCTCCTACCTCGCCGCCGCGGGCACGCCGAGGCACCCGTCGGAGCTGGCCGCCCATCGCTGCATCGGCTTCACGCCGCTCGCCTGGCGCGAGCTGTGGCGCCTGGGCGAGCATCAGGTCACGGTGCGCCCCGTGCTGCTCTCCAACAGCGCCGAGTCGATGCGGGCCGCCGCGCTGGCCGGCATCGGGCTGGTGGCGGTGCCTGACTGGGTGGTGTCGGACGCGCTCTCGGCCGGGCGGCTCACCCGCGTGCTGGCGGACTTCCCGCCGCCGCCGGTCGGCATCTACGCCGTCTATCCCAGCAACCGGATGATCACCGTCAAGGTCCGCGCCTTCGTCGACCACGTCGCCCGCGACCTCAAGACACGCGGCTTCGCACCGTAGCCGCGACGCGAGACGCCAGCCACCGCGGCGCCCGCCCGTCGATCGCCGTCAGCCCGGCGGCGATCAGCGTCATGCCGGCGAGCGCGCGCGGGCCGACCCGCTCGCCCAGCACAAGCGCGCCGAGCAGCAGCGCGCCCGCCGGCATGATCAGGGTGACCAGCATCAGGTTGGTCGCGCCGGCGCTGGCGAGGATGCGGAAGTAAAGTCGATAGGCCAGCGCCGTGCTGAGCAGCGCCACCGCCAGCACGGCGAGCAGCGCCGCGGCGCCCGGCGGCGGCAGTCGCCAGGGCCGGTCGACCGCCAGCGCCAGCGGCGCCAGCAGCAGCGTCGCGCCGCACAGCATGCCGGCCGCCGCCACCAGCGGCGGATGCTGCCGCAGCCGCCGGCCATGCAGGCTGGCGGCGGCGTAGGAGAGGGCCGCCGCCAGCACCGCCGCCTCGCCCCAGCCGGCGCGACCCAGCCCGCCGAGCGCCGCCGGCCCGACCAGCAGCATGACCCCGCCGAGGCCGCAGGCGAGCCCGGCCAGCCGTGCCGGCGACAGCGGCTGTACCCCGAGCAGCGCCGCCAGCGCGACGGTGAAGAGCGGCGTCGTCGCATTGCAGATGGCCGCGAGCCCGCTGTCGATCCGCGTCTGGGCCCAGGCGATCAGCGTGAAGGGGATCGCGTTGTTGAGCGCGCCCATGACCAGCATGGCGCCCCAGGCGCGCGGCGCGCGCGGCAGGCGCTCGCCGCGCAGCGCGATCAGCCCGAGCAATGCGAGCGCACCGAGGCCGACGCGGCCGAGCACCACCGTCAACGGCGGCAGTGCCGCCAGCGCGACCGCGACATAGAGGAACGAGCCGCTCCACAACGCCGCCAGCGTCAGCAGCAGCAGCCAGTCGCCGCCGCTCATCGCCGTCTCGCCCGTTCGCATGATCCGCCTCGCATGATCCGAGGTGGACGCTACGAGGGCGGCCGCGCCGCCTCTATCCGAGGCTTGCGCGACGCGGCGGCCGGCGCAGCCGCCACCAGGCCTGCCGCGCGTCGGCTCAGGCTTGCCGCTGCAGCCGCAGTATGTGTCCCTCGATCTCGCGCTCCACCAGGTCGCGCTGCCCGGTTGCCAATGTATCGCGCAGCGCCTGGTGGTGGCTGGCGATCGCTAGCGGCGGGGCGTTGTCGTGCTGGAGCTCCAGGTTGAAGGAGATCCGCATGTGGCGCGCGATGGTCTCCCACAGGGTCAGGATGATCTCGTTGCGCGAAGCGACGCAGACCGCCCGGTGGAAGGCGAGGTCGGCCCTGGTGATGCCGAGCAGGTCCTGCTGCCGCGCGCTCTGCGTCATCGCCTCGATCAGCCGGTCGAGCTCGCGCAGCAAGGCGGGATCCGCGGCGTAAGCTGCCGCCGCATCGCCGAATGCGATCTTCTCGATGGCGACCCTCGCCCTGGCGATCTGCGCCACCTTGCGCTGATCGAAGATGACGACCTGCGTGCTGCGGTGCGGATTGCTGGTCACGATCCCCTGGGCCTCGAGGATCTTCATCGCCTCGCGGACTGGATTTCGGCTGACGCCGAAGCGGGCCGCGATCTCCGTGTCGGTGACCCGCTGGCCCGGCCTGATGGCGCCGGCGGCGATTGCCTCGACGATGCGGTCGGCGACCTGCTGCGCCAGTGGGGGCCGCAGGATCAGGTCTGTGGCGGGTCCGTCGGGGGAGGTGAGACGTGGGTCATCCATCGCAGCAGTGGCAGTCCAGTCGCGGTGCGTGTCAGTGCCATCGATCGCTGGCATGGTCAATCGGCAGAAGGATATTAGAATTGCATACAAGTCTATTGAAGGCGTTGCAAGGGTGAGGTAAGGTCCCACTCGGCCCGTGGACGCACCGACGAGCCGACCAGGGCGGAATGGCTTCCCGTGGTGGGGCCCTCGTCGCCGGGTAGCTAGTGGCTGGCCACGGTCATCGCCGGGACCGAACGGGTGCGGCGCTGACCGCGGGGCAGCAGTCAACCAAGGGAGGAATCATGAGGAAGCTTGGTGTGGCAGCGCTTGCCGGCGCTCTCGCCGTGATGATGGCGGGTGTCGCTTGCGCGGCCGACATGACCCTGCGGGTCACCCACGAGATGGCCGCCCAGGACGCGATCAACGTGGCCGCGCAACGCTTCGCGGAGCGGATTGCCGAACGGACCGGCGGCAGGATCGCCGTGCAGGTCTTCCCATCCGCGCAGCTCGGTCACGACAACGATGCGATCGAGCAGATCAAGCTCGGCGCCGACATGATCTGCATCACCAATCCAGGGGGCGTCGCGCCCGCGGAGGTCCCCGATCTGTCAGTGCTCGACGGTCCGTATCTCTTCGACACGATCGCCGACTACCGGCGACTGGTGAAGTCGGATTGGTTCAAGGCGCAGGCGGCACAGCTGGAACAGAAAGCGGGCCTCAAGATCCTGGCCGCGAACTGGCTCTTCGGTGTGCGCCATGTGCTGACGGACAAGCCGATTCGCACTCCCGACGACTTCAAGGGGCTCAAGATCCGCATCCCGCCGCTCGAGATGTGGGTGGAGACCTTCAAGGCGCTCGACGCCAACGCACAGACGATCAATTTCGGCGAGGCCTACACCGCTCTCTCTTCCGGCGTTGTGGAGGCCGTAGAATCGCCGCTCGAGTCGCTCTACGCGGCGAAGTTCTGGGAGGTCAAGAAGACGCTGTCGCTCACCGGGCACTTCACCAACTGGATCGCGCCTGTGATGAGCGCCAAGGTGTTCAACGCCCTGTCGCCCGAGGACCAGAGGATCCTGCTCGAGGAAGCGGAAACCGCGGGCGAGATCATCACTGCGCTCAGCCTGGACCGCGAGCAGGGCTTCCGCGAGAAGCTGGAGGCCAACGGCGTCACCTTCGTGACCGACGTCGACCGCCAGGCCCTGAAGGCGAAGACCAAGGTGGTCTACGGCCAGATCAAGCAGTGGACCCCCGGGCTCTACGACAAGGTACAGGCAGCGATGGGAAAGTAGCAGCCGGATTCCGGAGGGGGCGACCCCTCCGGCTCTGCCGAAGGTGAGCACCGCGATGAGGCCGCGTACCAAGCCCGTCCGAGCGCGAGCCGGGTGGCTGCTGCATCATGGCGAGGAGATCGCCGCCGCCGCCGGCCTGGTACTGGTCGTGGCAGCCACAATCTACAATATCGTCAACCGGTACCTGCTCATGCGTTCGGCTGCCTGGGCGCCGGAGTTGGCGGGCATGGTCTTCGCCTGGGTGGTATTTCTCGGCGCCAGTGCCGCCTGGCGGCGCCACATGCACGTCAGTATCAGCGTCGTGGTGCGCTTCCTGCCGCGGGTTGCCCGCGCCAGCATCGAAGCGGCCGGCAGTCTGGTGCTGGCGCTTTTCCTGGCGTACGCAACCTACCTGGCGGTGAAGATCACCATCTCGGCCCACTCCCGGCTGTCGCCGGTGATGCGTGTGCCCTTCAGCTACGTCTATGCCAGCGCCGCCGTCGGCTTCGGGATCATGTTCCTGCGGCAGGCAGCCGACCTCGCGCGCCAAGTGACCGGACGGGCGTCGACCGACGATGAGGGAGCCGCCGCGCGATGAGCTGGATTCCGGCAGCCGTGATGTTCGGGCTGTTTGCGGCCAACGTCCCGGTCGCCTTCGCCATCGCGATTGCCGCGCTGTCCTTCTTCATGATGGTCCAGGGTACGCAGCCCGAGGCCCTGATCCAGCGGATGGTCAGCGTAACGCAGTCCTTTCCGCTCCTCGCAATCCCATTCTTCATTTTCCTCGGCGTAGTCATCCATCACGGCGGCATCGGCCGGCGGATCATGAACCTCGCCGATGCGTGTGCCGGCCACATGGTTGGCGGGCTGGCGCAGGTGAACGTTCTGCTGGCCACGCTGATGGCTGGCATGTCGGGCTCCTCGACGGCCGAGGCGGCGATGCAGAGTAAGATGCTCGTGCCCGAGATGACCCGACGGGGCTACGACAAGGCCTTCTCGGTCGCGGTCACGGCTTGCTCCGCGTTGATCGCGACCCTGATCCCGCCCTCGATCGGGCTGATTCTCTACGGCGTTCTTGCCGACGTCTCGATCGGCCGCCTGTTCGTGGCCGGCATCGTGCCGGGCCTGCTGATGTGCGCGGCGATGATGGCGGTTGTGAAAGTCGTATCGACCCGACGGGGATATCGCCCCTCGCGGTCGCAGGCGGCATCTCTTGCGGAGAAGGTTGCCGCGGTACGCAGCGCGTTCTGGGCGCTGCTGATCCCTGTCGGCATCGTCGGCGGGCTGCGCTTCGGGGTCTTTACACCGACCGAGGCTGGTGCGGCCGCGGCCCTCTACGCCACGCTGGTGGCCATGCTCGTCTATCGCGAACTGACCTGGCGGGGGCTGGGTCGGGCGCTCATCGAGACGGTGCTGCTCACCAGCGTCGTGATGATGATCATCTGCGCCGCCAACGCCCTCGGCTTCTACCTCGCCTGGGAGCAGCTTCCGATGCGCGCCGCCGAGGCCGTGCTCGGGGTCAGCAGCAGCCCGTGGTTGTTCCTGCTTCTGATCAACGTCTTCCTGCTGGTCAACGGCATGTTCATGGACGGGGCGATGACACTCGTCCTGCTGACTCCATTGCTGGTGCCGATCATCCACGCCTATCACGTCGACCCCGTACAGTTCGGCATCGTTTTCATGCTCAATCTGGAGATCGGTGCCGTGACACCGCCGGTCGGCGTGGTCATGTACACCGCAATCAGCATCAACAACGTACCGATGGAGCGCTTTACCCGCGAGGCGTTGCCGTTGTTCGCGGCGCTCATCGCCGTCCTCCTGCTGCTGACCTTCGTGCCGGCGATCAGCCTGACGCTGCCAAGGATGCTGTTCTGATACCACGGCATCGGACGGGCGCTGCTCATCCGTCCCTCTGCCTTGCTGCCCAACCACTGTTCTGTCATGCAAACAGGAGGAAGTAGGCGATGAAGGATCTCGAGATCGAGCGAGTGCAGGTCTACGCGGTCGGGCCCGAGACCGACCGGTATACCTGGGCCACCAATCACACGCCGCAATTCGTTACCAACACCATCGCCCGCATTATCACGAAGGGCGGGCTGGAGGGGGTGGGCGGAGCGATGAGCGTGACCGAATTCGGCTTCTCGGCCGCTGTCGCCGAAACCATGCGCTCGATGCTGCCGCTGCTGATCGGGGCTTCGCCGCTTGAGCGCGAGCGTCTTTGGTACCGGCTGCAGCCGCTCGACCTGCCGCTGGCGCCCCAGGCCCAGTCGATCATCGACATCGCCCTGTGGGACCTGCTGGCGAAGCATGCCAAGCTCCCGCTCTACCAGGTGCTCGGCGGCCCCCGCTCGAAGATCATGTCGTACGCCAGCACACCGCTGCTGCCGTCGCCGGCCGCCTACGTCGATTTCGTTGCAGAGATGATCGAGCTTGGATTCAAGGCGGTGAAGTTCCATTGCTATTGCGAGTACGATCTCGACATGCCCATGGTGCGCGCGGTGCACAAGCGCTATGGCGACTCCGGCATCCGCTTCATGCTCGATGTCGAGCAGCGCTATTCGCGCGAGCAGGCGCTGAAGGCGGCCCAGGAGCTCGAGGAGCTCGGCTATACGTGGTTCGAGGCACCCTTGCCGGACTTCGACATCGAGGGCTATCGCGAGCTGAAGCGGCGCGTCAAGGTGCCGATCCTGGGGAACGGCAACTGGATCCTCGATGCCCGGCTCATCGAGTACATGATCGACGCCGACATCTGGACGCATGTGCGCATCGACACCACGGTCGGCGGCGGCGTCACGCCCATGCAGAAGATCATGGGCATCGCCGAGGCGCACGGCATGAATGTCGAGATCCAGAGCTGGGGCTACACGCTGACCCAGGCCGCAAACCTCCATGTCATGCTGGCGCACCGCAACTGCGGCTTCTTCGAGCAGCCGGTGCCCTATCCGGCGTTCGAGTATGGATCGCTCGATGTCATCCGCACCGACAAGGAGGGCTACGTCCATGCGCCGCCCGGCGATGGGCTGGGCATCCGCACCGACTGGGCGGCGATGGAGAAGGCGGCCTTCCTGATCTATGAGGAGCGCGGTCGCTCGTAGGCCGCATCACGATCCCGCGCTCGCCGTCCGTCGGCGGCGGCGCCATGCCACCGATGTACCGACCAGCACGGCGGCGACCGCGCCGCCCAGCATCGGCCAGCGATGGCGCGAGACGAGGTGCCGGGCATCCTGCCACCACAGCCGGCGCTGCAGCTTGGCCGCCGCGGCGAAGTCCGGCTCGGGGCAGTCCTGGCCGAAGCCGGGCGCCCACGGCACCACCGCGCCCTCGGCGACATAGCGGCGATAGAAGGCCTCGGCGCGCTGCTGCGCCGGATTGGCGGCGGGGTCCGGGGTGTGCAGCTTGCCGGCCGCGTAGAGCATCCAGCGCGTGCCCCGGCACAGCACGGCGGCGAAGGCCTGCGAGCGCGGCGGCAGCAGGTCGGCGGCGTGCTCGGCCATGTCGGCGGCGACGAAGCGGTAGTGGAAGCGGCGGTCGGGCGACGGCGCGCTGCCGGCGAAACGCTGCCGCTCGCCGTCGGTGACGAAGGCCTGGTCGAGATCCTCGGGCGCGCCCTGGCCGACGCCCCAGTCGTAGTTGCCCTCGAGCACGTGGAAGTCGGGCGCGATCTCGGTGCCCATCATCGCCATGCCCTGCTCGCGGGCGAGCTTCGCGGCGCGGTACCAGCCCTCGGCCCGGTCGATCGGCCAGAGCTCGGTGGCCGCCGCGTGCAGCGCGTCGGCATAGGCCACGACGCTCGGCCGGGTCTCGGGCGCGAGATAGGGCAGGGCGTCCTGCAGCCTGCCCTCGCGCACCAGCCGGCGGCCGAGCAGGTCGCGCAGCTGCTCTTGCGGATGGCCGGCCAGCCACCAGGTGCCGTCCTCCACCTGCGGCGGGACGGGCGGCGGCGGGCCGGCCGGCAGCCGCGTATCGACGAAGCGCCGCAGCTCGTCCGCGGTCAGCACCCGCTCGGCGATATAGGCGACGTCGCCCCAGTAGGGGCCGGCGAGCGGCCAGAGCTGGGCCAGCGCCTCGACATACTCGCCGCGCCCGAGCATCAGCACGCCGGCCTCGCCGGAGAGCCGCGTGCGGCCATCGGCCTCCAGCGCATCGCCGGCGGTCGGGAAGGCGCGCGCCGCCTCGGCATAGGCCGCCGCCGCGGCGGCGTGGTCGCCGCGCTGCAGGGCGAGCTTGGCGCGCACCCAGGCGGCGAGCGGCCCAGGGGTCTTCCGGGCCAGCGGTTCGGCCAGGTCGTAGCGCCCCATGCGGTAGGCGAGCGCGGCCAGCCGGTCGGCGCCGGCCGGATGCTCCAGCCCCTGCGCCTCGATCGCGCCCATCAGCCCGTACAGCATGTCGTTGGGATCGAGCCGCACCGTGCCGCGGCCGGCATCCATCCGCTCGAGCCAGGCCGGCTGATCCTGCAGGAAGGCGAGCACGTAGGCGACCAGCAGCCGCTGCACCAGCGGATCGCCGACGCTGGCGCGCAGCCGCGTCTCGTGCGGCAGCATGTCGGCCGCGACAAGCTTCAGCGAGGTGACGCCGCTCTCCGAGCCGTGCGCGGCCTGCTCGGCATAGAGCGCCACCGCGGCCGCGACCGCCTTGCCGTAGGCGGCGGCATCCTCGTTCGCCACCTCGCCGTCGTGGAGCAGGGCGGCGGCACGGTCGAGATGCAGCTTCGCTTCCTCGCCGAGGCTCGACACGGCGAGGCCGAGCGGGTCGGGCGCGCCGCCGCGGACCAGCGTGCGGGTGCGCGCAAAGGCGTCGGCCGCCCCGGCCTCGTCGCCGAGCTGCGCCAGGCTGCGCCCCAGCATGTAGGCGGCCCAGCTGGCCCGGGCCTGCGCCGCCTCGGGCGGCAGGGCGAGGATGGCGCGGAAGCGCGCCGCCGCCGGCTCCGGCTGGCCATGGCGGAAATCGACCGCGCCGGCGGCGTAGAGACGCACCGGCGGCGGCAGCCCCTCGCCGGCGGCGAACGCCGCCTCGCCGGTGTCGGCCGCGCGGGCGGCGCGGAGCAGCCCCGCCTCGGCCGCGGTCAGGCCGGCGAGCTCGGCGTCGCTCGGCGCTGCGGCTTGTGCCTCGTCGCTCGGCGGCACGAACGCCTCCACGGGCACGAGGCGATCGGTCGGGGGCGCCGCGAGGTGCGTCGCCTCGAAGGCGAAGCTGTTGGTCGGCGTGGTGCGCAGCGTTCCCGGCCGGTCGTCGAGCAGCTGCCAGGGAAAGTCGGGGCCGCAGGCGAGCGCCAGCGGGACCGCGAGCGCCACGCCGCCGGCGACCGTGAGCAGCAGCCTGCGGACCCTCATGACGATCCCTCGGGGATGGTGCAGCGCATCCAGCCGACCGGCTGCCGCCGGCGGCCGGGCAGCAGGCCGGGCTGCTGACGCAGGAGGACGGGCCGGGTGCCCTCGCGCTGCAGCGCGTAGCCATTGACGCCATCGGCCTCGGCGCAGCCGGGCGGCAGGTCGATGCGCGCCGGCAGCTCGGCATCGACCGGGCTGGCATTGACCAGCGCGAGCTGCGTGAGCCCCGCCGCGTCGGTCTCGGCCGCCAGCGTCAGCGGGCTGGCCGGCAGCGCACCGCCGATCACCGCGCGCCAGGTGGCGAGGCTCCAGCTGCGGCGGTCCTCGACGGTCGGCAGACGGAACCAGGCGATGCCGCGCAGGCCGGCGGGCGGGTCGCTGGCGAGATCCTCGAGCAGGCCGGCGACGGCGGCAGGCGCGGCGATCAGCTCGCGCGCCTCGGCGCCGCCGGCCAGCAGCGGCCGCTCGCTGACCACCGCCAGCAGGCGGCCGTCGGCGCGCCAGGCGACGCGCGAGCCGTAGGTCGGCAGCGCGACGCGGAACAGCCGGCCGGTGCGGGCGAGCGCATCGATCCAGCGCCGCGCCTGTACCGGGTCGAACAGCCCGCGGCGCGGGTCGGCCACCGCATGCACCTGCAGCACGATCTCGTCGGCCTGGGCGAAGAGGCGGTCGCGGGCGGCCGTGGCGGGCCAGGCCGGCAGCGCGGTGATGGCGAGCGGCATTGCGGGCAGGCGGCGGCGCAGCCGCTCGATGAACGCGGCATAGGAGGCGAGCGCCGCGCTGCCGCAATCATGGTCGATCTCGAGCGCCGCCGGGGACAGGCCGGCGTTGCGCCAGCGCGTCAGCAGGCCGGCGATCCCGTCGATCAGCGCGTCGTCGTCGAGATCGGCGAGGCGCCCGTCGATGCGGACCACCAGCGTCGCGGGATGCCCGGCCAGCGCCGCGGCGTCGAGCGCCACCGGCTGCAGCCGGCCGCCGTCGCTCTCCGCCGCCAGCACGCGCCACTGCCGCACCAGCGGCCCGGCCTCGGCCAGCGCCGTGCGGAGCGCCGGCGTCCACTGCCGCTGCCAGACATAGGCATCGTGCGCCAACGGGCGGGCGCCCGGCCGCGCGGCGCCGGTGAGGAGCAGTGGCATGAGCGCGAGCAGAATGAGCGCGGCCCGACCATACCCCCTCTCCCGCGGTCGGGAGAGGGACGGGGTGAGGGTCGTGCCGCGCGCGGCACCCTCACCGTCCCGCCCTGGCGGGCGGGGCCCTCCCTCTCCCACTGCGTGGGCGAGGGAATGTCTATGCGGACCTTCGGCGGGCATGGAGGGCGGGCCCAGGCTTGGCTGCGGCATCATGCCGGAGGCCGCACGCGGGTGGAAGGGCGCTCGGCGGCTTGCCCACCCTGGGTTCCTGCCGATAGACTCCCTCGTGAGCGCTCAACCCAGGCGCGAAACCGCCGGAGAGGTCGACGATGTCCGCGGCAGCGAGGTCGGGGAGGCGGCGCCTCGGCCGAATGAGCTTCGCTCTCGCCGCCGGCGCGGCTCCCATTGCCGTATTCGCAGCCGGCTTCGTGTGGGTGCTCGGCCGCCTCACGGCGCCCGGCTGCGAGGTGACCGAGCGGGCCTCGATCCCTTCGCCGGATGGGCGGCACAGGGCGGTCGTGTTCTCGAGGGACTGCGGAGCAACGACCGGCTTCAGCACGCAACTCGCACTGCTCGGCGCCGCAGACCGGCTGTCGATCGGGTCGGACGCGGCGCTGGTCGTCGACGGCCGGCATGAGCTCGATGTGCGGTGGACGGCGGATCGCTCGGTCGCCGTCGCCGTGCCAAAGGGGGACAGGGTCTACAGGCGGGCGGCATCCCAGAGCGACGTGACGATCCTCTACCGGGACGCCGACTGATCCTTCTGCCGCGCCGCGGGAGCGGGCGGTCCTATGCCTGCGGCACGCCGCCGCCGTCGAGGGTCAGCAGGTCGGTATAGAGTTCCGGCCGGCGGTCGCGGAACAGGCCCCAGGCGGCGCGGCGGCGGCGCAGCTCGTCGAGGTCGAAGCTCGCCACCAGCACGGTCTCGCCGGCCTCGCCGGCCTCGGCCACCTTCTCGCCGGTCGGGCCGGCGATGAAGGAGGAGCCGTAGAAGGTCAGCGCGCAGCTCTCGCCCTGCTCGCGGCCGATCCGGTTGGAGGCGACCAGCGGCACCATGTTGGCGCCGGCGTGGCCCTGCATGACGCGTTGCCAGTGGTCGCGGCTGTGCACCGTGGGGTCATGCGGCTCGGAGCCGATGGCGGTCGGGTAGAACAGCAGCTCGGCGCCCTGCAGCGCCATGGCGCGGGCCGCTTCCGGGAACCACTGGTCCCAGCAGATGCCGATGCCGATCCGCCCATAGGCGGTGCGCCAGACGCGGAAGCCGGTGTCGCCGGGATTGAAGTAGTACTTCTCCTGGTAGCCCGGCCCGTCGGGGATGTGCGACTTGCGATAGAGCCCGAGCCGCTCGCCGCTGGCGTCGATCACCAGCAGCGAGTTGTAGTAGGCGTTGTTCGCCCGCTCGAAGAAGCTGACCGGCAGCACGACCTTGAGCTCGGCGGCGAGCCGCGTCATGCGGTCGAGCATCGGGTGATCCTCGACCGGCTGCGCGAGGTCGAAGAAGTCCGGCCGCTGGTCCTTGCAGAAGTAGGGCGTCTCGAACAGCTCCTGCAGCAGCACGATCTGCGCCCCGTCGGACGCGGCGCGGCGCACCATCGTCTCCGCCTTGTCGACATTGGCCGCGGTCTCGCTGCTGCAGGCGAACTGGGTGGCCGCGACGGTGACCTGCGCCATGGTGATCGCTCCGCTCGAACCTGTTGACCCCCGCATACGCGCCAGACCCGCTGCCGGCGGCAGTCGCGGTCGGACCGGGACATATATAGGCAGGCGAGGCATCGCGCGAAGCCCAGAAATTCCGCCGCCGCCGGCGGCCAGAAAAGGCTCGGCCGTATGGGAACCTTGGCGGCGCGATCGGCTTACTCCGGCAACAGGTTTCGGATGTCCTCCACGAGAGAAGGAGATCGCAGATGAAGGCGCGATTGCTTGCGGTTTCGCTGGTGCTTGGCCTCGTCGGCCTGGGCGGTTGCGGCTACTCGACCGGCGACCGGGCGGTCACCGGTGCCGGCATCGGCGCGGCGGGCGGCGCGGCCGTCGGCGCCGTGGCGGGCGGCGCCCCGGGCGCGGTGGCCGGCGCGCTGATCGGCGGTGCCGCCGGCGGCGCCACCGGCGCGCTGACCAGCCCCGACCAGGTCAATCTCGGCAAGCCCGTCTACAGGTAGTGGACGGCGGGCGGTCGGGCCGGCCTTCGGGCCGGCCCGGTCGCCTCGACGGCGCGGCGCCGCTGCGCCTATAGTCGTCCGGCACCGCCCGAGGCGCCGGACCCTTGATCCTCGTCATCGACAACTACGATTCCTTCGTCCACAACCTCGCCCGCTACATCCGCGAGCTCGGCTGGACGACGGAGGTCGTGCGCAACGACGCGCTCGGCCTCGAGCGCATTGCTGCCCTCGGGCCCAGCCACATCGTGCTCTCGCCGGGTCCCTGCGGGCCCGACCAGGCCGGCATCTCGCTGCCGCTGATCCGGCGCTTCGCCGGCCGGATCCCGATCCTCGGCATCTGCCTCGGCCACCAGTGCATCGGCCAGGCCTTCGGCGGACGCGTGGTGCGGGCCCGCCGGCCGATGCACGGCAAGGCCTCGGCGATCCGACACGACGGCAGCGGCGTCTTCGCCGGCCTGCCGGATCCGCTGCGCGCCGCACGCTATCATTCGCTCGCCGTCGCACCGGACGATCTGCCGGCGGACCTCGTCGCCAATGCCTGGAGCGAGGAGGGCGAGATCATGGCGCTGCGCCATCGCCGCTGGCCTCTGGTGGGGCTGCAGTTCCATCCCGAGGCGGTGCTCACCGAGCATGGCCACGACCTGCTGCGCGGCTTCCTCGATGGCGCCGCGGCCGCCGCTCCGTCGGCACCGCTCCGCGCCTCGGCCTGAGGCCGCGCCAACCCCGCCAGACGCTACGGCAGCAGGATCTCGCCCTTGCCGCCGCCGGCGCGGTCGCCGACCAGGCGGCGGGAGCTGGTCCATAGCGTGGCGAGCTCGGCCAGCTTGGCGGAATGGCCCTCGAGGTAGCGGAACAGCAGGCGCAGGAAGCCCAGCTCGTGCCGCCCGGCATCGGCGAAGCTCGGCAGCATCGCCGCGGGCGGGGCGGCCAGCAGGAGCGTGCCGCGCTTCATCCCGATGCCCGGATTGGGCCCGGCCGCGCCGAGCCCGATCAAGGGCCGGCGAGCATGCGCGATCCGGCGCTGCCGCCGAGATCGCCCTCGACCAGGATCACCCCGCGGCGCTGCCGGTCGCCGGCGCGCGCGCCCGCGGCGCCGCGCACGACGACGAGCCCGCCGTTCATCCCGGCGGCGCCGCCGGCGGCGGCCCCGCCGAGGCGGTCGCCGGCCGCGCCGCCGACGGTGATCAGCCCGCCGGCCATCGCGGCGCCGGCCCAGGGGCCGGCATCGCCGGCGATGGCCAGCGTGCCGCCGCGCATGGCCTGCCCGGCATGGGCGCCCGCCGGCCTTCGACCGTGATGCGGCCGCTCGTCATGCCATGGCCGATGAAGTCGAGCGCGCGCGGCGTCGCCGGCGATCACCAGATGCTCCGCATCGCCCGGCGCGACCGCGAAGAGGTCGCCGACCGCGATCGCGCCGTTGCCGCTCGGCAGCGCCAGCGCGGCGATGGCGGCCGGCGCGAGCCCGGCCAGCCGCTCCGGCCGCAGCGCCGAGGCGTCGACGCGCTGCGGCGGCGGGCTGCGCAGGGTGAGGGTGAGGCCGCTCACGCCATGATCTCGCGCAGGTGGAAGTGGAACTGGCCGAGCTTGCCGCCGTAATTGCCGGCGGTGATCTGCAGCACGCCGCCCTCGCGCCCGGCGTCGCAGGCGGCGGCGATGCCGGCCCGCATCGCCGCGCGGACGTCGTCGGCGGTGAGGCCGTCGATCACCAGCTCGAGCACCGCGGCCGTGTCGGGCGTCAGGCGGGTGGCCGTCTGCGCCTTCAGGGTCGGGCAGAAGGCGTCGTTGGTCGAGGCGACCAGGCCCTTGTACCTCGAGCCGATCTTCGAGCCGGAGCGGACCAGCCCGCCGGGAAAGGGCAGGATGACGTTGGGCAGCGCGCGGATCGCCGCCGCCGCCCGCTCGGCGGCGGCCAGCGCCGCGGCGCGCGAGGCGGCGAGGATCAGGAAGTTGCCGCCGCCGACGCCGCGCACCATGCCGACCTGGTGCTCGCAGACGAACTCGCCGTCCATCACCGGGATGCGCCAGTAGCGGCGCGGGCCGAAGCGCTTGGCGATCTGGAAACCGTCGCCGAAGTAGCGCAGCTGGGCGCCGAGCTTCAGCGTCTCCGGCGCGTCGAGGCCGGAGAAGCAGGCCGAGCCGGCGCTGGTCAGCACGCATTGCCCGACCCGGACCACGAGCTGCGCCTGCAGGTCCTTGCTGGAGACAGCGAACACCAGGACGGCGACGCCTGGCCGTCCGTCCGGCGTCTCTGCGGGGGGCAGCTCACGCTCGATGCTGGCCTCGCAGCCGCAGGCGATCACCGAGCTGGCGAAGCCGGTCATGCTGGCCGCCGCCGTGCGCGCCCAGTCGGCGCTGTCGGCGGTGATCAGGATGCGCGTGGCGCGCATGCCGAAGGCTTCGGCGAAGCTGTCGTCGATGGCGACGCCGTTGAGGTTCATCGGGTCCGCCGGGTGGCGTGCCGGGCGAGCCGGCCGTTCGGGCTGCCGTCGATCTCGTCGTCGGCGATGCGGAAGTTGCCGGCGCGCACCGTCATGAAGCGGGCGAAGTGGTCGGCAATGCGCGCCTCGATGCCGCGGTCGAACTCCGGCCGCGAGACGTGCGTGGCGCCCCAAACGACCTCGAGCAGCGCACCGTCGCGGGCCACCAGCCGGCCATCCTTGAAGACGTGCGTCGGCCGCTCGAACATCGCCTGCTTGTCGGCCTGCTCCTGGTAGACGGTGACGTCGGCGACGGCGCCGACGCCGAGATGGCCGCGGTCGGCGAGGCCGAGCGCGCGGGCCGGTCCGGCGCGGGTGATGATGGCGATCTCGTTGAGGTCGTATTCGCGCTCGATCGCGCCGAGCCGGCTCGCTTTCGCCGCCCCCGGGTGGATCGCGGCGAGGCGGTCGTTGCGGAAGCCGCGATCCATCAGCAGCCGGATCACGTGCGGATAGGTCGCGAAGGGCGCCCCGTTGGGATGGTCGGTGGTGAGGAAGATGCGCCAGGGATCCTCGACCAGCAGGAACAGCTCGAGCCCGATCGCCCATTGCAGGGCGTTGACGAAGGTCTGGTCGCGGTAGCGGAACGGCACCAGCCCGCAGCCGCCATCGCACTCGATGTCCATGCACAGCCATTTGCGCGGATGGGCGTGGCGGTGGTTGCGGTACTGCATCATGGTGTCGCCGGAGGCGGTCATCGTCTGGCCGAACGCGACCTGGCCGATGTCGATCGAGATCTGCGGGCTGGCGTTGACCCGCTCGGCGATCTCCGCGGCGCCCGAGGAGAAGTGGCGGTCGCCCTCGGTGCCGTAGCTGTGGAACTGCAGGTGCGTGAGATGCAGCCGCAGCCCCTCGGCGGCGGCCATGGTGGCGAGCGTGGTGGCGAGGTTGCCGGGGACGCCCAGCTGGTTGCAGTGAACGTGCAGCGGGTGGGCGATGCCGAGCTCGTGCACGGCCTGCGCCAGCACCTGCAGCACCCGCCGGGGGGTCACGCCGTAATGCGGCCCGGCCTGGTCGAAGCGCAGATCGCGGCCGTTGAACTTGAAGGCGTTGATGCCGCCGGGATTGACCACCTTGACGGCGAGCGCCTGGGTCGCCTCGATCATCCAGCCGACATAGTCGGCGATCACCCCGGGCTCGGCGCCCTCCGCCAGCAGCCGGAGCAGCAGGTCGTCGTTGCCGAGCATGACGTAGCAGCCCCTGTCGATCAGCGGCGTGTCTGCCAGCTCGGCATGGGCGTGGCGGGCATTGGCCGGCACCATTGCCGGCTCAAAGGCGGCGGTGTAGCCGAGCTCGGCATAGCGGTAGCCGGCGGCGAAGCTGCTCGGCGCGATGACGCCGCCGCCGCTGCGCCGCCCGGCCCGGCGCTCGCGCGGGTGGGCCTGCTGGTCCTCGCTCATCATCGCACGGGAGAGGTTGACCTTGCCGCCCGCGAGATGGCTGTGGATGTCGATGCCACCCGGCATGACGATGCGGCCGGCGAGATCGTGGGTCGCGTCGATGCGGGCGCCGGGCTCCGGCGCGGCGACGATGCGGCCGTCGCGGATGTGGCGACCTCGCCGCGCCGGCCGTTGGCGGGGTCGACGATGCGGCCGCCGGCCAGGCGGACCAGGCTCATGTCGCGATCTCCGAGCGCCCGGTCGATGCGGCCGAGGATCTCGGCGACGCTCGGCAGCGATGCTCGCGCGCACGGCGCGGAGCTGCAGGGCGACCACCCCGTCGGTCCGGAAGAAGCGGCCGGCATGGTCGAGCCCGGCGTGCCGACCGGGATCAGCACCGCAGGCGCGCGGAGCCGGGTCCACCGGCGGGGACGAGCGCGATGGCAGGAATGCCGTCCGCTGATGGGATCGCGCCCGGGCGGAACGCCGAGATCCACACCAGCGCGTCCGCCTCGCCGGCGGCGATGATCCGGTCGGCCGCATGCAGCACCGGATCGTGCTCGGGACGGCCGCGGCCGAAGCTGGTGCGCAGCGGCTGCCCGGTCTGCCAGAGGCAGGTCTGGTTGGCGCCGATCAGGTTGTCGGCGCCGGCCAGCGGCAGCACCGCGGCGCGCGTCGTCTCGTTGAGGGTGCGCACCAGCTCGGCGACCCTGGATCAGCAGGTCGGCGTCGGGCAGGGCGAGGGCCGCGGCGCTCCAGGCGACGGTGGCGTAGCGCGCCGCGCCGAGCGCCGCGGCAAGCCGGCCAGCGCGGCCCCGTCGGCCGGCAGCGCGCGCCACCGGCTGCCCGGCGAGCAGGCAGCGCAGCGCCGCCACGGCGGCGGGCAGCGCCTCGAGCGGGCAGGCGATGTCGGTGAGCGCGACATTGGCCGGCAGCGCCGGCGCCGGCGCCGGCGGACCCAGCCGGATCAGGCGCGGGCCAGGGCGCCGGGTCGAACAGCGTCTCGCCGGCGCGACGCAGCGCTCGACGAAGCGCGGCGCGGCGGCCAGCGGATCGGGACCGACCAGCAGCACGAGGTCGGCCCGGTTGCGCACCTCGGCGCTGAGCGTCGTCGCGACCCAGCCGAGCTCGCGCTGCGCCGGCAGGTTGCGGAAGAGCGCGGCCGAGCCGGCATGGTCGACCACGCCGCCGAGCCGGTCGGCGAGCTGCAGCGCCGCGCCGATTCCGGCGACGTCCGCGGCCAGCCCGGCGAAGAGCGGCTGCCGGCTCGCCCCGAGGATCGCCGCGGCGCGCGCCACCGCCTCGTCGATCGTGCAGTCGCGGCCGTCGAGGCGCGGCGTCGCCGCTGCGGGCGCGCGCTCGAACCCGGCGCGCGCGAGCGGGCAGCCGGCGGCCAGCACGCGCGGCACCGGGCCGCCGGCATCGATCTCGAGATCGTCGCAGGCGAGGCCGCAGAACGGGCAGGGGACGTCGCGCAGCGCCGCCGCTGCCGGCGCAGCCGCCATCAGGGTCGCGCGCCGGATCGCTCGTCGGGCGTCATGCCGTCACTCGTCGTACTTGACGTAGGCGAACCGGGCGTCCCCGCCGGGCGTGCCCTCGAGCGCGCCGCCCTCCTTGCCGGGCTGCCAGTGCACGACGTCCTCGATCTTTCGGGCCAGCGCGAAGTCCTTGTCGGTGATGCCCTTGGCGGCGTGGTTCTGCAGCCGCACCTCGACCCAGGCGTAGGAGGCGGTGATGTCGGGATGGTGCCAGGCCGCCTCGGCGAGATGGCCGACGGTGTTGATCACCATCAGCGTGCCCTTCCAGCTGTGCGTGCGGTACTTGCGGCGGATCCAGCCATTCTCGAGATACCAGTGCGGCAGCTCCTGCTTCAGGCGCTCCGTCACCTCGGCGTCGCTGTAGGTTCGTTCCTTGCTGGTCATCGCTCTTCCCCGATCGGCGCTTTGCCGACATCATGCGCGGGGCCGGGAGGATGGGCAATCGCGACGAGCCGATGGACGGGCGCACGATGACGGAGATGCGGAGCGGCCGGGCTCGGGGCGGCGCCGTCAGCGAGGCGTCGCCGGGGCGCGTCGTGGTGACGGCGCCGGCGCGGCTGCATCTCGGATTCCTCGATCTCGACGGCGGGCTCGGCCGGCGCTTCGGCAGCCTCGGCATCGCGCTCGACCGGCCGGTGACCCGCGTCGCGGCGTGGCGCGGCGGCCCGGGCATCGACGCCCGGGGGCCGGAGCGCGAGCGGGCGGGCGCCTATGCCGCGGCGGTGGCCGGGCAGCTCGGCGTCGCACCGGACATCGCGCTCTCGGTCGAGCAGGCGATCCCGGGCCATGCCGGCCTCGGCTCCGGCACGCAGCTCGCGCTCGCCGTCGGGCTGGCGGTGGCGCGGCTGCACGGCGCGGCGCTCGATGCCCGCGCCGTGGCCGAGCGGCTCCATCGCGGCGCCCGCTCGAGCATCGGCATCGCCGCGTTCGAGCGGGGGGGCGTCGTGCTCGATGGCGGCCGCGGCAGCGCGGACCGGCCGCCGCCGGTGCTCTGCCGGCTGCCTTTCCCGGAGGCGTGGCGCATCCTGCTGATCCTCGACCGGCGCCGCCACGGCCTGTCCGGTACGGCCGAGCGCGAGGCCTTCGGCGCGCTGCCGCCGTTCCCGCCGAGCCGCGCGGCCGAGCTCTGCCGGGTGATGCTGATGCAGGCGCTGCCGGCCCTGGCCGAGCAGGAGCTGGCCGGCTTCGCTGCCGGCGTGGCCGCGCTGCAGCGCGCCACCGGCGACCATTTCGCGCCGCATCAGGGCGGGCGCTACGCCAGCCCCGGGGTCGCGGCGGTGCTGGCCTGGCTGGAGTCGCTCGGGCTGGTCGGGATCGGGCAGAGCTCCTGGGGACCGACCGGCTTCGCGCTGGTCGGCAGCGCGGCGGAGGGCGAGCGGCTGCTCGCCGAGGCGCGCCGCCGCTGGCCCGAGGAGAGCGGGCTCGAATTCGCATTGTGCCGCGGGCGCAACCATGGCGGCGAGATCGAGCCGCCGGCCGGGCATCGAGGAGAGTAGCGATGGAGTACCGCCCGATCCTGCACATGATCACGCCGCTGCCCCATGTCAGCCCGTTCGACGTCAACATGGCGGTCGATGCCGGCTACCAGACCGTGGTGCCCTACATCTCGGTCAAGCCGGAGCAGGTCACCGGGCTGGTGCAGGACGCGATCTTCTCGCGCGGCCCGCGCGGCGCCAAGGCGACCGGCATGTTCATCGGCGGGCGCAACGCCGAGCAGGCTCTCGACATGCTCGACGCCGCGAAGCGCAGCATGGTGCCGCCGTTCGAGATCTCCGTCTTCGCCGACCCTGCCGGCTCCTTCACCACCGCGGCCGCGATGGTCGCCAAGGTCGGCAAGCTGCTCGCCGACAAGCATGGCGGCGGCTGGTCCGGGCGCAGCGTCGTGGTGTTCGGGGGCACCGGCGTGGTCGGGTTCGCGGCCGGGGTCATCGCCGCGCAGGAGGGCGCGCAGGCGACGCTGGTCGGCTATGACGGCGACGAGCGGGTCCGCCATCTCGCCGAGGTCGCCCGGCGGCGCTTCAAGGTCGAGCTCGGCCACGCCGACGGCAGCGGCGCCGGTGCCAACGCCAGGCTGGCGCTCGAAGCCGACATCGTGCTCTCGGCGGCCCGGGCCGGCGTGCAGGTGCTGTCGGCGGCGGATCTCGCCCGGGCCCCGCGGCTGCTGGTCGCCGCCGACGTCAACGCCGTGCCGCCCCCCGGCATCGAGGGACTCGGCGTGCAGGACGACGGCAAGCCGCTCGGCGGCGGCAGGGCGCTCGGCATCGGCGCGCTGGCCGTCGGCGTCGTCAAGTCGAAGGTCCAGGGCGGGCTGTTCCGCCGGATGATCGAGGCCGGCAAGCCGCTCTACATCGACTTCCGCGACGCCTACGCGCTGGCCCGTGAGATCGTTGGCTGAGCCGCTGCTGCTGGTCGCGCTGTCCGCTCGCGCGCTCGCCGCGGCGGCGCGTCGGGCCGGCCGGCCGGCCGTTGCCCTCGACCTCTTCGGCGACCTCGACCTGGTGGCGGCGGTGGCAGCGCATCGTCGCGTGCCGGGCAGCTTCGAGGACGGTTTCGAGCCGGCGGCCCTGCTCGCTGCGGCCGAGGCGCTGGCGCCGCGCGGCAGCGGTGCCGGGGTGATCTGCGGCGCCGGCCTGGAGGCGCAGCCCGGGCTCGTCGCCGCCCTCGCCGACGGGCGCCGGCTGCTCGGCAGCGCCGCCGACGCGGTGGCCCGGCTCAAGGACCCCTTCGCCTTCGCGCTGCTGCTCGCCAGGATCGGCCTGCCGCATCCGCCGGTGACGGCGGGACCGGCGCCCGCGGCGGGCTGGCTGCTGAAGCGCGCCGGCGGTGCCGGCGGCGGCCATGTTCGTGCCGCCCGGCCCGGCGAGGTCGCGGCGCCGGGCTGGTACCTGCAGCGGCGGGTCGGCGGCACGCCGGTCTCGGCGCTGGTGGTCGGGGACGGCCGCCGCGGGCGCCTGCTCGGCTGGAGCGCGCAATGGGCCGACGGCGACGCGGCGCAGCCCTTCCGCTGGGCCGGCGCCGTGCAGCCCGCGGCACCGCCGCCGGCCGTCGTCGCGGCGGTTGCCGCCGCCCTCGACGGTCTCGTCGCGGAGAGCGGGCTGGTGGGGCTGGCCAGCCTCGACCTGCTGGTCGAGGGCGAGGCGTTCCATCTGCTGGAGGTCAATGCGCGCCCCGGCGCCACCCTCGACATCTTCGACGGCGAGGGCGCGGGGAGCCTGCTGGCGCTGCACCTCGCCGCCTGCGACGGCAGGCTCGCGCCGGGCTGGTCGCCGCCGCGAACGGCGCGGGCCATGACGGTCGTCTATGCCGGCCGGCCGCTCGCCGTCCCGCCGTGCATGGCATGGCCGGGCTGGACCGCGGACCGCTCGCCCGACGGCACGTGCTTCGCCGCCGGCGATCCCGTCTGCACGGTGCTGGCGGAGGCAGCCGCGCCGGCGGCGGCGCGCGAGCTGGCGATGTCCCGGGCCGGGGCGGTGCTCGGCATGCTGGAGTCCCGGGAGGAGAGCACGGCGGCATGAGCAACGAGGTCAACGCGGTCAGCGTCAACCGGCTGGCGGCACCGCTCGTCGACGCGCTGGTCGCCGACGCGGCGCGGCTGCGGCTGCTGGTCGAGCGCACCGCCGAGGGCGTCACGATCGTCGATTGCGGCATCGCCTGCCGCGGCAGCCTCGAGGCCGGGCTGCGGGTGACCGCCATCTGCATGGGCGGGCTCGGCCGCATCGAGCTCACCGCCGGCGCGCCGTTCCGGCGCTGGCCGTGGCAGGTGACGGTCGGCGCCACCGATCCCGTCCAGGCCTGCCTGGCGAGCCAGCTCGCCGGCTGGGCGCTCAGCGACGGCGAGGGCAAGGCGGCCTTTCACGCGCTCGGCTCCGGCCCCGGCCGCGCCCTGGCGCGGAAGGAGCCGCTCTTCGCCGAGCTCGGCCATGCCGATGCGGCCGAGCGCACGGTGCTGGTGCTCGAGGTCGACAAGCGGCCGCCGCCGGGGCTGATCGCCAGGATCCTGCAGGGTTGCGGCGTGCCGCCCACGGGCCTGACGCTGGTCCTGACGCCGACCCGCAGCCTGGCCGGCACGGTGCAGATCGTCGGGCGGGTACTGGAGGTCGCGCTGCACAAGGCGCATCAGCTGAAGTTCCCGCTCGACCGCATCGTCGACGGGCTCGGCGCCGCGCCGCTGCCGCCGCCGGCGCACTCCTTCGTCGCCGCCATGGGGCGGACCAACGACGCGATCATCTATGGCGGCACGGTGCAGCTCTTCGTGGCCGGCCCGGACGAGGAGGCGCGCGCGCTGGCCGAGGCGATGCCGAGCCGCGGCTCGCGCGACTATGGCCGGCCCTTCGCCGAGGTGTTCAAGGCCTATGAGGGCCGGTTCTACGACATCGACCCGCTGCTCTTCAGCCCGGCCCGCGCCATCGTCACGGCGCTCGACAGCGGCAGCAGCTTCGCCGCCGGCGACCTCGACGAGGCGCTGCTCGACCGCTCCTTCGGCCATGGCTGATCAGGCGCACGGGCCGCGCGTCGCCCTCTTCGTCGAGCGGGCGGACTGGCATGCGCGGCAGCTGCGGCTGGCCTTCGCGCGGCGCGGTGCGCGCGCGGTGACGCTGTCGCTGGCCGGCTGCGGCTTCGCGCCCGATGGCGGCCTCGTGCTGCCGGGCTTCGAGGGCGGCCTGCCGGAGGCCGCCCTGGTCAAGAGCGTCGCCAGCGGCAGCTTCGAGCAGGTGACGCTGCGGCTCGGCGTGCTGCATGCGCTGCGCGAGGCCGGCGTGCCGGTGAGCAACGACGCGCGGGCGATCGAGCGCTGCGTCGACAAGTCGATGACCAGCTTCCTGCTCGGCCGCGCCGGGCTGGCGACGCCGCCGACCTGGACGGTGGCCTCGCGCGACGCCGCTGCCGCGCTGGTGGCGCGCGAGGCCGGCCCGGGCCGGCCGCTGGTGCTGAAGCCGCTGTTCGGCTCGCAGGGGCGGGGGCTGGCGCTGGTCGAGACCGCGGCGGACCTGCCGCCGGCCGAGGATGTCGGGGGCGTCTACTACCTGCAGCGCTACGTCGCGGCGCCGGGCGATGGCTGGCGCGACTGGCGGGTCTTCGTGATCGGCGGCCGGGCCGTGGCGGCGATGATCCGCCACGGCACCAGCTGGCGGACCAACGCTGCCCAGGGCGCCCGCTGCGAGGGCGTCGCGGCGACCGGTGCGCTCGCCGCCCTGGCGGTCGCGGCGGCCGCGGCGACCGGCGCCGACCATGCCGGCGTCGACCTGATCGCCGATGCGGCGGGGCGGCTGCAGGTGCTCGAGGTCAACAGCAACCCGGCCTGGGCGGCGCTGCAGCGCGTCAACGCGGTCAACATCGCCCAGGCCCTGGCCGATCACCTGCTGGCGCGGCTCGCCACGGCCGCGCGGCCGCTGGTCGGTGCCTGAGGCGGCGGTCGCCGGGCGCGTCCGGCGGGCCTATCTGGCGGCCTGCCGGACGGAGCTCAGGGCGCTGAAGCCGGGCAACGTGCACGACCATGCCGCCGGCCACGGCATGAGCGTCGCCGATTTCGAGGCCAGCGCCGCGGCCAGCGCGCCGGCCATCGCCGCGCCCGGACTGACCGTCGGCGAGCGGATCCTCGAGGCGATCCGGCGCACCCGCGCCGTCGCCGGCTGCAACACCAATCTGGGCATCGTCCTGCTCGCCGCGCCGCTCGCGGCGGCGCGGCTGGCCGAGCCGACCGGGCCGCTGCAGCCCGCCGTCGAGCGCGTGCTGGCCGGGCTCGACCGGGCGGACGCCGCGCAGGCCTTCGCGGCCATCACCCTGGCGGCGCCGGGCGGGCTCGGCGACAGCGAACGGCACGACGTCCGCGCGCCGGCGCTGGTCGGGCTGCGCGAGGCGATGGCCGAGGCGCGCGGGCGCGACCGCATCGCCGAGCAATATGCCGGCGGCTACGCCGACGTCTTCGGCCTCGGCGTGCCGGCCCTGGAGGCGGCGCTCGCCCGCTGGGGCGACGAGGCCTGGGCGGCCTCGGCCGCCTATCTCGCCTTCCTCGCCGCCTTCCCGGACAGTCACGTCGCCCGCAAGTACGGGCCGGAGGCTGCCGAGCGCCTGCGACGCCGCGTCGCGCCGCTGGCCGGCGCGCTGGCCGCGGCGCCCGACCCGGGCCGGCTCTCGGGCGCGCTGCTGACACTCGATGCGGCGCTCAAGGCGGAGGGGATCAATCCCGGAACCAGCGCCGATCTGACCGTCGCCAGCCTGCTCGCGCGACGGCTCTGCGCCGGGGATGGCGACGCTTAACAAGCGCTTGCCGTGCGCCGCCGCTTGCCGTTAGGGTGCGCCGCGGGCAGCACTGCCCGGTAGGGGGAAGGCCAGTCGCCGCGTCGCACGAGAGCGACACCCATCAGAGCTCCGGGAGGAGGAAAACAATATGGCCAAGATCAACAAGGTTCTGGTTGGCGAGTCGCTCATCGGCGACGGCAACGAGATCGCGCACATCGATCTCATCATGGGGCCGCGCGGCAGCGCCGCCGAGACCGCGTTCTGCAACGCGCTGACCAACAACAAGGACGGCTTCACCGCGCTGCTCGCGGTGGTTGCGCCGAACCTCGCCTGCAAGCCGAACACCATCCTCTTCAACAAGGTCACCATCAAGGGCGCCAAGCAGGCTGTCCAGATGTTCGGCCCGGCGCAGCACGCGGTCGCCAAGGCGGTCGCCGACTCCGTCGCCGACGGCACGATCCCGCAGAACGAGGCCGACGACATCTTCATCTGCGTCGGCGTGTTCATCCACTGGCAGGCCGAGGACAACAAGAAGATCCAGGACTTCAACTATCGCGCAACCAAGGAAGCGATCGAGCGGGCCGTGTCCGGCAAGCCGACCGCGGCCGAGATGGTGGCGCAGAAGGACAAGGTCCAGCACCCCTTCGCGGCCTGAGGCCGCGCCGGCCGCCAGGGGCGGCCAGGTGCCAGACGATCGGGGAAGGGCGGGCCGTCGGGTCCGCCCTTTCTCATTGGCGGGCCAGATCCTCCGGCCGGAGCCGGCCGTCATGCAGCGCCGAGGCCACCAGCACGCCGGCGGCGCCCTGTCGCCGCAGCGCCTCGAGATCCGCCGGCCCGCGCACGCCGCCAGCCGCGTAGAACCGCCGGTCCGGAGCGCGCGACTGCAGCGCGGCCAGCCGCTCCAGGTCGGGGCCGGCGCCGCTGCCGACCCGCGCCAGCGTCATCACGATGATCCGCGACGGCCACAGCTCAGTGCGCTGCAGCAGCGCCGGCGGGCGAGGCCGGCCAGCGCAGCGAGGCACCCGGCGCGGTCGCCCTCCGGCAGCAGCGCGATCTTGACGAGATCGACGCCGAGCGCGGCGATGGCGCCGACCCTCCGGCCGACCAGGTCGGGCTGCATCGGCAGGTCGCCGGCTGTGGCGCTCAGCGCGACGCGGCCGCCGGCCCAGCGCACGGCGTCGGCGATGACGGCGGCCGGCAGCGCGGCCAGCGCACCGTGATCGGGATCCTTGAGGTCGATGATGTCGGCCCCGCCGGCGAGCGCGACCTGCGCCTCGGCGACGGAGCGGACGCTGGCGAGCAGGCCGGTCATGCCGGCGCCGGCCGGGCAGCGTCGACCCGCTCCATCAGCCAGTCCCAGGCCTGCCGCTCGCGCGGCCCTGCGGTCTTCTCGATCGCGATGCGCAGATAGGCGATCTCGCGCTCGATCTTGTCGAAGGGCAGCATGTGCAGCCGGCTGACCAGGATGGCGGCCTCGACCACCGCCGCCTGGGCGCGGTTGAAGCCCCGGAACGGGCGGTGCATCGCCTCGTGCCGCACGGCGCAGCGGAAGCGCGGGCGCTGCTCGTCCTCGCGGACCTCGACCACGGCGAGCTCGGCATGGGCGAGCGTGCCGTCGAGCACGGCGCCCGGCACGCGCTCGGCCGGCCGCGTCGGCCAGTCGCGCCGGCCGGTCAGGCAGCCGGCGAAGACCAGCACGTCGTCGGTGTAGTTGGCGACGGCGAAGGGCACCGCGCGCAGGTTCTCCAGCGTCTGCGACGGCCGGAAGGGCGCGATCACCAGGTGCTCGCCCTCGACGATCAGCCCGAGCGGCGCGACATGCACGGCGCCGCCCGGGCCGGTCGTGGTGAGGATCGTCTCGCGGATCATCGCCGGCGCTCCCGCCGCCGCGCCTGCAGCGTCGTGCCGGGCTCGGCCTGACGCCCGAGATCCTCGGGCTCGGCCTCGACGGCGCAGCCCCAGTCGAGCGGCCGGTCCTGCACGTAGCGCTTGCCGAGCCGCCAGGCGATCTCGGCGCGCGCCGTCTCGACCCCGAGATAGAAGGCGTGGCTGCCGTCCCGCTCGACCCCGAGCTGCGGATAGAGCGCGAAGGGGTCGGTCGCCACCCGGTCGCCGCCGCGATTGTAGGCATGAATTCCGTCGGCCGCGACGTCGATGCGGAAGTTCTCGTCGGTGAGCTCGGCGGCGAGCGCCGCGATCTCGGCCGGCGTGGCGGCGAGCGGCTTGCGGTCGCGCAGGCAGAGCAGCGCCGGGCTGATCCTGACCGGCAGGCTGCCGGCTTCGCGGGCGGCGAACATCAGGCGCCGCGCGGCGTCGGCCTCGGCGACGGCGCGCCGGCAATGCGGGCTGACCTGGACCACCAGCACGGCGCCGACATGCAGCTCGGAGACGATGCCCATGAGCAGCGCCGTGACGCCGGTGCTGTCGGCGTCGGTGAGCTCGGTCAGGTTGCCAGTGCCCATCAGGATCGGCGCCTGCGGACGACGCCTGCGCAGCTCGGCATAGCGCTCGATCGAGGCGGTGAAGCCGAAATGGACGGGGTCGAGGATCGGGTCGGCGAGATAGGGCTTGCCGCGCGCCTCCAGCGCATCGATGGCGCGCAACAGCGAGTCGAGGTCGCCGTGGCTGGCCGGCACCAGCACCGGCACGGCGTCGGTCTCGAAGGCGATCTCGAGCGTCGCCTCGCTGAGGCTGAGCAGGTAGTCGGCGCCGGCCGCCGCGCCGCGCCGCAGCTCGCCGGGGTCGGCGGAATCGACGCTGACCCGGTGGCCGGCCTCCTTCAGCGCCCGCACCGCCGTCTCGAGGCCGGGGAAGGGCGTGTCCGGCAGGCAGCCGAGGTCGATCACCTCCGCGCCGTCGCGGCGCAGCGTCTCCGCCCGGGCGAGCAGCGCGGGCAGCTTGAGGTCGGGCGCCTCGACGATCTCGGCGAAGATCGTCACGTCGGTACGCGAGAGGTCGGCCGGCGGGCCGGCGCGGCCGAGGAACTCGGGCAGGTCGGCGAGGTCGTCGGGGCCGCGCTCGAAGGCACAGCCGTAATGCTCGGACAGCGCGGCAAGGTCGCCGCGGAAGCGGCCGGGCAGCAGCACGCGGGCGGCGCCCAGCGGGCGCTGCAGTCGGCGGCGGATGAGGTCGCCGGTCATCAGCGCCGCCACCTTGACGCCGATGTCGCGCACCTCCCAGGGGAAGTCGGGCTGCAGCCGTTCCAGCAGCTGCTGCAGCCGCGGCCGGGCCAGCCGGCCGGTCAGGAAAAGGACAGGTTCTGGCATGCGAAGCGCCGGCGCAGCGCGTCCTCGAGCCCGGCCACGCTCTCGACCACCTCGGTTCCCTCGAAGCCGCGCAGCCGCTCGACATTCTCGAGGTCGATGCGGCGGGGGAAGACCTTGACCATGCCGCCGGGCGCGCGGCTCTCCAGCTCCGGGCTGGTGTCGCAGGCGAAGACGATGATCGGCACGCGGCACTTGCCGGCCTGCGCGAAGACGTTGGTGGCGAGGTTGTCGGAGATGCCGTAGGCGCATTTGGCGACGGTGTTGGAGGTCGCCGGGCCCAGCACCAGCGTGTGGTAGACGCCCTCGTAGAACAGCCCCACCGGTGCGGCGCTCGCCGTCGTGTCCTTGTAGATGCGCGCGCTCCGCGGCAGCCGGCCGACATCGTCGCGGTACATCCGCACCACCTCGGCGGCCGCCTTGCTGACGAAGAGGTCGAGGTCGGCGACCCGCCGCATCAGCTCGAGGCTCTCGCTGACGAAATGACCGGAGCCGGTCAGCGCCCAGGCCAGGCGCGGCGTGCGGATCGTCTCCGCCATGGTCTCGATGCTCCGTTGCGCTGCGTCGTCGGGCGAGGGGGCGGACAATAGCATCGCAGGTCGCGTGCGGTCAGCCGTCGAGCCGGATGCGGGTGCCGGCGATCCGGCCGTCGGCCAGCGCCGCAGCGAAGGCGGCCGCGGCACCGGCGTGGATGCACCAGCCGGCCACCCGGCCGGCCCGCAGCATCCGCGGCAGGACGGGATCGACCAGGCCGCTCTCGACCAGCGCCGTGGCCGCCGCGTCCTCCGGCACCGCGGCCGACTTGACCAGCACCAGGCGGCGCAGCCCGATCCGGGCGGCCAGCCAGGCGGCCAGGCTGTCGGAGGTGACGTCCCAGCTCTCGGGAATCTCGGGCCGGCCGAGCGCCATGATGCAGGGCAGCCAGACCGGCACGCGGCCGGCGCGCCGCAGCCGGGCGATCTCGCGGCCGGAGCGGGCCGGCCGCAGCGCCGGGTGGAGAGCGGCAAGCATCACCCCGTACTGCTCCATGGCGAGCAGCGCCATGCGGTGCGCCGGCCCGTCGCCGAAGCGCCAGCGGCGCTGCGCCGCGCGAACCTGGTCGGCGAAGGGCCTTCGGCACCAGCACGACCCGGCCGGCTGCCGCGGCGAGGACCTCGAGCCAGGCGGGCAGGGCGGCAGCATCCGACAGGCTGCCGCCCAGCTTGACGACGCAGCCGGCGGGGCGGCGTCGCGCGGCGGCGCCGACCTCGAGGCCGGGGTGCCGCCATCGGGCAGCGGCAGGGCGCTGGCGGGCGGTCGGGCCGCGCCGCCGCTCGATCTCGACGCCGACGCCGTCGGCCGCCAGCTCGAGCTTCTCGACCCGGACCTGCGCCAGCACGACGCGCATGTCCTCGAGGCAGAGCTCGGCGACGGCCTCGGCCAGCGTCTCGACCAGGTTGATGTGGCCGCGCTGCAGCATCGCCTTGATGCCGGCGATGATCGTGTCGTAGGAGACGACATTGCCGATGTCGTCGTTGCGGGGGCCTGGATTCTCGGTGACGCGGAGGTCGACGTTGATGCGGATCTTCTGTGGCGCGAGATGCTCGTGGGCGTAGACGCCGATGCGCGCCGGCAGCACGAGGTCGCGCACGAACATGCGATAAGGGCGGCGGCCGGCCTCGACGTCCTCGGGCACGGTCATCTGCTCGGCCAGCACGCGGACGATCGACATGCGCCGCTCTCTCCTCCTGCATTCCCCTGGGGTTCGCCGGCGATGATGGCGGAAAAGCCGGGGGCAGGCAATCAACGGGTCGGGGCGGGCCGGGTTGCCCCGGCTCGCCGTCCATGACGGCCGGCTTCCAGCTGATCGAGACAATGGCCTGGCGGCCGGGCGAGGGCTACGCGCTGCCGCGGCTGCACGTCGAGCGCCTGGCCGCGTCGGCCGCGGCGCTGGGCTTCGCCTGCGACCCCGCCGCGGTCGAGCGGCGGCTCGGGGATCTCGCCGCCTCCTTCGCCGGGCCGCGGCGCGTGCGCCTCCTGCTGCACCGCGACGGCGCCGTCGAGCTCTCCGATGTGGCGCTGACGCCGCCGCGCCTGCCCCTGCGGGTCGCCTGGGCGCGCTCCAGGGTCGACAGCGCCGACCCGCTGCTGCGCCACAAGACGACGAGCCGGGCGCTCTTCGAGGCGGAGCTCGCCGCCGCCAGGGCGGCCTGCGAGGCCGACGAGGTGCTGTTCCTCAACCAGCGGGGCGAGGTCACCGAGGGCAGCTGGACGACGCTGTTCCTGCGCCGGGGCGAGGGGCTGGTGACGCCGCCGCTGGCCTGCGGCCTGCTCGCCGGCACGCTGCGCCGCGCGCTGCTGGAGGATCCCGCGCGGTGCACCGCCGAGGCGGTGCTAAGCCGGGAGGAGATTGCCGTAGCGGGCGAGCTGCTGCTCGGCAACTCGGTGCGGGGCCTGATGGCGGCGCGGCTGGTCGGCTGACTCAGGCGGCGCCGAGGAAGCCGCCGACCTGTCGCCGCCAGAGCTCGGCATAGCGCCCGCCCTGGCGCAGCAGCGCCTGGTGGCTGCCCTGCTCCAGAAGCCGGCCGGATTCGAGATAGAGGATCCGATCCATCCCGGTGATGGTCGACAGCCGGTGGGCGATGGCGATCACCGTGCGGCCCTGCATCAGCCCGAACAGCGCCTCCTGGATGAGGTGCTCGCTCTCGCTGTCGAGCGAGCTGGTCGCCTCGTCGAGCACCAGGATGCGGGCGTCCTTCAGGATGGCGCGGGCGATCGCCAGCCGCTGCCGCTCGCCGCCCGAGAGCTTGATGCCCTGCTCGCCGACGATGGTGTCGTAGCCGGCCGGGCGGCGCAGGATGAACTCGTGGCTGTGGGCGCTCCGCGCCGCGCTCACCACCTCCGCCTCGCCGGCCCGCTCGCGGGCGTAGCGGATGTTGTCGCGCACCGGCCGGTGGAACACGCCGGGCAGCTGGCTGACCTCGGCGATCGCCTCGTTGAGGCTGTCCCAGGTGACCGCGGCGATGTCCTGGCCGTCGATCTCGATGCGCCCGGATTGCGGCTCGTAGTGCCGGCGCAGCAGCTTGACCAGGGTCGACTTGCCCGAGCCCGAGGGGCCGACCAGCGCCACCTTCTCGCCCGGCGCGATCTCCAGGTTGAGGCGACGGAACAGCGCCACCCCGTCGGGATGGGCGAAGGAGAGGTCGCGGAACGCGATGGCGCCGCGCCCGACCGCCAGCGGTTGTGCGCCGGGCCGGTCGACGATCTCGTGCGGCTGGGTGACCAGCTCGAGCGCCTCGGTCAGGGTGCCGGTCTGCTCGAAGAAGTCGAGCGTGCGGTTCGACAGGTTCCAGACGTTGATCGAGATGAAGTTGGCCAGCGTGAAGACCATGGTGAAGGAGCCGAGGTCGAGCGCGCCGGCCAGCGTGCGCTGCAGCGCCAGCCAGATCATCAGGGCGAGGAACAGGGTCACCGCCACCGACTGGAAGAGCCGCATGACGACCAGGAAGCGGCGCAGCCGCATCGAGCGCCGGCTCTCCTCGTCGAGGTAGCGGCCGATCAGGCGGCGCTCCAGCGCGCCCTTGGCGAAGCTGCGCACCGTGTCGGCGTTGCTGATCGAATCGATCAGCCGCCCGGTCGAGGTGCTGACCGCCTCGGAGAAGGCCTTGGACAGCCGCACGCAGCGCCAGGCCAGCGCCGTGGTGACCGAGAGATAGACCGTCATCCAGGCGACCAGGATGACCGCGAAGAGCGGCACCTGGAGGGCGAGCAGGGTGGTCGCGACCGCCAGCATGATGGCGATCTTGCTGACGTCGAAGCACAGGATGTCGAGGATGCCGAGGCAGCTGCGCCCCGCCTCCTTGATCTTCTGGCCGAGCTTCCCCGCGAAGTTTTCCTGGAAGTAGCGCGGCGAATGGCCGAGCAGGTAGGAGAAGAGCTGCTTCTGCACCTTGGCGCGCAGCGGCGGTCCCGCCCCGGCGTCGATGATCTGGTAGACGCGCATCAGCAGCATGGCGGCCAGCCAGCCACCGACGGCGAGCAGGAACCAGAAGGTGACCGGCGCGGCCGGCGCCTGCTCGTGCACCGAGGCGGTGAGCGCGTTGACCAGGCGCTTCAGGATGTAGGGCTCGAAGGTCTCGATGCCCTGGGCGACCAGCACCGTGCCGATCATCAGCATGTAGCGACCGGCGAAATGGCGCGTCACGAAATGCCAGAGGAACGACCAGGGGCCGGTCGGCAGCCGCGCGACGGGCAGGAGATCCTCGTCGGCCGGCGACGCCTCGCCGGCCGCCCTCTCCTCGGGGGTGGCCGCTGACTTCATGTCCCGATCCGTCGGAAGACCCGGGCCGGGCCGCTGCCCGCCACTGTCGCCGACCAGCATAACCGATTCGCGCCGGCGACGTCAGTGCACCGCGGAGGCGTCGAGGACGCCTCGCGGTTGCGGCCGGGCAGGGGCGGGGCGCTAGACGGCGAGCGCCGCCGTGGGGGCCGCGGCGTCGCGGCAGAGCGGGAGCCCGGGGGCCAGCAATCGGCGGACGAGATCCTGCAGGGCGCGCTCGTGGAACGGCTTCTTGAGGAACCCGGCCGCGCCGGCCAGGTCAGCCCGCCGGCGCGTCGGCTCGTCGCCCTGGGCGGAGGCGAAGACGACCCGCAGCCCGTGCCGGGCGATCAGCAGCCGGGCGAGCTCGATCCCGTCCATGCGGCCCTCCAGCGTGATGTCGACGATCGCCAGGTCCGGCCGGCGCTGCTCGGCGATGGCCAGCGCATCGGCGGCCGTCGCCGCGATGCCCAGCACGTCGCAGCCGAGGTCGTCGACCGCGCCGGCGTTGTTGATGGCGATCAGCAGCTCGTCCTCGACGATCAGCACGCCGGGCCGGGGTGGCAGATCGAAGGCACGGCCATCGCGCGGCGACTGGAGTGTCATGTCCCACACGGGAGGCTTGTCGTCCGGCAACGCCGGGCGGCCTTCCGCCTCAAGTTCAAATCCGTCTGGTGAACTCCGAGACCGGGGCAGGAGTTCCCTGCAAATCACCCGGTGCGGGCATTTTTGTGTCAGCTCGGCCGGGAGGAGCTTGCGGCTCAGCCATGCGCCGCCCTGGCCGGCTCGTCGCGGCCTGGCGCCGGCGGCTGCTCCGGCAGCGCGCCGATCCGCTGCTGCAGGGCGAGTGCGGCGGTGGGGCAGCGCTGCTTGAACCCGCCGACGAAATAGGCATAGACGTCGCGGCTGCGCATCGCTGCGGGCGGCCCGAGCAGTGCCGGGCGCGGCGCCGCCCGGCCGAGGCTCCAGGCCCGCAGCCGGTCGGCCCAATGCTCGAGCGTCGGCCGGGCATAGCCCTGGACCTCGTGCTGGGCGCAGCGCTGCAGGCGCAGATAGACGAAGTCGGCCGTGAGGTCCTCCCAGGCAGCGCTGCGCTCGGAGTCGAGGATGGCCAGCGCCACGCCGTGATCGCGCAGCAGCCGCACCACTGCCGCGTTATGGAAGCTGACGTTGCGGACCTCGACCACATGGCGCAGCGCCCGCCCGCCCGCCCGTTGCGGCAGCAGCGCCAGGAAGCGGCCGAACTGCTCGGGGTCGAACGGCGTGGCGTCGGGAAGCTGCCAGAGCAGCGGCCCGAGACGGCTGCCGAGCTCCAGCACGCCGCCCCGGATGAAGCGCTCGATCAGCGGCCCGACCTCGGCCAGATCGCCTCGGTGGGTCGCGGCGCGCGGTCCCTTCACGGCATAGACGAACCCGTCCGGCGCCGCCGCCGCCCAGCTGCGGAACGTCGCGACACGCTGCGCGCCGAAGAAGGTGGCGCTGATCTCGATGGTGGCCAGCCGGCGCGTGGCGAAGCCGAGCTCCCGGGTCCGCGGCAGGCCCTGCGGATAGAAGCTGCCGCGCCAGGGCGGATAGATCCAGCCGCCGACCCCGATCCTGATCGCACCGGCCGGCACGGCGGTCATCCGGCAGCCCGACGGCGGCGCGCCGGCCGCTGCTCTGCACCCCGACTGGATTCGATCGACATCCGCGGGCCGTCCCACCGCTCGTTGCCACCCTGCCCGTGGCAAGAACATGTCCCGCGTCGGAATAATTCCGCCGCCGCGGCGATCCCCGGCTCAGGACGTCATCGCGCCTGACCTGCGCGAGGCGGCGGCCTGGCCCGCGAGACTCCTCTCCGGCCGCTGTCGCCTGGCGAGGCCGGCCTCGATGGCATGCCGCAGGGCGGTGCCGCGCGCTTCCCAGGCAAAGGCCGGAAGCGCCGCGGCGAAGGCCTGGCTCTGCAGCCGGTCGAGCCGCTCGACGTCGTCGATCGCGGCGACGACGGTGCGGGCGAGCGCGGCGAGATCGTCGGCCAGGAGGAAGTGCCGCCCGACCGGCTCCGGGATGCCGGTGACCGAGACGCAGCCCGGCGACCGCCACACCCGGTTGAACACGTAGTCGAGCATCTTCAGCTTGAAGCCGCCCACGCCGCGCGCTCGGCGACGATGCCGAGCCGCGCGGCGGCGAATTGACCGCCGGGTCGTCGACGAACCCGGTGAAGCGCACGTCGCCCGCATCGCAGGCGCCAGCTCGGACCGGAGGCTGTCGGGAATCGGCCCGACCACCTCGAGCTCGACGCCCGCGGCGGCCAGCACCGGGTCGGCAGCGGCGAGAAAGTCGCGCAGGTTCATCTGCTTGGCGATCCAGCCGAAGGAGCCGAGCAGCACGGCGCGGCGCGGCAGGCCGGCGTCGAGCCGCCGCTCCGCCACCGGCCGGCCGCTGAAGCCCGGCGTCAGCGGCAGGAACCGCTGCCGCGGATGCTGCCGCGCATAGGTCGCGCCGTCCTCGGCGGTGATCACCGTCACGAGGTCGACGGAGTCCACCACCCAGCGCTCGTAGCGCGCCGTCTTCCAGGCGTTGAGACGCAACGCCAGGCGCTTGGCCGCGCCCTCGTTGCAGTCGGCGAAGAGCTGCCGCGTGACGCTCTCCTCATGGTCGTGGGAGACGTGGACCAGCAGTGGCCGCGTCGCCGGATCCGGCCAGCGGCGACGGATCAGCGGCAGGGCCCAGCCCAGCCCGTACTGGTCGATCACCACGACGTCCCAGGCGGCCTCGGCGAGCGCCGCCCGGAGGGCCGCGCGATAGGCGGGCGTGTTGAAGCGGGCGGCGACCAGCGGCGCCGGGCTGAGCAGCGCCGAGCAGCAGGGCGCGCGCTCCCCCGGCCACCGGCCGCCAGCAGACCCCGAGATCCTCGCCGGGCGGCGGCACCGGGCCCGACGCGCCCCCCAGCCCGAGAAAGACGACGCGCACGCCGGCGCCGGCCAGGGCGCCGGCCAGCCGGCCGGTGTAGATCCGGTCTCCCGAGTCGGCGGGGAAGGGGTGGACCCGCGACAGCCACAGGCAGTCGAGCATCAGGCGGCGATCCCGATGGCGCTCGATTCGAGGCGGGCGGCGAGCCGGGCGGCGAGCGCGACGATGGTCAGCGTCGGGTTGGCATAGCCGGAGGTCGGGAAGACCGAGCTGCTGCAGAGATAGAGATTGTCGAGCCCGAAGACCCGGCAGTCGGCGTCGACGACGCCCTCGGACGGGCTCGCCGCCATTCGCGTCGTGCCGATATGGTGGCCGCCCGTCGGGTGGCAGGCGCGGATGCGGTCCACGAGATCGGGCTCCAGCGCCAGCCGCCCGGCGCCGCCGGCGGCGAGCTCGTCGCGCAGCAGCGCGAAGCAGCCGGCGATGCTGGCGACGTCGAGCTCGCTCATCCGCCACTCGATGCGCAGCTTCGGCAGGCCGAAGCGGTCGACCGCGTCGCTCAGCACGACGCGGCTGCCGGGATCGGGCGACTGCTCGCTGGTGAACTCGAGCGGGTAGGTGGCGTCGCGCCGCGGCAGGATCACGTACGGGATCTTGCGCTTCGCCAGGTGCAGCGGCGGACCCAGCCGACGCCGAAGGCGGCGATGCGCGGCGCGTCGCGCAGCACGTTGCGCAGGTGCCCGGCCCAGAAGGCGGCGCCGCCCACGGCGCCGGCGTAGCGCTGAACTCGGCGCGCGTCCATCTTGCTGCGGTACTCCGGGACGATCATGCCCTTGACCAGGAACATGCTCGACAGGATGCCGTCGCGGTGGGCGGGGTCGACGATGCTGGGATGGTGCGGGCGGGCGACGAACTGCAGCAGCCGGCGGGCGCGCTGCGCCGCCGGATCGACGGTGAGCAGGCGCCGGCAATAGATGCCGTCGCCGGTGCGCTCGAAACGATCTGCAGCGGCGGTCCGGCGGGGTGAAGGCGAGCCGTCCGAGCACGCCCTCGATGTGGCACATGTAGCAGCGTCCCAGCATTGCCCGCCCGCTGCCGATCCCGCGCCCGCCGCCGGCCCGCCCAGCAGCAGGCAGGTGGTCTCCAGCCCGCCGCCCGCCAGGACGAAGCGGCGCGCCGAGACCGCGAGCCGGCCGGCGTCGCCGCCGCGACGCGCTCGATGCGCCGGCCCGCCGGATCGCTCTCCAGCGCGACGCAGGTGGCGTGCAGCAGCACGCGCACGTTGCCGGCGCGGGCCAGGGCCGGCCCGTAGGTACGGCCGAAATCGGTGGGCCAGCTGAACCGCTCGATGCGGTCGGTGCGCAGCGCGTCGCTCCGGAAGCGGGATCATCGCCGCCGGCCGGCCCGGCAAGGCTTCGCCGGCGTCGTAGGCAAGGCTCGCCCGCCTGGCAGAGCTCCATCGCGTCGCGATACCAGGGCCGCAGCGTCGCCGCGCGGATCGGCCAGCCGCTCAGCGGGACGTGGTCGCGCCGTGCAGTCGATCTCGTCGGAAAGTGCAGCGTCCACCCCATAGTCGGTGGCGCCGCCCAGCCGGCGCTGCCGGTAGAGCCGGCGGGCTGTGCCGAGGATCACCTCGCCCTCGTTGAGGGCGTCGGCTTCCGGCTCGCGCCGCCGCGGCCAGCGATTCGAGCAGCAGCACGCGCAGCCGGCGCCCGGCCAGCGGTGCGCCAGCGTCAGCCCGGCGGCGCCGCCGCCGACGATGCAGAAGGTCGGTGTCGAGCCGGCTGCCGTCGGGCAATCCCCGGGCATCCTCGATCATCGCAGGCCGGCGGCAATGCCGCCTCCACCGTCTCCGGCCGCGTAGTGCCGATCAGGCAGCCCGCCACCTTGGCCGACGCAGCGCGCCGGAGAAATCGGCAGGCCGCCGCGCGGTCAGCGCCGGCCAGCCGCGTGCCGCCGCCGAGCGCTCTCGGGCGATGACGGCGACGCCGCGGTCGGCGGCGGCGGCGAGAAACCCGGCGAAGCCGGGCACGCGCTCGGCGGACAGCGGCGCCTGCACCACCGACAGGCCGGGCCAGTCGGCGCGATACCGTAGCGGCCGCATCGTCGACCGCGATGCCGATATGGCGCAGCTTGCCCTGCGACCGGCTGCGCTCGAGCGCGGCGGCCGCCTCGGCGCGAATGACGGCCTCCGGCGGCAGGTGCAGGTAGTAGATGTCGAGATAGTCGGTGCCGAGGCGCCGCAGGCTGTCCTCGAGCGCCCGCTCGAGAATGGCCGCGCTGAAATCTCGGCTGGCCGCCGCGGCCGGCGCAGAGCCCGGCCGAGGGCCGGCGAGCTGGTGGCCGGGCGCAGCGGCGCCTTGAGCGCTGCAGCGGCGCGGCCGAGGGCCGGAGAGAAGCGGCGCCCTCCCTTGCTGGCCAGCAGCACATGATCGCGGCGTCCGCGCAGGACCCGGCCGAGCAGCCGTTCGCTGTCGCCCTGGCCGTAGATGTCGGAGGTATCGAAATGCGCGATGCCGAGCTCGAGCGCCAGGGCGATCAGCCGCGGCCCGGCGGCGGGATCCGTGTTGGTGATCGAGCCGAGCCGGCTGCAGCCGAGCCCGATCGTCGGGATGCCGGCGCCCGCCAACGCCTGCCGGGTCGGCCCCGGCGCTGCGTCGTCGCGGGCTCTGGCGGGCGCCAGGAGGGTGTCGCTCATGAGCTGGATCCGAGAAGGTACGGCGGCCGTTCGGCCCAGCCATGAACCGCTCGGGCCCGTTTCAGTTCCGGCCGGCGGCCGGGAGCGGGTCAGTGATCGCGGCCGCGGCCGGTCCGCTCCTGCAGCTCGTCGATGCGGCGCGAGGCTTCCGCCTTGGTCAGGCCAGGGTCGAGCGTTTCCCCGGCTTCCTCGCAGAGAGTCTTCAGGTATGAGGCCTGCGCGCCCGTCATCGATTCGTCCCCGGTGACCCAGTCGCTCGGGTCCTTCTGCTGATTGCCGTGCGCATGGCCGGCGGGCTCGGCTCGCTTCGAATTCGAAGTGTCGGTCATCGCTGCGCTCTCCTGCGGGGTTCTGCCGAGGAGGAATGCAAGAGTTCGCGCTCCGTTCCCTGTGTCTGTGGGGCGCGGAGCCCCAAAAACTCTAGGGCGCAGCCTTCCATACATTTTCAACCTATCAAGCGAAACCGTCAGGCTTGTACGATAGGTGTCAAGCGCATCGACACCTACGCTCGTTTGACTGAGTTCGAGCGCCAAGCTTACTTTGAAAGTGCTCAGCTATTCGAAGTTGTAGTGCTCAGCGAACAGGAGGGACCTGGAGATGTTCGCACTTGCCAGCGATACGACGCAAGTTAACGATACGACGATTTCTGTCGTAGAAAGTAAACGACTCGATCCGAGGGCCGTCATGGCCCACCGGCTGCCCGGTCCGTTGCAGCCGTTCCTCACCTGGCTCACCGCGAAGCCGGCGCCGGGCGAGACCACCTATCGGGAGCTGAAGCCCGGCCACCACGTCGTCGCGGCGCTGGCCTGGATTGCCGCCGGGCTGGCGCTCGGCGAACTCGGGCTGCAGCTCGGCGGGGCAGCGGGGCTGCTGCTGCCCCCGGCGCTGCTGCTGGTGTGCTGCGGGCTGGGAGTGTTCCAGGTGGTGATCTTCCACCACTGCTCGCATGGCACGGTGTTCGCGACGCGCGAGCGGAACCGGCTCGCCGGCCGCATCGTCTCGGCGCTGCTGCTGTTCAAGCACTTCGACCTCTACCAGCATGAGCACATGCTGCATCACAGCCCGCGCAAGCTGCTGACCGAGGAGGACGAGTTCGCCCAGTTCGTGTTCGGCATGTGCGGGCTGGAAGCCGGCCTGCCGAAGCGCGAGCTGTGGCGGCGGGTGCTGATCGCCCTCGTCTCGCCGGCGTTCCACCTGCGCTTCCTGCAGCGGCGCATCCAGGCGAGCCTGTGGTCGCACGACCGGGCCCACAACTGGCTCGGCCGGCTGTTCTGGCTCGGGCTGCTGGGCGGCGCGGCGGCGACCGGCCAGCTCGCCGCCGTGGCGCTGCTGTGGGTGCTGCCGGTCACGGTGCTGCTGCAGATCGCCACGGTCTTCCGGATCCTGTGCGAGCACCGCTTCCCCGAGGCACGGCTGATCGCCGGCCGCGACAAGATGTTCGTCACGGCCGCCACGGGCGGGGTTTTCCCGGGGGTGATGCCGCCGCCGGCCGACGGGCCGCTCGCGGCCAGGCTGTCCGGCTGGATCAACTGGTGGGCCGAGATGCTGACCTGGCAGCTCTTCGTCCGCCTCTTCGTGCTGGTCGGCGACGCGCCGGCGCACGACTACCACCACCGGCGGCCCGCCTCGAAGCGCTGGGCCAACTACATCCACGCCCGCCAGAAGGACGAGGATGCCGGATCGCCCGGCTTTCCCGCCGGCTACAACGAGAGCTGGGGGCTGATCGCCGCGGTGGACTTCAACCTGGCGACGCTGGCGGCGACCGAGCCGGCGACCATCGGGCGGCGCGCCTCAGGCGTCGATGATGCGCTCGGCGGGCAGCTCGATGGTGACGGTGGTGCCGTGATCCGGCTGGCTGCGTAGCTCCAGGCTACCGCCATGATGCTCGATCAGCGACTTGCAGATCGGCAGGCCGAGGCCAGAGCCCGAATAGAGCCGGCTGTAGACGTTGTCGAGCTGGCGAAAGGGCTTCAGGGCCTTGGGAATGTCCTGCGGCGCGATGCCGATCCCGGTGTCCTCCACCTCCAGCACCAGGGATTGGCCGGGCCGTGCCGTGGCACGCACCTCGACCCGCCCGCCCGGCGGCGTGAACTTGATCGCGTTGCCGAGCAGGTTGGTCAGGATCTGGCGCAGCCGCCGCGGGTCGACGCGGACCCGCGGCAGCTTCTGGACGATCGCCGCGTCGAGGCTGAGCCCCTTCTTCTCCGCCAGCGGCTTCATGCTGTTCATCGTCGCGGTGATGATGTCGATGAGGTCGACCTTCTCCTCGTAGAGCACGATCTCGCCCTTCTCCAGACGGGAGAGGTCGAGGATGTCGTTGATCAGCGACAGCAGGTGATGCCCGCTGTCGTGGATGTCGGCGGCGTACTCGGTGTACTTGGCCATCGCCGGGGAGCCGAGCAGCCCGTCGCGGATCACCTCGCTGAAGCCGATGATCGCGTTGAGCGGCGTGCGCAGCTCGTGGCTCAGGCTGGCGAGGAAGGTCGACTGCCCGGCGCGGGCCTCGTCGGCCTCGCGCTTGGCCGCCCGCAGGTCTCCCTCCACCTGCTTGCGGTAGACGATGTCGGCATAGACGCTGAGCGCGCCCTCGATCAGCTCCTGGTCGCCACGCTCGAAGGGGCGGCTGACATTGCCCTCCGAGCGGTTGCCGATGATCATCGCGTAGCCCGAGCTGGGGTCGAAGGCCCATAGGACATAGGGCAACCTCAGGATCCCGCTCAGCTGGTAGGCGGGCGGCTCCAGCCGGGTCTGCGAGGTGGTGAAGAAGAACAGCGGCGGCGAGGGCACCACGGTGGTGACCGGCGCCGGCTCGTGGCCGAAGCCCAGCGTGTGGGTGATCGCGAAATGGCCGTCGCTCGGCAGCTGGCGCAGGATCGCGGCCCGGTCGCACATGGTGTTGTCGAGGATGATCTCGAGCATCAGCGTGCCGATCTCGTCGGTCGCCGAGGCGCGATCGACCAGCCGGTAGGCCTCGCGGATCAGCTTGGCGACGGTGCGGCTCCGCCGTGCCTCGCGGAAGGCCCGGCTCTGCTCCTCCTGCAGGCGCAGCACCCGTGCCCCGAGGTCGTTGTACTCGCGCCGGTAGTAGTTGAGCTCGCGCTCGAGCTCGCCGCGGCGAGGGCCGGATTTCTGCTCCTCATCGGCCATGCAGCACCGTCAGCACGGCCGTCCAGTCGAGCGAGCGGCTGCGCCCGTTCACCGGCGCGATCTCGACTCCCGAGTAGAAGCCGATCAGCGGCAGCGGCGCGGTGAAGCTCTCCAGCATCACCTCCGCCTCCTCGACCGGGGCGCCGCTGCGGGCGCTGCCGCGGCCGGCGCAGTCGATGTAGAGCGCCATCAGGGCATCGCGGCCGGCGATCGCCTTCGACATCTCCGCCGCGCCGTTGCGCACCGACTCGATCATCAGCCCGTTGTCGCGGGCCATGATCTGGACCCGGGTCGACGGCTTGAAGTCCGGCTCGAAGATGGTGATCGACCCGGTGCTCTGGTTGGCGCGCAGGATCAGCCGGTTGACGTAGGCGTTCTCGTCATAGGGCGCGAAGGGATCGCCGTGCTTCTCGCCGAGCGTGGCGATCAGCGACAGGTCGTGGGCGTTGGAGGTGCCGAGCCGCATCCCGAGCATGCGCTCCAGCACCTCGACGGCGGGCTGGCCGTCGAGCTCGTAGATCTCGGCGCCCTCGACCCGGGTGATCTCCATGAAGGTGCTGACCGGACGGCAGCCATGCAGGATGGCGGTCGTGGCCGAGACATGGGGCGGCAGCACCACCGCCACCGCGCTGTGCTTGGAGACGCCGCTGCCGTCCAGCACCCAGCCATCCGACAGGTTGAGGTCAGTCAGCATGCCGCCGCCGATCAGCGTCACCGGCAGCCCCTCGAGGCCGCGATAAAAGCCGTCGACCAGCGGGCTGGCCGCGTGCAGCCGCAGGGGAGCGGTGGCGGCGACGCTGTCATAGAAGATGATGACCACGGAATCCGGCTTTGCCGCGCCCTTGACCCGCTCGCCCAGCTCCTGGCCGGCGGCGCTCTCGCCGCGCGCCAGCGAATGGGTGGCGGCGATGAACGGGGGCAGCAGGCCGGGCGCGAAGCAGGCCACCGCCGTCTCGATGCCGCTGTAGCTGGCGCCGTCGCGGCTGATCACCCCGGCGGCCGAGCCGCCGACGATCGGGATCTCGCCCAGCACGCTGCGCAGCTCGCCGAGGAATGCATGCGGGTCATGCTTGCCGCCGCAGAAGGCGATGGCCCATTCGACGGGACCCCCGCTGGCGGCAGCGGCGACGCATTGCCGTGCCGCCTTGGCGGCGTCGGAGTTGCGGCTGTGCCCGATGCGCACCATGGTTCAGATCTCCCCGAAGCCGCCGGGCCCCGCCGATCGCCCGGCCAAGCTCCCTGATCATAGTTGGTCGGTCGCGGCGCGCCAGAGCGTTCACGCTTCGCGCGTGCGTTCCTCCGGTCCGGCGGGCGGTCCGCGGCGCAGGCGCCACCAGCTGCGCGGCAGGGCGGCCCCCTCGCGCAGCCACATCCGCCAGGCGCCGGCCGCGTCGGCCGGGGCGGCGACCCCGTCCACCCGCAGCCCGGCCCGGGCGAACAGCCAGCGCGCCCGCGGCAGGTGGTAGCGGTCGGTGACCAGCAGCACGGTGCCGCCGAGGCCGTGGGCGCGCAGCAGGGCCGCGGAGAAGAAGGCATTCTCGATTGTGTTGGCCGATCGCCGCTCGACCAGCAGCGCTGCCGCCGGCACGCCGGCGGCGAGCGCGGCCTCGGCCATCGCTTCGGCTTCGGGCCGCTGCCGCGCGCCGCCGCCGGTGACCAGCAGGCGCGGCGCCGCGGCGGCGCGATAGAGCTCGATGCCGACGCCGACGCGCCGGACGAGCGAGACGGTGGGGCTCCCGTCCGGGTGCAGCCTGGCGCCGAGCACGACGATGGCGGCGGGGCGGGACTGCGACGCCGTCATGGCGTCAGTAGTCCAGGCCGTAGGCCTCGCGCAGGCGCGCCACCAGCGGCTCGAGGTAGCGGGCGCGCGACACCTGTCCCTCGGTCTCGCGGATCACCTCGGCCTCCTGGCTGGCGAGCCGCGTGACGTACCAGGCATGGAAGACGCCCCCGGCGACGGTCGGCACGCGGGGATGGCCGACGGCGAAGCGCTCGCAGAAGGCGATGGGATGGCCGAGGATCCGCCGGCCGGCCGCCAGCACCCGGATGGTCGCCTCCTCGCCGGTGTCGGTGTCCTCGCCCTGCAGCTTTCGCAGCACGACCAGGCCGCCCAGGTCGCACTTGCGGAACGCCATGAAGTGCGGATGCACGTACCAGCCGTGCGGGTTGCCCTTGTGCTTGTCCCGGAACACCGCGCCGGCGAGCGGGGTCTCGTCGTCGAGCCGGTCGGCGCTGCCGGTCAGCCAGTCCCGCTCGATCGGGTGGGCGTCGGAATCGAGCAGCACGATCCGCTCGTGCCGCGCCGCCTCCGCGCCGGCCTCCGCCGCCTCGCCATGGCCATGGCCGCGCGACCGCCATTGCCGGCGGGTGAGCAGCCGCACGTCGGGCTGGCGGCGCAGCCAGGCGCGCGTGCCGTCGCGGCTGCCGCGATCGACCACGACGATCTCGTAGGCGCGCGGCCCGACCAGCGCACGCACCCGCTCGACCAGCAGCCGAACGAAGAAATACCCGTCGCGGGTGACCGTGACGAGGCTGACCGGAGGCAGGCTCATGGCGCTGGATGTAGCCGACCTCGGCACGCCTGGCCAGACGCCTTCGCCGCGTCGCGGCGATGGCGACCGGCGGCCCGCCGCGCTAGGCTGGCCGCCGTCATGTTCCGGGGGGACCGCCGCCACATGCCGCCCTCGAGCGGCGACGCTCCCTTGCCGGGGGCGGCGGCTCCGCCGCCGCTCAGCATCGTCGTTCCGACCTTCAACGAGCGGGAGAATGTCGGACCGCTGGCGGCGGCGCTGGCGGCTGCCCTGCCCGGCGGCGGTTGGGAGCTGATCGTCGTCGACGACGATTCGCCGGACGGCACCGCCGATGCGGTGCTCCGGCTGGCCGAGCGCGACCGTCGGGTGCGCTGCCTGCGCCGGCTCGGCCGGCGGGGCCTGGCGACCGCCTGCATCGAGGGCGCGCTGGCCAGCGCTTCGCCCTACGTGGCCGTGATGGATGCCGACGGCCAGCATGACGAGCGGCTGCTGCCGGCGATGCTGGAGGCGCTGCAGGCCGACCGCTCGCTCGACCTCGTGATCGGCAGCCGCTATGTGCCGGGCGGCTCCGCGCAGGGCTGGTCGGCCGATCGCGCGCAGGCCAGCCGCTTCGCCGGCTGGCTTGGCCGCAAGGTCCTCCGGATCTCGGTCGCCGACCCGATGAGCGGCTTCTTCATGGTGCGGCGCGCAGCCTTCGAGCGGGCCGCCCCGCATCTCTCGGGCGTCGGTTTCAAGCTGCTGCTCGACTTGCTGGCCTCGGCGCCGGAGCCGCTGCGGGTCCGCGAGCTGCCCTATGCGTTCCGGCCGCGCAGCCATGGCGAGAGCAAGCTCGACTCGCGGGTCGCGGGCGACTACCTGGCGCTGCTCTGGGACAAGGCGGTGGGGGCATGGCTGCCGCTCCGCTTCGTCACCTTCGCCCTGGTGGGCGGCTTCGGCCTCGCCGTCCATCTCGTCGCGCTGCGCCTCGGGCTGACCAGCCTCGGGCTGGCCTTCGGGGCGGCGCAGGCGCTCGCCACGCTGGTGGCGATGGTCAGCAACTTCCTGCTCAACAACCTGCTCACCTATCGCGACCGCCGGCTGCGCGGCCTCGGGCTGCTGCGCGGCCTGCTGCTCTTCTGCCTGGTCTGCAGCCTCGGTGCGGTCGGCAATGTCGGCGTCGCCGGGCTGGTCTTCGCCGCCGGGCAGCGCCCGGGCTGGTGGTTGGCGGGGCTGTCCGGCGCGCTGGTCAGCGTCGGCTGGAACTACTTCGCCACCGCTTTCCTGGTCTGGAACGGGGCGGCGCGGCGGGCGCGCCGCCGGCGCCCGGCGGCGGGCGAGCCGGAGGCCGGGCGCCCGGGCGCGACGCGGCCGAGCACCCAGCCCTCCTGAGACGCCGGCAAGGGCCTACTGGCCCGGCATCACGACGGACATGTAGGGCGCGGTCGCCTTCTCGCTGGGCCCGAACGGGCCCGGCACCTTGTGCTTCACCGGCGGCAGGCTCTTGAGATAGGCGGCGATCGCCTCGGCATCCTTGGCCGTCAGGTTGGCGAAGGATCGCCAGGGCATGATCGGCGCCAGCGTCCGGCCGTCCGGCCGCACGCCCTTGGTCAGGGCGGCGACGATCTGCGCGCTCGACCAGGAGCCGAGCCCGGTTTCCGCGTCGGGCGTCAGGTTCGAGCCGTAGAAGATGCCGAGCCCGGGGATCTGGAAGCCGATCGTCGAGCCGTTGAGCGGATGCTCGAGGTCCGGCTTGCCGGCGAGCGCACCGTCGGTGTGGCAGTCGCCGCAGGAGATCACCGAGACGAGGTACTTGCCGCGCTTGACCTGGGCCTCGGAGGCCGACGCACCATGATTGAAGCCGATGAGCAGCGTGGCGGCGAGCGCCGCGGCGGCGATGCGATGTCTCATGATCCTCCCCCACACGTCGCCGCAGCGCGGCGCGAACGCGCGGCATTGTCACGGTCGGCGGCACGGTTGGCAACAGGCCGAGCCGCGGCGCTGGCCCGACGCGGCCCGCAGCCCTCACGCACGGCGAGCGCCGCCGTCGGCCCCTCCATGATGGGAGCCTGGGCGAGAAGGTCAGGGCACCGGCGTTCGCCACCGATCGCTGCTGCCCGCCGCGCCGGCGCTGGCACCCGAGGGCGCAAGGCGGGCGCCGGCCGCGGGGGTGACGACCGTGCGCCGGGGCACTAAGCTCGCCGCCGCCCAGCGGCAGGCCGCGGCAGTGACTCAAGGGAGGCGAAGATGAACAAGCTCGGGATCCATGCGCTGGTCTGGGTCGGGGGCTGGAGCCAGAACGAGAGCCGCCAGGCGATCGCCGGCGCTGCCGAGACCGGCTACGACCTGATCGAGGTGCCGCTGCTCAACCCCCGGGCGGTGGACACCGCCGCCACGGCGCGCCAGCTCGCCGAGTTCGGCATCGCCGCCTCGGCCTCGCTCGGCCTCGCCGTCGAAACCGACATCTCGAGCCCGGACCGGAGCGTCGCCGCCCGCGGCGAGGCGCTGCTCGACGAGGCGCTCGGCGTCTGCCGCGACATCGGCTCGAAGTACCTCGGCGGCGTGATCTTCTCGGCGCTCCGCAAGTACGACGCGCCGCCGACCCGGGCCGGGCGCGACAACTGCATCGCCGCGCTCGGCCGGCTCGCCGCCAAGGCCAAGGCGTCCGGGATCACGCTGGGGCTGGAGGCGGTCAACCGCTACGAGAGCAACCTGATCAACACCGGGCGGCAGGCGGTGTCCCTGATCGAGGAGATCGGTGCCGACAACATCGTCGTCCATCTCGACACCTATCACATGAACATCGAGGAGGGCGACTTCGCCGACGCCATCCTGGCCTGCGGCAACAAGCTCGGCTATTTCCACGTCGGCGAGAGCCATCGCGGCTATCTCGGCACCGGCTCGATCGACTTCCGCACCATCTTCCGTACCCTGGTGCGCAGCGGCTATGACGGGCCGATCACCTTCGAGTCCTTCTCCTCGGCGGTGGTCGATCCGCAGCTTTCGACGGCGCTCGCGGTCTGGCGCAACCTGTGGAGCGACAGCGTCGACCTGGCGCGCAGCGCCAAGCGCTTCATCGACGGCGAGCTCGAGGCTGCGCGGCGCGAGCGCTAGGCGAGGGGCGACCGCGGCGGGGCCGGGCCGCCCCGCTGCGCGATCAGGCGCGAAAGCACGGTCAGGATGCGCGTCAGATTGTAGGGCTTGGCGAGCAGCACGACGTCGCGCAGGTCCGGCGGGATGACGATCTCGTGGGCGTAGCCGCTGAGGAAGATGAACGGCACGCCGCGGCCGCGCAGCACGTAGGCCACCGGAAAGGACAGCTTGCCGCGCAGGTTGATGTCGAGCAGCGCCGCATCCATCGCGGTCACCTCGGCCACGGCCAGCGCGTTCTCGAGCGAGGCGACCGGGCCGATGATGCCGTAGCCGGCCTTGCCCAGCACGTCTTCGAGGAGCATCGCGCCGAGCGCCTCGTCCTCGACGACCAGCACCTCGCGCCCCAGCGGCCGCCCTTCGGCCATGTCCGGCACCCACGGTCCTGTCCTTGACGCCTGTTAACCGGCAAGCCCGGCCAAGGTTGCATGATTGGAAGCATTTCCTACCGGCCACGGCTTGCGCTAACGTCACCGCGATGGTGGTCCATTCACCCGAGCGGGCACCGGCCGAGCTGGCGCGCGAGCGCGCCGCGCTCGCCGCCTTCGATCCCGCGACCATCCTGGAGAGCATCTCCGACGCCTTCTTCGCGGTCGACCGGGAATGGCGCATCGTCTACGCCAACCGCCGGGCGCTGCAGTTCTGGAGGACGAGCGCCGCGGCGGTGCTCGGCCGCCCGCTCTGGGACTGCTTCCCGCAGCTGCTCGGCCAGCCGCCGGAGATCGGCTTCCGGCGGGCCATGGCGGAGGGCACCATGGTCGAGTTCGAGACCGTGTCGCCGATCAGCCGCGGCTGGGTCAGCACCTCGGCCTATCCGGCAGAGGGCGGCGGGCTCGCCGTGTATTTTCGCGACATCGCCGCGCGCAAGCGCGAGGAGGAGGAACGCCGCGAGAGCGAGGACCGGCTGCGGCTGGCGGTCCAGGCCACCGGCCTCGGCACCTGGGACATCGACCCCGTGGCCGGGCGACGCACCTGGTCGCCCGAGTTCCGGCGGATCTGCGGCCTGGCGCCCGATGCCCCGGCGGAGGCCTCCCTGGTGCGGGCGCTGATCCATCCCGACGACCGCGCCCTGGTCGAGCAGCGCTTCGAGCGCGCCTTCGATCCCGCCGAGGAGGGCATCTATCAGGCCGAGTTCCGCCTGCGGCGCGCCGATGATGCGGCCGAGCGCTGGATGCTCGCCACCGGCCGCGTGCTGTTCGACGCCGCCCGCCGCCCGGTCCGCGCCATCGGCACGCTGCTCGACATCACCGAGCGCAAGCAGGCGGAGGCGCAGCATCGCATGCTGCTGGCCGAGCTCGACCACCGGGTCAAGAACACGCTGGCCACGGTGCAGTCGGTGGCGATGCAGACCCTGCGCACCGCGTCCTCGCCGGAGGCCTTCACCGAATCCTTCGCGGCGCGGCTGCTCGCCCTGTCGGTCGCTCACGACCTGCTGCGCCGTGGCGGCTGGCGCCAGACCTCGCTGTCCGAGCTGATCGCCGACATGCTGGCGCCCTTCGCCGTCGAGGGCGAGGCGAGGGTGATCGTCGCCGGGCCGGCGGTCGCGGTCGGGCCCTATTCGGCCTTCGCCCTCGGCATGGCCTTCCACGAGCTGGCGACCAACGCCGCCAAGTACGGCGCGCTTTCGGCCGCCCCCGGCCGGGTCGAGGTGGCGTGGCGCCTCGTCGCCGACGCCGAGGGAGAGCAGGTCGCGCTGACCTGGCGCGAGCGCGGCGGGCCGCCCACCGCGCCGCCGCGCCGCCGCGGCTTCGGCTCGCGCCTGATCGAGAGGGGGCTCGCCCACCAGCTGCGGGCCGCGGTGGAGATGCGCTTCGACCCGGCCGGCTTCGTCTGCGACATCCGCTTTCCGGCGGCCCAGGCCGCGAAGTCCTGAGCGGCAACCTTCGCGCGGCGGGACGGGTTCAGCAGGCTCCCCGCAGCCCTGCCGCGACGAGCCCGATGAGCGATCCCCCGGCCCGCCTGTTCCCGCTCGACCCGCCGCGCCGCGGCCGGCGCAGCGTGGCGCCCGCACCGGAGGGCGCGATGGCGCTGTGGCTGGCCGAGCTGGCCGCGGCGTCGGCCGGGGGCTGGGTCCATGTCGCGATGAGCGAGACGCGGGCGGAGCGGCTGGCCGCGGCCGCCGCCGATGCCGCGCCCGATCTCGAGGTGCTGCTGCTGCCGCCCTGGGACTGCCTGCCCTACGATCGGTCGTCGCCCTCGGCGGCGGTGATGGCAGGCCGCGCCGGCGTGCTGCAGCGGCTGGCCGCCGCGCCGCGCCGCGGCAGCCGCCTGCTCGTCACCACGGTCGAGGGCCTGCTGCAGCGGGTGCCCGACGCGACCCGCTGGCCGGACGCGACCCTGACGCTGGCGGCAGGCCAGCTTCTCGATCCGGCGGCGCTGCGCGGCCATCTCCTGCGCACCGGCTACGTCATCGACGAGCGGGTCGACGAGCCGGGCGAGGCGGCGTTGCGCGGCAGCGTCGTCGACCTGTTTCCGGCCGATGCCGCGGTCCCGGTCCGCCTCGACATCGCCGACGGCGCCATCGTCGCGATGCGGCGCTACGACCCGGCGACGCAGCGCTCGATCGCCGAGATCGACACGCTGACCGTCGGCCCGGCGTCCGAGCTGCTGCTGCCGCAGGCGGCCGTCGAGCGGCTGCTCGCCGGCGCGGCCGATCCCGGCAGCACCGAGGTCGGCGCCCTTCGCCTGGCCGAGATCCTCGGCGAGCCGCTGGCTGCCGGCCGCCGCCGGCCGGGCATCGAGCATTGGCTGCCGCTGTCGGTCGACGCGCCGCTGCCGGGGTTGCTCGAGCTGCTGCCCGGCGCCGGGCTGTCGCTCGACCCGGGCACCGACGCGCTGCTCGCCGGCTGGTCGGAGCAGATCGCCGACGGCTTTCGCGCCCGGCTGGCCTTGTCGCAGCCGGGCGATGACGGAGGCCGCGTGCCGCTCGAGCCGGAGCGGCTCTATCTCGGCGCCGAGGAGGTCGGGCGGGCGATCGCCGGCCGGCGCGGCTTCGACGTGCTGACCGACGAGAGGGCGGCGGAGGCCGAGGCCCGGCTGGCCGTCGAGGCCTTGCCCGCGGTGCCCGAAGGCGCCGACCGGGCCGGCTTCCTCGCCGCCCATATCGAGCGCCGGCTGGCCGCCGGCGACCGCGTGGTCCTGGCGCTGGGCCACGCCACGACGCAGGCAGAGGCGGCGCGCCGGCTCCGCCGCCGGCTGCCGCCGCTGCCGGAGGCGCAGCCCTGGGCCACGGCGCGGCGCGGCGCCCCTGGAACCCTGGCCGTCGCGCCCCTGCGGCTGCGCGGCGGCTTCGCCGCCGACCGGCTGACCGTGATCGCGGCCGCCGACCTGCTTGGCGGCGAGGCGGCGGGACCGGCCGGGCCGATCGCCGACCCGGCCGGGCTGCTGCCGGAGATCGGCTTCGGCGACGCGGTCGTGCATGTCGACCACGGCGTCGGCCGGGTGCGCGCTCTGGAGGCGGTGGGCGAGGGCGACAGTCGCCGCGACTTCGTCGCCCTCGACTATGCCGGCGAGGACCGGCTGCTGCTGCCCGTGGCCGAGCTCGACCGCGTCTGGCGATACGGCTCGGCCGACGCCGCCGTGCCGCTCGACCGGCTGAAGAGCGAATCCTGGGCGAAGCGCCGGGCGGCGGTGGCGTCGCATCTCGAGGCTGCGGCCGCGGCGGTCGCGGCGGCGGCGCGCCGGCGCGCTGCCCTGCAGGCGCCGCGCCTGCAGCCGCCGGCGCATCTCTACCAGCGCTTCGTCGCGCGCTTCCCCTACACGCCGTCGCCGGACCAGGCGGCTGCCATCGCCGCGGTGCTCGACGATCTCGCGGCCGGCCGGCCGATGGACCGGCTGGTGGCCGGCGACGTCGGCTTCGGCAAGACGGAGGTGGCGCTGCGCGCCGCGGCGGCGGCTGCCTTCTGCGGCTGGCAGGCGGCGATCGTGGCGCCGACGACGGTGCTGGCGCGCCAGCACCTCGAGACCTTCCGGCGGCGCTTCGCCGGCTTCGACGTCCGGGTCGAGGGCCTCTCGCGCCTGGCGGGCGGGGCGGCCGCGGCGGCGACGCGGCGGGGCCTCGCGGACGGCAGCGTCGGCATCGTCGTCGGCACCACGGCGCTGCTCTCGGGCAAGGTGCGCTTTGCCCGCCTCGGGCTGCTGGTGATCGACGAGGAGCAGCGCTTCGGCGAGGGTGACAAGGCGCGCCTGCGCGCGCTCGCGGCGGCGCTGCACTGCCTGACGATGACCGCGACGCCGATTCCGCGCACGCTGCAGGCCGCTCTGGTCGGGGTGCAGGCGGTGAGCGTCATCGCCACCCCGCCGGTGCGCCGCCAGCCGATCCGCAGCTTCGTGCTGCCGTTCGATCCGGCGGTGCTGCGCGAGGCGCTGCAGCGCGAGCGGCGGCGCGGCGGGCAGAGCTTCGTCGTGGTGCCGCGGATCGCCGACCTGGCGCCGCTGCAGCGGCAGCTCGCCGAGCTGGTGCCGGAGCTGCGGCTGGCGGTGGCGCACGGCCGCATGAAGGGCGAGGCGCTCGCCGCCGTGATGGTCGGCTTCGCCGACGGCGAGGCCGACCTGCTGCTGACCACCGACATCATCGAGGCCGGGCTCGACATCCCCAACGCCAACACCATGGTCATCTGCCGGGCCGACCGCTTCGGCCTGGCCCAGCTGCACCAACTGCGCGGCCGGGTCGGCCGCGGCCGGCGTCGCGCGGTCGCCTATCTCTTCACCGAGCCCGGCGTGGCGCCGACATTCCAGGCCGAGCGCCGGCTGCGCACCATCGCGACGATCGACCGGCTCGGCGGCGGCTTCGCCATCAGCGCGCACGATCTCGACCTGCGGGGCGGCGGCGATCCCGGGGGCGAGGCGCAGGCCGGGCATGCGCGGCTGGTCGGCACCGAGCTCTATCGCGACCTCTTCACCCGCGCGCTGGCCGCGGCCCGCGGCGACGCGGCCGCCGACTGGCATCCCGAGCTGCGCCTCGACGCGCCGGCCGGCATTCCCGAGGACTACGTGCCCGAGCCCGTCGTCCGCCTCAATCTCTACCGGCGTGTGGCGCGCCTGGCCGAGGAGCGGGAGGTCGCCGCGCTCGCGGACGAGCTCGAGGACCGCTTCGGCCCGCTGCCGGCCGGGGTCGAGCGGCTGCTGCGGCTCGCCCGCCTGCGTCTCGCCTGCGCGGTCCGCGGCGTCGCCGCCCTCGAGGCGGGCCCGCGGGGAATCGTGCTGCGGCTGCGGCCCGGGGTGGCGCAGCGACTCGCCGGCGCGCTGCCCGACGAGGCCGCGCTCGATGGCGAGCGGCTGCTGCTGCGGATGGCCATCGCCGATCCGGCCGAGCGTGTCGCCGCGGCCGAGGCCCTGGTGCGCGCGCTGCCGCGGCTCGAGGCGCCGTAGCCTGCGGCCGCGGGGCGCGGCTCAGCCGGCCGGCCGGTCGAGGCGGTAGGCCGCGATCGCGTTGTCGCGGAACAGCTTGCGCCTCTCCTCGACGGTGCTGCCGGCCACCACCCAGTCGACGATCTCGACCCAGTCGATATAGGACACGGCCAGCTCGGAGACGTGCCAGTCGCCGCCGAACATCACGCGGTCGAAGCCGAAGCACTCGATGGCGTGCGCGATGTAGGGGCGCAGCTGCTCGCGCGACCAGTTCTTGTGGTCGGCCTCCGTCGCCACGCCGGAGATCTTGCAGGTTACGTTGGGCAGCGCCGCCAGCTCCTTCATCTGCTGCCACCACGGCTCGGTCAGGCCGGCCTTGATGCCCGGCTTGCCGATATGGTCGAGCACGAAGCGGACCTCCGGGCACTGCCGCACCATCCGGATCGTGTTGGCCATCTGGTGGTGCAGGATGCAGATGTCGAAGACCAGGTCGTGGCGGGCGAGCAGCCTGAGCCCCTCGATGAAGTCCGGGCGGATGCAGAAATCCGGATCGGGCTGGGTCTGGATCAGCCGGCGGATACCGCGAAGCAGCTTGTGCCGGCGCAGCCGCTCGAGCTCCGGCTCGATCGCCTTGCCGCGCTCCAGCGGCAGGGCCGCCACCATCCCGGCGAGCCGCGGGTCCTTGTCGGCGAGCCCGGCCACCCAGGCGGCCTCGTCGAGATGCTGCGGGAAGTCGACATCGACCTCGACGAAGACGAAGCGCTCGATCTCGACCGGGCCGGCCGCGGCGTAGAGATCGCGCGGCAGCACCTCGCGCTTCAGCGAGGGCGCCCCCTTGGTCCAGCCATAGCCGAAGCGGACGGGGTCGCAGAGATGGATGTGGCTGTCGATGATGGGGAAGTCGATCACGGATGCTCCTCCCGGCGGCGTCACGACATGTAGACGCCGCCATTCACGTCCAGGACGGTGCCGGCGACGTAGCTTGCGGCGGCCGAGCAGAGGAAGGCAATGGGCCAGGCGACCTCGTCGGCGTCGGCCATGCGGCCGAGCGGGATGCGCGCGAGGTCGACCGGCTGGCCCTGCATCATCGCGGTCGCCACCGACGCCGGCGCGACGCCGTTCACCAGCACGTGGGGTGCCGCCTTGCGGGCCAGCCACTTGACCAGCGCATGCAGCCCGCCCTTGGAGGCGACGTAGTGCGGCCCGGCGATCAGCCCGCCCATGCGGCCCGCCAGCGAGCCGACCAGCACGATGCGGCCGTGCCGGCGCTCGATCATTCCCGGCAGCAGGGCGCGGGCGCAATGCAGCGGCCCCAGCAGGTTCACCGCCATGACCCGCTGGAACACCGCATCCCAGCCCTCGTCCTGCCAGTCGTCCCACGGGCAGAGCGCGGCGCTCGCGACCAGCGCGTCCACCCGGCCCGCCTCGGCGGCGATGCGCTCGATCGCGGCGCGGTCGGAGACGTCGGCCTGCCAGGCACGGGCGCGTCCGCCGGCGGCGACGACGGCCTCGGCCGCGGCGCGGCAGTCGTCGCGGTCGAGCAGCAGCAGCTCGGCGCCGAGCGAGGCGCAGACCCGGGCCGCGGCGGCGCCGATCCCGGACGCCGCGCCGGTCACCAGGATGCGCTCGCCCGACAGGTCGAAGCGGCCGCTCATGGCTGGCCGCGCGCCGCCGCCGCCTCGGCCTCGGCATTGCGCCGCTCGCGCCGGCGGTGGGTGGCGACGGCGAGGCCGACGGCGAGGATCAGCATGGCGCCGTTGAACAGGTTCTCGACGAAGAAGGGGGCGCCGAGCTGGGTCAGGCCGGCGACCGCGACGGCGAGCACGGCGACGGCCAGCACGGTGCCCCAGACGTTCGGCCGGCCCGGCCGGATCGCGGTGGCGCCGAGCAGCGCCCCGGTGAAGGCGGGCAGCATGAGCTCCTGGCCGACCGTGCTCTGGCCGACCTGCAGCTGGGCCTGCAGGATCACCCCGGCGAAGGCGGCGATGGTGCCGGATGCGACGAAGGCGAGCGTGACGTAGGTCGATTGCGAGATGCCGGACAGCTCGGCCGCGCGCGGGCTGTCGCCGATGATGTAGAGGAAGCGGCCGAGCGGCAGGTAGTCGAACACCAGCCAGAGCACCAGCGACACGACCAGCACATAGACCACCGGCGCGGGGATCCCGGTGCCGGCGATGCGCGCCGACAGCAGGGTGAAGTCGTGCGGCAGCATGCCGACCACCTGCCGGCCGCCGGTGTACCACTGGTTGACGCCGAGCAGCAGCGTGCCCGAGCCGAGCGTGGCGATGAAGGAGTTGATCCGGGCGCGCGTCACCAGCAACCCGTTGCCCAGCCCGACCAGTGCCCCCAGCACCAGGCAGAGCAGGCAGGCGACCGGCCAGGACAGCCCCTGCTGGGTCTGCAGCCCGTTGGCCAGCACCTGCGCGATGCCGAGCACCGAGGCGGCGGACAGGTCGAAGTTGTTGGAGGCCAGCGGGATCATCACCGCCAGCGCCACCAGCGCGTTGATCGAGCGGCTGTTGACCATCGACTGGAAGGTGAAGGGCGTGAGGAAGGTGTCGCCCTTGAGGATCGAGAAGACGACGATCAGCAGCACCAGCAGGATCGCCAGGTTCCACACCGAGAAGAGGTGGATGGCGCCGGCCCGCAGCCCGCGCCGCGGCGCGGCCTCGACGGTCATGACAGCCTCGCTTCGCCTGGTTCGGCGGCGCCGGCGGCGAGCGCCGTCAGCCGCGGGATGGTGAGGTCGGCGCGGGCCAGCTCGGCGGCGACCCGGCCGCGGTCGAAGATCAGGGCGCGGTGGCAGATCCCGGCGACCTCCTCGAAGTCGGAGGAGATCAGCAGCACCGCGGCGCCCAGGTCGAGGGCGCCCTGCAGCAGCTGGTAGATCTCCGCCTTGGAGCCGACATCGACGCCGAAGGTCGGCTCCTCCAGGATCAGCAGCCGGCTGCCGGCCTCCATCCAGCGGGCGAGCACGACCTTCTGCTGGTTGCCGCCGGACAGCGTCAGGACGGGACGCTCCGGCTCCGGCGGTCGGACCCGGAAGCGGCGCAGCGCCGCCTGCGCGCGCCTCCGCTCGCCGGCCGGGCCGATCGGCTGCAGCAGGCCGGTGCCGGTCACGGTCGGGTTCATGTAGAGGTTCTCGCGGACCGTCAGGCCGGGAGCGAGGCTCTCCTCGCCGCGCTTGCTCGAGACGAAGGCGATGTCGCGGGCGATCGCGTCGCGCGGCCGGCGCACGGCAAGCGGGCGGCCGGCCAGGCTGACCCGGCCGGCGACGATCCGCAGGTCGCCGAAGACGGCGCGGCCGACCGCATCGTGGCCGGCGCCGCGCAGGCCGACCAGCCCGACGATCTCGCCGGCCGCGACAGTGAAGGAGACGGGGCCGGCGGGGCCGGCGACCAGCCCCTCGACCGAGAGCAGCGTCTCGGCCGCCGGCGGCGGCGGCTTGACGAAGAGTTCGGCGAGCGAGCGCCCGACGATGCTGCGCACCAGCGCCGCGGGGCTGGTGTCGGCGACCCGGTCGCTCGCCACCCGGCGGCCGTCGCGCAGCACGGTGACCCGGTCGGCGACGCGGAAGACCTCGTCGAGGCGGTGGCTGACATAGACGATGCCCAGCCCGCCCTGGCGCAGCCGGTGCAGGGCTTCGAGCAGGCGGGCGACGTCGCTCTCCGGCAGCGCGGCCGTCGGCTCGTCCAGCACCAGCACGCGGCAGGGCACGGCCATGGCGCGGGCGATGGCGACGATCGACTTCTCGGCCGCCGGCAGCCGGCCGACCCGCGCGGCGGGATCGATGCCGCCGCCCATGCGGCGTAGCGCCTCGGCGGCCGCCGCCCTGGCGCGGCGCCAGGAGATCAGGCCGCCGCGCCGCGGATAGCCGGTCAGGATGGCGACGTTCTCGGCCACCGTCATGCTGTCGACCAGCCCGAGATCCTGGTGGATGAAGCTGATCGGCAGGCTCTCGGCGGCGGGGTCGACGATGCGGCCGTCGAGCCGGATGGTGCCGCCGTCGGCGCGGTGGACCCCGGCCAGCACCTTGATCAGCGTCGACTTGCCCGCGCCGTTCTCGCCGAGCAGCGCATGCACCTCGCCGGAGCTCAGGCTGAAGTCCACCGCATCGAGCGCCAGCGTCCCGGCGAAGCGCTTGGTCAGCCCGGCGATCTCGAGCAGCCCGGTCATCATGCCATCGCGTCGGTCGTGCCGGCCTCGTCCTTCGGCCGCCTGCCGCGAAAGCCGAGAAAGGAGCTGGCGGCGCGGCCGTGCCGACCTCGCCCTTCGACAGGCTCAGGACGAGGTTCAAGGTGCGGGCGCGAGCCCGCGAGCCTCACCCTGAGCCTGTTGCAGGATGGGGCCGGCACGATGGCGGGGCGTGCTCCTCGGCGCAAGCCGAGGCCGGGTGCCGGCGGGCCCTCATGGGGAGTCTGCCGAACCATGAGGGCCCGCCCGTTGCTGCTACTTCACGCCCCAGAGCTCGAGATAGCGCTGCTCGTAGTTGTTGCTCGGGATGAAGGTGTTCTGGTCGCCGCCCTCGGCGTGGATGTTGTCGGGGGTCACCAGGTAGGGGGTCTGGACGAAGCCCGAGGGCGGCATGTTGTGGAACGCCCGGTTGAGCTCGTCGATCGCCTGGTAGCCCTGCATCTTGTAGGGCTCCGAGGCGGTGACGAGCTGGTACTGGCCGCCGGCGCGGATCCGCTCATAGGCCGACTTGTTGCCGTCGGCCGAGACGATGATCACCTGCGCCGGATCGATGCCGCCGACCCGCAGCGCCGGGATCTGGTAGTCCGCCGTGTAGTCGGCGACCGAGGTGATATAGAGCGGCGTGCCGTATTTCTGCACCCAGGCGGTGACCAGCGCCGGCTGGCGCTGCGCCACCTCGGCGATCGGGGTGTTAGAGAACTCGAGCACGGTGCAGCCCTTGCACTCCTTGATGCGCGCCTCGGTGGCGTGCGCCTTGGCGCAGGCGATGGCGTACTCGCAGTGCGAGGTGACGACGACCCGGGCCGTGCCGTTGGAGTGCTGGATGATCCAGTCGGCCTGGGCCCGGCCGATGTCCCGCGGGTCCTGCTGGATGTTGACGAACAGGCCGGCCTCGGGCTGCGGGCCGGGGAAGGCGGTGGCGTGGATGCCGACCACCACGATGCCCTTGGCGTGCGCCTCGGAGATCGGGTCCTTGAGGCTGGCCGCGTCGGCGTTGGTGACGATGCCGTCGACCTTGAGCGCGATCGCCTGGTTGATGCCCTGCTGCCAGCCGACCGGCGTGCCGTGCCCGTCGATGATGGTGACCTGCCAGCCGATCTTGGTGCCGGCCTCGGCGATCGCCTGGCCCCATTCGCGCGAGGCGTCGTTCTGCTCGTCGGTCGACATGTAGGCGATGTGCTTGCCGGCGTCCGGCTTCGGCGCCGTGGTCGGGCCGCGCCAATCGGACTGCGGGCCGGCGAAGCGCACCACCTCGGCCTTGACCTCGTCCATGAAGGCGTCCGCCCGTGCCGCGCCGGCGGCGACCGCAGCCAGCAGCGAGCCGCCGATCAGGGCGGCACCCAGCATCCTCCTGGTCATCCCTTCCTCCCGCATCTCTTCTCGATGGCGCGGCCGGCAGCCTGCTTCGGGTGGGGCGCGGACGGCCGCTTGACGCCCCACCCGGCCCGGCTATCCTACTGTCAGCCTGTCTGATAGGTCAACAACCCGACTGCTCATGGCAACACCCATCCGCCGCCGCAAGCTCTATGAGGAGGTCGCGCTCCGCATCGAGGAGATGATCCGGGAGGGACGCTACGCGCCGGGCGATCAGCTGCCGGCGGAGCGCGAGCTGATGGAGGAGCTGGGGGTCGGCCGCTCGGCCGTGCGCGAGGCGATGCTCGCGCTGCAGCGCATGGGTCTCGTGACGGTGAGCAGCGGGGAGCGCTCGCGGGTGACCGCGCCCACCGCCAAGGCGCTGGTCGGGGAGCTGTCGGGGGCCGCCCGCCTCCTTCTTGCCCAGGAGGGGGGCGTGCAGCGCTTCCAGGAGGCGCGCGCCCTGTTCGAGGTCGGTCTGGCGCGGATCGCCGCGCAGCGGGCCACCGAGGCGGACCTCGCCAGGCTGCGCGCGGCGCTCGAGGCCAATCGCGAGTCGATCGGCGACCATGCGCGGTTCATGCGGACCGACGTGGCCTTCCACTACGCGATCGCCGAGATTCCGGGCAACCCGATCTTCACCTCGCTCTACAACGCCGTGGTCGAGTGGCTGACCGAGCAGCGCGGCATCTCCGGCCAGGCGCGCGGCGCCGGCGAGGCGGCCTATGCCGCGCACGCCAGGATCTACGAGGCGATCGCCGCGCACGATCCCGCCGCCGCCGAGCAGGCCATGCAGCAGCATCTCGACGCGGTGGTGAAGCTCTATTGGAAGGTGCGGCAGGGCCGTCGTGTCGCCGTGTAGCGGCCCTCTCGCCCGCAGGGGAAGGAGCAGGTAGCCATGGCCGAGTATCCCGGCAGCGAGACCGAGCAGCGTATCGAGCCCGGCGCGTTGCGCCGCGGCGTGGCGGCGATCTTCGCCGCCTGCGGCATGGCGGCGGAGGATGCGGCGCTGCTCGCCGACGCGCTCGCCTCGGCCGACCAGCGCGGCATCCATTCGCACGGCGTGCTGCGCGTGCCGGACTATGTCGAGAAGCTGACCCGCGGCGGGGTCGATCCCCGCGGCCGGCCGCGGCTGGCGAGCGAGCGCGGGGCGGCGCTGGTCGTCGACGGCGGCAACGCCATGGGCCAGATCGCCGCCGCCTTCGCCATGCAGGCGGCGATCGAGCGGGCGCGCCGCCACGGCATCGCGGCCGCGGCGGTGCGCGGCAGCAACCACTGCGGTGCGATGGATCACTGGGCCTGCCAGGCCCTGCCGCACGACATGATCGGCATCGCCACCACCAATGCGCTGCCGACCATGGCGCCCTGGGGCGGCGTCGAGAAGATCGTCGGCATCAACCCGCTGGCGGTAGCGATCCCGGCCGATCGGGAGCCGCCGGTGGTGCTCGACATCGCCTTCGGCGCCACGGCCCACGGCAAGATCCGCGTCTACCACCAGAAGGGACATGCGATCCCGGAGGGCTGGGCCTACGATGCGGAAGGGCGGCCGACCACCGAAGCGGCGGCGGCGCTGGAGGGGCTGATCCAGCCGATCGGCGGGCACAAGGGGGTTGGGCTCGGGATCATGATGGGCATGCTGTCGACCCTGCTGTCCGGCGCCAGCTACGGCACGGAACTCGGCAACATGGTGGACGGGCCGAAGGCGGGCGAGGACGGCCATCTCTTCATGGCCGTCGACATCGCCGCCTTCCAGCCGCCGGCGGCCTTCAAGGCGCGGGTCGACCGGATCAGCCGCCAGATCCAGGACAGCCGCCGTCGCGAGGGCGTGGACCGGCTCTATCCGCCCGGCCTGCTCGAAGCCGAGCTCGAGCGCCGCTACGGCGGCGACGGGATTCCCCTCAACGAGGAGACCCTGGCCGGCATCCGCCGCGCCGGCGAGCGCCTCGGCGTCGCCCAGGAGCTGCTGCCGTGATCCTCGACCCGCAGATCGAACGGTTCGCCAAGGCGCTGCTCGCGGCCGGGCAGGGGCTGGATCCGGCGGTGCTGCCGCTCCCCGAGCTGCGGCGCCGCGCGGCGGAGATCCGCCGGCCGCTCAACGAAGGCGGCCCGGCGATGGCGCGGCGGACCGAGCACCGGCTGCAGACCGGGCGCGGCCCGCTGACGGTTCGAATCCTGCGCCCCGTCGAGGCGCCGGCGCTTCCGGCGCTGGTCTATCTCCATGGCGGCGGCTGGACCCTGCTCGATCTCGACACCCACGACCGGCTGATGCGCGAGCTCGCCGCGGCAAGCGGGCGGGCGGTGGTCGGGGTCGACTACCCGCTGGCGCCCGAGGCGCCGTTTCCGGCGGCCATCGAGCATGTCGCGGCCCTGGTGCGGCTGCTGCGCCGCGATGGCGCCTCGCTCGGCCTCGATCCCGGCCGGATCGCGCTGGCCGGCGATTCCGCCGGGGCCAACCTGGCGCTCGGCAGCGCGCTGGCGCTGCGCGACGCCGGCGACGATCCGGGGGAGGCGCTGCTGCTCGCCTACGGCGTCTATGACTGCGACCTGGAGCGGCCCTCCTATGCCCGCTTCGGCGACGGCACCTATCCGCTCACCGGACCGCGCATGGCGTGGTTCTGGGCGAACTACGTGCCGGATCCGGCGCAGCGCCGCCATCCGCTGGCCTCGCCCTGCCACGCCGATCTCGCCGGCCTGCCGCCGGCCCGGCTGCTGATCGCCGACACCGACGTGCTGCTCGACGAGAACCTGGCGCTGGCCGGGCGGCTGCGCGCCGCCGGCAACCGCGGCTCGGCGACCGTGCATCTCGGCACCACCCACGCCTTCCTCGAGGCGGCGGGATGCGCCGCCGTGGCCCGTCGCGCCATCCTCGACGCCGGCGCCTGGCTGCGGGCGCCGGACGCCGGCTGAGCGCCGGCTACGGCGTGGCGCGGGCCTGCGGGTTGACCAGGCCGGCGGCGAAGGCGGGGTCCATCTCGGCGCCGCGCAGCCGCGCGATCTCGGCCTGCAGCGCGGTTGCCTCGGGCGTGTAGTCGCCCGCCGGCCGCGGCTCCGGCCGGAAATGGCCGAAGCGGTCCTCGCCGCGCATCAGCATGGCGAAGTCGCCGGGATGGCGGGCCTGGCGCACCCGCGGCCGCACGAAGTTCATGTTGAAGCCGATGCGCCGGTCGGCCGAGCGGTTCGGGCCGGAGGCGTGCAGCGTCCAGCCGTGATGCAGCGAGAGCTGGCCCGGCTGCAGCGGCGTGGCGACGGCGCGCTCGGCCGCCTCGTCGAGGTCGACGGTCTGGCCGCGCGACAGGACGTTGGCGGCGTCGCGGGTCTCGTGATGGGCGAGCGGGCCGCGGCGGTGGCTGCCCGGCACCATGCGCATGCACCCGCTCTCGACGCTGGCCGGCGACAGCGCCAGCCAGACCGAGGCGACGTCGTCGGGATCGGGCATGTCGAGGCCCCAGTAGGTCAGGTCCTGGTGCCAGCTGACGAAGGCCGGGGCGCCGGCCTCCTTGACGATGAAGGTCGCGTCCCACAGCAGCAGGTCGGGGCCGAGCAAGTCCTCGACCGCGTCGAGCAGCTTCGGCAGGTGGGCGATCTCGTCGGCGACCTCGAGCACGAGGTGCGGCTTGATCACGTAGTGCAGCGCGCCGTAGCGCCGCTCGGCCGCCTCCACGCGGGCGCGGAAGCCGGCTGCCTCGGCCGGGCTCATCACGGTGACCGGGTGGAAGAAGCCGTCGGCGCGGTAGCGCTCGCGCTCGGCCTCGGACAGCAGCTTGCCCATCGAAGAGTCCTCCTGTTCGGCTCAGCCTGCCGCCGCGACCTGCCGGTGCAGGGTCGGGGCTAGCGCGGCATAGGTTTCCTTGTAGGCCTCGTAGAACGGCCGGTAGGCGGCGTGTCGCTGCGGATCGGGCTCGATCCGGCGATCGACCTGGACCATCGCTCGCGCCGCGCCCGGGATGTCGCGATGGATGCCGGCGCCGACCGCCGCCAGGATGGCGGAGCCGAGGCAGGGCGCCTCCGGCACGCGGGTCAGCACCAGCGGCAGGTTGGCGACGTCGGCATGGATCTGCAGCCACAGCTCGGAACGCGCCGCGCCGCCGGAGATCGTCATGTCGGCCGGGGCGAAGCCCGCGCCGCGCATCGATTCGAGGATCAGGGCGGTGCCGAAGCACACGCCCTCGATGACGGCGCGGAAGAGATGCGCCGGCCCGTGCTTCAAGGTCAGGCCGGAGATCACGCCGCGCGAGTTCGGGTCGGTGTAGGGCGTACGGTTGCCCTGGAAATGCTCGAGCACGACCAGCCCCTCGCTGCCCGGCGGCAGCGCCGCGGCGGCGCGGTTCAGCTCGTCGTAGCCGGTGGCGTCGCCGACCAGCTTGCGCAGCCAGGCGACAACCGAGCCGGTCGAGGTCTGGCCGCCCTCGACGACGTGCAGCCCGGGCACCACGGCGTCGGGATAGGTGCCCCAGATGCCGGCGCCGGGGAAGGGCGCGGCGCTGAGCCCGATCTGCAGGTGCGACGAGCCGGTGATCAGCGTCAGCCGGCCGGGATCGACGACGCCCAGCCCGATCACCCCGATGAAGGCATCGGCGCCGCCCTGCGCGACGGGCAGGCCGCGCGGCAGCCCGAGATGGTCGGCAGCCTCGGCGGTGAGCGCCCCGAAGACGCCGCCGAGCGGCACCACCTCGCGCGGCCATTTCTCGAGCAGCGCCTCGGCGCCGAGCCGGCGCAGCAGGCCGGCGGCATAGCCTTCGCCGCGGCCGTCGTAGTGCCAGCGCACCGAGGCGTTGTTGAGGCTGGCCACCATGCGGCCGGTGAGGCGGAAGTTGAGATAGTCCTGGAACTCGCAGACATAGGCCGCGCCGGCGAACAGCTCGGGCTCGTTCTCCTTGATCCACAGCGCCTTCGGGATCATCCACTCGGCCGAGACCGGGCCGCGGCCATCGGCATTGATGACCAGCGCCGGGTCGCCCGATGCGGCGACGCGCTCGGCCTGGTCGGCCGACCGCACATCCATCCAGATCAGCGCCGGACGGAGCGGGCGGCCCGCGGCGTCGAGCGCGACCACGCTGCAGCAGGTGGTGTCGAGGGCGATGGCGGCGATGTCGGCCGGCGCCAGCCGGGCTTCGGCCAGTGCCTTGTGCACCGAGGCGCCGAGCGCCTGCCACCAGTCCTCGGGATCCTGCTCGGCCCAGCTCGGCCGCGGGAAGCGGGTGGGATAGGGGGTGGCGGCGAAGGCGCGCGGCGTGCCGGCGAGGTCGAAGATGCCGGCGCGCAGCCCTTCGGTGCCGGCGTCGACGCCGATGACGAACGAAGCGGGCATCTCTCCTCCCCCGGCACTCGAGGCTTCTTGGCGCAAGGAAACCGCAACCCGGCGCCGGCGTCCAGGGCGGCGAGCTCAGGCCTGCTTCGGGGGCAGCGGATGTCCCGGCAGCAGCTGGTAGGGATGCACCCAGCCGGGCAGGGCGGCGATGCGGGCGAGCCAGCCCTGGATCTGCGGGAACTCCGCCCAGTCGACGCCGAATTCCTCCGGCCAGAAGAGGTAGCCGCACATCGACAGGTCGGCGATGGTCGGCCGGGCGCCGAGCGCGAAGTCGCGGCCCTCGAGATGCCGGTCGAGCACACCCAGGGCGTTGCGCATGCGGCCGCGCAGGAACTCGGTCACCGGCGTCTCGCCGGTCTTCATGAAGGCCAGCAGGAAGCGCAACGTCGCCGTGTAGCTGGTCAGCTTGTGGTTGTCGAACAGCAGCCAGCGCAGGATCTCGCGCCGCTCCTCGCCGTCGGCCGGGCCGAAGCGGCCGAGCCGCTCGGCGAGGTAGTCCAGGATGACGCCGGACTGGCTGAGGCGGCGCCCCTCATGCTCCAGCACCGGCACCTCGCCCATGACGTTGATGGCGCGGTACTCCGGCGTGCGCGTCTCGCCGTTGAAGAAATCGACGAAGCGGACCGTCCAGTCGGCGCCGCAGAGCTGCAGCATCAGCGCCGCCTTGTAGGCGTTGCCCGACTGGGCGAAGCCGTAGAGCAGGTACTCGGCCATGGGCTCCTCCTGGCGGCGCCGGCTACCGCGCGAACGGCGTCGGGTCGCTGAAGCGGCGCAGCACGTTCTCGGTGATCCGGGAGACGTTGTTGTCGTAGCCGTCGTGGCTGAGGCTGCCGCACCAGGCGATCGAGCCGACCGAGAACACCGCGCCGCCGGCCAGCGTCTCGAAGAAGGCGAGGTCGGCGCGGACCTTGGGGTTCTGCGAGCCCGACAGGTCCGGGGTGGTCACGCCGAACTCCTCGTTCACCAGCAGGTAGAGGTCGGTGTGCTTCTCGGACGCGGCCAGCTGCAGCGTGTGCGGCGGGGTGCCGAGCAGCGGCTCGACGCGGTCGAGCTCGAGGCCGGCGGCGCCGCCGCCGACCAGGCCGAAATCGCCGATCCTCTCCTCGGCGCCGATCCCCTCGAAGATGAAGGCGGCCCGCGGGTCGAAGCTGCCGGGCAGGCGCCGGTAGTAGCTCGATTGGTCGAAGCCCTGGGCGGTGAAGCCGATGCCGAGCAGGACGTTGGGCGGCCGGCCGTTGCGCCGCCACAGCCCGCCATAGGCCCCGTCGAAGGCCTGGTAGTACTCGCCGGGCTCGGCTTCCCAGGTGCGGATGCCGTCCTCGGCGCGGCGCACCTCGATGGCTCCCGGCGCCTCCTTGTGCCAGGCGATGCGCCAGTACCAGCCATTGGCGCCGAGATACATCAGCCGGCCGCCGCCATCGAGGTAGCTCTGCATGGCGTCCCACATGGGAGTCGAATGGTACTCCGGGTGGGTGCCGGTGAGGATCACGCGGTAGGGTTCGAGCAGCGCCGCGCCCTCGGCGTGCAGGTCCTCGTCGGTGATGACGTCGAAGGCGAAGCCCTTGGCCTCCAGCCAGTCGGTCAGGTGGGTGTCGGCATTGAACTGCCAGAGACCGGAGCCGACCGCGCCGAGCCACGAGGAGAATTTCGGCCGCATGTTGAGGATCGGGCGCAGCCGTGAGGAGATCGACACGCCGCTGCCGTCGGCGTGGGTGTCGTAGAGCGCCAGCCCGAGCTCGCGGTGGCGGTCGATATGGAGGTCGTTGGGCTGCAGCACGACCAGCCGGCCGATCACCATCTCGGCGCCCTGGGCGTCGATGGCGTTGTGGTCGTTGGCATAGGCCATGTAGCTGGCGGTCGGCAGCAGGAAAGCGATGTCGGCGGTGGCGCGGCCGCGCGGCGGCCGGATGCAGAACGGAACATAATCCTCGTGCAGACCGTCGGCCGAGGCGAGGTGGGCGCAATAGAGGCCGCTGCGGGTGCCTTCGGGCACCTGCCAGGCGAAGTCCGGCTGCCAGCCGGCGTCGTGGATGTCGTCGGCGTGGAAGTGGATCGCCCCGTAATGGTCGGGCCGCTGCTTCCAGTCGAGCACCTCGCCGGTCCAGCGCCAGCCCTTCATGGCGCGGGTCGGCAGGTTGACGCAGCGCCCGTCGAGCCCGTGCGGGCCGGCGTCGACGACGGTGAGGCCGGTGGTCTGGCGCGCCAGGTCCCAGGCCGCGACGAGCTCGCCCGCCGGCAGCTCCTCTTCCCGCATCCGGCCGAGGCGGAGCAGCGCGTCGTCCGGCAGCGCCCCGGCGAAGAGGCGGGGGCTGTCGACCTTGCCGTTGTAGTGGGCATGGCCGCCGTCGCGCGGGCAGGGGCGCCTGGCGATGGCGAGCGGCTGCCCGCTGCCCGGCCGCAGGCCGCTGGCGGCGCGTCCGGCCCGCCCGGCATCGTCGGTGTGGGGGAAGCGGCGCAGCGGCTCCTGCAGCAGGGTCAGCCGGCCGGCCGCGACGTCGATGCTGAAGCCGATCAGGTACCAGTGCCGCTGCACCAGCCTTCGACCGGTGACCAGCCGGACCGGACCGTCGGCGCCGGCGACATCGAGCGTCACGCCGTCCGCCGGGTCGATGCCGAGGACGAAGCCGCTGCCCCCGGCGGGATCGCCGAGCCCGAGCACCGCCTGCGGTCCCGCCTCGAGCAGGGTCGGCCAGATCCAGGCGGTGCCGGACAGGCTGCGCGACCTCGCCAGCTCCGGATGGGGCGGCACCAGGATCGCCGAGCCGGCGGCGATCGGCTGGTGGCGGCCGGGGTAGCTGCCGTCGATCGCGCTGGGCAGCGGCTCGGCCTTGAAGCCTGGGCCGGCGGGGTTGGCATCGCCATGGATCAGCCGCACGATCTCCGCGCGATAGCGCGGCACGCCGTCGCCCGAGACCATGAAGGTGATCGTCTCGCCCGGAGCGACGCTGATCCGGTCGCTATAGCCCAGCAGCCTCATCATCGCGGTCGCCCCTAGTTGATGTCCTCGCCGGTGAGCTCGCGCCAGCGGCGGCGGAAGACGGCCCACTCGGCGGCCGCGAGGTCGGTGAAGATCTCGCCGGGAATCGGCGTCGGCGGCACGCCGCGGCGGCCGCTCATCCGGGCCAGCTGCCACTCGGCGAACGGCCTGGTGCAGATCAGGCAGTACTTGCCGGCATTCGGCCCGCCGCGCATGCGGTTGAGGATGCGCTGGAGATTGGGGCTGTGCGGACCGATCGGCTGCTGCCGGAACTCGTCGATCGACAGCCGGTCCTCGGGCCGGATCTCGTACCCCGCCATTCTCCGCCTCCTCGCCGCGCCCGCTCTCGGCTGCGGCGGCAGGAGCCTAGCGGGAACGCGGCCGGCGCGCCATGGCGGCGGCGGGGATGCGGAGGCTCGCGGCGGCGCCCTGCCGCCGCGCCCTGCCGCCGCGCCGGCTCAGGCGGCGCCGCGGTGGCTGTAGCCGATGTAGATTCCCTCGCCGTGCAGCGGCTGGTTCATGCGCGAGCCGACGATGCCGATCGGCTTGCCGGTCGCCGAAAGGCGCCGGATCGCCTCCGAGACCACCGAGCGTGGCGTCCGGTTGGCCCGCACCACCAGCAGGATCGCATCGGTGTGCTGCGCCAGGACGAGCGGGTCGGAGACGTGCAGCACCGGCGGCGAATCGATGACGACGAAGTCGTAGAGCCGGCCGGCGGCACGCAGCAGGTTGCGGAACATGCCGCTCTCGAACAGGTCCATGCGGCTCTCGCGCTCCTCGCGGGCGGCGAGGAAGTGCAGGCCGGAATGGGGATCGATGCCGACGAAGTTGTCGATGCTCTCGGTGCCGTCGAGCGCGTCCTGCCAGGCGCGCCACTCGCCGCTGCCGAACATCGGGCCGATCTTCGGCCGCCGCAGGTCGCCCTCGACCAGCAGCACGCGCTGGCCGTCGCGCGCCGAGAGGCGGGCGAAGGAGGCGGCGAAGCTGGTCTTGCCCTCCTCGGGCATCGCCGAGGTGACGAGCACGATCTTCACCGGGCGCTCCAGCCCGCTCAGCTTGAGGCGGGCGCGGATGCCGCGAATCGTCTCCGCCAGCTCCGAGGTCGGGTTGGTCAGGATGAAGTCGACCGGCGAGCCGCGCCGGCGCACCTCCGGCACCGAGGCGAAGCCGGGCAGGCCGGTGCTGGTGACGATCTCGTCCAGCGTCCCGAAGCCGCGCTTCATGCGCTCGCGCCCGAGCACCGCCGCGCAGGCGAGCAGGATCGAGGCGATCGCGCCGAAGGCGACGAACACCGGCAGGCGCGGCGAGGAGGGGCTGGTCGGCGGCACCGCGGCGGAGACGATCCGGGCATTGGGCTGCTGCGCCTGCTGCGGATTGGCGGTGTCCTCCATCCGCGTCAGGAAGGTGGTGTAGATCGTGCGCTTGGTCTCGGCGTCCTTCTGCAGCTGCTGCAGGATGACGTCGGCCTGCGCCGTCTTGGCGGCGTTCTTGGTCAGCTCGGCGATCTTCGTCTCGAGCGCCTGCTCGCCGGCCACCGCGATCGCCGCCTGGCTGCCGAGCGACGCGATGATCTTGTTGGTCTCGGCGGCGATCTTGGCCCGCAGGTTGGCGAGCTCGAGCTCGGCGCGCCGGCGCTCGGGGTGCTTGGCGCCGAGCCGCGCCATGGCGTTGGTCAGCGTCTGCGACAGGTCGGCCTCGCGCTGGGTCAGGCTCTGGATCAGCGGCGAGTCGAGGACCTCGACCGCCTCGGCCGTCGTCACCCCGCCCTTGCGGACCTTCATCGCCTCGCCGTAGCGCGCCTGGGCCTTGGCGCGGTCGGTGCGGGCGAGGCTGAGCTGCGCGTTGAGGTCGGCGAGCTGCTGCTGGCTGACCGTGCCCTGCTTGGTCTCCAGCAGGTCGTGCCGCGTCATGTAGTCCTGCACCTTGGCGTCGGCATCCTCGACCTGCTTGCGCAGCTCCTGGGCGCGCTGGGCGAGGAAGCTGTTGGCATCGCCGGCGCTGCCGGTGCGGGCCGCCAGCTCGCGGTCGATATGGCTCTGCATCAGGCTGTTGACGATCGCCGCCGCGGTCACCGGGTCGCGGCCGGTGAAGGAGACGTAGATGATGTAGCTCTTGCCGTCGTTGTCGATGGTCAGCTTGTCGAGCAGGGTGCCGGTCACCGCGGCGTCGATCTGCGCCTGGGTGATCGGCCGGTCCGGCTTCCTCGGCACGAAGGGCAGGTGGCGGATCGTCCAGTTCAGCCAGGCGCCGGGCTGGATGGCGTCCATCCAGCTGGCATTGGGATCGGGCAGCGTCGGGTTGAAGCTCGGATCCTCGGCGAGGTTCAGCTTCCTGGCGACCATGTCGCCGAGGCTCCAGGAGGTCAGCACCTGGGTGGCGCTGCGCACCTTCGCGAGATCGGGCACGGCCGAGTCGAGGAAGGCCTGCAGCTCCGGGATCGTCGTCTGCCGGTCCTCCACCTGCAGGATGCCCTGGGCCGTGTATTGCCGCGGCACCTGCATGACCAGGGCGATGATCGCCACCACCAGGACGAAGGTGATCGCCGCGATGGTGAACTTGCGGCGCCAGAGGATCCGGAGCAGCTCGGTGACGCGGAACTCGCTTCCCATTCACTCACCCATGTCATGCATTGCGGGGCGCCCCGGCGCCGGAGTCCGGGGACGCCCCGTCTGGTCCCGAAGCGGCAGGAGCGCGCCTTGCCCTGCCGGATCCGCCGGGCCGGCCTCTAGAACCAGCGCTCCGGCACGGTCACGGTATCGCCCGGCTGGACCAGGCTCGACTCGCTCACCGGCACGGGCTGGTGCGACGGGTCGTTGTAGTGGATCACCGTGATCTCGCTGTTCTTCGCCCGGTAGGTGTAGCCGCCGGCCAGCGCGATCGCGTTCAGCACGGTGGTCGGGCCGTAGGACGGATAGGCCCCCGGCTTCTGCACCTCGCCGACCACGTAGATCGGGCGGAAGCGGCGGACGTTGACGCTGACCTTGGGATCGGTCACCAGCCCGTCCGACAGACGGCTGGCGATCAGCGTCTCGGTCTCGCGGGCCGTCTTGTCGCGGACCGAGACCGGACCGACCAGCGGCATCGAGATGCTGCCGGAATCATCGACGTCGAAGGTTCCCGACAGATTCTGCTCGCCGAAGACCGTCACGTCGATCTCGTCGCCGGGGCCGAGCTGGTAGCCGCCGGCGTTGACCGTCGCCGCCGCCTGCTGGGGTGCCGGGGGCGGGTTGGCGGCGCAGCCCGCCAGCACCGACCCGACGATCGCCAGGACCGAACAAACACGTCTCAACATGTTGCCACCCGTTGGCCTGAAGCGCGGCCGCAACAGCCCTGCCTGGACTGCGCCGCCGCGCCTGATAGAACCAACTTGCGGTCAAAAAGTTTTCCTCAACTGCACAAAAACCGTGTTGTTCGTGAAGTCCGAATTGTCGCCGTTGCCGTTCTGCAGGCGGAAGCGATAGCGGGCGTCGAAATTGAGCCCGTTGTCGATCAGGTAGCGGGCGCCGACGCTGAGGCCGACGGCGTTGCTGAATCCGTTGGATTCGACGAAGTCACGATGGATGAAGTCGGCCTGGCCGATCAACACCACATTTCGCCGCAGCTCGTGGTCGACCTCGATGCTGGCCAGCGAGCGCCAGTAGCCCGGCGAGGAGCCGGACAGCGTCGGCACGAAGTCGTAGGTCAGGTTGCCGATGACGCTGGTCAGCCCGGTCGGGTTCCACAGCAGGTTCAGGTTGGCGATCGGGTTGGTCACCGTGCCGAAGCGGGAATCGTCGAAGAACTGCTGCTCGACGCCGATCGCGGCCTGGCCGGTGATCAGCCCGCCCAGGTCGAAGGTCGAGCCGAAGGTCAGGATGTAGCCCTTCGAGCTGCGGCGGAAGCCGTTGTCGCTGACCGTCTGCACGTAGTCGCGGATGTTGCCGCGCAGGCGCACGAAGACGTCCTGGTTGCCGACGTAGTTGTAGCCCAGCCTGGTGTCGATGCCGTAGATGTTCTGGTTGTTCTGCTGCTGGTCGATGGTGCCGCTGGAGCCCTGGGTGTTCTCGTACTGGAGCCGCTCGTAGGTCGCGCTGCTCGACAGGTTGAAGCGGCCCTGGCTCTTGGTGAAGCCGACCGAGGAGAGGATGTCGTAGTAGATGGTCGGCTCGATGCCGTTGATGACGTCGGGCTCGTCGCGCGCCTGCACCAGGCGGAGCGCCTGGATCTGCCCGATCAGCGCGAAGCCGGGCTCGATGTCGTAGCGTCCGTTCAGCGAGAAGTGACCCTGCCAGTTGGTCTCCTCGGTGTGCGTGGCGTAGATCGCCCCGTCGGCGCCGACATCCAGCAGCAGCGACAGGTTCTCCAGCGCGTCGCTGGCCCGCACCCCGCCGCTGATCGTCGAGATGAAGTCGTCCTGCGGGTTGTGCTCGGTGAAATAGATGTTGTCGTTGTAGGTCTCGCTGAATCCCAGATAGGGATTGACCATCACCGACCCGATGCGGGCGCCGATCGGCGCGTAGTCGGGATGCTGGCGGTCGAGCACGGCCTGCCCGCGCACCGGCTCCTGCGCCGCGGCCCGGCCGCTCGCCAGAGTGGCGCCCGCCGTCAACAGCAGCGCCAGCAACACCAATGCCGGGCGCCAACCGCCCTGCAGACGCATCCCCATGATCCGGTACCGGCCGGCCGCCGCAGCCCGACAGGCCCGGCCGGTTAGATCCTGTAAGCCTTTCACCCCTGGGCCCCCTCGATCGGCAGCGTCGCTCCCCCGACAACGCCGATGGTTCAGCCTTTACAGGGACGAGGCACCTTCGCCAGCTTGCCCCGTCGCCACTCCTGCCAAACCCCGCCCGAGGGAACCCTAACCTGATCGGCGAACCGTGTCGACGGCCGGGATCGGGCCGGGGCGGGGGCAAGCTCCGGGCGCTGCCAGGCGAGAAGCGCGGCGATCAGGAAGTTATAGAAGGGGCTCAGGAGATTGCCGCCCAGGAAGAGGTAGGCGAAGAGGAGACAGAAAGCGAGGATGGGGCTCGGCGTGCCGACGAAGATCACCGTCAGCATGTAGGGGAAGAAGGCCAGCGCGCCGATCAGGCCGTACTCGAACAGCAGCTTGCCCCAGGTCGGGTCGTGCGCCAGGTAGGTGACCTTCTTCATCACCCCCTCGATGGTCCCGGCCCCCATGCCGAACAGGAAATGGTGGGCGTCCGCGAAGGGATACTGGCCGAGCAGGTAGAAGATCGAGATGAAGCGGGCGAAGCCCGACGAATCGCGGCTGGAGAACTCGCCGGCCCGGTTCGCCACCACGCCGAGGTCGAGCATCTTGCCGGCCAGCAGGACGACCAGCCCGATCGGCAGCAGCAGCAGCAGCAGGCGCAGCCCGCCGGTCTTGTAGATCAGGAACGGGGCGGCGGCGAGCAGCAGCAGCAGCCCGGTGCCGGAGTAGGACACGACCAGCCCGGCGAGGAAGGCGAGCTGGAACGGGGTCCGGCGGAAGAACAGGCGCTCGATGATGAAGCTCAGCGCCATGCCCTGGGACAACAGCGAGGGCTCGCCGAGGAACACGCCGTTGCTCTTGTAGATGGCCGACCCGTAGGTGATCGGGCTGATGTTGTTGTAGCCCTGGTAGAGCAGCGGCCCGAGATGGGTCTCCAGCGGGAAGACCAGGTCGGCCGGCAGCCGGAACTGCGCGACGTACTGCAGCACCGCGGCGCCGGCGACGATCGCCATCATCGTCTGGTAGAGGCCGAGGCTGGCCCGGAAGGTGCCGGGCCGGTCCTGCAGCCTGACGACGTAGATCGCATAGGTCGCCATCAGCAGCAGCAGCGAGGTGCGCGAGAAGGCTTCGCCCCCGATCAGCTGCGTGGCGACGAGCACCACCATGGCCAGCGCGAAGAGGGCGAATCGCGTCGTGTCGACGACGGCGCGCCCGGAGACGACGAGAAAGCCGAGCGCGACGAAGCCGACGATCAGCGTGGCGCTGATCTGGGTCGTCTTGCTCAGCGGCACGGCGACCTTCTGCAGGAAGATCTCGGCGAACAGCGCCAGCCCGACGCAGCGCAGCGCGACGGGATCGACGGTGGCGGCGCGCACCCGACTGGCCGGCTGGCGTTGCGGCGGCGGCGCCAGGGCGGGGATGAGATAGCCGAGGCCGATCGCCGGCCGTGCGACGGCCAGGGCGCGCGCCTTCGGCTGCGGCAGCCCGCGGGGCGGCAGCGACGGCAAGCCGACCGCACGCGAGCCGCTCATCCCGACGCTCCCGCCGCGACGCCGGCCGCCATCGGCAGCCACGTTCCGGCAACTCGGCCGACGCCTGATCTCATGCCTCGCACCACGCCACGCTCTGTCCCGCGGACCCAGGACGTGAATCCTCGCTGGCCCGCCGAACACAAGGCGCGCGGATAAGTTCCGCGTACGGCAAATATCGGCCGGGTCACAAGTTTGCCTCACGCCGCCCCGGACCTGCCTCCATAGCTTCGGGCCGTCGGCGTGCGTGCGGTGGCAGTCTCGGCTTGGTCGGCCAATTGCTGTCCCGGGCGGGCGATGCGGCCGCCCAGGCGTGCCGCCCGACGGCGTGGCGACGGGCGCAATCCGACATGGGAATCGGGCGCCGCCACGCGGAATTAATGGGTGGGAGGATTGTTCATGGGGCGCCCAGGCCGAGACGGGCTGGGTGCAGGACAAGTCGGGTTCCCTGGCGAAGGTGTGCAAATGTTCGAATCGGCTGCGCTGAACGATGTCCAGGGGCGCAAAGAAGAAGCAAGCGAAGCGAAGAAGAACGCCGCGGCGAAACGCAAGGAAATTCATCGGATCCGGTCGAAGCGCGTCTTCGACCTGGTCGTGTCGGCGATCCTGCTGGTCGGCGTCGGGCCGGCGATGCTGGTGATCGCCTGGCTGGTACGCCGCGATGGCGGCCCGGCGCTGTTCGGCCACGGCCGGGTCGGCGCCTCCGGGCGCACCTTCCGCTGCTGGAAGTTCCGCACCATGGTGGTCGATTCCGACCGCGTGCTGGGCGAGCTGCTGGAGCGCGATGCCGAGGCGCGCGCCGAGTGGGAGCGCGACTTCAAGCTGCGGCGCGACCCGCGGATCACCAGGGTCGGCGCGTTCCTGCGCAAGACCAGCCTCGACGAGCTGCCGCAGCTGATCAACGTGCTGACCGGCGAGATGAGCCTGACCGGCCCGCGGCCGATCGTGCGCCAGGAGATCGAGCGCTACGGCGAGTACATCGCCTCCTACTGGCAGTGCCGGCCGGGCCTCAGCGGGCCGTGGCAGGTGAGCGGCCGCAACGACGTCAGCTACCAGACGCGGGTCTCGCTCGATCATCACTACGTCGAGAACTGGTCCTTCGTCCGCGACCTGGCGATCCTCGGCAAGACCGTCGTCGTCGTGCTGCGCCGCTCGGGCGCCTATTGATGACGGACCGGTTCTGGCCGGTGGCGTGCCGATGAAGGTCGCGTTCGTCAGCACGCTCTACCACCCCCACGCCATCGGCGGGGCGGAGGTGACCGTGCGGCTGCTCGCCGAAGGGCTCGTCCGGGCCGGGCACGGCGCGACGGTGATCAGCCTGTCGCCCGACGGCCGGCGCTGGGACGGCGAGGTCGCCGGCGTGCGCACGCACTACCTGCCGCTCGCCAATCTCTACTGGCCGTTCGATCCGGCGCCGCGCGGCAATCTCGCCAAGCTCGCCTGGCACCTGATCGACGGCTACAACCCGGTGATGGGCCGGCGGGTGGCCAGCCTGCTGGCGGCCGAGCGGCCGGACGTGGTGCACGTCCACAACCTCCTCGGCTTCTCCGCCGCGGTGTGGCGCGCCGCCGGGCGGCTCGGCCTGCCGGTGGTGCAGACGCTGCACGACTACTATCTCGGCTGCCCGCGCGGGACCATGTATCGCGACGGGCGGAACTGCGCGGCGCAGTGCGCCGACTGCCGCGTGCTGACGCGAGCCCGGCGCGGGCTCTCCGCGCAGCTGCGCGCCGTCACCGGCGTCAGCCGGCGCATGCTCGGCCGGCTCGAGGCGACCGGCCTGTTCGCCGGCGTGCCGCGGCGGGCGGTCATCCAGGGCTGCAATTTCGAGGCGCCGCCGCCGGCGCGCCGGCCGCGGCCGGACGGGGCGCCGCTGCGTCTCGGCTATTTCGGCCGGGTCGAGCCCATCAAGGGCGTCGAGCTGCTGCTCGACGCGATGGCCGGCCTGCCGCCAGAGCGCTTCCGCCTGCGCATCGGCGGACGCGGCCCTGCCGCCTTCATGGAGCGGCTCGGCGCCCGGCCGGACGCGGCGGCGGTGGAGTTCCTCGGCTTCGTGCGGCCGGAGGAGTTCTTCGCCGGCATCGACTACCTGGTGGTGCCCTCGCTGTGGGAGGATCCGCTGCCCCGCGTCGTGCACGAGGCCTTCTCCTTCGGCGTGCCGGTGGTCGGCGCGGCGGTCGGCGGCATTCCCGAGATGGTGACGCCAGGGCGGACCGGATTCCTCTTCCCGGCCGGCGACGCCGGGGCGCTGCGCGACGCCCTGGCCGGGCTGCCGGCCGATCCGGCGGGCCTGGCGGCGCTGTCGGACGGCTGCCTGGCGCGGGCCGGGGACTTCGACTTCGACCGGATCTTCGCGCTCTATCGCGAGGTGCTCGAGGGCGCGGCGCCGGGCGGCACGCCGGAAGCGGCGCCGCAGGCCGGAACGCTGGCCCTGGCGAGGCACGCGGAGCGTTAGGCGGGCTCGGGTGTTCAAGCTGGGTGCGGGCCGGCGATCGCCGGCCCGGGTGGTGGCCGGCGACGGCGCGGGTTCAGCCGGGCGGCCGGGAGGGGACGGGATGGAGTGGGCGCCGAGCGTTGAGCGAGCCGTGCGGGACAGTCCCGCCGCGTTCGGCGCGACGCTGCCCGGCGGCGGCGCGGAGATGCTGCGGCTGAAGCAGCGCCTGACGGAGCTGCGCCGCCTGCTGCCGCCGGGCCGCCCGGTGGTCTATCTCGACTATCCCGTCCATCTCAATGTCGGCGACCAGCTGATCAATCTCGGCACGGAGTGCTTCCTGGACGACAACGGCGTCCGGGTGGTCGGCCGCTACAGCCTGTTCAACTGCCCGGCCGACCTGCATCGGCGGATCCCGGCCGACGCCATCATCCTGCTGCATGGCGGCGGCAACCTGGGCGATCTCTACCCGGATCACGAGGCCTTCCGCGAGCGCATCGTCGAGTCCTGTCCGGACCATCGGATCATCGTGCTGCCGCAGACGCTGCACTTCGCCGCCGATGCCGGCTTCGCGGCGGCCGCCGCGATCTATCGCCGCCACCCCGCCCTGACGCTCTGCGTGCGCGACCACGCTTCTCTGGCCAAGGCGGCGGGCCTCGGCGAGGAGGTGCTGCTGCTTCCCGACATGGCGCACCAGCTCTGGCGGCACCCGGCGCTGCTCCGCCTGCGCCGCCGCCCGGGCTCCGCCCAGGGCACGCTGAGGCTATTCCGCAAGGACCAGGAGGCGCAGCCCGGCGGCGAGGCGGCGCCCGACTGGGGCGACTGGGAGACGCCGGCCCTGGTCGCCGCCTTTCGCGGGCTGCGCAAGGCACACTTCCTGGCGCCCCGGCTGCCGCGCAGCCTCGACCTCGCCAGCGCCTGGTATCGCTACCGCGACCGCTTGATCGGCCATGCGCTGCGCCGCTTCGGCAATCCGGCGCTGATCGAGACCGACCGGCTGCATGCCTGCCTGCTCGGCCTCCTCCTCGAGCGCCCGGTCCGCCTTTACGACAACAGCTACGGCAAGAATTCCGGCTACTACGCGGCCTGGCTGTCGGATCACGAGGGCGTGCATTATAGCGGTGAGACGGTGTCGTGAGCCCGCGCCAGCCGACGGAGCGGGACGAGAGCGGCGCGCAGGTCACCGTCCTGCTGCCGGTCTTCAACGGTCGGGCCCATCTCGCCGCGGCGCTCGACAGCGTCCTGCGCCAGACGTTCCGCGATTTCGTGCTGCTGGCGATCGACGACGGCTCGACCGACGGCTCGGGCGAGCTGCTCGACGCCTATGCCGCGCGCGACCGGCGGGTCAGCGTGCTGCACAAGATCAACTCGGGCATCTCCGACACCCTCAATCTCGGGCTGGAGCGCGCCGCCACGCCGCTGATCGCGCGGATGGACGCCGATGACGTGATGCGCCCGGAGCGGCTGGCCCGCCAGGCGGCGTTCATGGCGGAGCACCCGGACCTCGCCTTCGCCGGCTGCTTCTTCGACATGGTCGACAGCGACGGCCGGGTCTTCCGCTCCTCGCGGCCGGGGCCGGTGACGCGCCGCGAGCTCGCGCGCATGCTGGCGCGCGGCGCGCCGATCACCTTCACCCATCCGACGGTGATCTACCGGCGCGAGGCCGTGCTGGCGGTCGGCGGCTACCGGCGCGAGACCGAGCCCTGCGAGGACACCGATCTGTTCGGGCGCCTGATCACCGCCGGCCGGCTCGGGCTGGTCCAGCCGGAGCCGCTGATGGAGTACCGCGTCCACGGCGGCAGCATCTCGGCGCGCAAGGTGGCGCTGCAGTTCCAGATGCAGTGCCTGGTCACCGCCAACCTCTATCGCCGCCGCCGCGGCCAGGCCGAGCTCGACCTTGCCGCCTGGCGCACCGCGCGGGGCGCGGCGGGCCGCCTCGCGCGCTGGCACGAGCGCCGCCGGGAGTGGTCGGCGATCCTGCTCCGCCAGGCGCTGTACGACTTCGCCGATCACCGCGTGCTGCGCTGCGGCCTGCGCATCGCGATGGCCGGGCTGGTCCGTCCGGCGACCGCGGCCGGCCGGCTGATCGGCCGGCCGCAGCGCCCGGCGCTCCGCGCGGAGCTGCCGCGGTGAGCGCGCGGGCGGCGGCGGCGCGCTCCTTCTGGTGGGTGGTGCTGGAGAGCGTCGGCGCCTCGGGCGTGTCGCTGGTCGCCGTGGTGCTGCTCGCCCGGCTGCTCTCGCCCGCCGATTTCGGCGTCGCGGCCCTGGCGCTCGGCATCGTCCAGCTGCTCGGCGTGGTGATCGAGATGATGTTCCACGACGCGCTGGTGCAGCGCGCCGAGCTCGAGGAGGCGCATCTCGACACCGTCTTCTGGACCACCACCGGCCTCGGCCTCGTCCTGGCGCTCGGTTGCGCCTTCGCCGCGCCTGCGGTCGGCGCGCTCTTCGCCGCGCCGCAGCTCGGGCCGGTCCTGGCCTGGGCCGCGCCAGGGCTGGTCTTCACCGGCCTCAACGCGGTGCAGCTCGCCCAGCTGCGGCGATCCCTGCAGTTCCGCCCGCTGGCCCTGCGGACCCTGCTCGGCCGGCTGGTCGGCACGGCGGTCGGCGTCGCGCTGGCGCTCGCCGGTTACGGGCCCTGGGCGCTGGTCGGCCAGTATCTCGTCGCCGGGCTGCTCTCGGTCGTCGTGCTGTGGGCCCGGGCGCCGCGCTGGCCCGCCTTGCGCTACTCGCCGCGCCATCTGCGCCAGCTCGCGGGATTCGCCGCGCCGTCGCTCGCCAACCACCTGCTGTTCAGCGGCAACATCCGCATCTTCACGCTGGTCGCCGGATACCTGCTGGGCGCCACGGCGGTCGGCTACCTCAATCTCGCCTTCCGCATCTTCGAGGTGCTGGGGACGGTGCTCGCCGCCGCCGCCGGCCAGCTGGCGCTGCCGCTCTTCGCGCGCCGTCAGGCCGACCGCGAGGCGCTGGTCCGCGCCTACCGGATCGGCACCGAGTTCACCTGCCTCGTCAGCCTGCCGATCTGCGGCGGCCTGCTGGTCACCGCCCGCGAGCTGGTGATCGTGGTGTTCGGCCCGGCCTGGCTGCCCTCGGTGCCGCTGATCCAGGTGCTCGCCGCCGGGGCCATGGTCGCCTTCGTCCGGCAGGTCGCGCCGATCATGCTGAGCGCCGTCGGTCGCCCGCAATCGAACCTGCTGGGCAGCCTCGCCGCCTTTGCCGCCAGCCTGGCGGCGCTGCCGCTGCTCGGGTTCCTCGGGGTGCTGGGCGCCGCCGTCGCCTGGGGCGTGCGCAGCCTCGCCAGCATGCCGGTCGGCGCGCGCCAGCTGCGGCTGGCGGTGGGGATGACCTTCTGGCAGCAGGTCGAGGCGGCGCGCGTGCCCGTGGCCGCGACGCTCGCCATGATGGCAGCGCTGCTGCTGCTGAAGCTCGAGCTGACCGCCGCCTGGCCGCCGCGCCTGGCGCTGCCGGTGCTGGTGGCGGCGGGCGCCGGCACCTATGCCGCCGCGCTGCTCGCCATCCGCGCCCGCTCGCTGCTGCAGCTCGGCTCCTTCCTGGTAGCGGGACTGCGCCGCGGCGCCGCGCTGCCGGGCCCCAACGCCTGATCCCGACGCCTCGACCCTCATGACCGATCCGATGCTTACCGGAGGTGCCATGCTGGCCTATGCCCTGTTCGCTGCCGGCCTCGTCTTCCTGGCGCTGGCGCAGCACCCGTTCCTCACCTATCCGCTCAGCCTCGGCCTGCTGGCCCGGCGCCGGCGGCTGCCGCTGCACCGTCCGCCGCCGGCGGGCGCAGTGCCGGAGGAGGGCTTCGCGATCTGCCTCTGCGCCTACAACGAGGAGGCGGTGATCCGCGCCAAGGCGGAAAACCTGCTGGCGCTGCAGCGGCGCACCGGGGCGCTGCAGGTGCTGATCTATGTCGATGCCGGCAGCGACAGGACGGCGGAGATCCTGCGCGACTACGCCGACCGCTTCACCATCGTCGAGGGCAGCGAGCGCCGGGGCAAGACGCACGGCATGAACCGGCTGGTCGCGCTCGCCGAGGCCCCGGTGCTGGTCTTCACCGACGCCAACGTCATGCTGGAGGAGGACGCCGTCGGCAATCTCCGGCCCTATTTCGCCGATCCCGAGATCGGCTGCGTCTGCGGGTACCTGATCTACGGCAACCGGGAGGAGACCGCGACCTCGCAGACCGGCTCGCTCTACTGGAAGCTCGAGGAGACGATGAAGCGGCTGGAGAGCGAGACGGGCTCGGCGATGGGCGCCGACGGCTCGCTGTTCGCCATGCGCCGGCGGCTCTACCGGCCGGCGCCCGACGACATCATCGACGATATGTACGTGTCGCTGAACGTGCTGTGCGAGGGCTACCGCGTGGTGCGCGCGCCGGAGGTGCGGGCCTTCGAGGAGTCGGTCAGCGATCCGGCCGAGGAGTTCCGCCGGAAGGTGCGGATCGCCTGCCAGGGCTTCAACGTCCACCGGCTGCTCTGGCCGCGGCTCCGCCGTCTCGACACGCTGACGGTGTACAAGTACGTCTCCCACAAGCTGCTGCGCTGGATCGCCGGCTACCACCTCGTGGCCGGGCTGCTGCTGCTCGCGATGGGGCTGGTCGCGGCCGGCTATCCCGGGTTATTGCTATGCCTGTCATTGCTCGGTGTGGTGGCGGCATGGTTGGGCTGCGGACCCCGGATCCGTCCCTTTGCGCAGATCATGGAGGTCGCGACGGCTCTCGCCGGCGCCGCCCTCGGCGTCTGGCGTTCGCTGCGCCGCGAGCGCTTCCAGACTTGGACGCCGGCCGCCTCGATCCGCGGCGCGCCCCGGCGCCAGGCCCGGGAATAGCCCGGGCAGCAAACCGCGCCCGCCACGGCCAAGCCTGCGCCGCCGGCCGCCTCGCGGCCCGGCCGGCATGACCCGGGGCACGCTCCTGCTGCTGGCGCTCACCAGCAGCTACTCGGTGGCGACCATCCTGCTGGTCGCGCTGCGGCTCACCACGGTGATCCAGTGGTCCTGGCTCTGGGTGCTGGCGCCGCTCTGGCTGCCGCTGATCGTGCTCGCCGTCGCGGTCGCCGGCCTGCTGCTGGTCGAGCGGGTCGAAAGCTAGGCCGGGCTGTCGCCCCCAGGCTAGGAGCGGCGGCCGCCTTCCACGATCGGCGCCGGCCGGCTCCGCCCCTGCAGCTGGTGGTAGAGGGCGCGCAGCCAGCCGATGCGCGCCAGCTGGCGGCGCACGCCGCGCAGCGCCGGCTGGAACGGTCCGAGGCAGTGGTTCTTCGCGATGGTGAAGGCCAGCGCCGACATCCACGGCTCGCGGATGCCGTTGGCGCGGCCCTCGCGCCAGATGTGGATCAGCGAGCTGAGCTGCGGGTAGTAGACGCCGCCGAGGCGGCAGATGTCGAGGAAGCCCGCCGGGTGATCGAAGGCCGGCGGCACCGGCAGCCCGGCGGAGCGGAAGCTGAGCTGCGTGCGGATGCACTTCTCGCACACCCCGCAATTGGCGCCGACCCGGTCGCCGGCCCAACAGACCCGCAGGTTGGCGAGCCCGGCTGGCCAGTCGCGCAGGCCGAGCAGCTTCTCCGTCCGCTTGTAGGCCGTCCCGTCGTCGATCACCTCGAAGTCGCCGCCCGAGAGCAGGCGGTTGGTCACCGCGTTCGAGCCCCAGGGAACCAGCAGGTGGTCGTAGCTGCCGTCGGCGGCGAGGATGCCCGCCGCGGCCAGGCCCTGATACTGGTAGAGGCCGGCGACCAGGGCGGCGCCGAACTCGTAGGTCCAGGTGCGGCACAGCAGCGGCCGCCAGTTGGTCCGCATGGTGACCAGCGGCAGGTCGATCGAGTCGAGCGCCGCCCGCGCGGAGGCCCGGGCCAGCGCGAAGCCGGCCTGGTCGGGCAGGGGGATGTCGAAGCCGTGGATCATGATGGCCGCGGTCAGCTGACGGCTGCTGCGGCCGGCCTGTGCGCGGAAGTGGCGCCACAGGCTGAACATCGAGTCGGCGCCGCCGGAGAAGGCGATCACCGCGCTGCCGTCGGCGTGCGGCGGCGGGTCGACCTCGCGGTCGGCGAGGATCTCGACCGGCCGGTAGTCCTCTGGCCGCCAGCAATGCCAGGCGGCCTGGAACTCCTCGAGGTTCTGCAGCAGCCGCCGCGACACCGGGCCGTGCAGCCGCAGCGGCATCCCGTCGCGCATCGCGCGGAACAGGAAGGCGATGGCGAAGCCGTCGAGCAGCGACAGGGGCGGCGGCAGGACGCTGCCTTCGATCTCGAACCAGAGCGGCTCCTCCGCCGGACCGTCCGGCGTCCGGAACCGGGCGCGGCGCGTGACGCGGCCCGGCTGCCGCTCCTCATCCACCCATACCTGCAGCACTATGACCTCGCGCTCGTCCTGCCCTCGGCGGTCTCTCGGCCGCTAACAGGGAGCTTTGGAAAAAATTCCGACGAGCCGGCGCCTCAGCCCGCGGTCGGGGTCGCCTGTCCCGGTGCCGTCACGGAGGCGGCGATGGTGCGTGCCGCCGCGCGGGGGCGCATCCGGCGATAGAGCCGGCGCAGCCAGGGCAGGCGCGCGAGCCGCCGGCGCAGGGCCTCGGCCGCCGGCGCGAACGGACGGACGGCCAGGCTGCGGGCGATCGCGATCTCCAGCGCCCGCGTCCATGGTGCCGCGATGCCGTTGGCCCGGGCGACGGCGAGCACGTCGCGCAGCCCGACCAGCTGGGCCTCGGCCGGCACGGTCAGGCGGGCGATGTCGCGCAGGCTGGCGGCCACCGGGAAGGCGGGCGGCACCGGCTGCCCGACGGCGAGGAAGTTGAGCTGGGTGCGGATGCACTTCTCGCAGCGCCCGCAATTGCTGCCGGGCTGCGGCCCCTCCCAGCAGACCCGCAGGCTGGTCAGCGCCGCCGGCCACGCGCAGATCGCCGCCGCCTTCTCGCAACGCCGGAACGCCGCCCCGTCATAGACGATCTCGAAGGCGCCGCCGGTCAGCAGCCGGGTGGTCAGCGGGTTGGAGCCCCAGGGCAGGACCAGGCGGTGGTAGGTGCCGTCGCTGCCGACGATGCCGGCGCCGGCGGCGCCGGCCAGCTGGTGCAGGCAGCTGGCCAGGGCCGCGCCGAACTCGTCGGTCCACTCGGCGCAGAGCAGCTCGCGCCAGTTCGTCCGGATGGTGACCAGCGGCAGGCCGATCGAGACCAGCGCCGCGCCCGCCCGGGCGGCGGCGAGGCGGAAGCCCTCCGCGTCGGCCAGCGGGATCTCGAAGCCGTGGATCAGGATGCCGGCGCGCAGCGCGCGATGCCGCGGCAGCGGCGAGCCTGGGCGGTGCCGCCAGGTGCTGAACAGCGAATCGAGGCCGCCGGAAAAGGCGACGACCGCACTCTCGTCGGCTGCGGGCGGCGCCGCCACCTCGCGGTCCGGCAGGATCTCGACAGGGCGGTAGAGGTCGGGCCGCCAGCAGGCCCAGGCAGCCTGGAACTCCTCGAGGTTGGCGAGCAGCCGCGTGCTGACCGGACCATGCACGCGCAGTGCGCAACCCTGCCGCATCGCCCGGAAGAGAAAGGCCGGCACGACCGCGTCGAGCAGCTCGATCGGCGGCGGCAGCACGTCGCCCTCGATCTCGTACCAGAGGCGGCCGGACTCGCCCGGTCCGAAGACCACCGCGCGCTCCAGCTTCGTCCCGCCACGCCGCTCCTCCACCCGTAGGTGAAGGGCCCTTTCATTACCCGACATGGTGCCGCCCAACCCGCAAGCCACCCGACCCGAGCAACAGCTAGCGGAGGCAAATGATCCCGGCCCGGTGGAATTTCTGTGGCAGAGCGCCATCGGCAATGGCCACGCCTGGCGGTCCCGCCCTGGCAGCTGCCTGGCGGCCCCCGCCTTGACTCCTGCCGGGCGCGACGAACATGATCGCGCCCGCATCTGCCGCCCGCGGGGTGGCCGGCCGGAAGGGCACTCCGACATGCGTTTTGCCAGCTTCAGGCGCCGGGACGGGGCGCCGGACTCTCACCATGCCGGCCTGATCGACCCGGTGTCGAAGCGGGTCTGGCCGGTCGCCGAGCTGACCGGCGGCGCCGCCGACGACATGCTCTCGCTGATCCTCGACTACGAGCGTCTGGCGCCGCGGCTGCAGCCGAGCGGTCCCGGCCTGGCGCTCGATGCGGTGCGGCTGCTGGCCCCGATCCCGCGGCCCCGGCGCAACATCTTCTGCATCGGCAAGAACTACCGCGAGCATGTCCGCGAGCGGCCGGAGACCGGCGGCGACATCCCCGAGGCGCCGGTGGTCTTCACCAAGGCGCCGACCTGCGTCATCGCCGACGGCGAGCCGATCCGCATCCCGGCCGCGGTCAGCCGGGACATCGACTACGAGGCGGAGCTCGCCGTGGTGATCGGCCGTCCCGGGCGGGCGATCGAGCCCGAGCAGGCCTTCGACCATGTCTGGGGCTACACCGTGCTCAACGACGTCACCGCCCGCGACCTGCAGCTCAAGCACAAGCAGTGGTTCATGGCCAAGTCGATCGACGGCTTCTGCCCGATGGGACCGTGGCTCGTCACCGCCGACGCGGTCGACGCGCGCGACCTGGCGATCCGCTGCTGGGTCAATGACGAGCTGCGCCAGGACGCCCGCACCAGCCAGCTGATCTTCGACATCCCGACGCTGATCGCCACGATCTCTGCGGCGATCGCGCTGGAGCCCGGCGACGTCATCGCCACCGGCACGCCCGGCGGGGTCGGCGCCGGCTTCAAGCCGCCGCGCTTCCTCGTCGCGGGCGATCGCGTGCGCATCGAGATCGAAGGCGTCGGCCGGCTCGAGAACCCGGTGGCATAGGAGCGAGGAGACGATGGCTGAGGTCAACGGCAAGGCGCTGGCGGTCGAGCTCCAGGGCAGCGGCGACGCGGTGGTGATGGTCCATGGCCTGGGCGGCACCACCAACACCTACGGGCCCCAGGCCGGGCCGCTCAGCCGCTTCTTCACCGTGCTGCGCTTCGACCTGCCGGGTTCGGGCCGCTCGCCGCTCGCCGGCCCGCTGTCGATCCCCGGATTCGCCGACGACGTCGTCGCGCTGATGCAGGCCAACGGCATCGCCCGGGCGCATCTCGTCGGCCACTCGATGGGCACCATCGTCTGCCAGCACGTCGCCGCCCGGCATCCCGACAAGGTGGCAAGCCTGCTGCTGCTCGGCCCGGCCGCCGAGCTGCCCGAGGCCGGCCGGACCGCGATGCGCGACCGCGCCGGCAAGGCGCGGGCCGAAGGCATGCGTCCGGTCGCCGACGCGCTGCTGCAGGTCGCGATCTCGGCCGAGACCCGGGCGCATCAGCCGGCGGTGGTGGCGCTGGTCCGCGAGCTGCTGATGGGCCAGAGCCCGGAGGGCTACGCCCAGACCGCCGAGGCGCTTGCCGCCGCGCGCGCGGCGGACCTCTCGGCGATCGGCTGCCCGACGCTGCTGCTCACCGGCGACGAGGACGGCGTCGCACCGCCGCCGGCGGTGCGCCGGCTGGCCGACGCCATCGCCGGGGCGGAGTTCCGCGTGTTCTCGGGCTGCGGTCACTGGACGCCGCTGGAGCGGCCGCGCGAGGTCACCGAGGCGATGCTCGAGTTCTACCTGCGGCGGCGCTGACGGCCATGTCGGAGCCGGGCGAGCGCGACACCCTCTTCGTCTGCCGCACCTGCCCGCGCGAGGCCTGGCGCGCGACCAGGAAGGCGGGGGAGGGCGAGGGGCTGGCGGCGGCGCTGCGCGCCGCGCTGCCCGGCTCGCCGCTCGCAGGACGCCTCGAGCTGCTGGTCGTGCATTGCCTCTCGGGGTGTCCCAGGCCCTGCAACGTCGCGCTGGTCGGGCCGGGCAAGCCCTATCTCCGCTTCGCCCGGCTCGGTCCCGCCGATGCCCCGGCGATCCTCGAGCTCGCCGGCCGCTATTGCCGCAGCGCCTCGGGCGAGCCCGGCGAGCTGCCGCCGGCCCTGGCCGGCCGTCTCTCCCTGCGGCTGGCGCCCGGGATCGTCGCCGGCTGAGGGTTCAGTCGCCGGTCTCTCAGTCCCCGTCTCTCAGTCGCCGACCGGCAGGTCGTGATAGACTTGGATGTCGGCGCTCAGCGGATCGGGCGGCGGATCGCCCGCCAGGAAACCGCCGCTGCCGTCGGCGGCCGCGGCGAGCGCGGCGCGCAGCCCGTCGGGGCCCGGCAGGGTGAGCTCGACCGGCGTGATGGTCGCGGCGCAGTCGCCGCGGCCGGACAGGCCGAGGCTGACCACCATCGTCTCGCCGCTCACCCGCTCGACGTCGAAACGGGTCAGCACGTCGGCGGTGAACATCCCGGGACAGCCCTCGCCGGCGCGGTCGTGGGCGGCGAGCGCCGCGATCAGCGGATCGAGGCCCGCCGGCGCCGCGGCGGTGCCCAGCCGCTTCTTCACCTCCGGGCTCTGCAGCAGGGCGGCGCGGATCGCCTCGGCGGGGACATAGTCGGCGAGCGACACCGCCTGGCCGGGCCTGGCGGGGTCGATGGCGAGGTCGGCGTCCGCATAGCGGGTTGGCCCTGGCCTCCCGATGTCGAGCGCCAGCCGGCGCGCCGCCTCGTGCGGCTCGTGCCCGCAGACATCCTGCTCGATGTCGTCGAAGCCGAGCAGCGTGCCGACCAGCGAGCGCGGCACCAGCCGATGGATGTGCCAGCAGCCGACATCGGCCGCCGCATTCGCGGGATCGGGGCCGGCGGCCAGCCAGCGGGCGAAGTCGGCATCGGCGAGCGCGCGGAGCGACAGCAGCAGTTGCGCGCCGCGGCTCGCCGTGAAGTCGTCGTCGCGCCAGCGCCAGTCGATCGGCCCGGCCGCGCCGTGGCGGACCTCGCGCCACGGCTTGCCGTCGCGCAGCTTGTGCCAGGCCTCGTAGGGCAGCTCGGCATCGCTGCCGAACGGCGCGAGGCGGATCGCCGCGGTCTGGCTGTCGACCAGGAAGTCCTGGTAGCCGACGCGATACTCGCCCTTGTCCTCGGCGACGCTGATCAGCCAGTCGCACTCGCCGTCGCCGCTCTTGCAGCCCGCCACCGGCGAATCCTCGATGCTGATCAGCACCGCCTCGGGGCGGGGGTCGCGCAGCGCCACGTCGTGCGTGAAGGCGCGCACCTCGGGCAGCGCGCGGATCGCGGCGACCGCTGCCTCCTCGTCGACCGCGGCTCGCGCGGTGCCCGCCCCGAGCATCAGGAGCAGTCCGGCGAGGCCGGCACGGGCGAGCGGAGCGAGCGGGGTCATGGCGGAGGTCCAGGGTCGATCGGCGGCACACTAGCCCAGAGCGGCAATGGCGGCCACGGGGCATCGGTCCCGGGCAGCTCCGGCGGTCGACGACGGGGCCGCAGCGATTTAGACCGATCCAAGCGGAACCTTTGGGCGGGGAAACCGGTTAGCCGGCCAGAACCAGCGTGAGCCGATTAGATCGGTTCAACAGAGGGAGGCCGCCATCGCGCGCCGCGTCACGCTGCGGGAGATCGCCAAGAGCGCCGGCGTTTCGCCGGCGACGGTGTCGCTGGTGCTGCGGGCGAGCCCGCTGGTCGCCGCCGGCACGCAGCGCCGGGTGCAGTCCGCCATCCATGAGCTCGGCTACGTCTATCATCGTGCGGCCGCCAACCTCCGGGCACGCTCGACCCAGACGGTCGGGCTGCTGGTCTGCGAGATCACCAATCCGTTCTATGCCGAGCTGACGGCAGGCATGGACGCGGCGCTGGACGAGGCCGGCCTGGTCGCCTTCCTCGCCAACACGGCCGAGTCGCCCTTGCGCCAGGACCGCTTCGTCGAGCGGATGCGCGAGCAGCGCGTCGACGGCCTCCTGCTCTGCCCGGCCGAAGGCACGGTCTCGGACCTGCTGCGCCGGCTGCGCGCATCGGAGATGCCCTGCGTGCAGGTGCTGCGGCGAGTCGACGAGGCCGGCGACTATGTCAGCGCCGACTACCGGCTCGGCATGGTGCTGGCGGTCGATCATCTCGTGCGGCTCGGTCATCGCCGCATCGCCTATGTCGGCGGCGGCCGGCGCACCTCGGCGGCGGAGGATCGCGCGGCCGGCTACCGCGAGGCGGTGACCTGCCACGGGCTGCCGATCGGTCCGGTGCTCGACTGCCTGCCGACGCGCGAGGCCGGCACTGCCGCGGTCGACATGCTGCTGCGCAGCGCGGCGACCGACCCGACCGCGATCCTCTGCTACAACGACATCTGCGCCTTCGGCGTCATGCTCGGGCTCGGCGATCGCGGGATGGTCCCGGGCAGCGACTGCGCCGTCGTCGGCTTCGACGACATCGCCGAGGCCGCCTACAGCCGGCCGGCGCTCACCACCATCGGCATACCGCCGCGGCAGATCGGCATCGAGGCCGCCCGGCTGCTGCTGCGCCGGATCGGGGATCCGCAGGGCGGGCCCGAGCGCATCGTGCTCGCGCCGCATCTCGTCGTCCGCGACAGCTGCGGCACCCCGCCCGGCTGTCGCGATCGTCACCAGGGTCGTCACCCAGGTCCCGCCCGGACCGTCCCAGGTCCGGCGGGCGCAACGGAGGAGGAACGCCAATGAGCTCAAGGATTGGGCCGAACGGGCTGGCGGCCGGGATGGCCGGCCTGCCGCTGCTGCTGGCAGCGGTACTCGGGGCCGTGCCGGCGCGCGCGGACGATGCCGCGATCGTCGCGCAGGCGAAGGCCGACGTCGCCCGCTATGCCGGTCCGCAGACGGAATGGCACGGGCCGACCTCGGGCCCGAAGGCCGATCCCGGCAAGGTCGTCGTCTATCTCTCCGGCGACGAGCAGAACGACATCTCGCGCCAGTACGGCGTCTTCATGAAGCAGGCGGCCGAGAAGATCGGCTGGAAGCTGACCATCATCGACGGCAAGGGCAGCCCGACCTCGTGGCTGGCCGGCCTCAACCAGGCGATCGCGCTGAAGCCGGACGGCATCGCCATGCTGGCCGACGCCGCCAGCCTGCAGGACCCGATCAAGAAGGGCGTCGCCCAGGGCATCAAGTTCGTCGGGCTGCACGCCGCGGCGGAGCCGGGCCCGGCCCCCGACCTGCACCTGTTCTACAACATCCAGCAGGACACCAAGGAGATCGGCAAGGCCGAGGCCGACTGGATCATCGCCGACTCCAACGGCACCGGCCGGGTGGTGATCCTGTCCCACAACGAGTACGCGATCGCCGCCACCAAGTCGCATGCCACGCGCGACCGCATCAAGCAATGCGGCGGCTGCCAGGTGCTCGACTACGTCAACTCGCCCGCCTCGGAGGCGGCGCAGCGCCAGCCGCAGCTCACCACCAGCTGGGTGCAGCGCTTCGGCGTGCCCTTCTACGCCACCTCGGTCGGCGACAACGACTGGGACTTCGCCGTGCCGGTGCTGCGCGCCGGCGGCGTCAGTCCCGACCAGGTGAAGCTGATCGCCGCCGACGGCAACCGCTCCGCCTATGAGCGGATCCGCAAGGGCGGCCAGTACCAGGTGGTGACCGTCTCGGAGCCCTTCGAGCTGCAGGCGTTCCAGGCGATCGACGAGCTCAACCGGGCCTTCCACGACCAGCCGCCGAGCGGCTTCGTCCAGACGCCCTACCTGGTGACCAAGGACAACATCCACGCCGAGGGCGGCGACCAGAACGTCTTCATCCCGAGCAACGGATACCGGCAGCACTACTACGAGATCTGGGGCGTCAAGTAGCGGCGCGGGCCGGCCGCCCGGCGGCCGGCCCATCCTGCGGGGAGGGAGTGCCGATGACCGACGCCGCGGCGTCGCGCGAACCGCCGGTTGCGCCGGGCAGCCCGCTGCTGGCGATCGCCGGGCTGACCAAGCGCTTCACCGGCACCCTGGCGCTCGACGCCGTCGATCTCGAGGTCCGGCGCGGCGAGGTGCACGCGCTGCTCGGCCAGAACGGCGCCGGCAAGTCGACCCTGATCAAGATCCTGGCCGGCGTCTATCCGGCCGACGCCGGCGAGCTCCGGCTGGCCGGCCGGCCGATCCGGCCTGGCGACGAGGACCTGCCGATCTCCTTCATCCACCAGGAGCTCGGCCTCGTCGAGGCGATGACGGTGGCCGAGAACGTGGCACTCGCCGCCGGCTACCGGCGCGGCATCGGCGGGCTGATCTCCTGGCGCCGCACGCGGGCGGCAGCGGCCGAGGCGCTGTCGACCATGGGCAGCGGGATCGATCCGGAGACCCGCGTCGCGGCCCTGCCGGCGGCCGAGAAGTCGCTGGTCGCCATCGGCCGCGGCCTCGCCATCCGCGCCGACCTGCTGGTGCTGGACGAGCCGACCGCGGCGCTGCCCGCCGCCGACGTCGAGCGGCTGCTCGCGGCACTCGACCGGCTGCGCCGCGCCGGTATCGGCATCGTCTACGTGACCCACCGGCTCGACGAGGTCTTCCGCATCGCCGACCGCGTCACCGTGCTGCGCGACGGGCGGCGGGTCGCGACCCGCGAGGTCGCCGGCACCTCGCCCGCCGAGCTGGTCACCATGATCGTCGGCCGCTCGATGAGCGACGCCTTCGTGAAGCCGGCGCCGCCCGGCGAGCGGGTCGTGCTGTCGGTCGAGGGCGCACGCACGGACGGCGTGGGCCCGGTGAGCTTCGCGGTCGCCGCCGGCGAGACCCTCGGGCTGGTCGGGCTGCGCGGTGCCGGGCACCACGCGATCGGACGGGCCGTCTTCGGCCAGCTGCCGCTCGCCGCCGGCCACGTCAGGCTCGACGGCGCCACCGCGGATCCCGCCGACCCGGCCGCCGCGATGCGCCGGCAGATCGGCTTCATCTCGAGCCGCCGGGCCGAGGAGAGCATCGCCGCCAACATGGCGGTGCGCGAGAACCTGTTCCTCAACCCGGCGGCGACCGGCCGCGGGCCGCTGCAGCCCGTCGGGCGCGGCGCGGAGCTGGCGCGCAGCCGCGACATCCTCAGGCGCTTCTCGGTGCGGCCGCCCGATCCCGAGCGGCCGATCGCCACGCTGTCGGGCGGCAACCAGCAGAAGGTCGTCGTGGCGCGCTGGCTGGAGGCCCACGTCCGGCTGCTGGTGCTGGAGGAGCCGACGATCGGCGTCGACGTCGGCTCCAAGGCGGAGATCTACCACCTGCTGCAGCTCGCCCTGAAGCAGGGGCTGGCGGCGCTGCTCATCTCCTCGGACTTCGAGGAGGTCGAGCGCATCTGCCATCGTGCGCTGGTCTTCAACCGCGGCCGCATCGTCGCCGAGATCCCGCAGCGCGATCTCACCATCGCGGCGCTGACCACCGCGGCTGCGGGGGCGGGGGAGGAGGGGAGGGCATGAGCATGACCATCGCGCAGGGCCGGGCGCCCGCGCTGTCGCGGATCATCTCGGTGTGGGGGCTGCTGATCCTGCTGGTGCTGCTGATCCTGGTGTTCTCCCTGCTCAAGCCGGACACCTTCCTCACCTTCTTCAACATCAAGTCGATCCTCAGCAACAAGTCGGTCCAGGCGCTGCTGGCGCTGGCCGTGCTGATCCCCATGACCGCCAACCATTTCGACCTGTCGGCCGGCTTCAACCTCGGCATCTCGCAGGTGCTGGCGATCGGGCTGCAGGGCGACGGCCTGCCCTGGCCGCTGACCGTGCTCGCGGTGCTCCTGCTCGGTGCCCTGGTCGGCCTGGTCAACGGCCTGCTGGTCACCCGCGTGCGCATCGATTCCTTCATCGCCACGCTGGGCACCGGGACGGTGCTCTACGGCCTCAACGCCTGGTACACCGGCGGGCAGCAGGTGGTGGCCGACCTGGCGCCCGGCTTCATCGCCATCTCCGGCTCGGTCGGCATGGTGCCGGCCCCGGCCATCTACGTGCTGGCCGTCGGCCTGCTGCTCTGGCTGGTGTTCGAGTTCCTGCCGCTCGGCCGCTATCTCTACGTGCTCGGCGCCAGCCCGCGCGCCGCCGAGCTGAACGGCATCTCGGCCCGGCGCTACGTCACGCTCGGCTTCGTCGCCGCCGGCGTCCTGGCGGCGATGGCCGGCATCGTGCTGCAGTCGCAGCTTCAGGTCGGCCAGAGCTCGGTCGGCCAGGAGTACCTGCTGCCCGCCTTCACCGCGGCGCTGCTCGGCGCCACCTCGATCCGCCCCGGCCGGGTCAATGTCTGGGGCACCGTGCTCGCCGTCGCGGTGCTGGCCGTCACCGTGGCCGGCCTCAACCAGCTCGGCGCGCCGTTCTTCGTCGAGCCGCTGTTCAACGGCTCGATGCTGATCCTGGCGGTCGGTCTGGCGGTGCAGGCCTCGCACCGCCGCACCCGCCAGGGCACCGCCGCCGACCGCGCCGCGGCGGCGGAGGGCGCGCCGGGCGGCCAGCAGCCGCAGGGGCTCGCCTGATGGCCGCCGCCAAGGAGCCGCCGATGGCGGCGGCCGCCGACGAGAGCCCGGCGCTCGGGCCCGGCTGGTATCCCTCGCGCTGGGGGCCGGAGGACCAGCGCGGCAACGGCAACCTGATGACGCCGGCCAAGGTGCTGGAGGCGATCCGCCTGGTGCGCACTGGCGAGATCGTCAGCCTCGGCCGCCCCTACGAGGCCCGCATGCCGATCGCGCCGGGCCGCGCCTATGCGCTGCGCATGCCGGGCGGGCCGACCGGCGGCCCCTATGGCGAGCGCAGCCGGACGGTGTGGAACGACGAGTTCATCGCCACCGAGATCGGCCAGGTCGGCACGCAGATGGACGCCCTCGGCCATCTCGGCCGGCAATATGGCGAGGTGGGCGACCAGACGCGGATCCTCTTCTACAACGGCACCCCGCTCTCCGCGATGTGGTCGCCCTACGGGCTGAAGCGCCTCGGCATGGAGCATGCTCCCCCGTTCTTCACCCGCGGCATCCTGCTCGACGTGCAGGGCCTGAAGGGGCGGGTGCTCGAGGTCGGCGAGGAGATCCAGCTCGCCGACCTGATGGAATGCCTGGAGCGCCAGGGCGTGCCGGAGTCGGCGATCACGCCGGGCGATGCGGTCTTCGTGCGCACCGGCCATGGCAGCCGCTGGGAGAGCGACGCCGCGCATTGGTACGACGGGGCACCCGGCATCGGGCTGGCCTGCGCCCGCTGGCTCGCCGAGCGGCAGGTCTGCGTCGTCGGTGCCGACAACTTCGCCGTCGAGGTGGTGCCGCCGGTCGATCCGGAGGTCTTCCACCCCTGCCACCAGCACCTGATCATGCGCCACGGCATCCATCTCCAGGAGGGAATGACCTTCGAGGGGCTGGTCGAGCGCGAGGCGTGGGTCTTCGCCTACGTCTTCGCGCCGCTGCCGATCGTCGGCGCCACGGGCTCCCCGGGCAATCCGATCGCCGTGCTGTGACGCGCCATTGGCGGGCCGCGGCGATGCCACTAGAGTGCGCCCTCGCTTGCATGACAGGGAGGGAGCCTTGCCGTCCGATCCGCGTTCCAGCCGCACCGAGCCGCCGCTGGTCCTGACCCCCGACGCCGAGTACGAGGGGGCGCCCGACCTCGAGGAGCAGGTCTTCGCCGGCAGCGTCAGGCTCGCCACCTATCGCGCGCACCTCGCCGACGAGATCCCGGAGCGGATCTGGGGGGAGTGCGAGGGCATGCTGGCCTGGCACAACATCCAGATCGACGAGACGCTGATCCCGCGGCTGTCGCGCTGCCGCATCATCGTGCGGGTCGGCGCCGGCTTCGACAACATGGCGCTGGAGCCCTGCGGGCGGGCCGGCATCGCCATCTGCAACGTGCCGGATTACGGCGTCAACGAGGTCTCCGACCATGCCATCGCGCTGATGCTGGCGCTCGACCGCGCCATCCTGCGCTATCACGAGGCGATCGTCGCCGATCCGGTCGGCGGCTGGGTGGTGCCGAAGGTGGCGTCGATCCGCCGGTTGCCCGGCATGACCTTCGGCGTCGTCGGGATGGGTCGGATCGGCACCGCCGCGGCGCGCAAGGCGGCCGCCTTCGGCCTGCGCGTGCTGTTCTACGATCCCCACCTGCCGACCGGCACCGAGCTCGCCCTCGGCTATGCCCGGGCCGACAGCCTGGAGAGCCTGCTGGCGCAGGCCGACATCGTCAGCCTGCACACCCCGCTGACCCCGCAGACGCAGGGGCTGATCGGGCGCGCCGCGCTCGCCCGCATGAAGCCCGACGCGGTGCTGATCAACACCGCGCGCGGCGCCGTGGTCGATGTCGAGGCGCTGGCCGAGGCGCTGGAATCGGGCCGGCTCGGCGGCGCCGGCATCGACGTGCTGCCGGAGGAGCCGCCGCTGCCGTCCAGCCGCCTGGTCGCGGCGGTGTGCCGGCGCGAGCCCTGGACCATCGGCCGGGTGATCCTGACGCCGCACGCCGCCTGGTACAGCCGGGAATCGGCGGTCGACGTGCGGCGCAAGGCGGCGCTCACCGCGCGCGACTTCCTGCGCGACGGCAAGCTGCGCGACTGCGTCAACCGGGAGTTCCTGCGGCCCGGCCGCTGAGGATCCCAGGCGAGGGGAGGGTGTCATGGAGCCAGTGAAGTGGGGGATCATCTCGACCGCCAGGATCGGCGTCGAGAAGGTGATCCCGGCGATGCAGAAGAGCCGCCACTGCCGCATCGTGGCGATCGCCTCGCGCGACGAGGCGGCGGCCCGCCGGACGGCCGAGCGGCTCGGCATTCCGAAGGCCTACGGGTCCTACGAGGCGCTGCTCGCCGATCCCGAGATCGAGGCCGTCTACAACCCGCTGCCCAACCACCTGCACGTGCCCTGGTCGATCAAGGCGGCCGAGGCCGGCAAGCACGTGCTCTGCGAGAAGCCGGTCGCGCTCGACGCGGCGGAGGCGCGCACCCTGCTCGAGGCGCGCGACCGCACCGGCCGGCTGATCACCGAGGCCTTCATGGTGCGCAGCCACCCGCAATGGCTGCGCGCCCGCGAGCTGGTGCGCCAGGGCCGCATCGGCACGCTGCGGGCGATCCAGGGGCTGTTCAGCTACATGCTGACCGATCCCGCCAACGTGCGGAACCAGGCCGACATCGGCGGCGGCGGGATCTACGACATCGGCTGCTATCCGATCGTCACCTCGCGCTACCTGTTCCAGGCCGAGCCGACGCGGGTGGTGGCGCTGGTCGATCGCGATCCCGCGATGCGCGTCGACCGGCTGGCGAGCGTCATCCTCGACTTTCCCGGCGGCCAGGCGAGCTTCTGCTGCTCCACCCAGCTGGTGCCCTATCAGCGCATGCAGATCTGCGGCACCAAGGGCCGCATCGAGGTCGAGATCCCGTTCAACGCCCCGCCCGACCGGCCCTGCCGGATCTACCTCGACGATGGCAGCCAGCTGGGCGACGCCTCGGCGACCGAGGAGAGCTTCGCGGTCTGCGACCAGTACGCCATCCAGGGCGATCTCTTCAGCGAGGCGATTCGCAGCGGCAAGCGGCCGGAGTTCGGGCTGGAGGACGCGGTGCGCAACATGCAGGTGATCGACGCGGTCTACCGCTCCGGCCGCTCCGGGCAGTGGGAGGCGGTCGGCTAGCGCGCAGCGGGCGAGGAGAGGCAGTGCTGTTCCGCTATCCGGACCTGCGTTGCCGCCCGCAGATCGTCAGTTGACGGGTTCCGCGAAACCGCGCCATTCTTGGCCGCGTAGCGAGGCGGCCGGCGGGCCGCAGAATAATGTGGCGCCCTGTGAATAGGGTTCGTCATCCGGGAGGTCATGAAATGCTCAGAACTGGACTGCTGGCGGCTGCAGCCGCCATGGTGATCGGACTGGCGGTCGGCGCCGCTCCGGCGCACGCTGCCGGCAAGGGCTACAAGGTGGTGAGCGGCCCGGGCGTGGTGCCGGAGTGCTTCAAGCCCTGGGACGACAAGACCAAGTTCTTCCAGTGGCCGGCCAAGCCCGGCCCGTACCGCATCGCGGTGGCCAACGGCTTCGTCGGCAACACCTGGCGAATCCAGATGATCAAGACGGCCAAGGCGTTCGTCGAGGATCCGGCGATCAAGCCGGACGTCAAGGAGCTGAAGGTCGTCAGCACCGGCACCGACGTCGCGGCCCAGGTCGCCGCCGTCGAGAACTTCATCAACTCCGGCTACGACGCGATCGTCACCATCGCGGTCAACCCGACCGCCTTCGGCCCGACCATCAAGAAGGCCAACAAGGCGGGCGTCGTGCTGGTGCCCTTCGACAACGTCTATGACAGCAACGACGTGCTGAAGGTCAACGAGGACCAGCTCGAGATGGGCCGCATGATGGGCCGCTGGCTGGACAAGAACATCCCGTCGCACACCGGCAAGATCCTCGAGGTCCGCGGCGTGCCGGGCAACTCGGTCGACCGCGACCGCCACCTCGGCTTCCGCGAGATCATGGAAGTGCCGGCCAACAAGTTCGAGATCATCGAGGTGGTCGGCAACTGGGACGACGGCACCGCCCAGAAGGTGGTCGCCGACGCGCTCGCCGTCCACAAGCACTTCGACGGCATCTACGTGCAGGGCGGCTCGACCGGCACGGTGCGGGCCCTGATGGACGCCAAGCATCCCTTCATCCCGATCGCGGGCGAGGGCGAGAATGGCTTCCGCAAGCTCTGCGCCGAGCACTCCAAGGACGGGCTGAAGTGCGCCTCGGCCGGCCAGACCCCGGCCCTGGTGGCGATCTCGATCAAGGCGGCGATCAGCGCCCTCAAGGGCAATGTGATGCCGCAGTTCATCTCGGTCCCGATCCCGTATGTCGAGGATCCGAACTTCAAGGCGGGCGAGAACTACTTCCCCGACCTGACCGACAATTTCTTCACTGCCAACGAGTTCCCGCCCTGCGGCGTGAACATCACCGGCCAGGCGATCATGGCCAAGAGCGAGGAAAACCAGTAATCGCCTGAAGGAACCGGGGCCGCCCGGGCGCGCTGTCGCCCGGGCGGCCCCATCTCCGATCGAGCCGTCCAGCACCGTCGGGCCATCATGGTCGAGCGCAGTCAGGCCTCCGGCTTCTGGCGGATGGAGGGCATTACCAAGCGCTATGGCGGCGTCACGGCGCTCGAGAACGTCGACTTCGAATGCCGGCCCGGCGAGATCCACGCCATCCTGGGCGAGAACGGCGCCGGCAAGTCGACCCTGATCAAGATCATCTCCGGCGTCGTCCAGCCCGACGAGGGCCGGCTGCTGCTGGAAGGGCGCCCAGTGCGCTTCGGCTCGCCCGCCGAGGCGAACCGCAACGGCATCGTCTGCGTCTTCCAGGAACTCTCGCTGCTGCCCGACCTGACGGTCGCCGACAACATCTGCATCACCGATCCGCCGAAGCATCTCGGCATGATCGACGGCCGCGCCCAGCGCCGCCGCGCCCGCGAGCTGCTGGCGGAGGTGGGCTGCGAGGACGTCCATCCGATGGAGCCGGTGCGCAACCTGCCGCTGTCGCGCCGGCAGCTGGTCGAGATCGCCAAGGCGCTCGGCCGCCGGCCCAAGCTGCTGATCCTCGACGAGGCGACCTCGGCGCTGACCGCCGCCGACGTGGAGAAGGTCTACGGCCTGCTGCACCGGCTGCGCCAGCAGGGGCTGGCCATCCTCTACATCTCGCACCGCATGCACGAGATCGCCGAGCTGGCCGACAGCTGCTCGGTGTTCCGCAACGGCCGGCACATCCAGACCTTCGCCAAGGGCAGCAAGAGCGACGACGAGATCGTCGAGCTGATGATCGGCCGCGAATACAGCCACGTCTTCCCGGCCAAGCCGAAGCGGACCGAGCCGCCGGCGCCGGTGCTGAAGATCGACCGGCTGTCCTGGGGCGAGCGGCTGCACGACATCTCGCTCAGCGTCGGCAAGGGCGAGATCGTCGGGCTCGGCGGCCTCGACGGGCAGGGGCAGCGCGAGCTGCTGCTGGCCTTGTTCGGCGTGCTGCGCGGCACCTCGGGCACCATCGAGGTCAACGGCCGGCCGGCGCGCATCGCCAGCCCGCGCCGCGCCAAGTCGCGCGACCTCGGCCTGGCGCTGATCCCGGAGGACCGCAAGACCGAAGGGCTGATGCTGCCGATGTCGGTGCGCGACAACGTCTCGATGGCGGCGATCACCCGGCTGACCCGCGGCTTCGTCGTCGACCGCGCCGCGGAAGGCGCCAGGATCCGCGACATGGTCGACCAGCTGAAGATCAAGGTGGGCGACACCGCCAACCCGGTGGCGACGCTGTCCGGCGGCAACCAGCAGAAGGTGGTCATCGCCAAGTGGCTGATGACCGAAGCGCGCATCATCCTGCTCAACGATCCGACCCGCGGCATCGACGTCGGCACCAAGCAGGAGATCTACCAGCTGCTGCGCGACCTCGCCGACCGCGGCACCGCGATTCTTTTCTACACCACCGACTATGACGAGCTGATCGGCTGCTGCGACCGCGTGGCGATCCTCTACAACGGTCGCATCCTGCGCGAGCTCACGGGCGGCGACATCACCGAGAGGAACATCGTGGCGAGCTCGCTCAACCTGCCGCTCGACAGCGCGCGTCCGGGCACGGCGGAGGCCAGGGCGTGAAGGAGCTGAAGCTCTGGATCGGCCGCAACAACGGCGTGCTGGTCGCCGTGGTGGTCTTCGTCCTGATGTTCGGCGTCTACATCGCCAACCACCCGGCGGGCTTCACGGTCGACGTGGTGACGACGGCCGCCAACAAGGGCGTGCTGCTGGCCCTGGTGGCGATGGCCCAGACCATCCCGGTGCTGACCGGCGGGCTCGACCTGTCGGTCGGGATGATCTTCGTGCTGACCAACTGCCTGGCCTCCTGGATCGTGGTGGGTGAGCCGGCCTCCATGGCCCTCGGCATGGCCGGCGTGCTCGTCGCCGGATCGGCCGCCGGGCTGGTCAACGGCCTGATCGTCGTCTACGGCCGGCTGCAGCCGATCATCACCACGCTGGCCACCGGCGCGATTTATTTCGGTCTGGCGCTGCGCCTCCGGCCGATCTCCGGCGGCGACGTCGAGGGCGACCTGCCGGACTTCATGACCGGCGACCTGTTCGAGACGGTCCCGACCTCGCTGGTGCTGCTGCTGGTCGTGGTGCTGGTGGTCTGGATCCCGTTCCGCCGGTCGGAGGTCGGGCGGGGCTGCTACGCCGCCGGCTCTGCCGAGGGCGCGGCCTACATGTCGGGCGTCAAGCTCAGCCGCTCCAAGCTGGTCGCCTACATGCTGAGCGGCCTGCTCGCCGCGGTCGCCGGGATCTTCCTCACCTTCATCACCTCCTCCGGCGAGGCCAGCGCGCCCAGCGGCGGCACCTACACGCTGAACTCGATCGCCGCCGTGGTGATCGGCGGCACCTCGCTGTTCGGCGGCTCGGGCTCGGCGATCGGCTCGATCTTCGGCGCCTTCGTGCTGCGCACCATCTCCGACCTGCTTTTCGTCTTCGACCTGCCGCCGCTCTGGCAGCCGCTGTTCGAAGGCTGCATCCTGCTGCTCGCCGTCAGCCTTGGCGCCGCCCGCATCCTGCGGCTGCGCAACCGGCTCGAGCAGTTCGGCTGAGGCCCCCGCCCATGGCTGCTGTCGCCCAGACCTCCTCGCGCTTCGCCGGCATCGACAAGCCGGTGCTGATCGCCTTCGGCTTCATCGTCGTCCTGCTGCTCGCCGGCAGCATCTACGACCCGAACTTCCTGTCGCTGACCTACCTGCTGCAGCAGCTCCAGGTCGCCTCCTTCCTCGGCATCATCGCATCCGGCGTGATGCTGGTGATCCTGCTCGGCCATATCGACCTCTCGATCCCCTGGGTCGTCACCGTCGGCGGCATGATGGCGACCGCCTCGGCCGGCTGGTGGGGCGATTTCGGCGTCGCCATCGCGCTCCCCTTCGGCGTCTTCTGCGGCCTGGTCTTCGGCCTGATCAACGGCTTCGGCGTCGCCTTCCTGCGCATCCCGTCGATGATCTTCACGCTGGGCATGAACGCCGTCGCCCAGGGGTTGATGGTGCTGAAGACCGGCGGCTTCGCGCCGCTCGAGCACGCCACCGACACCATGCATTTCATCGCCGTCGAGCGCACCGTCTGGCAGATCCCCAACGCGCTCTTCGTCTGGCTGGTGGTCGGGCTGCTCATCGTCTTCATCCTGCGGCGCACGCCGCTCGGCCGCTACATCTACGCCATCGGCAACCGCGAGCGGGCGACCTACCTCTCCGGCGTCAACACCCGCGCGGTGCTGATCACCTGCTTCGCCATCTCCGGCATGTGCAGCGCGCTCGCGGGGGTGATGCTGGCCGGCTACTCGATGAAGGCCTACCAGGCGATGGGCGATCCGTACCTGCTGCCGGCGATCGCCGGCGTGGTGCTGGGCGGGACCAACATCATGGGCGGGCGCGGCCGCTATCTCGGCACCGTCGCCGGCGTCATCCTGATCGTGCTGCTGCAGAGCATCCTGTCGGTGATGCAGATGCCCGAGGCCTACCGCCAGGTGATCTACGGCGCGGTGATCATCGTCATGCTGCTGGTCTATGGCCGCGGCGCCAAGGTGCAGAGCTGAAGGCGCGCTGCGGCCACGCTTGACGCCGCTGGCCGGCGGGGACAATTAACCAGTCTGGCGCGAATCCGCGCGGCGGCGCAGCTGGTTGATGGACGACGAGGATCGCAGGCAGGCTGAACGGTCCGGCGAGGCGCGGTACCGGCTGCTGGTCGACGCCATCTCCGACTACGCCATCTCCATGCTTGACGCCGACGGCGTGGTGACCAGCTGGAACGCCGGGGCCCGCCGCTTCAAGGGCTACGCGCCGGACGAGATCATCGGCCAGCACGTCTCTCGCCTCTATGGCGAGGAGGACCGCGCCGCCGGCCTGCCGGAGCTGGACCTCGACGCCGCCCGGGACGGCCGGGTCGAGCGCGAGGGCTGGCGCGTCCGCAAGGACGGCTCGCGCTTCTGGGCCCATGTCGTGATCGATCCCATCCGCGATCCCGCGGGGCGACTGGTCGGCTTCGCCAAGGTCACCCGCGACCTGACCGAGCGCCGCCGGGCGGAGGCGGCGCTGCGCCGGTCCGAGGAGCAGTTCCGGCTGCTGGTCCAGGGCGTCACCGACTACGCCATCTTCATGCTCGACCCGGCGGGCCGGGTGGCCAGCTGGAACGTCGGCGCGGAGCGGATCAAGGGCTATCGCCCCGAGGAGATCGTCGGCGAGCACTTCTCCCGCTTCTACACCGCGGAGGATCGCGCGGCTTCCGTGCCGGCGGCGGGACTGGAGACGGCCCGTCGCGAGGGGCGCTGGGAGAGCGAGGGCTGGCGCGTCCGCAAGGACGGCAGCCGCTTCTGGGCCCAGGTGGTGATCGACGCGATCCGCGACGAGGCCGGAGCGGTGATCGCCTTCGCCAAGGTGACCCGCGACATCACCGAGCGGCGCGAGGCGCAGCGGGCGCTCGATGAGGCGCGCGATAGCCTGTTCCACGCCCAGAAGCTGGAGGCGATCGGCCAGCTCACCGGCGGCGTGGCGCACGACTTCAACAACCTGCTGACGCCGATCATCGGCGCGCTCGACCGGGCGCGCCGGCGCAATGCCGAGGACGAGCGGCTGACGCGGCTGCTCAATGCCGGGCTGCAATCGGCCGAGCGGGCCCGTGTGCTGGTCGGCCGGCTGCTCTCTTTCGCGCGGCGGCAGCATCTCGAGCCGCGGTCCGTGGCCGTGCCGGAGCTGGTGCGCGGCATGGTCGAGCTGGTCGGCCGCTCGCTCGGCCCGGCCATCGCGATCGAGCTCGATCTGCCGTCGAGCCTGCCGGCCGCCCGGGTCGATCCGAACCAGCTCGAGCTGGCGCTGCTCAACCTGTGCGTCAATGCCCGCGACGCCATGCCGGGGGGCGGCCGGCTGCGCATCGCCGCCGACGCCGTCGAGGTCGGCGCGCGCGGGCCAGCCGAGCTGCAGCCCGGCAGCTATGTCCGCCTCACCGTCGCCGACACCGGGACGGGGATGGATCCTGAGACGCTGCGCCGTGCCGTCGAGCCGTTCTTCACCACCAAGGGGCTCGGCAAGGGCACCGGGCTCGGCCTGTCGATGGTGCACGGGCTGGCGGCGCAGTCGGGCGGCGCGCTGCTGCTCGACAGCGCGCCCGGGCGGGGCACGACGGCGGCCATCTACCTGCCGGTCGGCGGGCCGGTCGCCGAAGGCGCGCCGGCCGAGGCGGCCGAGGCGTCGCAGCAGCCCCGCCGCCTCGTCATCCTCTTGGTCGATGACGAGGAGCTGGTGCGCGCGGCGATGGCCGAGATGCTGGCCGGGCTCGGCCACCGCGTGCTGACGGCCGGATCCGGGGCGGCGGCGCTGGTGCAGCTGCACGCCGAGCCCGAGGTCGACCTGCTGATCACCGATCACGCCATGCCGGGCATGACCGGGGTGGCGCTGGTCGGGGAGGCGCGGCGGATCCGTCCGGGGCTGCCGGCCCTGCTGGTGACCGGCTATGCCAGCCTCGATCCGGCGGCCGTTGCCGACCTGCCGCGGATCGGCAAGCCGTTCCGCGAGCGCGACCTGACGGCGATGATCGCCGCCGCCATGGGCGATCAGAAGGTGACGCCGGTGCTGCGCCGCGCCTGGTACGAAGCCGAATGAGCGGCGGCCGTCAGAGCACGCGGTAGACGGTCAGCACCACGCCGGTGGCGGTCGCCTCGCCGATCCCCACCGCGACGATGCGGTTGAGCCAGCCATATTTCGCGGAGCCGGTCTCGAACACCGGGGTGACGCGGAAATAGAGCTCCTCGGCGGGGATCGCCTCGCCGCGCTCCAGGCGGGCGCGCACCGCGGGCTCGGCGACCAGCAGCCCGCGATAAGAGGCATAGATGAGGTGGCCGTCGTCGGTGCGCAGCGTGCGGCGGACGTCGAGCTCCATCGCCCCGTCGGGACGGTCGAGCAGCCAGTCGCCGCCGGTGGTCAGCACCTCGCCCCGGATCTCCGGCCCCTCGAAGCGGCCGCCCTTGAAGCCGAACACCAGCCGGTGGCCGTGCGGCGTGACGCCGAGGTCGAGCGGCGATTCGACCTCCAGCGTCATGCGGTAGAGCAGCGCGCCGCTCAGCCCCGGCATGGCATCCTCCCTACGGCCGCTGCTGGCCGTTCACGGCGAGGTAGATGCCGTAGAGCGAGGTCGTCGCGGCGATGTAGAGGTAGTTCCGGCTGGGGCCGCCGAAGCAGACATTGGCGACCACCTCCGGGACCTTGATCTTGCCGAGCAGCTCGGCCTCGGGCGAGTAGACGTGCACGCCGTCGCCGGCGCTGGTCCAGACATTGCCCTGGGTGTCCAGGCGGAAGCCGTCGGCGAGGCCCGGGTTGATGTCGGCGAAGACGCGGCTGCGGCCGAGCTTCTTGCCGCCGACGACGTCGAGCGCACGGATGTGGTGCGGCCCGTTCGGGTCGTGCGAGCCGCCGGTGTCGGCGACGTAGAGGACGCTCTCGTCGGGCGAGAAGGCGATGCCGTTCGGCTTGTCGAAATCGTCGGCGACGACGGTCAGCCTGCCGCTCTTCGGATCGAAGCGGTAGACGTAGCAGGCGCCGATCTCGCTCTCCGCCTTGTGGCCCTCATAGTCGCTGAGGATGCCGTAGGGCGGGTCGGTGAACCAGATCGTGCCGTCCGACTTCACCACCACGTCGTTGGGCGAGTTGAGCCGCTTGCCCTCGTAGCTGTCGACCAGCGTGACGACGGTGCCGTCATGCTCGGTCCGGCTGACCCGCCGGCCGCCATGCTCGCAGGTCACCAGCCGCCCCTCGAGGTCGCGGGTGTTGCCGTTGCTGTGGCCGGCCGGGCTGCGGAAGGTGCGCACGCCGATGCCGGGCACGTACTGCAGCATGCGGTTGTTCGGGATGTCGCTCCAGACGAGGTAGTCGCCGTCGGCGAAGTACACCGGGCCCTCGGCCCAGCGCATGCCGCCATGCAGCTTCTCCAGCCAGGCGTTGCCCGGCACCATGAAGCGGAAGCGCTCGTCGTAGATCTCCCAGTCCTGGCCGATCCCCATCCTCGTTTCCTCCCCTCGCGCGTCGGCGGCCTGCCGCCGTCAGTGAATCTCGTCCGCCCGCCGCAGCGTCTCGGCGAGCACCTGGTAGCTGAAGCCCGGCGCCTTGGCGGCGGCGATGATCACCGCCTCGCGTCGCGCGATGCGGGCGGCCGCCTCGACCACGCCGCGGGCGACCGCGTGCGGGATCACCACCGCGCCGTGCAGGTCGGCATGGATGAGGTCGCCGGGCGATACCGTCATGCCGTGCACGGTCACCGTGGTGCCGATCGCCTCGACATGGACATAGGCGTGGGACGGGCCGACGCTGCCGGCGAGCAGCTGGAAGCCCTCGGCATTGACCGGCAGGTCGCGGATGCTGCCGCTGGTGATCACGCCGAGGCAGCCCAGCCCCTTGTGGATGTTGGTGTTGACCTCGCCCCAGAAGGCGCCGTAGCCGGGCTGGGCGTCGATGTCCTCGATCACCACGATGTTCGGGCCCGGCCCCTCGGCGACGTGGGCGTAGTAGGCCATCCGGCGCTCGCGCTGCGCGGCGGCGCTCTCCTCGGCGGGATGGGTGGCGCGGATCGTCGCGGTCCGGGCATAGCCGACGATCGGCGGCAGGCCGGGGTGGGCGCAGACCAGCGGCCGCGTCGTGAAGAAGCTGCCGCGCCGCGCCGGCACCAGCAGCTCGAGCGCATTGCACACGGTCGGCGTGTCGAGCCCGGCGAGCGCCGCCAGCTCCGCCTTGTCGAGCGGCCCGTCCGTCATCCCCTCGTCCCTCGTGGGCGTTTCTCCCGGCGGCCTTCATAGCACCGGCACCGGCGCGGTGGAACGGCCCTGGTCGCATTCCGGCCGACGGTGCTATCGTCGCCGCCGCGGCCCACCGGGAGGAGAACGGCTCATGCGGACGATCAAGGGACCCGGCATCTTCCTCGCTCAGTTCGCCGGCGACGCGGCGCCCTTCGACAGCCTGGACGCCATCGGCGGCTGGGCCGCCGGGCTCGGCTACAAGGGCGTCCAGATCCCTTCGTGGGACGGCAGGCTGTTCAACCTCGAGCGCGCGGCGGAGAGCCAGGACTACTGCGACGAGGTCAAGGGCACGCTGGCCGGGCACGGGCTGGAGATCACCGAGCTCTCGACCCACCTGCAGGGCCAGCTGGTGGCCGTCCATCCGGCCTACGACCTCGGCTTCGATGCCTTCGCCGCGCCGCAGGTGCGCGGCAATCCGGCCGCCCGCCAGGCCTGGGCGGTCGAGCAGTGCCTGATGGCCGCCAAGGCGTCCCGTCGGCTCGGGCTGACGACGCACGCGACCTTCTCCGGGGCGCTGGCCTGGCCGTATGTCTACCCCTGGCCGCCGCGTCCGCCGGGACTGGTCGAAGCCGCCTTCGACGAGCTGGCCAAGCGCTGGAAGCCGATCCTCGATGCCTTCGACGAGGCCGGCGTCGACGTCTGCTACGAGATCCACCCCGGCGAGGACCTGCATGACGGGGTGAGCTACGAGATGTTCCTCGACCGGGTCGGCAACCATCAGCGGTGCCGGATGCTGTACGACCCCAGCCACTTCATGCTGCAGCAGCTCGACTATCTCGAATATATCGACATCTACCACGAGCGGATCCGCGCCTTCCACGTCAAGGACGCGGAGTTCAATCCCACCGGTCGCCAGGGTGTCTATGGCGGCTTCCAGAGCTGGGTGAAGCGGGCCGGCCGCTTCCGCTCGCTGGGCGACGGCCAGGTCGACTTCGCGGCGATCTTCTCCAAGCTCGCCGCCTACGACTACCCCGGCTGGGCGGTGCTGGAGTGGGAATGCGCTCTCAAGCATCCCGAGGACGGCGCGCGCGAGGGCGCGCCCTTCATCGCCGCGCACATCATCCGCATCACCGATCGCGGCCTCGACGACTATGCCGGCCGTGGCGATGAGTCGAACAACCGGAAGATCCTCGGGCTGAGCTAGCCGAGGCGACGGAGCCGGGAGGAGGGCGCATGGTCGGCGGACTGCAGGACGGCACCGGCCGCAATCGGCGGCTGCGGCTCGGCATGGTGGGCGGCGGGCGCGGCGCCTTCATCGGCGCCGTGCACCGGCTCTGCGCCCGGATGGACGACGCCTACGAGCTGGTCGCCGGCGCGCTGTCGGCCGACCCGCAGCGGGCGCGCGACTCCGCCGCCGACCTCGGCCTCGCCGCCGACCGCGCCTATGACGACTATCGCGCCATGGCGGAGGCGGAATCGAAGCGGCCGGACGGCATCGACGCGGTCGCCATCGTCACCCCCAACGACAGCCACCACCCGATCGCGCGGGCCTTCCTCGACCGCGGCATCCACGTGATCTGCGACAAGCCGATGACCAACAGCCTGGAGGACGCGCTCGATCTCGTCCGGGCGGTGCGGCGCAGCGGGCTGGTGTTCGGCCTGACCCACAACTACACCGGCTATCCGCTGGTCCGGCAGGCGCGCGAGATGGTGGCGGCCGGCGAGCTCGGGCGCATCCGGCTGGTCCAGGTCGAGTATGTGCAGGACTGGCTCAGCACGCGGCTGGAGGAGACCGGCCACAAGCAGGCCGCCTGGCGCACCGACCCGTCGCGCTCCGGCATCGGCGGCTGCCTCGGCGACATCGGAACCCACGCTGAGAGCCTCGCCTGCTTCGTCTCCGGCCTCGCCATCGACAAGCTGGCGGCCGACCTCGCCAGCTTCGTGCCGGGCCGCACGCTGGACGACAACGTCCATCTGATGCTGCGCTACGAAGGCGGCGCCAAGGGCCTGCTCTGGGCCAGCCAGGTGGCGCCGGGCAACGAGAACGGCCTGCGGCTGCGCGTCTATGGCGAGAAGGCCGGGCTCGACTGGAGCCAGGAGCATCCCAACCAGCTGCGCTTCACGCCGCTCGGCGAGCCGCCGCGCACCCTGTCGCGCGGCACCGGCGGCCTGTCCGCGGCCGCGGCGCGCGCCACCCGCACGCCGCCCGGCCATCCCGAGGGCTATCTCGAGGGCTTCGCCAATCTCTATCGCGACCTCGCCGAGCAGATCTGGGCGAAGCTCGAGAGGCGGCCCCCCGATCCGGCGGCGCTGCTGGTGCCGACCGTCGAGGACGGCGCCCGCGGCGTCCGCTTCATCCACGCTGCCGTCGAATCGAGCCGGCAGGGCGGCGCCTGGGTGGATGCCCGCCTCGATCTCTGAGGCCGTCCACTAAACAGCCGCGACGGGTCGCGTCCGGCGGACGGACCCGCGACCCACTCGACTAAACGTCGCAAATGCTGACCTGATCGACGATGTGCGGCTTGGCCGCACGCGGCCGCTTGACGCGTCCCGTGTTTAGTGAAACGTTGTCACTAACCAAATCACTAAACATCGGCGCCTCGCGGGCGCCGCGCCGGAGGACGACAGGACACGCGACCATCGGGAAGTTTGGCGAGCACGGGGCGCGACCGGGACGGCCGGCCGCCGGCGAGCTCGACGCACCGGCGACCTCGAGCGAGGCGCCAAGGAGGGAGGAGAGCATGAAACTCGCGTTCAAGTCGGCCCTGGGCGCAGCGGCGCTCGGGATCGCCGCAGCGCTCGCCGGGACGCCGTCCCAGGCGGAGGCCAAGCAGCTGACCCTGTGCTGGGCGGCGTGGGACCCGGCAAATGCGCTGGTCGAGCTGTCGAAGGACTTCACGGCCAAGACCGGCATCGAGATGAAGTTCGAGTTCGTGCCGTGGACCAGCTACGCCGACCGCTTCCTCAACGAGCTCAACTCGCACGGCAAGCTGTGCGACCTGATCATCGGCGACAGCCAGTGGATCGGCGGCGCGGCGGAGAACGGCCACTACGTCAAGCTGAACGACTTCTTCGCCAAGGAAGGCATCTCGATGGATGACTTCATGCCGGCGACGGTCCTCGGCTACTCCGAATGGCCGAAGAACACGCCGAACTACTGGGCGCTGCCGGCGATGGGCGACGCGGTCGGCTGGACCTACCGCAAGGACTGGTTCGCGCGGCCGGAGATCCAGGCCGAGTTCAAGAAGAAGTACAATCGCGACCTCGTCCCGCCCAAGACCTATGACGAGCTGAAGCAGATCGCCGAGTTCTTCCAGGGCCGCGAGATCGACGGCAAGAAGGTCTACGGCGCCTACATCTACACGGAGCGCGGCTCCGAGGGCATCACCATGGGCGTGAACAACGTCCTCTACGACTGGGGCTTCAAGTACGACGACCCGGAGAAGCCCTATCACATGGAGGGCTTCGTGAACTCGCCCGGCGCCGTCGCCGGCCTCGAGTTCTACAAGTCGCTCTACAAGTGCTGCACCGCGCCCGGCATGACCAACGCCTACATGTCCGAGGGCCTCGACGCCTTCAAGTCGGGCCAGGTCGCCATGCAGATGAACTGGTTCGCCTTCTTCCCGGGCCTCTACAAGGACCCGAACGTCGGCGGCGACAAGATCGGCTTCTTCGTCAACCCGGCCGAGAAGGATCACTTCACCCAGCTCGGCGGGCAGGGCATCTCGGTGGTCTCCTACTCCGACCACAAGGACGACGCGCTGCAGTACATCAAGTGGTTCGCCCAGGGCGACGTGCAGAAGAAGTGGTGGTCGCTGGGCGGCTATTCCTGCGCCAAGTCGGTGCTGAACGACCCGAGCTTCCCGAAGAGCGCGCCGTTCGCCGCCGACTTCCTGGTCTCGATGGGCATCGTCAAGGACTTCTGGGCGGAGCCCGCCTATGCCGAGCTGATGCTCGCCATGCAGAAGCGGATCCACGACTTCGTGGTGGCCGACAAGGGCACCGCCAAGGAGGCGCTGGACCTGCTGATCAAGGACTGGACCAAGGTCTTCAAGGACGAAGGCAAGCTCTAGTACTCTCCCGGTCGTTCCCGGCGCCCGTACGCGGGCGCCGGGGGCGGCCCCCCTGCGGGCAAAGCCCGCAGCCAATCGGGTAGGCGGGCTCCAGGCGGAACCCGGCAGGTCACGAGACGGCGATGGCGCTCAGCAACCCCCTCAATGGCATCGCGACGGGCAGCGGCGCCGCGCCGCCGGCGCGCGGCCTGCGCGGCCTGCCCGACCGGGCGATCGCCTGGCTGTTCATCACCCCCACCGTCCTGCTGCTGCTGGCGATCAACATCTTCCCGCTGATCTGGACGATCCAGCTCTCCTTCACGAACTACAAGTCGAACATGCCGAACCGGCCGGTGCGCAACATCGGCCTCGGCAACTACCTCGACATCCTCAACGACGAGGACGTCTGGGCGGCGATGCGGGCGACCGCGCACTTCGTCGTCTGGTCGATCGTCATCGAGGTGCTGCTGGGCTTCGCGCTGGCGCTGCTGATCAACCGGCGCTTCCGCGGCCACAGCTTCTGGACCACGATCATCCTGCTGCCGATCATGCTGTCGCCCGCCGTGGTGGGCAATTTCTGGGCCTTCCTGTTCCAGCCGCAGATCGGCCTGTTCAACGACGTGGTCTCCTTCTTCACCGGGATGGATCCCGGCTCGTTCCAGATGATCGGCGACGTCGACCTGGCGCCCTGGAGCATCGTGCTGGTCGATGCCTGGATGTGGACGCCCTACGTCATGCTGATCTGCCTCGCCGGCCTGCGCTCGATCCCCGACTACATCTACGAGGCGGCCGAGGTCGACCGCGCGTCGGCGTGGCGCCGCTTCTGGTCGATCACGCTGCCGATGGTGATGCCGTTCCTGATGCTGGCGACGCTGTTCCGCGGCATCGAGAACTTCAAGATGTTCGACATGGTCAACCTGCTGACCTCGGGCGGGCCGGGCTCGGTCACCGAGGTGGCCTCGATCACCCTGAAGCGGGCCGCCTTCGAGAAATGGCAGACCGGCTATTCCTCGGCCTTCGCCATCATCCTCTTCGTCACCGTCTTCGGGCTGGCCAACATCTACGTCAAGGTGCTGAACCGGGTGAAGCAGCGATGAGCGCGACCACGGCCCATTCGATCGTCGAGCCCTCGGCGCGCTCCAAATGGATCGCCGGCGTGCTGGTGGTGCTCTATGCGGTGATCACCCTGGTGCCGCTGCTGTGGATCGTCGTCACCAGCTTCAAGACGCCCGACGACTCGATCGCCTACCCGCCGAAGATCGTCTTCTCGCCCTCGCTCGAGGGCTATGTGAACCTCTTCACCATCCGCACCCGGCAGACGCCGGAGTTCATCGCCAGCCTGCCGCCGCCGCAGGGCTGGGTCGAGCGGCTGGTGCGCTCGCGCAACATGGTGATCGCCGGGCCGTCCAAGGTCATCCCGCGCTTCGTCAACTCGCTGGTGATCGGCTTCGGCTCGACCTTCCTGGCGGTCTTCCTCGGCACGCTCGCCGCCTACGCCTTCTCGCGCTTCAAGGTGCCGCTGGCCGACGACCTGCTGTTCTTCATCCTGTCGACCCGGATGATGCCGCCGATCGCGGTGGCGATCCCGATCTACCTGATGTACCGCGAGCTCGGCCTCACCGACACCAAGCTCGGCATGATCCTGCTCTACACCGCGGTCAACGTCTCGCTCGCCGTCTGGCTGCTCAAGGGCTTCATCGACGAGATCCCGCGCGAGTACGAGGAGGCGGCGATGGTCGACGGCTACAGCCGGCTGCACGCCTTCTTCAAGGTGGTGCTGCCGCAGGCGACCACCGGCATCGCCGCCACCGCCATCTTCTGCCTGATCTTCTCCTGGAACGAGTACGCCTTCGCCGTGCTGCTGACCTCCGGCGACGCCCAGACCATGCCGCCCTTCATCCCCTTCATCATCGGTGAGGGCGGCCAGGACTGGCCGGCGGTGGCGGCCGCCACGACTCTGTTCCTGATCCCGATCGTCATCTTCACCGTGCTGCTCAGGAAGCACCTGCTGCGCGGCATCACCTTCGGCGCGGTGCGCAAATGAGGGCGCTGTTCCGCCGCGGCCCCTGGGAGATGGCCGCCATGGTGCTGATCGCGGCCGGCGTCGTCATGCTGATGCAGCCGCTCTCGCTCTGGCTCTACACCCACTCCTTCGTCGTGATCCTGGCCGGCACGCTGGGGTTCGTCGTGGTCAGCCACTTCCCGGAATAGGCTGAGATGGCCGAGATCCGCATCGAGCAGCTGCACAAGGCCTTCGACCAGTTCGTCGCGGTCCGCGATTCGACGATGACCATCCCGGACGGCTCGTTCTTCGTGCTGCTCGGGCCGTCGGGCTGCGGCAAGACGACGACCCTGCGGATGATCGCCGGCCTCGAGCTGCCGACCTCGGGCCGCATCCTGCTCGGCGGCGAGGACGTCACCTTCCGCCGCGCCGCCGAGCGCGACATCGCCTTCGTGTTCCAGCTCTTCGCCCTCTACCCGCACATGAACGTGCGGCAGAACATCGGCTTCCCGCTGCGCTGCCAGGGCATGAAGCGGTCGGAGATCCGGCAGCGGGTCGCGGAGACGGCGAAGCTGCTGCGCATCGACGGGCTGCTCGACCGCCGCGTCTCGGGGCTCTCGGGCGGCGACCGCCAGCGCGTCGCGCTCGGCCGCGCCATCGTCCGCCGCCCGATGTGCTTCCTGATGGACGAGCCCCTGGGCGCCCTCGAGTCCGAGTTCCGCCACCTGATGTGCGGCGAGCTGCGCGACCTGCATGACCGGATCCGCGCGACCACCGTCTACGTCACCCACGACCAGCTCGAGGCCATGTCGATGGCCGACTACATCGCGGTGATGAACCGCGGGGTGATCGAGCAGGTCGGCCAGCCGCAGGAGATCTACGACCGGCCGGTCAGCATGTTCGTCGCCGACTTCATCGGCTCGCCGCCGATGGGCTTCCTGCGCTTCGAGGGCAAGGTGGCGCGGGGCGAGCGCGGCGTGCGCATCGGTCCCGCCGACATCGCCGTGCCGGAGATCCGCGAGGATCGCGGCCCCGGGCCGCTGGTGCTGGGCGTGCGGCCGGAGCACATCCTGCTCGACGATGCCGCGGCGCTGCGCGGCCGGGTGTTCGGCGTCGAGTATCTCGGCACCACCCAGGTGGTGACCATCGACACCGAGAGCGGCCAGGTCCGGGCGCGCCTGCCCTCGGCCCAGCCGGCGCGGGCCGGCGAGACGGTCGGGCTGCGGCTGGTCGCCGAGCGGCTGTCGCTGTTCGACGGCGCCAGCGGGCGGGCGCTGCGCAGCGCCCTCACCGAGGGAGCCGCCTGATGGCAGAGGTGGTGCTCGATCGCGTCACCAAGCGCTTCGGCCAGACCGTCGCGGTGTCCGATCTCAGCCTGTCGATCGCCGATGGCGAGCTGGTGGTTCTGCTCGGCCCCACGGGCGCCGGGAAGACCACCACGCTGCGCCTGATCGCCGGGCTGGAGCGCGCCGAGGCCGGCCGCGTCTCGATCGGCGGCCGGCCGGTCGACGGGCTGCCGCCCTCGGCCCGCGACGTCGCCTTCGTCTTCCAGCAATATTCGCTCTACCCGCACCTCTCGGTGTACGAGAACCTGGCCTTCCCGCTGCGCTCGCCGGCGCGCCGGGTGCCGGCGGCGGAGATCGACCGCCGCGTCAAGGCGGTGGCGCAGCTGCTGCACATCGAGGCCAAGCTCGCCAACAAGGCGACCCGGCTCTCGGGCGGCGAGATGCAGCGCGTCGCGATCGGCCGGGCGCTGGTGCGCCAGCCCTCGATCTACCTGATGGACGAGCCGCTCTCCTCGCTCGACGCCAAGCTGCGCTCGGAGCTGCGGCTCGAGCTGAAGCGCGTCCAGGAGGAGCTCGGCGCCACCATCCTCTACGTCACCCACGACCAGATCGAGGCGATGACGCTGGCGTCCCGCATCGGCGTCATCGCCGACGGCCGGCTGGTCCAGCTCGGCACGCCGCGCGAGGTCTACGAGCAGCCGCAGAACGTCTATGTCGCGGCGCGGCTCGGCACCCCGGCGATCAACCTGGTGCCGGCCGGGCTGCTGCCGGCCCCCGGCGCGCCGGCCGCCACCCGCACCATCGGCGTGCGCACCGAGCATCTCCGCTTCACGCCGGCCCGCGGCGGCGGCACGGTGGCGACGGTGCGCCGGGTCGAGCATCTCGGCGACCAGAGCCATGTCCATCTCGATCTCGCCGGGCATGCGCTGGTGACGCTGGCCGACCCGCACGCCCCGGTGCGGGCCGGCGACCAGGTGGCGCTGGAGCTGACCCGGCCGGTCTATTTCGACGCCGCGGGCGAGCGGCTGGAGGCGGTGAGATGAGCTTCGACGAGGCGAGGCGCCGCGCGGCGATCCGCGCCGTGGCGGACAGGATCGTCGCGGCGGCCGAGGAGCTGACCGCGCTCGACCAGGCGATCGGCGACGGCGACCACGGCATCAACATGAAGCGCGGCTTCGAGGCGGTGCTGGCCGACCTCGACAAGCTCGCGGCCAAGCCGCTCGGCGAAGGGCTGAAGGGCGTCGGCACCACCCTGGTGATGAAGGTCGGCGGCGCCTCCGGCCCGCTCTACGGCACCTTGTTCCTGGCGCTCGGCAAGGCGCTCGACGAGCCGCCGACCGCCGCCGGGTTCGCCGCGGCCTTCGGCCAGGCGGTCGACGCGGTCAAGCAGCGCGGCAAGTCCGACGTCGGGCAGAAGACCATGCTCGACGTGCTGGCGCCGGTGGCGGCGGTGCTCGCGGCCGGCGGGCCCGGGCTGCCGGATCGGGCGCGGTGCGCGGCCGCCGAGGCGGCGGCCGCGACGGTGCCGATGCAGGCGGTGCGCGGCCGTGCCTCCTTCCTCGGCGCCCGCAGCATCGGGCATATGGATCCCGGCGCACGCTCCTCGACGCTCATCGTCGAGGCGGTCGCCGATCTGATGGAGGGCAGGGCGTGACGGGGAACGTCGGCATCGTCATCGTGTCGCATTCGCCGCTGGTGGCCGAGGGCACCGCCGACATGGTGCGCCAGATGGTGGGCGAGGAGGTGCCGCTCGCCTGGTGCGGCGGCGATCCCGGCGGCGGTCTCGGGACCAGCGTCGAGGCGATCCTCGCCGCCATCGACCGTGCCTGGTCGGCGCGCGGCGTCGCCATCCTGGTCGATCTCGGCGGCGCCGAGACCAACAGCGAGATGGCGATCGAGATGCTGCCGGAGGAGCGGCGCGAGCTGGCGGTGATCTGCAACGCGCCGATCGTCGAGGGCGCGGTGATGGCCGCCACCGAGGCCTCCTCCGGCGCCAGCCTCGACGAGGTGCGCCGCACGGCGGAGGAGCTGAAGGCGGCATGAGCGAGCATGTCGAGCGCTCCGTGCTGATGCGCCACGATGTCGGGCTGCACGCCCGGCCGTCGGTGAAGCTGACCAAGCTCGCCAAGGCCTTCGGCGCGCGCATCGACCTCGGCCTGTCCGCCGAGGGCCCCTGGATCGACGCCAAGAGCATCGTCAAGGTGATGGCGGCCAAGGCGCCCAAGGACACGATCCTCTACTTCCGCGCCGAGGGAGCCGACGCCGCTGCCGCGGTCGACGCGTTGATCACCCTGGTGGAGCGGGACTTCGCGGATGGCCCCTGAGCGCGGCGGCAGGCGCACCGGCCCGCGCGAGCTGCGCGGCACGCCGGCCTCGCCGGGGCTCGCCGCCGGGCCGCTGGTCCGGCTGCGGCCGCCGGCCGAGTCCCGCCGCGCCGCCGGCGAGCCGGTGGCGGAGCGGGCAGCGCTGCAGCGCGCGCTCGAGGCCGCCTCGGGGGAGCTCGGCGCCATGATGGAGGCGGCCGGCGCCGACGAGGATGCCGCCGGCATTCTCGCCTTCCAGCTCGCCTTCCTCGAGGACGCCACCCTGACCGACCCGGTCTATGGCGCAATCGCCGCCGGGACGCCGGCCGAGCAGGCCTGGCGCGAGGCGCTCGACGCCCAGGTCGCCGACTTCGCCGGGGCGGAGGACGCGTATTTCCGGGGCCGTGCCGCCGACATCGTCGACCTGCGCGAGCGCGTGCTCGACCGGCTGGCCGGCCGGGTCGAGGAGCCGATTCCCTCCGGCGCGATCGTCGTCGCCGACGACCTGCCGCCGTCGCGGTTCCTGGCCGCCGAATGGCAGGGCGGCGGGCTGGTGCTGCTGCGCGGCAGCGCCACCAGCCATGTCGCGCTGCTCGCCCGCTCGCGCGGCGTGCCGGTGCTGGTGGGGGTCGGCGCCGCCGATCTCGAGGGCCACGGCGATGCGCTGCTCGACGCCGAAGGCGGGCTGCTGGTGCTCAACCCCGATGCCGCCGCGCGGCGGCGCTTCGAGGCGCGCCGCGCCGCCGCCGCCGCGCGCCGCGCCGAGGAGGCCGAGTTCCTCGACCGCCCGGCGGTCACCGCCGCCGGCGAGCGGGTCCAGGTGATGGTCAACATCGCCGGTCCCGACGAGCTCGCGGCGCTCGATCCGGCCCCCTATGACGGCATCGGGCTGGTGCGGACAGAGTTCCTCTTTCATGGCCGCGGTGGCCTGCCCTCGGAGGAGGAGCAGTACCGCGCCTACCGCCGCATCCTGGAGTGGGCGGGGCTGAGGCCCGTGACCATCCGCACCCTCGATGCCGGCGGCGACAAGCCGGTGCCCGGCCTGACCCGCGAGGGCGAGTCGAACCCGTTCCTCGGCGTGCGCGGCGTGCGGCTCACCCTCCGGCGACCCGACGTGTTCCGCGTCCAGCTGCGCGCGCTGGCCCGCGCCGCCCGCCATGGCCGCCTCAAGGTCATGGTGCCGATGGTGACGATGCCGCACGAGCTGGCGGAGAGCCGCGCGCTGCTGCAGGAGGCGGTCGACGGGCTGGCGGCCGAGGGCGTCGCCGCGGCGCTGCCGCCGCTCGGCATGATGGTCGAGGTTCCCGCCGCGGCGCTGATGCTGGCCGACTTCCCGGCCGACTTCTTCTCGATCGGCAGCAACGACCTGATCCAGTACCTGACCGCGGCGAGCCGCGACGAGCCGGAGCTCGCGCCGCTGGCGCAGCCGACGCCGGCGCTCTGGCGGCTGCTCGCCGAGGTCGCCGCCGAGGGGCGCGGCAGCGGCCGCGAGGTCGGGCTGTGCGGCGATCTCGCGGGCGATGCCGGGCTGGTGCCGCAGCTGCTCGATTGCGGCCTGCGCAGCCTGTCGATGCCGGCGCCGGCCGTCGCCGGGGTCAAGGCGGCGATCGCCCGGTACGGCCGGCCGGCATGAAGCCGGCCGGGCGCTCCGACGCGGCGCCGGAGGCGGTCGCGCTCTACAAGCGGCTGCTCCAGGCGGTGCTGGAGAAGCGGCCGTCCGGCATGCGCCAGCGCCTCGCCGAGGCGCTCGGCAAGAACCGCAGCTTCATCTCGCAGATCTCCAACCCGGCCTATCCCACGCCGATCCCGGCGCAGCATGTCGACGCCATCCTCGAGATCTGCCATTTCGCGGCCGGCGAGCGCGCGCAGTTCCTCGCCGCCTATCGCCGCGCCCATCCGCAGCGCCTGCGCGTGCTGGGCCAGCTCGAGCTCAGGGTCCGGCGCGTGGCGCTGACCCTGCCCGATCTCGGCGACGAGGAGCGCAACCGCCGGCTCGAGGCGGCGCTGGTCGAGATGGCCGAGCGGATCGCCGGGATGCTGCGCGAGAGCGAGGACGAGACAGCCGAGGGGAGGAAACCATGAAGAAGCTGATCAACGCCGTCGACACCGTGCTGAGCGAGAGCCTGGCCGGGCTGGTCGGCGCCCATGGCGACATCCTGGCGCTGGGCGAGGAGGGCAAGTTCGTGCGCCGCGCCCGGCTGAAGCCGGGCAAGGTCGCGCTGATCTCGGGCGGCGGCTCGGGCCACGAGCCGCTGCATGCCGGGTTCGTCGGCAGCGGCATGCTCGACGCGGCCTGCCCCGGGCAGGTCTTCACCGCGCCCACCCCCGACCAGATGCTGGCCGCCGCCGAGGCGGTCGACACCGGCGCCGGCGTGCTCTTCATCGTGAAGAACTACGAAGGCGACATCATGAACTTCGAGATGGCGAAGGAGATGACCGACCGCGCCATCGAGACCGTCGTCACCGACGACGACGTCGCCGTCGAGACCTCGACCTACTCGACCGGCCGGCGCGGCGTCGCCGGTACGCTGATCGTCGAGAAGATGGTCGGCGCCGCCGCCGAGGAGGGGCGCGACCTCGCCGCGCTGAAGGCGCTGGGCGAGCGGGTCAACAAGGCGACGCGCTCGATGGGGGTCGCGCTGAGCAGCTGCACGGTGCCGGCCGCCGGCAAGCCGACCTTCACGCTCGGCGAGGACGAGATGGAGATGGGCGTCGGCATTCATGGCGAGCCGGGCCGCCGCCGCGTCCGGCTGCAGCCTGCCGACGTCATCGCCGGCGAGATGGTCGACGCCATCCTCGACGATCTCGGCGCGCCGAAGGGCGAGGCGATCCTGCTGGTCAACGGCTTCGGCGCGACCCCGGCGATGGAGCTCTACCTGATGTACAACGCGGCCCGACGCCTGATCGAGGGGCGCGGCCTCAAGGTCGCCCGCTCGCTGGTCGGCAACTACGTCACCTCGCTCGACATGGCGGGCTGCTCGATCACTGTGACGCTCGCCGATGCGGAGCTGCTCCGCCTGTGGGACGCACCGGTGCACACCGCCGGCCTGCGCTGGGGCGTGTAGCCGACCCCGCAGAATGAACGCCCGGGTCAAGCCCCGGCATGACAACTGAATTGGGGCCGACTCTCAAAATCTTGTCATTGCCGGGCTTGACCCGGCAATCCAGGCGGCGGCTGCGCCGAATGCCACCCCTCACGGCTTGGCGCCGAGCGTCTTCAGCTCGGCGCGCGCGGCGTCCCATTCGGTGAAGTCGCGCGGCAGCCGGCGTCGGCGGCCTCGAGCAGCGGCCGTGGCCGCCGCCGGCTTGCCCTGTTGCAGCAGCAGGGCGGCGCCGTAGAACTTCGCCTCGCAGATCCGGCCCCGCTGCGTGCGCGGCACGGATCGGCCGCCGCGGCGAGCAGCTGGTCCTGCGTCATGCGCCCGGCGAGCAGCTCGAGCACCGGGCCGGGCCAGGCTGCCCGGTCGACCTTGCCCGAGACTGCGTCGACCTCGCCGGACGCGCCGCGGCGGCGCTGCACGATGACCAGCCAGATGGCGGCATAGGCGTCGGCCGGCGCCAGTTCCTGCGCCGCGGCGATCTCGCGCTCCGCCCCGGCGAGGTCGCCGCCATAGGCGAGCGCGATGCCGCGGTCGAGATGGGCGTTGCTGTCCTTGGGCAGCAGGCGGACGGCCGCGTCGAGATCGGCCATCGCCCGATCGACCTGCCCGAGCGCGTGCAGCGAGCGGCCGCGCAGCCGGTAATAGGTGCCGGCCTCCGGACTCTACTCGATCGAGCGGTCGAACTCGGCGACGGCGGCCTCCGGCTCGTCCTGCCGCAGATGGATGAAGCCGCGGAGATAGTACGCCCAGCCATTGTCCGGATCGACTGCGACCGCGGCGTCGAGGTCGCCGAGCGCGCCGGCGAGATCGCCCTGGTCGAGGCGGGCGAGGCCGCGGTTGCGCAGCACGATCGCCGAGCCCGGCTCGCGCTCGAGCGCCGCGCCGTAGTCGGCGATGGCGCGGGCGAGATCGTGCTTCTGGTAGTAGGCGAGCCCGCGGTTGTTGTACGGGTTGGGATAGTCGGGCTGCAGCCGAATCGACTCCGTGTGGTCCGCGATGGCGTGGTCGAGGTCGCCGCTCGCGGCATAGGCGAGGCCGCGGTTGGTGTAGGCGATGGCGCGGTCCGGCGTGCTGGTGGCCTCGTCCGCGATGACGTGGGTGCATCCAGCGATGCTGCGCGGGGGATCGGCCTGCTGCGCGCAGTCGCCCCGGTCCGGCGGGGGCGCCGTCGCGGCATCGGGCAGATATTCCTTGATGACGGTGCCGTCCATCTCCCAGTTGACCCGGCCGCCGCGGCCGAACGGCCGGTCCTCGGCACGGATCTCGATCGTGACGTTGCCGGCGGGCGAGGGGTCCATCGATCCGCGGCCGATCGAGATGGTGGTGATCGAGCCTGGCGGCAACCCGAGCCGGGCGAGCGTGTCGGCCTCGAGCCTGGCCAGGCGCTCGGCCGAGAGCGGCGCGAGATCGGCCGTGGTGAAGGGCGGGTATTCCGTCGCGAAGGGCGAGGCGGTGCCGAAGCGGTTGAAGCCCTCGTCGTCGAGCAGCGCCTGGACGGAGGCGCCGGGGTCGCGCGGATCGCGTCCGGTGACCGCCACCTTGTCGTCGTAGGCGACGATCTCGGAGAGCAGCGCGCCCGGGCCGAAATCCTGGTCGATCCGCGCCACCGCCGCGAGGATGGCGGCCGGCGCGCGCCAGTCGGTCGGCTTGCGCCGCCCGTCCGGCAGCAGCACCTGCAGCACCTTGCCGTCGACCGCGGCCAGCACCGCGCCGCGCGCACCCGCATCCTCGACATCGACGCGCCATTGCAGCGCCGGCCGCCCGACCACCTCGGTCGGCCGGGTGATCTCGATGCCGGCGATGCGGCCCTGCGGCATCGCCAGCCGCTCGCGCGCGGTCTTCTCGAGCGCCTGCAGCACGTCCCAGCGGACCTCGCCGACGGCGAAGGGGGCCAGGCGTTCCTTGCCCATCGCCGCACCGATGTTGATGCGGCCGAGCTGCCGCTGCAGCCCGTCGAGGTTCCACAGCAGCACCGTCTCGGTCTTCAGGGCGGAGTCCGCAGCCAGGGAGACGTCGTCCGGCAGGATGGTCTCGAAGGCGACCGCCCGCCGGTCGATCGCCACGCGGCGGAGGATCGGGCCGGCGCCCTGCTCCTTGCGGAACGTCTCCGCCGCGTCGGCGACCAGCCCGGTCTGGGCCAGCAGGTCGAGCCGCCGGGCGCGGTTCGTGCCGGAGAGGTTGGTGCCGGTGACGCCGCCCGCGAGGTCGGCATAGATGGTCGCAGTCTCGCGTCCGCTGCTGATCTCGATGGTCCAGGCGGGCGGCGCGAGCTTCTTGCCCGGCAGCAGCCGCAGCGGGCGCTCCAGGGTCATCGAGACGACCCGGCCGGGGTCCTCGAGCGCCGCGCGCTTCAGGGCGGCCGCCACGAGGTCGGGCAGCACGGCGAAGTCGACGGCATGAAGGTCGAACAGGAACGGCGAGAACTCGGCCCGGAGCGGGCCTGGCTGCGCCGGTTCCGGACCGCGCACCTTGAGCCGCGCGAAGCGGAAGGTCCAGCCATCGAGGTGACCTGGATTGGCGGGGTTGGCGGCGGCGACGCTGACCTCGTTCGGCTCGATGACGAAGCGCAGCGCCTGCAGTGGCCCGCCGGCGGCGTCCTCCAGCATCGCCCGGGCGGCGATCAGGGATTGGGGCGATTCGAAGACGCTGTCGGCACGTCCAGGCACTGCTGCCAGCAGCAGGACGACCAGCAGGACGATCCTCGACGCCATCGCCTTCCTCCCGGTGCTTCTGCGCGGCGGGGCGACAGCCTAGCTTGCGGCGGGACGGGCCGCCAGGATCCCGGCGCCGACCACCAGCGCCATGCCGGCGAGCTCGAGCGGGGAGGGCGGTCGTCCCCAGACCGCCCAGTCGATCAGCGCGGTGAAGACGATGACCGAGTAGATGAAGGGGCTGAGCCGCACCGCCGAGGCGTAGCGATAGGCGATGACGATGAAGAGCTGCCCGAGCGCCAGCCCGACGGCGACGCCGGCGAGGTACAGCCAGCCAAGCGGTGCGGGCGTCGTCCACTCGATCGCCGCGGGCGGCACCATGATCGCCGTCGAGAGCAGGAAGTAGTAGAAGAGGATGCGCGGCGTCGGCTCGGTGCTGCCGAGCCAGCGCACGGCGAGCAGCGCGAGCGCCAGCAGCAGCGCCGCGGCGAGACCCCAGGCGGCGCCGCCGAGCGGCAGGTCGGCGCTGGGATGCAGCACCAGCGCGATGCCGGCGAAGCCCAGCGCGGCGCCGATCCAGACGCGCGGCGCCACCCGCTCGCGGGTCGCCGCCCAGGCGATCAGCGGCATCCAGAGCGGCGCGCTGTAGGTCAGCAGCACCGCCGTCGGCAGCGGCAGCATGCGGATCGCCAGCATCAGGCAGAACCAGGCGCCGGTGCCGGTCGCGGCGCGGAAGAGATGCATCCCCAGCCGCCCGGTGCGGAGCCCGGCCCGACCGTCCTTCAGCGCCCAGGGCAGCACCAGCAGCAGGCAGCCGGCGTTCTGCACCAGCACGATCATGGTGGTCGAGGCGAAGGGCGCCGCCGCCTTGGCCAGCGCGTTCATCGCCGCCAGCGAGGCGAAGGCGAGCAGCGAACAGGCGGCGCCGGCCGCCAGGCGATCCGGCGCGGCGGCGGCGGGGGGTGCCGTCGGCACCGTGGTCACGGCACCTGCCCGGCCGGGTTGCCGCGCGCGGCGAGGTCGCTAGACTGGCCCGCCGACGCTGCCACCAGGGGAAGACGATGAAGCCGGAACTGCTGATCCTCGCGCCGATGATGGCGCGGGTGCTGGAGACGCTGGAGCGGGACTATCAGGCGCACCGGCTGTGGACCGCGCCCGACAAGGCGGCGCTGCTGGCCGAGATCGGGCCGCGCATCCGCGCCATCGCCACCACCGGCGGCCGCGGCGCCGAGGCGGCGCTGATCGCGCAGCTGCCCGCCCTGGAGATCATTTCCTGCTACGGCGTCGGGGTCGACGCCATCGACCTGCCGGCGGCCCGGGCGCGCGGCATCGCCGTCACCAACACGCCGGACGTGCTGACCGACGACGTCGCCGACCTCGCCCTCGCGCTGCTGCTGGCGACGTCGCGGCGGATCTGCGCCGCCGACCGCCATGTCCGGGAGGGCAGGTGGCTGAAGGGCGACATGCCGCTGACCCGCAAGTTCAGCGGCAGCCGCGTCGGCATCGTCGGGCTCGGCCGCATCGGCCAGGCGATCGCCCGGCGCTGCGCCGCCTTCGACTGCCGCATCGCCTGGCACGGGCCGCGGCCGAAGCCGGACGCGCCCTACCCCCATGTCGCAAGCGCCGTCGACCTCGCCCGCGACAGCGACTTCCTGGTGCTGGCCTGCCCGGGCGGCGCCGCCACCCGCGGGCTGGTGAACGCCGCCGTGCTGGATGCGCTCGGCCCCGAGGGCGTGCTGATCAACATCTCGCGCGGCTCGGTGGTGGACGAGCCGGCGCTGGTCGCGGCATTGCTGGAGAAGCGGCTGGGCGGCGCCGGCCTCGACGTCTTCGTCGACGAGCCGCGCGTCCCGCCGGCGCTGCTCGATCTGGAGAACGTGGTGCTGCTGCCGCATGTCGCCAGCGCCACCGTCGAGACGCGCGGCAAGATGGGCGACCTGGTGATCGGCAATCTCGCCAATCACTTCGCGGGCAAGCCGTTGATCACGCAGGTCCCCTGACCGCCGCACCGGGCGCCGGGCGCGGCGTGCGCTGCGTCCGGCGCAGGTCCTGCCGGACATGGCGGGTCGAGTAGCCGTTGAGCAGCGTGCCGACCAGCCCGCGGTCGAGGTCCGACGTCCCGAACAGCCAGTCGGCGATCGGGAAGGTCAGGTTCATGTTACGCTCCATCATCAGCGACGGGTCGTGGTGCGCGGCGTGATGGCGCCGCAGCGTGTTGACGAACGGGCAGCGCGCGACGAAGCCGTTCTCCTCGACGTGACAGCAGAAATGCATGAACTCGTAGAGCAGGTACATGCCCGTCGTGGTCGCCATCACCAGCCAGCCGGCATTGGCCGAGACCACCGCGCCGACGAGCAGCGCCGGCACGATCGACATCAGCACGAAGACGACCAGCGCATAGGGCGGGAAGACGGTGACGCGCCAGTCGCGATGGTCGGCGAAGCGCATCTCCTCGCGGGTGAAGAACTGGTGGTGCATCAGGGTGTGGCGGGTATAGACGGCGCGCAGCGCGCGCCACTGCCGCGGCCGGTGCATGACGTAGCGGTGCACCGCCCATTCGAACAGGTTGCAGAGCAGGAAGACCGCCGGGACGGTCAGCCACTCCCACCAGGCGACGGCGCGCAGGTTGGTGGCGTAGATGAACTCGGCGGTGAGGCCGATGGCGTAGATCACCGCGACATGGACCCAGCCATTGTACCAGCCGGCGATCCGGGCCCGGTATTCCTGCCGGTAGCCGCGCTGACGGGGTCCCATCGGCGACGTTGCCAGCTCCATCCTCAGCCTCCCGCCGGAAGGGACGCCAGCGCCGCCTCGATGTCGGCGCTGGTCATCTCCCACTCGTTGTCGAAGTTCGCCACGACACTCCGCATGAAGCCGCGGCAGAGCCGCAGCGCCCGCGCCGGGTCGCCGCAATGGTCGGCGAGCAGCGCGAAGGCGAGTTGCTCCGGCTCCGGCCCCTCATAGCTCCACTCGAAGCCGTTCGGCGAGAAGCGGCGGATCGAGAGCAGCGGATCGAGCGGCCGGCCGTCGACCGTTACCGCGATGCCGTCGATCGTGCGGTCGCCGCGATAGTGCTTCATCACCGACCGTCCGGGGTGCGCCCGGCCCGGACTCTCGCAAGCAGCCGGCCGGCGGGTCAAGGTCCGGCTGCATGGCCCGATCGGCCTGACGCCGGCTTGACCGCGCGGCGGCCGGCGCGCAGGCTCGGCCGGCAACCTCAGCCGGCGCCGGAGCCATGCCGAACCGCATCAAGCTGTCGCTGTCGATCCTGGTCGCGATCGTTGCGGTGATCGTCCACTACTTCCAGGGGCGCGCCGGCCAGGCGCTCGACGCCTGGCTGGCTCTCGGCCTTGGCGCCCTGATGATCGCCGCGATGTGGCTCTTCCCGGAGGCGCGCGGCCGGCGCTGAGCGCGCCGGCCATCTCCGGCGAAGCTCACCGGCTCCGCCCGCGCCCGCCGCCGAAGCTGCCCGGCGGCAGCAGGAACGGCTGCCGCCCTGGCCGCCGCCCTGGCCCCAACCGCCGCCGCCCGGCGGCCGGCCGCCCTGGCCACCGGGAGGCCGGCCACCCTGGCCGCCACCCGGCGGTGGCCCACCGCCCTGGCCGCCCGGAGGCGGCCCACCGGCGTGCCCGCCGCCCGGCGGCGGCCCACCATTGTGCCCGCCACCCGGAGGCGGCCCGCCATTGTGCCCGCCGCCCGGCGGAGGCCAGCCGCCATGGCCGTCACCCGGCGGCGGCCCGCCGCCGTGCCAGCCGCCCGGCGGCGGCTTGCCGCCGTGCCAGCCGTCATGATCATGATCGTTGTCGTGGTCATGATCGTGATTGTTGTTGTTGCCGTACCAGACGCCGCCGTACCAGTAGCCGCCATAGGGCGGGTAGGCGTAGGACGGATAGGAATAGTAGGGGTAGCCGTATCCGTAGCCCGGATAGGCGTAGTCGTATCCGTAGCCGTAGCTGCCGTAGCCGTAGCCGTCATAGACGCAGCCGGCAAGCCCGAGCAGCAGGCCCGATGCCAGCAGGGCGCGCCTGGCCCGTGCCAGGGTCCGAGGACGCAGAAGAAGTCCGCTCATGATGCCATTGAGGTCCGTGGCCCTTCGGGATGCCTTGACTCAAATCAACACGCGGGCGGTCATCCCGGCAGCGCCGCCGCGATCCCGTCGGCGGCGGCCCGCATCGCCGGGAGGAAGCGGCGCACCAGCTCCTGGTTGGTGACGCGGCTGGCATGGCTGCTGACGTTGAGCGCCGCGATCGCGCTGGCCGCGCCGCGGCGGCGCAGCGGCACCGAGATCGAGCGCAGCCCCTCCTCGAGCTCCTGGTCGACCACCGCGTAGCCCTGGCGGCGCACCTCGGCGAGCCGGCGCCGCAGCTCCGCCGCGTCGGTCACCGTCCGGTCGGTGAAGCGCGCCAGCGGGCCGTCCGCCAGGAAGGCGTCGAGCGCCGCCTCGGGCAGGTCGGCGAGCAGCACGCGGCCGAGCGAGGTGGCATGGGCCGGCAGGCGGGTGCCGACGCTGAGGGCGACCCGCATGATGCGCTTGGTCGGGACGCGGGCGACATAAACGACGTCGTGCCCGTCGAGCACGGCGACCGAGCAGCTTTCCTGCGTCCCGCCGGCGACCTGCTCGATGAAGGGCTGGGCGACCTCGACGAGGTCGAGCGAGGAGAGATAGGCATAGCCGAGATCGAGCACCCGCGGCGTCAGGCGGAAATGCTTGCCGTCCTCGCTGCGCGCATAGCCCAGCGTCGAGAGCGTCAGCAGGAACCGTCGCGCGGTGGCGCGGGTCAGCCCGGTCCGGCGCGCCACCTCGGTCAGCGTCATGGCGTGCGCGTCATGGCCGAAGGCGCGGATCACCGTCAGGCCGCGCGCCAGCGAGGCGACGAAGTCCGGCGACTCGATTTCGCTTGACATGCCCGGGCGCCCCAAACACGCTGTCCGTAATACGAACATATGTTCGCAATGCGAACAGCGCAAGCCTGTCGACGATGCCCGCGGCACGGGTGCCGGCGACGGCGCGGGAGGGAGCAGGCCATGTCGGACTACACCACCGTCTTCGGTTCGCTCGACAACTACCGCAAGGGCGGCGTCGCGATCATCGACGACGACCCGCGCAACTACGTCTTCTCCAACCTGTTCGAGGTCGCCCAGCGCGCGCAGCCCTATGAGCGCGTCGCGGTCGGCAAGAACTTCCAGTACGTCATCGAGGCGGTGCGCGCCGAGGGCGCCTCGCCCTGGTTCGCCGCGGCGCATGACGAGTTCGCCCTCTGCATGGACGGCAACGTCGAGGTCCATCTCGTGAAGCTCGCCGACCCGGGCCTGGTGCCCGCCGGGCAGCAGGGCGCCATCCGTCTGGAGGACAATCCCGAAGGCCGCAAGATGGGCCGCATCGTGCTCGGCCGTGGCCACATGGCGCTGCTGCCCAAGGGCGCCGCCTACCGCTTCCACGCCGACCGGCCGGGCGTGCTGATGATCCAGACCATCGAGGGCCCGCTGACCATCCAGCGCTGGGCCGAGATCTGCCTGACCCACTGACCGGCCCACCGACCGCGGTTCCGAGAGGAGATCCCGGGCATGACCCTGCAGCACAGCTTCGACAGCACCGCCCCCGACAACTACACGGGCTACCGCACCTTCCGGGCCGGCGGCTTCTCCTTCCGCCGCGACGAGTACTTCGCCCACATCGAATGGGCGAAGGGCAGGCACATCATGCCGATCGACGCCTTCCTCCGGGCGCTGATGCGCGACGTCGCCTGGAACTTCTTCTACGGGACGGTCAACTTCGACCCGGTGTTCGGCACCACCAACCACTACGGCACCGTCGACATGTTCGCCGGCACCTACAACGAGGCCTATCGCAAGGCCGGCCTCGACCAGCTCGAGACCTTCGCCTCCGACGAGCTGATGCCGATCCTCAAGGCGATGATCGCCGACTGGACCAATCGCGGCTACGATCCCTTCGCCGCGCCCGGCGAGACCGGCGCGCCCTGGGGCCGCAAGCAGGGCGAGAACGACGCGGCGGTCGGCCGCGCGCGGGTCACCGCCAGCCGCATGGTGGGGCTGCCCGGCGACGCGCCGCTGCGCACCGACGCCAACGGCTTTCCCCGCAACCGCATGTTCGCCGACGTCGCCGCCGACGAGCCGAAGGTCGAGGCCGAGCCCGGCTTCGAGAACGAGGTCTCGGCCTTCAACCTGTTCAACTACCTGGCGCGCTCCGACGTGACCTGGAACCCGTCGGTCTGCTCGGTGGTGGGCGAGAGCCTGTTCTGCCCGACCTCGGAGGAGTTCATCCTGCCGGTCGAGCACGGCAACGACCGGGTCGAGTGGTTCATCCAGCTCTCCGACGAGATCGTCTGGGACGTCAAGGACAAGACCACCGGCCGGCCGCGCGCCAAGGTGACGATGCGGGCCGGCGACGTCGCCGCCATGCCGGCCGACATCCGCCACCAGGGCTACTCGGCCAAGCGCTCGATGCTGCTGGTCTGGGAGAACGCCTCCGGGGCGATCCCCGACCTGATCCGCGAGGGCAAGGCGCCGGTCACGGCGGTGCAGTTCTAGTGGCGCCTGCCATCCAGACGCGGCTCTTCATCGGCGGCGCGTTCGTCGACGCCGCCGACGGGGCGGTGATCGAGACGCTGAACCCGCACGACGACAGCGTCCTGGCCGCCGTCGCGGCCGCCGGCCCGGCCGACATCGACCGCGCCGTCGCTGCCGCCGCGCGCGCCTTCCCGGCCTGGAGCGCGATGCCGGCCGCCGAGCGCGGCCGGCTGCTGCTGAAGCTCGCCGACCGCATCGAGGCGGAGACGGACTCGCTGGCCCGGCTCGAGTCGCTCGACACCGGCCACCCCATCCGCGATACGCGCGGCCTCGACGTGCCGCGCACCGCCGCCACGTTCCGCTATTTCGGCGGCATGGCGGACAAGCTGGAAGGCAGCGTCGTGCCGGTCGAGGCCGGCTTCCTCAACTACGTGACGCGCGAGCCGGTCGGCGTGGTCGGGCAGATCGTGCCCTGGAACTTCCCGCTGATGTTCTGCAGCTGGAAGCTCGGGCCGGCGCTGGCGGCCGGCAACTGCGTCGTGCTGAAGCCGGCCGAGCTGACGCCGCTGAGCTCGCTGCGCATCGCCGAGCTGATCGCCGAGGTGGGATTCCCGCCGGGCGTGGTCAACGTCCTCCCCGGGCTCGGCGGCACCGCCGGCCAGCGCCTGGCCGAGCATCCCGACGTCCGCAAGATCGCCTTCACCGGCTCGACCGCCACCGGCCGGCGCATCGTCGCCGCCTCGGCCGGCAACCTGAAGCGGGTGCAGCTCGAGCTCGGCGGCAAGGGCGCCAACATCGTCTTCGAGGACGCCTTCCTGCCGGCGGCGATCGCCGGCAGCGCCTTCGCCATCTTCCACAACCAGGGCCAGGCCTGCATCGCCGGCTCGCGCCTGCTGCTGCACGAGAAGATCGCCGACGCCTTCCTCGAGGGCTTCCTCAAGCTCGCCGGCTCGATCCGCGTCGGCGACCCGCTCGATCCCGCGACCGAGATGGGGCCGCTGACCTCGCGCCAGCATCAGGAGCGCGTGCTGCGCTACGTCGAGATCGCCCGGCAGCAGGGCGGCGAGCTGCTGCTCGGCGGCGCCGCGCCCGACGATCCCGCGCTCGCCGAGGGCTGCTACGTGAAGCCCACGGTGGTGCGGGCGCAGCCGGCCGACCGGGTCTGCCAGGAAGAGGTGTTCGGACCCTTCGTCTCGGTCTCGACCTTCGCCTCCGAGGAGGAGGTGATCGGCATCGCCAACGGCACGGAGTACGGGCTCGGCGGCGGGCTGTGGACGCGCGACCTGCAGCGCGCCCACCGCATGGCGCGCCACATGGTCAGCGGCATGGTCTGGATCAACTGCTACAAGCGGGTCAACCCCGGCTCTCCCTTCGGCGGCGTGCGCAGCTCCGGCTATGGCCGCGAGATGGGCTTCGAGGCGATGCGCGACTACACCGAGACTAAATCGGTGTGGGTCAACGTCGACGCCAGGATCCCGCCTTTCTATCCGCGGTGATGCCGACGATGACGAAGTGCCTTCAACATCGCCTCTCCCGCAAGCGGGAGAGGGGGTAGAGCATGGCCGAGATCCTGTCCCTCAAGGAGGCCGTGGCCGCCTTCGTGCGCGACGGCGACGTCGTCGCGCTCGAGGGCTTCACCCACCTGATCCCGTTCGCCGCCGGGCACGAGATCATCCGCCAGGGCCGGCGCGACCTGACGCTGGCGCGGATGACGCCGGACCTCGTCTACGACCAGCTGATCGGCATGGGCTGCGCGCGCAGGCTCGTCTTCTCCTGGGGCGGCAATCCCGGCGTCGGCTCGCTGCACCGCTTCCGCGACGCGGTGGAGCAGGGTTGGCCGCAGCCGCTCGCGCTCGACGAGCGCAGCCACGCCGACATGGCCAACGCCTATGCCGCCGGCGCCTCGGGCCTGCCCTTCGCCGTGCTGCGCGGCCATCTCGGCACCGACCTGCCGAAGCACAATCCGAGCATCCGCTTCATCGAGTGCCCCTTCACCGGCGAGCGGCTGGCGGCGGTGCCCTCGCTGCGCCCGGACGTCGCCGTCATCCACGCCCAGCAGGCCGACCGGCGCGGCAACGTGCTGCTCTGGGGCATCGTCGGCGTGCAGAAGGAGGCGGTGCTGGCGGCGCGCCGCGCCATCGTCACCGTCGAGGAGATCGTCGACCGGCTCGAGGCACCGCCCAATGCCTGCCTGCTGCCGCGCTGGGTGGTGAGCGCGGTCTGCCACGTTCCCGGCGGCGCGCGGCCCTCCTACGCGCAGGGCTACTACAAGCGCGACAACGCCTTCTACAAGGCCTGGGAGCCGATCGCCCGCGAGCGCGGCACCTTCCGCGACTGGATGGAGCGGCACGTGCTGGGCAGCGCCGACCATGCCGCCTTCGAGCGCGGGCTGGAGCGCGCCCATGGCTGAGTGGACCGCCGAGGAGATGATGACGGTCGCCGCCGCGCGGCAGCTGCGCGACGGCGCGGTCTGCTTCGTCGGCATCGGCCTGCCCAGCGCGGCGGCCAACCTGGCGCGGCTGACCCACGCGCCCGACATCGTGCTGATCTACGAGTCCGGCACGATCGGCGCCAAGCCCGACGTGCTGCCGCTGTCGATCGGCGACGGCGAGCTGTCGGAGACCGCCGACAGCGTCGTCTCGGTGCCCGAGATGTTCCGCTACTGGCTGCAGGGCGGCCGCATCGATGTCGGCTTCCTCGGCGCCGCGCAGATCGACCGCTTCGGCAACATCAACACCACGGTGATCGGCGACTATGCCCGGCCGAAGGTCCGGCTGCCCGGCGCCGGCGGCGCGCCGGAGATCGCCAGCTGCTGCGGCGAGGTCTTCGTCATGCTGCGCCACGGCAACCGGGCGCTGGTCGAGCGCGTCGACTTCGTCACCTCGGCGGGCTTCCTCGAGGGCGGCGACGCGCGCGAGCGGCTGGGGCTGCCCGGCCGCGGGCCGACGCGGCTGATCACCGACCTCGGCATCCTCGAGCCCGACCCGGTCAGCCGCGAGCTGACCCTGACCGCGCTGCATCCCGGCGCGACGCTGGAGCAGGCGCGGGCTGCCACCGGCTGGACGCTGGCGGTCGCCCCCGGCTTGACCGAGACCGAACCGCCGACGGCAGCCGAGCTGGCGACGCTGCGCGAGCTGCAGGCGCGCACCCGGCGCGCCCATGCCGGCGGCTGAGATGCGGCGCTTCGTCCACGAGTCCCTGCCGGGGCGGGTGGTGTTCGGGCCCGGCTGCCTCGCCCGGCTCGGCGAGGAGATCGACCGGCTCGGCCTCAAGCGGGCGCTGCTGCTCTCGACGCCGCCGCAGCGCGACGCCGCCGCGGCGCTCGCCGGCCGGCTCGGTCCGCGCGTCGCGGGGCTCTATGACCGCGCCGTCATGCACGTGCCCGTCGCGGTGGCGCGCGAGGCCGTCGCGGCGGCGCAGGCGGCCGGCGCCGACTGCACCGTGGCGCTGGGCGGCGGCTCGACCATCGGGCTCGGCAAGGCGATCGCCCGCGAGCTCGCGCTGCCGGTGATCGCCGTGCCGACCACCTTCGCCGGCTCGGAGATGACCCCGATCTGGGGCCAGACCGAGGGCGGGGTGAAGCAGACGGGCCGCGATCCGAAGGTGCTGCCGCGGCTGGTGCTCTACGACCCCGAGCTGACGCTGACCCTGCCGGCGGCGATCGCCGGCCCGAGCGGCCTCAATGCCATCGCGCACTGTGTCGAGGCGCTCTATGCCGAGACGCCCGACCCGGTCGTCGAGCTGATGGCGGAGGAGGGGATCCGCGCGCTCGCCGGTTCCCTGCCGGCCGTCGTCGCGCGGCCGGACGACCTGGGGGCGCGGGGCGAGGCGCTCTATGGCGCCTGGCTCGCCGGCAGCGCGCTCGGCGCCGTCGGCATGGCGCTGCACCACAAGCTCTGCCACACGCTCGGCGGCAGCTTCAACCTGCCCCATGCCGAGACCCACGCCATCGTGCTGCCCTACGTCGTGGCCTTCAACCACGAGGCGGCGCCGGCGGCGATGTGGCGTCTCGCCCGGGCGCTGGGCGGCACGGCCGATCCCGCCGGGGCGCTGTGGGATCTCGGCCGCCGCGTCGGCGCGCCGCCGGCCCTGTCGGCGATCGGGCTGGCTGAGTCCGACCTCGACCGGGCCGCCGGGCTCGCCACCGCCAATCCCTACTACAACCCCCGTCCGGTGACCCGCGACGGGGTGCGGGCCCTGCTGCAGGCCGCCTTCGAGGGCGGCCGGCCGGGGTCGTGACGACATGAGCCGGAACAGGGGAGGATCGAGATGAGCAGGATCGGAACGGGTCGCCGCAGCTTCCTCAAGCTTGCCGGCGCGGGCATCGGCGGCGCGGCGCTGGCCGGCGCCGCCGGCTTCCCGCGGCCGGCGCTGGCCGCCTCGCCGAGCATCAAGCTCGGCTATGTCAGCCCGAGGACCGGGCCGCTGGCGCCCTTCGCGGAAGCCGACGACTTCGTCATCGGCGGCGTGCGCGAGGCGCTGAAGGCGGGCCTCCAGGTCGGCGGCAAGTCCTATCCGGTGGAGATCATCGTCAAGGACAGCCAGTCCAACCCGAACCGCGCCGCCGAGGTGGCGGGCGAGCTGATCCAGTCGGACGCGGTCGACCTGATGCTGGTCGCCTCGACGCCGGAGACCACCAATCCGGTCTCCGACCAGTGCGAGGTGGCGGGGGTGCCCTGCATCTCGACGGTGGCGCCCTGGCAGCCCTGGTTCTTCACGCGCGGCGGCGACCCGGCCAAGGGCTTCCAGTACACCTACCACTTCTTCTGGGGGCTGGAGGACATCATCGCCGTCTTCACCAACATGTGGGGCAAGCTGCAGACCAGCAAGGTGGTGGGCGGCCTGTTCCCCAACGACGGCGACGGCAATGCCTGGGGCGACAAGCAGCGCGGCTTCCCGCCGGTGCTGGCGCAGAAGGGCTACCAGCTGATCGATCCCGGCCGCTACCAGAACCTGTCCGACGACTTCTCGGCGCAGATCGCCGCCTTCAAGAACGGCAAGGTGGAGATCGTCACCGGGGTGGTCATCCCGCCGGACTGGACGACCTTCTGGAAGCAGGCCAGGCAGCAGGGATTCAATCCCAGGATCGCCTCGGTCGGCAAGGCGCTGCTCTTCCCGGTCTCGGTCGAGGCGCTGGGCGATGCCGGGCAGAACCTGTCCTCCGAGATCTGGTGGGGCCCGACGCATCCCTTCAAGTCGTCGCTGACCGGCGCCTCGGCGGCAGAGCTCGCCAAGGCGTACAGCACGGCGACCGGCAGGCAGTGGACGCAGCCCATCGGCTTCGTCCATGCCCTGTTCGAGGTGGCGGTCGACGTGCTGCGCCGCACGCAGCAGGTCGGCGACCACGAGGCCGTGCTGGCCGCGCTCACCCAGACCAAGCTCCAGAGCGTCGTCGGCGACATCGCCTGGGGGCAGGGCCCGGTGAAGAACGTCGCCAAGACGCCGCTGGTCGGCGGCCAGTGGCGGCGCGGCGGCGCCTTCAAGTACGATCTCGTGGTGACCAGCAACGAGACGGCGCCGATCGTGCCGCTGGGCGGGGAGATGCAGCCGCTGCCATGACCGACGCCTTCATCTGCGACGCGGCGCGCACCCCGATCGGCCGCTATGGCGGCGCGCTCTCGGGCGTGCGCACCGACGACCTCGCCGCGATCCCGATCGCCGCCCTGAAGGAACGCAATCCCGGCGTCGACTGGGCGGCGGTCGACGACGTGGTGCTGGGCTGCGCCAACCAGGCCGGCGAGGACAACCGCAACGTCGCCCGCATGGCCGTCCTGCTGGCCGGGCTGCCGGAGAGCGTGCCGGGCAGCACCATCAACCGGCTCTGCGGCTCCGGGCTCGACGCGGTCGCGCTCGCCGCCCGCGCCATCCGCACGGGCGAGGGCGAGCTGCTGGTCGCCGGCGGCGTCGAGAGCATGTCGCGCGCCCCCTTCGTCATGGCGAAGGCGGAGAGCGCCTTCTCGCGTGCGGCCCAGATCGAGGACACCACGATCGGCTGGCGCCTCGTCAACGCGCGCATGCGCCAGCTCTACGGCGTCGACTCGATGCCGGAGACGGCGGAGAACGTCGCCGCCGAGTACGGCGTGGCGCGCGCCGACCAGGACGCCTTCGCCCTGCGCTCGCAGCAGCGCGCCGCCGCCGCCATCGCCGCCGGCCGGCTGGCCGCCGAGATCGTCCCGGTGCCGGTGCCGGCGCGCAAGGGGCCGCCGGTGCCGGTGGCGGCCGACGAGCATCCGCGCGCCGATACCACGCTGGAGGCGCTGGCCCGCCTGCCCACCCCGTTCCGCGCCGGCGGCACGGTGACCGCGGGCAACGCGGCCGGCGTCAATGACGGGGCGGCGGCGCTGCTGATCGCCTCGGAGGCGGCCGCGCGCCGGCACGGGCTGGAGCCCCGGGCGCGGATCGTCGCCGCCGCCACCGCCGGCGTGGCGCCGCGGGTGATGGGCATCGGTCCGGTGCCGGCGACGCGCAAGCTGCTCGCCCGGGTCGGCCTCGGCCTCGGCGCGATCGATGTCATCGAGCTCAACGAGGCCTTCGCGGCGCAGGCGCTGGCGGTGCTGCGCCAGCTCGGGCTGCCCGACGATGCCGAGCACGTCAATCCGAATGGCGGCGCCATCGCGCTCGGCCATCCGCTCGGCATGAGCGGCGCCCGGCTGGCGGCGACGGCGACCGGCGAGCTCGCCCGGCGCGGTGCGCGGCGCGCCCTCTGCACCATGTGCATCGGCGTCGGCCAGGGCATCGCCCTGCTGCTGGAGCGGGTCTGAGGGAGGCTGCCATGGCTGGCGAGGACTCGCTCACCCAGCGCGTGCTGCGCAGCCTCGCCGGGACCGGCGATCCCCGGCTCAAGGCGGTGATGGAGAGCCTGGTGCGCCATCTCCACGCCTTCGTGCGCGAGGTCGAGCTGACCCCGGCGGAGTGGCTGGCGGCGATCCGCTTCCTCACCGCGGTCGGCCAGAAGTGCGACGGGCAGCGCCAGGAATTCATCCTGCTGTCGGACGTGCTCGGCGTCAGCATGCAGGTCGATGCGGTGGCCAATGCGGCGCCGCCCGGGGCCACGGAGTCGAGCGTGCTCGGGCCGTTCTATCTCGAGGGGGCGCCGGAGCGGGCCGCCGGCGCCGATCTCGGGCCGGGCACGCCGGGCGATCCCGTGCTGGTCGGCGGCGTGGTCCGCAGTGCCGGCGGCGGGCCGATCCCCGGCGCGACGCTGGATCTCTGGCAGACCGCGCCCGACGGGCTCTACAGCACCCAGGACCCGAAGCAGCATCCGATGAACCTGCGCGGCCGCATCCGCACCGACGCCGAGGGCCGCTTCGGCTTTCGCACGGTGATGCCGAGCAGCTACCAGATCCCGAGCGACGGACCGGTCGGCGCGCTGCTGAAGGCGCTCGGCCGGCATCCCTGGCGGCCGGCGCACATCCACTGCATCGTCTCGGCGCCCGGCCACCGGCCGGTCACCACGATGCTGTTCGTCGAGGGCGACCCCTATCTGCGGTCGGATGCCGTGTTCGGCGTGCACGACTCGCTGGTCGTGCCGTTCCGCCGCCACGACTCTGCCGACGAGGCGGCACGGCTCGGCGTCAGCGCGCCGTTCTACAGCTGCGAGTTCGAGTTCGGCCTGGCGCGCGCCTGAGGATCGTTGCGGCCGCGACGGCCGCTCAGAAGCCGGCGACCGCCAGCGCGGTGCCGTTGCCGCCGACGAACATGGTCAGGGACTGCAGGTCGGCCGCGACGATCGGACGGAAATCCATGAAGCTGTTGCTGCTCATCATCTGCGGACGGAGCACGTCGAGGATCATCGGGCGATCGCCGGCGCCGGCGAGCAGCACCGCGTGCATCTGGCCGGTGCGCTGCAGGATGCCGACGAGCAGCTCCAGCCCGCCGGAAGCGAGTCCCGCCTCCTGGGCCAGCCACAGCTTCATGATGGCGAAGCCTTCGCAGTCGGTGGCGCCCTTGGCGACCACTTCCGCCGGCGTTTCCCAATAGTCGCTCACGCCCCAGACCGCGAAGTCGGAGGCATAGCGGAGGCTGGTGTTCACCCGGCTGTTGATGGCTTCCAGCCGGGCCTCGGCCGGCAGGCCGCGCAGGCTCTGCGCCCAGGCGGCCCAGGCATGCAGCGCGGGATCGGTGCCGCGCGGCGCGGCGAGCCAGTCGCGCACGCGCTGCCACTTGTGCAGGCGCGCGACGTCGAGCACGATCGTGTCGCGCCCGCCCTCGACGCTCGCCAGCAGCATCTGCGGCGAGGCCGCGGAGGCGGGCCGGGCGGCAAGCGCCGTCACGGTGGCGATGGCAAGAAGCGCGATGGCGATGACGCCTGTCCTGGCCGTCCGAGCGCCCATATGCCCACTCCCACACCGGCGATCCCGTCAGGGGATCCTTTTCCTCGGCATGGTCTGTCCCGCCATGCCGGCAGGGTGAGCATCCCAGCAGAGGATTAATAGCCGGTTAACGCCGCGGCAGGCTCAGCCGGCCGGATAGCTCGGCGGTGGGGCTGCGGCGGCGAACGACGGCGCCGTCGGCGTAGTCGGCGCCGGGCCGTGCGCCGCGTCCAGTCCCTGGCGGGTGTCCAGGCCGAGCATCCGGTAGAGCGCGGAATGGCCGGTGACGCCACGGCAGAGCAGGGCGCTGCCCATGATCATGCGCAGCAGGCTCGGCCGGTAGAGACCGTCGAGCAGCATGCGCACGCCGATCAGGCTCGAGACGACCCGCTCGACATTGCCGACATTGGTGTCCGCCGCGTCGGCGGCCTGTTCGGCCTTCTGGATTCCGTCAGCCATCGTCCTGATCCCTGCTGGTTCGTCCAACGCACCAACAAGGCGTGGTGGGGGCGGTTCCGCGCCGCAGGGGAGGGCGGCAACTTGGCCGGCACCGCCGTGTTCATCGCTGGCTGCGGCCGATTCCGGCCCCGGCGCCCGTACACCAGCCGGAGGAAAAACCCCATGCGTCTCGTTCGTCTCGTGCCGGCGGCGATGGCCGCCATCCTGCTGGCGGTCCCCGCTGCCATGGCGGCCGAGGGGGAGGCGGTCTATCCGCGGGTCTACACCGCCGAGGACTGCCGGGATCTGCTGGCGCAGCTCGCCGAGTCGATGCGCAGCTCCAATCTGGATGCCGCCGTCGCCACCTCGATCCAGGGCCGCGAGGCCAGCGCCGAGCGCGCCTGCAACAGCGGCAACTATGCCGCCGGGACGCGGCAGCTGCGCGACTTGGTCGACGAGGTCATCGCCAGCCGGCACTAGCCGGCGCTGGCCGGCGGCCGGCGCCCTCGCGCCTGCAGGACGGCGCCGAGCCGCCGGGCGGCCAGCGCCGCGACCAGGGCGGCGAGGGCGAGCGCCAGGATCTGGCCGGGCCGCCAGCCGGCGGCGAGCGAGGCGTCGGCCGCCAGGATGCGCCCGAGCGGGGCGCCGGTTCGCCAATGGAGCTGCAGGGCCTCGGCGAGCGCGACCGCCGGCGCCAGCACCGCCAGCAGCAGCAGCGCCCGGCCGGTCTCCCGGCCATGGCCGCGCCGGGCGAGCGCCCGGAACAGCAGCAGCCAGGCGACCAGCCCCGCCATCGCCAGCGGCTCGGCGCTGCCCAGGCGGGCCTGCAGCAGATCGTGCAGCAGCGCCAGCGGCGCGGCGAGATAGGCGGCGCGGTGCAGCACGCGCCAGCGCCGGCCGCCGAGCCGGCGCGCGGCGGCGTCCGTCGAGGTCGCGGCGAGCGCCGCCAGGATCAGCAGCGCGGCCGCGCCGACCGTCAGGTAGAAGCGGCTCAGGATCTCGCCGAGCGCGGCCCAAAGCCGGAGGTCCTGGTCCGCGAGGTAGAGCCCGAGATGGGCCGCGGCATAGGCGAAGGCGGCGACCCCGGTCCAGCGTCGCAGCCGGCTTAGCCCCGGCGGGTCGAGCAGCCGGCGCAGCGGCGTGATGGCGAGCGACAGCACCAGCCAGCGCAGGGCCCATAGCCCGGTCGACTGGATCGCGGCAGCGAGCGGGCGCGGGCCGAGCAGCCCGGCATAGAGCTGCCAGGCCAGCGCCGCGCCGGGCGCGGCCAGCAGCGCGAAGGCGGCGGCCTTGACGGCGTCCAGCCCGATGCCGCGCCCTGGCCGCGGCCCTCCCTTGCCGGCGATGACGGCAGCGCTGCGCATCGCGCCAGAGGTGGTGCCGCCGGTCCGCGGCTGGCAAGTCAAAGCCCCGTGACCCGCCGGCCGCGCCCCAGGAACGAAGCCGCGGGCGGCTTGTTTGCAATCGGTTCGCAAGGCAGGTGAACCGGCGTGGACTTCGTCATCGGCGACAAGCTCCGGGGCGAGCTGGAGCGTTACCGGAACAAGGAGTTCATCAAGGCCGTGCTGGCGGTCTGCGCGCTGACCTCCTGCGCCGACCCGACCACCTCGCTGGCCACCCGGTTCCGCGTCGAGACGGTGCTCGACCGGCTCGATGCGGTCTGCCATTTCGGCCGCGCCAAGGCGGCCGCCATCCTCGACGAGTACACCGACGCGCTGCAGGGCGACCTCGACCGTTCGGCGGCGATCCTGCACGGCAAGGTGCGGCGCTTCGCCGGCGACTACAAGCGGCTGCGCACGCTGCTCCGGGTCGCCTACATGATCATCGTCGCCGACGGCACCATCACCCCGGCGGAGCAGGCCGAGTTCGACCGGCTGTGCGGCGTTCTTTCGATCGAGCCCGGCGCCCTGATCGGCGGCCTGGTCCCCGGACCGGCGGACGGCAGCCGGCCCTGAGGGGGCCCCCCCGCGGCGGGGCGTACGCGCGAGACCGTTTCGTGCTAGGATTTAGAGATTGGCATCATCACACAACGTCGGGTGGGGGTTCGGCGATGCGCAATCTGATCTCGGCCCTGAGTCTGGGTAGCGTGACGCTCGCGGTGCTGCTGGCGCTGCCGCAGGTCGCGGACGCCGGCCGGAACAACGGCAAGGCGGGCGTCGGCGGCGGCTCGATCGGCGGCACGAGCTCGACCAAGGGCACCAAGACCGGCAACAGCCAGCCCTCGGGCACCGGCTCGACCGGCACGACCTCCACCAACGCGGCGCCGACGACGCTCTCGACCAACAGCACCCCGCAGGTCACCGGCAACCAGGTCTCGAGCACCGGCGGCGCCGGGATCGTGGTGAGCACGAAGGTGTCGGGCGGCGGCACCGCCAATGTCAGCATCAGCCTGACCGGCAACCAGGTGACCAGCAGCGGGCCGGGCGTACAGATCAACAACGACGGCGGGACGGTCTCGGCCGACTTCACCGGCGGCAGCAACACCATCACCTCGACCGGTGCCGCCGCGGTGCAGCTCAACAACGACAATGCCGGCACGATCAACGCGAACCTGACCGGCACCGGCAACCAGTACAACACGCCCAATCCGCCGACCCCGGAGCTCGGCGGCAACAACACCGCCGGGATCACCGTCACCGGGCCGTAGCGCCGCCAGGGGCGGCCGCGGGCGCAGCCTGCCCGCGGCGCCGCCCCGGCGCACTTAGGACTTGCGGCGCGAGGAACGCGGCGCGGCCGCGCGCCGGCCGGCGGCAGCGCCCGGCGCCGGCGCCAGCCCGAAGGTCTCCAGGGCGGGGCGGCCGCCGGCCAGGTCCTCGACCCACCGTGCCTCGCGGGCCAGCCTGGCCTCGGCATCGCCGAGTCGCGTGCGCACCATCGCCGGCGACAGCGCCGCCAGCCCGTCATCGTCGCCGATCACCAGGTCGCCGGGCGCGACCAGCCGGCCGCCGACGACGACCGGCACGTTGACCGCGCCGCGCTCGGCCGAGATCGGGCCGCGCGGCGTGATCGACCGCGCATAGACCGGGTAGCCGGCGAGGCCGGACAGGGTGGCGACGTCGCGCACCGCGCCGTCGCAGACCACGCCGGCGCAGCCGCGGTCGCGCAGATGGCCGCCGATGATCTCGCCGATCATCGCGGTCACCCGGTCGCCGGCGGCGGCGATCACCAGCACGTCGCCGGGGCCGATCTGCGCGATGGCGTGGATCACTGCCCCGAAGTCGGGCGGATCGCAGAGCGCCGTCACCGCCCGGCCGAACAGCGCCGGCTGCCGGCCGGGCGGGTTGAGCGGGCGGATCGCGGGATCGACCTGGCACTCGTGCGACAGGTCGACGGCGACCGCCACCGGCACGCGGCGCCAGGGCGCGATCTCCGCATCGGTGAGGCGCGGCGAGGGGACGGCATGGACGGCGACGGTCATCTCAGCTCCCGGGGGCGTTCATGGCGACCAGCGCGGCGGCGAGGCGGCGCACGCCCTCGGCCAGCCGGTCGGGCTCGTTCAGGGTGAAGTTGATGCGGATCGAGCGGCGATTGCCGCCGCCGGCGTCGAACACGCTGCTGGGCGTGATGCAGACGCCGGCCGCCAGGGCGTGCCTGAGCAGCGCGTCGGTGTCGAGCGCCGGGTCCCGTGCCGTCGCCCAGACGAACATGCCGCCGACCGGCACCTCCCAGGTGAACCAGCGCGAGAGCTGCGCCGCCATGGCGGCGCAGAGCGCGTCGCGGCGGCGGCGATAGAGCTCGACCACCGCCGGCTGGATGCGCTCGATCAGCCCGTCCTCGATCGCCGCCAGCGCGATCCGCTGCGTCACCCCGCTGGTGCACATGTCGGAGCCCTGCTTGGCGATGACCAGCGCCTCGATCATCGGGCGGTCGGCGATCAGCCAGCCGATCCGCAGCCCCGGCGCGATCTGCTTCGAGAGCGTGCCGAGATAGACGACCGGCCCGTCATAGGGCCGGCCCGGCGACCGCCGCGCCGACAGCTCGATCAGCCGCGGCAGGACCTCGCCGTCATATTGCAGCGTGCCGTAGGGATCGTCCTCGACCAGCCAGGTGCCGGTGCGATGCGCGGCGTCGACCAGCTCCTGCCGCGCCGCCACCCCGACCATGCGTCCGGTGGGGTTGGAGAAGTTGGGGACGGTGTAGGCGAATTGCGCGCCGGCGAAGGCCGTCGCCGCCACGAAGCCCGGCGACTCCAGCTCCATGTTGCGGAAGGTCGGCGCGCGCGGCCGCCACGCGTCGAGCGCGCCGAGGTAGGTCGGGAACTGGCCGGCGACGAGGCCGCCCTGCTCGAGCAGCACCTTGCCCAGGAGATCCAGCCCCTGCATGCCGCTGGTGGTGATCAGCACGTTGTCGCGGCCGAGCCGCAGCGCCGGCGAGCTCAGCCGCGCGGCCACCGCGTCGCGCAGCGCGGGCAGGCCCTCGATCGGGCCGTAGCCCAGCGTGTCGCGCGGGTGCGCCTCGATCGTCCGGTGGGCGATCGCGGCGAGCTCGGTCACCGGATAGAGCTCGGGCGCCGGCAGGCCGCCGGCCATGTTGATCAGGTCGGGGATCAGCCCGGCGCCGAGGAAGGTGCGGGTGACGTCGTTGGTCGTCGACAGCCAGCGCGCGAAGCGCGGGCGGGGCGGGGCTGTCCCGCCGGGATCGGGCGGCTCCGGGCTCATGGCTCTCCCTGACGCGTTCATCGCGGCCGTGGCCTTCCTATCCTGAATCGCCCGCCCGGAAAATCCCGGCCGCGCCGCCGGCCGGGATGGCCGGGCTATCGGATGTCGGCGAGGTCGAAGGGCGTGGTCTGGTAGATGTCGGCGATCCAGTTGCGGAACAGCAGGTTGGCGTGGCTGCGCCAGCTGTTCGGCGGCGGGCGCGACGGGTCGTCGCCCGGGAAGTAGTTCTTCGGCACGGCGATCGGCACGCCGGCCGCGACGTCGCGGGCATATTCGGCGCCCAGCGAGGTCGTGTCGTACTCCAGGTGATTGAACATGTGCAGCGACCGGCGCTCCGGGTCGTGCAGCAGGCACAGGCCGGTCTCCTCGCTGTCGGCCAGCGCCGACAGGCCGGCGCCCGCCGGCAGGTCCTGCCGGCGGATCTCGGTCCAGCGCGACACCGGCACCGGGAAGACGTCGGAGAAGCCGCGCAGATAGGGCGAGGCCGGCGCCAGGTTGCGGTGGCTGAACACCCCGAACGCCTTGCCCGGCAGGTCGTGCTTGGGCACGCCGTGGAAGTGGTTGAGGGCGGCCTGCGCCGCCCAGCAGATGTTCAGGCAGCGATGGGCATGGGTCTGCGACCAGTCGAGGATGCGGCGCAGCTCGTCCCAGTAGGTGACCTCCTCGAAGGCGATGCGCTCGACCGGCGCGCCGGTGATGATCAGCCCGTCGAAGCGCTCGGCCCGGACCTCCTCCCAGGGACGGTAGAAGGAGGACATGTGGGCCGCGGAGGTGTGCCGCGGCTCGTGATGCGTGATCCGCACCAGCGACAGCTCGATCTGCAGCGGGCCGGGCCCGATCAGCCGCGCCAGCTGCGTCTCGGTGTCGATCTTGTTCGGCATCAGGTTGAGCAGCGCGATCCGCAGCGGCCGGATGTCCTGGCGCACCGCATCGGCCTCGCGCATGACGATGACGCCCTCGGCCTCGAGGGTGCGGCGGGCGGGCAGGTCGTCGGGGATCTTGATCGGCATCGTCGGGTCGGTCCTCGGGGCATGCCGGGACGGACGCCGTGGCTCGGATCCGCTTGGTTGCCGATTCGGCCACATCCTCCCCAGCGGGAGCACCACCTTGCCCGGATCGGCAGGTTGGCGTTGGGCCGCGACCCAACTCCTGATGCGGCGCAGACCCTATCGCCGGGCCGGGCGGAACGCAAGCCGCGGTGCGCCGCGCGCGCCGCCTCGGTTGGCGGGATCGCGGCGAAGCCTGCGCGCCAATGGAAAGGGCCGGCAATGTGGCATTGCCGGCCCCGCTCCGCGCTTCGCATTGGCTCCCCGGGCCGGACTCGAACCAGCGACCCAGCGGTTAACAGCCGCTTGCTCTACCGACTGAGCTACCGGGGATCAGTGGGCACGACGGCTTCCCGTCGGCCGGCGGGTCATAGCACACCGCTGCCGCCGCTGCAAAGGGCTTCGGCGGCGCCGGTCACGGCGGGATTATGCCGCCTGCGCAGGCGGTTAGCCGCCGATCGCCTTGTCGTAGACGCGCAGCCGCTTGTAGGCGACGCCGCCGATTCCCTCGATCACCCGGCGCATCGGGACGTTGTCCTCCAGGATCCAGGACAGCTCGGCATGGGTGAAGCCGGCGCGACGGCCGTTGTCGCGCAGCCGCTGCAGCAGCGCCAGCGCGATCGCCGAGCCGAGCGCGCTGCCCTGCAGCCGCCGCAGCACGCCGAACAGCACCACCCTGGAGGTCTTCAGGCCGGCCACCTTGAGGCGCCAGATCAGGCGGGCCCAGCCGAACGGCAGCAGCCGCCCGTCGAGCCCGGCCACGGCCTCGGCCAGGTTCGGCACGCAGACGATCATGCCGACCGCCTCGCCGGCGCTCTCGGCCAGGATCACCATGTCGGGACGGACCAGCGGCTTCATCGAGCGCACGGTGTGCTCGGTCTCGGCCTGGGTCGGCGGCACGTAGCCCCAGTTGCCCGACCAGGCGTCGCGATAGATGGCGAGCGCGGCGTTGATGTCGGCCTGGTAGCGGCGCGGATCGAGCGTGCGCAGGACGAAGCCGCCGCCCGTCATCGCCCGCTGCACCACCATGGGCGCCCGGAAGGGCGGGGCGTCGATCACGTCGTAGTCGTAGGCGATCAGCTCCTTGGCGACGGCGTAGCCCTCGGCCTCCAGCCGCTTGCCGGCATAGGGCGGGTGCCACGGCATCATCAGCATCGGCCGCGCGGCGAAGCCGTCGACCAGCAGGCCGGTCTCCTCGTTGGTCGAGAGGCTGAGCGGGCCGAGCGCGCGGCGCATGCCGCGGGCGGCGAGCCAGGCCTCGGCGGTGCCGGTGAGCGCGCCGAACACCGCCGCCTCGTCGACCGCGTCGAGGAAGCCGAAATGCCCCGTGGCGTCCTGGTAGCGCTCGAGCCAGAGCCGGTCGATCTGGGCGCTGATCCGGCCGACCGCCCGGCCGCCGCGCAGCGCCAGCCAGAGCTGCACCTCGGCATGGGCGTAGAACGGGTTCTTCGCCGGGCTCAGCGCCTCGCGCCGCTCCATCGCGAGCGGCGCCTCGAAGCCGGGCGCGCCGCGATAGAGCGCGCCCGGCAGCGCGATGAAGCGGTCGAGCAGCCGGCGTCCGGCCACCGGCACGATGGCGAGGTCGCCGGCCGTGCCCGCCGCCGCCATCAGGTGCGCTCCATGCGCACCAGCGCCGCGGCGCCGATCGTGGCGAACAGCAGCGACGGGCTCCACGCCGCCACCGCCGGCGGCAGGGCGCCGGCCTCGCCCAGGGTCAGCACGAAGCCGTTGGCGACGAAGTAGAGGAAGCCCAGCACCACGCCGACCGCCATGCCCCGCGCCAGGCCGCCCTGCCGCTGCATGCTCTGCGCCACCGGCGCGGCCAGCAGCACCATCATCAGCGCGGTCAGCGGCAGGGCGAGCCGCTTGTGGAACAGGGTGAGGTAGTAGGAGACCGGGTGGCTGCCGATCCCGGCATGGGTGATGAAGCGGGCGAGGTCGGCGAAGGCCAGCGTCGAGGAGGGCGAGGCGAAGTCGGAGAACTGGCGCGGCGTCAGGCGCGTCTTCCAGGGCATCGTCTCGGCGAAGCTGAACTTGCCGGGCTCGCCCTCGCCCAGCGCCAGCCGGTTGGCGTTGTGCAGCAGCCAGCCGCCATCCTTGAACTCGGCCGTCTCCGCGATCACCCGCAGCACCACCTGCAGGCGCCTGTCGAGCTCGAACAGGGTGACCTGGGCGAGCTTCTCGCCGCGCGGGCTGACCCGGCCGACGCGGACCCTGAGGTTGCCGTCGCGCACCCAGAAGCCGTCCTTGATGCTGATGTCGGTCTTCGCCTTCGGGCTCTCGGCGTTCCACTGCACCAGCGCCCGCGAGGTGCGCGGCATCAGCTGGTCGGCGACCAGCAGGTTGAGCAGGCCGACGGCGAGCGCCACCGGCACGAAGGCGAGCAGCAGCCGGTAGTAGGAGAGCCCGGCCGACTTCAGCGCCAGCACCTCGTTCTGCAGCGCCAGCCGGGCGAGCGTCAGCAGCGCCGCCATCAGCACGCAGATCGGCGCCACGACGGTGACGATCTCCGGCAGGTTGAGCAGCGCGTGCCAGGCGAAGGCGGCGACCCGCGCGCCGTGCAGCTTGATGATGTCGTCGGACTGGGCGAGCAGCTCGAACAGCTGCAGCAGGCCGACGAAGGCGAGCATCACGATGGCCAGGTTCGCGACGAACTGTCGCGCCACGTAGCGCCGCAGCGTCGGCATCAGGCGAGGCCGGAGGCGGCGCGGCGCCGCAGCAGCGACGGCAGCTCGTTGATCTTGGCGAGAACCCGCGACAGCGGATGGTCCCCGGGCCGCATGCAGGCCATGTAGAGGCCCCAGGCGCTGAAGGCGCTGAGCACCACGAACGGGCCCCAGAGGGCGAGGATCGCCGGCGCGGTCCGCGACTCGATCATCGTCTCGCCGAACTGCAGCATGTAGTGGTAGCCGATCAGCAGGGTGGCGCCGAGCAGCAGCTCGGCGCCCCGCCGGTTGCGGCGCGAGCCGATGCCGAGCGGGAAGGCCAGCGCCGGCAGGAACAGCAGGCTGGCGATGCGCACCAGCCGGCCGTTGAACTCGGCGCTGACCCGGTGCGGCCTGAAGTCGCTCGAGCCGTACCACCAGATCTTCGCCAGCTCGACCAGCGTCAGCTCCTTGACCTGCTCGCCCCGGTCGCGGAACGGGGCGGGGCCGACCTCCTGCTCGAGCGGCAGCTCGAACTGCTCGAAGCTCAGCACCTTGGCGTCGCTCTGCAGGCCGGCATCGACCCGCACGCCGTGCTGCAGGTGGAGGATGTGCTCGAAGGCGTCGGGCGAGCGGTAGATGGTGCCTTCCTGGGCCGTGGTGGTGATCGACCCGCCCTCGGGCTTCGGCTCGTAGATGAAGATCCCGGTCAGCTTGCGGCCGTGCTCGCCGATATCCTCGACCAGGATGGTCTTGCCGCCGAAGCCGGTGAAGAAGGCGCCGCGCTCCAGCGCCGCGTCCCAGGCGGTGTTGGTCACCAGGTAGACGAGGCCCCGGTAGGCGTAGCGCGTATAGGGCTGCATGAAGCCGATGATGACGACGCTGCAGATCATCAGCGCGAAGGCGAGCGCCATGATCGGGATCATCACGCGGAACAGCCCGACGCCGGAGGCCTGGATGGCGTCGAGCTCGCTGTCGCCGCTGAGCCGCATGGCGGCCATCAGCACGCCGGCGAAGAAGGCGGCGGGCAGGGCCAGCCCGAGATAGGTCGGGACCAGGTTGGCCAGCATCTTCAGCAGCAGGAAGAACGGGCCGCCCTGGTTGACCACCAGGTCGAGCAGATGGATCAGCCGCTCGAGCAGGAGCCCCATGAGGACGATGCCGATCGCCGCGGCGAGCGGCAGGATGGTCTTCTTGAGGACGTAGAAATCGATCGTCTTCATCACGCCAAGCCAGCCGGACAGCGCAGGCAGGAACAGCCGCCGGCGTCGGGCGTCCGGCCGGCGGTCGTTCCGGACCCGACGGCGCGCGCATCGCGCGCCGGCCTCTCCCGGCCTCCCGGGAGCGGCGATCGCAGCGAAGCTAGCACAAACACCGCCGGCCGGGGCAGGTGCTTGGCGGGGCGTCGGCGCCGTTCAGTGCGGCACCGCCAGCGAGTAGCGGCCCTCCCCGGCGAAGTGGGCGTGGGTCGCCGTCACGCCGCGAACCTCGACGGTGATGCTCCAGCCCTCGCCCTGGCGCTCGATGCGGTAGAGATGATAGCGGGAGTGCCCCTTGCCGTGGTGGCTGCGGGCCGAGGCCGAGGGCACCCCGATGACCGGGACATGGCCCTGCGGCGTCGCCAGCCGGTCGAGGCCGGAGCTGTGGGTGTGGCCGAACAGCACCAGCTCGGCGCCGCGGCCGGCGATCACCGCGCGGAGCGCGGCGGCGTCCTGCAGCTGCTTGCTCGGCTTGGCGGCGCCGGGCAGCGGCGGATGGTGGACCATGACGACGCGGAAGCGGCCGGCCTGGCCCAGCGCCTCGAGCTGGCGCGCCAGCCGCTCCAGCTGGCCGGCGCCGATCCGGCCGGCGGCGCTCCAGGCCGGCATCGGCGCGGCGCTCGACAGGCCGATCAGCGCCAGCGGGCCGCGCAGCCGGACGAAGGGGAAATCCTCCGCCGAGCGGGCCGGATGCTCGTCCGTGAAGGGCGGCTGCGCGGCGCCGCCCATGAAGCGCTCCCAGTGCGCGAGCGAGCTCTCCCAGGGGACCGCGACGTAGGCATCGTGATTGCCCGGGATGACCGTCACCTCGGCGGCGTGCGCCAGGTGGGTCAGCCAGGCGCCGGCGCGGACGAACTCGGCGGGCAGGGACAGGTTGGTCAGGTCGCCGGTCACCGCGATGTGATCGGGACGGGCGCGGTGCAGGTCCTCGACCAGCGCCGGCAGGACGCCGCGATCGTGGATGCCCTTGCGCCGGAGATGCCAGGAGGCGAAGCCCAGCGCCCGCTTGCCGAGCAGCGCGGGAACCCCCGGCCAGGCGAGGGCGCCGAGATGCGGGTCGGAGAGGTGGGCGAGGGTGAACATCGGGGCTGCGGGCATGCCTCGGCATATGGGCACTGCTTGATGGAGCGGCGAGCCGCCCGCGGTCAAGGCCGTCGCGCCGCCTTGTCGCGGCGCCGAGGACGCGCCGGCGGCCGCGGGAACGGGCCCGGGCAGGGCGTGTTGCACTCGGCGGGCGGTCCGCCGCCCGCTCCTCCCTGGTCCCGAGGCGGTCCCCCTGAGCCACAGGTTGCAGATGCTCGCCCGGGGCCGGATGGCCGGCCAGCCGAGTCTCCCGGAGGTCCATCGCACCGTGGCGGTCGGCGGCGCCGGCTTCTGGCGCCGCCTTGCCGCCTTCACCGGGCCCGGCTACCTGGTCGCCGTCGGCTACATGGATCCGGGCAACTGGGCGACCGACATCGCCGGCGGCTCGGCCTTCGGCTACCAGCTGCTCTCGGTCGTGCTGCTGGCGAGCCTGATGGCGGTGGTGCTGCAGGCGCTGAGCGCGCGCCTCGGCATCGCCAGCGGCCTCGACCTCGCGCAGGCCTGCCGCGCCCACTATCCGCCGATCCTCAACATCCCGCTGTGGCTGCTCTGCGAGGTGGCGATCTGCGCCTGCGACCTCGCCGAGGTGCTCGGCACGGCGATCGCACTGCAGCTGCTGCTCGGCCTGCCGCTGCTCGCCGGCGTCTGCCTCACCGTGCTCGACGCGCTGCTGGTGCTGCTGCTCCAGCGCAAAGGCTTCCGGCCGCTCGAGGCGGTGATCGGCGCGCTGCTGCTCACTGTCGGCATCTGCATCGGCATCGAGTGGGCGCTGGCCCGGCCCGACCCGGCGGCGGTGCTTGCCGGCTTCGTGCCGCGCCCGGCCATCGTCACCGATCCGGCGATGCTCTATCTCGCCATCGGCATCCTCGGCGCCACGGTGATGCCGCACAATCTCTACCTGCACTCGGCCATCGTTCAGACCCGGCGCTTCGAGCGCAGCCCGGCCGGCCGGCGCGACGCGATCCGCTTCGCGGTGATCGATTCGACGGTGGCGCTGACCCTGGCGATGGCGGTCAACGCCGCCATCCTGGTGGTCGCCGCCGCCACCTTCCACGGCGGCGGTCTGACCGGGGTGGCCGACATCCGCGAGGCCCAGCAGCTGCTGGCGCCGATGCTGGGGGCACCGGCCGCCGGCCTGCTGTTTGCGCTCGCCCTGCTCGCCTCCGGGCAGAACTCCACGGTCACCGCCACGCTCGCCGGCCAGGTGGTGATGGAAGGCTTCGTCGCGGTCCGGCTGCCGCCCTGGCTGCGCCGTCTGGCGACGCGGCTGGTCGCCATCGTGCCGGCAGTGCTGGTGATCGCCGTCGCCGGCGAGTCGGCGGTCGGCCGCCTGCTGGTGCTGAGCCAGGTGGTGCTCAGCCTGCAGCTGCCCTTCGCGGTGATCCCGCTCGTCCACCTCACCGGGCGGCGCCGGGTCATGGGCAGTCTCGCCAATCCGCGCTGGCTGCAGCTGCTGGCGGTCGCCATCGCCCTGATCCTGGTCGGGCTCAACCTCAAGCTCGGCTTCGACGCGGTCGGTTGACGCTGGCCCCTCGAGCGCGGTTTCCTGCGGCCCGCCGATCGCCTATATCTCTGCCATGGAGCAGGATCGGACGGAGCCGTCCAGCGCGGCGGGGATCGAGGCGCCGGGCTTCTCGCTGCGCGAGGCGAGGGCGATCATCGGCGACCTCTTCGAGCCCGATCCGCGCATCTACTGGGCGGATTTCCTGGTCACCGCCGCGATCGCCTACGGCACGGCGCTGCTCTTCCTGACGCAGCCCTTCCTCGGGCTGGGCGGGCTGGGCTTCCTGGTGTCGGGCTTCGCGCTGTTCCGCGCCGCGATCTTCGTCCACGAGCTGGTGCACCTGCCGAAGCAGCGCATGCGGCACTTCCGGCTGGCCTGGAACCTGCTCTACGGCATCCCGACGCTGCTGCCGTCCTTCTTCTACGCCAGCCACCTCGACCACCATAACTGGAAGCACTACGGCACCGTGCGCGACGGCGAGTACCTGCCGCTCGGCGCCGGCTCGCTCGGCGGCATCCTGCGCTATCTCGCGACCATCCCGGTGCTGCCGCTGCTGGCGGTGATCCGCTTCCTGGTGCTGACGCCGCTGTCGCTGCTGGTGCCGCCGCTGCGCCGGCCGATCCTCGAGCGCTTCTCCTCGCTGGTCATCGCGCCGACCTACCGGCGCGAGCTGCCGGCCCATGAGCGGCGCGAGGGCTGGCTGGCGATGGAGCTCGGCTGCTTCGCGGTGCTCGCCGGGCTGCTGCTGCTCTGCGCCCTCGGGGCGCTGCCCTGGTCGATCCTGGCGAAGCTCTATGCGCTGGGGGCGTTCGCCGCCGGCATCAACTGGGTGCGCACCCTGGCGGCCCACCGCTACGCCAATCCCGGCGGCCAGATGACCTTCCTCGCCCAGCTCGACGATTCGCTGACCATCGAGGGCAACCCCGTGGTCACCGCGCTGCTCTTCCCGGTCGGGCTGCGCTACCACGCGCTGCACCACATCTTCCCGTCGCTGCCCTACCACGCGATGGGCGCGGCGCACCGCCGGCTGATGGCGGCGCTGCCCGCCGATTCGCCCTATCGCCGCACCGTGGTCGGAGGCTTCGCCCCGGCGATGGCGGAGCTGCTGCGCGGCGCCGTCGCCCGCGGCCGCGCCGGCGCGGCGCGCACCGCCTGAGGCTCCCGCCTGCCGCTCAGGCGGCATTGGCAGATCGGTGCCGTCACCCTATCAGGCTCGATCCGGGGCCCGGAATCAGCGAGGGCCGGTCATTGCTGACCGGCCCTCGCCGACGACCCCGAGAGGCCATCACCCCTATGCGACAGCGGCCTCGGCCGGCGCGCTCAAGAGACCGCTGCGATACCCGATGTCGGTCAGGATATCGACGATGGTCTCGAGCTGCCGCCGGTTGTGAGCGGCACAGACGCTGCAGCGCAACAGCGCCGTGCCGTTCGGGGTTGCCGGCGGCAATGCCAGATTGACATAGACGCCGGCCTCGAGCAGCGCGCTCCACACCTCGATCCCAACCTCGGCAGTCGGCAGGTGAACTGCGACCACCGGCCCCTTCGTGGGTCCGAGCTTGAAGCCACGCCGCTTGAGTCCGTCATAGAGCGTGTTCACATTGCCCCAGAGCCGCGCCCGCAGCTCCGGCCGGTCCTGCATCACGCGCAGCGCCGCGCCGACCGAGGCGACGATCGACGGCGGCAGGGAGGCGGTGAACATGTAGGGGCGGCTGACCACCCGCAGGATGTCGAAGTCGGCGTGGTCGGAGACGCAGAAGCCGCCGATCGCGCCGAGGCTCTTGCTGAAGGTGCCGACGACGAAGTCGACGTCCTCCTCGACCCCGGCGGCCTCGGCCAGGCCGCGGCCATTGGCGCCGAGCACGCCCATCGAATGGGCCTCGTCGACCACCAGGTAGGCGCCGTGCTTGCGCTTGACCTCGACGAACTCGGCGAGCGGCGCCTGGTCGCCGAGCATGCTGTAGATGCCCTCGACGACGATGATCTTGTTGCCCTTGGTGCCGGCCAGCCGCGTCAGCCGCTTGTCGAGGTCGGCCGGATCGTTGTGCCGGAAGCGGATCACCGTCGCGGCACCGAGCCGCGAGGCGTCGTAGATGCTGGCATGGCTGTCGGCGTCGAGGATCAGGTAGTCCTCGGAGCCGGCCAGCGTCGAGATGATCCCGAGATTGGCCTGGTAGCCGGTGGTGAAGATCATCGCGTGGCGGCGGCCGAAGAAGTCGGCCAGCGACTGCTCCAGCTCCTTGTGCTGGGCGTAGCTGCCATTGGCGATGCGCGAGCCGGTCGTGCCGGTGCCCTCGGTCTCCAGGGCCTCGACGGCGGCGGCGACGCAGTCGTCGTTGAAGGTCAGCCCCAGATAGTTGTTTGTCCCAGCCAGGATGGTGGGGCGTCCGTTGATCATAGCCTCGGTCGGCGACAGCACCCGCTCCATCTTGACCGCGAACGGGTTGGCCCCGTAACGGTCAACGGCTCCGTCGAGAAGCTGGCGCAGTGACTGGAAACGATCGAACAACCCCATCACACACCCTCTTTGACACGCTGGATCGTCGCAATCAGGTCGGCCACCGTGCGGATCTCGAGAACGAGGTTCTGCGGGATCGACACGTCGTACTTGTCTTCGAGCTCCATCATCAGGTCGAGCACCGTCACCGAGTCGATGTTGAGGTCCCGGGAGATGTCGGTCTCCGGGGTGATCGGGAGCTGTTCCTTGCGATAGGGCTCAAGCATTCGGGCAATCTCGGCCAATACCTCGTCCTGCGACAGACCCATTCACCGCCTCCGCCGGAACCGCTCCGATCGTCCCCCTCGGGCGACCTTGAGACGGAGCAACGTCCCGGCCCCACAAGCGTTCTCATTTGTCAGAGAATTCAACGCGTTGGTGAAATAACAATTTGTAACGGATTGTTACAGGGCGAGCGGCCCGGCCCCCTGCCCGCGGCCCCCTGCGAACCCCTGGAAATCCCAGGGAAATCCGCTCCGGCGGGGGCTTCCGGGCGGCCGCGTCCGGGACCTCCGCCGCGACCGCCGGGGCCAGGGCGGGCGGCCCGGTGCGGCGAGCCGGCGCACCCGCGAATCAGCGGGGCTCGACCGCCAGATCGGCGTCCGCCGTGGCGCCGCTCAGGAGATCGCTGACCCGGACCCGCCAGCGGCCGGGAGGGTCGTTGAGGGCCAGCGGCAGCACCAGCGAGGCGGCACCCCCGGCGGCGATCAGGTTGCGCGAGTAGCAGGGCACGATCGCCCCCGCGGAGTCGATCACGTCGGCGTGGAGGATGCGGCGAGCGCCCGGTGCGGCCCCCGGGATCGCGATGCTCAGCGCGACCGTGTCGCCGGCGCGCGCCGGTTGGGGCGGCGCGATCACGGGCGGACGAAGCGGCGCCGGTGAGACGGCGATCAGCGAGATCCCCTCGCGGCTGGTCGTGACCGCCAGCCGGTCGCTGCGGCCCAGCGCACGCCCTGCGAGGAGATCGTAGGCGAAGCGCGGCGTGTCGAGGGTGACCACGAGGTCGGCCGCCGCCGGCCCGCCGGCCATGGCGATGACCGTCGCATCGCCGTTCCGCCGCAGATGGAGCTCGAGGCCGGCGACCGGCGCTCCCGTCGGGTCGGCGACCGCGACCTCAGCGCGCAGACCCGCCTGCGCGAGGCGGCGGGCGATCTCCTGGTCGCGATCGGCGCGCTGCTGCGGCAGGAGAACCGCCCGGCCGTCGCGGAACAGGTCGGCGAGCGGCGGGTCGGGGAGCTTGCGGCTGTGCTGATCGAAGGCGCCGGGGAGAACGTCGGCGATCACCAGGCCGCCGCCGGCGACGAAGCGGCGAATCGCCGCCGCCTCGGCCGGCGACATGGCGATCGCATGCGGCAGCAGCAGCGCCCGCACGCCGGCACGGCCGAGCGCGCCCTGGGAGAGGTCGGCGGCCGAGATGAACCGGTACTGCAGGCCGGAGCGCCGGAGCGCCCGCACGTCGGCGCGGACGGCCGAGCGCAGCGCGTCGTCCTCGTACTCGTCGCCGGCGCTGCGCGTGCTCCAGGCCTCGCCGAGCGGCTGGTGGTCGAGCATCCACTGGGTGCGGAAGCTGGCCGGCGAATAGAGGATGGCGACCGGGTCGATCTCCGGCTCGCTGCCGATCAGCAATGCACCCAGCCCGCCGGCGAGACGGCGCAGCGTCGGCGCCAGGGCGACCCCGACGGGCCCGGGGCTGCCGTCCGTCCCGACCAGCCGGCCGGCGGGGTTCCACAGGATGAGCCCTCGGCTGCCGCGGATCAGGGGCATCCAGACGCGCCGCGGATCGACCTCGGCGCCGAGGTCGATCGTGGTGAGGAGGATGAGCCGCGGGTTGAGCGATCGCGCGATCTCGAGGCTGCTGCCGAAGTCGTAGAGCTCGATCAGATCGACGGCCTCGGCCAGGTTCGCATAGTCGTAGCCACCCCAGCCGGGAACCTGGCCCCCCTCGATGCCGGCGACGGCGGCGGGGTCGGCGCCATGAATTGCGTCCGTGCCGGCGCGCAGGGCGCGCGCGAAGGCCACGTCCATCCACGCCTTCCAGTCCGCCCAGGCCGCGAAGTTCCCGTCCGTGCGGCCCATCGCCTCGCGCGTCGTCATCGGCACGACCTGGTCCCAGCGCCGGAAGCCGGTCCCCCACTCGGCATTGAGCGCCGCCAGCCCGCCATACTGCCCCGCGAGCCAGCGGCGCATCGCCGCGAGCGACGGGGCGGAAAGATCAAAGTCCCAGAAGGCCGCGAGGTCGGCGATGCCGGGCTCGTCGGCCAGGCTGTAGTAGAGGGGAGCATAGGGCGCATGAGCCCGGACGGTGCGCCCGAGGCGGGCGCGGATCCGCTCCAGCCATGCGGGGTCGGACAGGCTGGGAGCACGAGCCGACGCGGCGCCGTCGGCCGGCTGCTCCCGGTACCGCTGCTGCACCTCGAGGAATCGCCAGTTGACCGGCCGCTCCCCGGACCACCGGTGATAGGCGGCGTAGAAATCCGTGGCGATGTTCTCGACGTACCAGCGGAGGTCGGCGTCGAGCAGCGGCGCGATCGTGGACGGATCGAGCGGCCGGCCGCCATCGCTGCGGTTGCCGAACACCATCCCGGCGGTGACTCCCCAGGCGCGCAAGGTCGCGTATTGCGCCGGCGCCAGGGGCTGCCAGGCGATGATGTGGTAGTCCCACCAGTCGCGCTCATCCGGCGCCACGACGAAGGCCAGGGCGGCGCCGGCGGCAGGCGACGGCCCGGCCCCGTCGGGCTCGAGCCGCCCCTGCAGCTCGTTGCGCATCGACACCGCGCGCCGCATGTCGAGCCTGAAGGCGATGTCCGGGCCGTCCCCCGCGGCGACCGGGATGGTCAGCCGGTCGACCTGCCTGCCGAAGGCGTCGGTCCAGTCGATCCGCAGCCGGCCGGCCCGGGCGGCTGGCCGGCTCATTCGGTAGGTCGCGGTGAGCGATCCGCCCGGCGCGACCGGCCCGGCGGTCGGCAGCAGGATGGCATCGGCCGCGGCGGGCCGGCATGGAGCGGCCAGCAGCAGGGCCGGAAGCAGGATCCGGAGCGTGCGCGGGACGGCGAATCCCCACCCCCCGTCCTGCGCCGATCGCCGCCTCTGCCGGCGCGCCGTCAGCGCACCGTCCCGTCGCCGGCCAGCGGCACCACCTGGCCGACCAGCCGGTTGCCGGTCAGCTCGGCCGGGGTCGCCGTCAGGTTGCGCACGAAGATCGTCTCCTGCGGCGAGTCGTTGGTGAAGCCGTTGTTGCGGATGACCAGCTCCGGCGTCGGCTGGCTGACGCCCTCGGCGCCGATGACGATCGCGGCGCTCCGGTTCTCGGTGCGCGGTCCCTTCTCCAGCCGGTTGCCCTCCATCACCAGGGCACCTCCGTTCGGCACATCGACGAGATAGCTGGCGGTGCCGTTCCTGCCGTCCTCGATGACGTTGTCGATCAGCTCGGTCCGGCGTGCCCGCGACTTGACGTGGTGGCCGACGCGCGTCTCCTCGAAGGAGCTGCCTTCGACGTGCAGCAGCGCGATCTCGCCGACATAGATCCCATGGGCGCACTGCTGCTCGCACTTGCCGTTGCGCAGGAACTCGCTGGCGACGACGCGGATCGTGCTCTCCGGCGAGTCGGCCGCGAGGATGCCGTTCTCGTTATTGACGAAGCGCACCCGTTCGACCGTCAGCCCGGCGCCCTCGGCGCGAATGCCGGCGCCGTTGGCGTCCGGCACGCGGGCGCGGGTCAGCGTCAGGTCGCGCACGGTGATGCCGTCCCCGACGGTGACCAGGATGGCCTTGCCCTGGCAGGTCTTGTCGGTCAGGACCACGCCCGGTCCTTCGCCCTCGATCGTGATCCGGCTCGCGGTCACCACGGCGCAGTCGAAATACTCGCCGGGCTTGATCGAGACGGTGTCGCCGTCCCTGGCCTCGGCCAGGGCGGCGCTCGGCAGCCGGAACGCGCGGTCGGGGCCGACGGACAGCGTTCGCGCCATGGCGGGCTCCGCACCGAGCATGCCGAGCGTCGCGACAAGCAGGGCCAGAGGCCGCCGGACCGAGGCGAGCGGTGGCCGGGCGCCGGGCCGTCGCCGGTGCGCAGGACGCAGCATCTTCGCGCCTCCGGGTTGCATCGACATCATGGTCAGGACGCGCCTGAACATCCCGGATGGTCAGGACGCGCCTGAACATCCCGGATGGTCAGGACGCGCCTGAACATCCCGGCGATCCCAAGCACGTTCCGTGCCATCCCCCGGGGCGGGGCGGCTCAGACCCAGCCCTGCGCGCGGTACCAGGCGAGCGTGCCGGCGACGCCCTCGGCCAGCCCGATGCGGGGCTGCCACCAGCCCTCGGCCTGCAGCGGCGAGGGGCGGCAGACCCAGTCGGGGTGGAACATCTCGCGCACCTTGCCGGGGCCGAAGATGGCGGGCCGGCCGCGCATCGCCGAGACCCAGTGGCTGGCCAGCCCGGCCGCCGCGACGACGGGGCGGGGCAGGGGGACGCTGTGGAACGGCACTCCGGCGGCGGCGGCGGCGATCGCCGCGAACTCGCGCCAGTCATAGCCGCCCGGCCGGCCGTCATCGACCTCGCAGGCGACCCCGGCCAGCGGGCAGGCGGCGGCGGCGGCGATCGCCGCGGCGAGGTCCTCGGCATGGATCAGCGAGATCCGGCCGCGCGGCCGGGGCAGCACCAGCCGGCCGCGCGCCAGGCTGCGGAACATCGGCAGGGTCTCGCGATCGCCCGGCCCGTAGACGATCGGCGGCCGGATCGCCAGCCAGGGCATCGCGCCGGCGGCCGCGGCGACCGCCGTCTCGCCCGCCCGCTTGCTCGCGGCGTAGTCCGACAGCCCGGGCTCGCGGGCGGCCAGCGAGGACAGCAGGACGAAGCGCGGCGGCTCCGGCCGGGCGGCGGCGAGCGCCGCCAGCCGGCCGGTGGCGGTCGCGTTGACGGCGTCGAACTCGGCCCGGCTGCGCGCCTTGATCAGCCCGGCGCAATGCACCACCGCCGTGGCGCCCTGCAGCAGGCGCCCCAGCGCCCGCTCGTCCTGCAGGTCGCCGAGCACCGCCTCGAAGGCCGCCTCGGCGAAGATCGGGTTGAGCGGCGGCCGCCGCGTCAGGATGCGCACCCGCCAGCCCAGGCCGGCGAAGCGCCGCAGCACGTGGCTGCCGATGAAGCCGGTCGCGCCGGTGATCGCGACCGTGCCGGGCATCGCGATCAGCCGGCGGCGGCCAGCGGTGCCTCGCCGTAGAGGCCGTCCAGGTAGTTGGCGCGCGCCCTGGAGCGGCTGAGCTTGCCCGAGGAGGTGTGCGGCAGGCCGCGCGCCGGGATCAGCACCACCCGCGGCTCGACGGCGACGGTGCGCCGCACCAGGCCCTCGACCTCGCGGGCCAGCGCGCTGCGGCGCTCGGCCTCCTGCTCGCGGCACTGCACCAGCAGCACCAGCCGCTCGCCGACCCCCGGCTCGTCGAGGGAGAAGGCGGCGACGTCGCCGCGGCGCAGCCCCGGCATCGCCTCGACTGCCCACTCGATGTCCTGCGGCCAGATGTTGCGGCCGTTGACGATGATCAGGTCCTTGCTGCGCCCGGTGATCACCACCTCGCCCTCGACCATGTAGCCGAGGTCGCCGGTGTCGAGCCAGCCCTCGGCGTCGAGCACCCGGGCGGTCGCCTCGGGCTCGCCGAAATAGCCGGCCATCACGCTCGGGCCGTGGAAGAGGACGCGGCCGAGCCGGCGCTCCGGCAGGACGCTGCCATCCTCGGCGCGGATCTCGACGCGGTGGCCGGGCAGGGCGTGGCCGCAGCGCACGAAGGCGCGCGCCGCCGGGCTCGCCGGGTCGGCGGGCAGCGCCCGGCTGTCGTCGGCCAGCCGGTCGCGGTCGACATGGTCGACGGCGATGCCGCGGCCGAGGGGCGCGAAGCTGACCCCGAGCGTCGCCTCGGCCATGCCGTAGCTCGGCACGAAGGCGGACGGCCGGAAGCCGGCCGCGGCGAAGGTCGCGGCGAAGCGCTCCAGCACCGGCGCCTGGATCATGTCGCCGCCGATGCCGGCGATCCGCCAGCAGCTGAGGTCGAGGGATGCCGTCGCGTCGCCGACCGCGCGCTGCACCGCGAGCTCGTAGCCGAAGCTCGGGCTGAAGGAGACGGTGCCGCGATTGCGGCTCATGACGTTCAGCCAGACCAGCGGCCGGCGGGCAAAGTCGCGGGTCGGGATCAGGTCGACCGAGCCCTGGTGCAGCAGCGGCCCGAGGACGAACCCGACCAGCCCCATGTCGTGGTAGAGCGGCAGCCAGGAGATGCCGCGGTCGCCGATCTCGCAGGCGACGCCGGCGCCGACCATCGCCTGGACGTTGGCGATCATCGCCGCCTGGCGGATGTCGACGCCGAGCGGGAAGCGGGTGCTGCCGGAGGAATATTGCAGGTAGCTGGGGTCGCCGGCGCCGAACGGACGCAGGGCGGCGCCGGCACCCGGCAGGGCGTAGAAATCGGCGGGGGCGCCGACCAGCCGCAGCGCCAGGCCGGCCGCCGCCTCCTGCAGCAGGCCCAGCAGCTCGGCCGGCGCCGCGGCGGCCAGCGCGCCGCTGCCCTCGAGCTGGCGGCGCAGACCGGCGACATAGGCCTCGTGCCCGCCCAGCGTGGTCGGCA
>JAXMCI010000006.1:0-241179 GCA_046349435.1 Dongiaceae bacterium | reverse complement strand
ATCACCGCGTCGACCTCGGCGCGCTTGACCGGCAGGTCGTAGAACAGCCGCTGGTGATGGATCTCGATGATGTTGCCGCCGCTCTCGCCGATGGTGCGGGCGAGCGCGCCCAGCACGCCCGGCGAGTCGGAGATCTCGACCCGCAGCGTCACCACGCGGCCGTCGCGCACCAGCCCGCGCATCAGCACCTGGGCCAGCATGCGGGTATCGATGTTGCCGCCGCAGACGACGACGCCGACGCGCTTGCCGGCGAAGCGCCCGGGATGCGCCTGCAGCGCCGCCACCCCCGCCGCGCCGGCGCCCTCGGCGACCAGCTTCTGCTGCTCGGCCAGGCAGTGCACGGCGCCCTCGATGGCGCCTTCCTCGACCAGCAGGATGTCGGCCACCAGCCGCTCGATGATCGGCCGGGTCAGCGCGCCCGGCGTCTTGACCGCGATGCCCTCGGCCAGCGTCAGCCCGCCCGAGCTCGGCTGCCGGCGATGCACCGCGTCGCTCATCGAGGGGTAGAGGGCGGCCTCGACGCCGACCACCTCGAGCTCGGGCTTCAGCGCGCGGGCCGCGGTGGCGATGCCGGCGATCAGCCCGCCGCCGCCGATCGGCACCAGCAGCGTGTCGAGCTCGGGATCGTCGGCCAGCATCTCCAGCGCGATGGTGCCCTGGCCGGCGATGATCGCCGGATCGTCGTAGGGATGGACGAAGGTCAGGCCCTCGCGATCGGCGAGGTCGCGGGCGAACTCGGCCGCCGCGTCGATGCCCTCGCCCTCGATCATCACCCGCGCGCCGAAGCTGCGCGTCCGCTCGACCTTGTTGAAGGGCGTGCCGCGCGGCATGACGATGGTCGCCGGGATGCCGAGCCGGCTGGCATGGTAGGCGACGCCCTGGGCGTGGTTGCCGGCCGACATGGCGATGACGCCGGCCGCGGCCTCGTTGCGGCTGAGGCCGAGCAGCTTGTTGAGCGCGCCGCGATCCTTGAACGAGCCGGTATATTGCAGGTTCTCGAGCTTGAGGATGACGGCCGCCGCGCCGCTGCCCTCGGCCAGGCGGCGGGCCGGGACCGACGGGGTGCGCACCACCTGGCCGGCCAGCCGTCCGGCCGCGGCGCGGACATCCTCGAGGGTGACGCTCACGATCCTGCCTGTCCTCCGGCCGGCGCGGGACGCAATGTCAGAACCGCATCGCCGCCGCCGACGATAGTCAGGAATCGCCCGTCGCGCCAGCGCTCCACCTGATCGGCGCGGTGCGCCGACAGCAGGTTGCCCGACTGGCCGCCGGCGACGATGAAGCGCGAGCGGTCGAGATCGGCGAAATCGAGGATCATCCGCATCGACGGCCCGTGCGTGTCGGGGAAGCGGCCCGGCGGCGCGCCGGGCCGCCACCCCGCGCGGTTCACCGTGTCGTCGGCGCCGTCGGCCGGGACGTCGAGGGCGAACCATGGCCCGACCCCGGGAAGCCGCGCCAGCAGCGGGTCCTCGAAGGGCGCGCGATGGGCGGCGCCCCAGCGCCAGGCCGAGGGCTCGTCGCCATAGAGCCCGGCGAGCGTGTCGAGCGCCACGAGGAAGGCGGCGCGTGCCTGCGCGGCGCAGTTCTCGACCGCCGGCGTGCCCGAGTCGTCGCACCAGCCGGCCAGCGGCGGCGGCTCGCCGACCAGCAGCCGCTGCAGGTCGCGCGCGATGCGGAAGCTCTCCGGGCGGTAGAGATCGCCCAGCCGGGGCGCGAAGACCGCCCGGTGCAGCGCGCGCTCCCAGGCGGCGAAGATCAGCGGCGCCGCCTGGTTGCGGTCCATCGTCAGCGTCCAGTCGCGCAGCAGCGCGATCGCCGCCTGGCTGCGCCGGTCGGGCAGCCTGTCGAGCGCCGGCAGCAGGCGGGGCAGCAGGTCGCGGGCGGCCAGCGACAGGCTGTCGCGCTGCATCGCCGCCATGTCGTCGGCGGTGAGGCCGCTGCGCCCCTCGAGCAGCTCGCGGATGCGCCGGATGCGGTAGCCGACCTCGTAGTCGCCGGCGATGAAGTAGGGGTAGTCGTCGCCGACCAGCCGGTTGTTGGCGGTGGCGATCCAGCCGCGCGGCGGATCCGATTCCTGCGGCAGCGCCTCGAACGGCACGAAGCCGGTCCAGTCGTGCTGGCCGGTCCAGCCCGGGACCGGCTGCTGGCTGCCGTCGGCGAGGCCGCGGCGGATCGGCAGCAGCCCGGCGGCGACGAAGCCGATATGGCCGTCGCGGTCGGCATAGACGACGTTCTGCTGGGGTGCGTGGAATCCCTTGAGCGCGGAACGGAACTCGCCGGCGTTTCCGGCATGGCCCATGCGCCACAGCGCCACCGGCGTGGCGTGGTCGGGGCGCAGCCCGGTCCAGGCCAGCGCCAGCACCTCGTCGGGCGCGGTCTTCAGCCCCTCGGCGAGGCCGGTACCGGAGACCACCACCCCGTGCTGGGTGGTCCGCACAACGATGCGGCGGTCCGCCTCGCCGCGCACCCGCACGATCTCCTCGCGGCTGTCGAACAGGCTGGGCCCGTCGGCGGTCTGGTAGCGGGTCGGATCGCCGGGCAGCAGCTTCTCGACGAAATAGTCCTGGGTGTCGCTCTGCGTCGTGGTGAAGCCCCAGCCGACCTTGCCGTTGTGGCCGATGACGAGAAAGGGCACGCCGGGCGCGGTGACGCCGACCAGCGTCAGCCCGGGCGTCTCGATCCGCGCCAGGTACCATTGCGCCGGCAAGGCGAGGCCGAGATGGGGGTCGTTGGCGAGCAGCGGCTTGCCGCTCGCGGTGCGGCTGCCGGCCACCACCCAGTTGTTGGATTCCTCCGGGCTCGGCGTCAGCAGCGGCGAGCGCGGCGGCAGGCCGCTGCCGGCCAGCTGCACCGTGCCGGCGTCGGCGCGCGGCGCCGGACCGGCCAGCGCCGGCCAGAGCTGCTCCAGCGCCGCGGCCGGCAGCCGCCGGGCGAGCTGCGCGCGCAGCGACTCGTCGGCCGCGTTGCCGCTGAGCTGCCAGGCCATCAGCCGGCCCCAGACCAGGGAGTCGGCCGGCTTCCACGGCTCCGGCCGATAGCGCAGCAGCTGGAACTCGAGCGGCAGGGTACGGCCCTCGGCGAGGAAGGCGTTGACCCCGGCGGCATAGGCGGCGCCGATCGCCTGCACCTCCGGCGGCGCCGCCTCCATCTCGATCTCGGCCAGGCGGTAGAGCCCCAGCGTGCGCATCTCGACGTCGATCGGCACGGTCGCCGCGCCGATCACCTCGGAGAGCCGCCCGGCGCCGAGCCGGCGCATCAGGTCCATCTGCGCCAGCCGGTCCTGGGCGTGGGCATAGCCGAGCGCGAGATAGGCGTCGTGCTCGCTGCCGGCGCGGATCGTGACGATGCCGTCGCGGTCGCGCATCAGCTGCACCGGCGCCTCGAGGCCGGCGATCGCGACCGTGCCGGTGGTCTGCGGCAATGAGCCGCTGAGCCAGAGCCAGGCGCCGCCGGCCGCCGCCAGGAGCAGCACCAGCAGTCCCGCCAGCCCGAGCAGACCGCGGCGCAGCCAGCGGCGCCCGCGCGATCCCGCTCCGCCACGCTTCATTTTCGAGCACCTCCGCCGCCAGGAGCGGCTTGATAGACGAGGCATCATATCCTGGCAACAGACCGGCAACGTGACAGGCGGGGCGGGCTGGGCTAGAAGCGGGCGGGCCGGCGACGCCGGCGACGGAACCTCGGCGGCAAGGGAAAAGCTCAGCTTGGACAAGCAGTTCCCCGATGCGCGATCGATGGTGGCGGCGCTGCAGCCGAGCTACCCCGTCTATTGCCTCCGCCCGCAGGCCCTGGCACACGCCGCCGAGCGCTTCCTCGATCTCTTCCCGGGCCGCGTGCTCTACGCGGTGAAGTGCAACCCGCATCCGCGCGTGCTGCGCGCCCTCTACAATGCCGGCATCCGGCACTTCGACACCGCCTCGCTGCCGGAGATCGCGCTGGTGCGCGAGGGCTTCGCCGATGCCGGCGCCTATTTCATGCACCCGGTCAAGGCGCGGGCGGTGATCCGCACCGCGGCCCGGGTCTACGGCGTCGACACCTTCGTCGTCGACCACATCGACGAGCTCGCCAAGGTGCTCGACGAGACCGAGGGCGGCGAGGGGGTGACCATCGTGGTGCGGATCAAGACGCCGCCGATCGAAGGCACCTTCTACCACCTCGCCGCCAAGTTCGGCGCCGAGCCGGCCGATGCCGCCGGGCTGCTCGCCGAGGCGCGCTCGCGCGGCTGCCAGGTCGGGCTCGCCTTCCATGTCGGCTCGCAATGCCTGGTGCCGGGCGCCTACGCCCAGGCGCTCGCCATCGTCGGCGAGGTGCTGGAGCAGGCGCGCCTGCCGATCCAGACGCTCGACGTCGGCGGCGGCTTCCCGGCCGAGTATGTCGGCACCAACATGCCGCCGCTCGAGGACTACATCGCGGAGATCGAGCAGGGGGTGCGGGCGCTCCGGCTGCGCCGCGACTGCGTGCTGATGTGCGAGCCCGGCCGCGCGCTGGTCGCCGACGGCATCTCGCTGGTGGTCCAGGTCCAGCTGCGCAAGGACGACCAGCTCTACATCAACGACGGCATCTACGGCTCGCTCAGCGAGATGGTGACCGCCGGGCTGCGGCTGCCGGCGCGCCTGGTGCGGCTCAAGGGCGAGCCCTCGGCGACGCTGCGCCGCTTCCGCCTCTACGGCCCGACATGCGATTCCCTCGACGTGCTGCCGGCCCCGTTCGAGCTGCCGGAGGACGTGCGCGAGGGCGACTGGATCGAGATCGACCGGGTCGGCGCCTACAGCAATGCGCTGGCCAGCCGGTTCAACGGTTTCTATCCCGAGACCCTGGTCAGCGTGGAGGATCGCCCGCCATCCCTGGCGGCGGCGGAGGCCCAGTGATGAAGCAGCGCAGCCTGACGGCGCTCGGCGCCCGCGGGTTCCACAGCATCGCCTATGTCGAATGGGGCGAGCCCGGCCGTCCGGCGGTGATCTGCGCCCATGGGCTGACCCGCAACGGCCGCGACTTCGACGCGCTGGCCGCCGCGCTCGCCGCCGAGCGGCGGGTGGTCTGCCCGGACATGCCCGGCCGCGGCCGCAGCGACTGGCTGGCCGACCCGGCCGAGTACGGCTATCCCCGCTACACCGTCGACGCGACGGCGCTGATCGCCCGGCTCGACGTCGAGGCGCTCGACTGGGTCGGCACCTCGATGGGCGGGCTCATCGGCATGATGCTGGCCGCCATGCCGGGCACGCCGATCCGCCGCCTGGTGCTGAACGACATCGGCCCGTTCATCCCGCGGACGGCGCTGCAGCGGCTCGGCCGCTATGTCGGCCAGGATCCCGTCTTCGCCGGCGAGGCGGAGCTCGAGGCCTATCTGCGCCGCACCTACGCGCCGTTCGGGCCGCTCGAGGACGAGGACTGGCGGCATTTCGCGCGGCACGGCCAGCGCCGCGACGCCGAGGGCCGGCTGCGCCTCGCCTACGATCCGGCGATCGGCCGCATCTTCGCCGGCGAGCTGCGCGACATCGACCTCTGGGCGATGTGGGAGTGCATCACCTGCCCGGTGCTGGTGCTGCGCGGCGCCCAGTCCGACCTGCTGAGCGCCGACACCGCCTCGGCGATGGCAGCGCGCGGCCCCCGCGCCGAGGTCGTGACCATCCCGGGCGTCGGCCACGCCCCGGCGTTGATCGCGGCCGACCAGATCGCGCTCGTGCGGGATTGGCTGAGAGCGCCCTGACCGGGCCGCCGGGCCGGGTGCGCTTCGTCGCGCGCCCGCCCTGGTGGGGTCCCGACCTGCAGACGCTGCGCAGCCACCTGCGGCGGCCGCCGGCGCTGCCGGCCGAGGGCGAGCCGATCGCCTTCCCGCTGGCCGACGGCGACGTGCTGACGGGCCGGCTCGATCATCCCGGGAACGCCGCCGGGCGGCCCTTGCTGCTGCTCGTGCACGGCCTCACCGGCTGCGAGCGCAGCCGCTACATGCTGGCCACCGCGCACCACTTCACGCGGCTCGGCTATCCCGTGCTGCGGCTCAACCTGCGCGGCGCCGGACCGTCGCGCGACCGCTGCCGCCGGCGCTACCATGCCGGCCTCAGCGAGGATCTCAGGGAGGCGCTGCTGCAGCTCGACGGCCGGCTGGTGCGGAACGGGCTGCTGCTGGCCGGCTTCTCGCTCGGCGGCAACCTGGTGCTGAAGCTGCTCGCCGAGCTCGGGCGGCGCGCCCCGGTGCTGGCCGCGGCCTCGATCTCGGCGCCGATCGACCTCAAGGCGACCCAGCGCAACCTGGAGCGCTGGCGCAACCTGCTCTATCACCGGCGGCTGCTGCGCTGGATGAAGGCGGAGGCGGCCTCGCACCCCGAGGGGCTGAGCGCGGCGGAGCGCGCGCTGCTGCCCGGCATCGCCAGCATCTACGAGTTCGACGAGAAGCTGGTCGCGCCGCGCCACGGCTTCGCCGGGGCCGACGACTACTATGCGCGCAGCAGCGCCGGGCCGCTGCTCGGCGCGGTCGCGGTGCCGACGCTGGTGATCCACGCGCTCGACGATCCCTGGATCCCCGGCGCCATCTACCGGCAAGTCGACTGGGCGGCCAATCCGAAGCTGCATCCGCTGCTGCCGCGCGGCGGCGGCCATGTCGGCTTCCACGCCTGGGACGGAGTTCCTGCCCATGACCGCTGGATGTCGGAGTTCTTCGCGGCGAATCGGCGCCGCTGAGGCCTGGGCGCCGGTTCTGGTGGCGGTGCGCCGACCGTGATAAGATGACACAAATCCGGCAGCGGCTTGCAGAGCTGCGAAACATGGCCGGGACGATCGGGGAGGAGGGCCGTCATGCTGCGCACCTTCCGCTTCGTCTGGCTGCTCGCCGCCTTGGCACTCGGCGGCGCCTCGGCAGCTCATGCCGCAATCTCGTTCGTTCCGACCTGGATCGAGAACGATCCGGCGAGCCGGCGCGTGCGGCTCGACATCGCCGCCGACTGGAACGACAACAACGCGGCGAACTGCGGCAATCTCAACGGCTACTTCAAGGGCGGCGTGACGGTTCTTGTTCCGGCCGGCTGGGACGTCACCATCGACTTCCACGTCATCGGCGACAAGCACGGCCACAGCCTGATGTTGACCCGCCCCTTCGACGCGGCGCGCCCGCCGATCAGGCTTTCGCCCGACGATGCCGTCGGCGGCGTGCACACCCGGCAGCCGCTCGAGGGGCTGCGGCCCGGCGAGAACGACCAGCTGCGGTTTCCGGCGGTGGCCGGGAGCTACTGGCTGGTCAGCGCCAAGGGAACCGACCTGGCCGGCGGGCTGTGGATCAGGCTCGAGGTCCAGGAGGGGCTCGGCAAGTCTGAGATGGTGATCAACAACGAGCGGATCCGGCGCGGCTATCCCGGCTTCGTCGGCCGTATGTGAGCCCGCCCATGACCGTCCGCCGGATCGTCGCCAACATCGGCTCGGACCGGCTGGACGCGGCCCGCGCCTTCTATGGCGACCTGCTCGGGTTGCGCGTGGCGATGGATCTCGGCTGGATCGTCACCTTCGTCGCCGAGGGCCTCGCGACGCCGCAGCTCAGCGTCATGCGCGAGGGCGGCTCGGGAACGCCGGTGCCCGACATCTCGATCGAGGTCGACGACGTCGACGACGTGCATCGCCGCGCCGTCACCGCTGGCCTGACTGTCGAGTACGGGCCGGCGGACGAGCCCTGGGGCGTACGGCGCTTCTATGTGCGCGACCCGGCCGGGCGGCTGGTCAATATCCTGTCGCACGCGCCCTAGGCCGCCTGCTCAGAACAGGTGGCGGAACAGCCAGAACAGCGCCCCGGCGATGACGATCGAGGCGGGCAGGGTCAGCACCCAGGCCATCAGCAGCTGGCGCATGGTGCGCCATTGCAGGCCCGAGCCGTTGGCCGCCATCGTCCCGGCGACGCCGGAGGACAGCACATGCGTGGTGCTGACCGGCAGGCCGAGCGAATCGGCGGCGCCGATGCCGGCCATGGCGACGAGCTCGGCCGCGCCGCCCTGCGCGTAGCTGAGGTGGGTCTTGCCGATCTTCTCGCCGACCGTGACCACGATGCGCTTCCATCCGACCATGGTGCCGAGGCCGAGCGCGATCGCCACCGCGACCTTGACCCAGGTCGGGATGAACTTGGTCGCCCGGTCGAGGAAGCCGCGGTAGGCCGCGAGGTCCTGCCGGTCGGCGGCGGTCAGGGTCGCGCCGCCGGGCGCGGTGATCCAGCGCAGCCCCTCGCCGACCAGGTACATGTCGTTGCGGATGTTGCCGGTGAGCTGCGGGGGCACCGCGGCCAGCGACCTATAGCCGGCGACCTCCGCCGCGATCTCGCCGACGAGCCTGGCGACCGCCGGCATCGAGTCCGGCGCGAGGCGGCGGCTGGTCACCAGCCGGTCGACCGCCGGCCGCGGGTCGCCCGCGGGCAGGGTCGCGCCGCCGGCCGCTCGCTCCAGCACCGCCTCGGCCCGCGCCGAGGCGGCGGCGAAGGCGGTCACCTCGTCGGCCCGCACCGCGCGGTTCAGCGCGTAGGTGGTCGGCACGGTGCCGATCAGGATCAGCATGATCAGGCCCATGCCCTTCTGGCCGTCATTGGAGCCGTGCGCGAAGCTGACGCCGGTGCAGGTCAGGACCAGCAGGCCGCGGATCCAGGGCGGCGGCGGCGCGGCGCCCTCGGGGGCCTGGTAGAGCGCCGGCGCCCGGATCGTCCGCTTGGCGACGAGCAGCAGCAGCGCGGCGGCGAAGAACCCGGCCAGCGGCGAGAGCAGCAGCGACCAGCCGACCGCGGCCGCCTGCCCCCAGTCGACGCCGCTGGTCGCGGTGCCGTCCGGCGCCATCAGCTGGTTGGCGAGGCCGACCCCGATGATCGAGCCGATCAGCGTGTGCGAGCTCGAGGCCGGCAGGCCGAGCCACCAGGTCCCGAGGTTCCACAGGATCGCGGCGATCAGCAGCGCGAACACCATGGCGAAGCCGGCGCCGCTGCCGACCTGCAGGATCAGCTCCACCGGGAGCAGCGCCACGACGGTGAAGGCGACGGCGCCGGAGGAGAGCAGCACGCCGGCGAAGTTCCACGCGCCCGACCAGACCACCGCCACTGGCGGCGGCAGCGAGTGGGTGTAGATCACCGTGGCGACGGCGTTGGCGGTGTCGTGGAAGCCGTTCACGAACTCGAAGCCGAGCGCAATCAGCAGCGCCACGCCGAGCAGCAGGTAGGGCAGGGCCGACGGCATGGCGGACTGCTCCAGGTCGGAGAGCAGCCGCCACGCCGCATAGGCGACGCCGATCACCAGAGCCGCCGCGAACAGCAGCATGCCGACGCGGGTCGACCGCCCGGTCCCGGCCGCGGCGAAGGGCGAGGTGACGGTCACGATGCCCCGTCTTCAAGTTTTCGTGTGCTGCATCCGGCGGGCGGGGTCGCAGCGAAGTCATGACGCACGGTGCGGCAGGGCGGCCCCGACGGGCGGCCCGGCACCGGGCGGGACGACATCCCCTTCGAGGAGACCTTCATGTTCGAGACCAAGCTCGCCCTCCCTGAGCTCCACATTCCCAGCCGCCGCCGCCTGCTCGGCGGCATCGGCACCGCCACCCTTTCCGCCACGGCGGTGGCGCTGCTGGCCGGCTGCGAGAGCATGGCCAAGACCCAGACGGCGAAGACCCAGACCGCCGCCGCCGACCCGGCGGGCGACGTCGCCACCCTGAACGTCGCGCTCGGCCTCGAGCAGGAGGCGATCGTCGCCTACCAGCTCGGGGCCGAGAGCGGCCTCCTGCAGAAGCCCGTCCTCGCGGTTGCGGTGCTGTTCCAGTCCCACCACAAGGAGCATGCCGCGGCGCTGGAATCTACCATCGTCAAGCTTGGCGGCAAGCCGGTGCAGCCGAAGAGCCTGTCCTGGTACGCCAGCGACCTCGATGTCGGCTCGCTGAAGACCCAGACCGACGTGCTGAAGCTGGCGCAGCGGCTGGAGCGCGGCGCGGCGGCCGCCTATATCGGCGTCATCCCGTCCTTCAACGACCGTGCGCTGGCGCAGGTCTCCGGCAAGCTCGCCGCCGACGAGACGATGCACTGGACGGCCCTGACCCAGGCGCTGGGCGAGCCGCTGCCGGCGCACGCGCTGACCTTCGGCTGAGCCCGGCCCCTGCCGCGGCGCGTCGGCCTGCGGGTGAGGCGCGCCGCGGCGGGACCATCCCTCGGGAGCTTGTTCCGCGATGAGAGCCTTCGTCATCCCGGCGGGCGCGCTGCTCGCCGGCCTCGCCCTGCACGCGCCTCCGGCACAAGCCGCCGGCGATGCCGCCCGGGGCCGCGAGATCTACGAGACGCGCTGCTTCGCCTGCCACTCGCTCGACGCCAACCGGGTCGGGCCGAAGCATCGCGGCGTCTACGGCCGGACCGCCGGCAGCGTCGCGGGCTACGCCTACTCGCCGGCGCTGAAGGCGTCCGGCATCGTCTGGAGCGAGGCGACCCTCGATCCCTGGCTGGCGGGGCCGCGCCGGCTGGTCCCCGGCACCAAGATGTCCTTCAGCCTGCCCGAGGCCGCCGACCGCGCCGACGTGATCGCCTATCTCCGGCAGGAGTCCGGGAAGTAGCGGCCGACCGGGGCTGGCGACACCCCCCGCTCACCCCGCCTTCAGCCGTCGCGCGGTGTCGACGGCGGCATAGGTCAGGATGCCGTCGGCGCCGGCCCGCTTGAAGCAGAGCAGGGCCTCGGCCATCGCCTTCTCGCCGTCCAGCCAGCCGCGCTCGGAGGCCGCCTTCAGCATCGCGTACTCGCCGCTCACCTGGTAGGCGTAGGTCGGCAGGCCGAAGGCCTCCTTCACCCGCCAGACCACGTCGAGATAGGGCATGCCCGGCTTGACCATCAGCATGTCGGCGCCCTCGGCGACGTCGAGGGCGCATTCGCGCAGCGCCTCGGTGCCGTTGGCCGGGTCCATCTGGTAGGTCCGCTTGTCGCCCTTGCCGAGCGCGCTCAGCGAGCCGACGGCGGTACGGAAGGGCCCGTAGAAGGCCGAGGCGTACTTGGCGGCATAGGACAGGATGCGGACATGCTGGAAGCCGGCGGCGTCGAGCGCGTCGCGCAGGCAGCCGACCCGCCCGTCCATCATGTCCGACGGCGCCACCACGTCGACCCCGGCCTCGGCCTGGGCGAGCGCCTGCCGGCACAGCACCTCGAGCGTCTCGTCGTTGAGGATGCGGCCGTCCTCGAGCAGCCCGTCATGGCCGTGGCTGGTATAGGGATCCAGCGCCACGTCGCAGATCACGCCGATGTCGGGCACCGCCTGCTTCAGCGCCCGGACCGCGCGGTTGCAGAGATTGTCCGGCCGCCACGCCTCCTCGGCGGGCGCGGTCTTCAGCGCCGGCGGCACCACCGGGAACAGCGCCAGCGCCGGGACGCCGAGCTCGGCGGCCTCGCCGGCCGCCTCGATCAGCGCCGGGATCGACAGGCGGAAGACGCCGGGCATCGCGGGCACCGGCTCGCGCCCGTCGCCGTCATGGACGAAGACCGGCCAGATCAGGTCGTCCGCCGACAGGCGGTTCTCCGCCGTCAGCCGGCGGCTCCAGCCGTCGGCCCGGTTGCGGCGCATCCGGAGGCGCGGGCACGGCCCGGCCGGCGCCGCCTCGGCGCGCGGTCCGGCATCGTCGCGCTCGACCGGTCGAGGGAAGCTGTCGTCGCGCTTGCTCTGGCGGCTCATCGGATCCTCGTTACTCGCAGACCGCCCATGGTACCGCCGCGGCGGCTAGGCGGCAAACCGCACGCAATAGATCGGCGGCAGGTGCTCGCCGACCTTGGCCCAGCGCTCGCCGCCATCCTCGGTCAGCCAGAGATGGCCGGTGGTCGAGCCCATCGCCAGCCGCTCGCCGGTGCGGTCGACGTCGAGCGCGTGGCGGTAGACGATGTCGTAGGCATGGCGCTGCGGCAGGCCGCCGCGCAGCGTCTCGAAGCTGCGGCCGCCGTCGGTGGTGCGGGTCACCGTCACCGCGCCCTTGACCGGCACGCGCGACTGGTCCTTCACCGCCGGCACGAACCACGCGGTGTCGGGCCGGGTCGGGTGCACCGCGACGGCGAAGCCGAAATGGCTCGGCGCCGCCGCCGTCACCTCGTGCCAGCTCCGCGCGCGGTCGGTCGAGCGGAAGATGCCGTTATGGTGCTGCACCCACATGGCGTCGGGCGCCGCAGGGCATTGCACCAGCCGGTGCGGGTCCTGGATGTTGGGATCCTCGCGCCGCTCCGGCGGCATGTAAGCGGCGTGCATCCCCGCGCAGCGCACCTGCCAGCTCCCGCCCTCGTCCTCGGTGGTCCAGATGCCGCCGCAGGACACGCCGACCGTGACCCGGCGGGAATCGCGCGGATCGACGCAGATCGAGTGAATGCCGGGCTCGTCGGTGCCGCCACCGAACCAGCCGGCGCGCTCCGGCCGCTGCCACAGCGACTCGACCAGCTGCCAGCTGCCGCCGCGATCGGCCGAGCGGAACAGCCCGCCCGAGATGGTGCCGCACCACAGCACGCCCGGTCGGTCGGCGCCGCCGGGCTCGAGCGACCAGATCTGCGCCACGCTCGGCCCGTCGCCGTCCGCGCTCGCGGGAAATGCCGGGGCCGGCAGCTCCTCCCAGCGCGCCCCGCCATCGTCGGAGCGGTGCAGCTTGACCCCGAAATGGCCGAGCGCCAGCGCCGCGTAGAGACTGCCGTCGCGCGGGTCGGGCAGCAGCATCGACACCGGCTCGCCGAGGAACGAGGTCCGGGCGATGTCCCAGCCGCGCGGGCCGCGGGTCAGCTCGAACAGCCCCTTGCGGCTGCCGACATAGAGACGCTCGGTCATGGCTCAGCCTCCGGACAGCGCCTGGAAGACATGGATCTCGTCCTGCGCGGCAACCGGGTCGCTGAGGCGGATCCGGTCGCGGATCGGCAGGCCGTTGCGATAGATCGCGACGTGCCGGCGCACCCGCCCCTGGTCGTCGAGCAGGTAGCTGCGCAGGCGGGGCTGCCCGGCGAAGACCCGCTCCAGCAACTCGCCCACCGTGCCGCCCTCCGCTTCCACGGTCGGGCAGGAGAGGTGGCGCTGCAGATTGGCGGTGAAGGCGACCCGCGGCATCGGCCGCCATCCTAGCACGGGCGGCCCGCCGGCGCCGCCCCTCGGGGCGCCGGTCCTGCCGCGCCGCCTGCCGGCGGCGGCGCGCCTGCCGGCGGGATCGGATTTGCACGCCGGCCGCCCGCGGGGCACCATGCAACGGGCGAGGGGAGCGTGCCGGGGCGCGACGGGCAGGCGAGGGCGGATCGGCGGGGCCTGCCGCGGCAGCTGGCCCGGGGCCTGGCGCGCGCCGCCGGCGAGCAGCGCTGGTTCGTCGGCCTGGCGGTCCTCTATATCGGCCTCTGCCTCGCCCTCGCCATCGCGGTCGACGACCGGGTCTGGCAGCATGTCAGCCTCGGCTACTATCTCGGGCTGGCCGTTCTCGTCGTCCTGGCGATCGTCGGCGCACGATGGCTGAGCGCGGTGCGGCGGCAGCGCGGCCTGCGTCCCGCCAACGCCGAGCTCGGCGGCTGGCTGATCTCGGACCGGGTCGTCGAGGCGCTGCCGGCGGTGCTGGTCCTGCCGCTGTTCATGTCGGTCTATTCGTCGATGCTGGGCGAGATCCCGCTGCTGCACCCCTACGACTGGGACCCCGCCCTGGCGGCGCTCGACCGCAGGCTGCATGGCGCGGATCCCTGGCGGCTGCTGCAGCCGCTGCTCGGGCACCCGTTGCTGACCCGGCTGCTCGACGGCGCCTACGCGGCCTGGTTCTTCGTCTGGCTGTCCCTTTGGGTTGCGGTGGCGGGCGGCCGCGACCGGGCGCTGCGCCGGCGCCACTGCATCAGCTTCGTGCTGGTCTGGGCCCTGCTGGGCACGCTGCTCGCCACCGTCCTGGCCAGCGGCGGCCCGGTCTACTACGGCAGGCTGACCGGCGATCCCACGCGCTTCGCCCCCCTGATGGACTATCTGCACCGGACCAGCGCCGTGTTCCCGCTGTGGTCGACCACCCTGCAGGACGCGCTGTGGGAGCTGCATCGGCGCGGCATCCAGATGGGCGAGGGCGGCCTCTCGGCGATGCCCAGCCTGCATGTCGCGATCGCGGTGCTCTGCGCGCTGACCGGCAGCCGGCTCGACCGGCGGCTCGGCGCCGCGCTGTGGGTATTCGCCGCCATGATCGGGCTGGCCACGGTGCATCTCGGCTGGCACTACGCCGTCGACGTCTATGCCGGGGCGCTCGGCACCGTCGTCATCTGGCATGGTGTGGGCTGGGCGGCCGAGGGTCGCCGGGCGATGGCGGCGCACCGCCGGCCGCTGGTGGCCGACGGCGCCTATCGGCTGAGACAGGAGGGCTGATGACCGAGGAGATCCTGCTGGAGACGGCGACGCTGCCGGCGACCGAGGCCTATCGGCTGCTCGCCGGGCTGGTGGTGCCGCGGCCGATCGCCTGGGTCTCCACCCGCTCAGCGACGGGCGTGGCCAACCTGGCGCCGCACTCCTTCTTCAACGCCGTCGCCGACGACCCGCCGCACATCGTCTTCAGCATCGGCCACGACAGCGACACGCTGCGCAACCTCAGGCACGATCCCGGCTTCGTGGTCGGGCTGGTGTCCTGCGCCCTGGCGCAGGCGATGGAGCTGACGGCGGTCGATTTCGGGCCGGAGGAGAGCGAGCTCGCCTGGGCCGGGCTGACGCCGGCGCCGGCCCGCTTCGTCGCCGCGCCGCGCGTCGCCGAGGCCAAGGCCAGCCTGGAATGCCGTGCCAGCGCCATCCACCATCTCGGCGGCAACCACCTGGTGATCGGCGAGGTGCTCGCGGTGCATGTCTCGCCCGAGGTGCTGCGCGACGGCCGCGTCGACCTGCGCGCGCTCGATCCGCTCTGCCGGCTGGGCGGCGCCTACGCCTCGCTGGGGCCGGTGTTCAAGCTGCACCGCCCGAGCCGCGCCGAGCTCGACGGGCTGACCCCGGCCGAGGCGCTGGCCCGGGTCACGCGGCGCGAGGTCGGCTGACGGCTCTCTCCCGCGCGAGCGCCGCCCGCGCGGGAGAGAGCGACGGCTCAGGCGGCCTTGGCCGGGGCGGCCGCGGCGAGCGCCTGGTCGAGGTCGCCGAGGATGTCGTCGATATGCTCGAGGCCGACCGACAGGCGCACGAAGCCGTCGGAGACGCCGGTCTTGAGCTGCTCCTCGGGCGCCAGCTGCGAGTGGGTGGTGGTCGCCGGGTGGATCGCCAGGCTGCGTGCGTCACCGATGTTGGCGACGTGGTAGAACAGCTTGAGCGCGTCGATGAAGCGGCGGCCCGCCTCCTTGCCGCCCTTCAGCTCGAAGCCGACCAGCCCGCCGAAGCCGCCCTTGAGATAGGCCGCGGCACGGCGCTGCTGCTCGCCTTCGGCGAAGCCCGGGAAGATCACCTTGGTGACCTGCGGATGGCCGCGCAGGTAGCTGGCGACCGCCTGGGCGTTGCGGCAATGCTCGCGCATGCGCAGCGGCAGCGTCTCCAGCCCCTGCAGGAAGAGGAAGGCGTTGAACGGGCTCATCGCCGCGCCGAGGTCGCGCAGCAGCACGACGCGGGCCCGGATGATGTAGGCGATCGGGCCGAGCGGCTTCACCGCCTGGGTCCAGACCGCGCCGTGATAGGACGGGTCGGGCTCGTTGAGCAGCGGGAAGCGCTTGGCGTGCCGCTCCCAGTCGAACTTGCCGCTGTCGACCAGCACGCCGCCGATCGAGGTGCCGTGGCCGCCGATGTACTTGGTGGTCGAGTAGACGATGATGTGGGCGCCGTGGTCGAACGGCCGGCACAGCACCGGCGCCGAGGTGTTGTCCATGATCAGCGGCACGCCGAGCTTCTCGGCGATGTCGGCCACCTCGCGGATCGGGAACACCGTCAGCTTCGGGTTGGGCAGGGTCTCGGCGTAGTAGGCGCGGGTCTTGTCGTCGGTGGCGCGGCGGAAGTTCTCCGGGTCGCTCGGGTCGACGAAGCGCACCTCGATCCCCTGGTCCTTCAGCGTGTTGGCGAACAGGTTCCAGGTGCCGCCATAGAGGTCGGTCGAGCTCACCACGTTGTCGCCGGCCCGCGCCACGGTCTGCAGCGCGAAGGCCGAGGCCGCCTGGCCGGAGGACAGCGCCAGCGCCGCCACCCCGCCCTCGAGCGCGGCGATGCGCTCCTCCAGCACCGCCGTCGTCGGGTTCATGATGCGCGTGTAGATGTTGCCGAGCTCCTTCAGCGCGAACAGGTTCGCGGCGTGCTCGGTGTGGGCGAACTGAAAGGAGGTGGTCTGGTAGATCGGCACTGCCACGGCGTTGGTGGCGCTGTCGGAGCGATGGCCGGCATGCAGGACCAGGGTCTCGGGATGCTGCGACTTCACGGTCATGTTCGAGGCTCCCATGAGCTGGGTTGGACGAAAGCGCCGCCGGTCGGGGCGGCGCGCGAGCTCAGGCAGGACGCGATCCGGTCTTGCGTCCCCGGCGACTTGCGTTGCCGGGGGGACGGCGATCGACGCTTTAGCGATTGGTGACGCGGCGCAAGCTGCCCTCAACTCCCGCGGGCCCGTCACGGACTCCGGCGCCGACGGGCCAGCCCGGCGCCGGAAACGAAACGACCGCCTCAGCCATGCGGCAGGGCGGTCGGGCCCGTCGCTTTAGCTGCATTTGTTACGCGCCCGCAAGCTGAGGCTCAAATCGGCGCGACATGATTGATAGCCGGCGGCGGGCGATTGTCAAGCCGCTCGCCGCGGCGCCGGGAGGCCGGCCGTGGCGCCGCCTCCCGGTGGGCGGGCGAGGCTACGGGGCCTCGCGCACCTCGATCGACTTCAGGATCATCGTGCTCTCGCCCTTGTCGGACTTGCTGGTCCCGTACTCGAAGCCGATGACGCTGCCGCCGTCCGGCTGCACGCCGTCGAGCTCGTCGACCTTCTGGCCGTTGATCGAGACGACCGCGTGCTTGCCCTTGACCAGGACGCTGATCTCGTTGACCTGGCCGCTGTCCTTCACGACGGCCTTGCTCTCGGTCCACGGAATCGGCTTCAGGGCCCGGTTTTTCTGCAGCCGCCACACCGAATAGATCTGGGTGTTGGGCGCGAGGTCGAGAGAGTAGTAATTCTTGTCGTCGACACCCCAGAACACGACGCCGAAATAGGGGCCGTCGTCGCCTTTGTATTCGATGGCCGCCTTCATGCAGATTTCATAGTCGTCATAGAGCGAGGACTGGTTCAGTGCGGAGTAGAAGTTGTTGGCGGCGTAGGTCAGCTTGAAGCCGTCCGCTCCGACGCTCGCGTTCTTGCCGAGGGTGATGCCCCAGGCCCGGTCGAGCTTGGAAAAATCGTCCTTGAACAGGACGTTCCCGGTACCGCAGGCCAGGGCGCCGGCGGAACTCGCGGCGACGGAGATGAACAATGCCAACGGAAGAGCAATGCGGCCAAGTCGCGACATACGAAGCTCCTCTGACTGGGGCGGCGATATACCGCCCTGAACCCGCACGATTTGGGTGCAGCTTGGCGGTAAACCAGCCTGTTGGCAAGGCCCGTGGCCGCCAATTTCCGCCAGTCCGGGGCCGATTGCGGCGGCTGCCGCCGGGCGCTCGGTGCCGGCGGCGAGCCGCCGCCGGGTTGCGGCGCAGGCGCTCCCGCGATAGTGGGTGGGCGGGAATGATCCTTGCGCAAGGAAGATCCGATGACGGAGGGGAGCGAGCTTCGCGTCGAGCGCCGCGGCCGGCTGTGCCTCGTCATCCTCGATCGCCCGGCGGCGCTGAACGCGCTGACGCTCGGCATGGTCGACGCCCTCGACGCGCTGCTGCGGGCGGCGGCGTCCGATTCCGGGGTGGCCGCGGTCGCCGTGCGCGGCGCCGGCGAGCGGGCCTTCTGCGCCGGCGGCGACATCCGCGCGCTCTACGAGGCCGGGCGGCGCGGCGAGGCGCTGTCGCGCGACTTCTACTGCCGGGAATATCGGCTGAACCGGCGCATCGCCCGCTTTCCCAAGCCGTATATCGCGCTGATCGACGGCATTGTCATGGGTGGCGGGGTCGGGGTTTCGATGCTCGGCAGCCACCGGCTGGTCGGCGACCGGGCGCTGTTCGCCATGCCCGAGACCGGCATCGGCTTCTTCCCCGACGTCGGCGGCGGCTGGTTCCTGCCGCGCTGCCCGGGGGAGATCGGCGCGTATCTCGGGCTGACCGGGGCCCGGCTCGGGCCGGCCGACATGCTGGCCGCCGGGCTGGCCACCCACGGCCTGTCCTCCGCCGCCCTGGCGGCGCTGCCCGACGAGCTGCCGGCGGCGCTGGAGCGGCCGGACGGGCTCGCCCGGCTGCTCGCCGACCGGGCCGCGCCGCCCGCCCCGGCCGGCCTCGCCGGGCGCCGGGCGGCGATCGACCGGCTGTTCGCCGGATCCTCGGTGGAGGCGATCCTCGCCCGGCTCGCGGCCGCCCCCGAGCCCTGGGCGGCCGAGGCCGCCGAGGCGCTGCGGCGGGCCTCGCCGACCAGCCTCAAGGTGACGCTCCGCCACCTGCGCGCCGGCCACCCCGACCTCGAGACGGTGCTGCGCATGGAGTACCGCATGACGCAGCATTTCATGCGCGGCGAGGACTTCTTCGAGGGCGTGCGCGCCGCGATCATCGACAAGGACAAGCGGCCGCGCTGGCGGCCCGACCGGCTGGAGGCGGTGAGCGAGGCGGCGGTGGCCGGCTATTTCGCGCCGCTCGCCGGGCCCGATCTCGACTTCCCGGACTGAGGAGCGTTCGCCATGGCGTCAATCGGTTTCGTCGGCCTCGGCAATATGGGCCTGCCGATGGCGGAAAACCTGATCAAGGCGGGGCACCGGCTCCGCGTCCACGATCTCGCGGAGGAACCGCGGGCGAAGCTGGCGGCGCAGGGCGCCGTCGCGGCGGCGACGGCGCGCGAGGCGGCGGCGGGCGCCGAGGCGATCGTCACCATGCTGCCGGCCGGCGCCCATGTCGAAGCCGTCCTGGGCGGGCCGGACGGGCTGATCGCGGCGGCGGCGGCCGGCACGCTGCTGATCGACTGCTCGACCATCGACGTCGCCACCGCGCGCCGGGTCGCATCCGCCGCCGCGGCGCGCGGGCTCGCCATGCTCGACGCCCCGGTCTCCGGCGGCATCGCCGGCGCGGCGGCCGCCACGCTCACCTTCATGGTCGGCGGCGAGGCGGCGGCCTTCGAGGCGGCGAGGCCGCTGCTGCAGGCGATGGGCAAGGCGGTGATCCATGCCGGCCCGGCCGGGGCCGGGCAGGCGGCCAAGATCTGCAACAACCTGATCCTCGGCATCTCGATGATCGGCGTCTGCGAGGCCTTCGCCCTCGCCGAGCAGCTCGGGCTGGAGGCGCAGAAGCTGTTCGACATCGCCGGCAAGTCCTCCGGCCAGTGCTGGTCGCTGACCTCCTACTGCCCGGTGCCGGGCCCGGTGCCGACCTCGCCCGCCAACCGCGACTACCGCCCCGGCTTCGCCGCCGCGATGATGCTGAAGGACCTGCGGCTGGCCGCCGAGGCCGCCGCCGCGGCGGGGCTCGACCTGCCGCTCGGCGCCGCCACCGAGCGCCTCTACGCCGCCTTCGCCGAGGCCGGGCAGGGCGGCGTCGACTTCTCCGGCATCATCCGGATGATCCGGGAGTCCTCGCTCGCCTCGTGAGCGCCGGAGGACCTACGTCCGGTTCGGCGCGGCCTGCCTGACCCGGTCGGCCGTCTCCGGGTCGAGGAAGCCCTGGTACACCACGTCGCGCTCGAGCTCGAGCAGCGCCTCGAAGTCGAGCGCCTCGGCCCGCGCCATCACCCGCTTGAGGTCGGCGACGGCATTGGCCGGCAGCGCCGCGAGGCGGCGGGCCAGCGCCTCGGCCTCCGGCAGCAGCCGGTCGGGCGGCACCACCTTCCAGGCGATGCCGAGCGCGAGGGCCTCGGCGGCGTCGAATTTCTCGCCCAGCATGATCAGCGCCTTGGCCCGCTGCATCCCGACCATGCGCGGCAGCAGCTGGGTGATGCCGCCAGTGACGATGAAGCCGAGCGAGACCTCGGGGAAGAAGCAGCGGGTGCCCTCGGCCATGATCACGAAGTCGGAATTGATCAGCCATTCCAGCCCGCCGCCGGCGGCCCAGCCCTGCGCCGCCGCGACCACCGGCTTGCGGCCCAGCACCATCATCCGGGCGGTGTCCTGGATGCGGGTGAGGTAGCGGTGCGTGCCGGCCGCCGAGCGGACCTGGCCCTCGAACTCCTTGAGGTCGTCGCCGGCGCAGAAGGCGCGGCCCTCGCCGCGCAGCAGGATGGCGCGGACGGCGTCGTCGGCCGCGGCGCGCTCGAGGGCGACGGCGAGGCCCTCGACCAGCCCCTCGGTCATCGCGTTGAGCCGCGCCGGCCGGTTCAGGGCGATGGTGGCGACGCCGTCGGCCGCCTGGTAAAGCACGTCGCTCACGCTGCCGCTCCCATGGTTCGCGCCTCCTGCCTGAGGGCCGCCTTGTCGACCTTGCCCACCGCGACCAGCGGCAGGGCCTCGCGGATCTCGATCCGCTTCGGGACCTTGAAATCGGCCAGCCGGCCGCGCGCATAGGCGGCGAGCGCGGCCGGGTCGGGCCGGGCGCCCGGCACTGGCAGGACGAAGGCCCAGCCGACCTCGCCATAGAGCGGGTCGGGGACGCCGACCACGGCGGCCAGCGCCACCTCGGGGTGGCTCTCCAGCGCCAGCTCGATCTCGCGCGGATAGACGTTGAAGCCGCCCGACTTGAACATGTCGGAGAGCCTCCCGACGATGCGGTAGAGCCCGTCCGGCCGGCGCAGCCCGAGATCGCCGGTGGCGAGCCAGCCATCCGGCTGTAGCATCGCCCCGGTCGCCTCCGGCCGGCGCCAGTAGCCGACCATGCGGCAGAGGCCGCGGACCTCGATCTCGCCCTCCTCGCCGTCGCCGAGCGGCGCGCGGCCCGGGCCGACGACGCGCAGCTCGTAGGCCGGGTGGGGCAGGCCGACCGTCTCGGTCGCGGCCTCGAAGGAGGAGCCCACCGGCAGGTAGGTGACGCCGGCGGTGGTCTCGGTCAGGCCGTAGTTGGTCGAGAGATTGGGCGCCAGCGTTCCCAGCCGGCGGACCAGCTCGTGCGGCGCGCGGGCGCCCGCCCAGAAGATCAGCTGCAGGCTGGAGAGGTCGAAGCGGTCGGCGTCCGGCTCGGCCAGCGCCAGCTGCAGCATGGTCGGCACCTGGCCCCAGACGGTGATCTTCTCGCGCGCGATCGTCTCGAGCACGCCGCGCGGCTCGAAGCGCTCCATGAACACCGTCGTGCCGCCGCCGATCATCGTCCAGCAGAACAGGTCGCCGATGCAGAAGACGTTGGAGATCGGCAGGTTGTTGAGCACCCGCAGCGGCTCGGCCCACCAGAAGTCGCACTGGTTGCGCAGCGCGTGGCAGAGCCCGCGATGCGACAGCATGGCGCCCTTCGGCCGGCCGGTCGAGCCGGAGGTGTAGATCAGCAGGGCCGGCTCCTCCGGCCGCACGGCGGCAACCGCGGCGTCGAATTGCCCGGCCGCCACGCTCCTGCCGGCGGCCAGGAAGTCGTCCCAGCCCTGGGCGATCCCGGCCAGCGGCTCGCGCAGCATGACGACGCGCCGCAGCGAGGGCAGGGCGGCGAGTGCGGCGATGTCGTCGCGGTAGTCGCGGTCGCGGAAGGACGGCACCGCCACCAGCAGGGCGGGCTCGGCGTCGCCGGCGACGAAGGCGAGCTCGTCCCGCCGGAAGCGGGTGTTGAGGCCGGTCCACAGGGCCCCGATGCGCGCCGCGCCGAGGAAGCAGACGAGCGCCTCCGGCCCGGGCGGCGCCAGCATGGCGACGCGCTCGCCGCGCCCGACGCCGGCGGCCAGCATCGCCTGGGCGGCGCGGTCGACCGCCGCCGCGAAGGCGCGCCACGACCAGCGCGCCTCGCCGGCCACCATGGCCTCGGCGTCCGGCCGGCGCGCCGCCCACCAGGCGGGGTAGTCGCTGATCCGGTCGAGCTCGGCCGTGCCGGGACGCCGGGGCAGCGCGAGGGCCCGCTGCGGCGCGGCCGCGGGGCGGTCGTCGGTCATGGTGCGGCGTCTCCTCCGAAGGCGCCTGCCGGTGTTGTTCGCAGTCGCGAAATGTGTCAAGAGACTTCGCCTTCCCCCGACCGAAAAGCAGCCGGAATGACCCTCGCGCCCTTCTCCTTTGGCCCCACCACGCCGGTCGCCTTCGGGGTCGATCGCAGCAAGAAGCTCGCCCGCGACATCGGCAATCTCGGCGCCGGCGACAAGCCGGTGCTGCTGGTCGCCGACCCGGCGCTGGGCGCGCTGGCCGACGACATCGCCGGCCAGCTGGCGGCCGCCGGGCTCAGGGTCGGGCGCTTCAGCGACATCCGCAGCGACCCGCTCGGCAGCCAGGTCGACGCCGCCGTCGCGGCCGCCCGCTCGCTCGGCGCCGGCACCGTGGTCGGGCTGGGCGGCGGCTCGACGCTCGACGTCGCCAAGTTCGCCGCCGCCATCGCGCCCGCCGGCGAGCCCGCCGACCACTACCAGCTGGCGGTCAACCCGCTGCCGGCCGTCGGCCTCAAGAAGATCTGCCTGCCGACCACCGCCGGCACCGGCTCGGAGACGACCCGCGTCTCGGTCTACACCAACGCCACGGGCGAGAAGGTCTGGGCCTGGGGCGACGCGCTGCGTGCCGACCTGGCGCTGCTCGACCCGCGGCTCACCGTGGGACTGCCGCGCCATCTCACCGCGGCGACCGGTGTCGACGCGCTGGTCCACGCCATCGAGGCCTGCACCATCCGCCGCGCCAACCTGCTGAACGACGCCATCGGCCTGCAGGCGATCCGGCTGATCGCCGGCAGCCTGCAGCGCGCGGTCGAGGTCCCCGACGACCTCGACGCCCGCGGCAAGGTGCAGATCGCGGCGGCGGCGGCTGGCATCGCCATCGACAATGCCGGCACCGGCATCGCCCATGCGATGGGCCACGCGCTGGGCGCCATCGGCCATGTCCATCATGGCCGCGCCGTCGGGCTCTGCCTGCGCGCCGCGCTCGACTGGAACGCCGAGGCCGATCCGGTCCGCCACGCCGCGGTGGCGGTCGCGCTCGGCGTGCCGGGCGAGGGCCGCGACGCCGCCGCCATCGCCCGGGACCTGCCGGCCGCCTACGACCGCTTCCTGCGCGCCGTCGGCCTGCCCATCGCGCTCGACCGCGACGGGCTCTCGGCGGCCGATGCGGGCCGGCTCGCCGCCGTCACCATGGCGCCGGAGAACAAGGCGATGCGCGACTCCAACATCCGCGAGATCACCCCGGCCGATGCCGAGCGCATCGCCGGTCTGGTGCTGAGCGCCGCCTGAGACGACAGAGGAGATCAGGACGATGAACGCCAAGCGCACGCTCGCCGGCCTCGCCGCCGGCCTCCTGCTGCTGGCGGCCGGCGCCGCCGCCGCCCAGGACGTCCCGGCCAAGCCGGAAGCCGGCACCTTCCGCATGGGCATCGAGCCCTGGCTCGGCTACGGCCCGTGGCAGATCGCCGCCAGGCAGGGCCTGTTCGCCAAGGAGGGCCTGGGCGACGTGCAGATCGTCAATTTCACCCAGGACAAGGACATCAACGCGGCGCTGGCCAGCGGCCAGCTCGACGGCTCCAACATCGCCACCCACACGGCCTTGGCGATGATCCAGGCCGGGCTCAAGATCAAGGTCGTGCTGCTCGAGGACCTCAGCATGGCGGCCGACGCCATCCTCGCCGGCAAGGACATCGCCTCGGTCGCCGACCTCAAGGGCAAGCAGGTCGCCTTCGAGCAGGGCACCACCAGCGACATCCTGCTGAACTACGCGCTGCACAAGAACGGGCTGTCGATCGCCGACGTGACGCCGGTGCCGATGCCGGCGTCGGACGCCGGCGGCGCGCTGATCGCCGGCCGCGTGCCGGCGGCGGTGACCTACGAGCCCTACATCTCGATCGCCCGCGGCCAGAACAAGGACATCAAGCTGCTCTTCACCGCCGGCGAGGATCCCGGGCTGATCAGCGACGTCTTCGTGGTGCGCGAGGAGGTGCTGAAGGAGAAGCCCGGCCAGATCGCCGCGCTGCTGCGCGCCTGGGACGCCGCGGTGAAGTCCTACCGGGCCGACACCAAGGGCGGCCAGGCGATCATCTCGGAGTCGGTCGGCGCCAAGCCGGAGGAGCTCGAGACCGCCTTCGCCGGGGTCCGCTTCTACTCGCTCGCGGAGAACAAGGAGCACCTGCAGGGCGACTTCGCCCGGCAGACGATCAAGGACGTCGAGCAGGCGGCGATCAAGGCCGGGATCCTCACCGGCCCGGTCGAGACCCAGGGCCTGATCGATCCCCGCTTCGTCGATGCCGCCGCGAAGTAGCGGCAGCGGGGATCCCACCATCCCGGGCGGCCGGGCGGCGCGGCGCCGCCGCCGGCCGCCCGCGCTTCTCCGCCTGACGGCACGGCTCGACGGCCGGCAGTTCGCCGGCATCGCCGTCGCGGTGTTCCTGCTGCTGCTCGGGCTGTGGTGGCTCGCCACCGCGACCGGCCTGGTCCGGCCGCTCTTCCTGCCGGCCCCGGGCGCGGTCTGGCGGCGCCTGCTCGAGCTCGCCGGCAACGGCCAGCTCTGGGAGGATTGCCGGGTCAGCATCTACCGCATCCTGGCCGGCTTCCTGATCGCCTCGGTGCTGGCCGTGCCGGTCGGCGTGCTGATCGGCTGCTACCGCTTCTGGGAGGCGGCGATCGAGCCGCTGGTCGACTTCATCCGCTACATGCCGGTGGTCGCCTTCGTGCCGCTGACCATCCTGTGGACCGGCACCGGCGACACCCAGAAGTTCCTGATCATCTGGATCGGCACCTTCTTCCAGCAGGTCCTGCTGATCATGGACAACGTCAAGCGGGTGCCCTGGGACTTCATCGACATCGGCCGCACGCTGGAGCTGCCGGAGCGCCAGATCCTGACCCGCATCGTGGTGCCGAGCGCGCTGCCCGGCATCTGGGACTCGCTGCGCATCAGCCTCGGCTGGGCCTGGACCTGGCTGGTGCTGGCCGAGCTGGTGGCGGCGACCTCCGGGCTCGGCTACCGCATCACAGTGGCGCAGCGCTTCTTCCAGACCGACACGATCATCGGCTACATCCTGGTGCTGGGCTGCCTCGGGCTGGTCACCGACCAGGGCATGAAGGCGATCGGCCGACGGCTCTTCGCCTATGCCGAGGCACGGCGGTGACCGCCAAGCTCGCGATCCGCGGCCTCGGCAAGACGGTCCGGCGCGGCCGCGACCGGCTGCTGGCGCTCGACGGCATCGACCTGGAGCTGGCCGACAACGAGTTCGTCTCGCTGGTCGGCGCGTCGGGCTGCGGCAAGAGCACGCTGCTCGCCATCGTCGCCGGGCTGCAGGACTACGACACCGGCGAGGTGCTGGTCGACGGAGCGCCGGTCGACGGGCCGGGCCGCGACCGCGGCGTCGTCTTCCAGAGCTACACCCTGTTTCCCTGGCTGACCGCCCAGCGCAACGTCGAGTTCGCGCTGAAGGCCGCCGGCCTGCCGGCCCGCGAGGTCCGGGCGCGCGCCCGCGAGCACATCGCGCTGGTCGGGCTGGAGCGGTTCGCCGACGCCTATCCGAGCCAGCTCTCGGGCGGCATGAAGCAGCGCGTGGCGATCGCGCGCGCGCTCTCCTACCGGCCGAAGATGCTGCTGATGGACGAGCCGTTCGGCGCGCTCGACGCGCTCACCCGCCATCACATGCAGGAGCTGCTGACCCGCATCTGGGAGAGCCACCGGCTGACCGTGCTGTTCATCACCCACGACGTCGAGGAGGCGGTCTACCTCTCCGACCGGGTCCTGGTGATGAGCAACCAGCCCGGCCGCATCAAGCAGGTCGTGCCGGTTCCGCTGGCGCGGCCGAGGCCCTACGATATCACCGCGACGGCGGAGTTCCTGGCGGTGCACCGGCAGGTGCTGACCTCGATCCGCGAGGAGTCGATCAAGCTGGCCGAGCTGGGCGCGGCCTGAAGGGGAGAGGAGAATGATCGCACGCATAGCGCTGCTGCTGGCCTGCCTGGCGGCGACCCCCGCCATGGCGGCGGACCCGCTCTACCAGGTGACGTTCTCGGGGTACGGCAGCGGACCGGTCCTGGACTGGCTGAAGGGCAAGGGCTTCGTCCCCAAGAAAGACGCCGACAGCCCGGGCCTCATCGCCCTCGCGGTTCGCGACCAGGCGCTGGTCCTCGAGGCCAAGAAGAAGGCGCTCGGGTTGCTGATGAACGAGACCGATATCGCGGGCGTGCGGCGGATCCGCATCGAATGGGGCGTCGATGCCTTCCCGGCGGGGGCCTCCTACGACAAGGGCGCGCGCAGCGAAGCGATCATGGTCTACACCTTCTTCGGCAAGGAGAAGCAGCCGAGCGGCTCGATCCTGGTGCCGGACAGCCCCTACTTCATCGGCCTCTTCCTCTGCCAGGACGGGCGCACCGACCACCCCTATACCGGCCGCTTCTTCAAGGCCGGCGGCCGCTATGTCTGCGCCAACGTCGTCAAGGCCGGCCAGACGGTCGTCTCGGAGTTCGACATCGGCCAGTCGGCGGAGACCTATTTCAACCTGCACTCGCTGCCGCCGGTCAGCGGCTTCGCCATCGGCATCGACACCGACAACGCCAAGTCGCCGGCGACCGCCAAGGCCTACATCAAGTCGATCACCTACTTCTGAGGTCTCGGGGGCGAGAGGACGCCCCGCCGGGGCGGCCCGGGTGCCCGGGCCGCAGCCCCTCAGATCGCCGCGGTGTAGCCGCCGTCGACGTAGATCAGCTGGCCGGTGACGTAGGCCGCGGCGTCCGAGGCGAGGAAGATGGTCGCGCCGACGAGGTCGCCGAGGTCGCCGAAGCGGCGCATCGGGATCTTCGCCAGCATGTCCTCGCGCCAGCCCTGCGAGCGGTAGAAGGGCTCGGTCATCCGGGTGCGGAAATAGCCCGGCCCGAGCGCGTTCACCCGGATCCCGTGCGACGCCCATTCCGCGGCGAGCGCGCGGGTCATGCCGAGCAGCCCGCTCTTCGACGAGCCGTAGGGCACCGCGGTCGGGATGCCGACCTCGGAGGTCAGCGAGCAGAGGTTGACGATCGCCCCGCCATGGCCGGTGCCGACCATGTGCTGCGCCGCCGCCTGGGCGGTGAAGAAGGCGCCCTTGAGGTTGGTGTCGAGGATGCGGTCCCACAGCGCCTCGTCGACCGCCAGCGAGGGCCGCACCTCCTCGATGCCGGCATTGTTGATCAGGATGTCGAGCCCGCCGAGCGCGTCCGCCGCCTCGGCCACCGCGCGGCGCAGCTGCGCCACGTCGGTGACGTCGAGCGCCACCGGCACGGCCCGCCGCCCGGTCGCCGCCACCTCGGCCGCGGCCTCGGCGAGGTCGCCGCGGGCGCCCAGCGCGACGTCGGCCCCGGCCTCGGCCAGGCCGCGCGCCAATGCCCGGCCGATGCCCCGGCTGGCGCCGGTGACGAGCGCCCGGCGTCCGGCGAGCGAGAAGGCGGCGAGCGCGCTCACGCCGCGCCGCCGGCGCGGGCCCGCTCGCGCAGCGGCGAGACGGCGTTGGCATGGCCGTCGAAGCCCTCGTAGGTGGCGAGCCGCCGCGCCTGGAGGGCGAGCCCGGGATAGGCGCCGGCGGTGACGTAGCCGACCGAGGAGCGCTTCATGAAGTCGAACACCGAGAGCGGCGAGCAGGTCTTGGCCGCGCCGCCGGTCGGCAGCACGGCGTTGGGCCCGAGCACGAAGTTGCCGAGCGTCACCGGCGTGTGGTCGCCGAGCAGGATCTCGCCGGCGTTGGTGATGCGGCCGAGCAGGGCGAAGGGATCGTCGGACAGGATCTCGAGATGCTCGGGCGCGTAGTCGTTGACGAACGCCACCGCCGCCTCGAGGTCGGGCGCCAGCACGATGCCGCCGCGCGGGCCGCCGAGCACGGCGGCGGAGAAGCCGGCGCGCTGCTCGCCCATCTCGGCCCAGAAGCCGGGGATGGCGGCGGCCGCAGCCTCGGCCACGGCCCGGCTCGGCGTCACCAGGAAGACCGAGGAGTCCGGCCCGTGCTCGGACTCGACCAGCAGGTCGAGCGCCGCCACGCGGCCGTTGGCGGTGGCGTCGGCCAGGACGATCAGCTCGCTCGGCCCGGCCGGCGTGCCGGTGTCGATGCGGTCGGCGAGCAGCCGCTTGGCGGCGGCCACCCAGGGGCTGCCCGGGCCGACGATCTTGGCCAGCCGCGGCACGGTCGCAGTGCCGTAGGCGACCGCCGCCACCGCCTGGGCGCCGCCGCACTTGTAGACCTCGGCGATGCCCAGCCGCTGGGCCACCAGCAGGGTGGCGGCGTCGACCCCGCCATCGGGGCCGGGCGGCGTCACGATGGCGATGCGCGGCACCCCGGCGACGACGGCCGGGATGGCGGTCATCATCACCACGCTGGGGAAGGCGCCCTTGCCGCGCGGCACGTAGCAGGCGACCGAGGGGATCGGCAGGAAGCGGTCGCCGGCGAAGGCGCCCGGGCGGATCTCCTTCAGCCACATCTCCTCGGGCTTCTGCGCCTCGTGGAAGCGGCGGATGCCGTCGATCGCGTAGTCGATCGCCTCGACCACCTCGGGCGCCACCTGCCGGGCCGCCGCGGCGAAGTCGGCCGGCGTCGCCTGCAGCGCGTCGGCGGCGACCGGCGCCTTGTCGAAATCCCGGGCGAAGCGGGCGAGCGCCGCGTCGCCCTCGTCGCGCACCGCGGCGATGATCGGCCGGGCGCCGTCCAGGAACGGGCCGAGATCGGACTCGCTGCGCTGCAGCAGCGCCTCGCGCTCGGCGGCGCCGAGGCGGGCGAGGTCGTGGAAGGCGACGGTCGGCATGGCTCCTCCGGGCGGCGGCAGGCGGCTGACATAGCCCAAATCGCCCGGGCTTGACGAGGTCCGTCGTGCCGCGCCGCGGCCGGGTACCGCCTTGACCTGCCATCGTATGAACATATATTCATGCGTCATGGACGTCCTCCGCCTCAGCGACCGCCAGATCGCCGACCTCACCGAGATGTTCCGCCTGATGGGCGAGCCGTCGCGGCTGCGCATCGTGCTGGCCTGCCTGGGCGGGCCGCGGCCGGTCGGCGAGATCGCCCGCGCCACCGGGCTGTCGCAGACGCTGGCCAGCCACCATCTCCGGCTGCTGCGCACCGGCCACATCCTGCGCGCCGAGCGGCACGGCCGGGAGATCCACTACTCGCTCGCCGACGCCCATGTCGCGACCACCATCGCCGCCATGCTCGCCCATGCCGGCGAGCCGCGGCGGCGCGCGCCGCGGGCGGCCTGACATGGCGGCGCACAGTCACCCCGCACGCGACGGCCATGCCCATGACGGCCATGGCCACGATGGCCACGGGCATGAGCACGGGCATGGCGGCCACGACCATGGCCGGCACGCGCACGGCGCGACCGACGGCCGCCGGCTCGCCTGGGCGCTCGGCATCACCCTGCTGTTCATGCTGGTCGAGGCGGTCGGCGGCTGGCTCGCCGGCTCGCTGGCGCTGGTCGCCGATGCCGGCCACATGCTGACCGACGCGGGCGCGCTGGCGCTGTCCTGGCTGGCGCTGCGGGCAAGCCGGCGCCCGGCGGACGACAGCCGGACCTACGGCCATGGCCGGGCCCAGGTGGTCGCCGCCCTGGTCAACGGCCTGGCGCTGGTCGCCATCGTGATCTGGATCGTCGTCGAGGCCGGTTTCCGCCTCGCTACGCCGGAGCCGATCGACGGCTGGCTGATGATGGGCGTCGCCCTGGCCGGCGGCGCCAGCAACCTGGTCGCGCTCTGGGTGCTGCAGGGCGGCGACCGCGACAACCTCAACATGCGCGGCGCCTGGCTGCACGTCATGAGCGACCTCCTCGGCTCGGTGGCGGCGGTGGCGGCCGCGGCGGTCATCCTGGCCACCGGCTGGCTGCCGATCGACCCGATCCTGTCGATCCTGCTGGCGCTGCTGGTCTGCCGCGGCGCCTGGTCGCTGCTGCGCCAGTCCTATCACGTGCTGATGGAGGGCACCCCGGCCGGCCTCGACGTCACGGCGCTGCGCCGCACCGTGGTCGACGAGGTCGCGGCGGTGGTCGAGGTGCACCACGTCCATGCCTGGTCGCTCGCGCCGGGCCGTGTGCTGCTCACCCTGCATGCGGTGGTGGCGGCGGAGGCCGACCGCGACGCCGTGCTCGGCGAGATCCAGGGCCTGCTGCACCGGCGCTTCGCCGTGGCGCACGCCACCGTGCAGATCGAGGCGGCGGCCTGCGAGCCGGCCGCGCACGGCGCCGACTGCCGGGTCGCCTGACCGCCCGGCGCTCTGCTATACCGGCCGGCAGACCCCGAGGGGGAGGCCTGCCCCGTGACCACGTCCGTGCTGCTCTCCGCCGCCATCGCCGGCGCCATCATCGTGCTGACGCCCGGCCCGGCGGTGCTGGCGCTGATCGGCATCGGCGCCGCCCAGGGGCGGCGCGCCGGCGCCGCCTTCATCTTCGGCCATCTCGCCGGCGACGTGATGTGGTCGACCCTGGCGCTGGCGGCGCTGGTCGGCACCCGCTTCCTGCCGCCCTGGGTTCTGCAGGCGCTGGCCACCCTCTGCGGGCTCTATCTCCTCTGGCTGGGCGCCCGGGCGGCGCTGGCCCGCCGGCGCGCCGGAGCGCTGTTCGCCACCGCCTCGGCACGGCCCCTGCTGCGCGGCCTGATCTTCGGCCTGTCCAACCCGAAGGCCTATCCGGTGACCCTGTCGGTCTTCACCGCGCTGCTCGCCGACCAGCTCGGCAGCCTGACGCCGGCGACCGCGCCGCTGCTGCTGGCCAGCTGCCTGGCCGGCTTCCTCTTCGCCGACGCCGTGCTGATCTGGCTGGTCGGCACCGAGACGCTGCGGCGGCTCTACCGCAGGCACGAGCTGCTGCTGGTGCGCATCACCGGGCTGCTGTTCATCGGCTTCGCCGTGAACACCCTGCTGCACGCCTGGCAGGGCTGGCAGGGGGCGCGGGCCGCCGCCCGCGCCTGATCAGTTGCCGGGCGCGGCCAGCGGCAGGCCGGCCGCCTGCCATGCCGCCAGGCCGCCGCGGTACCAGTAGACGTTGCTGAAGCCCATCTGGATCGCGCGCAGCGCCGCGTTGTAGGACTCCCAGCAGCGGGCGCCCTGGCAGAAGAAGACCAGCGGGATGTCGGGGCGGTGGCCGGTCAGCTGCGACAGCTCCCGCCAGAGCCGCTCCTGGACGTCGTCGTCGAACGTGCCGCCATGGCCGGCATAGCCGAAATCATAGGCGTTCGGGATGCTGGGATGGCCGGCCGTCTTGAGGGCGTCGATCAGCAGGAACTGCACGCCCTTGTCGAGCGCCTCGACCACCGCCGCCGTGGTCACCGTGGTGCCGCCGGGGATGGTGAGCGGCGTCGGCGCGCCGACCTTGGGCTTGAGCGAGGATTGCGGCGCGATGCCGAAATCCTCCAGCTCCTCGGCGTAGGTGCCGTAGACCGGCGCCGGGGCCGTCCCGGGCGCCGGCGGGCTGCCGCTGTAGCTGCCGCTCTGCTGCGCGCATTCGCCGAAATAGCAGACGCGGCCCTGGCCGGCCTCGCCGGGGCCGAAGCCGAAGCGGCTCTGCGCCGTCGCCGGCAGGGCGGTCGCGGCGACCGCCAGCAGGGCCAGGAGGGCGGGGACGTATCGGCTGGCCATCGCGGGTCTGCCGGGACGGCTCAGGCGCCGGTGAAGGCCTGCAGGCCGGTCTGCGCCCGCCCGAGGATCAGCGCGTGGACGTCGTGGGTGCCCTCGTAGGTGTTGACCGCCTCCAGGTTCATGACGTGCCGGATCACGTGGTACTCGTCGGAGATGCCGTTGCCGCCATGCATGTCGCGGGCAGCCCGCGCGATGTCGAGCGCCTTGCCGCAGGAGTTGCGCTTCAGCATCGAGATCGCCTCGGGCGCGGCGCGGCCCTGGTCCTTGAGGCGGCCGAGCCGGAGGCAGGCCTGCAGCCCGATGGCGATCTCGGTCTGCATGTCGGCGAGCTTCTTCTGGATCAGCTGGTTGGCGGCCAGCGGCCGGCCGAACTGGCGGCGCGCCAGGGTGTAGTCGCGGGCCGCGTGCCAGCAGAACTCGGCGGCGCCGAGCGCTCCCCAGGCGATGCCGAAGCGGGCGTTGTTGAGGCAGCCGAACGGCCCCTTCAGCCCCTTCACGCCGGGCAGCAGCGCGTCGGCCGGGACCGGCACGTCCTCCATCACGATCTGGCCGGTGATCGAGGCGCGCAGCGAGAACTTGCCCTCGATCTTGGGCGTGCTGAGGCCGGGCATGCCGCGCTCCAGCACGAAGCCGCGGATCGCGCCCTCGTCGTCCTTGGCCCAGACCACGAAGACGTCGGCGATCGGCGAGTTGGTGATCCACATCTTGGCGCCGCGCAGCACGTAGCCGTCGGCCGTGCGCCGCGCCCGGGTGATCATGCCGCCGGGGTCGGAGCCGTGGTCGGGCTCGGTCAGGCCGAAGCAGCCGACGATCTCCCCCTTCGCCAGCCGCGGCAGGTACTTCGTCCGCTGCGCCTCGGTGCCGTAGGCGTGGATCGGGTGCATCACCAGGCTGGACTGCACGCTCATCGCCGAGCGGTAGCCGGAATCGACCCGCTCGATCTCGCGCGCCACCAGCCCGTAGGCGACGTAGCTGGCGCCGGCGCAGCCATAGCCCTCGATGGTCGCGCCGAGCAGCCCGAGCTCGCCCAGCTCGGTCAGGATCGCGCGGTCGAAGCGCTCGTGCCGGTTGGCCTCGAGGATGCGCGGCATCAGCCGCTCCTGGGCGTATTGCCGGGCGGTGTCGCGGATCAGCCGCTCCTCCTCGCTCAGCTCCTCGTCGAGCAGCAGCGGGTCCTCCCAGCTGAAATCGGTCTTGCCGGCTCCCGCCGCGGGGTTGGCGGCCGGGGCGCGCTCTGCAGTCATGGCGCGGGCTCCTTGCAGGAACGGTAGGGATGTTGCGGCGATAGATAGCATGCCGCCCGCGCGCCTGCCCAGCCGACCGGAAACCGGCATTCATGCGGCTGTCACAAGGGCCTTGCCGGCCCGAGCGGGGCTGGGATAGGGTCGCCGGGAGCCGACCAGGCTGGCCGCGAGCGCCGGCCGGACGGCGGCAGGGACAACGGCGTTTGGGGGCATCAGCCGCGCCGGCGCGATGCGGCTGCCGGCTCTTCGGACCTCACGGAACAGGGGCACGCGCGCAGGCCACGGGCGCGCCTGCGGGTGGCAGGACCGAGGCGGCGAAGGAAGCGGGATGGCGTATTTCTCCCAGCAGCTGATCAACGGGCTGTCGCTCGGCGCCATATATGGCCTCATCGCCATCGGCTACACGATGGTCTACGGCATCATCGGCATGGTGAACTTCGCGCATGGCGAGATCTTCATGATCGGCGCCTTCCACGCGGTCATCACCTACCTGATCCTCACCGGCCTCGGGATCGCCTTCGTGCCCGCCCTGCTGGTCATGATGCTGGTGGCCACCGTGCTGCTGACCTCCGCCTATGGCTGGACGGTCGAGCGAATAGCCTACAGGCCCTTGCGCGGCTCGTTCCGGCTGGCGCCGCTGATCTCGGCGATCGGCATGTCGATCGCGCTGCAGAACTACGTGCAGCTGCTGCAGGGCGCCCGCCCGAAGCCGTTGCAGCCGATCATCCGCGGCGGCTTCACGCTGTTCGAGGAAGGCGGCTTCGCCGTCCAGCTGAGCTACCTGCAGATCATGATCGTGATCGCCACCATCGCGCTGATGGCGGGCTTCACCCTGCTGATCATCCGCACGCCGCTCGGCCGTGCCCAGCGCGCCTGCGAGCAGGACCAGAAGATGGCCTCGCTGCTCGGCATCGACATCGACCGCACGATCTCGCTGACCTTCGTGATCGGCGCCAGCCTGGCGGCGGTGGCCGGGCTGATGGTCACGCTCTACTATGGCGTGGTCGACTTCTACATGGGCTTCAACGCCGGCATCAAGGCGTTCACCGCGGCGGTGCTGGGCGGCATCGGCTCGCTGCCGGGCGCCATGCTGGGCGGCCTGCTGATCGGGCTGGTCGAGGCCTTCTGGTCGGCCTATTTCAGCGTCGAGTACAAGGACGTGGCGGCGTTCGCCATCCTCGTGCTGGTGCTGATCTTCCGGCCGACCGGCCTGATCGGCCGCCCGGAAGTGGAGAAGGTCTGATGGTGGCGGCCGCGCAGCCGGCGCGCCGCGACGCGAGCGACGCCGGCTTCGTCGAGGCGTTGCGCGAGGCGGTGGCGGCCGGTGTCATCACCCTGGTGCTGGCCTCGCTGCTGGTCGGATTCCGCACCGTCGACGTCGGCGGCGCGCTCGGGCTCGAGACCCGGCTGGGCTCGGTCGCCTGGGCCGGCGCGCTGGTCGCGGCCGGCCGTCTCGTCACCGCGCTGCAGCGCCAGGGCCGGCCGCTGCCCGGCCTGATCGGCGGCGCCGCGGTCGCCCTGGTCCTGCTGCTCGCGCTGATCGTCGACCAGGAGCACTGGGTGCCCGACTGGGCATTGCCGTTCGCCAGCCCCGTGGTGAACGCGATCGTCATGCTGGCGGCGGCCGGCATCGCGCTGCGCAGCCTGCTGGTGCTGCGCCGGGGCACCGTGCAGCCCGATCCCGAGGTCCGCGCCCGCTTCGACGCCCGGGTGCTCTCGGTGACGCGCTGGTTCGGGCCGCTGCTGATGGCCTTCGCCATCGCCATGCCGATGATGCCCTTCGCCGACAAGCAGATCGTCGACGTCGCGACGCTGGTCGTCACCTACGTGATGCTCGGCTGGGGCCTCAACATCGTCGTCGGCCTGGCCGGGCTGCTCGACCTCGGCTACGTCGCCTTCTACGCGGTCGGGGCCTACAGCTACGCGATGTTCGCGATCGATTTCGGGCTCAGCTTCTGGCTCTGCCTGCCGCTCGCCGGCATGCTGGCGGCCTCCTTCGGCATGGTGCTGGGCTTCCCGGTGCTGCGGCTGCGCGGCGACTACCTGGCGATCGTCACGCTGGGCTTCGGCGAGATGATCCGCATCGTCCTGATCAACTGGGCGGACTTCACCGGCGGCCCGAACGGCATCAACAACATCCCGCGCCCGACCTTCTTCGGCCTGCCCTTCGATCGGCGCGCGGCGGAGGGCCACGACACCTTTGCCACCTTCTTCGGCCTCGACTACTCGAGCAGCCACCGCATCTACTTCCTCTACTACCTGATCCTGGCGCTGGCGCTGGTGACCAACTTCTTCACCCTGCGCATCCGACGCCTGCCGCTCGGCCGCGCCTGGGAGGCGCTGCGCGAGGACGAGATCGCCTGCCGGGCGCTCGGCATCAACCCGACGAACACCAAGCTCACCGCGTTCGCGCTCGGCGCGATGTTTGCCGGCTTCGCCGGCTCGTTCTTCGCCACCCGCCAGGGCTTCATCAGCCCGGAGAGCTTCAGCTTCATCGAATCGGCCGTCATCCTCGCCATCGTCGTGCTCGGCGGCATGGGCAGCCAGGTCGGCGTGGTGCTGGCCGCCCTGGTGCTGATCGGCCTGCCGGAGTTCATGCGCGACCTGCAGCTCTTCCGCATGCTGGCCTTCGGGGCGGTGATGGTCGGGATCATGCTGTGGCGGCCGCGCGGGCTGCTCGCCCATCGCGACCCGACCGTGCGCCTGAGCGGCCGCGGCAAGGCGGCCGCGACATGAGCGATCCCGCCGCGGCCCCGCTCCTCACCGTCGAGCATCTGACCATGCGCTTCGGCGGGCTGGTCGCCGTCGACGACGTCTCCTTCGTCGCCGGCCGCAACCAGATCACCGGCGTCATCGGCCCCAACGGCGCCGGCAAGACGACGATGTTCAACTGCCTGACCGGCTTCTACAAGCCGACCGTCGGGCGGCTCACGCTGACCGCCGGCGACGGGCGGTTCCAGCTCGAGCAGATGGACGGCTTCCGCATCGCCCAGCGCGCGAAGGTGGCGCGCACCTTCCAGAACATCCGGCTGTTCCCGGCCATGTCGGTGCTGGAGAACCTGGTGGTGGCCCAGCACAACAAGCTGATGCGCGCCTCGGGCTTCACCGTGCTCGGTCTCTTCGGGCTGCCGGTCTATCGCCGCGCCGAGCGGGCCGCCATCGAGCTGGCCCGGTTCTGGCTCGAGCGGGTGGAGCTGGTGGCGGCGGCCGACCAGCCGGCGGGCAGCCTGCCCTACGGGGCGCAGCGGCGGCTCGAGATCGCGCGCGCCATGTGCACCGAGCCGGTGCTGCTCTGCCTCGACGAGCCGGCGGCCGGCCTCAACCCGCGCGAGTCGGCGGAGCTCAACGAGCTGCTGCTGTCGATCCGGCGCGAGCAGGGCATCGGCCTGCTGCTGATCGAGCACGACATGAGCGTGGTGATGGAGATCTCCGACCACATCGTCGTGCTCGACTACGGCCGCAAGATCGCCGACGGCCCGCCGGCCGACGTCCGCCGCGATCCCGCCGTCATCCGCGCCTATCTCGGCGAGAACGAGGACGAGGACCTGCCGCCCGAGGTGGCGCAGGATCTCTCGGCGCAGGCCTGAGGCATCATGCTGTCGATCTCCGGCGTCCACACCTTCTACGGCCACATCGAGGCGCTGCGCGGCGTCGACATCGAGGTCGCGGCCGGCGAGATCGTCACCCTGATCGGGGCGAACGGGGCGGGAAAGTCGACCCTGCTGATGACGATCTGCGGCCAGCCGCGCGCCCGCCGCGGCACGATCCGCCTGGAAGGCGACGACATCACCCAGCTGCCGACCTTCGAGATCATGCGCCGCGGCATCGCCCAGTCGCCGGAAGGGCGGCGCATCTTTCCGCGGATGACCGTCTTCGAGAACCTGCAGCTCGGCGCCAATCTCGGCGATCCCGCCAATTTCGAAGACGACCTGCGCAAGGTCTTCGGCCTGTTCCCGATCCTGGAGAAGCGGCGCAACCAGCGCGGCGGGACGCTGTCGGGGGGCGAGCAGCAGATGCTGGCGATCGGCCGCGCGCTGATGAGCCGGCCGCGCCTGCTGCTGCTGGACGAGCCCTCGCTCGGGCTGGCGCCGCTCATCGTCAAGCAGATCTTCCAGGTGATCCGCGACATCAACCAGCAGCAGAAGGTGACGGTGTTCCTGGTCGAGCAGAACGCCTTCCACGCGCTGAAGCTGGCGCACCGCGGCTACGTCATGGTGAACGGCCGGATCACGCTCAGCGGCACCGGGACCGAGCTGCTGCGCAACGCGGAAGTCCGCGCCGCCTATCTCGAAGGCGGGCACTAGGAGGCGGCGATGCTCGACATCACCGGAACGACCTGGCCGGTCTTCGTCGGCGTCACCATCGTGCTGTTCGGCGGCGCCGCCTTCCTGCTCGGGCAGGCGCTGGGCGAGACCTGGCGACCCTACACCCAGGCGCTCCTCTACACCCTGCTGCTCGGGCTCGGCGATCGCTTCGTCACCTTCGCGCTGTTCCAGGGCGAGCTGTTGTCGCTCTCCGGGTACATCGTGGATACCATCGTCCTCATGGTGATTGCTTCGCTTGCCTACCGCATGACGCGGGCGCGCAAAATGGTGTCGCAATATCCCTGGCTCTATGAGCGCTCCGGCCTCTTCACCTGGCGCGACAAGAGTGCGCAGGCCTGAGACGGGATCTTGCCGACAGATATTCCGCCGACGATTTTATTGCCGCCGACCAGGACGGTGATAAAGTGCGGGCACGTCGTTCCGGCGGGCTGCCGGAACATATGACCCGCGGCCGTCGCCGACCCCGGCAACGGCCGCCATCTGCAATGAGCAGGGAGAAAAACTCGATGCGTAAAGTGAGCCTATCGCTGGTCGCCGCCGCCGCCCTGGCCGCGGCCATCGGCACCGGCGCGGCCAAGGCCGAGGACGAGATCAGCATCGGCGTTGCCGGCCCGATGACGGGCCAGTATGCCGCCTTCGGCGAGCAGCTGCGTCGCGGCGCCGAGATGGCGGTGAAGAACATCAATGCCGGCGGCGGCGTGCTCGGCAAGAAGCTGGTGCTGCGGGTCGGCGACGATGCCTGCGATCCGAAGCAGGCCGTGGCGGTCGCCAACAACCTGGTGAAGAGCGGCGTGGTCTTCGTGGCCGGGCACTTCTGCTCGGGCTCGTCGATCCCGGCCTCCTCGGTCTATGCCGAGGAAGGCATCCTGCAGATCTCCCCGGCCTCGACCAACCCGAAGTTCACCGACGATGCCGCTGCCAAGGGCATCAAGACCGTGATGCGGACCTGCGGCCGTGACGACCAGCAGGGGGTCTTCGCCGGGACGTGGCTGGCCAGCACCTTTGCCGGCAAGAACATCGCCGTGCTCGACGACAAGTCGGCCTACGGCAAGGGCCTCGCCGACGAGACCCGCAAGAACATGAACGCCCATGGCCTCAAGGAGGTGATGGACGAGCAGTACACCGCCGGCGACAAGGACTTCTCGGCGCTGATCAGCAAGATGAAGGCCGCCAAGATCGACGTCATCTATGTCGGCGGCTACCATCCCGACGCGGCGCTGATCGTCCGCCAGGCGCGTGAGCAGGGCCTGAACGCCAGCCTGGTGTCGGGCGACGCGCTCAACACGGCCGAGTTCTGGACCATCAGCGGCCCGGCCGGCCAGGGCGTGCGGTTCAGCGACGCCTCCTCGGCCATCGACCTGCCGTCGGCCGCCAAGGTCGTCGAGCAGTTCCGCGCCGACAAGTACGAGCCCGAGGGCTACACGCTGTCGACCTATGCCGCGATCGAGGCATGGGCCGCGGCCGCCAACGAGATCAAGTCCACCGACGGCGAGAAGGTGGCCGAGCATCTCCGCCAGCACGGCGAGTCGACCATCATCGGCCAGCTGAACTGGGACGCCAAGGGCGACCTGACCAAGTCGACCTACGCCTGGTTCGTCTGGAACGACGGCAAGTACAAGCAGGAGAAGTAAACCTCTCCTGATCGGACGAAAGAAAAGGCCCGGTGCCACGGCACCGGGCCTTTTTGCATTTCCGGGAGCCGCCCTCGCGTCGCGAGGGCGCGGCCGGCCGCGTCCTTGGCTAGGGGGCGGCCTTGCGGCGGCCGCGGCGGGCCTTGCCGGCGCTGTTGCGGCCGAGCCCGATCTTCTTGGCGAAGGCCGAGCGCTGCGCGGCGTAGTTCGGCGCCACCATCGGATAGTCGGGGCCGAGCCCCCAGCGATGGCGGTACTCGTCGGGCGTCATGTTGTAGGTCGAGCGGAGATGCCGCTTCAGCATCTTCAGCTTCTTCCCGTCCTCCAGGCAGACGATGTACTCGGGCGTCACCGACTTCTTGATCGGCACCGCCGGGGTCGGCGGCTCGGCCGCCGCCTCCGTCTTCGGGCCGTTCAGCGAGGCCAGGATCTCGTGGATGGTCTTGATCACCTCGCCGATCTGCGAGGAGGGGAGGGTGTTGCTGCCGAGATAGGCGGCGGCGACCTCGGTGGTCATGCGCAGCAGCTGCTCGGGGGAAACGGTGTCCTGGTCCGGCATCTCGTCGGTCCAAATCCTTAGGGGGGCCAGTTACGCGCATGTTGCATCGCATAACCCGATACAGAGCGTCAACTGGAAACCAAGTCATTCTCCAGTAATGGTCCGTTCAAGGTCCGTAAACCCATCATACATCGTAGAAATGCGGCACCCGGGGCGGTGCGCCTTGCTCTCCTTTCGCTGGCTCGATTGAGCGGTTTCTTGGCGTTCCCGGCGCAGGCCGCGCGCCGGCGGGAGCGCCCGGCCGGCGGCCGGACGGGCGGCTTCGGCCGCGCCGCCCCCAAGCGTAGTGGCGCGCGCCCGCCGGACGGCGATATATTGTCGCGAGCCGCTCCACCCACCCGGTGACGTCCATGCCGTCCGCGCCGCCCGTCCTGTCGCGCCCGTTCCGCCCGGACGGGTCGCTTTTGCGCGGGATGATGGCCGCCCCGGGACATGCGGCATCGGCGCCGCACGGCCATCTACAGCCCGTCCCGGCCGCCGCTGCGGCCGCCGGGAATCGACTGGGAGGTTTCTAGAGATGTCTCGTGCCGCCGCCGTCGCGACCCCCGCCGACGGCTTCTTCGCCGCGCCGCTCGCCGAGCGCGACCCCGAGATCGCCCGCGCCATCGCCGAGGAGCTCGGCCGGCAGCAGGACCAGATCGAGCTGATCGCCTCGGAGAACATCGTCTCCCGCGCCGTGCTCGAGGCGCAGGGCTCGGTGCTGACCAACAAGTACGCCGAGGGCTATCCCGGCCGCCGCTACTATGGCGGCTGCGAGTATGTCGACGTCGCCGAGGCGCTGGCGATCGACCGCGCCCGGCGCCTGTTCGGCTGCGCCTTCGCCAACGTGCAGCCCCATTCCGGGGCGCAGGCCAACCAGGGCGTAGTGCTGGCGCTCTGCCAGCCCGGCGACACCATCATGGGCATGTCGCTGGCGGCCGGCGGCCACCTCACCCACGGCGCCGCGCCCAACCTCTCCGGCAAGTGGTTCAAGGCGGTGCAGTACGGCGTGCGCCGCGACGACGCCCGCATCGACTTCGAGGAGGTCGAGCGGCTCGCCCACGAGCACCGGCCGCGGCTGATCATCTGCGGCGGCTCGGCCTATCCCAGGATCATCGACTTCGCCCGCTTCCGTGCCATCGCCGACGCGGTCGGGGCCCATCTCATGGTCGACATGGCGCATTTCGCCGGGCTGGTCGCCGCCGGCGTCCATCCCAGCCCGCTGCCGCACGCCCACGTCGTCACCACCACGACGCACAAGACGCTGCGCGGCCCGCGCGGCGGCATGATCCTCAGCAACGACGAGGAGCTGGGCAAGAAGATCAACTCGGCCATCTTCCCGGGCCTGCAGGGCGGGCCGCTGATGCACGTCATCGCCGCCAAGGCGGTGGCCTTCGGCGAGGCGCTGCAGCCCTCGTTCCGCACCTATGCCCAGGCGGTGGTCGACAATGCCCGGGTGCTGGCCGAGCGGCTGGTCGAGGCCGGGCTCGCCATCGTCTCGGGCGGCACCGACACGCACCTCATGCTGGTCGACCTGCGGCCGAAGAAGCTGACCGGCAAGGCGGCCGAGCACAGCCTCGAGCAGGCCGGGATCACCTGCAACAAGAACGGCATCCCGTTCGATCCGGAGAAGCCGACCATCACCTCGGGGGTGCGGCTGGGCACCCCGGCGGCGACCACGCGCGGCTTCGGCGCGGCCGAGTTCCGGCGGGTCGGCGACCTGATCGCGACGGTGCTGGACGGGCTGGCCGCCGGCGGCGCGGACAACGGCGCCGCCGAGCGGAAGGTACGCGAGCAGGTCCGGGAGCTGTGCCGGCGCTTCCCGGTCTATCCGGGGTGAGCCGGGGGCCGGCGGGGGGAGGGGTCGAATGCGCTGCCCGTTCTGCGGGAACGAGGATACGCAGGTCAAGGATTCGCGGCCGACCGACGACAACTCGGCGATCCGCCGCCGCCGGCAATGCCCCAATTGCGGCGCCCGCTTCACCACCTTCGAGCGGGTGCAGCTGCGCGAGCTGACCATCGTCAAGGGCAACGGCCAGCGCGAGCCGTTCGACCGTGACAAGCTGATGCGCTCGATGCAGGTGGCGCTGCGCAAGCGGCCGGTCGACGCCGACCGGCTGGAGCGGGTGGTCAACGGCATCGTCCGCCGCCTGGAGAGCTCGGGCGAGAGCGAGATTCCGAGCAAGATGGTGGGCGAGATCGTCATGGACGCGCTCGCCACCCTCGACCAGGTCGCCTATGTCCGCTTCGCCTCGGTCTACCGCAACTTCCGCGAGGCCAAGGATTTCGAGGACTTTGTCGGCAAGCTCGGCTCCGACCGGGAGTGAGGCGGCGGGCGACGCCGCCTTCATGGCGGCGGCGCTGGCGCTGGCCCGCCGCGGCCTCGGCCGCACCGCGCCCAACCCGGCGGTCGGCTGCGTCCTGGTCCGCCCCGGGCCATCCGGCGGGCCGGCCGGCGGCATCGTGGGTCGGGCGCGGCTGGACCTACCCGGCGGCCGGCCCCATGCCGAGACCGAGGCGCTGGCCTCGCGCCGGCGCGGCGGCGGCCGGCGCCATCGCCTATGTCACGCTCGAGCCCTGCGCGCACACCGGCCGCACGCCGCCCTGCGCCGAGGCGCTGGTCGCCGCCGGGATCGGCCGCGCCGTGGTCGCGGTCGGCGATCCCGATCCGCGGGTCGACGGCCGCGGCGTCGCCTCGCTGCGCCAGGCCGGCATCGCGGTGACCGAGGGCGTCGGCCGGGCCGAGGCCGCCGCGGTCAACGAGGGCTTTCTTCCGCCGCGTCCGCGAGGGGCGGCCGCTGGTCACCCTCAAGCTCGCCACGACGCTGGACGGCCGGATCGCGCTGGCCGACGGCGAGAGCCGCTGGATCACCGGCCCGGAGGCCGCCGGCGCGGCCACCTGCTGCGCGCCGAGCACGATGCCATCCTGGTCGGCAGCGGCACGGCGCTGGCCGACGATCCGACCTCACCTGCGGCTGCCCGGGCTGAGGACCGCTCGCCGGTCCGCATCGTCGCCGACGGCCGGCTGCGCCTGCCGCAACCGCCCGGTGGTGCGCGATGCCGGCCGGGTGCCGACCTGGCTGCTCACCACCGAGGATCATCCCGCCGGCCGGCTAGCGCCCTACCAGGCGGCCGGCGTCGAGATCCTGGCGGTGCCGCCGGGTCCCGGCGGCGGGCTCGACCCGGCGGCGGCGCTCGCCCGGCTCGGCGACCGCGGCCTGACCCGCCTGCTGGTCGAGGGCGGCGGCCGGCTGGCCGCGGCGCTGCTCCGGGCCGGGCTGGTCGACCGGCTGGCCTGGTTCCGCGCCGCCCGGGTGATCGGTGGCGACGGCCGGCCGGCGGTCGGCCCGCTCGATCCCGCATCGCTCGCCGCGGCGCCCGCCTTCCGGCGCGAGACGGTTCTGGCGGTGGGCGACGACTTGCTGGAAACCTACGCCCGCGCCCACTAAGGTGCGCGGCCATGTTCACCGGCATCGTCTCCGATCTCGGCCGCGTTCGCGCGGTCGTCGCGGGCGCCATCACGCGCTTCGAGATCGCCACGTCCTGGGACACCGGCGCGATCGCGCACGGTGCCTCGATCGCCTGCAACGGCTGCTGCCTGTCGGTGGTCGACAAGGGCTCCGGCTGGTTCGCCGTCGAGGCCTCGGCCGAGACCCTCGGCGTGACCACGCTCGGCGCCTGGCGAGAGGGCACCCCGGTCAATCTCGAGCGGGCGTTGCGCGCCGGCGACGAGCTCGGGGGCCATCTCGTCTCCGGCCATGTCGACGGCGTCGCCACGGTCGAGGACCGCCGGCCCGACGGGGCCAGCCTGCGCTTCCGCTTCGCCGTGCCGTCCCATCTCGCGCGCTTCGTCGCGCCCAAGGGCTCGGTGGCGCTCGACGGCGTGTCGCTGACCGTCAACGAGGTCGAGGGCCGCTCCTTCGGCGTCAACATCATCCCGATCACCCAGCAACTCACCGGCTTCGGCCAGCTGCAGGCGGGCGATCGCGTCAATCTCGAGATCGACCTGGTGGCGCGCTACCTGGCCCGCCTGGTGGACAAGGACGCATCATGAGCTTCAGCGAGGTCGTCGCCACGACCGAGGAGATCATCAACGAGGCGCGCAACGGCCGCATGTTCATCCTGGTCGACGACGAGGACCGGGAGAACGAGGGCGACCTGGTGATCCCGGCCCAGATGGCGACACCCGAGGCGATCAACTTCATGGCCCGCTACGGCCGCGGGCTGATCTGCCTCGCGCTCTCGCGCGAGCGGGTCGAGCAGCTCCATCTGCCGCTGATGTCGGCACAGAACGGGACCCGGCACCAGACCGCCTTCACCGTCTCGATCGAGGCGCGCGAGGGCATCACCACCGGCATTTCCGCCCCCGATCGCGCCCGGACCGTGGCGGTCGCCATCGACCCGCGGCACGGTTCGGATGACATCGTCACGCCCGGTCACATTTTCCCGCTGGTGGCCCGCGACGGCGGCGTGCTGGTGCGCACCGGCCACACCGAGGCTGCGGTCGATATCGCACGGCTCGCCGGCCTCAACCCGTCGGGTGTCATCTGCGAGGTGATGAACGACGACGGCACGATGGCGCGGCGCGCCGATCTCATCCAGTTCGCCCAGTTCCACGGCCTCAAGGTCGGCACCATCGCCGACCTCATCGCCTATCGCCGCCGCCACGACCGCATCGTCGAGCGCTCGGTCGAGTCGGCGCTCAAGAGCCGCTTCGGCGGCGACTTCCACATGATCGTCTACGTCAACCGCATCGCCTATGCGGAGCATGTCGCGCTGGTGAAGGGCGACGTCGCCGAGGGCGGCCCGGTGCTGGTGCGCATGCACGCTCTGAGCATGCTCGACGACGTTCTCGGCGACACCGGCGGCGGCCGCGGCGAGGAGCTGCACGCCGCCATGCGGATGATCGCGGAGGCCGGCCGCGGCGTCGTCGTGCTGATCCGCGAGCCGCTGCCGACCAGCCTGTCGGACCGCGTCAAGGCGAGGCTGGGCACCCCGCGGCCGGGCGCCGCCGAGCTGCGCGACTATGGCGTCGGCGCCCAGATCTTGCTCGACCTCGGGGTGCGGGATATGGTGCTGCTCTCCAACACAGAGCGCACCATCATCGGCCTCGAGGGCTATGGCCTCCGGGTCGTCGAGCGACGACCCATCCCGCTGCCCCCGGCCGGTGGCTGAGACGTTGACCAAGCTCCGAGAGAAAACCCGATGAGCCAGCCAGCGGCCCCCCGCATCCTGATCGTCGAGGCGCGCTTCTACGCCGAGATCGCCGACGAGATGCTGAAGGGCGCGATCGCCGCGCTGGAGGAGGCCGGCGCCAGCCACGACCGGCTGTCGGTGCCGGGCGCCTTCGAGATCCCGGCCGCGATCTCCATGGCGATCGCCCCGGGCGAGGCCACCGGGCGGGCCCGCTTCGACGGCTTCGTGGCGCTCGGCTGCGTCATCCGCGGCGAGACCACCCACTACGACTATGTCTGCCAGGAGAGCGCGCGCGGCCTGCAGGACCTCGCCGTCCGATACCGCCTGGCGGTCGGCTACGGCATCATCACGGTGGAGAATGCCGAGCAGGCCTGGGCGCGCGCCCGGATGGACCGCAAGAACAAGGGCGGCGACGCGGCCCGCGCCTGCCTCGCCATGATCGAGCTCAGGCGGCAGGTCGCCGAGCTCTGGAGCTGAGGGCATGAACGCTCCGGCGGAGCCGGCGCAACCCCGGCCGCGCCGGCCGGCCGCCGGCGGCAAGCGCCGGGCGGCGCGGCTGGCCGCCGTCCAGGCGCTCTACCAGCTCGAGCTCGGCGGCGGCGACCCGGCCGCGGTGATCGGCGAGTTCGAGACGCACCGGCTCGGCCAGGACATCGACGGGCTCGATGCCGGCCCGGCCGACCGCGGCTGGTTCGCGGCGGTGGTGCGCGGCGTCTCGGCGGACCGGCACGAGCTCGACGACCTGATCGCCGCGGTGCTCACCGAGGAATGGGCGGTGGACCGGCTCGACAACATCCTGCACGCCATCCTGCGCGCCGGCGCCTGGGAGCTGGCGAACCGCCCCGACGTGCCCGCTCGGGTGGCGGTCAGCGAGTATGTCGAGCTTGCCGATGCCTTCTTCGTCGGCAAGGAGACCGGCCTGGTCAACGGCGTGCTCGACCGTCTGGCCCGCGCGCTGCGCCCGCAGGAGATGGCCGACCGCGGCGCCGGGGCCTAGCTCACCAGCACTCCCTAGCTCACCAGCACTCGAAGCCGCCGTCGACCAGCAAGTCGACGCCGGTGACGAACGAGGCGGCGCGGCTGAGCAGGAAGACCGCCGGGCCGACCATCTCATCGACCGCGGCCATGCGGCCGATCGGCGTCTCCCGCTCGAAGATCTTGCGCTGCTCGGCGACCTCCGGCCGCAGGTTCATCGGGGTCAGCGTGTAGCCCGGGCTGATCGCGTTCACCCGGATGCCGCGGCCGACCCATTCCATCGCCAGGCTCTTGGTCAGGTGCACGACGCCGGCCTTGGAGGTGTTGTAGTGCGCCTGCAGCAGGCCGCGATTGACGATCGAGCCGGACATCGAGGCGATGTTGACGATGGCGCCGCGGCCGCGCTTCAGCATCGGCCTGGCCTCGGCCTGGCAGGACAGGAAGACGCCGGTCAGGTTGATGTCGAGCATCTGCTGCCACTGGCCGAGCGGCATCTCCTCGGCCGCGGTGGCGTTGGCGATGCCGGCGCTGTTGACGGCCAGCGTCAGCGCGCCGAGCTCGGCCTCGGCGCGGGCCACCGCCGCGGCCAGCTCCGGCGCCTGGGTGACGTTGCCGCCGGTCGCCAGCGCCCGGCGGCCCAGCTTCGCGATCGCCGCGACCGTGTCGGCCATCCCCGGCCGGTCGGGCAGGTCGAACAGCGCGACGTCGGCGCCGGCCTCGGCGAGGCCGACGGCGATGCGCTGGCCGATGCCGCTCGCCGCGCCGGTGACGAAGGCGGTCTCGCCCGCCAGGCTGAACAGCTCCATCCCTGCTTCTCCTTGCGCGGCCGCGGCGGGCGCCGAGGTGTCTGCGCGCCTACTGGTCGAGGCCGATCTCGGCGAAATCCGTGCTGCCGAGCGCCGGCGGCGCGTAGCCGTAGCCGGAGTAGGTCCAGATCACCTCGTGCAGGTAGTTGGCCGCCGGGCGGACCGTGTTGCCGATCAGCGTGAAGGCGCCGGACTGGGCGATGCTGCCCAGCACCAGATAGGTGACGCCGATCGTGTCGAGGGTCGAGACCACCTTGTAGGTGGCCGTCTTCCACAGGGCGTGCAGCCAGACCGCCGTCTCGGCCCGCTCGGGGGCGAGCCGGATCGCGTCGAGCTTCTGCCGCTGCTCCGCGTACGCGGCGGAGCTGATGGCGCCTTCCGCCGCCAGCCTGTCGATCACCTTCAGCCGCGTCTCGATCAGCTCCCGCGCAAGGTCGCCGGCGCCCCAGGGCCAGGGCAGCCGCGTCGCCGGGTCGAGCCGGCCGCGCAGCCCGTCCTCGACGAAGCCGCGGGTCCAGGCCGACCACACCGCCAGGCGCTCGATGGCCGCGGCCTTCGCCGGGTCGGCGTCGATGCGGGCGGGCGACCAGGCGCTCTCCGCCCAGCCGTCGCCGTCCGGCGGGGCCAGGGCAGGTGGCGGGAAATAGTAGCGGACCTCCAGGCCCTGGGCCCGGGTGCGGGCCCGGAAGCCCGCCATCAGCCAGGTCGTGCCGAGGCGCAGGCCGCGCGCGGCGATCGCCGCGCGGGCCTCCGCCCAGGCGGGCGGGCCGGCGACCGACGGGCTGAGCTGGACGAGGTTGACGAATCCGCAGAGCCCGTCATAGGCCGTGTCGTAGGCGGTATAGGCGAGATAGATGTCGGTGCGGTCGCACTGGGCCGAGGCGCCGATGATCTTCTGGCGCGGCGCCGCGGTGGCGAAGGCGAGCACGATGCCCGCGACGGCGCCGTCCTCGACGCGGACCAGGACCCGGCTCTCGATCGCCGCGTCGGCCGGGCCGTCCCGGCCCGTGCCGAGCGTCTACCACCGGCCGGGCGGCAGCGGCAGCTGCTTGCCGGCCAGCGTTGTCGTGCCCTCCGCCGTCTGCGCCGCCGCCCCGCCCGCGAGCAGGGCGAGCCCGAGCGCGACCGCCAGCCCGAGCCTCACGACCGGCCCTCGCCGGCGACGAACGCCATCGCCGGCAGGATCGCGGGTCGCTCCCAGTACATCTCGTTGGCGTAGAACAGGGCGGCATGCGTCACAGCCTGCCAGAAGGACAGCACGGCCGAGCTGTAGGGGTCGCCGGTCAGGAACATCCCGACCGCGTAGGTGATGCCGGTCTGCATCACGACATTCGTCGCGGTCTTGTAGAGGGCGACCCGGCTCCGTCCGGCGTCGCCGCCGGGCTCGCCGGGCAGCGCCGCGTCCGGTCCCGGCCAGGGCAGCGGCCCGGCCGCCGTCCCGCCGAGCAGGCCGCCGGCGAGCTGCCGCTCGGCGGCCTCGGTCCACGGCGCGAGCGGGCCGGGCGGGTCGCCCTGCGCCCCGACCGAGTCCGCCGCGAAGCCGTAGAGCACCCCGACGGCGTCGCGGCGGTCGCTCGCCCGCAGGCCGGCGACGACCGGCTGCGGCGGCAGCGTCCAGCCGCGCCGTGCCGCCTCCGCCGCGCCCGCCGCCCAGCCGGGGAAGGTGGACAGCGCCTGCAGCCCGGCGCCCGCGGGCATCACGAAGGCGCAGGACAGGTTCTGCGCCAGCTGCTTGACCTCGGTCGCGAAGGCCATCGCGGGGGCGCCGCACTGCGGCGCCGGGCCCCAGCCGCCCTCGACCGGCAGCGCGTTGGTCGCGGCCAGGACGATGCCGTCGATGCCCTGGTTGCCGCGATGCACCAGCATGACGCCGACCAGCGCGCCGTAGGGGCCCGGGCTGGGCCCGTCCACCCGGCCGAAGCCGGTCCCCAGAACGTCCCAGGCGCCGGCCGGCAGCGGAACCGGCCGCCCGAGCAGCAGCAGGCGGTCGGTCAGGCTGGTCCCGACCGCCGGCAGGTCGGCGGCCCGCGCGCCGGCGGCCACCAATACCATGATGGCCAGCGCGAGCGCGCCGGCCAGCCCCCTCCGCAGCGACAACGAAGCCCCCATCGTTCCCCGGTCGGATGGTAGCCCGGTCCGCCGGCGGGTGTCATGCAGCGCGCAAGCGGGCGGCTGGACGGCCTCGCCGAGCTTGCCGGGAAGGCGCCGCGCGGGCGCCCTCGCGCTGGCCGAGACGATTGCGTCCGACCGGTGAATCCCTTATGGTCCGGCCGCTTTTTGCGCCGCGATGAGGGGTCGTCGCGGCCGCGCGAGGCCATTTCGGCGCCTCGCGGGCAAGCCTCAACGGAAGGACCACGATGAACGCGACTTATTGGCTCGTCCTGGCCTGTGGCGTGCTGGCGCTGATCTATGGCGCCTATGCCGCCCGGGTCGTTCTCGCCGCCGACACCGGCACGGCGCGGATGCGGGAGATTGCGGCGGCGGTGCAGGAGGGCGCGCGCGCCTACCTCAATCGCCAGTACACCACCATCGCCATCGTCGGCGTGGTCATCGGCGTCATCCTGGCGGTGACCCTGGGCCTGTATGTCGCCATCGGCTACGTCATCGGCGCGGCGCTCTCGGGCGCCACCGGGTTCATCGGGATGAACGTCTCGGTGCGCTCGAACCTGCGCACCGCCGAGGCCGCCCGGAAGGGGCTGCGCCCGGCGCTCGACATCGCCTTCAAGGCCGGTGCCATCACCGGTCATCTCGTGGTCGGGCTCGGCCTGATCGGCGTCGCCGCCTACTACATCGTCCTGCGCAACGCCGGCCTCGACCAGCGCGTCGTGCTCGAGGCGCTGGTGGCGCTCAGCTTCGGCGCCTCGCTGATCTCGATCTTCGCCCGGCTGGGCGGCGGCATCTTCACCAAAGGCGCCGACGTCGGCGCCGACCTGGTCGGGAAGATCGAGGCCGGCATCCCCGAGGACGACCCGCGCAACCCGGCCGTGATCGCCGACAATGTCGGCGACAATGTCGGCGACTGCGCCGGCATGGCCGCCGACCTGTTCGAGACCTATGCGGTCACCCTGGTCGCCACCATGCTGCTGGGGTCGATCTTTTTCACCGGCGCGGCGCAGGAGAGCATGATGCTGCTGCCGCTGCTGATCGGCGGCGTCTGCATCCTCGGCACCATCGCCGGTACCTTCTTCGTCCGGCTGGGCGCCAGCGAGAACATCATGGGCGCCCTCTACAAGGGCCTCATCGCCGCCGGCATCCTGTCGGCGGCGCTGATCGCCATCGTCGTGGCGCTGCTGCTCGGATTCGGCACCGCCATCCCGATGGGGTCGGGCAGCATCACCGGCGCCAACGTCTTCGTCTGCGCGCTGGTCGGGCTGGCGGTCACCGGGCTGCTGGTCTGGATCACCGAATACTACACCTCGACGGCCTACCGCCCGGTGCGCAGCGTCGCCCAGGCCTCGACCACCGGCCACGCCACCAACATCATCCAGGGCCTCGCCGTCTCGATGGAGGCCTGTGCGCTGCCGGTGATCGTGATTTGCGCCGGCATCCTGGCGGCCTTCTCGGTCGCCGGCCTGTTCGGCATCGCCATCGCCGCCACCACCATGCTGGCGCTCGCCGGCATGATCGTGGCCCTCGATGCCTACGGCCCGGTCACCGACAATGCCGGCGGCATCGCCGAGATGGCCGACCTGCCGAAGGAGGTGCGCAAGACCACCGACGCGCTCGACGCCGTCGGCAACACCACCAAGGCGGTGACCAAGGGCTACGCGATCGGCTCGGCGGCTCTCGCCGCGCTGGTGCTGTTCGCCTCCTATACCGAGGACCTCAAGCACTACTTCCCGACCCTCGACGTGCAGTTCCGCCTGCAGGATCCGTTCGTCGTGGTCGGGCTGTTCGTCGGCGGCGCGCTGCCCTTCCTGTTCGGCGCGCTCGGCATGATGGCGGTCGGCCGCGCCGCCGGCGCAGTGGTGGTCGAGGTGCGCCGCCAGTTCCGCGAGATCAAGGGCATCATGGAAGGCAAGGCGAAGCCCGACTACAGCCGGGCGGTCGACATGCTGACCCGGGCGGCGATCAAGGAGATGATCATCCCCTCGCTGCTGCCGGTGCTGGCGCCGATCGTGCTGTGGGTGGTGATCCGGCTGGTCGCCGGCGAGGCTCAGGCCTTCACCGCGCTGGGCGCCATGCTGCTCGGCACCATCGTCACCGGGCTGTTCGTCGCCATCCAGATGACCTCGGGCGGCGGCGCCTGGGACAACGCCAAGAAGTACATCGAGGACGGCCACCATGGCGGCAAGGGCTCCGACGCCCACAAGGCCGCGGTGACCGGCGACACGGTCGGCGATCCCTACAAGGACACCGCCGGCCCGGCCGTGAACCCGATGATCAAGATCATCAACATCGTGGCGCTGCTGATGCTGGCCATCCTCGGCCACTGACCGGCCCGGCCGCGTCAGGAGACCGGTCGCCGAGACCGGTCGCAAGAGAAAGGCCCCGGCGGGCGACCGCCGGGGCCTTTGTCATTGCCGGGTTGCGGTAGGCGGGCTGGCCGCCGGCCTCGCCGGCCGCGGCCTACTTCCCGCTGCTGTCGTTGTTGTTGAAGCGCCCGATATTGCCGAGCAGCTGCTTCATGAAGGTCAGCTCCTGGCCGCCGGTCGGGGTGACCCGCGACACCGGGTCGACCTCCTTGCCGTCCTCGATGCCGTAGAGCCGCATGTCCTTGACGATGCCGCCATCGTCGAACTTGATCTCGAGCACCTCCTGGTCGAGGACCTCGGGATCGAGGAAGGCCATCTGCTCCGTCTTCTTGCTGATGTAGTACCAGATCTTGTCGTCGAAGGTGCCGGCGGTCGACGGCGAGCCGAGCAGCTGGAAGACCTTGGCCTTGTCGTCGATGCCCGGCTGGATCGCCAGCACGTCGTCCGGATCGGGCAGGTTGCCGCGCTGGTCGACCTTCGGCGCGCAGCCTGCGAGCCCGACCGCCAGCAGCCCGCCTGCCAGCAGCAGCGTGATCGGCGACGCCGCCCGCGCCACTCGTACGCGCTTCGCTTGCATTGTCATCCCCCTGCCGATGTCCTATGTCACAACGGCGGAAACGGCGGCACCTTGGCACCGGCGATCTGCCGAAGTCAAGCCGCGGGCCGGCTCCCGGCATGGGCTACACGACGCAGCGCAAGGGTTTGATGAAACGGTGGTTTCGGCGGCCGGCGGCGGAGCCGGCGCGGCGCCTCTACGAGGCCGTGGTGGCGCAGTCGCGCCAGCCCGTCTTCTTCCTCGAGGGCGAGGTGCCGGACACGGTCGACGGGCGATTCGAGATGGTCGCGCTGCATGCCCACCTGCTGCTCCGCCGGTTGAAGGAGGGCGGGGCGGAGACGGCCGAGCTCGCCCAGGAGCTGTTCGACCTGATGTTCGTCGACATGGACCACAGCCTGCGCGAGATGGGGGCGGGCGATCTCGGCGTCGGCCGCCGGGTGAAGCAGATGGCAACCGGCTTCTACGGCCGGATTGCGGCCTATGACGCGGGCCTCGCCGAAGGGCCGGCCAGCCTGGCGTCGGCGCTGCGGCGCAACCTGTTCGGCACGGTGGCCAGCCCGTCCGAGGCTGCGGTCGGCGGCATGGCCGCCTATATGCGGGCGGTGGCGGCCCGCCTCGCGGCCCAGCCGGTCGCGCGGCTCTGCCAGGGGGCGGTCGATTTCGGTCCCGCCGAGCTGCCCGGACCGGACCCCGGACTGACCTGAACGTTCTTGACCCGGCGGCTGCGCGTCCCTATGGTGCGCCGCCCTGCCGGGAGCTGGAGGAGCGGAGCGCGGCAATGCAGGATGCAGCGCCACCGGAATTCTCGCGACTGGCGGCCCTGGATCGGGCGACCGAGACGCCCCAGAGCTGGAGCATCGAGGCGAACCAGGACGAGCGCGCGGCGCTCGCCCGTCGTTTCGGGCTGCTGTCGCTCGGGCGTCTCGTCGCGACACTCACCTGGCGGCGCCAGGCGGGCGACCTGGTCCGGCTCGACGGCGTGCTCGAGGCGAGCCTGGCCCAGCCCTGCGTGGTGACGCTGGATCCGGTGCCGGCGGAGCTGACGGAGAGCTTCACCCTGCGGTTCATGCGCGGCGTCGCCGCCGAGGACCGCGAGGTGGTGATCGACCCGGAGGCCGACGACCCCCCCGAGCCGCTCGGCGACGGGCCGGTCGATGTCGGCGAGATCGTCGCCCAGCAGCTCGCGCTGGCGCTCGATCCCTATCCGCGGGCCGCCGGCGTCGACCTCGGCACGGTGTTGCCGGAGAGCGAGCCGGAGAGCCCGTTCGGGGTGCTCCGCAAGCTGCGGCCGCGGGGCTGATCCAGGGGGCGGTGGCGCTTGCCGCTGCCGGTGAAGTTGGCTAGAACTCGGCGCCTTGACCGGCGCCCTGACATCGAGAGAGCAAGATGGCCGTTCCCAAGAAGAAGACATCGAAGTCGCGGCGCAACATGCGGCGGTCGCACCATGCGCTGAAGCCGGTGACCTCGATCGAGTGCCCGAACTGCGGCGAGCAGAAGCGGCCGCACCACCTCTGCGGCTCCTGCGGCTACTACGACGGGCGCGAAGTCGCCGCCCCGGCGGCCTAGAGCCCTTCGATGCCCGCGACCGGCGGGATCGCCCGACCTTGAGCGACGAGCTGACGATCGCCCTCGACGCCATGGGGGGCGACCGCGGGCCGGACATGGTGCTGCGCGGCGCGAACATCGCGCGCCAGCGCTTTCCCCAGGCGCGGTTCCTGTTCTTCGGCGACGAGGGCCGGCTGCGGCCGGTGCTGGCCAAGCTGCCGCAGCTCGACAAGGTCAGCAGCCTGCGCCATGCCGACCAGGAGGTGCGGCCCGAGGACAAGCCGTCGGCGGTGCTGCGCTCCGGCCGCGGCACCAGCATGCGGCTGGCGATCGACTCGGTGCGCGAGGGCGAGGCCTCCGGCGTGGTCTCGGCCGGCAACACCGGCGCGCTGATGGCGATGGCGAAGTTCGTGCTGAAGACCATGCCGGGCATCGACCGGCCGGCCATCGCCTCCTTCTTCCCGACGCTGCGCGCCGAGAGCGTGATGCTCGACCTCGGCGCCAACCTGCAATGCGGCGCCAACAACCTGGTCGAGTTCGCGGTGATGGGCAACGTCTTCGCCCGCACCGTGCTGGGCGTGCTCGAGCCGAGCGTCGGGCTGCTCAATGTCGGCTCCGAGGACGTCAAGGGCTACGAGGCGCTGCGCGAGGCCCACGCCATCCTGCGCGAGGCCACCATGCCCGGCCACTTCCACGGCTTCGTCGAGGGCGACGACATCGCCAAGGGGACCGTCGACGTGATCGTGACCGACGGCTTCACGGGGAACATCGCGCTCAAGACGATCGAAGGCACGGTAAAGCTTTACAGCGAATTCCTCAGGCAGACCTTCAGCAGCTCCCTGCTCTCGCGCCTGGGCTATCTCCTGGCCCGGCCGGCGCTGCGCACGCTGCGCACCCGGACCGATCCGCGGCGCTACAACGGCGCCATCTTCCTCGGCCTCAACGGCATCGCGGTGAAGAGCCACGGCGGCACCGATGCCTTCGGCTTCGCCAACGCCATCGGGGTGGCGATCGACATGGTCCTGCACGGCGCGATCGACAAGATCCGCGACGACTTCGCCCACCTGACCAGCCACGCCGCGACCAACCCGCTGGCGGCGACCGTCTGATGCCGATCCGTTCCGTGGTGGCCGGCTGCGGCGCCTACCTGCCGCAGCACGTGCTGACCAACGACGAGCTGGCCCGCCGGATCGAGACCAACGACGCCTGGATCGCCCAGCGCACCGGCATCCGCCAGCGCCACATCGCCGCCGAGGGCGAGAAGACCTCGCACCTTGCCACCCGCGCGGCCGAGGCGGCGCTCGCCAAGGCCGGGCTGCCGGCCGACGCGCTCGATCTCATCGTGCTGGCGACGACGACGCCGGACGACACCTTCCCGGCGACCGCGGTCGCCGTGCAGGCGGCGCTCGGCATGCATCACGGCGCCGCCTTCGACGTCCAGGCGGTGTGCTCGGGCTTCGTCTTCGCGCTCGCCGTCGCCGACAACTTCATCCGCGCCGGCCAGGCCCGGACCGTGCTGGTGATCGGCGCCGAGACCTTCTCGCGCATCCTCGACTGGGAGGACCGCAACACCTGCGTCCTGTTCGGCGACGGCGCCGGCGCGCTCGTGCTGCAGGCCGCCGAGGGCGCCGGCACGACCGCCGATCGCGGCGTGCTCTCGACCCACATCTACTCCGACGGCCGCTACCGCGATCAGCTCTATGTCGATGGCGGCCCGTCCTCGACCCGGACGGTGGGGCATGTCCGCATGCATGGCCGCGAGGTCTTCCGCCATGCCGTCACCAAGATGGCCGAGGCGATCGACAAGGCGATCGCCGTCAACCGCATCGAGCCCGGCGCGGTCGACTGGCTGGTGCCGCACCAGGCCAACCGGCGGATCATCGACAGCATGGGCCAGCGCCTGGGCCTGCCGCCGGAGAAGGTGGTGGTCACCGTCGACCGCCACGCCAACACCTCGGCCGCCTCCATCCCGCTGGCCCTGGCCGAGGCCTCGGGCGACGGCCGCATCCGGCCCGGCCATCTCGTGCTGACCGAGGCGATGGGCGGCGGCTTCACCTGGGGCTCGGCGCTGATCCGCTGGTGAGCCCCCGGCGGCGGCTCCCGAGATCGGGTGAGCGATCCCCGCCATCCCGCTGTAATTGACGCAATAACCCGCCCGGATTACCCTGCCGTCCGGTGGTAGGGGGTGGGGATGTCAGAGGGTACGGTTACGAGGGCGCAGCTCAGCGAGGCCGTCTACCAGGAGGTCGGGCTGTCGCGCAACGAATCGGCCGATCTCGTCGAGACGGTGCTGCGCGAGCTCTCGGACGCGCTGTCGCGCGGCGAGACGGTGAAGATCTCCTCGTTCGGCAGCTTCTTCGTCCGGCAGAAGGGACAGCGCGTCGGGCGCAACCCGAAGACCGGGGAGGAAGTGCCGATCGGGCCGCGGCGGGTGCTCGTCTTCCGCGCCTCGCACGTGCTCAAGGATCGCATCAACGGGGTGGCGGAGGCCGGCGCATGAGCGGCGTGCCGAAGATGGAACGCGAGACGGACGAATCGCCGGAGCCGGCCGCGACGCCGGCGGCGGGCCGCCGCGTCGAGAAGTCGGCGGCGGCCTTCCGCACCATCAGCGAGGTCGCCGACGATCTCGACGTGCCGCAGCACGTGCTGCGCTTCTGGGAGACCAAGTTCACCCAGGTGAAGCCGCTGAAGCGCGGCGGCGGCCGGCGCTACTACCGGCCTGAGGATGTCGAGCTGCTGCGCAGCATCCGCGGCCTGCTCTATGACGAGGGCTACACCATCAAGGGTGTGCAGCGTCTGATGCGTGAGGGCGGGCTGAAGACCCGCGCCGAGGCGCCGCCCGACGGCGTGCCGCCCGCGGCGGCGCCGGGGCCCGGACCATCGACGCCGGCCGGCAAGCCGCCGGCGCCGCAGCTCGATCTCGGGCTCGGCATGCCGCTCGATCCGGAGCGGCGCCGTGCCCTGCAGACCGTCATCGAAGAGCTGAGCGACATGCGCCGGAGGCTCGACCGCGCCCTCGGCTGAGGATCGCGGCTCGAAGTCGTCAGAAATGGGGGGACCGATGATTCGTACGCTGCTGCTGGGATTGGCCCTGCTGCTTGCCGTAGCCTGCCTGCCTGCCGAAGCCAAGCAGCTGCCGCCCGGCAGCTGGAGCGGCAGCTGCAGCGGCGCCACGGTGGTCGGCAACGTGCTGACCGCGCAGTGCCGCTCCAGCAGCGGCGACAAGCGCTGGACCTCGATCGATTTCACCCGCTGCCCAGGCAACGCGGTGGCCAACGACCAGGGCTACCTGGTCTGCGACTACGACTACAACAACGGCAACAACGGCAACTACAACGGGTCGATGCCCCCGGGCAGCTGGTCGCAAAGCTGCCGCAACGCCAGGATGAAGAACGGCGAGCTGCGCGCCGATTGCCAGCGCATGGACGGCAGCACGCGCCAGTCCTCGATCGATCCGTCGCGCTGCCAGGGCAACGCCGTCGCCAACGACAACGGCAACCTGGTGTGCGAGCGCAACGGCAACAACGGCAGGATGCCGGGCGGCAGCTGGCAGCAGACCTGCCGCAACAGCAGCGTCCAGGGCGGCACGCTCTATGCCAGCTGCCAGCGGTCGAACGGCAGCTGGCGCGACAGCTCGATCAACTACCGCCAGTGCAGCAACAACGCCGTGGCTAACGACAACGGCCGGCTGGTCTGCGAGAACGACTACAACGGCGGCGGCGGCCAGATGCCGGGCGGCAGCTGGCAGCAGACCTGCCGCAACAGCAACGTCCAGGGCAACACGCTCTACGCCAGCTGCCAGAAGATGAACGGCGGCTGGCGCGACACCTCGATCAACTACCGCCAGTGCAACAACTGGAAGGTGGCCAACGACAACGGCCAGCTGGTCTGCGAGAGCGACTACAATGGCGGCGGCGGCCAGATGCCGGGCGGCAGCTGGCAGCAGACCTGCCGCAACAGCTACGTCCAGGGCAACACGCTCTACGCCAGCTGCCAGCGTCGGGACGGCGGCTGGCGCGACAGCTCGCTCAACTACCGCCAGTGCAACAACAACAAGGTGGCCAACGACAACGGCCGGCTGATCTGCCAGTACTGATGCCGAGGGGTGGGCCGGCGCCATTGCGCCGGCCCGCGACCGCCGTTATATAGGGCTCCCGCCCCGGTCGGAGCGTAGCGCAGCCTGGTAGCGCATCACACTGGGGGTGTGAGGGTCGTCGGTTCAAATCCGGCCGCTCCGACCATTTCGGCTCTTCGCGCGCATCGCGCATGATCCAGGTCAAGGTCGCCCGCCGAGCCTGCCGGCATAGTCGCAGCCGAGGCAGGCCGCCGGCGTTCGCGCGGCCGCCGCTCGTGAGAGGGGGTCTCGTGAACCATCGCCATCGCAAGGTGCTGCACGCCTTGTTCGCCCATCCGATCAGCGCCAACATCGACCTGAACCATGTCGAGAGCGTGTTCCGCGAGCTCGGCGCGGAGGTCGCGACAGCCCATAGCGGCAAGCTGACCGTCAAGCTCAACGGCCACAGCGCCAGCTTCTCGGCCTCGCACGCCAGCCTCCCCAAGGAGGAGGTCGTGCAGATGCGCAAGTTCCTCGAGGGCTGCGGCGTCGATCCGGCGCGCGACTATCCTCTCTGACCGGCCTCTCTGACCGGCCTCTCTGACCGCCAGCCCTGACCGCCGTCCTCGGCCGGTCGCATGCGCCTGCCGCCTCGCTTGCCTCGGCGGCGGGGCTCTGGTCTGCTTCGGCCCGACGTCACCAGGAGGGTCCGATGGGCGGGAATCAGGGCAGCAGCATCATTCCGGCGATGCGCTACCGCGACGCGGCGGCGGCGATCGACTGGCTGTGCCGGGCGTTCGGCTTCGAGCGGCATCTCGTGGTGCCCGGCCCGGCCGGCAGCATCGCCCATGCCCAGCTGCGGCTGGGCAGCGGCATGGTCATGCTGGGCTCCATCCGGGACAATGAGTGGAGCCGGCTGATCCGCCAGCCCGACGAGATCGGCGGCTTCGAGACGCAGAGCGCCTATGTGGTGGTGCCCGATCCCGATGCGCACCATGCGCAGGCCCGCCGCGAGGGCGCCCGGATCGTGATCGAGCCTCACGACGAGGATCATGGCGGCCGCGGCTATGGCTGCCGCGACCTCGAGGGCCGTCTCTGGTACTTCGGCAGCTACGATCCCTGGGCGGACGCGGCGGGCTGAGGTGCGGCGGCCGGCCCGGGGCGCCCTGGCGGCACCCCGGCGACACCCCGGGCGGCCCGCGCATTGCCAGGGGCGCCCGGCCGGCGTAACACTGCCCGAAACCGAAGGGGTGGTGAGCGATGATGCGCGGCGTGCGGCGGCTGTCGGCAGGACGGGGCGGGCGAGGGACGCTCGGCCGGCTGCTGCCGATCCTGCTGCTGCTCGCGATGCCGGTGCGCGCCCTGGCCGACGGGTCGATGGCGGCCGCGCCCACCGCGGCGGCGCCCGCTCCCGCCGCGCCGCCGGCCGCCAGCCCCGCCACGCCCGCCGCCGACGGGGCGGCGCTCGCCGCGGCGCTCGGCTTCGCCGGCGGCGATTTCGGCTTCATGCTCACCGACCTCGATGCCGGGCGCGTGCTGGCCCAGCAATCGGCCGACGCGCTGTTCCTGCCGGCCTCGGTGACCAAGCTGGTCACCGCCTTCGCCGCGATCCGCATCCTCGGCCCCGGGCATCAGTTCGAGACCATCCTCTATCGCCGCGGCGCCGACCTCTATCTGCGCGGCGGCGGCGACCCGATGCTGGCCACCCCCGACCTGCAGCCGCTGCTGGCGGCGCTGGCCGCCGCGCCGCCGCCCAAGGGCGGGCGGTTCTTCTACGACGAGAGCCTGGTCGGGTCGTATCCGCAGATCGCGCCCGAGCAGCCCATGGCGGCGGCCTACAATCCCGGCTTCGGCGGCCTCAACCTCAACTTCAACCGCATCGAGGTGCGCTGGAAGCGGACCGCCAAGGGCACCGGCTTCGCAGTCCGCTCGCCGGCCGAGGGCCTCGACGTCACCGTGGACTGGATTCCCATCGTGCCGGGGCCGGACAGCCAGCCGAAGAGCCAGCCCTTCATCTTCGCCGGCAAGAACGGCGCCGAGCGCTGGCTCTACTCGCCGCACCTCGAGCCCGCCGGCACGCTGTCCCTGCCGGTGAAGAACCCCGGCCGCCAGGCCGCCCTGGTGTTCCGCAAGCTGGCCGCGATGTCCGGCATCGCGCTGGCGCCGCCGCAGCCGGCGCCGACCCCGCTCGACGCGGTGCCGGTCGCCCGCGTCGCCAGCCCGGCGCTCGCCGAGATCGTCGCCAAGGTGCTGAAGCACAGCAACAACATGAGCGCCGAGCTGATCGGCCTGACGACCAGCCGGGCGCTGTCCGGCGGCGCGCCGGCGCCGACGCCGGCGCGCTCCGCCGCGCTGATCTGCGGCTGGCTCGAGCGGCAGCTGCCGGCGGTCGACTGGCGCGGCTTCGCCCTGGCCAATCATTCCGGCTTGGCGACCACGAGCCGCGTCTCGCCGCGCCAGCTGACGGCGTTGCTCGGGCTGGTGGCGGCGGATCCCGACTTCGCCGCCCTGCTGCCGGAAATCAAGTCGGACGAGGATCTGGTGCTGGCCAGCACCGGGGCGGAGCCGCGGCCGGTGGTGGCCAAGAGCGGCACCATGGACTATGCCCGCGGCCTCGCCGGGCTGATGACCGGCCGCGACGGCCACCGGCTGGCCTTCGCCATCATGATCTTCGATGCCGAGCAGCGGCGGCTGTTCGATGCCAGCCTCGACCCGCGCGTGCTCAACCCGCCGCCGACCGCGCGCGCCTGGCTAAAGCGGGCCCGGGCGCTCGACGAATCACTGCTGCTGCAGTGGGGCCAGAACTACTGACCTCGGTGACGAGCCAATCGGATATCGGGCGGATATCGGAGGGAGAATGGCGCGAATGAGATGACAGGCCTGCCTGTCGATCTCGCGCCGGCTGCTACCGGTTTTCCCGGGGTCGGGCCCGGGCGGCTGCAGGAATGAAAACTCAGGTGATGCACCCCGCGGCGCGAATGCGGGCTGCGCGGCACATCACCTGTCGCCGGCCGGCCGGTTGCGCTGATGCAACCGGCCGGAACGCGAATTACTTCGGCGCCTTGTTGCGGCACTCGTTGAAGACCTTCTCGGTCTCGAACTGCTCGCAGTCATCCACCGTCTTCGGGCCAGCGCCGCCGTTGAGGGCAGCGAGAGCCGCCTCTTCCTTGTCTTCCTGGTCCTTGGACGCGTTGTGGTTGGAGCCGCCCGCGGCCAGCGCCATGCTGGTGGTGAATGCCAGGGCCGCCGCAGCCATCAGGCCGCGCGCGAAGTAGCTCTTCTTCATGTCGATCCCTCCTCGCAATCGTGGGCTGGCGTCGCCCACAGCTTTACCGAGACCACAATATGCTACCCGCTTGGCCGGTCAAGCCCGAGCCGGTGCGGTTCTGGCAACAATTGTCGTGATTTGGCTAGCCGGGGACCCGGCAGACGAAGTCCTCGTACTTGCCGCCCGGCCCGCGTCCCAGCGACGGGTGATAGGTGAGGGCGATGGCGAAATCGTGCTCGAGGTGGTGGCAGATCATCGCGCGCAGCGCCGCCTCCTCGGCGTCCGTGGGCGGCCGGGTCACCACCAGCCGGACCTCGAGCTCGGACGGCGCATGCTGCACCACCTGGAACTGGCTGACCGGTGCAACCTCGGAGAACAGGGCGCCTTCCAGCACCGGCCAGATCCGGCCGCCGCCAGGCAGCACCAGCATGTTGCGGGTCCGGCCGAGGACGCGGGCCAGCACCGGCAGGCCGCGGCCGCAGGGGCAGGGGGCGCCGACCTCGGCGTGGTCGCCGATCGCGTAGCGCAGCATCGGCATGGCGAAGTTGTGCAGCGGCGTCACCAGCACGCGGCCGATCTCGCCGGGGGCGCAGGGCCGGCCCGCCTGGTCGACGACCTCGAGCAGCACGCTCTCCGACTGCACGTGGTAGTGCTCGTGCTCCGGGCACTGCAGGCCCATATAGCCGACCTCGACCGAGCTATAGACGTCGGTGATGCCGACGTCCCAGACCTCGCGGGCCAGCCGGCGCAGCTCCGGCGTGATGATCTCGCCGAGCGTCCAGATGCTGCGCAGCGTCGGCGGCCGCAGGTCGTGCGCCTGGCAGTGGCGCAGCAGCGCGTTCAGGTTGCTCGGGAAGGTCATCAGGTGGCCGGGCGCCTGGCGCATCAGCCAGACCGCCTGCTGCTCGACCGGGGTGTGGATGTGCAGCGCCGCCGCCGGGCCGGTCTCGTAGATCTGGCCGACATAGCCGGTCCAGTCGGCCATCCGCATGCCGTCGGGATAGTCGTAGATGTGCGCCTGCGCCGGGTCGGTCGGCTTGACGAAGTCCTTGATCGTGCAGAGCTTGAGGGAGAGGTCGCGGCGGTGCCAGCGCTGGTTGCGCAGCGAGATGGCGCCGAACAGCAGGGAGGTGCGGGCGGTCGACAGCACCTTGACCGGCGTGCCGGTCGAGCCCGAGGTGCTGATCGTGTAGGCCTTGCCGTGCCCCGGCGGCAGCGTCGGGATCTGCATCGCCGGCCCCGCCGCCTGGATCTCCTGCCGCGTCAGCGGCGGCAGCCGGGCCCAGACCTCGCGGGTCAGCGGCTGGCCGGGCTGCCAGCCGGCGGCGATCAGCCGCTGCCGGTAGAAGGGCAGGTTGGCCACGGCGTGCGCGGCGAGCTTCTCCAGCTGCCGCCACTGCCCCTCGGCCAGCGCCGCCGGCGTCAGCCACTCGCTGCGCTCCAGCTGGTAGACCTGGGCAATCAGCTGCGCCGCGCCGTCCGAGGGCACGGCGGGCCAGGCGGCCAGCGGGTCGGCCGAGCGCAGCCTCGGCTGCCAGTCCATCCGGGGCGGGCCCATCCTCAGGCGGCGAGCGCCTCGGCCTCGGCGGCGGCCAGCGCGGCACCCACGATGCCGGCCTCGTTCTGCAGCTGTGCCGGCAGGATCTCGGTGGAGAGCTTGATCAGCGGCAGGAACTTGTCGGCTTTCTTGATCACCCCGCCGCCGACGATGAAGAGGTCGGGCCAGAGCAGCGCCTCGAGCCGGCCGAGATACTCCTCGACCCGCTTGGCCCAATGGTGCCAGCTCATGTCCTTCTGCACCCGGGCGCGGTCGGTGGCTCGCTCTTCGGCATCCCGCCCGCGGATCTCGATGTGGCCGAGCTCGCTGTTCGGCACCAGCACGCCGTCGAGGAACAGGGCGCTGCCGATGCCGGTGCCGAGCGTCACCATGGCGACCAGGCCGCGGCGCCCGCGGCCGGCGCCGTAGCGCATCTCCGCCAGGCCGGCCGCGTCGGCGTCGTTCAGCAGGGTGACGGGGCGGCCGGTGGCGGCGGTCAGCTTGGCGACGCCGTCGGTGCCGATCCAGCTCTTGTCGATGTTGGCCGCGGTGCGCGCCACCCCCTGCCGCACCACGGCCGGCAGGGTACAGCCGAGCCGGCCGGTGCCGCCGAAATGCCTGGCGATCTCGGCCACCGTCGAGGCCACCGCCTCGGGGGTTGCCGGGTGCGGCGTCGGGATGCGCAGCCGCTCCCCGGCCAGCTGTCCGGTGGCGAGGTCGACCGGCGCGCCCTTGATGCCGGTGCCGCCGACGTCGATGCCGAGGACGGGCGCCGCCGTCCCCTTCTTAGCCGAGCCCGATCTCGCCATCGATGACGTGCTCCAGTCCGATCGCCTCGATGCTGAGGATCATGCGCGCCTTGAGCCGCGCCTGCGGGGCGACACGCCCCGCGGCGAGCGCCGCGCGCACCGCCTGCTCGATCTCCCGCTGCGAGGTCACGCCGACCACCTTGAGGAACTTCCGCAGCTCGATATTGAAGGTTTCCTCGTCCATGCCGGGTCTCCGGTTGCCCCCGTCACGGCGCAGTATCGCCGCATCCGCCGCGCTCGGCCAGGATTCCCGGCCGGCTTCCGGCCGCGCTCACGCCGGCGCGACCAGGCGGCGGCCGCTCTCGGTGAGGCGGCAGACCAGCCAGTCCGGCTTCAGCGGGTTGCTGAACCAGGGCTCCGCCCAGCCATGGTCGATGCAGGCGCGCACCATCTGCTCGCTCACCCGCTGCCCCCATTTGTCGAACAGCGGCAGCTTGCCGCCGGGCTGGTCGAGACCCCGCGTCAGCCAATCCCGTTGCGCCTGGCTGGGCGCGGCCGACCCCGCGCCGCCCGCCACCACCGTGAGCCTGTGCTGCCCCATCGCCCGCCCTTCCGCACCCCCATCCGCCGGCCACTCTAGGTGAATTCCCGGCGACGGCCAAGCTGGGCCGGCGGCGCATTGCCGTGCCGCCGGGCGGCTGTCATGATCCACTGGCCATGCGCGTCCTCGTCTTCCAGCACATCGCCATCGAGCATCCCGGGATCTTTCGCGACTTCCTTGCCGCCGATGGCGTCGCCTGGGACGCCGTCGAGCTCGACGATGGCGAGCCGATCCCCGCTCTGGGGGGCTATGACGCGCTCTGGGTCATGGGCGGGCCGATGGACGTCTGGCAGGCTGATCGGCACCCCTGGCTGGTCGCCGAGCAGCGGGCGATCCGCGAGGCGGTGCTGGAGCGCCGCATGCCCTTCCTCGGCGTCTGCCTGGGCCATCAGCTGCTCGGCGCGGCGCTCGGCGGCCGCGTCGGCCCGATGGCGGCGCCCGAGGTGGGCGTTCTGGAGATCGAGCTCACCGAGGCCGGGCGCAGCGACCCGCTGCTCGCGGCCATGCCGGGCCGCGTCCTCGGGTTGCAGTGGCACGGGGCCGAGGTGGCCGAGCCGCCGCCGGGCGCCGTCGTGCTCGCGCGCTCGCCGCTGTGCGCGGTGCAGGCGATGCGCGTCGGCGACCGCGCCTATGGCGTGCAGTACCATGTCGAGCTGACGGCCGATACGGTGCGCGAGTGGGGGGACGTGCCGGCCTACGAAGCGGCCCTCTACGCGACGCTGGGACCCGGCGGCCTGCCGCGACTGGACGCGGCGGCGGCCGCGGCCATGCCGGCCTTCAATCGCGATGCGCGCCGGCTCTATGACGGCTTCATGGCGATGGCCCGCCAGGCCGCCGCCTAGGACCGCGGTCCGGAGCGGCGCGGCTCAGCTCAGGCCCGGCCCGCGGCGGCCAGCGCCTGGTCGAGGTCGGCGATCAGGTCGTCGGCGGTCTCGATCCCGACCGACAGCCGCACCACCTCCGGCCCGGCCCCGGCGGCGACCCGCTGGTCGGGGGTCAGCTGGCGGTGCGTCGTCGAGGCGGGATGCAGGATCAGGCTGCGCGTGTCGCCGATATTGGCGAGGTGCGAGAACAGCTCGCAGGCCTCGACCAGCCGGATGCCCGCCTCGTAGCCGCCCTTGAGGCCGAAGGTCAGCACCGCGCCGGCGCCGCGCGGCAGGTACTTGGCGGCCAGCCGGCGGTAGGGGCTCGAGGGCAGCCCGGCATAGGACACCCAGTCCACGCCCGGCTGCCGCTCCAGCCACTCGGCCACTGCCTGGGCGTTGGCGACGTGCCGCTCCATGCGCAGCGCCAGCGTCTCGATGCCGGTCAGCGTCAGGAAGGCGTTCATCGGCGACAGCGCCGGGCCGAGGTCGCGCAGGCCCACCGCCTTGGTGTGCAGGGTCAGCGCCATGTCGCCGAAGGTCTCGTGGAAGCGCAGCCCGTGATAGGCCGGCTCCGGCGCCGCCAGCGAGGGGAACTTGTCGCTGGCGCTCCAGTCGAAGCGGCCGGAATCGACCACCACCCCGCCCATCGCGTTGCCGTGCCCGCCGAGGAACTTGGTGGTCGAGTGGACGACGATGTCGGCGCCCCACTCGAACGGCCGGCAGAGATAGGGCGAGGCCAGCGTGTTGTCGACGATCAGCGGGATGCCGGCCGCCTTGGCGATGGCGGCCACCGGCTCGAGGTCGACCACCACGCCGCCGGGATTGGCCAGGCTCTCGACGAAGATCGCCTTGGAGCGCGGCGTCAGCGCGCGGCGGAAGCTCTCGGGGTCGTCGGCGTCGACGAAGGTGACGTGCCAGCCGAACTTCGGGAAGGTGCGGCCGAACTGGGTGATCGAGCCGCCATAGAGCCGGCGCGAGGCGACGAAATGGTCGCCCGGCGCCATCAGCGCGAAGAAGGCGATCAGCTGCGCGGCGTGCCCCGAGGCGCAGGCGGTGGCGCCGCGCCCGTCCTCCAGGCTGGCGATCCGCTCCTCCAGCGCCGCCACGGTCGGGTTGGTCAGCCGCGAGTAGATGTAGCCGAAGGTCGACAGGTTGAAGAGCGCGGCCGCGTGCTCGACGTCGTCGAAGACATAAGCCGTCGTGTGGTAGATCGGCATGGTCCGCGCGCCGGTCGTCGGATCGGGCGGCGCCCCGGCATGAACGGCGCGGGTCTCGAACCCGGGCTGGCGCGGCTTATCGGTCATCGCGGTCTCCGGGAGCCAGGAACGCTGTCCTGCAACCTCGTGCCCTCGCCCGCGACAGCGGGAGAGGGAGGGGCCCGTCGCGTCAGCGACGGGAGGGTGAGGGTGGTGCGTGCGGCGGCAGCCCTCACCCCGACCCTCTCCCGCAAGCGGGAGAGGGAGCGATCGCGCGGCACGGGTCGGGAGCCTTCCCGCATCGTCAGCGGCCCGGCCGGCGGCGCTTGCTGCTGATGATGCGCGAGTTGAAGCCGCCCCAGCTGAGCTCGCCGTTGAGCCGGCCCCACTCGATCTTCGGGCAGCGGTTCATGATCACCGTCAGCCCGGCCGCCTCGGCCCGCGCCGCCGCCGCGTCGTTGCGCACGCCGAGCTGCATCCACAGCACTTTGGCGCCGAGGGCGATCGCCTCGTCGGCGACCTCCCCGGCCGCGGCCGAGCTGCGGAATACGTCGACCATGTCGATCGGCCCGGTCTCGGCCTGCGGGATCTCGGCCAGGCTGGGATAGCAGCGCTCGCCGTTGACGAGCTGCCCGGCCGCCTTCGGGTTGACCGGGATCACCCGGTAGCCCTTGCTCTGCAGGTAGGTCATCACGAAGGAGCTCGGCCGGTTCCAGTCCGGGCTGGCCCCGACCATGGCGATGGTCCGCACGCTGCCCAGCACCCGGCGCAGCAGCCCGTCGGGATAGAAATCGTGCCGGCCGGCGCTCTCGCCCATCGGGTCAGCAGCCGCGCCAGACCGGCGGCCGCTTGCCGAGGAAGGCGTCGATGCCCTCGGCGGCGTCGGCCGCCAGCATGTTGGTGGTCATCACCCGGCTGGCATAGTCGTAGGCCTCGGCCAGCCCGAGCTCGACCTGGCGGTAGAAGGCCTCCTTGCCGATGGCGAGCGTCCGCGGCGACTTGCCGGCGATCTGCCGGGCGAGGCCCTCGACCTCGGCCTCGAGCCGCTCGTCCGGCACGACGCGGTTGATCAGCCCGATCTCGCGGGCGCGGCCGGCCGGGATCATCTCGCCGGTCAGCAGCATCTCCATCGCCGCCTTGCGCGGCACGGCGCGGGACAGTGCCACCATCGGGGTCGAGCAGAAGAGGCCGATATTCACCCCCGGCGTGGCGAAGCGCGCCGCCTCGGCTGCCACCGCCAGGTCGCAGCTCGCCACCAGCTGGCAGCCGGCGGCCGTGGCGATGCCGTGCACCCGGGCGATTACCGGCTTGGGCAGGCGGGTGATCGCCAGCATCAGCTGGCTGCAGCGGGCGAACACCGCCTCGTAGCTCTCGCGCCGCGGATCGGCGCGCAGCTCCTTGAGGTCGTGCCCGGCGCAGAAGCCGGGCCCGGCGCCGGCCAGCACCACCACCTTGACCGCCGGGTCGTCGGCCAGCGCGGCGAGCGCGGCGATCAGCTCGCCCAGCAGCGCCATCGACAGCGCGTTGCGCGCCTGCGGCCGGTTCATCGTCAGGGTGGCGACGCCGTGCTCGTCCCGCTGCTGCAGCAGGATCGGCTCGGCCTCGGCGTGCCGGCGGGCGGCGTCCGCGCTCATGGCTGTCGTCCTCGGGATTGGCGGGCTGCGGGCACTTTGCCCTGTCGCCGTCGCGGCCTTCAAGGATAATGGGACCACCATGACCACGCTCACCCCCGAGGCCTTCGCCGCGCTGTGCGCCGCCGAGGCGCCCTTCGCCGAGCTCTACGGCTTCCAGGTCGAGCGCTTCGCGGCCGATGGAGCGACCGTGCGGCTGCCCTGGCGCCCGGCGCTGCTGCGTCCCGGCGGCACCGTCGCCGGGCCGGCGCTGATGGCGCTGGCCGACTTCGCCGTCTATGCCGCGCTGCTGGCGCGCATTGGCCGCGTGCCGCTCGCCGTCACCACCAGCCTGTCGATCAACTTCCTGCGCAAGCCGGGCGCCGGCGACCTCCTCGCCGAGGCCGGCCTGCTCAAGCTCGGCCAGCGGCTGGCGGTGGGCGAGGTGACGATCGCGCCCGCCGCCGGCGGCGAGCCGGTGGCCCACGCCGTGGCGACCTACTCGATCCCGCCGCGCGCCGGGCAGGGGCCGGGCGCGCCGCCGTCTCCTGCCGCGGTATCATGATACCGCAGCGAGGAAACCGGCCTGGCAAGCGCTTTTCCGTTGACTTGCCGCACGGGATGTCGATACTCCGCGGCCTCACGCCCGGAGGTTCCCATCCCGTGAAGACCTATACCGCCCGGCCGGCCGACGTCGTCAAGAAGTGGGTCGTCATCGACGCCGACGGCCTGGTTCTCGGCCGGCTTGCCAGCATCATCGCCATGCGGCTGCGCGGCAAGCATAAGCCGACCTTCACCCCGCACATCGACTGCGGCGACAACGTCATCGTGGTCAATGCCGCCAAGGTGCGGCTGACTGGCAACAAGATGCAGGACCGCAAGTTCTTCTGGCACACCGGTCATCCCGGCGGCGTCAAGGAACGCACCATGGGCCAGATCATCGGCGGCCGGTTCCCCGAGCGGGCGATCATCAAGGCGGTCGAGCGCATGGTCCCGCGCGGGCCGCTCGGCCGGCAGCAGATGAGCCATCTCAAGGTCTATGGCGGCGCCGCCCACCCGCACGAGGCGCAGCAGCCCGAGCCGCTCGACGTGGCGGCGATGAACCGGAAGAACTCGAGGATCGCGCGCGCATGAGCCCCGAAATCCAGACCCTCGCCGATCTCAAGACGCTCACCCAGCAGGCGCCGGCGGCCGCCGCGGCATCGGCCGAGCCGAAGCTCGACAAGCAGGGCCGCGCCTACGCCACCGGCAAGCGCAAGAACGCGGTCGCCCGCGTCTGGATCAAGCCGGGCTCCGGCCGGATCATGGTCAACGGCCGCGAGAGCGCCGTCTACTTCGCGCGGCCGGTGCTGCGCATGCTGATCAACCAGCCCTTCGGCGTCGCCGGCCGGGCCAACCAGTACGACGTGGTCTGCACGGTCGTCGGCGGCGGCCTCTCCGGCCAGGCCGGCGCGGTGCGCCACGGCATCAGCAAGGCGCTGACCTACTACGAGCCGGCGCTCAGGCCGGTGCTCAAGACGGGCGGCTTCCTGACCCGCGACAGCCGCGTGGTCGAGCGCAAGAAGTACGGCAAGGCCAAGGCCCGCCGCAGCTTCCAGTTCTCGAAGCGCTGACCGGACGCCCACCCGTTCGTCGACAGATGGGGGCGCCCCGGCCGGGGCGCCCCCTTCGTGCTTGGGGCCGCATTCCTGCTTTTGGATTGCCGCGGTCCCGCGCTAGAACCAACCCGTCGTTGCCGCGAGGAGGATGAGATGGGCAGCAACCGGATCCGGATCGGCATTCTCGGCGCCAGCGGCTATACCGGCGCCGAGCTGGTGCGCCTGCTGTCGCGACACCCCGCCGCCGAGATCCGCCTGCTCACTGCCGACCGCCAGGCGGGCAAGCCGCTGGCCGAGGTCTTCCCGCATCTCGGCGGCCTGGCGCTGCCCGATCTCGTCAAGATCGAGGATGCCGGCTGGGACGGGCTCGACCTCGTCTTCTGCGCACTGCCGCACGGCACCACGCAGAAGGTGATCGCCGGCCTGCCCGGGCACCTCAAGGTGGTCGACCTCTCGGCCGACTTCCGGCTCTCCGACCTCGCCAGCTACGCCGAGTGGTACGGCCACGAGCACCAGGCGCCGGCGCTGCAGGACGAGGCGGTCTACGGCCTGACCGAGCTGCACCGCAAGGCGATCGCGCCGGCCCGGCTGGTCGCCAATCCCGGCTGCTACCCGACCGCCGCGCAGCTGCCGCTGGTGCCGCTGGTCGAGGCCGGCAGCATCGAGGTCGACGACATCGTGATCGACGCCAAGTCGGGGGTCAGCGGGGCGGGGCGCGACGCCAAGCAGGGCAGCCTCTACGGCGAGGTCAGCGAGGGCATGCACGCCTACGGCGTCGCCAGCCACCGCCACGCGCCGGAGATCGAGCAGGGCCTGTCGAACGCCGCCGGCCGCAAGGTGCTGGTCAACTTCACGCCGCACCTGGCGCCGATGAGCCGCGGCATCCTCGCCTCGATCTATGTCCGGCTCGCCAACGGCAGCAGCGCCGACGCGCTGCGCAAGACGCTGATCGAGCGCTATGCCGACGAGCCCTTCGTGCGGGTGCTGCCGGCCGGCCACTCGCCGGCGACCCGCCATGTGCGCGGCGCCAACCACTGCCTGATCGGGGTCTTCGCCGACCGCATCCCCGGCCGCGCCATCCTGCTCGCCGCCATCGACAACCTGGTCAAGGGCGCCTCGGGCCAGGCGGTGCAGAACATGAACGTCATGGCCGGGCTGCCCGAGGCCGCCGGCCTCGAGCAGGCGCCGCTGTTCCCGTGAGCGCGCCGACCAACCTGCGGACCTACGGCAACTACCGGCCGGTGGTCGCCGCGGACGCCTTCGTCGCCGACACCGCGGTGGTGATCGGCGACGTCGAGATCGGCGCGCTGGCCAGCATCTGGTTCGGCGTGGTGATCCGCGGCGACAGCAACCAGATCCGCATCGGCGCGCGCACCAACATCCAGGACGGCGTGATCATCCACGGCAACCAGCAGCATGACGGCGGCCGCGGCCGGCCGGGCTTCTGCACCACCATCGGCGCCGACGTCACCGTCGGCCACATGGCGCTGCTGCATGGCTGCACGCTGGAGGATGGCAGCTTCGTCGCGATGAAGGCCTGCGTCATGGACGGCGCGGTGGTGGAGGGCGGCGCCATGGTCGCCGCCGGCGCCCTGGTGCCGCCGGGCAAGCGCGTGCGCCGCGGCGAGCTGTGGGGCGGCAGCCCGGCCAAGCTGATGCGTCCGCTCGGGCCCCGGGATCTGGAGAACTTCGCCTACACGGTGCAGCACTACGTCGACAACGGCCAGACCTTCCGGCGGCTGACACGCTAGCCGGGGCAGGGGCCGTCGGCGCGAGACGCACCTGCCCATTCCTGTCATTGCCGGGCTCGACCCGGCAATCCAGGGACGCCGCGAGGTGGATGCCCGGGTCAAGCCCGGGCATGACAAAAAGGGGCGCGGTCGCGAGGTTCAGAAAGGCCTACAGCGCCACCAGGGCCTGGGCCAGCGCCTGCCACGCCTGCAGCCGCGCCGGGTCGAGCGGCAGCTCGTCGAGCCGGCGCGCCTCGGCATGGACGTGGCCGAGCGGGCTCTTCAGCAGGAAGCGGCCGTCGCGCAGCTTGGCGACCACGAACAGCGGCCAGCCGTCGGCGCGGTTATGGGCGACGTAGATGTCGATCCCGTCGCGCGCCACCTTGCGGCCGCCCGGCCAGGTGGCCCGCAGCCGGGCGAGGTCGCCGGGAGTGAAGCCGCGATAGGGAAAGGGGATGACCGTCATCGGTCGAGCATCCGTCCGCCACGCCGTATTTTTGAACGCCGGCGGCGAAGGTTTGTTCCGCGCGCCTCAAGGGGCGCGGCGACGCAGCATCAGCAGCCCGATCGCCAGCCCGGCCAGCAGCACCACGAGCAGGATCCAGCCGAGCGGCCCGACCACCGCGCGCAGGATCACGCCGATCAGCGTCAGCAGGAAGTTGTAGGCCTGGACGAGGTAGGCGACGACGTCCATCGGCGCCTGCCCTCCCGCCTCAGCCGACCCGGGTCATCACGTAGGAACCGGGCGCATCCTCGATCGGCTTCAGGGCGCCGTCGCCCGGCACGCGGGCCGGCACCTTGCCGCCGCCCTGCTTGCCGACCCACTTGTCCCATTCCGGCCACCAGGAGCCCGCCCGCTCCTCGGCCGCGGCCAGCCACGCCTCGGGGTCGGCCGGCAGCTTGCTGCCGACCCAGTGGCCGTACTTGCCGGCGGCCGGCGGGTTGACCACGCCAGCGATGTGGCCCGACGCGGCGAGCACGAAGCGCACCGGCCCGGAATAGAGCCGGGTGGCGGCGTAGGTCGACGTCCAGGGGGCGATATGGTCCTCCTTGGTCGACAGGATGAAGGTCGGCACCTTGATCCGGCGCAGGTCGATCGGCACGCCGTCGAGCGTGATGCCGCCCGGCTGCACCAGCAGGTTCTCCTGGTACATCTTGCGCAGGTAGAAGCTGTGCATGGCCGCCGGCATGCGCGTCGAGTCGGAGTTCCAGTAGAGCAGGTCGAACGGGAAGGGGTCCTTGCCGAGCAGGTAGTTGTTGACCACGAAGGACCAGATCAGGTCGTTGGCGCGCAGCATGTTGAAGGTCGTCGCCATGGCGCTGCCGTCGAGGTAGCCCTTCTCGCTCATCCGCTCCTCGAGCGCGGCGAGCTGCTCCTCGTCGATGAAGACGCCGAGCTCGCCCGGCTCGGCGAAGTCGACCAGGGTGGTGAAGAAGGTGGCGCTGGCGGCGCGGTCGTCGCCTGTCGCCGCCATCCAGGCGAGCGTCGAGGCGAGCAGGGTGCCGCCCAGGCAGTAGCCGATGACGTTGACCTTGCGCTCGCCGGTCGCCTGCTCGATCGCCGAGAAGGCGGCCAGGATGCCCTCCTTCATGTAGTCGGCGAAGCCCTTGGCGGCGAGCCGCTCGTCGGGATTGACCCAGGAGACGACGAACACCGTGTGGCCCTGCGCCACCGCCCAGCGGATGAAGGAGTTCTTCTCGCGCAGGTCGAGGATGTAATACTTGTTGATCCAGGGCGGCACGATCAGCAGCGGCCGGCGATGCACCGTCTCGGTGGTCGGCTGGTACTGGATCAGCTGCATCAGCTCGGTCTGGAACACCACCTTGCCCGGCGTCACCGCGATGTTCTGGCCGAGCCGGAAGGCGTCGAGGTCGGTCATCCGGATGCTGAGCTTGCCGCGGCCGCGCTCGAGGTCGTCGAGCAGGTGCTGCAGCCCCTTCACCAGGTTCTCGCCGCCGCTCTCGATGGTGGTGCGCAGCACCTCCGGGTTGGTCAGCACGAAGTTGCTGGGGGCCAGCGCGTCGACGAACTGGCGGGTGTAGAAATCGACCTTCTTCGCCGTCTTGTCGTCGAGCCCGTCGACCCCGCGCACCGTCGCCTGGGTCCAGCGGGCGGCCAGCAGGTAGGACTGCTTGATGAAGTCGAACAGCTGGTTGTCGCTCCAGGCGGCGTCCTTGAAGCGGCGGTCGTCGGACGCCGGCTCGATCACCGGCGCCGATTCGACGCCCATCATCCGGCGCGCCGTGCTCTGCCAGAGCTGCATGTAGTCCTGCCAGAGGGAGAACTGCGCCTCGACCAGCCGCGCCGGGTCGGCCATCATCCGCGCCGTCAGGTCGAGGAAGGCCTGGCCGATGTTGAGCGGGTCGCCCATCCCCAGCCCGTTGCCGCCATTGGCCTGCTGGCGGCCGACGAAGTCGAGCACCAGCCGCTGCGACCGCTCGGCGATGCTCGCCATGGCGCGCGACAGCTCGACGGGGTCGGGCAGCCTCATCTCGCTGCCCTGTTGATCGGTCATGTGGGCTTCCTTTATGATCTCCGACACGCGCGGCGCCCGGGATCGCCGCCTGGGCAGGGCCGCCGCCGCGGGTGGTGCCGGAACCGGACCGTGGTTAGCATATTGCTGACCTTGTGGCACCGCAGATATAAGCCCGAGACATGACGTTCGCCACCCCTGAGGCCCGACGCCCATGAGCCGCAAGAACAAGCCGCATCGCGTCACCCGGGGCCGCCGCCGGGCCCACCGGCAGCCGGTCGTTCCGGCCGGCGTCCAGGCCGGCGTCGCGCTGCTGCTGACGCTGGGCGGCTGCAGCTGGTTCGACACCTCGCAGCAGCCGACGCGCGTCTCGACCGCGTCGGTCGCGCAGGAGCAGCCCTATCCCAATCTCGGCACGGTGCCGAACGAGGCGCCGCCGACCACCACCCCGGCGGAGCGCCAGGCGATCGTCCAGGGGCTGACCGCCGACCGCAGCAACGCGCAATATACCGACCAGGAGTTCGGCGCCGCGCCGACCGGGGTCGCCCCTGCCGCGCCGCCGGCGCCGCCGACGCTGCCCGCGCCGGACAACACGGCCGCCGCGGCGACGGACGGCGCCGCTTCGGCCGCGGCTCCGGTCGTGCCGAGCGCGCCCGCCGAGCCGGCGCCGCCGGCCGCCCCGGTCAGCGCCGAGTCCGTGCCGCCCGCCCCGGTGCCGCCGCCGGCGCCGAGCGCGTACGCCCCCTGCACCCGCGAGCAGCGCCGTCGCGCCGGTCGCCAGCGTTGCTCCGCCGGCCGCCGAGCCGCCGCCAGCCCCCGAGCCGCCGCCGGCCCCCGAGCCGGCGCCGATGGCGGAGCCGGTTGCCGCGCCCGCGCCGCCGCCGGCGCCGATGGCCCAGCCGGCCGCCGCGCCGGAGCCGCCGCCGGCACCGCAGCCCGTGGCGCAGCCGGTGTACCAGCCCGCCCCGCAACCGATGGCCGCGCCGCCGGCCCCGACGGTCGTCGCGCAGCCCATGGTGCCACCGGCGCCCGCGGCGATGGCGTCCGGCTCGGCGCTCGGCATGGGCTCCGGCTCGGCCCTGACGATCGGCGGCGGCGCCACCGTCCCGGTCGCGCCCGCCGAGCCTTCGATTCCGGCCAATACCGGGCCGGTGCTGCGCAACGGCTCGGCGCTGTCGATGCCCGGCCCCGGCCAGCAGAGCTCCTCGCTCGGCTCGCCGCTGGTCCAGGGCCAGTTGGCGGCCGGCCCGATGGCGCCGCCGATTCCCGGCCCGATCAGCTCCAGCCGCTCGGTCCTGGTCGACCTGACGGCGCTCGACGCACCGCCGGCGCCGGCCGCCGTCGCGCCCTTGTACGCCACGGCTGCGCTCGCCGCGCGCGCCGCGCCGCCGATGGCTGCCGCGCCGCTCGGCCGGCCCGCCGCGGTGATCTATTTCGGCAACGCCTCGTCCAAGCTGTCGGCCCACGACCGCAAGGTGCTGCGCCAGCTGGCCCAGCTGCAGCGCCGCCACGGCGGCCAGGTGCTGGTGGTCGGGCACAGCAGCACCGACGGCGACCCGGCGCTCAACCTGCGCCTGTCGGAGCGGCGCGCCGGCGCGGTGGCCGCCGCGCTGCGTGGCTTCGGCATCCCCGCGGCCGGCATCGCCACCGACGCGCTCGGCGCCGAGCAGCCGCTCTACCAGGAGACCTCGGCCACCGGCGAGGCGGGCAACCGCCGCGTCGAGATCTATCTCGGCAGCTGACCACCGGCCGACCAGAGCCACCGGAACGATCTTGCCCCCATCGACCCTGGCCGCGCCCGGCGCGGCGACGCAGGTCGGCCGCCCGGCGGCCGACCGACATCCTCCGCTGCGCATCGGCATCGCCGGGCTCGGCACCGTCGGCAGCGGCACGCTCGACCTGCTGCGGCGCCATGCCACGGCGCTCGCCGAGCGCTGCGGCCGGCCGCTCGAGCCGGTGGCGGTCAGCGCCCGCGACCGCAACAAGGCGCGACCGGTCGAGCTCGGCGGCCTCGCCTGGCACGACGACCCGCTGGCGCTCGCCGCCGATCCCGCGATCGACGTCGTGGTCGAGCTGATCGGCGGCGCCGACGGCGTCGCCCGGCACCTCGTCGAGGCGGCGCTCGCCGCCGGCAAGTCGGTGGTCACCGCCAACAAGGCGATGCTGGCGGTGCACGGCACCGCGCTCGCCCGCCAGGCCGAGCAGGCCGGCGCCACCATCGCCTACGAGGCGGCGGTGGCGGGCGGCATCCCGATCATCAAGACGCTGCGCGAGGGGCTCGCCGCCAACCGGATCGAGCGCATCTACGGCATCCTCAACGGCACCTGCAACTACATCCTGACGACGATGCGCGAGACCGGCCGCGAGTTCGCCGACGTGCTCGCCGACGCGCAGCGCCTGGGCTATGCCGAGGCCGATCCCAGCTTCGACGTCGACGGCATCGACGCCGCCCACAAGCTCGCCATCCTGACCAGCCTCGCCTTCGGCTGCGAGGTCGACTTCGCCGGCGTGCACATCGAGGGCATCCGCAACGTCTCGGCGGTCGACATCGCCTATGCCGACCAGCTCGGCTACCGCATCAAGCTGCTCGGCATGGCGCGGCCGACCGCCTTCGGCATCGAGCAGCGCGTCCACGCCACGATGGTGCCGCTCAGCGCGCCGATCGCCCATGTCGAGGGCGTCTTCAACGCGGTGGTGACGGAGGGCGACTTCGTCGGCCCGATCGTCATGGAGGGCCGCGGCGCCGGTGCCGGCGCGACCGCCTCGGCGGTGGTCGCCGACCTGATGGACATCGCCCGCAGCCGCAGCGCCGTGCCGATGTTCGGCGTGCCCGCGGCCTGGCTGTCGCGGCGCGGCGCGGCGCCGATCGAGAAGCGCACCGGCGCCTTCTACATCCGCCTGATGGTGCTCGACCGGCCCGGCGTGATCGCCGACGTCGCCGCGGCGCTGCGCGACGAGCGGGTCTCGCTCGAGGCGATGCTGCAGCGCGGCCGGGCGCCCAACGAGACCGTGCCGGTGGTGCTCACCACCCACGACACCGAGGAGGACGCGATGCGCCGCGCGCTCGACCGCATCGCCGGGCTCGACTCGGTGGTCGAGCCGCCGCACCTCATTCGCATCGAGGCGCTGTAGGATCCCGGCGCGCGCTGTTCTCTGCGGGCGAGGTCGAGATACCGTCGAGGCGGCGGGCCGACTCGGTGTAGAGACAGGAGCCAAGGCTCCGAACGGGGGTCACCCGGGGGGAAAGGCGAGGACGAGATGGCCAAACCGGCAAGCATGGATCGCAACCTGGCGCTCGAGGTGGTGCGGGTGACCGAGGCGGCGGCGCTGGCCGCCGCGCGCCTGATGGGCCGCGGCGACGAGAAGGCGGCCGACCAGGCCGCCGTCGACGCCATGCGCCGCGCCCTCAACAGCCTGTCGATCGACGGCACCGTGGTGATCGGCGAGGGCGAGCGCGACGAGGCGCCGATGCTCTATATCGGCGAGAAGGTCGGCGCCGGCGGACCCAAGATCGACATCGCGCTCGACCCGCTCGAGGGCACCACCATCACCGCCAAGGGCGGCCCCAACGCGCTCGCCGTCATCGCCATGGCGGAGGCGGGCGGCTTCCTCAACGCCCCCGACGTCTACATGGACAAGATCGCCGTCGGCGGCGGCCTGCCCGACCATCTCGTCGACCTCGACGCCTCGCCGGAGGAGAACCTCAAGGCGCTGGCGCGGGCCAAGCGGGTCGAGGTCGTCGACCTCGTCGCCTGCATCCTCGACCGGCCGCGCCATGCCGAGCTGATCCAGCGCGTGCGCGCCGCCGGCGCGCGCATCATGCTGATCACCGACGGCGACGTCAGCGGCGTCATCGCCACCTCGCGCCCGGGCAGCGGCATCGACATCTATCTCGGCAGCGGCGGCGCGCCGGAGGGCGTGCTCGCCGCCGCCGCGCTGCGCTGCATCGGCGGCCAGCTGCAGGGCCGCCTGCTGTTCCGCAACGACGCCGAGCGGCAGCGCGCCGCGCGCTGGGGCATCAAGGACCTCGACCGCAAGTACGAGCTGCTCGAGCTTGCCCGTGGCGACGTGATGTTCGCCGCCACCGGCGTCACCGACGGCACCATGGTGCGCGGCGTGCGCCGCTTCCACGGCGGCGCCGCCACCCACTCGATGGTGATGCGCTCGAGCAGCGGCACGGTCCGCATGATCGAGGCGCAGCACAATTTCCACGTCAAGCCGATGTGGGAGGACGTGCGGCTCTAGCCGCCCGCCGCCCGCAAGGCCCGCAGCGGCCTGCCCGTGGCGCCGCTCGACAGCCCGCAGCCGGCCTTCCTCGGCGTCGAGCGCTCGTTCTGCGGCCGGCGCTGGAAGAGCCGCGCCGGCGACGACCGGGCGGCGCTGGCGCTGGCCCAGCGGCTGCAGCTGCCCGAGATCGTCGCCCGCCTGCTCGCCGCGCGCGGCATCGCGGCCGAGGCGGCCGAGGCCTTCCTGGCGCCGAAGCTGCGCGACCTGCTGCCCGACCCGTCGACCTTCCGCGACATGGATCGCGCGGTGGCGCGGCTCGTGGCCGCCATCTCGGGCGGCGAGCGGATCGCCGTGTTCGGCGACTACGACGTCGACGGCGCCACCTCGGCGGCGCTGCTGCAGCGCTTCTTCGCCGCCTGCGGCCTGCCGCTGCGCGTCTACATCCCCGACCGCATGACCGAGGGCTACGGCCCGAACGAGCCGGCCCTGATGCGCCTCAGGGCCGAGGGCATCGCCGTCGTCGTCACCGTCGATTGCGGCACCACCGCCCACGCGCCGCTCGCCGCCGCCGCGGCGGCCGGCATCGACGTCATCGTGCTCGACCACCATGTCGCCGAGACCGCCCTGCCGCCGGCCGCCGCGGTGGTCAACCCGAACCGGCTCGACGAGGCGGCCGGCCACCGCCAGCTCGCCGCCGTCGGCGTCGCCTACCTGCTGGTCGTGGCGCTCAACCGCGCGCTGCGCCGCGCCGGCTTCTACGGGCCGAAGCGGCCGGAGCCCGACCTGCTGCAATGGCTCGACCTGGTGGCGCTCGGCACGGTCTGCGACGTCGTCCCGCTGACCGGCCTCAACCGCGCCCTGGTGGCGCAGGGCCTGAAGGTGATGGCGCGCCGCGCCAACATCGGGCTGCGCGCGCTCGCCGAGGTCGCCGGCATCTCCGAGCGGCCGGGCACCTACCACCTGGGATTCCTGCTCGGGCCGCGGGTCAATGCCGGCGGCCGGGTCGGCGCCGCGGCGCTCGGCGCCCGGCTGCTCGCCACCGAGGACCCGGTCGAGGCCGCTTCGCTCGCCGCCCAGCTCGACGCGCTGAACGGCGAGCGCAAGGCGATCGAGAAGGGGGTGCTCGAAGCCGCAATCGCCGCGGTCGAATCCGCCCCGCCGCCCGCCGGCCGACTGGTCATGGCCGCCGGCCGCGGCTGGCATCCCGGCGTCATCGGCATCGTCGCCGGCCGGCTGAAGGAGCGCTATGGCCGCCCGGCCTGCGTCGTCACCCTCGACGAGGCCGGGCTGGGCAAGGGCTCCGGCCGCTCGGTCGCCGGCATCGACCTCGGCAGCGCGGTGATCGCCGCCCGCCAGGCGGGCCTGCTGGTCAATGGCGGCGGCCACGCCATGGCCGCCGGCTTCACCGTCGCCGCCGACCGGCTCGACGCGCTGACATCCTTCCTGGCCGAGCGGCTCGACGGCGCCGGCGGCGAGCCGCTGCGCCCGACGCTGAACCTCGACGGCGCGCTCGCCGCCGGCGGCGCGACGCCGGACCTGGTCGCCCGCGTCGCCCAGCTCGGCCCCTTCGGCAGCGGCAATTCCGAGCCGCGCTTCGCCATCGCCGACGCCCGCATCGTCGCCGCCGACCCGGTCGGCGAGGGCCATGTCCGCTGCATCCTGGCCGGCGCCGACGACCGCCGCCTCAAGGCCATCGCCTTTCGCTGCCTGGAAGGCCCGCTCGGCCCCGCCCTGCTCGGCGCCCGCGGCCTGGCGCTGCACGTCGCCGGCCACCTCAGGGTGGAGAACTGGCGCGGCGTCGAGAGCGTCCAGCTGCTGATCGACGACGCCGCGCCGGCAGGCGGGTAGGGGAGCGGCCGCCACCTCGAATGCGAGTTGCTTTTCCCCGGACCCGGGGCTAGATCCTTGGCCGGCCGGCCACGTCCCCATCGTCTAGAGGCCTAGGACACCAGCCTTTCACGTTGGTAACACGGGTTCGAATCCCGTTGGGGACGCCAGCGCGTCGGTGTCTGGCCGGGACACCTGGGCAACGGCCTGTAGCGAGGACACAGCCGACGGCGCGCCTCGCGCAATCGCCGTCATGCCCGACGAAGCGCCGCTGCGTCGGATCCTCGAAGTCGATCTGCGCCCTCAGGTTTACCCGAAGGTTCCTGGCAGCCTCGTCGAAAGCGACGTTCGCCACGGGCTTGCACCCCTGAGCCCTCGCTACCACGTCCATGGCCCAATCAAGATATCTTGCGGCGGCGCTTGTCCCAGTCCTGGGGCGCTCCGGAGGAAGTCATCGAGCGCAGGTTGGAGGTCTTGTCGCATCGTCCTGGTCCAAGCTTGATGACCATGGCCCGAGGGCTCGTCGCGCTGCTTCCGCTGCTCCTTCGGCAGCGTCTTGTCGTCGGTGACCTCGGTCACGCCGCGGCGATATCGTCGTGGGGTGCCAGGAGGCGATCTCCAGCCGAGTAGTGTTCGTATCCTCGATCGTGTCGTGGAGGACAGCAGCAGCGACGAGGTTTCGCGTCGCTGGCCGTCGGTGGCGACCGCGACAAGCTCCGCGACCTCGGCCAGGTGGTTTACCTGATGGCTCCTCGATAGCGCCCTTTCGGCGCTGCTCGCCAAGTATGTCGCTCGGCGGCAAAGTTCCAGGCTCGTGCGATCAATGAGCGTCTTCAACGTCTGTCGGCGGCGGCTGGTGTTCTGGTGGGTGCTGCTGGGCGTCGGCCCACATCGCGCGGTACGATGTCGGGACATTCTCGCAGCACCTGGATCGACGCTGGGCTGGCGCTTTCGGACATCGGAATGCCCGCACATGAAGCCGACGACCGGCCGGGATTGCGCTCGACATGCCTTGTGCTTCTCGTACCGCACATCCGCTGGCTCGGAGGATATGGGCGTTCTGCCGTTGCGCTAAAGTCGCGGAGCGCGAAGCGGTGCCGCAAGCCGAAGCATCGAGACTTCAACGCCGCCGCGACCTCGACATGTCGGGGCGGTGCTGTCGCGCACGATGCGTCTGTTGCGTCCGGCTGCGGAACCCTGTTCTCGCCATACCGAGCATCGAGTGCACCGATGGGCAATCGGATGGCAGGTCGTCGCGTCGTCGTTACCTGCGCCAACACTTCGGAACGGGCCGGCGGTGAGCGAGGTGTTTCGAGAGAAGGGGCGGCGGTGATCGCCGATGGACCACGGCGCGCCTCGGTCTCGTGATGCGTGCGCGGCAATCGCTGATCATTTCCGGCCGCGATCTATGCATTGCATGTTTGCGTCTACCGATCGCTCACCCGCGGATCATTCGTCGAGCATCCACTGCCGCGGCGGCTGTGGCAGTTGATGTTCGACACATGGTGCGCCCGTCTACCGGCGACGTCCATGCGGTGCTTCCGATCGGGAGCGGCCACGCGCCGCAAGGTGGTGGTGATGGACGCGCCATCGCCAGCGCGGGACCGGAAGATCGGTGCCGCCTCAGCGCGGCGCGGAGCCCAGGTCTCCCCACGTGCGCATCGTCGGGAGCGGCCGCCGCACAAATCGTCCACATCAACCTGATGGCGCAGTTCTTCGTCCAGAATCTTGCCCTTGCGCTTGAAATCGCCGGATCATGGCGTCGCGGCTGCCGGAGAGTCTGGCTCGGACGGTTCGCCTCAGGTCGTCGAGTGCGCTGTTCGCCCTGTACCTGGCCGGCGCCCGAGAGCGACTTCTTCGTCGGCCAGACCATACCGTTCGCCGGCGGCTGGATAGCATGAGGCGCGCCGATCATGCGCGGCTTCCATCCGCATCGTCGGCGCCATGCCCACGATCGGGATGACGATGCGAGGCTTGGAGGAACACCGTGGCGAGAATTGCACGATTGCAGTGATTGGAGCGGCAGCGAAGTTCGGAAGCGATGCAAGAGCTTAGGGAGGTTCTGGCGCCATGAACAACTACGAACCTGACGAATGGCGGTTGCGGGTGGATCTGGCCGGCTGCTATCGCGTGGTGGACTACCTCGGCTGGAGCGAGGTAACCCAGAATCATATCACGGTCCGGCTGCCGGGCCCGGAGCACCACTTTCTCATCAACCCCTACGGCCTCACCTATGACGAGGTGACCGCGTCCAATCTTGTGAAGATCGACCTCGAGGGAAACATCCTCGGCCATTCCGACTGGCCGGTGAACCCGGCCGGCTTCGTCATTCACAGCGCCGTGCATGCGGGGCGCGAGGACGCCATCTGCGTCATGCATACCCATACGACGGCGGCCCAGGCCGTCGCGCTCAAGGCCGGCGGCTTCAGCCATGACACGATCTACGCGGCAACGCTGTTCGGCCGCGTCGGGTATCACGACTTCGAAGGCCTGTCGCTCTATGAGGGCGAGAAGGCGCGGCTCGTCGCGAACCTCGGGCCTTCCAACACGGTGCTGGTCATGCGCAACCATGGCGTCATGACGGTGGGTCGCACGATCGGCGAGGCGTTCTGGAACATGTGGCGCTTCCAGCGCGCAGCGGAGGTGCAGGTCTGCGCTGCGGGAATGGCCGGACCCAACTCGACGATCACGGACGATATTCGCCGACGCTGCGTGAAGGACGCGGACAATTTCGGGACGAGCAGCATCGGCGAGGGCATGTTTCGCGCAATGCTGCGAAAGGTTCGCCGCCTCGACAGCACGTTCGAGAATTGAGGGGCGTCGACCGGGCGCCAGCCGCCGGTCGAGTTGCTCTCCTCCCCCGCGAGGTCGATGACTGCGGACCTCACCCAGGCTCGCCTGCCGCCTCGCTGCTCGGATCGCCCAACACCCGCAGCCGGCTCAGGGCGGCGGCGATGGGATGGCGTCCCCGGTCCTGCCACGCCGGCGGGCTCCGGCTGCCGGTCAGCCTTGCCCATCGCTGGCCCGCCCGGTCGCTGTCGACCAGCACCCACCGCTCGTCGGCATCGATCAGGCCCTGGGTGCGCGCCTGCTCGAAGCGCTCGAGCAGGTTCGGCAGTGCCGCGAAGGCGGCGGCGAGCATCGGGAGGCCCGGGGTGTCGGCGAGCGTGTCGAGCCCTTCCTGCAGGAACAGGGCGAGATGGCCGACCACGAGGTAGTAGTGGATCGCCTGGCCGGCGATGCCGTGGCCGTCATGGCCGAACACGAGATAGGCGGCCGGTGCCTCCGCGGCCGCCTCGCTTACCCATAGGTCGATGTCGAGCAGCGCGCGGCGGAGCGGCCGCGTGCCGAACTGCCAGCGCCCCAGCATGCGGACCGCGTCGACCATCTCGGTCGGGACCGGCGGGAAGGGCACGCCCTGCATCGGCAGGAGCGTCGCCAGCTCGCGCAGCAGGGCGCTTCCCGTCAGCGGGGCCAGGCCGGCCAGCGGATCCAGCTCGAGCATGGGACCTCTACGATTTCGGCAGCTTGAGAGGCGTCACGCCGTCCTGGATCTTCGTCTGCAGGACCGCGTTGTCGCGGCCGAGATAGCTCTTCGAGGGGTTGGCCAGAAGGTACTGGACGGGGGTGGGCGCGGAGGAGGAGCTGCGCGAAGGGTCGAGGACCTGCTGCGCCTTCCAGTCGGACACGATCTGCCACTGGTTCCCCGGGTCGCTGACGTGGGCGACGAGCTTGCCGAACCGCGCCTTCGCCGCTTTCATCTGATCGTCGGTCAGCAGGTCCGACAGGTCCGTCTCGAGCTGCTGCCAGGCGCCGGGGGCACAGATCTTCGCGACCGTCGTCTTGTCGAAGAGCAGCGGCATGCCGACGCCCTTGTAGCCCTGGCCCTCCTGCTGGCCTTTCTGCCTCGCCAGCCATATCGCCTGCGGATCGTCCCGCAGCCCGAACGATGCGTCGTCGTCGATCAGGGTCAGGCCGCGGAACGTGCCGTCGGGACCGATCTCGATGAAGTAGTTGCCGGGATGTCGGTCGCCCTGGCCGGTGATGTAGTCGTTGAGCTCGGCATTGCACAGCGCCTGGGCGAGCTGCGGGTCATGATAGTCGACGGCATAGGGCGTGTGCTTCGTCTCGAGCAGGACGAACGTCGTGTCGTCGTTGAAGACGATATCGACGCCATGGTTCGCGGCGGCCTCACGCAGGACCTCCTCCCGATCCCTGACCTTGTTCTTCGGGATCCTGGGCGCAGAGCTCACCAAATCGTGCTGAGGGTCCGACTCGTCGAGCTGCACCTTCGTCTCCTCGCCGTTGCCGCTGATGCCGCGCGCGAGATCCATCATCAGGTACAACCGACCATTGTGGATGGCGTATTCGGTCGTGGGCGTCAGGCCGGTGCCGAGGAACTTGTCGACCGCGCAGGTGGCGAGGTTGCGGTTGCCGTAGCGGGGACGATCCTCCGGAATGCCCAGCGTGTTGTCGATGATGGCCCTGCCCGAACTGGTCGGCTCGAGCTTGAGAATCTTTTCTTCGCCGCCCTTGTAGGTGATCTTGGCCACGGTGTTGATGGCGCCGCTGGCGAACGTCTCGTTGGAGTGCGTGATTCGCCGGTCGACGTGGCGCTCGTCGAAGGTGACGTTGGGTCCCGGCGCGATGCCGAGGCGCTGCAGCTCCATCGCCTGCTGCACGCTGTAGCCGACGCCCTTGTTCAGCTGCGGCTTGGCAAACTCCGGATTCGCCCGCACCAGGTGGAGCAGGGCCTTCTCGCCGGCGATCTGATCCTGCAGGTCCTTCATGACCGGATCGCCCGGCGACTTGTCGAGATAGCGGGCAATGGCCTGGCCCAGGGTGTGCAGCCGGTCGTCGAGGCTCTGCGCCACCTTGCCGGAGTCCTGGTGCAGCGCGCTGACGCGTGTCTCGGCGAGGGCGTCCTCGTAGCTCTCCTTCGCTGCCAGCACGTCCTTGTAGAGCGTCTGCCCGAACAGCGGCGGCTTGCCCTTCGTCTCGGTCAAGCCCTTCGCCGTCATCATCCGCGCATCGGGCGTCTCCGGCGTCCACCGGGGGAGCCCCGTATCGCCGCCCTGGGCCATGAAGCGCTGCCGGGCGGGCGGCGGGGCGCCTTGTGCCGTGGACGACGAGGAGGAGCTCGGGCCGAAGGGGCCAGGCCCCGGCATGGGCAGCGGGGCGGACGGGTACGTGCTGCTGGCGGTGGGCATCCCGGATGCCGTTGTATACGGCATCGGTCCCGGCTGGCCCTGACCGCCGGGCAGCCAGGGAGGCAACTGGCCGGAGAGCGGTCCGGTGAAGCTGGGCGGGGGCGGCTGCGGGAGCGGCGGGAACGTGAAGCCCTGCTGTCCCGGGCCGACGATCGTGGCGGTGGCGAGCAGCGCGGTCGCCGAGCTCGTCGAGGATGAGGATCCCAGAGGGGGCAGGCCCGTCGGCGGCACCTGCGTTGCCTGATGCCCGCCGATCGACGACGGCGGCCCGCCCGGTCCGGGCGGGCCGCCCGGCGCGCCCGAGGGCGGGGTCGCATTGCTGGACCCGACCCGGTTCGCCATGGGGTCGCTGAACATGGGCTCTCCCCCTAGGCCCGCAGGCCGCCGCCCATGTGCAGCTTGGCATGGGCCGGGTCCTCTGCCGGCGGAGCGCCGCCGCGCCCGATCTTCTCGATCCAGGCGAGCGCAGTCGCGATCATCTGCTCGAGCAGACGTTCGAACGCCGCATCGTCCGGGTCGCGCAAGGGGTCGTTGCGCACCAGCATGGCCTCGCCGGTTCGGGGATCGATGGCCAGCGCACCAGGAAGCCCGTCCTGCGCGTTCGCCTCGAGCATCGACCGGTGCATGGCGGCCCGGCTCTCGGCCGGCAGGGGCCCGAGAGGCACATAGAGCACGGCGTGATCGGCCGCCGCATCGGCGAAGAGGTGCAGGACCAGCCGGCCCTCGATGGACAGCGCGCAGATCCCGTCGGCGTTGAGCGCCAGCCCCGGCATCCCGAGGCGCTGACCCAGCCTGCCGACTGCCTCGCCGAGCCTGTCGCGTGCCGTCATCGCGCCCCCACGGCCTGCTGCGGGAACGGCCGGGCACCACACCACCACTCCGGCCGGCCGGTCACATTGAGGAATCATATGCGACATCGCTCCGGTTGGTAAGGCGGAGCGCGTCGAGTGCCGCCGCGGCCGGCGGGGCGGCCAGCATCGGCCGCTGCCGCCGCTCGGTGGCTCACGACGGCTGGCACGGGATGACAAGCCCCGCCTGTCCGGAGTGAATACGCTCTAGGATCGCGCCCGGCGGCAGGCTCTGGCCGTGGATGACTCGGCGAGGAATCGGCACATGAAAACCAAGCTGTTGGCCGCACTGGCGACCTCTCTTCTGTTGACGGCAGGCGCTGTCTCCATGGCGCAGGCCGTCGAATGCAAGCAGGGGCAGAATCGCGCCGGCTGCGTCGGGGCCAACGGGGCCGTCTATGCGGGTCCGAACGGCGCTGGCGCGGCGGGAAAGAATGGGGTCTATACGACGAATCAGGGCAACTCGGACGCCTACCACCCGCCCGCGCCCGGCACGAGCGTCACGGGCGCCCGCGGCAACACGGCGACCAAGGCATGGCAGTCCGGGTGCGTGTGGGTGAACGGCCAGCGCAAGTGCAATTGACGTCAGGACTGTCCCAGCCGATGGCAGATTCGGCGGCGCCATAGACCGCGGCGCCGCCGATATCCCGCGGCCGGCCGAGCCGGCCGGACGGGTCATCGGGGCCCGCATGTCGAACGTCCGTCGTGCCCTGGCGCGGCCGGAGCTCTGCCGGCCGGCCTCGTCCCGCGCGCGCCCTTGGAGGGGCCGCGCTCCCACTGTATCGTCACGGCCAAGCGTGGCTGGCGTGCGAGATGGCGACCCCGGGACAATCCCCTGCGCCTCCAGGATTGCGGCCGAGCCGGCTGCTGCTGCTGCCGGCCGCAGTCGCCGTGCATCTCTGCATCGGGCAGGTCTATGCGCTCAGCGTCTCGCGCGCGTCGCGCGTGCCGCAGGGCCTGGGCCACTGGGGAACCAGCTGGTTCTGGTATTCGAGCCAGAGCGAGACGGCCTTCTTCCTGGCGATCATCTGCCTCGGCCTCGCCGCGGCCGCCGCCGGCCCATGGGTCGGCCGGGCAGGCCCGCGGCCGGCGATGCTGGTGTCTGCCGTCTTCTTCGGCGCCGGCTTCCTCGTCTCCGCGCTCGCCATCGCCCTGCAGCAGACGGCGCTCTTCTATGTCGGCTACGGCGTCCTCGGCGGCATCGGCATGGGGATCGGCTACATCGCCCCGATCGCCGCGCTGCTCATCCGCTTTCCCCGGCGGCGCGGTCTGGCCACCGGTGCGTGCATCGCCGGCTTCGGGGGCGCCTCCATCCTGGCCCTGGCGCTTTCGCACCTCCTCGGCGCCCTGTCCGCGGACGCGGCCTGGGACGGATCGGCGGGGATATTCGCGATCCTCGGCGTGCTCTATGCGGCCGCGATGGCGGCGGCGGCCCTGAGCATCCCGCGCGGCTTCGACCATGACGGCGCGCCGGTCGAGACCGCCGGCCTGTCGCTCACCCCCCGCCAGGCCGTCAGGACGCGGCCGTTCTGCCTGCTCTGGGCCATTCTCTGCATCAACGTCATGGCCGGCATCGGCGTCTTCGCCCGCGCCCCGGCCATGCTGTCCCAGGCCATGCCCGGCCCGCCCAGCCCGGAGCAGGCGATCGGCTTCGTCGGGCTGCTGGCGCTCTGCAACGTGGCGGGACGGCTGCTCTGGTCGTTCGGATCCGACTATATCGGCCGGAAGAACAGCTACACCCTGATGCTGGCCACGGGCGCCATGCTCAGCCTCGTTCTCGGCCAGCTGGACGGCGAGGCCAATATCGCCATTCTCGTCCTGCAGTACGGCCTGATCGTCATTCTCTACAGCGGCGGCTTCGCCTGCATGGCCGCCTATGTCGCCGACCTCTTCGGGCCGGCTCATGCCGGAGCGATCCACGGGCGGCTGCTGTCGGCCTGGTCGGCCGGCGCCGTCGGCTCCTGGGCCCTGTCGCGGTGGTACGACGATGCGGTGGGCCTCGGTGCCTCGGCGTCCCAGGCGACCGGCACCACCTTCCTGGTGATCGCGGCGCTGCTGGCCGTCGCCCTGCTGTGCAATCTCTCGATCAGGTTGCCGGTCCGGAACTTCGAGCTCGGCATGATCGACGTGCTCGGCAACGGCCCGGGGGCGACGCCGACCGGGACGCGGGAGGCTCCGCCGCCCTACCTGGCGATGCGCTGGGCCCTGGTCGCCATTCCCGTCCTCTGGAGCACCTACTGGATCCTGCAGCGGATCGCGTCGCTGTCGATCTCCTGGAACCTGGGCTTCATCGTCCTGCCGCTGCTGCTGGGCGGGCTGGTCTGCGTCGCGTTCCACTACCTCGATGGCAGCCGGTTCGCGGTGAAGGAGGTCGTCGGCCCCTATTTCGTGGCGGTCTCGATCGTCTTCGCGCTCTATGCGAGCCTCGTCACGACGGAGATGTGGCAGAAGGTGAGCCTCGCCCGGGGGACGCTGCGGGCCGAGTTCTCGGCGCTCCAGTCGATGGCGCTGATGGCGAGCGAGCTCGACCCGCCGGCCCCCGAGGTTCGCGACCTGGCGCGCGACTACTGGAGCGAGGTCCTCTCGCGCGAGGGGGAGGGGAGCGTGTCGGACGGGATGAGCTACCTGCGGCAGCTCTACGCCTTCGCCAGCAAGGCGGAGCGATTCCAGCATGGCGGGTCCCAGGCGGCCTTCTACGGCGCGCTCGAGACCGCCCACGCCGCGCGCCTGGAGCACAACGTCCTGAAGACCGGCCGGCTCGCCCCGGTGAAGCTCTTCAGCCTGCTGCTCTTCGGGTTCCTGACGCAGATCGGCATCGCCCTCGTGCATGCGGGCAAGCGGCGGGCCATCTTCGTCACCGTGATGCTGTTCAGCATCGCCTTCGCGGGATCGGTCGGCATCATCGAGCTGTTCGACGGGCAGTTCGCCTTCTCGATCGCCGATACGACAGGCCCGCTGACGCTGGACCGGCTCTAGACGGCCGGATCCGGACGACATTCCTGCGGCGGTCGCCTCAGATGATCGTCATCCCGCCGTCGAGCACCAGGTTCTGCCCGGTGGTCCAGCCGCTTTCCTCGGCGGCGAGATAGACCGCGGCGGCGCCGATGTCCTCCGGCTTGCCGAGCCGGCCGAGCGGGTGCTGCGCCTCGCGCCGCTTCAGGGTGGCGGCCGGGTCCTTTTCCTGGGCCATGATGCTGCGGGCCAGCTCGGTCAGCACCAGGCTCGGGCTGATGGCGTTGACCCGCACGCCCTTGTCGGCGAAGTCGAGCGCCATGGCGCGGGTCATGCCGAGCACGCCCGCCTTGGAGGTGCAGTAGGCGACGCGCTCCCGCATCGCCACCTCGGCGACGATCGAGGCGATCAGGATGACCGAGGCGGGTGCGCCCTCGACGAGGTGCGGCGCGGCCGCGCGCACTGCGAGGAAGGGGCCGAGCAGGTTGGTCTCCATCACCGAGCGGAAATCGGCCGTCGTGGCGTCGAAGACCGAGCCGATCGCCGAGCGGCCGGAGCTGACCACCAGCGTGTCGAGGCCGCCTAGGAAGGCGACCGCCTCGCCGGTGACGCGCGCCACGTCCGCCTCGGCGGTGAAGTCGCCCTCGGCGAGCCCGATGCGGCCGAGCGGGGCCAGGCGCTGGCGCGCTTCGTCCAGCTTGGCGCGCCGCCGGCCGGTGATGAAGACGGCGGCGCCGGCCGCCAGCAGCGCCTCGGCGCAGGCCAGCCCGAGGCCGGTGCCGCCGCCATAGACGAGCGCCCGCTTGCCGGCGAGCCGGGCGGCGGCGGGGGTCGAAGTGTCGGGCATGTCGTCTCCTCGCCTCGCGGGGGTCAGGCCGGCGACGGCGGCTCGGTCGGCCCCGCCGTCTCGAGCACCAGGTCGCGCAGGAACTTGCGCGTCCGCTCCATCTTCGGCGCGTTGAAGAACTCGGCCGGGGGCGCCTCCTCGATCAGCTCGCCGCCGGCGAGCAGGACGATGCGGTCGGCGACGTTCTTGGCGAACCACAGCTCGTGGGTCACCACCAGCATGGTCATGCCCTCGAGCGCGAGCTGGCGCATGACGCCGAGCACCTCGAAGACCAGCTCGCGGTCGAGCGCCGAGGTGACCTCGTCGAACAGCATGACCTTGGGGTCCATCGCCAGCGAGCGGGCGATCGCCAGCCGCTGCTGCTGGCCGCCGGAGAGCTGGCCGGGCCGCGCGCCTGCCTTGTCGGCCAGCCCCATCTTCTCGAGCAGCGCCAGCGCGCGCTCGCGCGCCGCCGCGCGGCTCAGCCGGCGCACCAGGCGCGGCGCCAGCGTGATGTTGTCGAGCGCGGTGAGATGGGGAAACAGGTTGAACTGCTGGAAGACCATGCCGATCTCGCCGGGCGCCGCGCCGTGGCGGCCGACCTTGCGGCCGCCGATCACGATCTCCCCGGATTCCGGCGTCTCGAGGTGGCTGAGGCAGCGCAGCAGGGTGCTCTTGCCGCCGCCGCTCGGCCCGACGATCACCAGCACCTCGCCAGGGCGCACCTTGAGGGTCACGCCGCGCAGCACCTGGAGGTCGCCGAATCGCTTGGTCAGGTCGTGGACCTCGACCATGTAGTCGGCGGCGCCGTTCATGCCCATCGTCCCGCCCGGTCGCGCTGATCAGCCATGCGGCATCGGCCGCCGGGCCTGCGGCATGCCGCAGGCCCGGGACGCGATGCCTGCTTCCGGGCTAGGGGTACCAGCCACGCTGCCGCCCGAGCTCCTCGAGCGCCGGCTCCCAGCCGATCTCCTGCAGGTAGAGCTTCTTGTAGGTGCCGTTGTTGATCTGGTCCTGCAGCCAGATGTCGACCCAGCGGGCGAAGGCGATGCTGCCCTTGGGCACCGCCGGACCGGCCGGGAAGGCCTGGAGGAAGGGCTTGTCGACGCCGGTGAAGGCGACCTTCGCGGAACCGGGATGCTCCTTCAGGTAGGCGAGCGCCGAGACGTTGTCGGTGAGGAAGCCGTCGGCGCGGTGCGAGACGACCTGCAGGAAGCCGTCATTGTGGCCCTTGTTGGCGGTCTCCTGCGCCAGCGGGAAGAAGATCTTCTTGACCTCCTGGTTCACCGAGCCAATCTCGGTCGCGATCGTCTTGTCGGCCTTGTTCAGGCACTCGACCGTGTCGCAGGTCGAGTCGGCGGGCAGCACCAGCGACATGCCGACGGCTTCCCACGGCTTGGCGAAATCGACCGCCTGGGCGCGCTTGGAGGTGATCGCCATCTGCGCCAGGACGATCTCGAACTTGCCCGACTGCAGGCCGGGGATGAGGCCGTCCCAGTCGCTGTCGACGATCTCGAGCTTGACCCCGAGGTCGGCCGCCATCTTGCGCGCCAGCTCGATCCAGAACCCCTTGATCTCGCCGGTCTTCAGGTCCTTGTACATTTCCGGCTCGTACTGCAGCCAGGTGCCGACCCGCAGCACGCCCGCCTTCTTGACGGAGTCCAGCGTCACCTCGTCGGCCTTGGCGGCGTGCTGGCCGGCCAGGGACAGCAGCCCGGCACAGAGCACCCCGGTCAGCAATCGTCCGATCTTCATCTCGCACCTCCCCTCGTCGTTGATCACTCGATCAATTCTAGGACATTGTATACAATATTGCCGAGGTTGCAATCTTTGGCTAGAACAACCTGGCTGCGAGCGCCTGATCGCCCTTCGCCGCGGAAGAGCCCGGCGCGCGGGTCGCGGTCGCGCAACCCGACCAACCTCGGAACCCGACATGTATCAATTCGACTGGAGCGTGGTCTACGAGTACCTGCCCGCGATGATGCAGGGGCTGCTGATCACGATCGAGGTCTCGGTCCTGGCCGAGCTGGTCGCCATCGTGCTCGGGCTGCTGCTGGCGCTGTGCCGGCTGTCGCGCTTCGCCCCGGTCCGGCTGCCGGCGATCGCCTATATCGACTTCCTCCGCGGCATCCCGATCCTGGTCATCCTGCTCTGGGTCTATTACGGCTTCTCGATCCTCTTCAAGATCAACTTCACGGCGATGCAGGCCGGCATCATCGGGCTCGGCTGCTCCTACTCGGCCTTCATCGCCGAGATCTTCCGCTCGGGTATCCAGGCGATCCCGAACGGCCAGCGCGAGGCCGGCCGCACGCTCGGCCTCAGCCGCTGGCACATCACCGTCTACGTCGTGTTGCCGCAGGCCATCCGCATCATCGTGCCGCCGCTCGGCAACACGGTGATCAGCATGCTCAAGGATTCCTCGCTGGTGTCGATCATCGCCGTCTCCGACCTGATGCGGCAGACCACGATCGCCGCCTCGGAGACCTTCCGCCCGTTCGAGCTCTATGCCGCGGTGGCGGTGATCTACTACCTGATGACCCTGGTCACCGCCCGGGTCATCGCCTTCATCGAGCGCCGGCTGAACCGCCAGCCGACCGCCGGCAAGGCCTGAGGCGCGCCGCGGCCGCGCCGCTCCCGCCGGGCGGCCGCCTGCCGCTCGCGGCACCGCTCCGGGGGAGAGGTTGACCCGCTTCGTCCTGCTGTCCCTGCCGCGGTCCGGCACGGTCCTGGTCCGCACCATGCTGTCGCAGCATCCCGAGGCGCGCTGCTTCGGCGAGATCTTCGACGCCAACTATCTCGCCGCCGAGCTGCCGCGCGACATCGGCGCCGGCGACCGGGTCGAGGCCGGGCGCCTGCTGCTCGCCGACCGCATCGCCTTCACCGAGCGCCATTGCTTCGGGCCGCCCGGCGCCGCGCCGGCGGCGACCGGCTTCGCTCTGATGCTGCAGCAGCCGATGCGGCTCGGCCTCGCCGAGCGGGTGTGGGGCTGGCTCTCGGCCATGCCGGACCTGCGGGTGATCCGCCTGGAGCGCGAAAACGAGCTGCTGCGCTACGCGTCCTTCCTGCGCGCGTTGCAGACCGGCGAGTGGAGCCGCACGGACGGGCCGGTCGGCCCGGCCCCGCCGGTGCAGGTCGCGCCCGAGGCGTTCCTCGCGCATCTGCGCCTCGTGCGCGCCCTCGGCGCCCAGGTCGAGGCGCGGCTGGCGCACCTGCCCACCCTGCGGGTCGGCTACGAGGCGCTCGCCGCCGATCCCGTGGCGACGGTGGCGGGCATCTTCCGCTTCCTCGGGCTGGAGCCGGTGGTCCCGCGGATCGCCACGGCGCGGCAGTCGCCGCGCGACCTGGCAGGCAGTATCGCCAACCTCGACGAGCTGCGGCGGCGGCTATCCGGCACGCCCCAGGCGCGCTGGCTGGAGCCGGAGCCGGCAGCGGGGCGGGTCGCCATCGTCAGTTCCGCCATCCGGTCGCCCGATGCCGGCGCCGCTGCCTGGTCGGCGCGCGCGGCGATGAGCCTGCGCCGGCACGGCCATCGGGTGACCTTGGTCTGCGTCCCGCCGCTCGGGACCGCGGTTGAGCCGGCAGCGCAGGCCGGCTGGGCGCGGCGCGGGGTGGAGCTGGAGGTCGTCGAGCGCACCGGCGCGGGCGAGGCCGAGGACGCGATCCGCGTCCTCGGCGAGCGGGTCATGGCCCGCCTCGCGGAACGCGCGCTCGACATCGTCCATCTGCCGGCGGCCGGCGCGCTCGGCGTGCTGGCGACGGCGGCGCGCCGGCAGGGCCATGGCTTCGCGCGGACCGCGTTCGCCGTCACCCCCCATGACGGGGAGGAGCGGGAGGGCGAGGCCGATCCGGCGCTGGCCCATGCCGAGCGGCAGCAGGCCGAGGCGGCCGACGCGCTGCTGTCGCCGGCGCTCGACCCCGGGCCGGCCGAGCGCGACTGGCTCGCCTGGCACGATGGCTGGATCGAGCGGCTGCGCCGCGACCTGGTGCCGCCGGAACCCGCGCCGTCGGTGTCGGCGCTGCTGGCACCCGGCGCCCGGCGGCTGCGGCGGGACGATGGCGGGGCACTGGAGCAGGTGGCGGTCGAGCCCGGCGGGGGCGAGCCGCTCGCGCTCGCCGTCAACCGGGCCGCGTTGCAGGCCCGCCACCCGCTGCTGCTGCTCTGCCTGCCCGGCGCGCGCTGCGCACCCTGGGCGCCGGCGGTCATGGCGGCGACCGCGGCGCGGCTCGGCGCGGACGCGGCGGTGAGCGGCCGGCGCGCCGACGGGGCGCGGCCGGCCTGGCACCCGCCCTGCGGCCCGCTCGCGCTTGCGGCCGGCACGGACCTGTTCGGGGACGGGCCGGTGCTGGTGCGCGCCGCGGTCTTTCACCGGCTCGGCGGGCTGCGCCCGCTGCCGGCGCTCGCCGGGTTTGAGCTGCGCGACCTGCTCAATCGCCTGTTGCTGCAGGGCGGCCGCATCGCGGCCGTGCCCTATGCGCTCTATCGCAGCGCGGGCCCGCCGGTGCCCGACGCCGCCGCGCAGCAGGCGCTGCGGGCGCCCTTCGGCGGCTGAGCCGCCGGCGGCCTCACGCCCCCCGCGGCCAGACGTTTCGCCGGCTCGAGATCGAGTAGTAGATCCACTTGCGCAGCCCGGCGAGCCGCCGCAGCGGCAGCGGGCCGTGGAAGCCGCGGTTGCAGTTGAGGAAGAGGACGCCCTGGTTGTGCTGCGGGGCGAAGCTCTTGGCGAGCTCCGGCCGGCGGCAGATCCGGTCGTTGCGGAAGGCGGCGTCGCGGAACAGCGCGAACTCGCCGCCCTCCAGCCCTTCCTCGGCGGCGCTGCAGAGGAACAGGACGCCGCCGACGATGCGCCGCGGCCAGTCGCAATGCACCGGCTTGCTGTAGGTCGCGTCGGCGGCCTGCAGGTCGAAGCGGACGAAGAGCGCGTTGGGGTCGAAGCTGTCGGACAGCACGGGCTGCTCGGTCTCGGCCCGCGTCTCCTGGTAGGGCACCAGGTGGACGGCGTCGGGATCGATCGCGCAGCCCTCGCGCCGGATGTCGTCGGCGAAGAGGCCGACGATCTGCTTCACGAAGCCCTCGCTCATGAACCGGCCGGCCAGCGCCGCCCAGCCCGGCGACTGCATCAGCGCGGCCCAGCCCGGCTCGCCGGGATAGAGGTCGCGGCCGATCCGGCCCATCGGCCGCTTCGGCAGGTCGGGAAAGCTGATCTGGCGATAGAGCTCCGGCTCGACCAGCTCGGGAACGAACAGGTGCGGCGATGGCTGGCCGTGATAGACGACGCGCATCTCGAGACCCCGCCGCGGGCCTGGTCCGCTGCCCTGCCGGCAGCGTCGCCCGGGTCGGCAGCAGGATAGGCCGGGGCCCCGCCATTGCCAAGCTTGCGCCGCCCGGAGCTGGCCCGGACCTCGTCCCGCGGGCGCGGTGCGCCGGGTCAGGTGCCCGGCAGCTTGTGATCGCGGAAGATCTCGCGCAGCCGCGTCTTGAGGATCTTGCCGGTGGCGGTGTGCGGCATCTCCGCGAGCCGGACGATGTCCTCTGGCAGCTGCCATTTCGCCAGCCGTTCGGCGAGATAGCGGCGGATCGATTCGTCAGCCGGATCATGTCCCGGCTTGGGCACGATCACCAGCAGCGGCCGCTCGCCCCAGCGCGGATGCGGCACGCCGATGGCCGCGGCCTCGGCGACGCCGGGGTGGCCCATGGCGGCGTTCTCGATCTCGATCGAGCTGATCCACTCGCCGCCCGACTTGATGACGTCCTTGCGGCGGTCGACGATCTGCATGTAGCCGTCGGGGTCGATCGTCGCGACGTCGCCGGTGCGGAACCAGCCCTCGGCGTCGAAGGCGGCCCGGGTCGCCGCCTCGTCGCGGTAGTAGGCGCCGATCACCCACGGTCCGCGCACCTCGAGCTCGCCCGTCGCGACCCCGTCATGCGGCTGCGGCCGCCCCTCCGCGTCGACGATCCTCAGCTCGACGCCGAACATGGCGCGGCCCTGCTTCAGCTTTATGGCGCGCTGCTGGGCGGCCGGCAGCCCGCGATGGCTGCGCTTCAGTGTCCCGACGGTGCCGATCGGGCTCATCTCCGTCATGCCCCAGCCCTGGATGACGCTGACCCCATAGCGATCCTCGAACGCCTCGATCATCGCGGGCGGGAGGGCGGCGCCGCCGATCGACACCCGGCGCAGGCTGGAGAAGCGACCACCGGTGTCCTCGAGATGGCGGAGCAGGCCGAGCCAGATGGTCGGCACGCCGCAGGCCGCGGTCACTTGCTCCGCCTCGAACAGCGCGTGCAGCGAGGCGCCGTCGAGATGCGGCCCGGGCAGCACCAGCCGGGCGCCGCACATCGCCGCGGCGTAGGCGCTCCCCCAGCCATTGACATGGAACATCGGCACCACCGGGCAGAGGCTCTCCTGCGACGAGATCGCGATGAAATCGGCCATGCACAGCGAGAAGGAGTGCAGCACCGTGGAGCGATGCGAGAACAGGGCGCCGCGCGGGTTGCCCGTCGTGCCGGAGGTGTAGCAGAGCGATGACGCCGTGCTCTCGTCGAGCTGCGGCCAGTCGAGATCGCCATCCTCGCCCTCCAGCAACTCCTCGTAGCAGAGCAGGTTGGCGAGGCGCGAGGGCGGCATGTGCGTCCGGTCGGTCATCGCGACGTAGTGACCGACCGAGCCGAGTTCCGGCGCCAGCGCCTCGACCAGCGGCAGGAAGGTCAGGTCGAAGAACAGCAGCCGGTCCTCGGCATGATTGACGATGAAGCGGATCTGATCCCGGAACAGCCGCGGATTGACGGTGTGGCAGACGGCGCCGATGCCGGACACCCCGAAATAGAGCTCGAGGTGGCGGAAGCCATTCCAGGCCAGGGTCCCCACCCGGTCGCCGTCGCCGATCCCGAGACGCCGAAGCGCCTGGGCCAGCCGCTTCGACCGCGCCTCCGCCTCGGCGTAGCCGTAACGATGCGTCTCGCCCTCGACCGTGCGGGAGACGATCTCGGTGTCGCCGTGATAGCGCGCCGCATAGTCGATCAGCGACGAGATCAGCAACGGCCGATCCATCATCAAGCCGCGCATGGTGTCCTCCCGCCAGGTACGGCCTCTGCTCTGCCGCTTGCCGTCATGATGGCGCAGCGCCGCGACCCTGCCAATGGAGGTCCGTCGGCGCCGCCCATTGACAGCGGCGCCGGCTCAGGCACCCTCCGGGGCGAGAGGGAGGACCGATGAACCTGCACCGCATGCTGCTGCAGCGCGAACGGGAGGGCCGGCCGGTGCGCTTCGGCCTGATCGGCGCCGGCAAGTTCGCCACCATGTTCCTGGCCCAGGCCCGCCGCACGCCGGGCATCCACCTGGTCGGCCTCGCCGACCTGTCGGCGCGGCGCGGCGCCGAGGCCCTGGCGCGGGCCGGCTGGCCGGCCGGGCGTGCCGCCGCACCCGACCTCGACGAGGCGGTCGCCCAGGGCCTCACCCATGTCGGCGAGGATGTCGAGGCGCTGATCCGCCACCCCGCCGTCGAGGTGGTGATCGAGGCGACCGGCGACCCGGTGGCCGCGGTCGGCCATGCGCTGGCCGCCTTCGCGGCGGGCAAGCACCTGGTCAACGTCACTGTCGAGGCGGACGCGCTCTGCGGCCCGCTGCTGGCCCGCCGGGCCGCCGCGGCCGGGGTCGTCTACAGCCTCGCCTATGGCGACCAGCCGGCACTGATCTGCGACCTGGTCGACTGGGCGCGGGCCGCCGGCTTCGACGTGGTCAGCGCCGGCCGCGGCCACAAATGGCTGCCGCACTTCGCCCGCTCGACGCCGGAGACGGTGTGGCAGCATTACGGCCTGACCGAGGAGCAGGCGCGCGCCGGCGGGCTCAATCCGCGGATGTTCAACTCCTTCCTCGACGGCACCAAGCCGGCCATCGAGTGCACCGCGGTGTGCAACGCCACCGGCCTGCTGCCGCCGCCCGACGGGCTGGAATATCCGCCGGCCGCGCTCGACGACCTGCCCTTCGTCTGCCGGCCGCGCGCGGAGGGTGGCCAATTGCACTTCAAGGGCCAGGTCGAGGTGATCTCCTCGCTGGAGCGCGACGGCAGGCCGGTGCGCGACCACATCCGCTGGGGCGTCTTCGTCGCCTTCGAGGCGGACGGCGACTATGTCCGCCGCTGCTTCTCCGAGTACGGGCTGGTCACCGATCCCTCGGGCCGCTACGCGGCGATGTACAAGCGCTGGCACCTGATCGGGCTGGAGCTCGGCGTCAGCCTGGCCTCGGTGGCGCTGCGCCGCGAGCCGACCGGCTGCCCGGACGGCTTCCGCGCCGACACCGTCGCGGTCGCCAAGCGCGACCTCGCGGCCGGCGAGCTGCTCGATGGCGAGGGCGGCCACACGGTGGTCGGCAAGCTGGTTCCCGCCGCCGACAGCCTGGCGCAGGGCGCCCTGCCGCTCGGGCTGGCGCACCGCGTGCCGCTGCTGCGCGCCGTCAAGGCCGGGGCGGTGCTGCGCTGGCCCGACGTCCGGGTCGACGAGACGGCGGCCGCGGTGCGCGCCCGCCGCGAGATGGAGACGCTGTTCCGCAGCGAGCCGCTGCAGCGCGCCGGCTGAGCGGCCCCGGGCGATGAGGGACGCGAGGCGGGGTGCGACGGGGGGAGGGGGATGAGCGAGCCGATCGTCGTTGCCGTGAAGCCGATCTACGGGTGGGGCTGGGTGATCTCCGGCCAGCCGCGCTTCGCCGTGCCGGAGCCGTTCTCGGTGCGGCTCGACGGCGGCACCGAGCGCTCCTGGTCGGGCGTGGTGCTGGATCCGCGCCACGAGTTCACCGGCCAGCGTGTCACCCTGACCCAGCGCGACCAGCGGTGGAGCGGCGACGTCAACGTCGTCGTCCAGCCGGCCTATGCCGGCGGCCAGCCCTCGAAGGGGTTCGCGGTGCTCGCGGCGCGGCCGCGCTGGACGGCGGCCGGGACGGGCAGCCCGGCGCCCGATCAGTCGTCGAGATAGCGCCAGCTGACCGCGGCGTCGAGCCGCCGGACGCGGGCGGCGCGCAGGATGGCCGGCTCCATCAGCCGGGCATTGACCCCCATATTGCCCTCGTCCGGGTCGGTCGGGCTCCAATGGGTGACGCAGCCGCAGCCCCGGCAGCGGTGGAACACCGTGGTCCGCTCGCCCCAGCAATAGGTCTCGGTGGCGTCCGCTCCGGCGGTCACGCTGACCTCGGCCGGCGGGTAGTAGGCCCACAGCACGCCGTAGCGCCGGCAGATCGAGCAGTTGCAGTCGGTCACCGTCGCCGGCGCGCGCGGCACGGCGAGCCGCACGGCGCCGCAATGGCACGAGGTTTCGATCATCTGGCGCTTCCTCCCACGGTCCGGATTCACCGCCTACGCCACTTGATAGCGGTGTGGCGTGTCAAGTTTCGCGGCGTTGCCGTCAAGTCGGCGGCGCTCGTTCGACACACTGTGCATATTCTGCCGCACGCCGGACCTGCCGGCCGGAGCCGGAGCCCAGGGAGGGGACCATGACGGGACGCATCGCGCGCCCAGGCCTGATGCGGGGCATTGCTGCCCTCGCCGCGGCCCTGGCGATCGCCTTCATCACGAGCGGGCCCGCCGCGGCGGCCGGAACGCTGCGGCTGCTGGTCTGGGAGGGCTACGCCGACGATGACGTCGTGGCGGCGTTCGAGAAGAAGTACGATGCCGACGTCCAGGTCGTCTACCTGACCTCCGACGACGAGATGTGGACCAAGCTGAAGGGCAGCGACGGCGCCGACTACGACCTCTTCTCGGTCGCCACCTCCGGCCTGGCGAAGTTCATCGACGCCGGCCTCGCGCAGCCGATCGACGTCGCGAAGATCCCGAACCTCGCCAACCAGCTTCCGCAGTTCAAGGACCTGAGCAAGGTCGCGGGCGTGACGCGCGACGGCAAGGTCTACGGCCTGCCGCTCGCCTACGGCTCGATCGGGCTGATCTACGACGTCAAGCGCGTCAACCCGCCGCCGACCTCCTGGAGCGTGCTGTGGGACCCGCGCTACAAGGGCCAAGTGCTGCTCTCCGACACCAGCGAGGTCAACGTCACCATGATGGCGATCGCGCTGGGGATGCCCAACCCCTACAAGCTGTCGGCGGAGGAGCTCGCGAAGATCAAGGCGAAGTTCCTGGAGCTGCGCCCGAACGTCGCCTCCTACTACAGCTCGCCCGAGGAGAGCATCCAGATCTACGAGGCCGGCGAGGTGGCGCTGATCTTCACGCCCTGGGGCGAGCAGGGGACCGGCATGTTCAAGAAGGCCGGGCACGACGTCGCCTACGTGATCCCGCAGGAAGGCGCGCAGGGCTGGGTCGACGCCTGGGCGATGACCAAGGGCGCCAGGGACCCGGACCTCGCCTACAAATGGCTGAACTTCTTCTATCAGAAGGAGGTCAGCGACATCCTGACCTCGCGCCACAGCCTGGGGAACACGATCACGCCCTCGACCAGCTTCGACTATGCCGGCCGCCTCAAGTGGTCGGAGACCGTCGAGGACTTCACGGCGCGCAACGACCTCTGGAACGCGGTCAAGGCGGCGCAGTGAGAAGGACGAAGCCGGCGGGGCCGGGCACGATGCGGGCCCGGTCCTCGCCTCCCGCGACCCGGCCGCCGGCCGCGGTCGAGACGATCCGGACCGAGATCGAGGCGGCCCTCGGGACGGCGGGCGAGGATGTCGCGCCGGAGCGCCTGCTCGACCTCTTCAAGGCCCTGGCCGACGCCCACGACACCGACGTCAACAGCCCCTACAACCTCGGCTACTACTGCATCGACGCCGACGTCGCCTCGCTGGTCGCGCTCGACGAGACGGAGCGTCGCGCCGCCAACATCGCGGTCGAGGGGCAGCACCCGGCGGCGGTCGCCTTCGAGAGCCTCAGCATCGACATCGTGCTGCGCGCCTTCGGCATCGATCCCGCGACCGGCCACGGGCACTACACCTCGGGCGGCACCGAGGCCAACCTGACCGCGATGGTGGTCGCGCTGGGCGACCGGATGAGCCACCGCAACCGGTTCCTGCCCGATGCCGCCTGCGACCGGGCGCGTTGCGTGGACGCCGCGGGCCGGCCGGAGCCCTACGACTACGTCAGCCACGGCGTCCTGCCGCTGAAGGCGAGGCCGGCCGTCTACGTCTCCTCCCAGACCCACGCCTCGGTGCACAAGAACGCGCGCACGCTGCTCGGCATGGCCTCGATCCGGACCGTGCCAGTCGACCGCGACCTCGGCATGAGCGCCCGGTCGCTCGAGCGGATGATCGCCGAGGACCGCCGCAGCGGCCTCTACGTGCCGTTCATGGCGGTCGGCACGGTCGGCGCGACCGGCTCCGGCATCATCGACCCGCTCGGCGCCATCGGCGAGGTCTGCCGGCGGCAGGGGCTGTGGCTGCATGTCGACGCGCCCTGGGGCGGCATCGCGGCATTCTCGCCGGCGCTGAGGACGCGGTGCCTCGCCGGCATCGAGCTCGCCGATTCCGTCACCTTCGACCCGCACAAGACTCTGGTGCCGCTCGGCGCCGGCGGCACGGGCATGTTCCTGACGCGCCACCGCGCCGCCGTCGAGCGCTCCTTCAACGTCTCCGGGCACCCGGTCGAGACCTACGATTTCGGCTACATGTCGCTGCAGGGCTCGCGCGCGAACAACGGCCTCAGGGTGCTGGCCCAGTTGCTGCAGCCGCGCCGGCTCGCCGCCCGCATCGAGCGGGAGGCGCGTCTCGGCGACCTGCTGCGGCGCCGGCTGCGCAACGGCGGCTGGACGATCGCCAGCCGGACGCCGCTGCCGGTGGTGACGGCCATCCACCCCGCGATGGCCAAGGGCAGGATCTCGGCCGCGGCGATCGTCGAGCGGCTGTGCGCCCAGGGCGTCCTGGCGAAGGCCGAGACGCTGCGGCCGGGCGAGCCGCCGGCACTGCGGCTCGGCATCATCAGCCGCCGCACCGCCGAGGCGGACATCGAGGCCATCGTCGCCATGCTCGGCGCCGCCGTCGCCTGAGCCTGCCGTCCGGCATGGCGAGCGCACGGTCGGCGCGGTCGGGCGACGGGGTTGCCGCCGGCGGCCTGCTCCGCTGGGCCTGGGTGGCGCTCTGTTTCGCGCTGCCGGCGCTCCTCGTCGTCGTGCCGATCCTCGCCTTCCTGGTGCAGAGCTTCTGGTACGTCGAGGATGGCGAGATCGTGCGGCGCGCCACGCTGGCGAACTACGTCCGGCTGGCGACCGACGACACCAGCCTGCCGATCTTTCTCAAGACCTGCCGGCTCGCGGCGGAGGTCACAGTCATCACGCTGCTGATCGGCTATCCCATCGCCTTCCTGATCTGGACCCGCGGCGAGCGGACGCGATACCTGCTGCTGCTGGCCTTCGTCGTCCCGCTCTTCATGAGCTACATCATCAAGGTCTACGCCATCCGCGCCCTGCTCGGACGCAGCGGCCTGCTCAACCAGGTGCTGCTCCAGCTCGGTATCCTCGACCAGCCCTCGACGGTGCTGCTCTTCAACCTCACGGCGGTGAAGATCAGCCTCGCGCTGATCCTGATCCCCTTCGCCATCCTGCCGGTGTTCGTGGCGCTGGAGCGGATTCCGCTCAGCCTCGCCCATGCCTCGGCCGATCTCGGCGGCAATCCCTGGCAGACCTTCCGGCGCGTCATCCTCCCGCTCAGCGCTCCCGGCGCGATGACCGGCGCGGCCTTCACCTTCGTGCTGGCGATCGGCGATTTCGTGACGCCCCAGATGGTCGGCGGGACGACCGGATTCACCTTCGGTCGCGTCATCCAGAGCCAGTTCGGCATGGCCTTCAACTGGCCGTTCGGCGCCGCGCTCTCGGTACTCCTGCTGCTGCTCGTCTTCGCGGCGCTCGCCGTCGCCGGCGGGCTCGGCCGTCTGCTCGGAGGGCCGCGGCCATGATGCTGGGCCCGCTGGTCGCGCTGCTCCTCTGGGCGCTCGCCGCGGTGACGCTCCTGCTGCTCTACGGCCCGCTGCTGACGACCGCGTTCTATTCCTTCTTCTCGCGGCGCGCCGGGGCGACCGACTGGAGCAGCTTCACCTTCGACTGGTACGGCCAGCTCCTGCACAATGCCGGCATCCAGAAGGCGCTGCTGAACTCGCTGCTGGTCGGCTTCGTCACGGTGGCCGCCTCGCTCGCCGTCGGCATGCTGCTCGCCTTCTACGCGAACACGGCGAGCGGCCGGGCGCGCGGCGTGCTGGAGGCGATGATCTTCCTGCCCTTCGTCATGCCGCCGATCATCACCGGGCTGGCGCTGCTGATCTTCTTCCAGGAGGTGGCGGTGCCGCGGTCGATCGTCACCATCACCATCGGGCACATCGTCTTCGTCCTCGCCGTCGTCTACCGCACCTTGCTGGCGCGGCTGCAGTCGCTGCGCCGCAGCCTGGTCGAGGCCTCCTACGATCTCGGTGCGAACCGCTGGCAGACCTTCCGCTTCATCCTGCTGCCCAACCTGCGGACGGCGATCCTCGCCTCGGCCGTGCTCGCCTTCGCGCTGTCCTTCGACGAGACCCTGATCACCCTGTTCCTGGCGAGCGGCGAGAGCACCCTGCCGCTGCGCCTCTGGGGCATGATGCGCGTCGGCTTCACGCCGGAGATCAACGCCCTGGTGACCCTGATCATCATCGTCTCCACCGGCCTGTTCCTGGCGGTGGCGAGGTTCTTCCGCCGGTCCTAGGCCGGGATCGAGCGGCAGTCGACGGTCGACCAGCCGACGCGCACGACCTCGCCCGGCCGGAACGGCAGCGCCCCGGCGCTGCTCGGGATGCGCATGTTGAGGACGCGGTCGGGCTCGCCGACCGGCCGGATGCGGATCTCCGAGCTGGGGCCGGCGAAGCTGATGCTCTCGACCCGGACCTCCAGGCTGTTGTCGAGCCGCGCGTCGCCGGACAGCGGCCTGATCGCCTCCGGCCGCACCACCATGGCGATGGCACTCCCGGCGGCGCCCGCGGCCGGACCCGCCAGGCCGGCGGCGGCGCAGCGGAACGTGCCGAGCGCCGTCTCGACGACCCGGTGCGACCCGTCGCCGGCGCCGAGCCGCCCCTCGATCAGGTTGTTGTCGCCGAAGAACCGGGCGACGTAGCCGTCGACCGGCTGGTAGTAGACCTCGTGCGGGGTCCCCACCTGGATGATGCTGCCCTCGCGCATGACGCAGATGCGGTCGGCCATGGTGATGGCCTCCTCCTGGTCGTGCGTGATGAACAGGAAGGTGGTCCGGATCGTCCGCTGCAGCGCCTTGAGGAACTGCTGCATGCGCCGCCGCAGCTCGGCATCGAGCGCGCCGAGCGGCTCGTCCAGCAGGATGATCCGCGGCTTGCAGATTATGGCGCGGGCCAGCGCCACGCGCTGCTGCTGGCCGCCGCTCAGCTGGTGCGGATAGCGGCGGCCGAGCTGCTTCAGGTCGACCAGCTCGAGCGTGCGCGCCACCTCGGCGTCGATCGTCGCGCGCGGCGTGTGGCGCACCTTGAGGCCGTAGGCGACATTGTCGTGCACGGTCAGGTGCGGGAACAGCGCGTAGTCCTGGAACACGGTGTTGAAGGGCCGGCGGAAGACCGGGGTGCCGACGATGCTGCGGCCCTCGAACAGGATCTCGCCGCCGGTCGGCTCGGCGAAGCCGCCGATCAGGCGGAGCACGGTCGTCTTGCCCGAGCCGCTCGGCCCGACGATGACGAGAAACTCGCCGTCGGCGATGTCGAGGTCGACGCCCTTCAGGATCTCGTTCGACCCGTAGGACTTCCTGACGTTACTCAGGACGAGAAGGGGCGCCGGCAGCATCTGGAATCCGTCTCCGCGCATGCTCGCGCCGCAGGCTAGACGAAGTGCGGGCCTCCATCCACAGCGATGGTTGTCCGGCGCCTCTCCGGCCGGATCGAGCCGCATCCCGGGCGGGCACACGGGCGCCGGGCTCGCAGAACCGGGCCGCATTCAATTCATGCGCCGTGAATCATGTGGAAATCAATTTGCATAGATTGACGCGTCTAAAGAAGACGCGTAATTCATAATGTGAAGAGCGCGTCCCGGGGGGAAAGACCATGCCGCTCTATACAGTCGCATCGACGACCGGGCTGCAGCCGGCCCGTGACCGGGCGTGCGATGGCATCGTCATTCCCGGCGGCCGGGTGCCTGATTCCTGCCGCGGAATGCCGTCCCAGGACGCGTCGCCCGGGCGCGAGATCGACGGCTCCGCGTGCGCGGCCTGCGGGTCCGGCATCCCGCTCTTCATCGACAGCCATGCCCGGCGGATGGGCAACTGCGTCGGTCGCGAGGCACTTGTGCGGCTTTCTCCGGGCGGCCCGTCCGCGTAGCGCGCCCGGCAGAGCAGGAGCAGTGATGCAGAGGGATCGTTCGGCAGAGCGGGAGAGCGAGTGCCCGCGGAGCCCCGAGGCGGCCGTGCTGGAGCCGCTTCTCGACCTGGTGGCGCGGGGCGCCGGCGCCGCGGCGTCGCTGCTCGGCCGCGGCGGGCTGCCGGAGACAGCGGCCGTGCTGCGGCACGATCTGGCGGAGCGCAGCCGCGCGCTGCAGGCGCTGGCCGCCGGCGACCCCGGCTGCCGCGAGGCCGGCACCCTGGAGCGGGCGGTGGCGCAGCTCGACATGCTGGTGCGTGGCTGCCTGCAGGTCTGCGCACCCGCGCCGGTCGCGGCCTTCGCCACGCAGGCGCTTCTGGAGGGCCTCGACGGGACCGGCCCGCTGCCCCCGGGGAAGCTGCCGCCCGACGCGGTGGCGCGACTGATCGATGCGCTGGTCGCCGCTCTGGCCGAGGCCGGCGCCGAGCTCGACGCGGAAGACCGGGCCCGGCTGGCCGGGATCGTCGCGGCGCTCGAGGGTCTCGTGACGATGATCCGGACCCAGGGCGTGCGCCTGACCGTGAGCGCACTCGATGGCTATCTCGAGCCGATCCTGATCCGGCTGCTGCAGCTCTGCGACCGCGGCCTCCCGACCCCGCTGATCTCGCGGCTGTGGTGCCCGGCGTTGGCGCTGCTCGACGGGCTCCCCAAGGTGGGCGCCGGCCCGGCGGCGGTCGCGCCGCTGCTGGTCAAGCTGCTGGTCGCCGCGGCGGGCCTCGCCATCGGCAACCTGATCGGCTGGCTGATCCTGAAGCTTCCCGTCGGCGGCGGGCGGACGCTATGGAACGCGATGGAAGCCAGCCCCGTCTCCGACGCCTTCTGGTGGATCGATCGCGAGGCCACCGGGCTCGACGACTGCGAGGCGTTGTACGCCGCCTACCTGCGCAGCCGGGAGCTGCGGCGAGCCGCGCAGCGGACCGGTGCCGACCGGCAGCGGGTGGCGGTGGCCGCCGCCGCCGAGATCGCCCTGCTCGAGAGGTACGTGCCCTGCCTGCCGGAGAGCGGCCGCGTACCCTTCCAGCGCAAGCTGCAGCAGCTCAGGGCGTTGCTGGCGGCGTAGCGTCGCCGCGCCGCGGCACGATCATCCGCGCCGTCAGCACCTGCAGCACCTCGCCGCGCTGGTTGCGCGTCTCGGTGCGGACGACGACGATGCCGCGGTCGGGGCGCGAGCGCGACGGGCGGATCTCGAGGATCTCCGATTCGACGCTCAGCCGGTCGCCGGGGCGGGTCGGCTGCGGCCAGGCGATCTCGACTCCGGCGCCGATCATGCCGCCGGCGACCCTGGGGCCGGCCTGCTCGATCAGCCGCATGGTCAGCGCCGCGGTGTGCCAGCCGCTGGCCGAGAAGCCGCCGAGCAGCGTGTCGCCGCCGGCGCTCTCGTCGAGATGGAATGGCTGCGGGTCGAACTCGGCGGCAAAGCGCTTGATCGCCGCGGCGTCGAGCGGCGCGTCGTCGGCGGCGGCGAAGCGCTGGCCGACATGCAGGTCCTCGAGGTAGACGGGTGCGGAATCGACGGGCCCGGGATGGATGGGCTGGGGCGTCGGGTCGCGATCGGGCATGGCGGCGGCCTATGGCTGGCGGCGGCGGGTCACGATCATCGCTGCAAGGCGGGCCCGGATCCAGCCGCCGGATGCCGGCCGGTTTCGGGGACCCGGCCTGCGCGGCTTGCAATCCTCGTCCGGCGCCCTGACCTCTATAGTGACCGCCCTGCCGAAGGACCGCCCATGCTGCCGCCGCTTTCCATCCTCGACCTCGCCCCGGTGCCGGAAGGCCGGACGCCGGCCGACGCGCTCGCCAACAGCCGCGACCTCGCCCGGCACGCCGAGGCCTGGGGCTATCGCCGCTTCTGGCTCGCCGAGCACCACAACATGACCGGCATCGCCAGCGCCGCGACGGCGGTGGCGATCTGCCATGTCGCCGGGGGCACGCGCACGATCCGCGTCGGCTCGGGCGGCATCATGCTGCCGAACCATTCGCCGCTGGTCATCGCCGAGCAGTTCGGCACCCTCGAATCGCTGTTTCCCGGCCGCATCGACCTCGGGCTCGGCCGGGCGCCCGGCACCGACCAGCGCACCCTGCTGGCGCTGCGCCGCGACCCCGACGCGGCCGAGCGCTTCCCCCAGGACGTGCTCGAGCTGCAGGCGCTGCTCGGCCCGGTGCAGCCCGGCCAGGCGATCCAGGCGGTGCCGGGCGCCGGCACCGGCGTGCCGCTGTGGATCCTGGGCTCCAGCCTGTTCGGCGCCCAGCTCGCTGCCATGCTCGGGCTGCCCTACGCCTTCGCCTCGCACTTCGCCCCGGAGGCGCTGCAGCAGGCGCTGCGGATCTATCGCGAGCGCTTCCAGCCCTCGGCCCAGCTCGACCGGCCCTGGGCCATGGTCGGGATCAACGTCATGGCGGCCGACAGCGACGCCGCGGCCCAGCGCCTCTTCACCTCGGCGCAGCAGGCCTTCACCCGGATGCTGCGCGGCACCCGCGGCCGCCTGCCCGAGCCGATCGACGACATCGAGAGCTTCTGGACGCCGGTGGAGAAGGCGCAGGTCTCGCGGATGCTGTCCTGCTCCTTCGTCGGCGCCGGCGACACGGTGCGGCGCGGGCTCGAGCGGTTCGTCGCCGAGACCGCGGCCGACGAGCTGATGGTCGCGGGCGCGATCTGGGATCACGCCGACCGGCTGCGCTCCTACGAGATCCTTGCGCAGCTCGGGGCCGGGCTGGCGGCCGGACAGGGCGCCTCGCCGCGCTCGGCGGTGGCGTAGGCGCCGGGACGCCCGACCAGCCGGCCGAGATCCTCCTCGTTCCGCTGGTCGAACCAGGCGCCGATCAGCACGGCGCCGAGCAGGAACAGGCCGGCGAGCACCACGATGGCGGCGATGGCGATGACGGCGATGCGGTCGCTGCGCATCGCTCAAGCCTAGCATGGCCGGGTCGGCGGCGGGGGCGGCGCCTTGCCGCTGGGAATTGTCTCTCCTTCACGGCCCGTTCCGATGTAAATGCTATGTTAAGTTTCCTGTCGGTAAACCGACCGAGGCTGGTCGCGGAGCATGGCTTCCCGGCCCGCCGCGGCCGGTACCGGTCAGGATGATTGCGACGGGGGACGCCGCGGCGGGCGGGGTGCCGGGGCGTGCGGTTGGACATGATGGGCCGGCTGTTCCATTCCTTGCGGACGCGCATCGTGGCGCTGGTCGCGCTCTGCTTCGTGCCGAGCGCCGTGCTCTTCGTCGCCGTGATCCTGCAGGCCCGCCACGACGAGCTGGAGGCGGCGCGCCGCGAGGCCCTGCGCATTGCCCAGCTCGGCGGCTCCGAGCAGGAGCAGATCATCGGCGAGATCGAGCGGCTGTTGCGCGTGCTGTCGCTGACCCCCCAGGTGCGCAGCGGCGTCGAGGCGGAATGCTCGCCCTACCTGCACGACGTCGTGGCGATCATCCCGGCGCTGAGCCTCGTCGGCCGCGCGGCGGTCGACGGCAGCATCGGCTGCAGCAGCACCCCGACCCCCGCCGGCTTCTCGGTCAAGGGCCAGCCCTTCTTCGAGGGGGCGCTGCGGTCCCGCGGGCTGGCGGTCTCCGACTACCGGGTCAGCCAGATCACCCATCGGCCCCAGCTCGCCATCGCCCTGCCGATCCGCGACGGCGTCGGGCACATCGCCTTCGTCATGCTGGCGGGGATCGAGCTGCAGTGGATGACGGCGCAGCTGCGCGAGCTCGATCTGCCGCTCGGCGCCGTCGCCACCCTGGTCGACCGCAATGGCACCATCCTGGCGCGGTCGCCCGATTCGGAGGACTGGACCGGCCGAGCGATGCCCGAGGCCGCGGCGATCCGGTCGGCGCTGGGCGGCACGGAGGGCAGCGTCGTGCGGCGCGACGCGCACGGCGTCGAGCAGCTCTACAGCGTCACCGGCTTCGGCCCGCCGGGGTTGGGCGCCTCGCTGGTCGTCGCCGTGCCGACGTCGATCGCCTTCTCGATCTCCGCGCGGCTGACCTACGGGGCGGCCATCGCCGGGCTGCTGTCGATCGGCCTGCTGCTGCTCGCCGGCTGGTTCGGCAGCCGCGTCTACGTGCTGCGCGGGCTGCGGCTGGTGGCCGACGCGGCGCGGCGGATCGCCGGCGGCGACCTGACGACGCGCATCGGCCCGGTCCGCCAGGCCCGCGAGCTGGCCACCTTGTCCCGCTCGATCGACGAGATGGCGGCGGCCCTGCAGTCCTCGCAGGCCGAGCTGCAGCGCAGCCGCGAGCAGCTGATGCTGGCGCTCGACGCCGCCAACGAGGGCTGGTGGGACTGGGACGTCGAGAGCGGCACGGTGCACTACAGCGACCGCTGCGGCGCCCTGCTCGGCTACCGCCCCGACGAGGTCGAGCACCATGTCCGGACCTGGCAGGCCGCGGTGCACCCCGACGACCGCGCCGCCGCCGAGGCGGCGGTCGAGCGGCATCTCGCCGGCGACAGCCCGTGGTACGAGACGGAGTACCGGCAGCGCGCCAAGGACGGGCGCTGGGTCTGGCTGCTCGACCGCGGCCGCGCGGTGGAGCGCGGGCCGGACGGGCGGGCGCGCCGCGTGGTCGGCACGCTGTCCGACATCTCCGACCGCAAGGCGGCCGAGGCCGAGCTGATGGCGGCCCGCGCCGCCGCCGAGACGGCGACCCGCGCCAAGTCGCAGTTCCTGGCGATGATGAGCCACGAGGTGCGCACGCCGCTGAACGGCATCATCGGCTTCGCCGAGCTGCTCGCCGAGGCCGACCTGGCGCCCGAGCGGCGCGAGCAGGCCCGACTGATCCGCGATGCCGGCCAGACGCTGCTGGTGGTGATCAACGACATCCTCGACTTCTCCAAGATCGAGGCAGGCAAGGTCTCGCTGGAGAACACCGACTTCTCGCTGTCGCACGCGCTGCGGAGCTGCATGACGCTGAGCGAGGCGCCGGCCCGGGCCAAGGGGCTGACGCTCGAGCTGGTCGCCGGGCCGGGACTGCCGGAGCGGGTGCAGGGCGATCCGACGCGGCTGCGCCAGGTGCTGACCAACCTGCTGAGCAACGCGGTGAAGTTCACCGCCCGCGGCGGCATCACGGTCCGGGTGGCGCCGGAGGAGGGCGGCCCGCTGCCGCTGATCCGCTTCTCCGTCAGCGACACCGGCATCGGCATCGCGCCCGACAAGCAGGCGCGCCTGTTCGAGCTGTTCAGCCAGGCCGAGGCCTCGACCACCCGGGAATATGGCGGCACCGGCCTCGGCCTCGCCATCTGCCGCAGCCTGGTCACCCTGATGGGCGGCGAGATCGGTGTCGAGAGCAGCCCGGGGGCGGGCAGCACCTTCTGGTTCACCGTCGCCCTGCCGCCGGCGGTCCGGCCGACGGCCGAGCCGGGCGGCGAGCGGGGCGCCCTGGCGGCGCCGCACCGGCCGCTGCGCATCCTGATCGCCGAGGACGTGAAGGTGAACCAGGAGCTGGCGCGCATCATGCTGGAGCGCGAAGGCCACCAGGTCGAGATCGCGGCCGACGGCGTGCTGGCGGTGGCGGCGGCCCAGCGCGGCCCGTTCGACCTGATCCTGATGGACATGCACATGCCCAATCTCGACGGGCTCGCCGCGACGCGGGCGATCCGCGCCCTGCCGGGGCCGACCGGCGAGGTGCCGATCGTCGCGATGACCGCCAGCGCCTTCGCCGAGGAGGTCGAGCAGTGCCGGGCGGCCGGGATGGACGGGCATGTCACCAAGCCGATCCGCCGGGCCACCCTGCTGGCCGCGGTCGCCGCCGCGGCGGAAGGGCGCGAGCAGCGCGCCGCGGGCTGAGGCTGGCGGGCCGACCCGGCTTGACCGCGCCGGCGGCCCGGCGATAGTGGCCGGCATGTCAATCCGGAGGTGACTGCGATGAGGGCGCAGCTGGCGATGCTCGCGGCCTACAACGCCTGGGCCAACCGGCGGCTCTACGCGGCGGTGGCGCCGCTGCCCGATGCCGACTACCGCGCCGAGCGCGGCGCCTTCTTCGGCTCGCTGCACGGCACGCTCAACCACCTGCTGGTCGGCGACCGCATCTGGCTCGCCCGGCTGACCGGCAGCGGCGACGCGCCGACCCGGCTCGACGCCATCCTCTACCAGGACTTCGCCGCGCTGCGCGCCGCGCGGGCCGTCGAGGACGAGCGGCTCGAGGCCTATGTCGGGCGGCTCGGCGAGGACGATCTCGCCGGCACCGTGCGCTACCGCACCATCAGCAGCCCGGCGACGATCGAGCAGCAGCTGGTGCCGCTGCTGCTGCATGTCTTCAACCATCAGACCCACCATCGCGGCCAGGCCCATTGCCTGCTGACCGGGCTGGCCGGCGCAGCGCCGTCGCTCGACCTGCTGATCTTCCAGCGCGAGACCGGCGCCGGCATCGTCTCGGGGGCCAGCCTCCCGCCGGAGCGCCGGCCGGGGGCCTGACGGCGCGGCCGGCAGGGCCGGCGGACCGGGGAGGGGAGGCGGGCATGGCGAGGGAGCCGGGCTGGGAGCGCCGCTTCTTCGCGGCGATGGTCAACCGCAACCTGGTGATGACCCGGCTCGCCTGCGCGCTGGGCGCCGTCTCGATGCTCGCCTACGGGCTCTGGGACCGGGCGCTCGACCCGGCCGAGATCGGCCGCACCCTGCCGATCCGGCTGGCCGTCGCGCTGGTCTTCGCGCTCGCCGCCGCGGCCACCTGGTCGGGCCGCTTCGTCGCCCTGTTCCATCTCTGGATCAGCGGCTCGCTGCTGCTCTGCGTCGCCGGCTACACGGCGATCATGCTGCTGCTCGCCGACGGCTTCCTCTACGGCGTCGGCGGGCTGATGCTGGCGCTGATCATCCTGCCGGCGGTCGTGCCGACGGCGCGCAGCATGCTGCCCTCGCTCGCCGCCATGCTGCTGCTACCGAACCTCGCCATGGCGCTCGCCGGCACCGGGCACCGCACTATCCTCAACTTCGACGCCTTCATCGGGCCGGCCGTCGTCATGGCCTTCGTCGTCGCCACCGTGCTGGAGCGCTCGCGCCGCCGCGCCTTCCGGCTGGCCGAGGAGCTCGAGGCGGAGACCGCCAAGACCGAGGCGCTGCTCTCCAGCATCCTGCCGGCCTCGGTGGTGCGCCGCCTGAAGTCGGGCCAGCGCCGCATCGCCGACCAGCGGCGCGAGGCCAGCATCGTCTTCGCCGACATCGTCGGCTTCACCGGGATGACCGTGCGGCTCAGCCCCGAGGCCCTGGTCGAGATGCTGAACGAGACCTTCTCGCGGCTCGACGGGCTGCTGCGCGAGTGCGGCCTCGACAAGGTCAAGACCATCGGCGATTCCTACATGGCCGGCGCCGGGCTGACCGGCCCGGTCGCGGACGGGGCGCTGCGCGCCGCCCGCTTCGCGGTCGCCGCGCGCGCGCTGCTGGCCGGCGCCGAGGCGCCGCTGGCGCTGCGCTTCGGCATCGCCAGCGGACCGGTGATCTGCGGCGTGATCGGCGCCGAGCGGCCGCATTTCGACGTCTGGGGCGGCACCGTCAACCTGGCGAGCCGGCTCGAGGCGACGGCCCCGCCCGGCGCCATCCAGGTCGACGAGGAGACGGCGCGGCGGATCGCCGGCGCCTACCGGCTGGCGCCGCGCGGGCCGGTCGAGCTCAAGGGCGTCGGCGCCGTGCCGACCTTCCTCGTCGAGGGTCCCGCCGGGTGACAGGCGGCGGCGAATCGGGCGGAGTGGCGGACGGCACCGCCGGCCGTCGGAGGCCCCGCTGGAAACCTCGCTCTATCCCCCGGTCAAGCGCTTCCTCGAGGCGCGCGGCTTCGCCGTCAAGGGCGAGGTGTGCAGCTGCGACCTGGTCGCCACCGCGCCCGACGGCGAGCGGCTGCAGGTGCTGGTCGGCGAGCTGAAGCTCGCCTTCAACCTCGACCTGGTGCTGCAGGGCGTCGACCGGATGGCGGCCTGCGACGAGGTCTGGCTCGCCGTCGCGGCCTCGGCGCGCGGCCGCGGCCGGGAGGCCGACCCGCGGGTGCGCAAGCTCTGCCAGCTGCTCGGGTTCGGGCTGCTGGTGGTCGGCCCGGCCGGCCGCGTCGACCTGCTGGCGGAGCCCGGCCCGTGGCGGCCACGCGCCAATCTCCGCCGCCGCTCGCGGCTGGTCGAGGAGCATCGCCGACGCCACGGCGATCCCGCGGCGGGCGGCGGCTCGCGGACCCCGATCATGACCGCCTATCGCCAGCAGGCGCTGGCCTGCGCCGCGGCGCTGCGCGACGGGCCGCGCCGCCCGCGCGACCTCAAGCCCGAGCTGCCGGCCGCGCCGGCCATCCTGCGCCGCAACGTCTATGGCTGGTTCGAGCGGGTCGCCCGCGGCAGCTACGGCCTCAGCCCGGCCGGCGCCGAGGCGCTGCGCCGCTGGCCGCCGGCCGGCTAGCGCTCGGTGGTGTGCTTGTTGTACTGGCAGAGCACCTCGTCCTGGTAGGTGTCGCCGGGCCCGTAGACGTCGCAGGCGTAGTTGCGGTCGCGCAGCGGGGGCATCGGCGGCGGCGGGCCCGAGGACTGGCAGGCGGCGAGGCCGCCGAGCGCGAGCAGCAGCGCCGCGGCGACGGCCCGCCGGGCCACGCCGCCATGCCTCAGGTCCGTCATCGCCATTCCCCCGTGCCCGTCCCGACGCCGCTTGATCGGCCGGGCCCGCGGGGGAGTCAAGCCGAGCGTGCCCGGTCGACGCTCCAGGCGCCGCCGCCGGCGAAGGCGAGATAGAGGAAGATGAAGCAGAACAGGATGGCGCCCTCGCCGCCGTTCAGCACCGGGAAGAAGTCCTTCGGCGCGTGCGCCATGAAGTAGGCGACCGCCATCTCGCCCGACAGCAGGAAGGCGACCGGACGGGTGAGGAAGCCGACCAGCAGCAGCAGCCCGCCGAACACCTCGAGGATGGCGGCAAGCCCGAGCATCGAGACCAGCGGCGGCTGGGGAAAGCCCTCGACATGCGGGAAGCCGAGAAGCTTGACGGTGCCGTGCTCGATGAAGAGCAGGGCGGCGACGATGCGCAGCAGGCTGAGAACGCGCGGCGCCCAGACGGCGCCGGCCTCGGTGGCGGTCGGCATGGCAACTCCTCGACAGCGCGGGCGGCTGCGGTGCCGCCTCGCAATGGCTTCGATTAGGGGGTCAGGCGGCGCCCGTGCAAGAAGGCACGCCCGGCCCCCCTGGGCACGCGGGCGTAACGGGCGCCGCCGGTGCCGCGGTCACGATCCCGTCCGCGCGGCCGGCGTGAAGGGCTGCGGCCGGCGGTCGGCGCCCTGGCGGGCCACCATCCAGCCGGGATATTCCGGCGGCAGCTGGCTCGCCTCGTCGAGCGCCGCGATCTCCGCCGGCTCCAGCGCCAGCGCCGCGGCGGCGATGTTGTCGTCGAGCTGCGCCTCGGTCCTGGCGCCGATGATCACCGTCGTCACCCACGGCTTGGCCAGCAGCCAGGCGAGCGCGACGCGCGCCACGGAGACGCCGCGCCGCTCGGCGATCGGCCGCATCGCGGCGACGCAGCGCCAGGCGCGGTCGCGATCGACCGGCGGGAAGTCGAAGCTGCTGCGCCGCGCCCCCTCCGGCATGTTGCTGCCCGGCCCGAACTTGCCGGAGAGCAGCCCGCCGGCCAGCGGGCTCCACACCATCAGCCCGACCCGCTGGTCCTGCAGCAGCGGGACGATCTCGCGCTCGAGGTCGCGGCCGGCGATCGAGTAGTAGGACTGCAGCGTCTCGAAGCGGGCCCAGCCGCGGTGCTCGGATCGGCCGAGCGCCTTCATCAGCTGCCAGGCCGGCCAGTTGGAGCAGCCGGCATAGCGCACCAGCCCCTGGCGCTGCATGTCGTCGAGGGCGCGCAGGATTTCGTCGACGGGGGTGACCGGGTCGAGCGCGTGGATCTGGTAGAGGTCGACATGGTCGAGCTGCAGCCGCTCCAGGCTGGCCTCGATCGCATCCATCAGGTGGCCGCGCGAGGCGCCGCGGTCGTTCGGGCCGCCGCCCATCCGGCCATAGGCCTTGGTGGCGACGACAACGTCCTTGCGGGCGACCCCGAGGTTGCGCAGCGACTGGCCGAGCAGCGTCTCCGCCAGCCCCTCGGAATAGACGTCGGCGGTATCGATGAAGTTGACCCCGGCCTCGATCGACCGCCCGACCACCCGGTCGACCTCCGCCTGCTGCAGGTTCCCGATGGTCGGCCAGAAGCCGCCCTGGCCGCCGAAGGTCATGGTGCCGAGGCAGATCTCGGAGACGAACAGGCCGGTCCGGCCGAGCTGGTTGTAGCGCATCGCGATCTCCTGTCGGGGAAGCCGTCAGTCTAGCGGCTCGTTCCGCCCGAAGGCTATCGCGGCGCGCTATCCGCCCTGGTCCTCGAAGGTCGATTGCGAGTGCTCGCCGCTCGGCTGCGAGATGCCGGAGAGTGCGCGGCCGGCCTGGTCCGCCGCCTCCTGCTGGAGGGCGAGGTCGCCGAGCGAGACGATGCCGACCAGCCGGCGCTCGCGGTCGAGGACCGGCAGGCGGCGGACCTGGTGCTCGGCCATCAGCCGGGCCGCCTGCTCGACCTCGTCGTCGGCGTAGCAGTGCTCGACGGCATCGGTCATCAGGTCGCGCACGGCGGTGCCGAGATCCTTGCCCGCCGCCACGCCGCGGATGACGATGTCGCGGTCGGTGACGATCCCGACGACCCCGTCGCCATCGCCGACCGGCAGCGCGCCGGTGTCGAAGCGGTCCATCAGGATCGCCGCCTCCTGCATGCTGTCGTCGGGCCCGACGATGGCGACCTCCGGAGTCATCACCTCGCTGATCTTCATGCGCGGTAGCCCTCCAGGTGCCCGGCCAGGCTAGTCCGCGGCATCCTTGATCTGCTCCCCGGTGTTCTTGACGTCCTGGCCGAAGCCTTCCGCGGTGTTGCAGGCGGCGAGCGTCAGGCCGCCCATCAGCAGCAGGGCGAGGGCGGCGCCGCGCGCGCGCCAGGAGAGGAATCTGGTCATCTCGGGTCTCCTCGATGGTTCCGACATTGCCCACCCAATGCCGAGCGCCGCGCCACGGTTCCGGCCGAGTCACGGAAGGCCGGCTCACGCCGGCCGTTGCCGATCCCGGCGAGACGGTCCGAGCGGCAGCTCGATAAGGGAGGGCGAGCAGGCGGCCGAGGCCCGAGCGGTTCTCCCGAAGGGTTGCGACCGGCGGCTCGCCGGGCTAAGGCGGCGTAGGCGGCGTCCCGCCGCGGCGGGGCCCTTCGGGCAGGTCGGGCTACTCGGCTGGCGCGGGCACCGGCGAGCGCCGGCGCAGCGAGACCGCGGTCAGCACGCCGAGCAGCAGCGCCGCCGCCGAGAGCCACAGCGCCGGCGCCGGGTGACCCGCATCGAGCAGCAGCCCGACCACGGTTGGCGCCACCGCGGCGCCGGCATCGAGGCCGGAATAGACGAAGCCGAACACCTTGCCGGTCGAGCCCGGCGGCGTCGCCCCGCGCACCAGCAGGTCGCGCGACGGCGTGGTGATGCCCATGGCGAAGCCGGCCGCGGTGAGCAGGGCGATCAGCGCCGGCGTGCCGACCGGGACGCTCGCCACCACCAGCACCAGGCCGGCGGCGACCGCCAGCCCGCCGGCGACGACGAGGTCGTGGCGCAGCCCGCGATCGGCCGCCACGCTGCCGGCGAGGATGCCGATCGAGGAGCCCACCAGAAGCATGGTCAGCGCCTTGGTCGCGGTGGCGAGGTCGATGCCGCGCAGGCCGGCCAGGGTCGGCGGCAGGAAGTTCTGCAGCCCGACCGAGGCGATGCTGAGCAGCACGAAATAGGAGAAGCAGAGCAGGATCGGCGCCGAGGCGAACACCGCCGCGGTCTCGGCGAGCCGCGCCTTCGGACGGCTCGCGCCGGCGCGCCGCCCGTCATGCAGGGCCGGCGCGTTGAGCAGCAGGACGACCAGCACCAGCAGGCCGGCCGAGCCGGCGGCGACCAGCGCGCCGCGCCAGCCGATCACCGTCGACAGCGCCAGCATGGTGATCGGCGCCGCCGCCCAGCCGATGTTGCCGCCCAGCGTATGGATGCCGTAGGCGCGGCCGAGCCAGCTGCGCTCGATCGAGGCGGTGAGGATCGAGTAGTCGGCCGGGTGGAAGACGCTGTTGCCCATGCCGGCCAGGATCATCAGCGGCATCAGCGCCCAGTAGCTCGGCGCCAGGCCGCAGAGCAGGATCGAGCCGGCGAGCAGCCCCTGGCCGCAGAACAGCACGCGGCGCGCGCCGAAGCGGTCGACCAGGAAGCCGGCCGGCGTCTGCGACAGGCCGGAGGCGAGGTAGAAGAGCGTCGTCAGCACCCCCAGCTCGGCATAGCCGACCCCGAAGGCCTCGCGCAGCAGCGGGAAGAGCGGCGGCAGCACGAGCTGGAAGAAGTGGCTGAAGGTGTGGGCGACGCCGATGAGCGCGGTTACCCTGTAGGCCCCCCGGCCGGCGGTCGCCGTCGCGCTCATGCTCATGCCGTCTCCTCGCCCGATGACCGGAACAGCCTAGCGCAGATCGCGGCCGCGGCGCCTCCCGCAATAGCGCGCCGGTGCCATGCCCCTCCCGCAGAGGTCAGGCGATTCGCCGGTTGTCAAGCCCGGCCGGAACTTGCTCGCCCGGCCGAGGTTCTTTGTCGCAGGCGGGCGGTGGCGGCGATCAGTGGGTGCCCGGCAGCGGGCGAGGGCTGGATCGGGGGCGGGAGACAACGCATGAGGCGCGTCAAGCCGTTCGAGCCGGGGATGCCGGCGCGTGACTATCTCATCGCTTCTCTTGGCGGCATGGCGATTCTCGGACTGCTCTGCGCGGCCTGGCTGGTGACGGCGTGACCGCGCTGGCGATCGCCGGCGGCGTCGCCCTGGCGGTGGCCGCGCTGGTGCTGGCGGTGGCGGGCCGTCGCCGCAGGGCGCCGCCGAGCCTGCATTCCCGGCTGCTCGCCGCCCACATCGCGCAGGCGACCGCCCGGCGCTAGCGCCCCCGGGGCCGAACGGGGAGATTGCCGGCAAGCGTCGCACCTTTCGCCGGCTCCCGTGCGTTCGCCTTTGCCGGAGGCCGAGGGTCCGATCGGCCTGAGTGTCCGGCGCGGGCGGCGCGACACGTCGCCGTCGGCGGAGCAAGCCCCGAGGCGCCGGCGAGGAGTGCAGGCTAGCGACGCAGGCTGACAGCCGGCTGACGGCCGCGCCCATGCCGGGCCTCCCCAGGCGGCCGCCGCTCGCCTATGCTCCGGCCGGATTCGACCGGGAGGAGGGCGGGATGGGCGAGGCGCGCAATGTGCTCGGCGAGACGCTGGAGGAGTGCTGCCGCAAGCCGCTCACCGGCTTCTATCGCGACGGCAGCTGCAACACCGGCGCCGAGGATCTCGGGCTGCACGTCGTCTGCGCCCGGATGACCGCCGACTTCCTCGCCTTCAGCCGGTCGCGCGGCAACGACCTCTCGACGCCGGTGCCCGACGCCGGCTTCGCCGGCCTCAAGCCCGGCGATTGCTGGTGCCTCTGCGCGGCCCGCTGGCGCGAGGCGCTGGCGGCCGGCAAGGCGCCGCCGGTGCGGCTCGCCGCGACGCACGAGGCGGCGCTGGCGGTCGTGCCGCTGGCCGACCTGAAGAAGCGCGCGCTGGACCTGGTATGACGGAGGCGGCGATGAGCGGGGCCGGCCGGCCGGGCGGCCATGCGGCGATGCTGCGCTTCGACGGCAAGGTGGCGGTGGTCACCGGCGCCGGCGCGGGCATCGGCCGCGCCACCGTGCTGGCGCTGGCCGAGGCGGGCGCGATCGTGCACGCCCTCGACCGCGACGGCGAGCGCGCTGACGAGGCGGCGGCGGCGGCCGGCGGCACGGCGCACGCGGTCGATGTCAGCGACGAGGCCGCCGTCGAGGCGGCGATGGCCGATGTGGCTGAGCGTTCCGGCCGGCTCGACATCCTGGTCAACAACGCTGGCACGGCGATCCGCCGCGCCACGATCGACCTGCCGCTCGCCGACTGGGACAGGGTGATCGCGGTCAACCTGACCGGCGTGTTCCTCTGCGCCCGGGCGGCCGCCCGCCACATGATCCCGCAGGGCGGCGGCGCCATCGTCAACATGGCCTCGATCATGGGGCTGTCGGGCGGCGGGCTCTACCCCAACATCTCCTACCAGTCGAGCAAGGGCGCGGTGGTCAACCTGACCCGCGCGCTCGCCGTCGAATGGGCCCGCGACCGGATCCGGGTCAATGCCGTGGCGCCGACCTGGGTGCGCACCGACTTCATCCGGCCGCTGCTCGCCCAGCCCGAGCTGGTCGCCCGCATCGAGGCCATGACGCCGCTCGGCCGGATGGCCGAGCCGGAGGACGTGGTCGGCGCCATCCTGTTCCTCGCCAGCCCGGCGGCGGCGATGATCACCGGCCACACCCTGCCGGTGGATGGCGGCTTCCTCGCGCAATAGGCTCAGCGCAGCGCGTCCTCGGCGCCCATCACCCTGAGGCCGGCCGCCTCGGTCGGCACGTGCCCGACGAAGCGGCCACGCCAGCTCCGGGCGCGCACCAGCTCGTCGGCGACGGCGACCAGCGCGTCGAGCACCGCCTCGGCGGCGCGGGTCAGCGAGCGGCCGCGCTTGCGCACCGCGAAGACGCACCAGGAGAGCTTCGGCTCGGCCAGCGGCAGGGCCTCGAGGCGATGCTCGCCGGCGGCGCACAGCGCGAAGGCCGGCAGCACGGTGGCCTGGCCGGGCGCCTCGGCGAGCGCCAGCGCCGCCGCCACCGACTCGATCTCCCAGGGCGCGCTCAGCCGCACCGAGTACTGCGCCGCCGCCTCGTCGAGCAGGGTGCGCAGCAGATCGCCCGGCGGCGGCAGGGCGAGCCGGAAGCGCTCCAGCTCGACCAGCCGCCGGCGGCGGCCCGGCAGCGCGCCGCGCGCGGTCACCAGGCAGAGATCCTCGATGACCAGGGGCCGCGCCGAGAGGTCGTCGGCGAACTGCGCGCCGGGCAGGGCCGCGAGGTCGATCTGGCCGAGGTCGAGCCCGGCGGTCAGCCGCTCGGTGCCGCCCTCGACGACGCGCAGGCTGATCGAGGGATGGCTGTCCTGCAGCCGGGCGAGCAGCGGCGCGCAGAGCCCGCCGGCGAGGTGGGGAGCGATGCCGAGCCGGACGTTGCCGGCCGGCTGCTCCAGCCGGTGGCGCAGCAGCTCGCGGGTGCGCTCGACCTCGCGCACGATGATCCGCGCCTGCTCGAGCAGCACGGCGCCGAGCTCGGTCGGCGCCACCCCGCGCGAGTGGCGGTGCAGCAGCGGCACGCCGAGCTCCTCCTCCAGCGCGGCCAGCGCGTGGCTCAACGCCGGCTGGGCCAGCCTGAGGCGCTCGGCCGCTCGCGACAGGCTGCCGGCCTCGACGATGGCGACGAACTGGGCGAGGCGACGGACATCCATGACGGCTTATGCCTCCTATAAACGGATTGTATTGGCGACCGCGGCGGACGCCAAGCTAGCGTCGCCTCCGGCCGGGCGACGACCCGGCGGCGAACGGGAACGGCAAAGGGAGACGAGATCGATGAGGTGCTCTGGCATGGTCCGGGCCGGCCGCGGGGCCGGACGGGTGGCGGGGGCGGCCGCGGCATTCGCGCTGCTGGCCTGCCTTGCGGGGACGGCGTCGGCCGGCGACGGCAGCTTCGACCGGGTCAAGGCCAACGGCCTCCAGGTCTGCGAGACCGACGGGCTGCTGCCCTATTCCAGCTCGGACGCGAAGGTGCCGGGCTTCGAGGTCGAGATCGCCCGCGCGCTCGCCGCCAAGCTCGGCGTCGAGCTGAAGCAGGTCTGGGTGAGCTGGGACGGCCTGATCCCGGCGCTCACCGGCGAGCGCTGCGACGCCATCATCAACGGCATGTTCATCACGCCGGAGCGCCTCAAGGTGATCGACTTCTCGGTGCCCTATTACGGCTCCGGCGAGACCATCCTGGTGCGCAAGGACAACAACGCGATCAAGTCGCTGAACGACCTCAAGGGCAAGCGCACCGGCGTGCTTGCCGGCTCGGTCACGGTCAACGAGCTGGAGAAGAAGGGGATCGGCGAGCTGGTCGTCTACCCCGACCAGAACACCATCATCATCGAGCTCAACAACAGCCGGATCGACGCCACCTACCTGGAGGCGCCGTCGGCGGCCTGGGCGCTGCAGAAGGACCCCAGCCTCAACATCAAGCTGGTCAAGGAATACATCCCCGACGAGCGCTTCGACGCCGGTGTCGGGCTGCGCAAGGGCGACGCCGACCTCAAGGCGAAGATCGACGCGGCGATCGCCGAGCTGATAAAGGAGGGCAAGGTGGCCGAGATCCTCGACCATTACGGCGTGCCCTTCTTCCCGCCGAAGTGAGCCGCGGGCCGGGGACGAGCCGCAGGGACCGCCGGGCATGGATTTCGTGCTCGAGATGCTGCCCTTCCTGCTCCGGGGGGCGGTGCTCACGATCGAGATCACCTTCGCCTCGATGGCCTTCGCGCTCGTCCTCGGCCTTCTCCTCGCCTTCGGGCGGCTGAGCCGCAACCGGCTGGTCGCGGCGGCCGCGGCCGCCTTCATCGAGATCATCCGCGGCACGCCGCTGCTGGTGCAGCTCTTCATCCTCTATTACGGCCTGCCGCAATACGGCATCCGGCTGCCGGCCTTCGGCGCCGGCGTGCTCGGGCTCGGCGTCAACTACGCGGCCTATCTCGCCGAGGTCTACCGTGCCGGCATCCTGTCGATCGACCGCGGCCAGTGGGAGGCGGGCGGCGCGCTCGGCCTGTCGCGCAGCGGCCTGATGCGCTACGTAATCCTGCCGCAGGCCTTCCGCGTCGTGCTGCCGCCGATCGGCAACTACTTCATCTCGATGCTGAAGGATTCCTCGCTGGTGGCGACCATCTCGATCGTCGAGCTGCTGCGCGCCGGCCAGCTGCGCATCGCCATCAACTTCCGCGCCATGGACGTCTACCTCCTGGTGGCGGCGATCTACTTCCTGATGAGCTATCCCTGCGCGGTGATGCTGCGCCGTATCGAGAAGAGGCTGTCCCGTGGCTTCGGCTGACCCGCCGATCGTGCGGCTGGCCGGGGTGGCCAAGCGGTTCGGCGCGCTGGCCGCGCTGGACGGCATCGATTTCAGCGTGCGGCGCGGCGAGGTGGTGGTGGTGGTCGGGCCGAGCGGCTCCGGCAAGTCGACGCTGCTGCGCTGCATCAACCTGCTGGAGGTGCCGGACGCCGGCGAGATCGCCATCGAGGACGAGGTGGTCTTCGCCGCCGCGCCGGACGGGCGGCCGGTCCACTACCGCCAGCTCGATCGCTGGCAGGCCCGCGCCCGGGCCCGCACCGGCATGGTGTTCCAGCGCTTCAACCTGTTTCCGCATCTCAGCGTGCTCGACAACGTCATGCTCGGCCCGCTCAGGGTGCGCGGCGCCGAGCGCGCCAAGGCGGACGCGACCGCCCGGGCGCTGCTCCGCCGGGTCGGGCTCGCGGACAAGCTCGCGGCCTATCCGAGCCAGCTCTCCGGTGGCCAGCAGCAGCGCGTGGCGATCGCCCGCGCGCTCGCCATGCAGCCGGCCATCATGCTGTTCGACGAGCCGACCTCGGCGCTCGACCCCGAGCTGGTCGGCGAGGTGCTGGCGGTGATCCGCGAGCTGGCGCGCGACGGCATGACCAAGATCATCGTCACCCACGAGATGGCGTTCGCCCGCGAGGTCGGCGACCGCATCGTCGTGATGGACGAGGGGCGCATCCTCGAGGAGGGGCCGCCGGCGACCATCTTCGCCGCGCCCAGCCACCCGCGCACCCGCGCCTTTCTCGGCAAGATCCTGCAACGCCAAGCCCAGGCCTGACCCATGTCGATCGACGTCGTCACCCTCAACGTGCTGACCAACGCCTTCCACGCGATCGCCGAGGAGATGGGCGTCAACCTGCTGCGCGCCGCGCGCTCGACGATCATCCGCGAGGCGCGCGACTGCTCCTGCGCGCTGCTCGACGCCGAGGGGCGCATCATCGCCGAGGCCGAGCACATCCCGGTGCAGATGAGCTCGCTGTCGCTGCCGATCCGCGCCTGCCTGAAGAAGTATGGCGGCCGCATCGGCCCGAACGAGATCTTCATCACCAACGATCCCTATATCGGCGGCCAGCACCTGCAGGACATCACCATCTTCACGCCGATCTTCCATGGCGGCACGCTGATCGGCTTCAGCGGCTCGATCGCCCACCACATCGACATCGGCGGCGGCGCCGCCGGCCTCACCTTCGACGCCCGGGAGTTCTACGAGGAGGGGCTGCGCTTCACCGCGATGAAGTTCAACCAGCGCCGCGACCTGGCGCCGGGCGGCAGCTTCTACGACATCGTCCACGCCAACTTCCGCGCGCCGGAGACGACCTGGGGCGACCTGCAGGCGCAGCTCGCCGCCAACGAGGTCGGACGCCGGCGCATCCTGGAGCTGGTGCAGCGCTACGGCGCCGGCGAGGTGCGGCGCTACATGGCGGCGACCATGGACTACTCCGAGCGGATGATGCGGGCGGCCATCGCCGGGGTGCCGGACGGCCGCTACGAGGCCGAGGACGCGATCGACGACGGCGTCTTCGGCGACGAGCCGATCGTCATCCGCGTCGCCCTCACGGTGGCGGGCGACTCGATCGAGGTCGACTTCGCCGGCACGGCGCCGCAGGTCGAGGAGTTCCTCAACGTGCCGATCGGCTCGACCTACTCCAGCACCTACAGCTGCCTCAAGATGGCGCTGACCTCGGGCGCCGAGCCGATCCCGGCCAATGACGGCTGCTACCGGCCGATCGAGATCAAGGTGCCCTACCGCTCGATCCTCAACCCGGCGCCGCCGGCCGCCGTGCGCGCCCGCATGTGCGGCGCCTACCGCCTCTTCGATGCGGTGCTGATGGCGCTGCAGAAGGCGATGCCGGACCGCGTCGCGGCGCCCGGCTTCCATGCCAACACCACCTCCGGCGTGTCGCAGTTCAAGGACGGCCGCTTCTCGATCTTCATCGAGGACATCGGCGGCGGCTGGGGCGGCAATCCCGAGGGCGACGGCGCCGACATGCTCGACGCGCCGCTCTCCAACTGCCTGATCACCCCGACGGAGGCGGTCGAGCTCGACCATCCCTTCCTGCTGCTGCGGCGCTACGAGCTGCTCGCCGATTCCGGCGGTCCCGGCCGCCATCGCGGCGGCCTCGGCTCGGTGCGCGAGTACGAGGTGCTGGAGGACGGGGCGGAGTATTTCGGCTACTCCGACCGCCACCGCTTCGCCCCGCCCGGGGCGGCCGGCGGCGAGCCCGGCAGCCGCGGCGCCTTCCTGGTGCTGCGCGGCAACGAGGAGATCATCCTGCCCTCCAAGACCCGCTTCAAGCTGCGCCGCGGCGACGTGGTGCGGGTGGTGGCCGGCGGCGGCGGCGGCTTCGGCCCGCCGGGCGACCGGGACGTCGCGGCGGTGCTGGCCGACCTCGCCGACGGCAAGGTGACGCCGCAGCACGTCGCCCTGCACTACCCCCAGGCCGCATCGCGGGCCGGCGCATGAGCGACAGCCAGCGCGCGGCCGGCATCGACGTCGGCGGCACCTTCACCGACTGCGTCTTCGTCGGCGACGACGGCCGCCTCAGCGTCAGCAAGGTGATCACCACGGCCGACCAGTCGGAAGGAGCGGCCGCGGCGGTGGCGGCGCTCGGCGTGCCGATCGAGGGCATCGGCACCATCGTGCACGGCACCACGGTGGCGACCAACGCCATCCTCGAGCGCAAGGGCGCGGTGGTCGGGCTGCTCACCACCGAGGGCTTCCGGGACGTGCTGGAGTTCCAGCGCCAGGACCGCCGCGACATCTGGAACCTGTTCTCGCGCAAGGTCGAGCCGCTGGTGCCGCGGCGGCTGCGCCTCGAGGTGCGCGAGCGGATGATGGCCGACGGCAGCGTGCACCAGCCGCTCGACGAGGCGAGCGCGCGCGACGCGGCGCGGCGGCTGGTCGCGGCCGGGGTGCAGGCGATCGCGGTCTGCCTGATCAACGCCTACCGCAACCCGGCGCACGAGCGCCGGCTGGAGGAGATCCTGGCCGAGGAGGCGCCCGGGCTGCATGTCGCGCTCTCCTGCCGCATCGCGCCGCATTTCCGCGAGTACGAGCGGATGAGCACGACGGTGCTCTCGGCCTATGTCGGGCCGAAGATCTCGTCCTATCTCTCCGACTTCCGCGGCCAGTTCGCCCGGCGCCGCTTCGCCGGCCAGATCTTCGTGATGGGCTCCAACGGCGGCGTGCTGCCGCCGGAGACGAGCGGCCGCCACGCCGCCACGACCTGCCTCTCCGGCCCGGCCGGCGGCGTGCTGGCCACGCTCGAGGTCGCCCGCCAGCTCGGCATCCGCGACGCCATCTCCTTCGACATGGGCGGCACCTCGACCGACGTCTGCCTGATCGAGGGCGGCACCGCGGCGACCGCGACGCGGGCCGAGATCGGCGGCCTGCCGATCTCGCTGCCGCAGATCAAGATCGAGACGGTGAGCGCCGGCGGCGGCTCGATCGCCCGCATCGATTCCGGCGGCCTGCTGCATGTCGGGCCGCAGAGCGCCGGCTCGCGGCCGGGCCCGGCCTGCTACGGCTTCGGCGGCACCCTGCCGACGGTGACCGATGCCGCCTACCTGATGGGCCTGCTGCGCGCCAGCACCTTCTTCGGCGGCCGCATGGCCCTCGACCGCGCCGCGGCCTCGGCCGCGCTCGGCCCGCTCGCCACGCGGCTGGGCGAGAGCGTCGAGGCGGTGGCCGAGAAGGTCTTCACCATCGCCAACGTCAAGATGGCCAACGCCGTGCGGCTGGTCTCGGTGCGCGAGGGTCACGACCCGCGCGACTTCTCGCTCTTCGCCTTCGGCGGCGCCGGGCCGCTGCATGCCTGCGCGGTGGCCGACGATCTCGGCATCCCGCGGGTTGTGGTGCCGGTCTTCCCCGGCGCCTTTTCCGCCTTCGGCCTGCTCTGCGCCGATCTCGAGCGCGACTTCGTGCGCTCCGACCTCAGGCCCTTCTCGGCGCTCGACGACGCGGCGCTCGACGCCGCCTTCGGCGCGCTGCTCGAGGAGGCGCGCGGCGTCGCGGCCGAGATGGGGGCGGGGGCGGCGCGCTGGCACCGCACCGCCGAGATGCGCTATCGCGGCCAGGCCTACGAGGTGCAGGTGCCGCTCGCCCGCGGCCCCGCCCGCACCCAGCGGCTGCTCGCCGACTTCCACGCCCGGCACCGCCGGCAGTTCGGCTTCAGCGAGCCCGGCTCGGAGGTCGAGCTGGTCAACCTGCGCGTCAAGGGGCGCTGGGCCCGGCGCAAGCCGAGCTTCGCCGCGCTGCCCGGCACGGGCGAGGCGCCGGAAGGCGAGGCGGGGACCATCCAGGTCGGCGGGCGCCCCGGCGCCTGCCGCTTCCATGCGCGCGACGCGCTTCCCCGCGGCGCCACCCTGGCCGGGCCGGCGGTGGTCGAGGAGAGCACGGCCACCACCTTCGTCCCCGCGGGCTGGCGGCTGACGGTCACCGAGTTCGGCCATCTCGACCTGCGGCGGGCGTGATTCAGGGGTAGCGGTCGATCCATTTCTTGTCATGCCCGGGCTTGACCCGGGCATCCATCGTGCGGCGGCCCTGGATTGCCGGGTCAAGCCCGGCAATGACAAGAAGGGGGACCGCCAGCGGCAACGGCAGAGAGGAGAGGAGAGCAGCCATGTACGGAACCGGCGGTCGCATCGGGCTCGCGGTGCTCGACAGCGACCTCACCATCGAGGCGGACCTCAGGCGGCTGCTGCCCGAGGACGTCGAGATCCACGCGGCGCGGGTCATCTACCCGCACAGCGTCTCGGCCGAGAACATGGCGATCGCCACCAGCGGGCTGGAGACGGCGATCGAGAGCCTGCTGCCGGTGCGGCCGGCGGCGATCGCCTGGGCCTGCACCAGCGGCAGCTTCTATGGCGGGCGCAGCGGCCATGAGCGGCTGGTCGAGACGATGCGCCGCAAGGCGGGCGGCGTGCCGGTCTTCACCGCTGCCGGCTCGGTGGTCGATGCCCTGAAGGCGCTGGGCTGCCGCCGCGCCGCGGTTGCCACGCCCTATTCCGAGGACATCAACCGCCGGCTCGATCGCTTCCTCGCCGACCACGGCATCGCGGCCGAGCCGACCATCGGCTACTACGCCGGCACGGTCGAGGACTACGCCCTGCAGAGCGTCGCCGAGGCCGATCTCGAGGCCTTCCTGCTGAAGCTCGACCGGCCCGATTGCGACGCGCTGGTGATGAGCTGCACCGGCATGCCGACGGCGCGCGTCGCGCCGCGGGTCGAGGCCCGGCTCGGCAAGCCGGTGATCACCAGCAACCTCGCGGTGCTGTGGAATGCGTTCAGGCTGGGCGGCATCGCCAGCCTGCCGACCGCCGACTACAGCCTGTTCCGCCAGCTCGCCTCGGCGCGGCGGGCGGCATGAGCGGCGCGCGCGTGCCGGCGGCGCTCGACGCCCTCGACCCCGGACTGGTGCTCGACACCGTCGTCGGGCTCTGCCGCATCCCCAGCGTCTCCGGCGAGGAGCGGGCGATCTCGGCCTGGACGGCGGCCTGGCTGCGCGGGCGCGGCTTCGACACCACCGAGCAGGAGGTGCTGCCCGGGCGCACCAACGTGATCGCCCGGCTGGCGACCGGCCGGCCCGGCCCGCGGCTGCTCTTCAACGGCCACCTCGACAACCTGCCGGTGCCCGCCGGCATCACCCGCGACCCCTACGACTCGGCCGTGGTCGGCGACCGGCTCTATGGCGGCGAGGTCAACAACATGAAGGGCGCGGTCGGCGGCATGATGGCCGCGATGGTCGCGCTGCAGGCGCACCGCGACCTGCTCTGCGGCGAGGTCGTGCTGTCGGCGGTGATCGGCGAGTGCGAGGCGCTCGGGCTCGGCACCAGCCACGCGCTGGAGCACGGGCTGGCCGCCGATTGCTGCATCAACGGCGAGCCCACCGACCTCGCGGTGATGACCGCGCATTCCGGCGTCACCCAGCTGACCGTGACGGTGACCGGGCGCTCGGCCCATGTCTCGCAGCGCGAGGCCGGCGTCAACGCCATCGAGAAGCTGATGGCGCTGCTGCCGGGCTTCACCGAATCGAGCCTGACCTTCACCCGGCATGCCGACTTCCCCGGGCTGCCGACCCTCAATGTCGGGGTGATCCGCGGCGGCAGCCTGCCCTCGATGCTGGCGGCCGAGGCGGAGGCCGGCATCGACGTGCGCACCGTGCCGGGCATGACGCCCGACAGCGTGCTGGCCGACCTCCGCCGGGTCGTCGACGCCGCGGCGGCGCGCGACCCGGCGCTCAAGGCCGAGCTCAGGCTGCGGCAGCGTCCCGCCTTCGTGCAGCAATACCCCTTCCACGTCGCCCGCGACGCGCCGATCGTGCAGGCGGTCGCCGGGGCGCATCGCCGCCTGACCGGCGCGGCGCCGACGGTCGGCACGCTGTTCCCGCAGGTCTTCTACGGCACCGACGCCTCGCACCTCTCCCATGCCGGCATCCCGACGGCGATCTACGGGCCGGGCAAGGTGACCGAGATCAACGTGCCGGACGAGAGCTGCGCGGTGGCCGACCTGCTGCAGGCGGCGCGCGTCTACCTGCTGGGCGCGCTGGCGGTCTGCGGCCGCGACGCGACGGTGCGCGCCGAGGCCGGGGCATGAGCCTGCTCGACGAAGCGGCGGCGGCACGCCCGCGGATCGCCCTGGCGCGCTGGCCGACGCCGCTCGACCGCCTCGACCGGCTGTCGGCCGAGCTCGGCATCGAGCTCTGGATCAAGCGCGACGACCTCACCGGCATCGGTGCCGGCGGCAACAAGCTGCGCAAGCTCGAGTTCATCGCCGCCGAGGCGGTGGCGGCGGGCGCCACCTGCCTGATCACCACCGGCGGGCCGCAATCCAACCATGCCCGCATCACCGCCGCCGTCGCCGCCCGGCTCGGGCTGGCCTGCCGGCTGATGCTGCGCGGCACCGACCCGGGCGGCCGGCGCGGCAACCTGCTGCTCGCCGAGCTGTTCGGCGCCGCCGTCGAGTTCCAGGGCGACATCACCTATGACGAGGTCTCGGCCCGCATGGCGGCGGCCGGAGCGGCGATCGCCGCCGCGGGCGGCCGCGCCTGCGAGATCCCGCTCGGCGGCGCCACCGGCAGCGGCACGCTCGCCTACGCTCTGGGCTGGCAGGAGATCGCGGGTCAGTGCCGCGAGGCCGGCTTCGCTCCGGACCTGCTGGTCTGTGCCGCCGGCACCGGCTCGACCTATGCCGGGCTGCTGCTCGGCGCGCGCTGCCTCGGCGCGCGCGCGCGGCTGCTCGGGGTCAGCGTCAGCTGGACCCGCGCCAAGCTGGGGAGCGAGGTGGCGCGGCTACTCGGCGAGGCCGCCGCCCTGCTGCCGGGCGGGCCGCCTCCGGGCGGACCCGAGGCCTGGATCGACGACAGCTTCGTCGGTCCCGGCTACACCATCCCGACCCCGGCGAGCCGGGCGGCCCTGCTGGCGCTCGCCCGCCAGGAGGGCGTGCTGCTCGATTCGACCTATACCGCGAAGGCGATGAGCGGCCTGGTCGCCATGGTCGGCGACGGCCGGATCCCGCGCGGCGCCCGGGTGGTTTTCCTCCATACCGGCGGCACGCCGGAGCTCTACGCCCGGGACGGCGTCGAGCCGGCTTGAAGGGCAGCCCGCGCCGGGCGATCCTCGGGCCGAGGCCGGCCATGAGGTGCCCCGATGACCATCGACCGATTCTCGCCGGGACTGATCGCCACCGTCACGCTCGTCTCGCTGGCCAGCGGCGGGCTGGTGATCGGCTACCTGCTCTGGGCGGGGATCGAGATGTCGATCCACGGCTATCTCGCCATCTTCCTCGGCACCTTCTTCACCGCGCTGGTCGGCTTCGGGCTGGGGCTCGCCATGCATATCAGCCAGGTCCGCGACGAGGCCGCCGAGGACCGGCTCAACCAGACCCGGATGAGCGAGCGCCAGCTCGACGAATAGCGCCGGGCACCAGGCACGGGGGAAGTTCCGCATGGACGTCGTCGAACGCTTTCCGCACGAAGTGCGCGAGGTCGACACCGCCTGGATCCCGCTGGCCGACGGGACGCGGCTGGCGGCGCGGCTCTGGCTGCCGGCCGATGCCGAGGCCAGGCCGGTGCCGGCGATCCTGGAATACATTCCCTACCGCCGGCGCGACGGCACGGCGATCGGCGACCGGCCGACCCATCTCTGGTTCGCCGGCCACGGCTACGCCGCGGTGCGGGTCGACATGCGCGGCTCCGGCGATTCCGACGGCATCCTGCTCGACGAGTACCTGAAGCAGGAGCAGGACGACGCGCTCGAGGTGATCGCCTGGATCGCCGCCCAGCCCTGGTGCAGCGGCGCGGTCGGCATGATGGGCATCTCCTGGGGCGGCTTCAACTCGCTGCAGGTGGCGGCCCGCCGGCCGCCGGCGCTGAAGGCGATCCTCACCGTCTGCTCGACCGACGACCGCTACGCCGACGACTGCCACTACATGGGCGGCTGCCTGCTCGGCGACAGCCTGGCCTGGGGCTCGACCTTCTTCGCCTACAACAGCCGCCCGCCCGACCCGCAGGTGGTCGGCGCGCGCTGGCGGGCGATGTGGCTCGACCGGCTGGAGCACGCGACCCTGTTCCTCGAGCGCTGGGTGCGCGAGCAGCGCCGCTCCGCCTACTGGCGGCACGGCTCGGTCTGCGAGGATTACGGCGCCATCGCCGCCGCCGTCTACGCCGTCGGCGGCTGGGCCGACGGCTACAGCAACGCGGTGCCGCGCCTGCTCGCCCATCTCGACGCGCCGAAGAAGGGGCTGGTCGGCCCCTGGGCGCACGCCTATCCGCACATGGCGACGCCCGGGCCCGCGATCGGCTTCCTGCAGGAGGCGCTGCGCTGGTGGGACCGCTGGCTGAAGGGCGTCGAGAACGGGATCATGGAGGAGCCGGCCTATCGCGTCTGGCTGCAGGACAGCGCGCCGCCGGCCGCGCAGTACGCGACGCGGCCCGGCCGCTGGGTGGCCGAGGCGGGCTGGCCCGCGCCGCGCATCCGCCCGCTGACCCTGCGCCTCGGTCCCGGCCGGCTCGCGGCCGGGCCGCAGCCGCCCTCCCGCCTGCTGCTGCGCTCGCCGCAGACGACGGGGCTGGCCGCCGGCGACTGGTGTCCCTACGGCGTCGGCGGCGAGCTGCCGGTCGACCAGCGCCCGGACGACGGCCGCTCGCTCGTCTTCGACGGCACGGCGCTGGCCGAGCCGCTGGAGATGCTCGGTGCGCCGGTGCTGACCCTGGAGCTCGAGAGCGACCGGCCGAACGCGCTGCTCTGCGCCCGGCTCTGCGACGTCGCGCCGGATGGCGCCTCGACCCTGGTCACCATCGGCATCCTCAACCTCACCCATCGCGACGGCGATGCGGAGCCGCGCCCGCTCGTCCCGGGGCAGCCGACCCGCATCCGGCTGCAGCTCAACGACGTGGCGCACGCCTTCGCGACCGGGCACCGGATCCGGCTGGCGCTGTCCAACGCCTACTGGCCGATGGTCTGGCCGTCGCCGGAGCCGGTTTCGCTCACCCTGCACGCCGAGACCGCCGCGCTCGAGCTGCCGCAGCGCCCGCCGGGACCGCTCGATTCCGGCCTGGCGCCGTTCGGGCCGCCGCAGGGCGCCGCGCCGCCCGCCCATGCGACGCTGAGCAGCAGCAGCCGCGACCGCACCGTCACCGAGGATCTCTCGACCGGGGAGACGGTGATGCGCGTCCAGCGGGCCGGCGGCTCCTGGCGGCTCGACGAGATCGGCCTGACGATGGCGGCGAGCGGCGTCGAGCACTACCGGATCCGTCCCGACGACCCGCTCTCGGCCCGCGCCGAGGCGGAGTGGAGCTATCGCATGGAGCGGCCCGGCTGGAGCGTGCGCACCGAGACGCGAACCCTGCTCACCGCCACCGCCGCCGAGTTCCTGCTGACCGCGACGCTCGATGCCTACGAGGGCGACATGCGGGTGTTCGCCCGGACCTGGGAGAGCCGCATCCCGCGCGACCTGCTGTGAGCGGCCGCCTTCCCGGGCAGCGCCTGCCGGCGCGGCCGGTTGCGCCGGAGGCGATCGAGACCTATCGCCGCGACGGCGTGGTCTGCCTGCGCGGGATGTTCGAGCAGTCCTGGCTCGACCATCTCGCCGCCGGCATCGAGCAGGCGATGGTCGAGCGCGGCCCCCTCGCCGAGGTCTATACCCGGCCGGGCGCCGCCGGCCTGTTCTTCGGCGACCTCTCCCTGTGGAAGCGGCTGCAGCCCTTCCGCGACTTCGTCTTCCACTCGCCGGCGGCGCGCATCGCCGCCGCCGTGATGGGCTCGCGCAAGGTCAACTTCTTCTACGACCAGCTGCTGGTGAAGGAGCCGGGCACCGCCGAGCGCACACCCTGGCACCAGGACCAGCCCTACTGGGCGGTCGCCGGCCGCCAGGTCTGCTCGATCTGGCTGCCGCTCGATCCCGTCGACCTGGAGACCGCGGTCGAGTATGTCCGCGGCTCGCACGACTGGGGCGTCAGCTACAACCCCCGGCACTTCCTCGACCAGTCGCCCTACCAGGGCACCGGCCTGCCCGAGCTGCCCGACATCGAGGCGGACCGCGCGCGCTATGACATCGGCCGCTGGGCGATGCAGCCCGGCGACTGCCTGGTGTTCCAGGCGATGATCGTGCACGGCGCCCCGGGCAACCGCTCGGCGCGCCGCCGCCGCGCGCTGGCGACGCGCTGGACCGGCGACGACGCGACCTATCTCGAGCGCCCGGGCGAGGTGGCGATCCCGCCGGAGAACCCCGGCCTGCGGTCCGGCGAACCCCTGGACTGCGCGGAGTTCCCGCGGGTGATCTGAGGCAGGTTTGGTTCGTCGGGCGTCCGGACACAAAGGAGGGTCGGATGAGGGGGACAGTGGCGATTCTGGCGGCGGCGCTGTTGCTGAGCGTGGCGGCGCGTGCCGAGGATGCGGCCGGGCCGAAGCTGCTGGCCGCGGCGGAGCCGTTCGAGACGCTCACCGAGGAGAGCTTCTCGGCCAAGCCGGCGCAGCTCGACCGGCGCATCGCCGAGGCCGGCAAGGCGGCGGGGCAGGTGCACGGGCTGCTCCCGGCCGACGGCCAGGGCGCGCTCGACCGCGAGCTGGCGGCGATCCGGACGGCGCGCAAGGCGAACGACCGGGCCGGGATCGCGCTGGCCTCGGTCGAGGGCTACCGCGTGCTGGTCAGCGCCGCGCCGCCGGGCAAGGTGCCGACCGAGGTCAACCTGCTCGACTATTCCGGCTTCCGCTACGATGCCGACCTCAAGGCGAAGCCGATGCGCTGGGGCGACATGCAGGAGGCGACGGGCTTCGCCCGCCAGCAATTGGACGCCATCGCCGGCCGCGTGCAGGACGCCAGGCTGGCGAAGCGTGTGGCGGCGGCGCTGGCCGCGATGCAGGGGGCGATCGACAAGAAGTCGGCCTCCGGCGCCCGCCACGCCGCCACCGCGCTGCTCGATCTGGTCGACGAGCTGGAGACCTACTTCAACAAGGCGTAGGTCGCAGCCGGACGCCTATGCCGAGGGCGGTGCCGGCGCGGCCGGCGGCGCGATGCGGAAGACGCGCTGGTCCTGCTGCACGCCCCTCAGGCTGGCGATCCTCGACTCGACCTGGAATGGCTCGATGACGGCTTGCAGGCCGGCGTCCTGATATGCGGCCTCGGAGACATAGATCTCGTCGGCATCGGCGAGATGCTGCACGCGGGCGGCGATGTTGACGGTCTGGCCGAAATAGTCGAGGCGCTCGTTCAGCGTGACGGCGATCGCGGCGCCCTTGTGGATGCCGATCTTGAGCAGCAGCTGCCGGTCGGGCTCGCCGCTGTTGAAGCCGGCGATCTCCACGCGCATGGCGAGCGCGGCCTGCAGCGCGTCCGCCGGGCTCAGGAAGGCCGCCATCACCGCGTCGCCGATGGTCTTGATGACGGCGCCGCGGTAGCGGGCGGTGATGTCCTGCAGACGCTCGAAATGCCGATGCACGAGGGCGAAGGCGTTGAGATCGCCGATCCGGTCGTAGAGCGCCGTCGAGCCCTTGAGGTCGGTGAACAGCAGCGTGATGTCCTTGATGCCGAGGCCCTCGGTCGCGCGGATCACCTCGGAGCGGAAGAGATCGCGGAAGGCCTGGGTCGTCAGCAGGCGCTTGCCGGTCAGGAAGGGACGGAAGGTGATCGGCGCCTGCCCGACCCTCACGCCGGGCGGCAGGACGGCGAGGAAGAGCGTTCCCCGCTCGCCGGTGGCGTTCGTCACCGCGAAGGTGATCGAGCCCGGCGCCACGCTGCCGGTCGCGTGCTCCCGCACCGGCTGGTCGTAGAGGACCTGCCTGAGCTGCCCGGTCGGCGACGGCGTTCCCTCGATCGAGAGCACCAGGCCGGCGCGGCCTTCGGGGCTCGCGCCGAAGATCGTGCCCTCGCTGGCCTCGACGGTCATCCGCGTGGTCTCGCCCGGCGGCAGGTAGCTCACCGCCTTGGTCAGCGCCGCCTTGATGTCCGCGAAGGGCCTGCCGTCGGGCAGCACGCCGTCGCGCGTCGCCCCGTACTTGAAGCAGTAGTCCATGGGCGAGAGCTGCTCGGGGCGATGGAAGACGATCGGGCGGATCTCCGGGCTGATCGTGAAGGTCACGGCGATGTGGTCGTCGAGCGATGCCTCCAGGTCGATCTGGCAGGCGTTGCAGTGATAGAAGTGATGGACTCCCCGGAGGGTGGCCAGGCTCTCGACGACGCAGGCGCATTGCGGGCAGAGCAGCAGCCAGTCCATGCGGAAGAGTCCCGTGGCGGTTGCATGGAGCAGCAGATCGATCACCTCGTCCTCCGCCAGGCCCCGCTCGGCCGCGAAGGCGAGCGGATTGATGCGGAACAGGGCCTCGTCATCGGCCGAGCGGATATGGCCTTCGAGCTTCGAGACCAGGCGCGGGCTCCACGACCGCGCCGTCTCGACCTTGGCGAGCCGCTCGTCGAGAAGCTTCTCCGACACGATCGAGGTCATCGTGTTCCTCCATGGTCAGGCGCGCTGGCACGTCACGCTGTCTAGGCCGCAAGCTTGGCCGCGGGCGGCGGGGTTGGATGCGGCGCGGCCATATGCAGGTCGGCCAGGGGGCCGCGGTCGATCACCGCATCTCAGCCCACGGGGATCATACCCGAACCGTCGCGCGTTCGCGACGACCAGGGGGCCGGAGGCTGGCTCATGCCCGCCCCAACCACCATGAGCGACCCGGCAGGGGACTGTCATCTCCCGCGCCTCGGGAGGCTATGCTTGTGGCAACGACGCAGGGAGCAAGGCATGAACCCGATCGACGGCAAGGCGGACACCATCCTCTCGGGCGGCCCCATCTGGCGCGGCCTGGCGCAGGGCACCGCCGAGGCGCTGGCGCTGCACGGCGGCAAGGTGCTGGCGGCGGGGCGGGCGAGCGACGTGGAGATGCTGGCCGGCCCCGGGACGCGGCGCATCGACCTGCGCGGGCGCCTCGCCATCCCGGCCTTCCATGATGCGCACATGCACCTCATGTCGCTGGGCCGGCGGGCCAAGAGCCTCGACCTCCGGCCGGGCGCCGTCGCGAGCGTGGCCGACATCGTGCATCTGGTCGGCGGACGGGCGCAGAGCCTGGCGCCGGGCACCTGGATCACCGGCAGCGGCTATGATCACGACCGCATGGCCGGCAAACGCCATCCCACGCGCTGGGACCTCGACAAGGTCTCGCCCGATCATCCGGTCTGGCTCGGCCGCTGCTGCGGCCACATGGGCGTGGCCAACTCGGCGGCGCTGAAGCTCGCCGGCATCTCGCGCGACACGCCGAACCCGCCGGGCGGCGTCATCGTGCGCGAGAACGGCGAGCCGACCGGCCTGCTGCAGGAGCGCGCGCAGGAGGCGATGCACGAGGCCATGCCGGTGCCCGAGGTCGATGAGCTGGTGGAGGCCATCGAGCTGGCCGGGCAGCGCTGCCTGTCCTACGGCATCGGCTCGGTGATGGACGCCTGCGTCGGCCTGGTCGGCGGCTGGCGCGACGTGGCGGCCTACGAGGCGGCCGAGCGCGCCGGGCGCCTGCCGGTGCGCATGACCATGGCGATGGGCGGCGGCCCCGCCGGCATCGCCGAGGAGGCCTTCGCCAAGGGCTACCTCACGGGCAAGGGCAGCGGGATGCTGCGGGTGGGGCCGGTGAAGTTCTTCACGGACGGCAGCGCCGGCGGCTGCACCGCGGCCATGTCGAAGCCCTACGCCAACGGCGAGCTCGGCGTGCTGATCTTCAGCGACCGCGAGCTCGACGAGATGGTGGGCCACTACCATCGCCGCGGCTTCCAGGTGGCGGTGCACGCCATCGGCGACGCCGCCATCGACCAGACCATCCGCTCCTTCGACAAGGCCTGCGCCGACGGCATCTGCAGCCACCGCCGCCACCGCATCGAGCACTGCGGCTTTACCGACGAGCGGCAGATGGGCGAGATGCAGCGCCTCGGCCTCATCCCGGCGCCGCAGCCGGTCTTCGTGCGGGACTTCGGCGACACCTACCTCGATGTGCTGGGCGAGCAGCGCTCGGCCGGCTGCTATCCCATGGCGCGCTGGCAACGCCGCGGCCTCAGGCCGGCGATGAGCAGCGACACGCCGGTCAGCGACGTCAATCCCTTCGTCAACCTCCATGCCGCGCTGGCCCGCACCACGCTGGGCGGCGAGGTGCTGGGCGCCGGGGAGCGCCTGACCCTCGCCGAGGCGCTCTCGGCCTACACCGAGAACGGCGCCTATGCCTGCGGCGTCGACGACCGCCTCGGCACGCTGGAGCCCGGCAAGGTCGCCGACATCGCGGTGCTGAGCGGCGATCCCTTCCAGGCCGGGGTGGCCGACCTCAAGGACGTCGAGGCGGATCTCACGCTGCTGGCGGGCCGGGTGGCGTTCGACCGGCAGGGCGAAGTGGGCTGAGCATTCCTACGCAGGGTGTCGTAGCTGGTGACGAGACTTGCAGTGGCCTGCGTTCTTCTTGTCATTTCCGGGCTTGACCCGGCAATCCAGGGCTGCCGCAAGCTGGATGCCCGGGTCAAGCCCGGGCATGACAAAGGGGGGGCGGCTGGGGACATGTGTCCGGGCCAATGAATCCCTAGTTTCCTCGCCGCCGCACCGGCAGCGTCCAGCTGCGCGAGAAGACCCGCCGCCCGTCCTCGAAGGCCTCCAGCTCGGCTTCGACGTGGAAGGTCTCGCGGTCGCAGGAGATCGCGGTGCGGGCGGCGATCCGGGTGTCCCAGCCGGGGTGGCGGTTGACCAGCGCGGTGCGGGTCTCGGCGCGGGCCGAGGCCGGGTCGCCGGAGCGGATCTCGTAGCGCAGCTCCTTGACGTGGTCGGTCTCGACGCCGATCGCGTCGATGCGGCTGCAGCCGTCGTCGCGCAGCACGGTGCTCTCCAGCCGGCCGCTGCCGATGTCGAGCGCCATGCGCCGCTCGACCCGGCCGGGGCGCAGCACGGTGCGCGGCCGGGCCGCCGGGCGCAGCGGCGGCGGGAAGCTTACCGCCGGCTCGCCGGCGCTCCCGTCGCGCACCGGCAGCAGCAGGCGGCTGCCTGACGTGAAGAGGGTGAGGGTGACCGGCTCGGGCGAGGGCCAGACGATCGGCCAGTAGGCGGTCGACAGCGCCAGCCGCAGCCGGCATCCCGGACGGAAGCGGTGGCCGGCCTCGTTGAGCTGCAGCCGGACGCGGCGGCGCGCGCCGGGACTGAGCGGCGTCGCGGTGCCGTGGCCGTCGTCATGCGTCAGGTTGAGGATGCCGAAGCTGACGCGCGTCGAGGCGCCGTCCGGCGCGACCTCGCAGAGCCGGGCGCAGAGGAAGGCGGCCGGGCGGTCGACCGAGAGCTCGAGCTCGGCCACCGGCGCGCCCAGGATGGCGAGCGGCTCGGCCAGCGGGTCGCCGTCGAAGCAGAGCGACAGGGCGTCGTCGATGCGCTGGTCGAGCGGCATCTCCGGGCTCTCGCCGCCGAGCCCGTAGGGGCACCACTCGCCGGCGGCGGCGCCGACCGTCTGCGGGCTGCGCCAGGCGAGCGCCGCGTCGGGACCGGGCGCCTCGGCCAGCCGGCCGGGTGCCAGGGCCAGCGATCGCTGCGCGATGCGCGGGCTGGGCCAGGAAGGCTCGGCAACCCAGCGTCCCGGCCGCTCGTCATAGTGCGCCAGCGGCGGCACGCCGTCCTGCAGCCAGGCGCGCAGCATCGGCTCGCGCTCGATGCCGGTGTCGCGGCCCTTCAGCCAGCGGTCCCACCAGCGCAACCCTTCCTGCAGGAAGCCGATGCCGGGCCCGGGCAGCGCGTCATGCGGGAAGCGGTGGCCCCAGGCGCCGACGATGCCGAGCCGCGGCACGTCGAGCCCGGCGAGCAGGCGGAAGACGGCGTTGCTGTAGCCGTCGGCCCAGCCGCCCACCGCCATGACCGGGCACCGGATCGCCGAGAAGTCCTCGCACACCGAGCCGTGCCGCCAGTAGGCGTCGCGCAGCGGGTGCTCGAGCCAGCGGGCGAAGACCGGCTCGACCGCCTCGAGCCGCTCCATCCACTGCTGGCGCCAGCCCGGCCCGACGACGTCCGGGTCGGGCGCGCGCGCCATGATGGCGAAGAACATCGAGCCCCAGACGAGGTTGTCGCCCATCGGCACCCCGCCCATGTAGTGCATGTCCTCGGCGTAACGGTCGTCGGTCGAGCAGAGGGTGATCACGGCGGCCAGAGCCGGCGGCCGGCGGGCGGCGACCTGCAGCCCGTTGAAGCCGCCCCAGGAGATGCCGACCATGCCGACCTTGCCGCTGCACCAGGGCTGGGCGGCGAGCCAGGCGATGGCGGCGACGGCGTCGTCCTGCTCCTGGGCCAGGTACTCGTCGCGGATGATCCCCTCGGAATCGCCGGACCCGCGGATGTCGAGGCGGATGCAGGCATAGCCCTGGCGGGCCCACCAGGGATGCGTCTCCTCGTCGCCCTCGCGCGTCCCGTCGCGCCGGCGATAGGGAATGTATTCCAGGATGGCGGGCACCGGGTCGGCCTCGGCGTCGACCGGGATCCAGGCGCGCGCGGCGAGCCGGACGCCGTCCGGCATCGGGATCCACAGCGTCTCGATCTCGCGGATCTCGCGTTCCATCGGCGGCCTCCGGGTCAGTCCAGCGGGAAATGGCAGGCGGCGATGCGGCCGCCGCCGCGGTCGACCAGGGCCGGTGCCTCGGCGGCGCAGCGCGCGGCGGCGCGCGGGCAGCGGGTGCGGAAGCCGCAGCCGCTCGGCGGGTCGAAGGGGCTCGGGATCTCGCCCTTGAGCAGGTTGCGCGGCCGCTGCTTCAGCGGATCGATGACCGGGCTGGCGGCGATCAGGCCGGCCGTGTAGGGATGGGCCGGGCGGGCGAAGATCCGCGTCGTCGGGCCGGTCTCGACGATCCGGCCGAGATACATGATGGCGATGCGGTCGGTCACCCGGCGGATGACGCCGAGATTGTGGCTGACGATCAGGTAGGCGAGGCCGAGGCGGGCCTGCAGCTCGGCCATCAGGTTGAGCAGGTCGCCCTGGATCGAGACGTCGAGCCCGGCGGTCGGCTCGTCGGCGATCAGCAGCCGGGGCTGCAGCACCAGGGCGCGTGCGATGCCGACGCGCCGCGCCTGGCCGCCGCTCACCTGGTGCGGGTATTTCGCCAGCAGGCCCTCGGCCAGCCCGAGCGTGGCGGCGAGCTGCAGCACGCGCGGCCAGTGCTCGGCCCGGCTCAGCCCGTGGATGCGCAGCGGCTCGGCGAGCAGCGTCGCGATGCTCAGCCGCGGCGACAGGGACGAAAGCGGATCCTGGAAGATCATCTGCACCCGGCGGCTGAGCCAGCGCCGCCCGGCCCGGTCGAGCCGCGCCAGGTCGCGGTCCTCCACCGCGATGCGGCCCGCCGCCGGCCGTTGCAGCCCGACGATGGTGCGGACCAGGCTGCTCTTGCCGCAGCCGCTCTCCCCGACCAGGCCCAGCGTCTCGCCCGCGGCGAGCACCAGGCTGGCGGCGCGCACGGCGTGCAAGCCGTTCTCATAGACGACGTCGAGGCCGTCGACCTCGAGCAGCGGCTGCGCGGTCATGGCAGCCAGCAGGCGGCGCGCCGGCCGTCGCCGCGCTCGGTCAGCGGCGGCGGCTCGGCGCAACGCGCGAAGGCGTGCGGGCAGCGCGGCGCGAAGACGCAGCCGGCCGGCGGTCGCGCCAGGTCGGGAACCTCGCCGCCGATGCTGCGGAAGCGGCGCTCGGCGCCGCCCTCCTCGAGCTCGCAGGCGAGCAGCGCCCGGGTGTAGGGGTGGGCCGGCTCGAGGAAGATGCGGGCCACCGGGCCGCTCTCGACGACATGGCCGGCATACATCACCACCACCTCGTCGCAGAGCTCGGAGACCAGGCCGAGGGAGTGCGAGATGAACAGGATCGAGCCCTGGAACTCCTGGCGCAGCCGGTCGAGCTCGGCGACGATCTGCGCTTCGATGGTGACGTCGAGCGCGGTGGTCGCCTCGTCGGCGATCAGCAGCCGCGGCTCGACCAGCAGCGCCATGGCGATCATGATGCGCTGGCGCATCCCGCCGCTGAACTGGTGCGGGTAGTCGTCGAGCCGGGCGGCCGCCTCGGGGATGCCGACCTTGGCCAGCATGGCGGCGGCGCGGCCGCGCAGCGCCGCGGTGCCGAGCCGGCCGAACTTGGCGCGCTGGGCGTCGACCAGCTGGGTCCCGACGGTGAAGACCGGGTTGAGCGAGGTCATCGGGTCCTGGAACACCATGGCGGCGCGATTGCCGCGCAGCCGGGCCAGCGCCGCGCGGTCGGCGAGCTCGAAGGTCTCGCCCTCGAACACCAGCCGTCCGCTCGCCGCGGCGAGGTTGCCGGGAAGCAGCCCGAGCAGGGCCAGCGCCAGGGTCGACTTGCCGCTGCCGGACTCGCCGACCACGCCGACGATGCGGTTGGGCGGGATCTCCAGCGTCACCCGGTCGAGCGCGCGGACCAGGCCACGCGCCGTGGCGAAGCCGACCGAGGCGTCCTCGATCCGGGCCAGCGCGCCGCTCACCGGTCGCCCCTGAGCTTGGGGTCGATGGCGTCGCGCAGCGCCTCGCCGAACAGGGTCGAGCCCAGGGTGGCGACGGTCAGCGCGCCGGCCGAGAAGACGGTCGGCCAGGCCGATTGCTGCAGGTAGGTGTAGCCGTCGCGCAGCAGGCTGCCCCAGCTGGCGAGCGGCGGCTGCACGCCGATGCCGAGGAAGGAGAGGCCGGCCTCGATGGTGATCACGACCGGCACGTCCATGCTGGCCAGCACCAGGATCGGCCCGACGATGTTGGGCAGGATGTGGACCAGCACCCGGCGCGGCAGCGAGGCGCCGAGCACGCGCTCGGCCTCGAGGAAGGGGGCGTTCTTGATCGCCAGCGTCTGGGCCCGCGTCACCCGGCCGAAATGCGGCACGAAGACGACGGCCACCAGCACCACGAGGTTGGTGAGGCCGGGGCCGAACAGCGCCACCAGGGCCAGCGCCAGGATGATGCTGGGGAAGGAGCTGACGATGTCGAACAGCACCAGGATGACGCGCTCGCCCTGGCGCGGCGCCAGGGCCGCCGCCATGCCGAGCACCAGCCCGACGGAGAGCGCCAGCCCGATCACCGCCAGCGAGATGAGCACCGCCACCCGGGCGCCATGGATGATGCGCGAGAAGAGGTCGCGGCCGAGCTGGTCCGTCCCCATCCAGTGCGCCCAGCTCGGGCCCTCGAGCCGGTGCGGCACGTCGATCCGGGTCGGGCCGTAGGGGGCGACCAGCGGGGCCAGCAGGGCGAGGGCCAGGATGATCGCCACCGCGACCGCCCCGATCCGGCCGGTCGGGGTCGACCAGATGCGGCGCAGCACCTGGCCGGTGCCGGGGACCATCGCAGCGATCATCGGCCGGACTTGCCGAGGTCGCGGCGGACCCGCGGGTCGAGCCAGCCATAGCTGAGGTCGACCAGCAGGTTGGTCATCACGAAGAGCACGACGACGGCGAGCACGCCGCCCTGGACGACGGGATAGTTGCGGTTGCGGATGGCGCCGTAGATCAGCGTGCCGATGCCGGGCCGCGCGAAGATGATCTCGACGAAGACCGCGCCGGCGAGCAGGTCGCCGATGCCGAGGCCGAGGATGGCGAGAGTCGGGATGCAGGCGAGCTTGAGGGCGTACTTGTAGAGCACCCGCCAGCGGGCCACGCCATAGGCCCGCGCGGTCCGCAGATAGGGCTCCTCGAGCACCTCCAGCAGGGAGGAGCGGATCAGCCGGGCGATGTAGCCGATCCAGCCGACCGCCAGCGCGACGGCCGGCAGCACGAGGTGGAGCAGCTGGTCGCCGAGGTCGCCGGACGCGCCGGCGCCGATCACCGGGAACCAGCTGAGCCAGATGGAGAAGATCAGCAGCAGATAGACGGCGACGACGAAGGTCGGCGTGGCGATCAGCCCGACGCTGAGCACGGCGGTGATCTGGTCGCCCAGGCTGCCGCGATGGGTGGCGGCGTAGCAGCCGAGCGGCAGGCCCGCCGCCACGCCGAGGCCGATCGCCGCGCCGGCCAGCGCCAGCGTCTGCGGCAGCACCTCCAGCACCATGTCGAGGATCGGCCGGCCGGAGACGACGTCGGTGCCGAGATCGCCCTGCAGCACCTGGGAGAAGAAGACCCAGAGGCGCTCGTGGACCGGCAGGTCGAGCCCCATGCGGTGGGCGAACGCCGCGACCATCGCCGGGCTGGCGCGCGGCCCGAGCAACGCGGTGGCGAGGTCGCCCGGCACGAACAGCGTGACGACGAAGAGCAGCGCGATGGCCCCGACGATCACCATCAGCGTGGTGACCAGCCGGCTGGCGGCGTAGCCCCAGAGGCTGGCGCCGCGGCGCCGGCGGGCGGGGGCGCCGACCTCGCTCACGGCGGGTGGTTCCCACCGCCGCCACAGCTGCGGCGGTGGGAGCCGAGGGCTGCCGCCGTCACGCCTCTTCGAAGTCGACGAACTGCCAGTTCGGCCCGTTCGGCAGGATCACCGGCTTCAGCCATTTGGAGTGGCCGTAGACATGGACCTCGTGGGTGATCCAGATGAAGCAGGCCGACTCGTCCATCAGCTGCTGCATGCGGATGAAGGCCTCCTCGCGCTTCTTGCTGTCGAGCGTCGAGTTGGCGAGATCGTGCAGCTTGTCGAACTCCGGGCTGTTCCAGCGCTGCCAGTTCCAGATGCCGATCTGCTTCGAGGTGAACCACTGGGTCTGGAAGCTGGAATCGAGCTTCGACTGGTAGGGCACGATGACCAGCTCGACGTTCTTGGCCTTGTCGTCGGCGCCGAGCGCCCAGTAGGCGCCGGGGTCGAGCGCGTCGATCTTCACGGTGATGCCGACCTCGGCGAGGTTGGCCTGGATGATCTGGGCGGCGGCGAGGTAGCCGGCATCGGTCAGCGTCGTCAGGGTGGTGGAGAAGCCGCCGCCCTGGCCGGCCTCGGCGAGCAGCTTCCTGGCCGCCTCCGGGTCGTACTTGTAGAGCGGCGCGTCCTTCCAGTAGCCGAGCAGGCCGGGCGCCACCAGGGCGCGGGCCCGATCGACGGTCCCGCCATAGGCGCCCTGGATGATCGAGTCGACGTCGATCGCCAGCCGCACCGCCTGGCGCACCTTGAGGTCGGTGAAGGGCGGCTTCTCCATGTTGATGCCGAGCCAGGTGTAGTCGATGCCCGGGCGGCGCATGATCTCGACGTTGGGGTCGCCGGCGAGATCCTTGGCCGAGGCGGCGTCGATCTCCGTGAAGTTGATCTCCTGCGCCTTCAGCGCCAGCTCGGCGGTCTTGATCTCCTGGATCGGCCGGATGAGGAACTCGTCGAAGTGCGGCTTCTCGCCCTTCCAGTCCGGGTTGCGGGTGAGGACGACCTTCTCGTTGGGGCGCCATTCCTCGATCTGGTAGGGGCCGCTGCCGATCAGCGTCGTCGCCATCTTGGCCTCGCCGAGCGCGGCGAACGCCTTCTTCGAGAGCAGCGTGCCGGAGCCGTCGCAGATGCCGACCAGCCAGATCGTCGGCGCCGGGTTCTTCAGGATGATCTTGCCGGTGTACTGGCCGGTGACCTCGACATGGTCGAGCGCGATCCAGTCGTCGGCGAAGGCGGGCAGCTTGCCGTCGGCGCCCGGCTTGCGGAAGCGCTCGAAGGAGAACTTGACGTCCTCGGCGGTGAGCTCGCCATAGCCTTGCTGGAACATCTGGCCGGGCTTCAGCTCGAAGTCGATCTCGGTGTCGGAAACCTGGGTCAGCTTGCTGGCAGCGTCCGGCTCCCACTCGGTCGAGCCCGGCTTCAGGCGGGCGAGGAACTGGCAGCAGGCCATGTAGAGGTTCTCCTCCTCCGGCCCGACCCGGTTCGCGGGATCGAGGTTCTGCAGGTCGCGGGTGTAGCGGACCGCGACCTGGCTGTGGCCGGCCGCGAATGCCGGCCTGCCGCCGGCTGCCGGCAGCGCGGCGAGCCCGGCCAGCGCCGTGCCTCCGATCAGCACCTGCCGGCGAGAAATGTCCCTGCTCATGCCTCTCTCCGTCTCTCGTGGAACCGGTTTCCCGCGCAACCTAGCACGCCGGGCCGCGCCGCTGGCCCCGGCCTGTCAGCAGGAAATGAAATTATTGATAATCGCGCGGAATGCAATGATGGAAGCTGCGCGTGAAGACGCGCCGCTCGCCGGCGAAGGCATCGACGTCGGAATCGATGACGAGGTCGCGCCCGTCGGTGGTCATCACGATCCGCGCCACCAGCCTGGCGTCCCAGCCGTCGCTCTCGCGCCGGTAGTGGACCATGGTCTCGACCTCGGAGCGGGCGGTGCGCGGATCGTCGCGCTCGACGCTGAACTGCTTCAGCTTGGTGTAGGCGATCTCGGTGCCGATGGCGTCGATCCGGCTGCGCCCGTCGTTGCGGCTGACCCGGAAGGTGGTGCGGTCGCGGTCGACGTCGTAGAGCAGCGAGCGCTGCTCCGCGCCGGGATCGAAGACGGTGCGGGGCATCGGTGTGGCGTGCTTGACCGGGCCGAAGCCGCTCCAGCCCGCCTCGGCGGCGGCCGGCAGCACCGGCAGCTCGACCGAGCTGCGGCCGGCGGTGATGGTCAGGGTGGCGGCCTCGGGCTGCGGCCAGACCATCGGCCAGTAGGCGCTGGAGACCGCGATGCGCAGCCGGTGCCCGGGGGGGAAGCGCCAGGCCGCCTCGTTGAGGCGGACGCGCACGGTGTAGCTTCGGCCTGGCTCGAGCGCCTGCGGCTCGGCGTCGGAGTCGCGGTGCGACAGGTTGAGCAGGCCGAAGCTGACCCGGGTCGCGGCGCCGTCCGGCGCGACGTCGCTGAGCCGCACCGCGACCATCGCCTGCGGCCGGTCCGAGGCGAGCTCCAGCGTCACCACCGGATCGCCGACCACGGCCAGCGGCGCCTCGAGCGGCGGACCGTCGAAGACCAGCGAGCCGGCATCGTCGAGGCGCTGGTCGAGCGGCATCTCCGGCGCCACCTTGCCGAGGCCGTAGGCGCACCATTCGCCGCCGGCGACGCCGGTGGTCTGGGGCGAGCGCAGCGGCAGCAGGGCGGCGGGGCCGGCCGCCGGCGCCAGCCCGTCGGCATTCAACGCCAGCCGGCGGCGCTCGACGGCGGCCGCGGGCCAGCCCGGCAGCTGGATCCAGCGGCCCGGTCGCTCGTCGTAGTGGGCCCGCGGCGGCACGCTCTCCTGCAGCCAGAGGCGCAGCGCCGGATCGTCGTCGACGCCGTTCGCGGCGCCCTTCAGCCAGCGGTCCCACCAGCGCACGCATTCCTGCAGGAAGCCGATCGCCGGCCCGGGCACGCCGCGGAAGGGATAGAGATGGCCCCACGGCCCGACGATCCCCTTGCAGGGTCCGGGCATGCTCTCGAGCAGCCGGAACACCGCGGCGGTGTAGCCGTCGGCCCAGCCGCTGACCGCCAGCACCGGGCAGGTCAGCCGGGACCAGTCCTCGCAGACCGAGCCGTGCTGCCAGAAGGCGTCGCGGCGCTGGTGGGCGAACCACAGGGCGGGGAAGGGCTGCAGCGCCTCCAGCCGCTCCAGCCAGCGCGCCTGCCAGCCGTCGCCCACCATCTGCGGGTCCGGCGGCAGGGCGGCATAGGCGAAGAAGGCGCCGCCCCAGTCGAAATTGTCGTTGAGCAGGCAGCCGCCCATGAAGTGGACGTCGTCGGCATAGCGGTCGACCGTGCTGCAGAGCGAGATCACCGCCTTGAGGGCCGGCGGCTGCAGGGCCGCCAGCTGCAGCCCGTTGAAGCCGCCCCAGGAGATGCCGATCATGCCGACCGCGCCGCTGCACCAGGGCTGCGCCGCCAGCCAGGCGATGATCGCGACGCCGTCCGCCTGCTCCTGGGCCAGGTACTCGTCGCGCAGCAGCCCCTCGGAATCGCCGGAGCCGGCGATGTCGACCCGGGCGCAGGCATAGCCCTGCGCCGCCACCCAGGCATGCGCCTCGTCGTCGCGCCCCCGCGTCCCGTCGCGGCGGCGGTAGGGAATGTATTCCAGGATCGCCGGCACCGGCCGCGCCTCGGCGTCGACCGGCAGCCACAGCCGGGCGGCCAGCCGGCGTCCGTCCGGCATCGGGATCCAGGCCAGCTCGACGGTGCGCACGGCCGCGGAAACGTCGCGGATGATGGGAGCTTCGGGCATGGCAGGTCCTCGGAGGCGCGAGCCGGCGCGGCCCGGCCCGTTCGCGCGGCGGCGCGGGGTTGGAATTGGTTGGGCGATCGAACGACGAATCGTCTAGCCTGTCAACGCGCGGCCGGCCTCGCGCCCGGCCGGGCGCGAGGGGGCTTGCAGAATGAACGCGATGGACGGCGCGGCCGCGGCGATGCGCGGCGACTGGCTGTTCCCGACCGAGGTGCGGTTCGGCATCGGCCGGCTCGAGGAGCTCGGCGAGGTCTGCCGGCGGCTCGGCATGACGCGGCCGATGATCGTCACCGACCGGGGGCTGGCCCGCCTGCCGCTGGCCGGCCGCGTGGCGAACGCGGCGGCAGCGCTGGGGGCGGCGCCGGTGCTGTTCGCCGAGGTGCAGGAGAATCCGACCGGCGGCAACGTCGAGGCCGGCTGCGCCGCCTTCGCCGCCGCCGGCGCCGACGGGGTGATCGCGCTGGGCGGCGGCAGCGCGCTCGATTGCGGCAAGTGCATCGCGCTGCTGGCCGGCCGCGGCGGCTCGCTCTGGCGCTTCGCCTGGCCCGAGCACGCGAGCGCCGGCGAGGAACGCGGAGCGGCGCCGATCGTCGCCATCCCGACCACCGCCGGCACCGGCGCGGAGGTCGAGGCCAGCGCCATCGTCACCGACGAGGCCCTGCCGGCCAAGCGGGCGGTGATCCACCCCGAGATGATGCCGCGGGTGGTGATCGCCGACCCGACGCTGACCGTGACCATGCCGGGCTGGCTGACCGCGGCGACCGGCATGGACGCGCTCAGCCACAATCTCGAGGCGCTGTGCGCCCCGGGCTTCCATCCGATGGCCGACGCGGTGGCGCTGCGCGGCGTGGCGCTCGCCGGCACCTGGCTGCCGCGCGCGGTGGCCGAGCCGGATGACCTGCAGGCGCGGGGCTGGATGATGGCCGCGGCGATCATGGGCGCCACCGCCTTCGCCAAGGGGCTGGGCGCGATGCACGCGCTCAGCCACGCCATCGGCGCGCTCGAGGGCCGGCATCACGGGCTGACCAACGCCGTGCTGATGCCCTTCGTCCTGGCGCACAACCGGCCGAGCATCGAGGCGCCGATGGCCGAGCTCGCCCATGCGCTGCGGCTGCCGGGCGGCGATTTCACGGCGGCGTGCGACTGGATCCTCCAGCTGCGCCGGGCGGTCGGCATCCCGCCGACGCTGGGCGCGCTGGGGGTGGCGCCGGAGCGCTTCGCGGCGATCGCCCGGCTGGCGGCGCGCGACATCTGCGCCGGCACCAACCCGCGGCCGGTGGACGAGGCGGCGCTCGGCGGCATCCTGCAGGCGGCGGCCTAGTCAGCCGACCCTGAGCCGGCACCAGAGATCGACGGCCTGGCGGGTCTCGGCGACGTCGTGGACGCGCAGCAGCTGCACGCCCTGCTCGAGGGCGAGCGCGGCGGCGGCGAGCGAGCCGGGCCGGCGGTCCTTCGGGGCATGGCGGTAGTGATGGGCCTCGCCGAGCCCCTTGCGCGACAGCCCGAGCAGGACCGGGCAGCCGAGGCCCTGGAACAGCGGCAGGGCACGCAGCACGGCCAGGTTCTGCGCGCCGCGCTTGCCGAAGCCGATGCCGGGATCGACGATCAGCCGCTCGGCGGCGATGCCGGCGGCGCGGCAGGCGACGACCCGGCCGGCGAGGTGATCGAAGACGTCGAGCACGACGTCGCGATAGGCCGGCGCCCGGTTCATCGTCGCGGGCTCGTCCGGCATGTGCATCAGCACCACGGCGGCGCGGCTGCCGGCGAGCAGGGGCAGGCTCTCCGGGTCGGCCAGCGCGCTGACGTCGTTGACCAGGTCGGCGCCGAGCCCCAGCGCGACGCGCATCACCGCGGCGCGCCGCGTGTCGATCGAGAGCAGCGCGCCGCGCAGCGGGCTGCGGTCGCGGGCGAGGCGCTCCAGCACCGGCCGGATCCGCCCGATCTCGACCTCGGGCGGCACCGGCTGCGCGCCCGGCCGCGTCGACTCGCCGCCGATGTCGACGATGTCGGCGCCGGCCTCGGCGAGCGCCACGGCGCGCTCGACGGCGGCGCCGGGATCGAGCGCCTCGCCGGCGTCGGAGAAGCTGTCCGGGGTGACGTTGACGATGCCCATCAGCAGCGGCCGCACCAGCAGCCCGCCGCCGGGCCGCTGGCGCGGCGCGCCGAGATGCTCGAACCAGCCGGCCAGCGCCTCGCGCAGGGTGACGTCGCCCTGCTCGGCCCAGGCGAGGATGGCGTCGACCGGCGCGGTCGTGCGCGCCTCGCCCGCCGGCCAGCGCAGCACCAGCTCGGCCGCGGTGAAGGCGAGCGGCACCGCCCCGGCCAGCCGCCGCGCCCGCCCGGCGCCGATCAGCGCCACCGCGTCGGCGCCGACCACCAGCCCGACCGGGCGGAGATAGAGCCGCGTCCCCTCGGGCGGCTGGGTCGGCATGCGGGCGAGCGACATGGCGCCATGGTAGGGCTGCCGGGGAGGCGAGGGCGAGTCCCGCCGGTCGGCGCGGGCGCGTCCTCGAAGTGCCTCGTGCCGAGCTTGTCGAAGCATGAGGCTCGCACGGGTCGGTGTAGCCGGGTTGCGTCGGGGCGGGCGGGGACGCAGGATGCGCGCCCCCGAGACCTGCCGGCCGCACGCTTGAGCCCGACCGCCGATACCGAACCGCCGCTGGCGCGCGAGATCGCCTATGACGATCCGCTGCGGCTGTTCGCGCCGTTCGCCGGGGAGCCCTATGCCATGCTGCTCGACAGCGCGGCGCCGGGGCTGGGGCAGGGGCGGCACTCCTTCGTCTGCCTCGACCCGTTCCAGGTGCTGGAGAGCAAGGACGGCGCCATCGCCTGCGCCGGGCGGCGCTGGTCGGGCGATCCGTTCGCGGCGCTTGCGGCCGAGCTCGCCCGCTTCCCGCAGCCGGGCCTGCCCGGGCTGCCGCCGCTGCAGGGCGGCGCGGTCGGCTTCTTCGGCTACGAGCTGGCGCGCCATCTCGAGCGGCTGCCGGCCGCCGCGCTCGACGATGGCGGGCTGCCCGACCTTGCGCTCGGCTTCTACGACTGCGTCGTCGCCTTCGACCACCGGGCGCGGCGGGCCTGGATCGTCTCGACCGGCCATCCGGCGCCGGCTGGGCCGGCGCGGCGCGCGCGGGCGGCGGCGCGGCTGGGAGCGCTGGCCGAGCGGCTCGCCGCTGCTCCGGCCGCGCTGCCCGAGCCGGCGGCTCCGGGCGCGGCGCCGGCGATCGCCTCCAACTTCACCGCCGCCGGCTATCGGGCGGCGGTGCAGCGGGTGATCGACTACATCCTGGCCGGCGACATCTTCCAGGCCAACCTGTCGCAGCGCTTCCTGGCGCCGCTGCCGGACGGCGTCTCGGAGTGGGACCTCTACTGCCGGCTGCGGCGGCGCAACCCGGCCGCCTTCGCCGCCTTCCTGCGGCTGCCCGGGGCGGCCATCGCCTCGGCCTCGCCGGAGCGCTTCCTCAGGCTGGCCGGCGACGCCGTCGAGACCTGGCCGATCAAGGGCACCCGGCCGCGCGGCCGCGACGCGGCGGAGGACCGGGCGCTGGCCGCGGCATTGGAGGGCAGCGAGAAGGACCGCGCCGAGAACGTGATGATCGTCGACCTGCTGCGCAACGACCTCTCCCGGGTCTGCCGCGACGGCTCGATCGCGGTGCCGAGCCTGTGCCGGCTGGAGACGCTGCCGACCGTCTTCCATCTCGTCTCGACGGTCACCGGCCGGCTGCGGCCGGGCATGGGCGCGGTCGACCTGCTCGCCGCCTGCTTCCCCGGCGGCTCGATCACCGGCGCGCCCAAGATCCGCGCCATGGAGATCATCGCCGAGCTCGAGCCGACCCGCCGCGGACCCTATTGCGGCGCGATCGGCTGGCTCGGCTTCGACGGGGCGATGGACAGCAGCATCATCATCCGTACCTTCGCGATCCGCGACCGGGTGGTCCGCTTCCAGGCCGGCGGCGGCATCGTCGCCGACTCCCGGCCCGACGAGGAATATGAGGAGACGCTGGCCAAGGCGCGGGCGCTGATCGAGGCGCTGTCGCCCTGACGCCGTCGTGGGCGCAAGGGCCGCCGCTCACTTCAGCCCGGCCTTGCGCAAGCCCGCCACGATCCGCGCCTGGCTGTCGGCCCCGCTGAACTGAATGGCAAAGGTCTCGGCCTCGAAGAAGGGCCAAGTCTGCAGAACGGCCTTCGCCGCTCTCGCGGCCTCGGCCGGGCGCTCCTGCTGGGCATAGGACGCCGCGAGCCCGGCAGCGACGGCGTAGTCGAGCGTCGGACGCGTCGCGCCGCTTTCGAAAACCCTGGCCGCATCGTCATAGCGCCCGGCCAGATAGTAGCTCCATCCGACCGTGTTGAGATGATCCGCCCAGACGGTGCCCGGATTCAGCTGCAGCGCCGTGTCGAACGCGGCGATTGCCTGCTGGGGATGGCCGGTGAAGACGAGGGCATCGCCCTTGGTCGCGTAGCTGTTGGCGTCGCTCGGGTTGAGCGCGATGGCTCGTTCGCACTGCTGGAGCGCGAGATCGAAACGCGCCTGGTTGAGATAGACGTTGCCGAGCAGCGCATGGGCCGCCGCGCTCGAATCGTCCAGGGCTATGGCCTTGAGAGCTGCCTCCTCCGCCTTCTGCAGGGCATCGTCGCGAAACTCCGTCCATCCACTGACCGCGTCATAGAGCCAAGTCGTGCCGAGCGCCACATAGGCCGACGCATAGGTCGGGTCGAGGCCAATGGCCTTGTCCAGCAGGCTGCGCGCCTCGCTGTTGGCTTCCTCGGTCCCGGCGGCGAGCCGCTCCCGGCCGCGCAGGACGTAGTCGTAGGCATCGAGATTGTCGGGACCCTTGGCCAGCGCCCGCTCGGTCTCCGCTCCGATCAGCTTCGCCTGCAGCGCGGCCGCGACGCTGGTGGTGATCTTGTCCTGGACGTCGAAGACGTCCTTGAGCTCGTCGTCGTAGCGATGCGACCACAGATGGCGGGCCGTCTGAGCGTCGCTGAGCTGCGCGGTCACCCGGATGAGACTGCCGTCGCGGCGGACGCTTCCCTGCAGCGCGTAGCGCACGCCGAGCTCGCGGGCCAGTTCGCCGGCCGCAAGCGCCTTTCCCTTGAATTGCCGCACGGCCTGGTAGCCGATGACCGAAAGGTCCGAGAATCGGCCGAGCGCGGCGATGATGTCCTCGGTGATGCCGTCGCTGAAGTAGTCCTGGGCCGGATCGCCGCTGAGGTTGAGGAATGGCAGCACGGCAAGTACCGGTCGCCCCGATCCCGGGGCACGGCTGCCCGTCGTCGGCCAGGCGAGATAGGCCCCGACGCCGGCCAGCAGGAGAGCGAGGATGGCTCCGGCGAGGAGCAGAGGGCGGCGACGGAGGACCGAGCGCCGGCTCGGCTGCGCGGGTCGCCCGCCGCCGAGCCGATAGGCCCGCACCGGCCTTGGGATGTTCTTGAGACGCTGCTCGCCGAGCGCGCTCCAGGCGACCGGCAGCTTGCCGTCGACCAGATCGAACACGCTGGCGGAGATGCACATGCCGCCGGGGTCGGCCAGGGTCTGCAGCCGGGCGGCCACATTGACCCCATCGCCCTTGAGGTCGCTGCCTTCGACCATGACGTCGCCAAGGTTGACGCCGATGCGAAAGAGCATGCGCCGATCCTCGGCCGATGGTTCGCCGAGCGCCTCGACCGCCCGCTGGACTTCCAGCCCGCAGCGCACCGCCTCGACGGCGCTGGGAAACTCGGCGACGATACTGTCGCCCGCAGTGCCGAAGATCCGACCTTGGTGCTGCTCGACCAGCCGATCGATCTGCTGGCGGCAGGCCTGCAGGGCTCGCAGCGTAGCTTCCTCGTCCTCCGCCATCAGCCGCGAGTAGCCGGCGACGTCCGCACAGAGGATCGCGGTCAACTTGCGTTCCACGCCGGTCGGTGCCATGCCGCCTGCGGTCGTTGGACAACGAAGCACCCGAGGTATAGCATTTTCGATTGGTAAGGTGGCCGCAATAGAATCGACTGTCGCGGCACCGGCGGGCTGCTTCTGCACGCTCTCGAGGAGAGATCGGGGGGCGCCATGTCAGGCAGAAACCGGTGGGGAGTCTTCGGCGCCCTATTGGCGCTGCTTGCAGTCGCCTTGCTCGTCCCCTCGACGAGGGCCGATGACACGGGCCTCGTCAACGCGAATTCCGACAAGGTTGCGATCCGCGGCTACGATACGGTCGCCTATTTCCTTGAGCATCGGCCGGTCAAGGGCGACAGCCGCTACGAGTATGTATGGCGCGGCGCCCGGTGGTGGTTCGCGAGCGCGACCCATCGCGACCTCTTCGCATCGTCGCCGCAACGCTATGCGCCCCAGTTCGGCGGATTCTGCGCGGGCGCCATGGTGTCCGGGCGATCGGTCCCAGCCGACCCCGAGGCATGGGCGATCGTCAATGGCAAGCTGTACCTGAACGCCGACAAGTCGGGCCTCGAGGAGTGGAAGAGGAACGTGGCGGCCAACATCGCATCAGCCAGCCAGCGATGGGTGGAGCTCGAGGCCGGGCCGTCGCCCGTCATATCGATCGATGCCGAGGGCAATCGGATCCTGTCCGGGCACGCCAATGTCGTCACCTCGGTCGCCTTCTCTGCCGATGGCAGGCTGGTGGCCTCCGGCAGCTTCGACCGCACGGTGAGGCTCTGGGACATCCTCGCGGGAGCCCAGCTCCACAGCCTCTCCGGGCATTCGGGCGTGGTGTTCTGCGTCCGGTTTTCGCCCGATGGCGGCATTCTCGCATCGGCCGGCGCCGACCGGTCCGTGCGTCTCTGGGAGGTGGCCAGCGGGCGCATGGTGGCGAGGCTGGAGGCGGGCGACGGCGTGGTGCGCGCAGTGGCATTCGACCCGAGCGGACGGCTGCTCGCCTCCGCCGGGCTGGGCCAGCCGATAGGCCTCTGGCAGGTCCCGTCCGGGGCGAGGTCAGGGGTTCTCGGGGACGCCGAGGGCCAGGTGAACGCCATCGCATTCTCCGCCGACGGCACGGTCCTGGCGTCAGGTCAAGCCGATGGGACGATCACCCTGTGGGACATCGCTGCCCGGCGTCAGATTCGAACCCTGCACGGTCACCGTCAGCCGGTTCTGGCCCTGGCCTTCTCGGCCGACGGCACCTTGCTCGCATCAGGAAGCGGCGACGGCACCATTCGAGTGTGGGCGGCCGGCTCCGGTGAGTTCCTGCGGGCGCTGACCGGTCATGACAGCATGGTCAAGTCGGTCGCCTTCGCTCCGGCGGGCGAGGTCCTGGCCGGAAGCGGCGGCGATGGCAGGGTGATCCTGTGGAACGCGCGGACGGGTGCGCAAATCCGGACGATCGGCCTCAGGAACTCCGATCCCACAACCGGCGTGAGCTCGGTCGCGTTCTCGCCCGATGGGCGTTTCTTGGCCGCAGCTCGCTCCGATTCCACGGTGGCGATCTCGACGCTGCGCTGACCATGGTGGCTGCCGGACGGGGCTGCGGCACAGCGGCTGACGGCATCGTCGCGCGCCTCTGCTAGAACTCCTCCGGACCCTCGGGACGGCAGGCTGCGGCGTGCCGCGGGAACTCCGGGCGGCACACTGCATTGGCTCGGCGTGCGATGGCTTGGCCGGGATTCTTCGGGAAGACGCATGGTCGAGGCAACGCGAACCGAGATCAAGCAGCCGGAGCGGCCACCGCTGCTGGCCGTGCTCGGCCCGGGGCTCACCACCGGCGCCTCCGACGACGACCCGAGCGGCATCGCCACCTACTCCCAGGTCGGCGCCCAGTTCGGCTACGGCATGGGCTGGATGCTGGTGTTCAGCTATCCCCTGATGAGCGCCATCCAGGAGATCAGCGCCCGGATCGGCCGGGTCACCGGCCACGGCGTCGCCGGCAACCTGCGGCGCCATGCGCCGCCCTGGCTGCTCTATGGCGTGGTCGGGCTGCTGTGCATCGCCAACACGATCAACCTCGGCGCCGATCTCGGCGCCATGGCCGCGGCCCTGCAGCTGCTGGTCGGCGGGCCGGCGTTGCTCTACGTGATCGGCTTCGGCACGGCCAGCGCGCTGCTCGAGATCTTCGTGCGCTACTCGCGCTACGCCAGCGTGCTGAAGTGGCTGACCCTGTCGCTGTTCGCCTATGTCGCCACCGTCTTCGTCGTGCACGTCCCCTGGGGCCACGCGCTCGCCGCCGTGCTGCTGCCCGCGCCGGAGCTGACCAGCCACTACGTCACCGGCATGGTGGCCGTGCTCGGCACCACGATCAGCCCCTATCTCTTCTTCTGGCAGGCCGAGCAGGAGGTCGAGGAGGAAGAGGAGAGCCCGGTCAAGCAGCCGCTGATCGAGGCGCCGCGCCAGGCACCGGCCGAGCTCATCCGGATCCGCTGGGACACCTATGTCGGGATGGGCTTCTCCAACCTCATCGCGCTGTTCATCGTCTTCACCACGGCGGCGACGCTGAACGCCCACGGCATCACCGACATCGCGACCTCGGCGCAGGCGGCCGAGGCGTTGCGGCCGGTGGCCGGGCCCTTCGCCTTCGTCGTGTTCGCGGTCGGCATCATCGGCACCGGCCTGCTGGCGTTGCCGGTGCTGGCCGGCTCGGCCGCCTACGCGCTGGGCGAGGCGATGCGCTGGCCGGTCGGGCTGGCCCGGGCGCCGGGCAAGGCGCGGCGCTTCTACGGCGCCATCGCGGTGGCGACCGCGATCGGCGTCGCGCTCAACGTCTCGCCGATCGACCCGATCAAGGCGCTGATCTGGAGCGCGGTGATCAACGGGGTGGTGGCCGTGCCGGTGATGGCCGTGATGATGCGGCTGGCCTGCCGGCCCGCCGTGATGGGCCAGTTCGTGCTCGGCCGGGCGCTGCGCACCATGGGCTGGCTCTCCACCCTGGCGATGGCGCTGGCCGCGGCCGGGCTGTTGCTCACCCTCTAGGATTCGTCCTGCGGCCAGTTCCGGCTTGCCCCCGCTTCGCCGCCGGGATTAGATCGCGCGGCGGCGCGGGGAGAGTGCGATGGCAGCGAGCTCGGTGCGGGTCGAGGAAATCCTGTCGCGCGCGGCGCTCGCCGGGCTCGAGCGGCCGACCGAGGCGGCCACCGGCCTGCCCTCGATCGCCTATACCAGCGACGAGTTCCTGGCGCTCGAGCAGGAGCTGCTCTTCGCCCCCGGCTGGGTCTATGCCGGGGCGGCCGCCGAGCTGCCCGAGCCGGGCGCCCGGCGGGCGGTGACGGTGGCCGGCCGGCCGCTGCTGCTGACCCGCAACCGGGCCGGCGAGATCCGCGCCTTCCACAATGTCTGCAGCCACCGCAACGCGCTGCTGGTGCGCGAGGGCGGGCGGCCCGGCCCGACCATCACCTGCCCCTATCACGCCTGGAGCTACGACCTCGACGGCCGGCTGCTGCGCACGCCCGACATCGGCGGCCCGGGGGTGGCGAGCTGCGCCGGGCTGGACAAGGGGGCGCTCGGCCTGAAGCCGGTGCGGGCGGCGAGCTGGGCCGGCCTGGTCTTCGTCAACCTCGACGGCGAGGCGCCGCCGCTGGAGCAGTTCCTGCGCCCGCTGACCGAGCGCTGGAGCGCCTGGGACCTCGGCCAGCTCCGCTTCGGCGGCAGCCGGACCTACGAGCTCGCGACCAACTGGAAGCACGCGGTCGAGAACTACCTCGAGAGCTACCACCTGACCTGGGTCCATCCCGGCCTCAACAGCTACTCGCGGGTCGACGACCACTACTGCTTCTTCGCCGGCCCCGACATCTGCGGCCAGGGCACCGAGCGCTATGCGCCGGGCGACTTCGAGGGGGTCAGGCTGCCGGGTCCCGACCTGCCGGCCGGCGACGCGGTGCGGGCGGAGTACCCGGTGCTGCTGCCCAACCTGATGACCGGCCTGCAGGCCGATCACTTCTACATCATCGACGTGATCCCGCTCGCCCCCGGCCGCACCCGCGAGCGCTTCGACATCTACTTCTTCGGCGAGGCGGCGCTGGAGGAGCGCTTCGGCGCGCTGCGCGAGCACATCGTCGAGCGCTGGGACGGGGTGTTCCGCGAGGACATCGAGGTGGTCGAGCGGCTGCAGCAGGGGCACGCCTCGCCGGCGGCGACCGGCGGCCGCTTCTCGCCGGCCCAGGAGCAGGCCGTCCACCACTTCCAGCGCCGCATCGTCGCCCGGATGCTCGGGCGCGACGCGCTGCCGGCGGCCAAGGCCGGATGATCCGGCTGCACACCCGCGGCGGCGACCGCTGCGCGCCGCCGGAGGATCTCAGCCAGCCGATCCTGCCGGCCGACGTCACCTGGATCGACCTGCTCAGCCCCGACGAGGTCGAGACGCGCTATGTCGAGCGGGTGACCGGCCTCCGGCTGCCGGGGCTGGCCGAGCTCAGCGAGATCGAGAGCTCGAGCCGGCTGCGCACCATCGACGGCGCGCTCTATCTCAGCGCGCCGATCCTGTTCCGCTCGCAGACCGCCGAGCCGCGGGCGACGCCGGTGGGCTTCATCCTCACGCCGGAGCGCCTGGTCACCGTCCGCTTCGACGATCTGCCGGCCTTCGGCACCTTCGCCGAGCGGGCGGCGCGCTCCGACATCGCGCATCCGAGCAGCGCCGGCGCCTTCGTCGGCCTGCTCGAGGCGATCGTCGACCGCATGGCCGACGTGCTGGAGCGCATCGGCAGCGACCTCGACGCCGCCTCGCAGCGCATCTTCCGGGTCGAGACGGCGGTCAAGGGACAGGCCCGCCGGCCGGCCCGCGAGGGTGCCGACCTGCGCGAGATGCTGCGCCAGATCGGCCGCGGCGGCGACCTCGCCTCGAAGGTCCGCGACAGCCTGCTGAGCCTCGCCCGCATCGTGCCCTACGTGGTCGGGCTGGCCGGTCCCTGGCTGCCCTCGGAGGTCAAGCCGCGGCTCAAGACGCTGCGCCAGGACATCGCGTCGCTCAGCGACTACGACAACCACCTGACCAACAAGGTCCAGCTGCTGCTCGACGCGACCCTCGGCCTGATCAACATCGAGCAGAGCAACATCATCAAGGTGATGACCGTGGTCTCGGTGGTCGGCGTGCCGCCGACCCTGGTGGCCAGCGTCTACGGCATGAACTTCGTCGACATGCCCGAGCTGCACTGGGCCTGGGGCTATCCCTTCGGGCTGGCGCTGATCCTGCTGAGCGCGGTCGGCCCGCTGCTCTGGTTCCGCCTGCGCGGCTGGCTGTAGCCGCGGCCGGCGCTCAGGCGTCGGCCGGCTTGCCGGATCCCCCGGCCTGCAGCGCCAGCTGCACGTCGCGCTGGCGGCGGCGCTCCTGGCCGGCCATCAGCAGGCTGGCCAGCACCACCCCGACCGCCACGATGGCGATGATGATGGTGGCGAGCGCGTTGATCTCCGGATTGAGGCCGAGCCGCACCTTCGAGAAGATCACCATCGGCAGGGTGGTGGCGCCCGGGCCGGTGACGAAGCTCGAGGTCACCAGGTCGTCGAGCGACAGGGTGAAGGAGAGCAGCCAGCCCGACAGGATCGCCGGGAAGACGATCGGCAGGGTGATGACGAAGAACACCTTGAGCGGCCGGGCGCCGAGATCCTGCGCCGCCTCGTCGAGCGAGCGGTCGAGGCTCGACAGCCGCGACTGCATGACCACCGTGGCATAGGCCATGGTGAAGGTGGTGTGGGCGATCACGATGGTGGTCAGGCCGCGTCCCTTGGGCCAGCCGATCGCCTGCTCCAGCGCGACGAACAGCAGCAGCAGCGACAGCCCGGTGATGACCTCCGGCATGACCAGCGGCGAGGTCACCATGCCGGTGAAGAGGGTGCGGCCGCGGAACGGCCCGAAGCGGGCCAGCACGAAGCCGGCGATGGTGCCGAGGATGATGCCGAAGGTGGCGCTGAGCGCGGCGATCTCCAGGCTGAGCGCGGCCGCGCCCAGCACCTGGCCGTCCCGCGCCAGCTCGCCGTACCACTTGACCGAGAAGCCGCCCCAGACGGTGACCAGCTTCGACTCGTTGAAGGAGAAGATGATCAGCGAGACGATCGGGCCGTAGAGGAAGGCGAAGCCGATCCCCAGCATGACCAGCACGAAGGTCGAGAGCCGGCGGGTCACGCCCCGGCCTCCGCCTGCCGCGCCTGGTAGTGCTGGAACAGCATGATCGGCGCGATCAGCAGGACGAGGATGGCGATCGCCACCGCCGAGGCGGTCGGCCAGTCGCGGTTGCTGAAGAACTCGTTCCACAGCACCCGGCCGATCATCAGGCTGTCCGGGCCGCCGAGCAGCTCGGGGATGACGAACTCGCCGACCGCGGGGATGAAGACCAGCATCGAGCCGGCGACGACGCCGGGCATGGAGAGCGGCAGGGTGATGGCGAGAAACGCCTTCCAGGGCCGGCAGCCGAGGTCCGACGCCGCCTCGAGCAGGGTCAGGTCCATCTTCTCGAGGTTGGCGTAGAGCGGCAGGATCATGAAGGGCAGGTAGGAGTAGACGATGCCGACATAGACGGCGAAGTCGGTGTTCATCATCGCCAGCGGCTGGTCGATGATGCCGAGCCCGGTCAGGACGTTGTTGATCACGCCGTTGTTCTTGAGGATTCCGACCCAGGCATAGACGCGGATCAGGAACGACGTCCAGAAGGGCAGGATCACCAGCATCAGCAGGGCGTTGCGCGCGGTCGGCGAGGCCCGCGCGATGCCGTAGGCGATCGGATAGCCCAGCAGCAGGCAGAGCACCGTCGAGATCGCCGCCACCTTGAGGGAGTTGAGGTAGGCGACGTAGTAGAGCGAGTCCTCCAGCAGCCGGCCGAAATTGTCGAGGCTGGCCTGGACGTAGAAGCCCTTGGTGACGTCGACAGCGTCGTCCTGCCCGGGTGGCTTGATCGAGCCTTCGTCGGCGAACTGGATCAGCGGCGTGTAGGGCGGCAGCGCGATCGCCGGCTGCGAGACCGAGAGCTTGGCGACGATGACGAAGGGCGCGGCGAAGAACAGCAGCAGCCAGATGAAGGGAACGGCGATGACCAGCCCGCGCCCGGTGATGCCGAGCCGGCCGCCGAGGCGGCGCAGCAGGGCGCCGCGCGAGCGCGGCGCGGCGGGCGCGGCAGCGGCGTCGAGCGCGGTCATCGTTCCCCGCGCCCGCGCGGCGGGAGCGGGAGAGATTTGCGCCGGCTCATGACATCAGCACGACGGCGCTGGTCGGGTGCCAGGTCAGATAGACCCGGTCCTCCCAGGTCAGCCGCTGCTCGGCCGAGCGCATCTGGTTGGGCATGGTGACCTGGACGACGCGGCCGGTATCGAGCTTGACCCGGTAGATCGACAGGTCGCCGAGATAGGCGATGTCCTGGACGGTGCCGGCCAGCCGGTTGTAGTCGGTGGCCGGCAGCTCGCGCGAGGCGACGATCTTCTCCGGCCGGATGGCGACCCAGGCCCTGGCGCCGGGCGGGCAGCTGATGCCGTGGCTGATGTACAGGTTGCCGCCGGCCTCCTCGGAGTGGATCAGCACGTAGTCGGGCTCGTCCTCGACGACGCGCCCCTCGAACATGTTGACCGAGCCGATGAAGTCGGCGACGAAGCGGGTCGCCGGATACTCGTAGATCTCCTGCGGCGTGCCGACCTGGACGATCTGGCCGGCGTTCATCACGCCGATCCGGCTCGACAGGGTCATCGCCTCCTCCTGGTCGTGGGTGACCACGATGAAGGTGACGCCGAGCTGCTCCTGGATGTTGACCAGCTCGAACTGGGTGGCCTCGCGCAGCTTCTTGTCGAGCGCGCCGAGCGGCTCGTCGAGCAGCAGCAGCTTGGGCTGCTTGACCAGGCTGCGGGCCAGCGCCACGCGCTGGCGCTGGCCGCCGGAGAGCTGGTGCGGCTTGCGCTTGGCGAAGGCGCGCATCTGGACGAGGTCGAGGATGTCGGCCACCTTGCGCGCGATCTGCGCCGACGGCAGGCGGTCCTGCTTCAGCCCGAACGCGACGTTCTGCTCCACGGTCATGTGCGGGAACAGCGCGTAGGACTGGAACATCATGTTGACCGGCCGGTCGTAGGGCGGGGTGCCGGCCATGTCGGTGCCGTCGATGAAGATCTTGCCCGAGCTCGGCTGCTCGAAGCCGGCCAGCATGCGCAGCAGCGTGGTCTTGCCGCAGCCCGAGCCGCCGAGCAGGGAGAACAGCTCGCCGCGATAGATCGACAGCGAGACGTCGGAGACGGCGACGAAATCGCCGAATTTCTTGGTGACGTTCTGGATGCGGATGTAGGGCTGGGCCGCCGGATCGCGCCAGGGCTCGAGCACCGGCTTGCGACCCTCCGGCCCGGTCGGTCTCGCCGCGTTGCCCGCCGGCTCGGCGCTCTCCATGATCCCAGCCACCGTCGCTCTGGTCGACCCCGCCCCGGCTTCGCCGCGGCGCCCCTGCCTCGCCATTTGGCGCGACCGGGCGGCAGGTTGTCAATCGCGGCGCGGCGACACCCGCCAGGGGTGCCGCCGCGCGGCGCTGCAGCTCGGCCGGCCGGCTACTGGCCGGTCTTGATGGTGGTCCAGGCGCGGGTGCGCAGGCGGTCGAGCGCCGGCGAGGCGATCTTGTCGGGGAAGGTCTCGGCCATCACCGCAGGCGGCGGGTAGATCGACGGGTTGTCGCGGATCTCGGGGTCGATCATCGGCAGCGAGGCCGGCACCGCATTGGGATACTTGACGGTGTTGCTGTTGTTGGCGGCGACCTCGGGCCGCAGCATGAAGTCGATGAAGGCCATGCCGTTCTCGGGGTGCGGCGCATCGGCCGGCACCGCCATGATGTCGAAGAAGATCTGGGTGCCCTCCTTCGGGATGTAGTAGTCGAGCTTCACCCCGTTCTTGGCGTCCTCGGCCCGGCTCTTGGCAATGAACACGTCGCCGCTCCACCCCAGCGCGATGCAGAGCTCGCCGTTGGCGAGGTCGTCGATGTAGCGCGAGGAGTGGAAGTACTTCACGTAGGGCCGCACCGCCAGCAGCATCTTCTGCGCGGCCTCGATGTCGGCCTTCTTGTCGCTGTACGGGCTCTTGCCCAGGTACTTGAGCGCGACCTCGATGACGTCGCTCGGGGAGTCGAGCATCGAGATGCCGCAATCCTTCAGCTTCGCGGCATATTCCGGCTTGAACAGCAGGTCCCAGCTGCCGATCGGCGCGTCGGGGATCCGCTTCTTGATCTGCTCGACGTTGTAGCCGATGCCGATCGTGCCCCAGTAGAAGGGCACGCCGTAGGCATTGTTCGGGTCGAGCGAGTCGAGCCGCTTCAGCAGATCGGGGTCGAGGTTCGAGAGGTGGGGCATCTTGCTCGGGTCGAGCTTCTGGAAGATGCCGGCCTTGATCTGGCGGCCGAGGAAGCCGCTCGACGGCACCACCACGTCGTAGCCGGAGCTGCCGGCGAAGAGCTTGGCCTCCAGGGTCTCGTTGGAATCGAAGACGTCGTAGCGGACCTTGATGCCCGTCGCCTTCTCGAAGTCGGCGATGGTGTGGTCGCCGATGTAGTCCGACCAGTTGTAGACGTTGACGACCTTGTCCTCGGCCCGCGCCTGGCCCGTCGCCAGCGCGAGCACGGCCGCGGCGCCGAGCCACAGGGCCCGCATCGTAATGTGCATGCTGCACTCCTCGAAAGCTTGAGCTGCCAACCCGGATCGCAGGGGCTGTTTTGCCGCCGATTCGGCCCGCGCCCGGGCCGCTTGTCAACCGGCGATGAGGTCGCCTCTCACCTCTGCGAGGGTCAGGTCGAGGGCCCGCCGGGCGAGCGTCATGCACTCGTCGACATGCTCGCGCGTCCAGATCAGCGGCGGCGAGATCAGCATGGTGTCGCGGGTCGCCCGCATGATCAGGCCGAGCCGGAAGCAGTGGTCGCGGCAGATCGTGCCGGCCCGGCCGAGCGGCTCGAAGGGCAGGCGGCGCCGCTTGTCGCGGACCAGCTCGATGGCGCCGACGAAGCCCAGGCTGCGGACCTCGCCGACCAGCGGGTGGTCGGCCAGCTCGGCCAGCCGGCCGGCGAGGTAGGGGCCGGTGTCGTCGTGCACCCGCTCGACCAGCTTCTCCTCGCGCAGCACCTTGAGGTTGGCGATCGCCACGGCGCAGGAGGCGGGGTGGCCGGAATAGGTGTAGCCGTGATGCAGCTCGACCTGCGGGGCGAGCAGCACCTCGGCGACGCGGTCGCCGACCATCACCGCCGAGAGCGGCAGGTAGCCCGAGGTCAGCCCCTTGGCGAGCGTCATGAAGTCGGGCCGGATGCCGAACTGCTCGCTGGCGAACCAGGTGCCGGTGCGGCCGAAGCCGCAGATCACCTCGTCGGCGATCAGCAGCAGGTCGTAGCGCTCGCAGATCCGCTGGATCTCCGGCCAGTAGCTGGCCGGCGGGATGATGACGCCGCCGGCGCCCTGGATCGGCTCGCCGATGAAGGCGGCGACGTTGTCGGGCCCGAGCTCGAGGATGCGCGCCTCGAGCGCCCGGGCGGCGCGCAGCCCGAAGGCCTCCGGCGCCTCGTCGCCGCCATGGGCGAACCAGTAGGGCTGCATGATGTGGGCGAAGCCCGGCAGCGGCAGGCCGGCGAAGTCGTGCATGTACTTCATCCCGCCCAGGCTGGCGCCGACCATGGTGCTGCCGTGATAGGCGTTCTCGCGCGAGATGATGGTCTTCTTGCCGGGCTTGCCGCGCAGCGCCCAGTAGGCGCGCACCAGCTGCACGATGGTGTCGTTGGCGTCGGAGCCGGACAGGCCGTAGAAGACGTGGTTGAGGCCGGGCGGGGTGAGCTCGACCAGCTGGCGCGACAGCTCGAGCGAGGGCGGCGTCGCGGTGCGGAAGAAGCTGTTGTAGTAGGGCAGCTCCAGCATCTGCCGGTAGCCCGCCTCGGCGAGCTCCTGCCGGCCATAGCCGACATTGACGCACCACAGCCCGGCGAAGGCGTCGAGGATGCGCTCGCCCTCGGAATCCCAGACATAGGCGCCGTCGCCGCGCACGATGATGCGGCTGCCGATGCGGGCGAGCGCGGCATGGTCGGTGAAGGGGTGGATGTGGTGGGCGCGGTCGAGCGCCTGCCATTCGGCGGTGCTGTTGCGCAGCGGCTGGACGGTCATCGGTGGTCTCCCGGGATCTGGGCGAGCGGAACGGGGCCGCGGGCGACGGGATGCCGGCGGCCGTGCTGGCGAAGCCGGGAGGCTATGGGTTGAAGCCGATCCGCGCGCAGAGGATCAGCAGCTCCGCCCGCCGGCTGCGGCAGCGGGAGACGCCGTGCCGGGCCGCCGTGGTACGGCCGATCAGGGCGGAGCAGCGCATGGGCGCGATGCTAGCACGGCTCAGACGTTGAGCAGAAGGTGCTCGCGCTCCCACGAGCTGATGACCCGCTGGTAGGCCTCGAGCTCGGTCTTCTTCACCGCCGCGACGCAGCGGATGAACTTCTCGCCCAGCACCGGGCGGATCGGCCGGCAGCTCTCGAAACGCTGCAGCGCGTCGTAGAGGGTGCGCGGCAGGGTATGGCGCAGCCGGTAGGCGCTGCCCTCGATCTGGTTGGTCGGCTTCAGCCGCTCGACCATGCCGAGATAGCCGCAGGCGAGCGAGGCGGCGATCGCCAGGTAGGGGTTGGCGTCGGCCCCGGCGATGCGGTTCTCGATGCGCCGCCCCGCCGCCCCGGAGACCGGCACGCGCAGGCCCACGGTGCGGTTGTCGACGCTCCAATGGACGTTGATCGGCGCGTCGGAGTAGGGCTGCAGCCGGCGGTAGGAGTTCACGTTCGGGGCGAGCAGCGGCATCACCATCGGCAGGTAGCGCTGCAGCCCGGCGACGTGGGCGCGGAACAGGGCGGAATCGCGGCCGTGGCTGTCGGCGAACAGGTTGCGGCCGGTCTTCTTGTCGACCACCGACTGGTGCACGTGCATCGAGCTGCCGGGCTCGGCGGCGAGCGGCTTGGCCATGAAGGTGGCGTAGACCTGGTGGCGCATCGCGGCGTGGCGCACCGTGCGCTTGAACAGGAAGGTCTGGTCGGCGAGCTTGAGCGCGTCGCCGTGGTTGAAGTTGATCTCCATCTGCGCCGCGCCGGCCTCGTGGGTCAGCGTGTCGATGTCGATCTCCTGCGCCTCGCAATAGTCGTAGACGTCCTCGAAGATCGGGTCGAACTCGTTGACCGCGTCGATGCCGTAGGACTGCCGCCCGGTTTCCGGCCGGCCGGAGCGGCCGATCGGCGGCAGCAGCGGCAGGTCGGGGTCGGTGTTGACCTGGACCAGGAAGAACTCGACCTCCGGCGCCACCACCGGGCGCCAGCCGCGGTCGTCGTAGAGCTGCAGGACGCGGCGCAGCACGTGGCGCGAGGCGATCTCGACCGGCGAGCCGTCGGCATAGAAGCAGTCATGGATGATCTGCGCCGTCGGCTCCTCGTACCAGGGCACCACGCGGATGGTGTCCTCGTCCGGGACCAGGGTGATGTCGTGGTCCTGCGGGCCGACGATCTCCTCGTCCTCGTCCTCGGCATACTCGCCGGTGACGGTCTGGATGAAGACGCTCTCCGGCATGCGCAGCGACTGCTCGCGCGCCATGCGCAGGAACTTGGCGGCCGGCAGGATCTTGCCGCGCGGGATGCCGGACAGGTCGGCGATCAGGCACTCGATCTCGTCGACCTTGTGCTCGCCGACCCACTCTTCGAGGAATCTCATGATGCCACGGAACAGCGACGTTGCAGCGAAGGGGCGGCGGCCGGCCGGACTGGAGGCCGGCGCCGCCCGGCAACCGGGAACCCATGGCTACCATGCCGCCGGAAAGGTTGACAAGGCGGGGCCGTGCCCGGAGCGTGCCCGGAGGCGGGCCGGGACGCGGGCGGCACGGGGGCGGCACGGGGCGGCCGCCCTTGACCTCGGCCGCCGGATCGGCACCATGCCGGCCGGCTTCGCGACGGGGATATCCGATGCTCGAGCGCTTCTTCGAAAAGGTGATCTTCCAGAGCCGCTGGCTGATGGCGCCGTTCTATCTCGGCCTGATCGTCGCCCTGGCGCTGCTGCTGATCAAGTTCGCCACCGAGCTGTGGCACAGCATCTTCATCGTCTTCGACGTCAAGGGCACCGAGATCATCCTCGTCGTGCTCGACCTGATCGACATGTCGCTCGCCGGCAACCTGCTGCTGATGGTGATCTTCGCCGGCTACGAGAACTTCGTCTCCAAGATCGACACCGGCGACGACCATCGGCCGGCCTGGATGGGGCAGGTCGATTTCGGCGGCCTCAAGATCAAGCTGGTCGGGTCCATCGTGGCGATCTCCGCCATCCACCTGCTGCGCTCCTTCATGAACATGCAGTCGATGGCCAAGGACGAGATCTTCTGGCAGCTGGCGATCCACATGGGCTTCGTCGTCTCCGGCGTGCTGATGGCCCTGATGGATCGCCTCTCCGCCGGGGCGCACAAGGCGCCGCAATGAGCGGGCGGGCCGGGTGAGGGGCATGGGCCAGCCGCGCCACGCCCCCTCCTGGTACGCCGCGACCGCCAACGACGCGACCGGGCACCCGCCGCTGGCCGGCGAGACGGCGGCCGACGTCTGCATCCTCGGCGGCGGCTACAGCGGCCTGTCGGCCGGGCTCGAGCTCGCCCAGCGCGGCTTCCGGGTGGTGCTGCTCGAGGCGGCGCGGATCGGCTGGGGCGCCTCGGGGCGCAATGGCGGGCAGATCTGCAGCGGCTTCGCGCCGAGCATGGCGCGCATCGCCGGCTGGGTCGGGCCGGAGGATGCCCACCGGCTGTGGCTCTGCGCCGAGGAGGCCAAGGCGATCATCCGCGAGCGGGTCGAGCGCCACGCCATCGCCTGCGACCTCGCCTGGGGCTATCTGCACGCCGCGCTGAAGCCGCGCCAGGTCGCCGAGCTGGCCGAGGAGCTCGAGCTCTGGCAGGGGCAGCATGGCTACGGCCAGGCCCGGCTGGTCGACCGGGCCGGGATGCAGGCCATGGTCGAGACCGAGGCCTATGCCGGCGGGCTGCTCGACGAGGGCGGCGGCCATCTCCATCCGCTCAACTACGCGCTCGGGCTGGCGCGCGCGGCGCGCGAGGCCGGCGTCGCCCTGCACGAGGGCTCGCGGGTGCTGGGCTTCGAGGGCCGCGGGCCGGTGACGGTGCGCACCGCGGCGGGCGCGGTGAAGGCCCGCTTCCTGGTGCTGTGCGGCAACGCCTATCTCGGCGGGCTGGTGCCGGCGCTGCGCCGCAGGATCATGCCGGTCGGGACCTACATCGCGGCGACCCAGCCGCTCGGGCGCGAGCGCGCCGAGCGGCTGATCCGCGGCAACCTGGCGGTGGCCGACGCCAACTTCGTGATCAACTACTTCCGCCGCTCGTCGGACCACCGGCTGCTGTTCGGCGGGCGGGTCAGCTACACCACCGTGATGCCGCCGAACCTGCCGGGGGCGATGCGCCGCTCGATGGTCCGCGTCTTCCCGCAGCTCGCCGGCATCGGCTTCGACTATGTCTGGGGCGGCAACGTCGCGATCACGGTGGAGCGCACGCCGCATCTCGGCCGGCTCGACGGCGACGTCTATTTCGCGCACGGCTTCTCCGGGCTCGGCGTGGCGCTCACCGGCATCGCCGGGCGGGTCCTGGCCGAGGCGATCGCCGGCACCGCCGGCCGGCTCGACCTGTTCGCCCGGCTGCCGCACACCAGCTTCCCCGGCGGCCCGCTGTTCCGCACCCCGGCGCTGGCCGCCGCCATGCTGTGGTACCGGCTGAAGGACCTGCTGTAGCAGCCCGGCGTCGAGGGCCGGCGGCCTACTGATAGCTGCCGCCGCCGGCCTTGCGGATCACCTTGAAGACGGCGTTGTCGGTGCCGCTCGGGGCACGGATCTTCAGGGTCTTGGAGCCCGGGGCGGTGCCGGGCGCGATGCGGATCGTCACGGTCAGCGTCGTCGCGTCGACGGCATGGAAGTCGACCACGGTCAGGCCGGAGGGAGCGATCACCCCGCTGGCATTGTCGAGATGAGCGCCCTTGACGGTGATCTGGACGGTCTCTCCCTGGGCACCCTGGCCCGGCGTCAGCGAGGTGACGCTGGGCGGCGGTAGCGCGACGATGGTGAAGGAAGCCGTCGCACGGCACCCGGGCCGGTCAGCCGCAGCGTGCGGCGGCCCGCCTTGGCGTCGTGCGGGATGGCGAGCGTCGCCGTGAGTGCCCGGCCCGCTCGCCTGGAGGCCCGGCGGTGATGCCGCCGGTGCCTTCGATGGCGGTGACCGTGTCGAGGTTGCTGCCCTTGAAGGTCATCTGGGTGGCAGTGCCCTGCAGGCCCTTGGCAGGGCTGACCGAGGTCACCCTCGGCACGCGCCGCTCGACGATGGTGAAGGCGATGGTGGCGGTCCCGGTCCTGGTCTTCAGCCTTATGGTGCTCGGCCCGGGCTGTGCCTTGGGGCTGATCCGGAGCGTCGCCGTCAGCCGGCTCGGGCCGGTCGCCTTGAGCTTGCTCACCGTCACCCCGGGGGCACCCGCCGAGAGCGGCTGGTCGAGATTGCTGCCGGAGAACACCACCTCCAGCGTGGCGCCCTGATTGCCGCGGGGCGGCTCCACCGCCTCCAGCGTCGGCTCGCTCGATTCCCGCGAGCCGCCCCGGGGCCGGTGCATGGGCCGCACGCAGGTGGCTGGTCTCGGGACAGTAGAAGACGCCGACGGAGCGTGGTCTGGGCAGGAGGACGCATTCACTGCAAGCTGCGCGCACAGCATTAACAGCGCGTCACAGAGGCCCACGGTGACCAGATCCTCGTCGATTTGGATACCGGTGCAACGATCCGCGATATTGCCGTTCCAGGAGCAGGTCAGCTGGCCGTTGCTGATCGTCACGGACCGGCAGGCCCAGTAATAGAGCCTCTTCGGCGTCGCGGCGTAGGTGCCTTGATGGCTGCAGGAGCAGCCCAGGCCGCCATTCTCGATCGTGCAGTTGCCGCAGGTCTGGCCGTAGCTGCCGCCGCCGGCGAGGTCGTCCTGCGGCCGGCACGGCATCAGCGTGCCCTTCTCGTTCCAGATCGTGTCGTCCTTGCAGTGCTTGTCTGCGGTGTCGAGCGGTCGCCGCTTGGTAGGCGTTGGCGCGGCACTCGCAGGTCAGCCGGTTGCCATCGAGGGTGCAGTTGGCGCAGGTCTGCTTGTAGCTGCCTGACGGCAGGTCTTCCGAGGGTTGGCAGCGCAGGTGGCCGTGGTCGTTCCAGATCGACCCCGCGGCGCAATAGGTCATGTCGAACGACTCGTAGTTGTCGTCGTAGGTGCCGTTGTCGCTGCAATCGGCAGTGAGGGCCGGATCAGCGTAGCGATGCGGCATGCCCAGCTCTGCCGGTAGCTTCCTCAGGGTAGCCGGAGACGTCGCACGCGAGGAAGGCGGCGGTCCCGTCGGTGCCCCCGCCCTCGTTCGTCGACCCGGCCGGGACGCGATCGCACTTCAGCGCCCCGTGGTCGTTCCAGATCGTCCCGGCACGGCCAGGGCTGTCGATCCCGACGCAGTCTCGACGTGGGGCAGGGCCTGCCTGATAGCTGCCGCCGGAAGCTGCAGCGGCAGCTCAGCGTGTCGTTCGCGAAGCTGCAATTGGCGCAGCTCTGCTCGTAGCTGCCGGCCGGAAGGACGGTCCCGTCGGCGTTCGGCCCGCACATCAGGGTGCCGCGTTCGTTCCAGACATCTCCGCCGGAGCGCACTGAGTAGCTGGCGCTGAGGGTCGTCTCGGGCTGGTAGCTGCCGCCGGGCTGCACCGGCACTTCAGCTCGCCATTGTCCAGCCAGCAATTGGCGCAGGTCTGCTGGTAGCTGCCGGTGGGGAGCGCGGTGGGTTCGGGCCTGCAGAACAGGGTGCCGTCGAGATTGTCGGTGCTGTCGGCGGCGCAGGCGGTGACGTCCTCGATCCAGCTCTGCTTGGGGTGGCCGGACCGATCGTTGCAGGACGCTCCGAAGCGGTTCGGCTTGGCGGCATCGAACTGGCAGGACTGGCAGCTCTGGCGGTAGCTGCCCCCGGGGAACCCGTTCTCGGTCGTGCAGGGCAGCGGCGCGGCGACGCCTCGGGCGGCGAGGGCGGCCAGCGCGATCAGCAGAAGCAGGGTTGCGATCCTCGATCGAGTTGCCATCGGCATTGCTCCCCGGTTCCCGACACCGGCCACGCTGGTGCCACTGCCAAGCCATGGCATTGATCTGCATCATTCGGCTCGCCGGCGGCTTGGCCGACCCTGCATTGCGGGTGCAATCGGCGGAGGGCGGAGTCATGGCGCACAGGCGCGCCGGCAGGGCGTGGCGGGCGCTGCCGTTGGCCATCGCACTGCTTGTCGCCGGCGCGAGCCGGGCCGCGCCCTTGCCGCCCTTCGCGCCGGTCGACATCTGCGGCGAGATCCGCTCCTACGCCTGGAGCCCGCCGGCCAGCGTGGCCGCCATTCCGGGCGCGTCGGGTACGCTCGGGAAGGAGCGGCACTTCCCGGCCCGCTTCCGTATCGAACTCGGGGGCTATACCGGCATCGAGGATGCCACGGCCGTTCTCATCAACCGGCTGCTCGGACGGCCCGAGGACGGAGCCCCGCGGCCGGCCCGGCTGCTGCTCCTGCTGCCCGCCGACGATCCGGCGCTGCTGGCGGGAGCGAGATCGCTCTGCGTGCGCGGCTTCCGCATCTGGGGCGACGAGGGCGGCACCTGGACCGGCTACGAGGCGCTCGATCTCGGCGCCGGCGGAGGGCGGTAGGGTCGCCGGCTGAGCGCCGCTCCGCCGGACGCGCTATGATCGGCGAGAGCGGGACGGGAGGCGTGGGATGCGGGCCCTGGTGGCCGGTGCCGGGATCGGCGGCCTCACCCTGGCGCTGAAGCTGGCGGCGCGCGGCATCCAGGCGACGCTGTTCGAGAGCGCGCGCGAGCTGACCGAGCTCGGCGTCGGCATCAACCTGCTGCCGCACGGCGCCCGCGAGCTGATCGGGCTCGGGCTGGGTGCGGCGCTGGCCGGGACCGGCATCCCGACCCGGGAGCTGCGCTATCTCACGCGCTTCGGCCGGTCGATCCATGCCGATCCGCGCGGCGAGGCGGCGGGCTTCCGCTGGCCGCAATACTCGATCCATCGCGGCCGGCTGCAGGCGCTGCTCGCCGCAGCGGTGCGCGAGCGGCTGGGCGAGGGCGCCATCCGGCTCGGCCACCACCTGGCGGAGTATGCCGAGACCGGCGAGGGCATCGAGGCCCGGCTCGTCGACCGGGCGAGCGGCGCCGAGCGCGGCCGGGCGCGCGGCGACCTGCTGGTCGGCTGCGACGGCGTGCGCTCGACCTTGCGCCGGCACTTCTACGCGGCGGAAGGGCCGCCGCTCTTCGCCGGCACGATGATGTGGCGCGGCGCCGTGGAGGCCGGGCCGTTCCTCGACGGCCGCACCATGGTGATGGCCGGGCACTGGGACCAGAAGGCGGTGATCTACCCGATCTCGGCCGAGGCGGCGCGGCGCGGCCGCGCGCTGATCAACTGGGTGGCGGAGCTGCGGATCGCGGAGCCGCAGCCCTGGCGCGCGGCCGACTGGCAGCGCCGCGGCGACAAGGAGGAGGTGCTCCGCCATTTCGACGACTGGCGCTTCCCGTTCCTCGATTTTCCGGCGCTGATCGCGGCGACCGAGACGATCTTCGAGTACCCGATGGTCGACCGCGACCCGCTGCCGCGCTGGAGCTTCGGCCGCGCCACCCTGCTCGGCGACGCCGCCCACCCGATGTACCCGATCGGCTCGAACGGCGCCTCGCAGGCGATCCTCGACGCCGAGGCGCTGGCCGCGGCCCTGGCGACGAGCGGCGGCGACGTGCCGGCGGCGCTGGCCCGCTACGAGGCCGAGCGACGGCCGGCGACCACCGCGGTGATCCTGAGCAACCGGCAGTTCGGGCCGGAACGCGTGCTGCTGCTGGCGCACGAGCGCAGCGGCGGCCGCGACGTCGAGGTCGCCGGGCTGATCAGCCCGGCCGAGCTCGAGGCGATCACCCAGGACTACCGCCGGCTCGCCGGCTTCGAGGTCGAGAGCCTGAACCGCAAGGGCTAGAACGCGATCTCCGCCGCCGGCGCGACGCGGGCGACGATGCCGGCGAGCGTCCGGTTGTGGTGCGCGACGATCCGCTCGGCCGGCAGCAGCGGGCTGTCGAAGGTCGAGTGGGCGTCCGCCGCCAGGGTGACGCGGTAGCCCAGCGTCTGGGCGACGCGGCAGGCGGTGTCGACGCAGAACTCGGTCTGCAGGCCGGCGATCGCCAGCGCATCGATGCCGGCGGCGCGGAGCCGGTCGTCCAGCCCGGTCTCGAAGAAGGCGCTGCAGGCCCACTTCTCGAGCACCGGCTCGCCGGCGGCGGGCGCCACCGCCGGGTGGATCTGCCAGCCCTCGCTGCGATGGGCGAGCGAGCCGTCGGCGTCGCAGTGCTGGACGTGCAAGACCGGGATGCCGGCCGTCCGGGCACGGGCCAGCAGGCTGCCCGCGCCGGCGAGCAGCCGTTCCGGCGCGTGGCAGACCTCGGCGGGGCCGAACATGCCCCGCTGGATGTCGATCAGCAGCAGCGCCGTGGTCAAAGGCCGAGCGCCTGCTCCGGCGGGATCGACTTCAGCCCGAGCGCCTGGCCGACGGCGGCGTAGGTCACCTGGCCGTCATGGATGTTGAGGCCGTTGCGCAGGTGCGCGTCGTCGGCCAGCGCCCGGCGCCAGCCCTTGGTCGCGAGCGCCAGCGCGAAGGGCAGGGTGGCGTTGTTGAGGGCGAAGGTCGAGGTCCGCGGCACGGCGCCCGGCATGTTGGCGACGCAGTAGTGGACGATGCCGTCGACGATGTAGGTCGGGTCGGCGTGGGTGGTGGGATGGCTGGTCTCGAAGCAGCCGCCCTGGTCGATGGCGATGTCGACCAGCACCGAGCCCGGCCGCATCCGGCCGAGCAGGGCGCGGCTGACCAGCTTCGGCGCGGCGGCGCCCGGCACCAGCACCGCGCCGATCACCAGGTCGGCGTCGGCGACGTAGCTCTCGATGGCGTCGACCGTCGAGTAGATGGTGTGCAGCTTGGCGCCGAACTGCTCGTCGAGCTGCTTCAGCCGGTCGAGCGAGCGGTCGATCACCGTGACCTGCGCCTCGATGCCCATCGCCATGCGCGCCGCGTTGGTGCCCGACACGCCGCCGCCGATGATCACCACCTTGGAGGCCGGCACGCCCGGCACGCCGCCGAGCAGCACGCCCGAGCCGCCCGCCTCCTTCTCCAGGCAGTGGGCGCCGACCTGCACCGCCATGCGGCCGGCGACCTCGCTCATCGGCGCCAGCAGCGGCAGGCCGCCGCGCGGGCTGGTCACCGTCTCGTAGGCGATGGCGGTGCAGCCCGAGGCGAGCAGCGCCCTGGTCTGCTCCGGATCGGGGGCGAGATGCAGGTAGGTGAAGAGGACCTGGCCGGCCCGCAGCATGCGGCACTCGGCGGGCTGCGGCTCCTTCACCTTGACGATCATGTCGGCGGTGGCGAAGACCTCGGCCGCGCCGGCGGCGATCGCCGCGCCGGCGGCGCGGTAGGCCTGGTCGTCGAAGCCGATGCCGAGCCCGGCGCCGGTCTCGACCATCACCTTGTGGCCGTGGTGGACGAGCTCGCGCACCGAGGAGGGCACCAGCCCCACCCGGTACTCGTGCGTCTTGATCTCCTTGGGAACGCCGATCAGCATTCGAGAAACTCCCTGGTCGAAACGGACTGCGCCGGCCCGGGCGGCTGCCCGGGCCGGCGCGTCGAGGCGCGAGCGACGGCCGCCGTCAGTCGAGGGTGTTGAGGACCTCGCCCAGCATGCCGAACATCTGGTCGATGTGGCTCTTCTCGACGATCAGCGGCGGCGACAGCGCGATGATGTCGCCGGTGGTGCGGATCAGCAGCCCCTTCTCGTAGCAGCGCAGGAAGGCGTCGAAGGCGCGCTTGGTCGGCTTGCCCGGCAGCGATTCCAGCTCGATGCCGGCGATCAGCCCGAGGTTGCGCAGGTCGATGACGTTGCGGGTGCCCTTGAGCGAGTGCACCGCGTCGGCCCAGTAGCCGGAGAGCTCGTGGGCGCGCTCGAACAGCCCTTCCTCCTTGTAGATGTCGAGGCTGGCGACGCCGGCCGCGCAGGCCAGCGGGTGGCCCGAGTAGGTGTAGCCGTGGAACAGCTCGATGGCCTCTTCCGGCCCGTTCATGAAGGTGTCGTAGATGCCCTTGCGCACGAACACGGCGCCCATCGGCACGGTGCCGTTGGTGATGCCCTTGGCCGTCGTGATGATGTCCGGGAGGATGCCGAAATGCTCGGCCGCGAAGCTGGAGCCGAGCCGGCCGAAGCCGGTGATCACCTCGTCGAAGATCAGCAGGATGCCGTGCTTGTCGCAGATCTGCCGGAGCTTCTCGAGATAGCCCTTGGGCGGAAGCAGCACGCCGGTCGAGCAGGCCACCGGCTCGACGATGACGGCGGCGATGTTCGAGGCATCGTGCAGCGTGACGATGCGCTCCAGCTCGTCGGCGAGCTCGGCGCCCCAGCCGGGCAGGCCGCGGCTGAAGGCGTTCTTCGACAGGTTGTGGGTGTGCGGCAGGTGGTCGACGCCGTTCAGCAGGCTGCCGAAGAACTTGCGGTTGTTGACGATGCCGCCGACCGAGATGCCGCCGAAGCCAACGCCGTGATAGCCGCGCTCGCGGCCGATCAGCCGCTGGCGGGTGCCCTGACCCTTGGCGCGGTGATAGGCGATGGCGATCTTGAGGGCGGTGTCGACCGCCTCCGAGCCCGAGTTGGTGAAGAAGACGTGGTTGAGGTCGCCGGGCAGCATGGCGGCCAGCCGCGAGGCCAGCTCGAAGGCCAGCGGATGGCCCATCTGGAAGGCCGGCGCGTAGTCCATGCGGCCGACCTGCTCGCGCACCGCCTCGACCACCTTCTCGCGGCCATGGCCGCAATTGACGCACCACAGGCCGGCGGTGCCGTCGAGGATGCGGCGCCCGTCGATCGAGGTGTAGTGCATGTCCTTGGCGGCGACCAGCAGCCGCGGCTTGCTCTTGAACTGCCGGTTCGCGGTGAACGGCATCCAGAATGCTTCGAGGTTGTTCGGCGAGGTGTCGAAGTCGGGGAGGACGGCCGCGTTCGGCATGGCAGGGCTCGATTTCGCTGGGAGGATGGGTGCGGCCGATCCTATCATGCTCAGGAAACTGCACATAGCCCGAAGTGGGTCGCCGGTTCTGTCCCGAATACCTGCTTGCCAGCCAGTGGATGGCGGGTTAGCTGTTCGGAATATCGAACAGAATTAACGGTCCTGCCATGGAAGGCTCGTTCGACGTCGGCGCCCGGCTGCGCCAGCTGCGGCTCGCCGCCGGCCTGTCGCAGCGCGAGCTGGCCAAGCGCGCCGCGGTCAGCAACGCCACCATCTCGCTGATCGAGCAGAACCGCAGCAGCCCCTCGGTCGGGCTGCTGAAGAAGGTGCTGGACGGGCTGCCGGTCAGCCTGGCGGCCTTCTTCGGCGGCGAGACGCCGGCACCGCCGGAAGTCTTCTTCGCGGCGGCCGAGCTGGTCGAGCTGGCCGGCGGCGCGATCTCCTACCGCCAGGTCGGCGCCGACCTCTCCGGCCGCGCCCTGCAGATCCTGCACGAGCGCTACCAGCCCGGCGCCGATACCGGCGAGGCGATGCTGCATCACGAGTCGGAGGAGGGCGGCGTGGTGCTGCGCGGCCGCCTCGAGGTCACCGTCGGCGGCCGCCGCCGCGAGCTCGGCCCCGGCGACGCCTACTATTTCGACAGTCGCCTGCCGCACCGCTTCCGCAACATCGGCGCCGAGGAATGCGAGGTGGTGACCGCCTGCACGCCGCCGAGCTTCTGAGCCGGCCGACAGGCGATCAGGCCTGGCCCCGGGCGACCTCGTAGAGGGCGACGGCGGCGGCGTTGGAGACGTTGAGGTGGGCGATCGGGCCGCCGGTCGGCAGCCGGGCCAGCAGGTCGCAGCGCTCGCGGGTCAGGCGCCGCAGCCCCTCGCCCTCGGCGCCCAGCACCAGGGCGACCCGGCCGGAGGGCGCCACCGCGGCCAGCGTGCGCTCCGCCTCGGCGGCCAGCCCGACGGTCCAGAAGCCGCCTTGCTTGATGTCCTCCAGCGCCCGGGCGAGGTTGCCGACGCGGATCAGCGGGACGTGCTCCAGCGCCCCGGAGGCGGCCTTGGCGAGGCTGCCCGATTCCGGGGCGGCGTGGCGCTCGGTCAGGATCACCGCGGCGGCGCCGAAGGCGGCGGCCGAGCGCAGCACCGCGCCGACATTGTGCGGGTCGGTGACGCGGTCGAGAACCAGCAGGGTGGCCGGCTCCGGCCCGGCGAGCGCGTCGAGCAGGTCGCCGAGGTCGGTCTCGGCGAGCGGCTCGACCCGGGCGGCGAGGCCCTGGTGCACCGCGTCGGCAGGCAGCAGCCGGGCGAGCGCGGCGCGCTCCGGTCGCTCGACGGCGATCCCGGCATCGCGCGCGCGGCGCTCGAGCAGTGCCGCCAGCTCCTCCGGCGGGCCGTCGCCCTCGGCGACCGCCAGACGGCGGAGGCGGCGCGCAGGGTTGGCGAGCGCCGCCTCGACGGCGTGCCGGCCATAGATCCAGTAGCCGCCGGCGCCGCCGGGAGCAGCCCCGTGCCCGCGATTCGGCGGCGGGGCGGCCGGGCGCTCTGCCTGGCGCTCTGCCGGGCGCTCCGGCCGGCGCTCCGGCACGCGCTCTGCCGGCCGTCCGCCGGGCCGTGCCGGCTGCCACTTGCGTTTTGCCACGGGATTCCCTTATGTTAGGCTGGTGTTTTCGGGCGGTCCCCAACGCCTCGTCGTCGGGCTCCCACGCGGGTCCAGGCGATTGGCGTTGGTTTTGTATGTTTTGACGTTGACAGGCAACCCTAAATCTCGATAGTTCGCGACTCCGCCGCGAGGCCGTAGCGGCGGGGCGGAGGGGTGCCCGAGTGGCTAAAGGGGACGGGCTGTAAACCCGTTGGCGTCAGCCTACGTAGGTTCGAATCCTACCCCCTCCACCAGGCCCCGCCGGCGGTCGCGACGAGTCGGACAGCGGGACGGCCAGAGTCGAAGGCAGGTTCGTCGGGCACCGCGGGTGTAGCTCAATGGTAGAGCTCCAGCCTTCCAAGCTGGCTACGCGGGTTCGATTCCCGTCACCCGCTCCAGACCGGTGACCCGGCAGGCGAGACGTTGGACGAAGTGAACTGACGGCTGCGATCGGCCGGCGAGGAGAAGCAGGACTAGCGATGGCGAAGGCGAAATTCGAGCGGAACAAGCCGCACTGCAATGTCGGGACGATCGGTCACGTCGACCATGGCAAGACGTCGCTGACGGCGGCGATCACCAAGGTTCTGGCGGAGACGGGCGGTGCGACGTACACGCCGTACGACCAGATCGACAAGGCGCCTGAGGAGAAGGCTCGCGGGATCACGATCTCGACGGCGCATGTCGAGTACGAGACGCAGAACCGCCACTACGCGCATGTCGACTGCCCCGGCCACGCGGACTACATCAAGAACATGATCACCGGTGCGGCGCAGATGGACGGCGCGATCCTGGTGGTCTCGGCGGCGGACGGGCCGATGCCGCAGACGCGCGAGCACATCCTGCTGGCGCGCCAGGTCGGCGTGCCGGCGCTGGTCGTGTTCATGAACAAGGTCGACATGGTGGACGACCCGGAGCTTCTGGAGCTGGTCGAGCTCGAGGTCCGGGAGCTGCTGTCGTCCTACGACTTCCCGGGTGACGAGATCCCGGTGGTGAAGGGCTCGGCGCTGTGCGCGCTGGAGAACCGGGACCCGAAGCTGGGGCACGACGCGATCCTGGAGCTGATGAAGGCGGTGGACTCCTACATCCCGCAGCCTGAGCGTCCGAAGGACCGTCCGTTCCTGATGCCGATCGAGGACGTGTTCTCGATCTCGGGCCGCGGCACGGTGGTGACGGGCCGGATCGAGCGCGGCATCGTGAAGGTCGGCGACGAGGTGGAGATCATCGGGCTGCGTCCGACGACGAAGACGGTGGTGACGGGCGTCGAGATGTTCCGCAAGCTGCTCGACTCGGGCGAGGCGGGCGACAACATCGGTGCGCTGCTGCGCGGCACGAAGCGCGAGGAGGTCGAGCGTGGCCAGGTTCTGGCCAAGCCGGGCTCGATCACGCCGCACACGAAGTTCCGTGCGGAGGCGTACATCCTGACGAAGGAGGAGGGCGGCCGGCACACGCCGTTCTTCACCAACTACCGTCCGCAGTTCTACTTCCGGACGACGGACGTGACGGGTCAGGTGAACCTGCCGGCCGGGACGGAGATGGTGATGCCGGGCGACAACATCTCGATGGAGGTGCAGCTGATCGCGCCGATCGCCATGGACGAGGGGCTGCGCTTCGCCATCCGCGAGGGCGGCCGCACGGTCGGCGCCGGCGTCGTCGCCGCCATCATCGAGTAGGGTTCCGAGGATCGCCAGGCAGGCGTCTCCGCGTGGCCGATAGGAGTGTAGCTCAACTGGCTAGAGCACCGGTCTCCAAAACCGGGGGTTGGGGGTTCGAGTCCCTCCACTCCTGCCACGACAGGGCCCGGGTCCGGGCCGCGGAGCGCTGAGACAAGGCATCATGGCGAAGATTACACCCATCCAGTTCTACCAGCAGGTCCGGCAGGAAGTCGCCAAGGTGACCTGGCCGAGCCGCAAGGAGACCATCGTCACCTCGGCCATGGTCTTCCTCATGGTCATCGTGACGTCGCTGTTCTTCCTGCTGGTCGACTATATCCTGGGCACCGGGGTGACCTACATCCTCGGGCTCGGGCACGGAGCCTGAGATGACCGCCCGCTGGTACGTCGTCCACGTCTATTCCGGTTTCGAGCGCAAGGTCGCCCAGTCGATCCGCGAGCAGGCCGAGCAGAAGGCCATGGCCGACCAGTTCGTCGAGGTGCTGGTGCCGACCGAGGAGGTCGTCGAGCTGCGCCGCGGCACCAAGGTCAATGCCGAGCGGAAGTTCTTCCCCGGCTACGTGCTGATCAAGATGGAGATGACCGACGAGACCTGGCATCTCGTCAAGAACACCCCGAAGGTCACCGGCTTCCTCGGCGGCAAGGGCCGCCCGACCCCGATCAGCGACGCCGAGGCGGCGCGGATCCAGCATCAGGTGCAGGAGGGGATCGAGCGGCCGAAGCCCTCGATCATCTTCGAGATCGGCGAGCAGGTGCGCGTTTCGGACGGCCCCTTCACCTCCTTCAACGGGATGGTCGAGGAGGTCGACGAGGAGAAGGGGCGGCTCAAGGTGGCGGTGTCCATCTTCGGCCGCGCCACCCCGGTCGAGCTGGAGTACTCGCAGGTCGAGAAGCTCTAGCCCGGCAGCGCCCGGCGCCGCGACGGCGGCAATTCGGGCGTTTCACCCGCGCGGGAGGCCAGCCAGGGCCGACGAACCGCGCACCCCAGCGGGGCCGTCGGGCCCCGGCTACGGCAGCCCCCTCCGGGCGGGTTGCCGTACGGATTTTGAGGACTGAGGGCCAGACATGGCGAAGAAGATCGAAGGCTACATCAAGCTGCAGATCCCGGCGGGCAAGGCGAACCCCTCGCCGCCGGTGGGTCCCGCGCTCGGCCAGCGCGGGCTCAACATCATGGCGTTCTGCAAGGAGTTCAACGCGGCGACGCAGTCGCTGGAGCCCGGCATGCCGATCCCGGTGGTGATCACCGCCTTTGCCGACCGCTCCTTCACCTTCGTCACCAAGACGCCGCCGGCCAGCTACTTCCTGCGCAAGGCGGCGGGCCTGGACAAGGGCTCGCAGACGCCGGGCCGCGGCTTCGTCGGCAAGGTGACGATGGAGCAGGTGCGCACCATCGCGCAGCAGAAGATGGCCGACCTGAACGCCGCCGACGTCGATGCGGCGGCCCAGATGATCCGTGGCACGGCCCGCTCGATGGGCCTGGAAGTGGTGGAGTAACCGCGATGGCGAAGGGCAAGCGTCTGCGCAACGCCTACGAGGGCATCGACCGCGACCGCTTCTACGGCCTCGACGAGGCCGTGAAGATGATCAAGGAGCGCGCCAAGGCCAAGTTCGACGAGACCGTCGAGCTGGCGATGAATCTCGGCATCGACCCGCGCCACGCCGACCAGAACGTGCGCGGCGTCGTCATGCTGCCGCACGGCACCGGCAAGAGCCTGCGCGTCGCGGTCTTCGCCCGCGGCGACAAGGCCCGCCAGGCGCAGGAGGCCGGGGCCGACCTGGTCGGCGCCGAGGACCTGGCGGAGAAGGTGCAGGGCGGCCAGATGGACTTCGACCGCTGCATCGCGACGCCGGACATGATGGCCATCGTCGGCCGGCTCGGCAAGGTGCTGGGCCCGCGCGGCCTGATGCCGAACCCGAAGCTCGGCACGGTGACCGCCGACGTCGCCGAGGCGGTGCGCGCCGCCAAGGGCGGCCAGGTCGAGTTCCGCGCCGAGAAGGCGGGCATCATCCATGCCGGCGTCGGCAAGGCGAGCTTCACCGAGGCGGCGCTGGCCGACAACGTCAAGGCGTTCGTCGGGGCGATCAACCGGGCCAAGCCGAGCGGCGCCAAGGGCACCTACATCCGCAAGGTGTCGCTGAGCTCGACCATGGGGCCGGGCCTGAAGCTGGAGATCGGCACGGTGGTCGGCGCGAGCTGACCGGCGTCGCCTCAAGAGATCCACCGGCCGCCTCCGGGCTGCCGGCGGCGGCGGAAGGGCGCTCCCGGGATCCCCGGAGGCAAGCTTCCGCCACCCTGTCCGAGACTGCAGGTGCCGTGCCCGGCGTGTCCGGCCGGCTTAAACGCCAGGCCTGCATGAGACAGGAGGTCAAGCAGTTCGACCGTCGCCCCCTCACGGAGCGGCGGCAGGGCGACTTGAACTTCTGGGACAGGCCCACCGGATCTTCCGGGCCGTTCCGGAAGGTCCAAGTGCAAACCGGCCGGCGGGTTCCCCCTTCGGGGTCCATCCGGCGGCCGACGGCATCGGAGACGATCAGTGGACCGATCGGGTAAGGAATCGCTGGTTGCCGCCCTGCATCAGACCTTCAGCCGGAACATGTTGGTGGTGATCACCCACAATTCCGGCATGACGGTGGGGGAGGTGACGAACCTCCGCCGACAGATGCGGCAAGCGGGAGCCGGCTTCAAGGTGACGAAGAATCGGCTCGCACGTCTCGCGCTCGCCGGCACGCAGTTCGAGGGGCTGTCGCCCCTGTTCAAGGGTCCGACCGCGATCGGTTTCTCGGTCGACCCGGTGGCCGCGGCGAAGGTCATCGTGGCCTACGCCAAGACCAACGAACGACTCAGCATCGTCGGTGGAGCCGTGGGCGGGCAGCTGCTCGACCCGGCCGGGGTCGGCACGCTTGCCACCCTGCCGTCGCTGGATGAGTTGCGGGCCAGGCTGCTCGGCATGCTGCAGACCCCGGCGACTCGCATCGCCGCCGTCCTGCAGGCCCCGGGCGGCCAGCTCGCGCGTGTCCTGAGCGCCTACGCGACGAAGGACCAAGCTGCCTGAGCCGATGCCTGGACCCAATGTTCAAAGCCCTTTAGGAGAGAGAAATGGCTGATCTGCAGCATCTGGTGGAAGAACTGTCGAAGCTCACCGTCCTCGAGGCGGCCGAGCTCAGCAAGAAGCTCGAGGAGGCCTGGGGCGTCAGCGCCGCGGCCCCGGTCGCGGTCGCGGCGCCGTCCGCGGCGCCGGCCGCCGAGGCGGCTGTCGAGAAGGACGAGTTCACCGTCGTCCTGGTCGAGGCGGGCGACAAGAAGATCAACGTGATCAAGGAGGTCCGGGCGATCACCGGGCTCGGCCTGAAGGAGGCCAAGGACCTCGTCGAGGGCGCCCCGAAGCCGGTCAAGGAGGGCGTCAACAAGCAGGAGGCGGCCGACCTCAAGAAAAAGCTTGAAGATGCCGGTGCGAAGGTCGAACTGAAGTAGGCAACTGACTACCGGCCGAACGGCATGAGGCAGGGTCGGTGCCGCTCCGAGGAGCGGCGCCGGCCCGGCCTTTTTGCCGTTTCTGCGCCCCGGCGACGGCAGCCGGGGCGATGGGCGGCCGAAGGCGATGGCGGCGGGGTGGCGTCCCGCCGGCGGGGCAGCGAGCGGATGAGCGCCTGAGCAGGCAACGAGGACAGCAATGACGAAGATGTTCACCGGTCGGAAGCGGATCCGCAAGGACTTCGGGCGCATCGCGGAGATCACCCGCATGCCCAACCTGATCGAGGTGCAGAAGAGCTCCTACGATCACTTCCTCCAGATCGGGGTCCTGCCCGAGGCGCGCGAGGATGTCGGGCTGCAGGAAGTCTTCAAGTCGGTGTTTCCGATCCGCGACTTCTCCGAGCGGGCCGAGCTGCAGTTCGTCAAGTACGAGCTGGAGGAGCCGAAATACGATGTCGAGGAGTGCCAGCAGCGCGGCATGACCTTCGCGGCGCCGCTCAAGGTGACCCTTCGCCTGGTCGTCTGGGACGTCGAGGAGGAGACCGGCGCGCGCTCGATCCGCGACATCAAGGAGCAGGACGTCTACATGGGCGACATGCCGCTCATGACGGCCAACGGCACCTTCATCATCAACGGCACCGAGCGGGTCATCGTCAGCCAGATGCACCGCTCGCCCGGCGTGTTCTTCGACCACGACAAGGGCAAGACGCACTCCTCTGGCAAGTACCTGTTTGCCGCCCGCGTCATCCCCTATCGCGGCTCCTGGCTCGATTTCGAGTTCGACGCCAAGGACATGTGCTACGTCCGCATCGACCGGCGCCGCAAGCTGCCGGCGACCACCCTGCTGCTCGCCCTGTGGGGCCGCCAGGTTGAGGACCGCGTCGCCGCCGGCGAGAGCCTGACCGAGGAGGAGCGGCGCTTCGGCGGCATGTCGAACGAGGAGATCCTCGCCCGCTTCTACGCCACCGTCGAGTTCACCCACTCCAAGAAGGGCTGGCAGACCGCCTTCGACCCGGCGCGCCTCAAGGGCGTCAAGCTGGCGACCGACCTGGTCGACGCCAAGACCGGCAAGGTGGTGGCCGAGGCCGGCACCAAGATGACCCCGCGCCTGGCGCGCAAGCTGCAGGATGCGGGCCTCAAGGAGCAGCTGGTGTCGGTCGACGACCTGGTCGGCCGCTACGTCGCGATCGACCTCGTCAACGAGGAGACCGGCGAGATCTTCGCCGAGGCCGGCGACGAGCTGACCGCCCAGACGGTCGCCCAGCTCGAGACCGGCGGGATCGACATGATCCCGACGCTGGCCATCGACCACATCAATGTCGGGCCTTACATCCGCAACACCCTGGCGCTCGACAAGAACACCTCCCGCGAGGAGGCGCTGATCGACATCTACCGGGTGATGCGCCCGGGCGAGCCGCCGACGCTCGACACGGCCGAGGTGCTGTTCAACGGCCTGTTCTTCGACGGCGAGCGCTACGATCTTTCGGCGGTCGGCCGCGTCAAGATGAACTCGCGGCTCAGCCAGCAGACCGCCGACACGGTGCGCGTCCTGCGCAAGGACGACATCCTGGCGATCATGCGCGTGCTGGTCGACCTCAAGGACGGGCGCGGCGAGATCGACGACATCGACCACCTCGGCAACCGCCGGGTGCGCTCGGTCGGCGAGCTGCTGGAGAACCAGTACCGCGTCGGCCTGCTGCGCATGGAGCGGGCGATCCGCGAGCGCATGAGCTCGGTCGAGATCGACTCGGTGATGCCGCACGACCTGATCAACGCCAAGCCGGCGGCGGCCGCGGTGCGCGAGTTCTTCGGCTCCTCGCAGCTGTCGCAGTTCATGGACCAGACCAACCCGCTCTCCGAGATCACCCACAAGCGGCGCCTCTCGGCCCTCGGGCCGGGCGGCCTGACCCGCGAGCGGGCCGGCTTCGAGGTGCGCGACGTGCATCCGACCCACTACGGCCGGATCTGCCCGATCGAGACCCCGGAAGGGCCGAACATCGGCCTGATCAACAGCCTCGCGACCTATGCCCGGGTCAACCAGTACGGCTTCATCGAGAGCCCGTACCGCAAGGTCGACAAGGCCCAGGTGACGGACGAGGTGGTCTATCTCTCGGCCATGGAGGAAGGGCGCTACACCATCGCCCAGGCCAATGCCGAGCTCGACGCCAAGGGCAAGTTCGTCTCCGACCTGATCAGCTGCCGGCGCGGCGGCGACTTCGTCATGGCCCGGCCCTCCGACATCGAGTTCATCGACGTCTCGCCGAAGCAGCTCGTCTCGGTGGCCGCGGCGCTCATCCCCTTCCTGGAGAACGACGACGCCAACCGGGCGCTGATGGGCTCCAACATGCAGCGCCAGGCGGTGCCGCTGCTGCGGGCCGAGGCGCCGCTGGTCGGCACCGGCATGGAGGGCACGGTGGCGCGCGACAGCGGCGTCGCCATCGCCGCCCGGCGGGCCGGCATCGTCGACCAGGTGGACGCCACCCGCGTCGTCATCCGGGCGACCGAGGAGACCCGCGCCGACGCCTCGGGCGTCGACATCTACAACCTGCTCAAGTTCCAGCGCTCGAACCAGAACACCTGCATCACGCAGCGGCCGCTGGTCCGGGTCGGCGACCAGGTGGCCAAGGGCGACATCATCGCCGACGGCCCCTCGACGCAGCTCGGCGAGCTGGCGCTCGGCCGCAACGTGCTGTGCGCCTTCATGCCGTGGCAGGGCTACAACTTCGAGGACTCGATCCTGATCTCCGAGCGGATCGTCAGCGACGACGTCTTCACCTCGATCCACATCGAGGAATTCGAGGTGATGGCCCGCGACACCAAGCTGGGCCAGGAGGAGATCACCCGCGACATCCCGAACGTCGGCGAGGAGGCGCTGAAGAACCTCGACGAGGCGGGCATCGTCTATATCGGCGCCGAGGTCAAGCCGGGCGACATCCTGGTCGGCAAGGTGACGCCGAAGGGCGAGTCGCCGATGACCCCGGAGGAGAAGCTGCTGCGGGCGATCTTCGGCGAGAAGGCGTCCGACGTGCGCGACACCTCGATGCGGCTGCCGCCGGGCGTCTCCGGCACGGTGGTCGAGGTCCGCGTCTTCTCCCGCCGCGGCGTCGACAAGGACGAGCGCGCGCTCGCCATCGAGCGGGCGGAGATCGAGCGGCTGGCCAAGGACCGCGACGACGAGAAGGCGATCCTGGAGCGCAGCTTCTACAGCCGGCTCAAGGAGCTGCTGCTGAACCAGACGGCGATCAGCGGTCCCAAGGGCCTCAAGGCCGAGACCAAGGTCACCGACAAGGTGCTGGCCGACTACACGCCGGGCCAGTGGCGGCAGATCGCCGTGCGCAACGACAAGCGCGCGGCCGAGGTCGAGCAGCTGAAGAAGCAGTTCCAGGCCGGCATCGCGGCGCTGGAAGCCCGCTTCGACAACAAGGTCGAGAAGCTGCAGCGCGGCGACGAGCTGCCGCCCGGCGTGATGAAGATGGTCAAGGTCTTCGTCGCGGTGAAGCGCAAGCTGCAGCCCGGCGACAAGATGGCGGGGCGCCACGGCAACAAGGGCGTGATCTCCAGGATCATGCCGCTCGAGGACATGCCCTATCTCGAGGACGGCACGCCGGTCGACATCGTGCTCAATCCGCTGGGCGTGCCGAGCCGCATGAATGTCGGCCAGATCCTCGAGACCCATCTCGGCTGGGCCTGCGCCAACCTCGGCCGGCAGATCGGCGGCATGCTCGACAAGGTGCATCGCTCGGCCAAGGTCGCCGACCTGCGCCGCCAGCTGAAGTCGATCTACGGCGAGCGCACCTACAAGGCGGAGTTCGCCGAGCTCGACGACGCCCAGCTGGTCGAGCTGGCCGGCAACCTCAGGGAGGGCGTGCCGGTCGCCTCGCCGGTGTTCGACGGCGCGCGCGAGGAGGACATCGTCGCCATGCTGGAGCAGGCCGGGCTCGACCGCTCCGGCCAGGTGACGCTGGTCGACGGGCGCAGCGGCGAGCGCTTCGAGCGGCAGGTCACGGTCGGCTACATCTACATGCTGAAGCTGCACCACCTGGTGGACGACAAGATCCACGCCCGCTCGATCGGCCCCTACAGCCTGGTCACCCAGCAGCCGCTGGGCGGCAAGGCGCAGTTCGGCGGCCAGCGCTTCGGCGAGATGGAGGTGTGGGCGCTCGAGGCCTACGGCGCCGCCTACACCCTGCAGGAGATGCTGACGGTGAAGTCGGACGACGTCTCGGGCCGCACCAAGACCTACGAGGCGATCGTCCGCGGCGACGACAATTTCGAGGCCGGCATCCCGGAATCCTTCAACGTCCTGGTGAAGGAGCTCCGCTCGCTCGGCCTCAACGTGGAACTGAACCAGCGCAGCGATTGACGGGCGAGGGGGCCGGCCCGCCGCCGGCCCCTCCGGCCATCGCCCCGTCAATCCAGTCAGGAGCAGTCGATGAACGAGTTGATGAACATCTTCGGCCAGACCCCCGGGCCGCAGAGCTTCGACCAGATCCGCATCTCGATCGCCAGCCCCGAGCGCATCCGGTCCTGGTCGTTCGGCGAGATCAAGAAGCCGGAGACGATCAACTACCGGACCTTCAAGCCGGAGCGCGACGGCCTGTTCTGCGCCCGCATCTTCGGTCCGATCAAGGACTACGAGTGCCTCTGCGGCAAGTACAAGCGGATGAAGTATCGCGGCATCATCTGCGAGAAGTGCGGCGTCGAGGTGACGCTGTCGAAGGTCCGCCGCGACCGCATGGGCCATATCGAGCTGGCCTCGCCGGTGGCGCATATCTGGTTCCTCAAGTCGCTGCCGAGCCGCATCGGCCTGCTGCTCGACATGACGCTGAAGGATCTCGAGCGGATCCTCTATTTCGAGAACTACGTCGTCACCGAGGCCGGGCTGACCTCGCTGAAGCAGCACCAGCTGCTGAGCGAGGAGCAGTACATCGAGGCGCAGGACGAGTTCGGGGTCGATGCCTTCCAGTGCGGCATCGGCGCCGAGGCGATCCGCATCATGCTCTCCGAGATCGATCTCGAGCAGGAGCGCGACCAGATGCGGGTCGATCTGCGCGAGACGACCTCGGAGGCCAAGCGCAAGAAGCTGGTCAAGCGGCTGAAGCTGGTCGAGGCCTTCATCGAGTCCGGCTCGCGGCCGGAATGGATGATCCTCGAGGTGGTGCCGGTGATCCCGCCGGAGCTGCGCCCGCTGGTGCCGCTCGACGGCGGCCGCTTCGCCACCTCCGACCTCAACGACCTCTACCGCCGGGTGATCAACCGCAACAACCGCCTGAAGCGGCTGATCGAGCTGCGCGCGCCCGACATCATCGTGCGCAACGAGAAGCGCATGCTGCAGGAGGCGGTCGACGCGCTGTTCGACAACGGCCGGCGCGGCCGCATCATCACCGGCGCCAACAAGCGGCCGCTGAAGTCGCTCTCCGACATGCTGAAGGGCAAGCAGGGCCGCTTCCGGCAGAACCTGCTCGGCAAGCGCGTCGACTATAGCGGCCGGTCGGTGATCGTGGTCGGCCCCGAGCTCAAGCTGCACCAGTGCGGGCTGCCGAAGAAGATGGCGCTCGAGCTGTTCAAGCCGTTCATCTACTCGAAGCTCGAGCTCTACGGCATGGCGAGCACCATCAAGGCCGCCAAGCGGATGGTCGAGAAGGAGCGGCCGGAGGTCTGGGACATCCTCGAGGAGGTGATCCGCGAGCACCCGGTCCTGCTCAACCGCGCGCCGACCCTGCACCGCCTCGGCATCCAGGCCTTCGAGCCGGTGCTGATCGAGGGCAAGGCGATCCAGCTGCACCCGCTGGTCTGCACCGCCTTCAACGCCGACTTCGACGGCGACCAGATGGCGGTGCACGTGCCGCTGTCGCTGGAAGCCCAGCTCGAGGCGCGCGTGCTGATGATGTCGACCAACAACATCCTGTCGCCCGCCAACGGCAAGCCGATCATCGTGCCGAGCCAGGACATCGTGCTCGGCCTCTACTACCTCACCATGGAGGGCAAGGACGAGCCGGGCACCGGCATGGCGTTCGGCTCGATCGGCGAGATCCAGCAGGCGCTCGAGGCCAAGGTCGTCACCCTGCACACGCCGATCAAGTCGCGCTACCACACGGTGAACGCCCAGGGCGAGAAGATCGTCACCATCATCCAGACGACGCCCGGGCGCATGCTGCTGTCGGAGATCCTGCCGCGGCACCCGAACGTGTCGGTCGGCCTCACCAACCGCCTGCTGACCAAGAAGGAGATCACCAACGTCATCGACGTGGTGTATCGCCATTGCGGCCAGAAGGAGACGGTGATCTTCGCCGACCGCATGATGAACATGGGCTTCGGCTACGCCTGCCGGGCCGGCATCTCGTTCGGCAAGGACGACCTGATCGTGCCGCGCTCGAAGGAGAAGCTGGTCGCCGAGGCCCAGGAGAAGGTCAAGGAGTACGAGCAGCAGTATCTCGACGGCCTGATCACCCAGGGCGAGAAGTACAACAAGGTGGTCGACGTCTGGTCGAACTGCACCGAGCGGGTCGCCGACGAGATGATGAAGGTGATGTCGCAGAAGGCGTCGGGCACCAACATCAACTCGGTGTTCATGATGGCGCATTCGGGCGCCCGCGGCTCGGCGGCGCAGATCAAGCAGCTCGCCGGGATGCGCGGCCTGATGGCCAAGCCGTCGGGCGAGATCATCGAGACGCCGATCATCTCCAACTTCAAGGAAGGCCTGACCGTGCTGGAGTACTTCAACTCCACCCACGGCGCCCGCAAGGGCCTGGCCGACACCGCGCTGAAGACGGCGAACTCCGGCTACCTGACCCGCCGTCTGGTCGACGTCGCCCAGGACTGCATCATCATCGAGGAGGATTGCGGCACCACCGCCGGCCTCACGGTGAAGGCGGTGGTCGAGGGCGGCGAGGTCATCGCGCCGCTCTCCGAGCGCATCCTCGGACGCAGCGCCTCGGTCGACATCAAGGACCCGCTGTCCGGCGCGATGCTGGTCGGCGCCGGCGGGCTGATCGACGAGGAGAAGGTCGAGCTGATCGAGCGCTCGGGCATCGACTCGGTGATGATCCGCTCGGTGCTGACCTGCGACACCAAGGTCGGCGTCTGCGGCCGCTGCTACGGGCGCGACCTCGCCCGCGGCACGCCGGTCAATGTCGGCGAGGCGGTCGGCGTCATCGCCGCCCAGTCGATCGGCGAGCCGGGCACCCAGCTCACCATGCGCACCTTCCATATCGGCGGCGCGGTGCAGCGCGGCGCCGAGCAGTCGAGCGTCGAGGCGGCCTTCGACGCCGTCGTGGCGGTGAAGAACCGCAACGTCGTGGTCAACAGCGAGGGCACCCCGGTCGTCATGGGGCGCAACTGCGAGGTCGTGCTCAACGACGATGCGGGCCGCGAGAAGGCGCGCCACCGCGTGCCCTACGGCGCCAAGCTGCTGGTCGACCACGGCGCCAGGGTGACCAAGGGCCAGCGGCTGGCGGAGTGGGACCCCTACACGCTGCCGATCATCACCGAGCGCGAGGGCATCGCCAACTACCTCGACCTGGTCGAGGGCGTGTCGATGCGCGAGGTGGTCGACGAGACGACCGGCATCTCGAGCCGCGTCGTCATCGACTGGAAGCAGCAGCCGCGCGGCAACGACCTGAAGCCGCGCGTCACGCTGCGCGACGAGCAGGGCAACATCGTCCTGCTCGCCAACGGGCTGGAGGCGCGCTACTTCATGTCGGTCGACGCCATCCTCAGCGTCGACAACGGCGCTCCCGTCAAGGCCGGCGACGTGCTCGCCCGCATCCCGCGGGAATCCTCGAAGACGCGCGACATCACCGGCGGCCTGCCGCGGGTGGCCGAGCTGTTCGAGGCGCGCAAGCCGAAGGACTACGCGATCATCAGCGACCAGGCCGGCCGGGTCGAGTTCGGCAAGGACTACAAGACCAAGCGGCGCATCCTGGTGGTCCCGGAGGACGGCGGCGAGCCGGTCGAGTACCTGATCCCGAAGGGCAAGCACATCAGCGTCCAGGAGGGCGACTATGTGCAGCGCGGCGACCTGCTGATGGACGGCAACCCGGTGCCGCACGACATCCTGAACGTGCTGGGCGTCGCCGAGCTCGCCAGCTACCTGATCAACGAGATCCAGGAGGTCTACCGGCTGCAGGGCGTCAAGATCAACGACAAGCACATCGAGGTGATCGTCCGCCAGATGCTGCAGAAGATCGAGATCGACGAGCCCGGCGACACGACCTTCCTGGTCGGCGAGCAGGTCGACCGCTCCGAGTTCGAGGAGGTCAACGACAAGGCCATGACGGACGGCCTGCGGCCGGCCGGCGGCAAGCCGGTGCTGCAGGGCATCACCAAGGCCAGCCTGCAGACCCGGTCCTTCATCTCGGCGGCCTCCTTCCAGGAGACCACCCGGGTGCTGACCGAGGCGGCCGTGTCGGGCCGCGTCGACGGGCTGATCGGCCTCAAGGAGAACGTCATCGTCGGCCGGCTGATCCCGGCGGGCACCGGCAGCGTGATGAACCGGTTCCGTGAGATCGCCGCGGCCCGCGACAAGGTGCTCGCCACCAACGCCAAGGCGCTGCCCGCCGCCGGCGAGCAGGAAGTCGCGTAACGAAAGCTCCCCGTCCCGCGGTCGCGGGCGAGGGGAACGGATCGAGGGCCGGTCGCCGCGAGGCGGCCGGCCCTTGCCGTGTCGGAGGCCTCGCGGCCGAGTGATTCGACCGCCGCCTCGATTCCTCTATAAGAGGGGCGGAATCCGGCCGGACCCGGCCGCGTTGCCAGGGAGGACGAGATGAGCGTGATCCTGCACGGCCCCGCCTACAGCACCTATGCCCGGACCGCCCGGCTGGCCCTGGAGGAGAAGGGGGTGCCCTACGAGCTGCGCGAGGTCGACATCCTGACCGGCGCGGCGCAGAAGCCGGACTATCTTGCGCTGCAGCCCTTCGCCAAGGTACCGGCCTTCGAGCATGACGGGTTCCGCCTCTACGAGACGGCGGCCATCGCCCGCTACGTCGACGAGGCCTTCCCCGGGCCGAAGCTGCAGCCGGCCGACGTCAAGCGGCGGGCGCGCATGGCGCAGATCGTCGCCATCGTCGATTCCTACGCCTACGGCTCGCTGATCGGGAAGGTCGTCTGGCAGCGGGCGGTGGTGCCGCTGCTCGGCGGCACGCCTGACGAGGCGATCGTCGCCGAGGCGGCACCGATGGTCGGGAAGTCGATCGCGGCGCTGGAAGCGGCGGCCGATTCGCAGGGGCCGTTCCTGTGCGGGCCCGAGCTCAGCCTCGCCGACCTGCACCTGGTGCCGGTGATGGCCTATTTCAGCGGCACCCCGGAGGGTCAGAAGGCGCTCGCCGGGGCGCCGAGGCTGGCCCGCTGGTGGCAGGCGATCGCCGGACGCCCCTCGGTGAAGAAGACCGAGCCCAAGCTCGGCTGAAACGAGGCCTGGAAAGGCGCCCGGCGGGTCCCGGGCGCCCTCCATGGAACCAAATTCATGAACGCCGCGTGACTCTGCACTTGACGGGGTGGGGACCCCTCAATAGGATGCGCGCGCCTTTCGGGGCTGGTGGTAGGCACACGGCCTAGACGCTGTCCCACGATATCGCAGACATCGTCACCCCAAGCGGTGACACCGTTTTCAGCCCGGACCGCGCGGAGCAGGGGTCTGCTTCGGTGCGGTCCTTTGCATCCGTTCGGGATGCCGTTGAGGTGATGGGTACATGCCGACGATCAACCAGTTGACCCGCAAGCCGCGGCAGCCGGAGGTGGCGCGCAACAAGGTGCCGGCCCTCCAGGCCAGCCCGCAGAAGCGTGGCGTCTGCACCCGCGTCTACACGACGACCCCGAAGAAGCCGAACTCGGCGCTGCGCAAGGTCGCGCGCGTGCGGCTGACCAACGGCTTCGAGGTCACCAGCTACATCCCCGGCGAGGGCCACAATCTCCAGGAGCACTCGGTGGTGATGATCCGCGGCGGCCGGGTCAAGGACCTGCCGGGCGTGCGCTACCACATCATCCGCGGCACCCTCGACACCCAGGGCGTCAAGGACCGGCGCCAGCGCCGGTCGAAGTACGGCGCCAAGCGGCCGAAGTAAGGAGCCCAGAGGCCATGTCCCGTCGTCATGCCGCCGAGAAGCGCGAGATCCTGCCGGACGCCAAGTTCGGCGACGTCGTGCTGACCAAGTTCATCAACTCGCTGATGTACGCCGGCAAGAAGTCGGTGGCCGAGCAGATCGTCTACGGCGCGCTGGACCAGATCCAGCGCAAGGGCAGCGCCGACCCGGTGCGCACCTTCCACGACGCGCTGCAGAACGTGGCGCCGCACCTCGAGGTCCGCTCGCGCCGCGTCGGCGGCGCGACCTACCAGGTGCCGGTCGAGGTGCGCCCCGAGCGGTCGCAGGCCCTGGCGATCCGCTGGATCATCATCACGGCGCGCGGCCGCTCGGAGTCGACGATGGTCGACCGGCTGTCGGGCGAGCTGCTCGACGCCTCGAACAACCGCGGCGCCTCGGTCAAGAAGCGCGAAGACACCCACCGCATGGCGGAGGCCAACAAGGCCTTTTCGCATTACCGCTGGTAAGGGCGCTCAGTCATGGCACGCACCACCCCGCTCGATCACTACCGCAACATCGGCATCATGGCCCACATCGATGCCGGCAAGACGACCACGACCGAGCGAATCCTCTACTACACCGGACGGTCCTACAAGATCGGCGAGGTCCATGAGGGCACCGCCACGATGGACTGGATGGAGCAGGAGCAGGAGCGGGGAATCACCATCACCTCGGCGGCGACCACCTGCTTCTGGCGCGACAACCGCATCAACATCATCGACACTCCCGGCCACGTCGACTTCACCATCGAGGTGGAGCGCTCGCTGCGCGTGCTCGACGGCGCCGTGACGGTGTTCGACAGCGTCGCCGGCGTCGAGCCGCAGTCCGAGACGGTGTGGCGCCAGGCCGACAAGTACGGCGTGCCGCGGATCTGCTTCGTCAACAAGATGGACCGCATCGGCGCCAACTTCTTCCGCTGCGTCGACATGATCGTCGACCGGCTCGGCGCCAAGCCGCTCGTCCTGCAGCTGCCGATCGGCGTCGAGAGCGACTTCGTCGGCGTCGTCGACCTGGTCGCCATGAAGGCCGTGATCTGGAAGGACGAGAGCCTGGGCGCCGAGTTCGTCGTCGGCGAGATCCCGGCCGAGCTCGCCGACCAGGCCGCCGAGTACCACGAGAAGCTGGTCGAGATGGCCGTCGAGGTCGACGACGAGGCGATGGAGGCCTATCTCGAGGGCAATGCGCCGAGCGTCGAGACGCTGAAGCGCTGCATCCGCAAGGGCACCATCGCCAGCGCCTTCGTGCCGGTGCTGTGCGGCAGCGCCTTCAAGAACAAGGGCGTGCAGCCGATGCTCGACGCGGTCGTCGACTTCCTGCCGGCGCCGACCGACGTGCCCGACGTCAAGGGCGTCAAGATGGACAGCGACGAGGCGGTCACCCGCCGCAGCTCCGACGACGATCCGTTCTCGGGCCTCGCCTTCAAGATCATGACCGACCCCTTCGTCGGCTCGCTGACCTTCGTGCGGGTCTATTCCGGCGTGCTCAACGCCGGCACCCAGACGCTGAACTCGACGAAGGACAATCGCGAGCGGGTCGGCCGCATGCTGCAGATGCATGCCAACCACCGCGAGGACATCAAGGAGGCCCGCGCCGGCGACATCGTCGCCATCGCCGGCCTGAAGAACACCACGACCGGCGACACGCTGTGCGATCCGGCGAATGCCGTGGTGCTCGAGCGCATGGAGTTCCCGGAGCCGGTCATCGAGGTCGCGGTCGAGCCGAAGAGCAAGGGCGACCAGGAGAAGATGGGCATGGCGCTGTCGCGCCTCGCCCAGGAGGATCCGTCGTTCCGCGTCAGCAGCGACCCGGAGAGCGGCCAGACGGTGATCAAGGGGATGGGCGAGCTCCATCTCGAGATCATCGTCGACCGCATGAAGCGCGAGTTCAAGGTCGAGGCCAATGTCGGCGCGCCGCAGGTGGCCTATCGCGAGACGATCACCAAGACGATCGAGCAGGACTACACCCACAAGAAGCAGACCGGCGGTGCCGGCCAGTTCGCGAAGGTGAAGATCCGCTTCGAGCCGATGCCGGCCGGCAGCGGCTTCGAGTTCGAGAACGGCGTGATCGGCGGCTCGGTGCCGAAGGAGTATGTGCCCGGCGTCGAGAAGGGCCTCAACCTCGCCAAGGACACCGGCGTGATCGCCGGCTTCCCGGTGATCGACTTCAAGGCGACCTTGATCGACGGCGCCTACCACGACGTCGACTCCAACGTGCTGACCTTCGACATCGCGGCCCGCGCCTGCTTCCGCGAGGCGATGCCGAAGGCCGGGCCGAAGCTGCTCGAGCCGATGATGCGGGTCGAGGTGGTGACGCCCGAGGACTACATGGGCGACGTGATCGGCGACCTGAACAGCCGGCGCGGCCAGATCAGCGGCATGGACTCGCGCGGCAATGCCCGGGTCGTGTCGGCGATGGTGCCGCTCGCCAACATGTTCGGCTACGTCAACAACCTGCGCTCGATGAGCCAGGGACGGGCGACGTACACCATGCATTTCGACCACTACGAGCAGGTCCCCCAGGCGGTCGCCGACGAGGTCCGCGCCAAGATGGCGTAGGGCCCCGCCGACCAGCGACGGGCAAGGAACGAGGGAGCGGAGAGCGAGATGGCGAAGGCGAAATTCGAGCGGAACAAGCCGCACTGCAATGTCGGGACGATCGGTCACGTCGACCATGGCAAGACGTCGCTGACGGCGGCGATCACCAAGGTTCTGGCGGAGACGGGCGGTGCGACGTACACGCCGTACGACCAGATCGACAAGGCGCCTGAGGAGAAGGCTCGCGGGATCACGATCTCGACGGCGCATGTCGAGTACGAGACGCAGAACCGCCACTACGCGCATGTCGATTGCCCGGGCCACGCGGACTACATCAAGAACATGATCACCGGTGCGGCGCAGATGGACGGCGCGATCCTGGTGGTCTCGGCGGCGGACGGGCCGATGCCGCAGACGCGCGAGCACATCCTGCTGGCGCGCCAGGTCGGCGTGCCGGCGCTGGTTGTGTTCATGAACAAGGTCGACATGGTGGACGACCCGGAGCTTCTGGAGCTGGTCGAGCTCGAGGTCCGGGAGCTGCTGTCGTCGTACGACTTCCCGGGTGACGAGATCCCGGTGGTGAAGGGCTCGGCGCTGTGCGCGCTGGAGAACCGGGACCCGAAGCTGGGGCACGACGCGATCCTGGAGCTGATGAAGGCGGTGGACTCCTACATTCCGCAGCCTGAGCGTCCGAAGGACCGTCCGTTCCTGATGCCGATCGAGGACGTGTTCTCGATCTCGGGCCGCGGCACGGTGGTGACGGGCCGGATCGAGCGCGGCATCGTGAAGGTCGGCGACGAGGTGGAGATCATCGGGCTGCGTCCGACGACGAAGACGGTTGTGACGGGCGTCGAGATGTTCCGCAAGCTGCTCGACTCGGGCGAGGCGGGCGACAACATCGGGGCGCTGCTGCGCGGCACGAAGCGCGAGGAGGTCGAGCGGGGCCAGGTTCTGGCCAAGCCGGGCTCGATCACGCCGCACACGAAGTTCCGTGCGGAGGCGTACATCCTGACGAAGGAGGAGGGCGGCCGGCACACGCCGTTCTTCACCAACTACCGTCCGCAGTTCTACTTCCGGACGACGGACGTGACGGGTCAGGTGAACCTGCCGGCCGGGACGGAGATGGTGATGCCGGGCGACAACATCTCGATGGAGGTGCAGCTGATCGCGCCGATCGCCATGGACGAGGGGCTGCGCTTCGCCATCCGCGAGGGCGGCCGCACGGTCGGCGCCGGCGTCGTCGCCGCCATCATCGAGTAGCGGACTCAAAGCGAGCAAGGGCGGCAGCACAGTCGCAACGGGATCGATCATGGAAAGCCAGAACATCAGGATCCGCCTCAAGGCGTTCGATCATCGCGTGCTCGACCAGTCGACGAGCGAGATCGTCAACACCGCGAAGCGGACGGGCGCCCAGGTCCGTGGGCCGATCCCGCTGCCGACGCGGATCGAGAAGTTCACGGTGCTGCGCTCGCCGCACATCGACAAGAAGAGCCGGGAGCAGTTCGAGATCCGCACCCACAAGCGGCTTCTCGACATCGTCGACCCGACGCCGCAGACGGTCGACGCCCTCATGAAGCTCGACCTCGCCGCCGGCGTCGACGTCGAGATCAAGCTGAAGAGCTAGGAGTAGGCAGCGATGCGAGCCGGGCTGATTGCGCGCAAGCTGGGCATGACCCGCGTCTTCACCGACGCGGGCGAGCATGTCCCGGTCACCGTGCTGCAGGTAGACAAGTGCGAGGTGGTGGCGGTGCGCACCCCCGAGAAGGACGGCTACAGCGCCGTGCAGCTCGGGGTGGGGGCCGCCAAGGTGAAGAACACCTCGAAGGCGATGCGCGGCCACTTCGCCAAGGCGAAGGTCGAGCCGAAGCGCAAGGTCGCGGAGTTCCGCGTGCCGGCCGAGGCGGCGCTGCCGGTGGGGGCCGAGATCGGCGCCGACCACTTCGTCGCCGGCCAGCTCGTGGACGTCGTCGGGAAGAGCATCGGCAAGGGTTTCGCCGGCGCCATGAAGCGGCACAATTTCGGCGGCCTGCGCGCGACGCACGGCGTGTCGGTCTCGCACCGCAGCCACGGCTCGACCGGCAACCGCCAGGATCCCGGCCGCACCTTCCCGGGCAAGAAGATGGCCGGCCATCTCGGCGACCGCCGGGTGACCACCCTCAACCTCCAGGTGGTGTCGACGGACGTCGAGCGCGGGCTGATCCTGGTGCGGGGCTCGGTGCCCGGCGCCGAGGGCGGCTACGTGCTGGTGCGCGACGCGGTGAAGCGGAAGGCCCCGGACGGGCTGCCCTTCCCGGCGGCGCTGCGCAACGCGCCGGCTGCCGAGCAGAAGGAATAGCTGGCATGAAGTGTCCGGTCATCACCCTCGACAACAGCCCGGCGGGCGAGCTCGAGCTCGACGACGCCGTGTTCGGGCTGCCGGTGCGCAAGGACATCCTCGCGCGCATGGTCAACTGGCAGCTCGCCAAGCGCCGTGCCGGCACGCACAAGACCAAGATCATCAGCGAGATCGCCGGCACCACCAAGAAGCCCTACAAGCAGAAGGGCACCGGCCGCGCCCGCCAGGGCAGCCTGCGCTCGCCGCAGTTCCGCGGCGGCGCGGTGATCTTCGGCCCGGTGGTGCGCAGCCACGCCCACGACCTGACCAAGAAGGTCCGGAAGCTGGCGCTGAAGACCGCGCTGTCGGCCAAGGCGGCCGAGGGCAAGCTGGTGGTGATCGACCGCGCCGCCGCCGACGACCACAAGACCAAGGCGCTCGCCCAGCGCCTCGGCCAGCTCGGCTGGGGCACCACGCTGGTGATCGACGGCCCGGTGCTCGACGAGAATTTCCGCCGCGCCGCCGGCAACCTGGTCGGCATCGATCTGCTGCCGCAGCAGGGCGCCAACGTCTACGACATCCTGCGCCGCGACACGCTGGTGCTGACCCGCGACGCCGTGCAGCACCTGGAGGCTCGCCTGAAATGAGCAGGGCTCGGCCGATGAACAAGCCGGTGGTCAAGCTGACCCCGGCGCGCATGTACGACCTGATCCGCTCGCCCGTCGTGACGGAGAAGTCGACCATGGGCTCGCAGCACAACCAGGTCACCTTCAAGGTGCCGCTCGACGCCACCAAGCCGGAGATCAAGGCGGCGGTGGAAGGCATCTTCCGGGTGAAGGTCGCGGCGGTGAACACGCTGCGCCAGCTTGGCAAGACGAAGCGGTTCCGCGGCCGGGTCGGCCAGCGCTCCGACTTCAAGAAGGCGATGGTGACGCTGGCCGAGGGCCACACCATCGACGTGACGACGGGAGTCTGATGCGATGGCATTGAAGACCTTCAAGCCGACGACGCCGAGCCAGCGCCAGCTGGTCATCGTCGATCGCTCCGAGCTGCACAAGGGCGATCCCGTCAAGGCGCTGACCGAGGGCCTGCGCAAGAGCGGCGGCCGCAACAACCACGGCCGCATCACGGCGCGGCGCATGGGCGGCGGCCACAAGCGGCGCTATCGCCTGGTCGACTTCAAGCGGCGCAAGTTCGACGTCAGCGCGACGGTCGAGCGGCTGGAGTACGACCCCAACCGCACCGCCTTCATCGCGCTGCTCCGCTACGACGACGGCGAGCTCGCCTACATCCTGGCGCCGCAGCGCCTCAAGGCCGGCGACAAGGTCGTGTCCGGCGAGCGCTGCGACATCAAGCCGGGCAACGCCATGCCGCTGCGCAGCATCCCGGTCGGCACCGTGGTGCACAACGTCGAGCTGAAGCCGGGCCGCGGCGGCCAGATCGCGCGCGCCGCCGGCAACTACGTCCAGCTGGTCGGCCGCGACGCCGGCTACGCCCTGGTCCGCCTCGCCTCGGGCGAGGTGCGCATGGTGCGCAGCGAGTGCATGGCGACGATCGGCGCGGTGTCCAACCCGGACCAGCAGAACATCAACATCGGCAAGGCCGGCCGCAGCCGCTGGCTCGGCATCCGCCCGTCGGTGCGCGGCGTCGCGATGAACCCGATCGACCATCCGCATGGCGGCGGCGAAGGCCGCACCTCGGGCGGCCGCCATCCGGTGACACCGTGGGGCAAGGGCACCAAGGGCAACAAGACGCGGCACAACAAGAAGACGGACGGGATGATCCTGCGCCGTCGCCGCACCGGCAAGTAGGAGAGCGCTAGCGATGTCCCGCTCTGTTTGGAAGGGCCCGTTCGTCGACGGCTTCCTGTTGAAGAAGGCCGAGGCGACCCGCGGCAGCGGCCGGAACGAGGTGATCAAGATCTGGTCGCGCCGCTCCACCATCCTGCCGCAGTTCGTCGGGCTCACCTTCGGCGTCTACAACGGCCACAAGTTCCTGCCGGTTCTGGTGACCGAGAACATGATCGGCCACAAGTTCGGCGAGTTCTCGCCGACCCGTACGTTCCACGGGCACGCGGCCGACAAGAAGGCGAAGAGGGCCTGAGATGAGCAAGAAGTCGGCACCGCGCCGGGTGGCGGAGAACGAGGCGCGCGCCGTCGCCGCCAACGTCCGCTGCAGCCCGCGCAAGCTCAACCTGGTGGCGCAGTCGATCCGCGGCCTCGACGCCCAGCCGGCGCTGGCGCAGCTGACCTTCAGCAAGCGGCGCATCGCGCAGGACGTGAAGAAGGTGCTGCAGTCGGCGATCGCCAATGCCGAGAACAATCACCAGCTCGACGTCGACCGGCTCTACGTCGCCGAGGCGTCGGTCGGCCGCAGCTTCGCGATGAAGCGCTTCCACGCCCGCGCGCGCGGCCGTGGCGCGCCGATCATCAAGCCGTGGAGCAACATCACCGTGATCGTGCGCGAGCGCGAGGAGACCGCCTGAGATGGGCCAGAAAGTCAATCCGATCGGGCTGCGCGTCGGCATCAACCGGACCTGGGATTCCCGCTGGTTCGCCGACCGGGACTACGCGCCGCTGCTGCACGAGGACCTGCGCCTGAAGAAGTACCTGCAGGAGCGCCTCAGCCAGGCCGGGATCAGCCGCATCGTCATCGAGCGGCCGGCCAAGAAGGCGCGCGTCACCATCCACACGGCGCGGCCGGGCGTGGTCATCGGCAAGAAGGGCGCCGACATCGAGAAGCTGCGCGGCGAGCTCTCGAAGATGACCGGCGGCGAGGTCAACCTCAACATCGTCGAGATCCGCAAGCCGGAGATCGACGCCAAGCTGGTGGCCGAGAACATCGCCCAGCAGCTCGAGCGCCGGGTCGCCTTCCGCCGCGCCATGAAGCGCGCCGTGCAGTCGGCGATGCGGCTGGGCGCCCAGGGCATCCGGATCAATTGCGGCGGCCGCCTGGGCGGCGCCGAGATCGCCCGCAGCGAGTGGTACCGCGAGGGCCGGGTGCCGCTGCACACGCTGCGCGCCGACATCGACTTCGGCGAGGCGACCGCCAAGACGACCTACGGCACCTGCGGCGTGAAGGTGTGGGTGTTCAAGGGCGAGATCCTGGCGCACGACCCGATGGCGCAGGACAAGCGCGCCCAGGAACAGCAGACCGGCCGCTGAGGCTGCCGGCCGTTAGGGATCAGGAACGATGCTCTCTCCCAAGCGTACCAAGTACCGCAAGGCCCACAAGGGCCGCATCCACGGCACCGCCAAGGGCGGCACGGCGCTGAACTTCGGCGCCTACGGCCTGAAGGCGGTCGAGCCCGGCCGGGTCACCGCCCGGCAGATCGAGGCCTCGCGGCGCGCCATCACGCGCCACATGAAGCGCCTCGGCCGGGTCTGGATCCGCATCTTCCCGGACGTGCCGATCTCGACCAAGCCGGCCGAGGTGCGGATGGGCAGCGGCAAGGGTGCGCCGGAATTCTGGGCGGCCCGCGTCCATCCCGGGCGCATCATGTTCGAGATCGACGGCGTGCCGCGCGATCTCGCCAAGCGGGCGTTCGAGCTGGCGGCTGCCAAGCTGCCGATCCGGACCCGCTTCGTCAGCCGCATCGGCGAGGAGGGCTGAGCGATGCTGAAGACCGAGGATCTGCGCAACAGGACGCCCGACCAGCTGCGGAGCGATCTCGTGGCGCTGAAGAAGGAGCAGTTCAACCTGCGCTTCCAGAAGGCGAGCGGCCAGCTCGAGAACACGGTCCGGGTGCGCCAGGTGCGGCGCGACATCGCCCGTATCCTGACCTTCCTCAACAGCCAGCCGGCCGCGCGGTAGGAGAGTTTCGAGACATGCCAAGGCGCATCCTGACCGGCGTGGTGGTGAGCGACAAGTCCGACAAGACGATCATCGTCAAGGTCGAGCGTCGCGTCATGCACCCCGTCTACAAGAAGTTCATCCGCCGCTCGAAGAAGTACGCGGCGCATGACGAGGCCAACCATTACAAGATCGGCGACTCGGTCTCGATCCGCGAGTGCCGCCCGATCTCCAAGACGAAGAAGTGGGAGGTCATCGGCGCCGGCGTGGTCGGCGCCGAGGCCGAGACCGCCTCGCCCGCGAGCTGAGGACGACGAATCATGATCCAGATGCAGACGAATCTGGAAGTCGCCGACAATTCCGGCGCTCGCCGGGTGCAGTGCATCAAGGTGCTGGGCGGCTCCAAGCGTAAATATGCCACCGTCGGCGACGTCATCGTCGTCTCGGTGAAGGACGCCATCCCGCGCGGCCGCGTCAAGAAGGGCGACGTCCACCAGGCCGTCATCGTGCGGACCTCCAAGGAGATCCGCCGCGCCGACGGCAGCTCGATCCGCTTCGACCGCAATGCGGCGGTGCTGATCAACAAGCAGGGCGAGCCGATCGGCACCCGCATCTTCGGCCCGGTGACCCGCGAGCTCCGTGGCAAGAAGTTCATGAAGATCATCTCGCTCGCCCCCGAAGTCCTCTAGGGCGCCCGGGGAAGGGACGACTGACATGGCCAAGTTCAAGATCAAGAAGGGCGACCGGGTGGTCGTCATCACCGGCAGCGACAAGGGCAAGACCGGCGAGGTGCTGCGCGTGCTGCGCGAGGAGTCCCGCGTGCTCGTGCAGGGCGTCAACATGATCAAGCGCCACACCCGTCCGTCGCCGGGCGAGCCCGGCGGCATCGTCGAGAAGGAAGCTCCGGTCCATATCTCCAACGTCGCCCATATCGACCCGCAGTCCGAGAAGCCGACCAAGGTCGGGTTCAAGGTGGTCGAGGGCGACCGCAAGGTGCGCTTCGCCCGCCGGTCGGGCGAAGTCATCGACTCCTAGGCGGTGATGCCATGACTCGGCTGAAAGAACATTACGAGACGGTCGTCCGGCCGGCGCTGATGTCGGAGTTCTCCTACAAGAACCCGATGCAGGTGCCGCGCATCGAGAAGATCATCATCAACATGGGCGTCGGCAAGGCGACCCAGGACAGCAAGAAGCTGACCCAGGCGGTCAACGAGCTGACCGCCATCGCCGGCCAGAAGCCGGTGGTGACCAAGGCGCGCAAGTCGATCGCCACCTTCAAGCTGCGCGAGGGCATGAACATCGGCGCCAAGGTGACGCTGCGGCGCCAGCGGATGTACGAGTTCCTCGACCGGCTGATCACCATCGCCCTGCCGCGCGTGCGCGACTTCCGGGGCGTGCCGGCCAAGAGCTTCGACGGGCGGGGCAACTACGCGCTCGGCCTCAAGGAGCAGATCGTGTTCCCCGAGATCGACTACGACAAGATCGATGAGGTCCGCGGCATGGACATCATCATCGTCACCTCGGCCAAGACCGACCAGGAAGCCAAGGCCCTGCTGAAGGGCTTCGCAATGCCCTTCGTGAACTGAAGGGGCGAAAGGACCAGAGATGGCCAAGACGAGCTCCATCGAACGCAACAAGAAGCGCGAGAGGCTGTCCAAGCAGCTGGCGGCCCGCCGCGCGCGCCTGAAGACGGCGGCGCGCGACGACCAGCTGCCGCTCGAGGAGCGGTTCGCCGCCCGCCTCAAGCTGGCGCAGCTGCCGCGCAACAGCTCGCCGGTGCGCATCCGCAACCGCTGCCAGCTGACCGGGCGGCCGCGCGCCACCTACCGCAAGTTCAAGCTGTCGCGCATCGCGTTGCGCGAGCTGGCCTCGACCGGGCAGATCCCCGGCATGGTCAAGTCGAGCTGGTAAGCCAGGAGCTATCTAGACATGGCGATGAGCGATCCCCTGGGCGATATGCTGACCCGCATCCGGAACGGCCAGAAGGCCGGCCTCCCGGCGGTGTCGAGCCCGGCCTCGCGGCTGCGCGCCAACGTGCTCGACGTGCTGAAGCGCGAGGGCTACATCCGCGGCTACAGCGAGAGCAGCGAGCGCAACACGGGCTTCAACGAGCTGCGCATCGAGCTGAAGTACCACGAGGGCCAGCCGGTGATCCGCGAGATCTCGCGGGTTTCCAAGCCTGGCCGCCGCGTCTACTCGAAGGTCACCGAACTGCCGCGCGTCTTCAACGGCCTCGGCATCTCGATCCTGTCGACGCCGCGCGGCGTAATGTCGGACACCGAGGCCCGCGCCGCCAATGTCGGCGGCGAGGTTCTCTGCAAGGTATTCTGAGGAAGCAAGCGATGTCCCGCGTAGGCAAGAACCCGGTGCCGGTGCCGGCCGGCGTCACCGCCCAGATCGCCGGCGGCGCGCTGGTCGCCAAGGGCAAGCTCGGCGAGCTCAAGCTGCCGCTCTCCGACCAGGTGCAGGTCACCCTGGAGAACGGCCAGGTCAAGGTCGAGCCGGTCGGCGACACCAAGCAGGCGCGCATGATGTGGGGGACCACCCGCAACCTGGCGCGCAACATCATGCTGGGCGTCTCGCAGGGCTTCCGCAAGACGCTGGAGATCAACGGCGTCGGCTACCGCGCCGCGGTGCAGGGCAAGAACCTGCAGCTGCAGCTGGGATTCAGCCACGACGTCGTCTTCCCGATCCCGGAAGACGTGCAGATCAAGTGCGACAAGCCGACCAGCATCACCATCACCGGCGCCGACAAGCAGCGCGTCGGCCAGGTGGCGGCCGAGATCCGCGCCTACCGTCCGCCGGAGCCCTACAAGGGCAAGGGCATCAAGTACGACTCCGAGACGATCATCCGCAAGGAAGGGAAGAAGAAGTAGGGCCATGTCGAGCTCAACCCACCTCTTCGCCCGCCGCGAACGGCGGGTGCGCATCCAGATCCGCCGCAAGGGCGGTGGCCGGGTGCGTCTCAGCGTCTTCCGCTCGGGCAAGCACATCTATGCCCAGGTGATCGACGACAGCCGCGGCGTCACCCTGGCGGCCGCCTCCAGCCTGGACAAGCAGCTGAAGCCCAGCCTCAAGACCGGCGCCGATCGCAGCGCCGCCTCCGAGGTCGGCAAGCTGATTGCCGAGCGCGCGCTGGCGGCCGGAATCACCGAGGTGGTGTTCGACCGCGGCGGCTATCTCTTCCACGGCCGGGTCAAGGCCCTGGCCGACGCCGCCCGCGAGGGCGGCCTGTCCTTCTAGGAGCTTGGGAATGGCACGAGGACCGAAGAACGAGCGCCGGGACCGCGACCGGGGCCGCTCCCGCGAGGAGAGCGAGCTGATCGAGAAGCTGGTCGGCATCAACCGCGTCGCCAAGGTGGTGAAGGGCGGTCGGCGCTTCGGCTTCGCGGCGCTGGTCATCGTCGGCGACGGCAAGGGCCGCGTCGGGCACGGCGCCGGCAAGGCCCGCGAGGTGCCCGAGGCGATCCGCAAGGCGACCGAGCAGGCCAAGCGCGGCATGGTCCGCGTGCCGCTGCGCGAGGGCCGCACGCTGCATCACGACGTGCTCGGCCATTTCGGCGCCGGGCGGGTGGTGCTGCGCGCCGCCAAGCCGGGCACCGGCATCATCGCCGGCGGCCCGATCCGCGCCATCTTCGAGGCGCTCGGCGTGCAGGACGTGGTCGCCAAGTCGGTCGGCACCTCCAACCCGCACAACATGATCAAGGCGGCCTTCGCGGCGCTGTCCAGCAGCAACTCGCCGCGCAGCGTCGCGGCGCGCCGCGGCAAGCGGGTCGGCGACCTGCTCGGCCGCCGCGGCGGCGAGCCGCAGGCCGCCGAGGCGCGGGAGAGCGCATGATGGCCGGGGAGCGCAAGATGCTGAAGGTGACCCAGACCGGCAGCCCGATCGGGCGCCGCTCGGACCAGCGCGACACCCTGAAGGGGCTCGGGCTCAACAGGCTGCATCGCAGCCGCGAGCTCGAGGACACCCCGGCGGTGCGCGGCATGATCACCAAGGTGCACCATCTCGTGAAGGTGGAGCCGGTCGGCTGAGCCGACGGCCGGCCTTGCGAACCGGGCCGGCGATGACGAGGTAAGGACCCATGAAGCTCAACCAGCTTTCCGACAATCCCGGCGCCCGCAAGGGCCGCATGCGCATCGGGCGCGGCATCGGCTCGGGCAAGGGCAAGACCGGCGGGCGCGGCGGCAAGGGCCAGACCGCCCGCACCGGCGTCGCGCTGAACGGCTACGAGGGCGGCCAGATGCCGCTGCATCGCCGGCTGCCCAAGCGCGGCTTCAAGAACATCTTCCGGCCGCACTACGTCGTGGTGAACCTCGGCCGCATCCAGCAGGCGATCGATGCCGGCCGGCTGAAGGTCGACGGGCCGCTCAACGCCGAGAGCCTCCAGGCGGCCGGCCTCTTCAGCCGCGCCTTCGACGGCGTGCGGCTGCTGGCCAAGGGCGAGATCTCGGCGCGCATCGAGCTCGAGGTCGTCGGGGCGTCGGCGGCGGCGATCGCCGCGGTGGAGAAGGCGGGCGGGCGCGTCACCGTGACGCGGCCGGCGGCAGCGGCGACGGCCGAAGGCTGAGGCGGCCATGGCCTCCGCCGCCGAGCAGCTCGCCTCCAGCATCAATTTCGGCGCCTTCGCCAAGGCGACCGAGCTCAAGAAGCGAATCTGGTTCACGCTCGGCGCGCTGGTCATCTACCGGCTCGGCACCTACATCCCGCTGCCGGGCATCGACCCGGTGGTGCTGGCGCAGATCTTCCAGCAGCACGGCGGCGGCGTGCTCGGGATGTTCGACATGTTCAGCGGCGGCGCGCTGCGCCGCATGACGATCTTCGCGCTGAACATCATGCCGTACATCTCGGCCTCCATCATCATGCAGCTGCTCTCCAGCGTCTCGCCGAGCCTGGAGGCGCTGAAGAAGGAAGGCGAGGCCGGCCGCAAGAAGCTCAACCAGTACACCCGCATCGGCACCGTCTTCCTCGCCGCCATCCAGGCCTACGGCATCGCCGTCGGGCTGGAGAGCATGCAGAACGGCGCCGCGGTGATGGTGAGCGGCGTGTTCTTCCGCGTCACCACGGTGATCACGCTGACCGGCGGCACCGTCTTCCTGATGTGGCTGGGCGAGCAGATCACCAGCCGGGGCGTCGGCAACGGCACCTCGCTGATCATCTTCGCCGGCATCGTCGCCAACCTGCCGAGCGCGCTGGTCCAGACCATCCAGCTCGGCCGCACCGGGGCGCTGTCCTCGGTGGTGATCATCGCCATCCTGCTGGCGGCGGTCATCGTCATCACCGGCATCGTCTTCTTCGAGCGGGCGCAGCGCCGCATCGTGGTGCAGTACCCGAAGCGCCAGGTCGGCAACCGCATGTTCGGCGGCGACAGCTCGCACCTGCCGCTGAAGCTGAACAGCTCGGGCGTCATCCCGCCGATCTTCGCCAGCTCGCTGCTGGCGCTGCCGGCCACGGTGGCGAGCTTCAACAGCGTCGACGGCCCGCAGTGGCTGCAGACGGCCGCGGCCTATCTCAGCCACGGCCATCTCGTCTACATGCTGCTCTATGTCGGGCTGATCGTGTTCTTCGCCTTCTTCTACACGGCGATCGTCTTCAACCCGGTCGACACCGCCGACAACCTGAAGAAGTACGGCGGCTTCATCCCGGGCATCCGGCCGGGCAAGAACACGGCCGACTACCTCGACTACGTGCTGACCCGGCTGACCGTGCTCGGCGCGGCCTACCTGGCGGTGGTCTGCATCCTGCCCGAGTTCCTCATCTCGCAGTACTCGCTGCCCTTCTATTTCGGCGGCACCAGCCTGCTGATCGTCGTCTCGGTGACCATGGACACCGTGGCGCAGATCCACTCGCACCTGCTGGCGCACCAGTATGAGGGGCTGATCAAGAAGGCCAAGCTCAGGGGTCGCCGCGGATGAACCTGATCCTGCTCGGCCCGCCCGGGGCCGGGAAGGGGACCCAGGCGAAGCGGCTCGAGGAGACCCGCGGGCTGGTCCAGCTCTCCACCGGGGACATGCTGCGGGCGCTGGTCGCCTCGGGCAGCCCGCTCGGGGCCGAGGCCAAGCGGGTGATGGAGGCGGGCCAGCTGATGCCCGACGCGGTGATCATCGAGATGATCGCCCAGCGCATCGCCCGGCCCGACTGCCGCAACGGCTTCGTACTCGACGGCTTCCCGCGCACCCGCGGCCAGGCGGAGGCGCTCGACGCCATGCTGGCCGGGCGCGGCACGCGGCTCGACCACGTCATCGAGCTGGCGGTCGACGAGGCGGCGCTGGTCGAGCGCATCGCCGGCCGATTCGCCTGCGCCAGGTGCGGTGCCGGCTATCACGACAACTTCAAGCGGCCGCGGGTCGACGGCGTCTGCGACAGCTGCGGCGGCACTGAGTTCACCCGCCGCAAGGACGACAACGCCGAGACGGTGACCGCCCGGCTGGTCGCCTATCGCGAGCTGACCGCGCCGATCCTCCCGTATTACCGCGAGCGCGGGCTGCTGCGCCGGGTGGACGGGATGGCCGAGCCCGACGAGGTGACGCGCCAGATCGACGGCGTGCTGGCGGGCAAGGCAGGTTCAAGCAATGCTTGACGCTCGCCGCCGAATTCATATACTGCGCGCCCTCGGGCCGGGCCGGCGACCGGGCGTTGCGGCGTGTCCAGCAATCCTCTAGGAAATTCAGGAGTATCGCCTTGGCGCGTATTGCAGGCGTCAACATCCCGACGCAGAAAAGGGTCCTGATCGGCCTCACCTACATCCATGGCATCGGCCGGGCGAAAGCCCAGGAGATCTGCCAGAAGGTGGGGATTCCCGACGAGCGCCGCGTGAACCAGCTCACCGACGACGAGGTGGTGCGCATCCGCGAGGTGATCGACCGCGACTACCAGGTCGAGGGCGATCTCCGCCGCGAGGTGGCGATGAACATCAAGCGGCTGATGGATCTCGGCTGCTATCGCGGGCTGCGCCACCGCAAGGGCCTGCCGGTCCGCGGCCAGCGCACCCACACCAACGCGCGGACCCGCAAGGGCCCGGCGCGGCCGATCGCCGGCAAGAAGAAGTAGTCCCGGGCCAGCCCGAGCGACGCCCGAGCACACGAAGGAAGAGACATGGCAAAAGCAGCAGCGCCGCGGCCGCGCCGGCGGGAGCGCAAGAACATCACCGCCGGCGTCGCGCACGTCAACGCCAGCTTCAACAATACGATCATCACCATCACCGATGCCCAGGGCAACACGGTGGCCTGGTCCTCCTCGGGCAGCCAGGGCTTCAAGGGCTCGCGCAAGTCGACCCCGTACGCCGCCCAGGTCGCGGCCGACAACGCCGCCCGCAAGGCGATGGACCACGGGGTGAAGGTGCTCGAGGTCGAGGTCAAGGGGCCCGGCTCGGGCCGCGAATCGGCGCTCCGGGCCTTGCAGGCCGCCGGCTTCACCATCACTTCCATCAAGGACGTGACGCCGATCCCGCACAACGGGTGCCGGCCGCCCAAGCGCCGCCGGGTGTGAGCGCCCGGGCGGCGCCCCGCGATGCAGCGGGCGCGCCCCCGTCACGGCGCAGACAGAATTCAGTCGCGGTCGCCCGGCCCTCCCGCCGGCGGCCGTCTTTGCCGTCCTGAGAGGGGCGGTCACGAGAGAGGTCGGATGCCATGAGATCGAGCCCCGTCATCCAGAAGAATTGGACCGAGCTGATCAAGCCGAACAAGCTGGCGATCGACGCCGGCGCCGACGGCAAGCGGCACGCGACGGTGGTGGCGGAGCCGCTCGAGCGCGGCTTCGGCCTGACGCTCGGCAACGCGCTGCGCCGGATCCTGCTCTCCTCGCTGCAGGGCGCGGCGATCACCTCGGTGCAGATCGAGGGCGTGCTGCACGAGTTCTCCTCGATCCCGGGCGTGCTCGAGGACGTCACCGACATCATCCTCAACATCAAGTCGATCGCGCTGCGCATGCACGGCGAGGGGCCGAAGCGCATGCGGCTGCGGGCGGAAGGCCCGGGCGAGGTCACGGCCGAGCTGATCGAGACCGGCCACGACATCGAGATCATGAACCCCGACCTGGTGCTCTGCACGCTCGACCAGGGTGCCAAGCTCAACATGGAGTTCACGGTCGAGACCGGTAAGGGCTATGTGGCGGCCACGCAGAACCGGCCGGAGGACGCGCCAATCGGCCTGATCCCGGTCGACGCGCTGTTCAGCCCGGTGCGCAAGGTCTCCTACAAGGTCGACAACAGCCGCGTCGGCCAGGTCACCGACTACGACAAGCTGTCGATGACCATCGAGACGAACGGCGCCGTCACCCCGGAGGACTCGGTGGCGCTGGCCGCCCGCATCCTCCAGGACCAGCTGCAGCTCTTCATCAACTTCGAGGAGCCGACCGCGGCTGGCGAGGAGGACAAGAGCGCCGAGCCGCCGTTCAACAAGAACCTGCTGCGCAAGGTCGACGAGCTCGAGCTTTCGGTCCGCTCGGCCAACTGCCTGAAGAACGACAACATCGTCTATATCGGCGACCTCGTGCAGAAGACCGAGGCGGAAATGCTCCGCACGCCGAACTTCGGCCGCAAGTCGCTGAACGAGATCAAGGAGGTGCTGGCCACCATGGGCCTGCATCTCGGCATGGAGATCCCGAACTGGCCGCCCGAGAACATCGAGGAGATGGCCAAGCGGCTCGACGAGCCCTATTGATCCGACGGCATCGCCTCCAGCGGGAGGCGAGGCCGACCATCGAAGGGGCCATGGTGGCCCATCCCGGCGTGCATGGCCCTGAAGGGCCGCGGCGCCGGGTCGTGCGATCGGCTTCGTGCGCGAGGCCAGGCGAGAGGAGGCGAGTGCGATGCGTCACGCGATGAGCGGCCGCAAGCTGAACCGGACCAGTTCCCACCGCAAGGCGATGTTCGCCAACATGGCGGCGGCGCTGATCAAGCATGAGCAGATCAAGACCACCCTGCCGAAGGCCAAGGACCTGCGGCCGGTGGTCGAGAAGCTGATCACGCTCGGCAAGCGCGGCGACCTGCACGCCCGCCGCCAGGTGCTCGCCGTGCTGCGCGACACCGACCTCACCGCCAAGCTGTTCGGCCCGCTCGCCGAGCGCTATGCCGGCCGCGCCGGCGGCTATAGCCGCGTGCTGAAGGCGGGCTTCCGCTACGGCGACCAGGCGCCGATGGCGGTGATCGAGCTGGTCGACCGCGATCCCGACGCCAAGGGCCAGGACAGCGGGCCGCTGCCCGAGGCGGCCGAGGAGAGCGCTGCCGAGGCATGATGACGAGGCGCATGGGCTCACGTCCGGCAAAGGCAGCCCGCCGCGGGCTGCCTTTGGCGTTTCCGGGGCTGCTGCTGGCCCTCGTCCTCGGCCTCGCGCCGCCCGCGCCGGCCGCCGCCCAGACGGTGCCGGACTCGCGGGCGGAGATGCAGCTGAGCTTCGCGCCGCTGGTCAAGCGCGTGGCGCCGGCGGTGGTCAACATCTACGCCAAGCAGGTGGTGCAGGCGCAGGCGGTCTCGCCGCTCTTCGCCGACCCCTTCTTCCAGCGCTTCTTCGGGCAGGGCTTCGGCGAGGGCCGGCCGGTCGAGCGGGTGCAGAACTCGCTGGGATCCGGGGTGATCGTCGCCCCCGACGGGCTGATCGTCACCAACCACCACGTCGTCCAGGATGCGCGCGAGATCACCGTCGTGCTGCATGACGGGCGCGAGTTCCCGGCCCGGATGGTCGCCGATTCGGAGCGGGTCGACCTCGCCCTGCTGCGCATCGACACCAAGGGCCGGAAGCTGCCGGCGCTGGAGCTCGGCGATTCCGACAAGCTCGAGGTCGGCGACCTGGTGCTGGCCATCGGCGACCCGTTCGGCGTCGGCCAGACGGTGACCAGCGGCATCGTCTCGGCGCTCGCCCGCACCCAGGTCGGGATCAACGACTACGGCTTCTTCATCCAGACCGATGCGGCGATCAACCCGGGCAACTCGGGCGGCGCGCTGGTCTCGATGGACGGCAGGCTGGTCGGCATCAACACCGCCATCTACTCACGCAGCGGCGGCTCGATCGGCATCGGCTTCGCCATCCCGGCCAACATGGTGGGCACGGTGATCGCCGCCGAGCGCAACGGCGGCAAGCTGGTGACGCCGTGGATCGGCGCCGGCGGCCAGGCGCTCACCGCCGACCTCGCGGCCAGCCTGTCGCTCGAGCGTCCCGGCGGCGTCATCATCAGCAACATCTACCGCGGCGGGCCGGCCGACCGCGCCGGGCTCAAGGTCGGCGACGTCGTCACTGCGATCAACGGGCGCGAGGTCGCCGACGCCGGTGCGCTGCGCTTCCGCCTGGCGACCCAGCCGATCGGCAGCACGGCCGACCTGACGGTGATCCGCAAGGGCCGCGAGATAACCCTCCAGCTGCCGCTGGCGCCGGCGCCCGAGACGCCCCCCCGCCAGGCGACGAAGCTGCGCGGCGACCAGCCGCTGCAGGGCGCCACGGTGGTCAATCTGTCGCCGGCGGTGGCCGAGGAGCTCGGCCTCGACGAGTGGAGCGGCGTCGTCATCACCGAGATCGCCCCGGGCGCCTTCCCGCTGCGGCTCGGCCTGCAGCCCGGCGACATCATCGTCAAGCTCAACGACAAGCCGATCGGCAGCGTCGCCGACCTCAAGGAGGCGCTCGACAAGCCGGTCGAGCGCTGGGCGATCACCTTCAAGCGCGCCGGCCAGGTCCGCACGCTGCTGGTCAGCTGAGGCCGGGCTTGCGCGGCCGGCGTCATGGCTGACGGCAAGCGGCGCGGCGCCGGCGCCGAGGAGCCCGGGCTGCTCGCCCGGCTGGCGCCGCGCCCGCTCGCCGACCGCCTGCGCCCGGCGCGGCTGGAGGAGGTGGTCGGCCAGGACCACCTGCTGGGACCCGAGGGTCCGCTCGGCCGCATGGTGGCCGGCGGGCGGCTCAGCTCGATGATCCTCTGGGGACCGCCCGGCTGCGGCAAGACCACGCTCGCCCGCCTGCTGGCCGAGCGCAGCGACCTCGCCTTCGAGCCGCTCTCGGCGGTGTTCTCCGGCGTCGCCGACCTGCGCAAGGTGTTCGAGGCGGCCCGCCAGCGCCGCGAGACCGGCCGCGGCACGCTGCTCTTCGTCGACGAGATCCACCGCTTCAACCGCGCCCAGCAGGACAGCTTCCTGCCCTATGTCGAGGACGGCACCGTGGTGCTGATCGGCGCCACCACCGAGAACCCGTCCTTCGAGCTCAACGGCGCCCTGCTGTCGCGCTGCCAGGTGTTCGTGCTGAACCGGCTCGACGAGGCGGCGATGGAGAAGCTGCTGGCGCGGGCCGAGGCGGCGGAGGGGCGGACCCTGCCGCTCGATCCCGAGGGCCGGCGCACGCTGTTCGCCATGGCCGACGGCGACGGCCGCTACCTGCTCAACATGGTCGAGGCGCTGCTGGCGCTGCCGCCGGGACCCGACGGCGCGCCGCGCCGGCTCGATCCCGCCGGCCTCGCCGCCGCCGTGCAGCGCCGCGCGCCGCTCTACGACAAGGCGCAGGAAGGCCACTACAACCTGATCAGCGCGCTGCACAAGTCGCTGCGCGGGTCGGACACCGATGCCGCGCTCTACTGGCTGGCGCGCATGCTGGCGGGCGGCGAGGACCCGCTCTACGTCGTGCGCCGGCTGGTCCGCTTCGCCTCGGAGGATGTCGGCCTCGCCGATCCCGACGCGCTGCCGCAGGCGCTGGCCGCCTGGGACGCCTACGAGCGGCTGGGCTCGCCCGAGGGCGAGCTGGCGATCGCCCAGTGCGTCATCTATCTCGCCACCGCGCCGAAGTCGAACGCCGCCTACCGCGCCTTCGGCGCCGCCCGGGAGGCGGCCCGGCGCACCGGCTCGCTGATGCCGCCCAAGCACATCCTCAACGCGCCGACGCGGCTGATGAAGGATCTCGGCTACGGCCGGGACTACCAGTACGACCACGATGCCGTCGACGCCTTCTCGGGCCAGGACTATTTTCCTGACGGCATGGCGCGCGAGGGCTTCTACCAGCCGGTCGAGCGGGGTTTCGAGCGGGAGATCCGCAAGCGGCTGGACTACTGGGCGAAGCTGCGCGAGCAGCGGATGGCGGGCAAGGAGTAGCCCGGCCCGGCCCTGCCCGGAGGGGTTGCCGGGGCGGGGCGCCCGGGCAGGGCCGGGGCGGCAGGCCCGGGGGCGGCAAGACGGCGGGCTTGCGCCGGCTGCGGATCTGGCATTCGCGTTTGTCGGTTGCCGCTGTCACGGCGGCCCTATAGCCTGCCAATGGGGATGGATCGGCGCTCGCGGGGGCGCGGGCCCGGGTCGGGAAGCGGCTGGATGCGGGATTATCTTTCGCCCGAGCGGGGACGCTCGGCGCTTTTGACGATCGACGCGCAGTGCGACTTCGCGCTGCCGAACGCGCCCGCCAAGGTCGGCGGGACGATGGCGGCGGTGCCCGCCATGCGCCGGCTGGTCGAGGGCTTCCGCGACCGCGGCCAGCCCATCATCCACGTCGTGCGGCTCTATCGCTGCGACGGCTCGAACGTCGAGCTCTGCCACCGCGCCTCGATCGAGGAGGGGCAGCGCATCGTCATGCCGGGCAGCTCGGGCGCCGAGCTGGTCGAGGCCTTGCGCCGCGATCGCAGCCAGCGGCTCGATCCCGACCTGCTGCTCGCCGGCCAGCTGCAGGAGCTGGGGCCGCTGGAGTGGGCGATGTACAAGCCGCGCTGGAGCGCCTTCTACCAGACCGCGCTGGAGGAGCATCTGCGCGGGCTCGGCGTCACCACGCTGGTGATCTGCGGCTGCGACTTCCCGAACGGCCCGCGCGCCACCGTCTATGCCGCCAGCAACCGCGATTTCCGCATCGTCATGGTGACCGACGCGATGTCGGGCGCCAGCGAGATCGGGCTGCGCGAGCTCGGCCAGATCGGCGTCTACCTGATGACCGCGGAGCAGTGCCTGTCCTGGCTGTCGCGCGACCGCCAGCGGGCCGCCTGAGCGGGGCGGCGCCCGCCGCCGCGCCGCCGCTTCCGAGCCCGATCATGAGCCAGGCCCGCACGCTGCCCGTCGCCGCCGAGGAGGCGGAACTCCGGCTCGACCGCTGGTTCCGGCGCCATTTCCCCGAGATCAACCACGCCCGGCTGGAGCGCCTGCTGCGCACCGGCCAGGTGCGCGTCGACGGCCGGCGGGCACGCGCCAACACCCGGCTCGCCGGCGGCGAGATGATCCGCGTCCCGCCGCTCGGCGAGGGCGAGGGCGCAGGCAAGGCTCCGGGGCCGCGCGCGCCGCAGCCGCATCCGCCGGTCGACGAGCGGGCCGCCGCCGACCTGCGCGCCCGCGTGCTGCATCGCGACGACGAGCTGATCGCCATCGACAAGCCGCCCGGTCTCGCCGTGCAGGGTGGCGCCAAGACCGACCGGCACCTCGACGCCATGCTCGACGCGCTGCGCTTCGGCGCGGCGGAGCGGCCGCGCCTGGTGCACCGGCTGGACAAGGACACCAGCGGCGTGCTGGTGCTGGCGCGCAGCGCCGCGGCGGCGGCGCGGCTGGCCGAGGCGTTCCGCGAGCGCACCACGCGCAAGCTCTACTGGGCGGTGACGGTCGGCGTGCCGCGGCTGGAGAAGGGCCGCATCGACCTGGCGCTGGCCAAGCTGCCCGGCCATGCCGGCGAGCGCGTCCGTCCCGACGAGGAGGGCCGCCGCGCGGTCACCTACTACCGGGTGGTCGAGCACGCCGGCAAGCAGGCGGCGTGGCTGGCGCTGATGCCGGAGACCGGCCGCACCCACCAGCTGCGCGTCCATTGCGCGGCGATCGGCACGCCGATCCTGGGCGATGGGAAATATGGCGGCAGCGCTGCGTTCATTGCCGGCGCGCCGCTGTCGCGGCAGCTGCACCTGCATGCCCGCGCCATCGCGCTGCCGCGCGGCAACGGCCGTACGCTGCGGCTGGTGGCGCCGCTGCCGCCGGCGATGCGCGACACCTTCGCCTTCTTCGGCTTCGATCCCGAGCGCGACGACGATCCCTTCGCCGAGCTGCAGGGCTGACCGCCCGGCGACGCGACTCCGAGACGTTCGCAGGCTACAATCGCGGGGGTTGCCGACCAGGCGCGAGGCGGTGATGCGGGCGATCAGGTACGGGCTGCTCGGGCTGCTGGCGCTGCTGGTTCTGGCCCTCGTCGCGGTCGTGGTCGTCGTCGCCACCACGGACTTCAACCGCTATCGCCCGCTGATCGAGGCGCAGGTCAAGTCGATCAGCGGCCGCGACCTGTCGATCGCCGGCGATTTCGCGCTGTCGCTGTCGCTGAAGCCGACCGTCGTGGTGCACGACGTGAAGCTGGCCAACGCGCCCTGGGGCAGCCGCCCCGACATGGCCGTCATCAGGACGCTCGAGGCCGAGCTCGAGCTGCTGCCGCTGCTCTCCGGCCAGGTCAAGGTCGACCACGTGCTGCTGCAGGGCGCCGACATCCTGCTCGAGACCGACAAGGACGGGCAGGGCAACTGGAACCTGGTGCCGGGCGACGCCGCTGGCGCGGGCGGCGGCGCCGGTGCGCCGCCGGTCATCGATCGCGTCTCGATCGCGGACTCGACCCTGGCCCTGCGCGACGGGCAGAGCGGGCAGCAGCATCGGCTCGATCTCAAAGCGCTGGCCGTCGCCAGCACCTCGGTGACCAGCCCGGTCTCGGTCGAGGCGGCGGGCGCGGTCGACGGGGCGCCGCTGACGCTGTCGGGCACGCTCGGCTCGCCCTGGGCGATGCTCGGCAACCAGCCGGTGCCGCTCGACCTGAAGCTGTCGCTGGCCGGCGCGGCGCTGACGCTGAAGGGCCAGGTGACCGATCCCGCCCATGCGCGCGGCATCGACGTCGCCCTCACGGCGGAGGGCCGGAGCCTGGCCGAGCTCGGCACGGTGGCCGGCCTGCCGCTGCCCCCGCTCGGGCCATACCAGGTCGCCGGCCGGCTCACCGATCTCGAGGGCAGCGCATTTCATCTGGCCGGCCTGCGCGTCCGGCTCGGCGGCAGCGATCTCGCCGGGGAGGCGACGCTCACCCTCGGCGGCCCCCGGCCGCGCCTCGCCGCCGATCTCGCCGCCGACCGGCTCGACGCGCAGGACATCGGGATCCGGCCCGGCAATGGCGGCACGCGCGGCGGCACCCTGATCCCGGCCGATCCGCTGCCGTTCGGGATCCTGACCCGGCTCGACGGCGATATCCGCTTCTCCGGCAAGCAGGTGCTGAAGGCGCCGGTGGTGCTGAGCGACGTCGCGCTCGAGGCCCGGTTGGAGGCCGGCAAGCTGACCATCGAGCGCTTCGCCACCGGGCTGGCCGGCGGCACCGTCGCGGCGAGCGGGGCGATCGACGCGGCCCGCGCCGAGGCGACCCTAGAGCTCCATGCCGAGACGCGTCGCGTCGAGGCCGGCGCGCTGCTGCAGATGCTCGACGTCAGCCGGGTGCTGAGCGGCGGCCGGGTCAACCTCTCGCTCGACGTCACCGGCCAGGGCCGCTCGCTCCATGCCGTCGCCGCCAGCCTCGACGGCCAGACCCGGATGGACATGGGACCGGGCGACATCGACAACGACTTCGTGCGCCTGCTGATGGCGGACCTCGTCAAGCTGCTCTCCTTCGGCGGCAGCGGCAGCAACTCCAACCTGAACTGCATCGCCGCCCGCTTCGACCTGCGCGGCGGCGTTGCGACCACCCGCGGCCTGGTGATCGACACCCCGGCGGTGACCGTGGTCGGCAGCGGCGAGATCCGGCTCGACACGGAGAATCTCGACCTCGTCCTCGTGCCGCACGCCAAGAGCCCGGGCCTGGCCAGCCTCGCCGTGCCGATGCAGGTGAGGGGGCCGATCGCCAACCCCAGCGTCTTCCCCGATCCGATCGGCACCGCCACCGGGCTGGCCGGCTCCGCGGTCGGGGTGGCGGCCGGGGTCGCGCTCGCCCCGGTCGCCATCATCGGTGCGCTGGCGGGGCTGACCGGCAGCAGCGCGCTGGCCAGCGATGCCGCGGGCCGGAACCCCTGCACCGACGCGCTGGCCGGCGCCAAGCCCGAGCCGCCGCGCTCGACCGGCGAGAAGATCCTCACCGCCCCGGTCGACGCGGCCAAGGGCATCGGCGACGCCATCAAGGGGATCTTCGAATAGCCGTCGGCCTTGTGCGGGCCGGCGGCCGGCGCCAGATTGCCGGCATGCGAAAGGTCTACAGGGAAGCCCGCCCCAGCCGCGCCGACGGGCGGCACGGCGTGCTGCTGGACGGCAAGCCGCTGCGCACGCCGGTCGGCGCCGTCGTCATGCTGCCGACGGCCGCGCTCGCGGCGGCGGTGGCCGAGGAGTGGGACCGGCAGGGCGAGCGCATCGTCGCCGAGTCGATGCCGCTGACGCGGCTCGCCTGCACGGTGCTCGACCGGGTCGTCCCGGACCGGACGGCGCTGGTCGCCGCTGTCGCCGCCTATGGCGAGACCGACCTGGTCTGCTACCGCGCCGACCAGCCCGCCTCGCTGGTCGAGCGGCAGCAGCTGCTGTGGCAGCCGCTGGTCGACTGGGCGATCCTGCGCTTCGACGCGCCGCTCGCCGTGGTCTCGGGCGTCATGCACCGGCCGCAGCCGCCGGCGGCCCGCGCGGCGCTGGCCGCCGCGCTGGCCGCCATCGAGGACCCCTGGCGGCTGCTGGCGCTGCACGAGGCCACGGTGCTGACGGGCTCGCTGGTGATCGGGCTGGCGCTGCTCGAGGGCCGGCTCGACGCCGAGGGTGCCTGGTGCGCCGCCCAGCTCGAGGAGGACTACCAGATCGAGCGCTGGGGCGAGGACGCCGAGGCGACGAAGCGGCGCAGCGCGCTGCGCGCCGACCTCGACGCGGTCGTCCGCTTCCTGGCGCTGCTGCGGCAGGAGTGAGCCGCGGCGGCCGTGGCGACCTCGCCCTTTGACAAGCCCAGGATCAGGTTCTTGGGGACGTGCGCCCTCCCCTGAGCCTGTCGAAGGATGCAGGCGCGGCACGGCGCTGGCGCGGACGGGCCCTCCTGGCGCGGGCGCGCGGTTGGTGCTATTGCCGGCCTGGGCCGGCGCTCAGGGGACCGGCGCTCAGGGGACCGGCGGCAGGCGGGGCGGCGATGCAGGACATCTTGCAGAGGCTCGAGGACAAGCGCGCGGCGGCGCGGGCGGGCGGCGGGCCCAAGCGGGTCGCGGCGCAGCACGCCAAGGGGCGGCTCACCGCGCGCGAGCGCATCGAGCTGCTGCTCGATCCCGGCTCCTTCGAGGAGTGGGACATGTTCGTCGAGCATCGCAGCCACGATTTCGGCATGGCCGAGCAGACGATTCCCGGCGACGGCGTGGTCACCGGCCACGGCACGATCAACGGCCGGCTGGTCTTCGTCTTCAGCCAGGACTTCACCGTCTTCGGCGGGTCGCTCAGCGAGGCCCATGCCGAGAAGATCTGCAAGGTGATGGACCAGGCGCTCAAGGTCGGCGCGCCGGTCATCGGCCTGAACGATTCCGGCGGCGCGCGCATCCAGGAGGGCGTCGCCTCGCTCGCCGGCTATGCCGAGGTCTTCCAGCGCAACGTGCTGGCCTCCGGCGTGGTGCCGCAGCTGTCGCTGATCATGGGGCCGTGCGCCGGCGGCGCGGTCTACTCGCCGGCCATGACCGACTTCATCTTCATGGTCAAGGACAGCTCCTACATGTTCGTCACCGGGCCCGACGTGGTGCGCACGGTGACGCACGAGACGGTGACCCACGAGGAGCTGGGCGGCGCGCTCACCCACACGGCGAGGTCGGGCGTTGCCGACCTCGCCTGCGAGGACGACATCGAGGCGCTGCTGCAGCTCCGCCGCTTCGCCGACTTCCTGCCGGCGAGCAACCGCGAGCCGCCGCCGGTGCGCCCGACGCCCGATCCGGTGGACCGCCAGGAGCCGTCGCTCGACACGCTGGTGCCGCGCAGCCCGAACAAGCCCTACGACATGAAGGAGCTGATCCTGAAGGTCGTCGACGAGGGCGACTTCTTCGAGCTGCAGCCGACCTTCGCGCGCAACATCATCATCGGCTTCGGCCGCATCGAGGGCGCCACCGTCGGCATCGTCGCCAACCAGCCGATGGTGCTGGCCGGCTGCCTCGACATCGATTCCTCGCGCAAGGCGGCGCGCTTCGTGCGCTTCTGCGACTGCTTCAACATCCCGATCCTGACCTTGGTCGACGTGCCGGGCTTCCTGCCCGGCACCGCCCAGGAGCATGGCGGCATCATCAAGCACGGCGCCAAGCTGCTCTTCGCCTTCGCCGAGGCCACGGTTCCGAAGGTCACCCTGATCACCCGCAAGGCCTATGGCGGGGCCTACGACGTGATGAGCTCCAAGCACCTGCGCGGCGACGTCAACTATGCCTGGCCGAACGCCGAGATCGCGGTCATGGGGCCGAAGGGCGCGGTCGAGATCATCTTCCGCGGCGACCTCGGCGACGCCGAGAAGATCGCGGCGCGCACCGAGGAGTATCGCGAGAAGTTCGCCAACCCGTTCGTCGCCGCCCATCGCGGCTTCATCGACGACGTGATCATGCCGCACGGCACCCGCCGGCGGATCGCCCGGGCGCTCTCCATGCTGCGCAACAAGCGGCTGGAGAACCCGTGGAAGAAGCACGACAACATCCCGCTGTAGCAGCCCTGGCTCAGGCGTCGCGGCGCGCCGCGAGCGCCTCGCGATAGACGGCCAGCGTACCGTCGAGAAAGGCGTCCAGGCCGAACAGCGCGCGGGCCCGCTCGGCGCCGGCCGCGCCCAGCGCCGCCGCCAGCGCCTCGTCGTCGAGCAGGCGGCCGAGCGCGGCGGCGAGTTCCGGCGCCGATCCCGGCGCCACCGTCAGCGCCTCCTGGCCGTGCCGCGCCACCCAGGGGACGCCGGTCGGCAGGCGAGTGTTGACCACCGGCCGGCCGCAGGCCATCGCCTCGAGCTGGGCGATGGCGAAGGTCTCGTTGGCGCTGACCGAGGGCAGGGCGAAGACCCGGCAGGCATGCAGCAGGCGCTTCAGCTCGCCGGCCGAGGCCTGGCCGGCGAAGTGCACGCGGTCGCCGACCCCGGCCGACGCGGCCTGGCGGCGCAGCGCCGGCTCCAGCGTGCCGGCGCCGACCAGCGCCAGCTCGCCGTCGATCGCGCGCATTGCCTCGATCAGCGTCTCGAAGCCCTTGTAGCGGACCAGCCGGCCGACCGCGAGCACCAGCCGGGGATGGCGGGCGCGCAGCGCGGCGACCTCGTCGCGCTCGGCCGCGTCGAGCGTGGCGAGCCCGGCGATGTCGATGCCGAACGGCACGATCCGGCACTTTGCCTCGCGCGGCCGCAGGAAGGGCGACTGGCGGACGATCGCCTCGTTGGAGACGATGATCCGGTCGGCGCGGTCGAGCGCCCGGCGGATCAGCGGCGCCACCACCGGCAGCAGGGCGCGCTGCCCGACGATCTCGGAGTGCCAGTGCACGACCAGGGCCGTGCGGGCGGGGAACCACAGCGCAATCGACAGGTCGATCAGCGGGAAGGGGCTGTGCACCGCGACCAGGTCGGCGCGGCGCGCCTCGGCCCAGAGCCAGGCGGGGTAGGTCGGCGACAGCGGCATCGAGAGCCGGGTGCCGAGCGAGGCGACGCGGCGCACCGGCAGGCCGCCGACGACGTCGCGCCGCCCGGCACCGCTGAGGCGGGCGACCAGCAACCGGCTGTCGCAGGCCGGCGCCAGGCCGGCTGCCAGAGTGCGGATCACCTCCGGGATGCCGCCGACGATCTCCGGGGCATAGACCTTGAAGGCATGGAGCACACGCAGCGGGGCCGCGGCGACTGACGTGCCGGCTGTCGGCAGCATGCGGCGGTCAATAACATGGCTTCCCCGGTGCGGCCAGCCGCGCGCGGGCCTGCGCCGGGCCGGTAGGCTCCCGGCACGCTCCATGGTTGCTTGGCGCGCCCGGCCAATTTCGATAAGCAGTGGGTGGGGCCGGCGCCGGCGGCACCGGGCGGCCGGGCAGCGCGAGGGAACCGGGGACGTTGTTCAGCAAGATCCTGATCGCCAATCGCGGCGAGATCGCCTGCCGGGTGATGCGCACCTGCCGCGCCATGGGCATCAAGACAGTGGCCGTCTACAGCGACGCCGACGCCGACGCCCGGCATGTCCGCGATGCCGACGAGGCGGTGCCGATCGGCCCGGCGCCTGCCGCCCGCAGCTATCTCTCGATCGAGGCGATCGTCGCCGCGGCGCGGGCGACCGGCGCCGAGGCGGTGCATCCCGGCTACGGCTTCCTTTCGGAGAAGCCCGACTTCGCGGCGGCGCTCGAGGCGGCCGGCATCGTCTTCATCGGCCCGCCGGCCAGCGCCGTTGCCGCGATGGGCGACAAGATCGAATCGAAGAAGCTGGCGGCCGCCGCGGGGGTCAACGCGGTGCCGGGCCATCTCGCGGCGATCGCCGACGAGGCCGAGGCCGTCGAGATCGCGCGCCGGGTCGGCTATCCCGTGATGATCAAGGCCTCGGCCGGCGGCGGCGGCAAGGGCATGCGCCTGGCGCACGACGATGCCGAGGTGCGCGAGGGCTTCCGCTCGGCCGGCAACGAGGCGCGTGCCAGCTTCGCCGACGATCGCGTCTTCATCGAGCGCTTCATCGAGCAGCCGCGCCACATCGAGATCCAGGTGCTGGGCGACGCGCACGGCAACCTGCTCTATCTCGGCGAGCGCGAATGCTCGATCCAGCGCCGGCACCAGAAGGTGATCGAGGAGGCGCCGAGCCCGCTGCTCGACCCGAAGACGCGCGCGGCGATGGGCGAGCAGGCGGTGGCGCTGGCCCGGGCCGTCGGCTACACCTCGGCCGGCACCGTCGAGTTCATCGTCGATCCGGCGAAGAACTTCTACTTCCTCGAGATGAACACCCGGCTGCAGGTCGAGCACCCGGTGACGGAGCTGGTCACCGGCCTCGACCTCGTCGAGTGGATGATCCGCATCGCCGCCGGCGAGCGGCTGCCCTTCAGGCAGAAGGACGTGGCGCTGGCCGGGGCGGCGATCGAGGCGCGGGTCTATGCCGAGGATCCCTACCGCAACTTCCTGCCCTCGACCGGCCGGCTGGTGCGCTACCGCGAGCCGGCGGGCGGCGCGGTGCGGGTCGACAGCGGCGTCTACGAGGGCGCCGAGATCACCATCCACTACGACCCGATGATCGCCAAGGTGATCGCCCACGGCCGCGACCGCGCGATCGCGACGGCGGCGCTGCGCGAGGCGCTCGACGCCTTCGTCATCCGCGGCCTCGGCCACAATCTGCCGTTCCTGGCGGCGCTGCTCGGGCATCCCCGCTTCGCTGCCGGCGACCTGTCGACCGGCTTCATCGCCGAGGAGTTTCCGGACGGGCTGGCCGGCCGCCAGCCCGAGGCGGAGGAGCGCGACCTGCTGGTCGCCGTCGCCGCGGTGATCCATCACCGGCTGTGGCTGCGCGAGGGCGAGATCAGCGGCCGGCTGCATCCGCCGACCCCGGTGGCCGGGGCCGAGTGGGTGGTGCTGGCGGAGGACGGCCAGCATCCGGTGACGGTGGCCGAGACCGCCGACGGCTTCGCCGTGATCGGCCGGGACAGCAGCCACGAGCTGGTCGGATCGTGGCGCTTCGGCGAACCCCTGTTCCAGGCGACGGTCAATGGCGAGCCGGTCGCCGTTCAGGTCGAGCGGCGCGGCGTCGGCACGCTGCTGTCGCGCGGCGGCATCCAGCTGGCGCTCAGGGTGCTGGCGCCGCGGGCGGCGGCGCTGTCGGCGCTGATGCCGTCGAAGCCGCCGCCCGACCTGTCGCGCTTCCTGCTGTCGCCGATGCCCGGGCTGCTCGCCTCGATCGCGGTCTCGGTCGGCCAGGAGGTCAAGGCCGGTCAGGAGCTGGCGGTGGTCGAGGCGATGAAGATGGAGAACCTGCTGCGCGCCGAGCGCGACGGCCGGGTCGCCCGCATGCATGCCGCGCCGGGCGACAGCCTCGCCGTCGACCAGGCGATCCTGGAGTTCGAATGAGCGAGGGACCGCGCACCGTCCGCGTGCGCATCGCCGGCCGGGTGCAGGGCGTCTCCTATCGCGCCTGGACCTGCCAGGCGGCCGGGCGGCTCGGGCTCGCCGGCTGGGTTCGCAATCGCATCGACGGCAGCGTCGAGGCGCTGTTCGCGGGCCGGCCCGAGGACGTGGCTGTGATGCTCGAGGCCTGCCGCCGCGGCCCGCGCCTCGCCCGGGTGGACACGGTGTCGGTGGAGGAAGCGCCGGGGCACGACCCCGCTCCCGGTTTCCTGCAGCGCGAGACGGTCTGAGGCGTGATCGCGCTCGACATATCCGAGCTGTCGGCGGGCTTTCCCGGCTTCCGGGTGGCGCTGCTGGTCGCCGAGGGCCTCGCCATCCCGGCGGCGGTCCCGCCGGCGGTGTCGGCGCTGCTGGCCGCGGCCGAAGCGGAGGCGGCAGAGGCGCTCGCCGGCCGCGAGCTCGCCGAGCTGCCCGAGCTCGCCGCCTGGCGCGCCGCCTACAAGGCCTTCGGGGTGAAGAAGACGAGCTATCGCTGCTCGGTCGAGCGGCTGCTCAAGGCGGTGGCGCGCGGCGAGGGGCTGCCCCGGGTCAATGCGCTGGTCGATCTCTACAACGCCGTCTCGGTCCGCCATCGCCTGCCGGTCGGGGCCGACGATCTCGCCCGGGTGACGCCGCCGCTCGCCTTCCGCTTCGCGCGCGAGGGCGACAGCTTCGTGGCGCTCGGCGATCCGGCCGCGACGCCCGACCCGCCCAAGCCCGGCGAGGTGGTCTATGCCGATGCCGCCAAGTGCCTGTGCCGGCGCTGGAACTGGTACCAGGACGCGCGCAGCGCGATCCGGCCGGACACCGCCGCGGCGGTGCTGACGGTCCAGGGGCTCGGCCCGTCGGCCGGGCGCGTCGAGGCGGCCGCAGCCGAGCTCGCCGGGATGCTCGAGGCTGAGTGCGGCGCCCGGGTCGCCTGGGCGGTGGCCGAGGCCGGCCGGCCGCGGATCGAGGTCTGAGGCTCTACTCGGCGGCGCGCGCCGCGGGTGCGGGCGCGAGGCCGCGGGCGGCGAGCCAGGCGGCATCGAGGATGCCGGTTGCGATCAGCTCGGTCGGGCCGGCCAGCGTGACCGACCGGAAGCCCGTGCCGGCGTCGCGGAAGCCGATCTCGAGCAGCCCGCCGCCGGTCGGCTCGATCGTGACAGGCGGCCGCGCCAGGCCGCGGCGGCAGGCGATCAGCGCCACCGCGACGGCCCCGGTGCCGCAGGCCAGGGTTTCCGCCTCGACGCCGCGCTCGTAGGTGCGCATGCGCAGGCGCGACGGCCCGACCGGCGTGGCGAAATTGGCGTTGGCGCCGCGCGGCGCGAAGGCCGGGTGGTGGCGCAGCGCCCGGCCGAGCCGGGCGACATCGGTGCCGGCGAGGTCGTCGACGAAGACCCCGGCGTGCGGCACGCCGGTGTCGATCGACCAGACCTCGAGCGCGCTGCCCTCGACGGTGAGACGCTGCGGCGGCCGCTCGTCGACCGGATCGGTCATGCCGAGCGTGACGCGGTCGGACGACAGCGCCGCGCGCACGATGCCGGCCCCGGTGCGGAAGGCGGCATTTGCTCCGACGATGCCGAGATCGGCGGCGCGCCGCGCGATGCAGCGCGCGCCGTTGCCGCACATCTCGCCCTCGTTGCCGTCGGCGTTGATGTAGAGCATCGAGAAATCGAGGCCGCTGCCCGCCGGCGCCGCCCCGATCAGCATCAGCCCGTCGCCGCCCAGCCCGGTGCGCCGGTCGCACGCGGCGCGGGCGAGCGGCCCGGCGATCGCCGCCAGCCGGCCGTCGCGGTCGTCGATGACGACGAAGTCGTTGCCGCAGCCATGCATGCGGGCGAAGGCGATGGTCTGGCTGGTATCCATGGCCCGACGCTAGCATTTCCGGGCGACGCGGCGAAAGCTGCGGCTGCGGCTCGGACGATCTGGTAGGGTCGGGCGTCTTGCACCGCTTTCCTGCGGTCGGAGGGTGAGCATGGGTGAATCAAGGGGTCTCGCGTCCCGCCTGGTGTCGGCCGGGATCGTCGCGGCAATGCTGGGACTGGCCTCGGTCGCCGGCCTGCCGTCCGCCTGGGCGCTGTCGGCCGAGGAGGTCGCCAAGGCGCAGGCCAACTTCAAGGCCGCCAATCCCGGCGGCGATACCCTGACGCCGGCGCAGTTCAAGACATTTATCGATCTCAACGCCGCGCAGGGAATCGGCCGCGCCGCGCAGATCAAGAGCCACAACGCCTATGACCGCGCCTTCAAGACCGTCGACGCGAACAAGGACGGGACGGTCTCCTGGGACGAGTATCTCAAGGCGCAGTAGCCGCCGCCCTCCCGGACGCGGCAGAGCGGGACCGGGGTCCTATCGCTGCAGCAGGACGGCGGCGTCCGCCGGCCAGGTGGCGGCCACCGGGTCGCCGACGGCGAAGTCCGGGCCGCTGCCGCTCTGCTGCTTGATGGTCAGGGTGAACGGCCCGGATTCGACCCGGTAGCGGGTGGATTCGCCGAGGAAGGTCGCCTCGGCGACCCGGCCCTCGAGGCACGGCCCGTCGCCGGCCGCGCCGGGCGCGCGCAGCCGGATGCGCTCCGGGCGGATCAGGATCAGGGCGGTGTCGCCGGATGCGGCGGTGCCGGGAGGCAGCGGCAGCGACGTGCCGCCGAGCTCGGCGCGCAGGGTGGCGCCATCGCGGCGGAGCCGCGCCTCGAGCAGGTTCGACTCGCCGAAGAAGCGGGCGACAAAGCTGTCGGCGGGTCGGTCGTAGAGTTGGCGCGGCGGGCCGGCCTGGATCAGCCGGCCGCCGCGCAGCACGGCGATGCGGTCGGACATGGCGAGCGCCTCGTCCTGGTCGTGGGTGACGTAGATCACCGTCATCGACAGGGCGCGCTGGACCCGCTTGATCTCGATCTTCATGTCCTCGCGCAGGTTGCGGTCCAGCGCCCCCAGCGGCTCGTCCATCAGCAGCAGCGGCGGGTCGAAGACGACGGCGCGGGCCAGCGCGACGCGCTGCTGCTGGCCGCCCGAGAGCTGCGCGGGATAGCGCTGGCCGAGCGCGTCCAGCTGCACCAGCCGCAGCGCCGCCGCCACCCTGGCGGCGATCTCGGCGCGCGGCCGGTCGCGCACGGCGAGCGGGAAGGCGACGTTGTCGGCCACGGTCATGTGCGGGAACAGGGCGTAGTTCTGGAACACCATGCCGACGCCGCGGCGATAGGGCGGCAGCCGGGTGATCTCGGTGCCGCCCAGCTGGATCTCGCCGGCGGTCGGCCGCTCGAAGCCGGCGATCATCTTGAGCACGGTGGTCTTGCCCGAGCCCGAGGGGCCGAGCAGCGTGACGAACTCGCCGGCCGCGACCTCGAGGTCGAAGCCGGCGACGGCGTCGGCCTCGGCGCCCTCATACCGCTTGCCGATGCCGCGCAGGCTGAGAGCGGCGCTCACGTCGCGGCTCCCGCCGCCGGGGCCGAGCGGCGCTCGGCCCGCCAGCGGATCCACTGCCCGAGCAGGATCAGCAGCACGATGGCGGCGATGATCAGGCTGGAGGCGGCGCTCAGCAGCGGGTCGATCTGGTACTTGATGTCGGCCCAGAACTTGAGCGGCAGGGTCTGGGTCTGGCGGCCGATCAGGAACAGGGTGATCAGCAGCTCGTCGAAGGAGACGAGGAAGGCGAAGAAGCCGGCGGTGAGCAGGCTCGGTCGCAGCAGCGGCACCAGCACGCGGCGCAGGGTCTGGGCCGGGCGGGCGCCGAGCACCGCGGCGGCATGCTCGAGGTCGGGGTCGAGGCCGCGCACCGCGGCGGTCATCACCACCACGACGTAGGGCAGGGCCAGGACGACGTGGCCGATGACCAGCCCGGGGAAGCTGCCGAGCAGGCGGACCCGCGCCTCGAAGGAGTAGAGCGCCAGCGCCAGGATGATGACCGGCATGATCACCGGTGCCAGCGTCAGCAGGAAGAGGAAGCGGCGTCCCGGCAGCCGGGCCCGCACCAGCCCAAAGGCGCCGGCCGCGCCGATCAGCACGGCGGCCACGGCCGTCACCAACGCCAGCTCGATGCTGAAGCCCAGCGCCCGGTGCCAGTCGCGGGCGGCCATGAACTTCTCGTACCACTGCCAGGAGAAGCCGGGTGGCGGGAAGACGAGGAACTCCGACGAGCTGAAGGAGAGGATGAAGACGATCAGCAGGGGCGCCGCCATGAATACCATGGCGGCGACGCCGTAGAGGCGCAGCAGCGCCGGCAGCAGCGGCGCCACCGGACGCAGCAGCCGGGCGAGCCCGCGCTCGAGCGGCAGGAGCAGGCGCCCGGCGAGCGCGCCGACGCGGCGCCGCGCCGCCTGGGCCGCGCCGCCGGCGCCGCCGGGAAGCAGCTTGCGCTCCGACGTCCAGAGCAGCTCGAGGGGGATGAAGAACCCGGCGAGGGCGAGCGTCAGCAGCGTCGCGGCCAGCAGCACCATCGCCAGCGCGAAGCCCAGCTCGAAGTTGAGCAGCGCGGTGGTCTGGGCGACGATCAGCTGCGAGATCATCGCATCGGCCGGGCCGCCGAGCAGGGCGGGCGTGATGTAGAAGCCGATCGACATGACGAACACCAGCACGGCGGCGGCGATCGTGCCGGGCAGGCTCATCGGCAGGTAGACGCGCAGGAAGCCGCGCACCGGGTCGGCGCCGAGCACCGACGCCGCCTGCACCAGCCGGCGGTCGATCTGCACCATGTTGGAGTACATGGTGAAGATGGCGATCGGGCTCAGCACATGCACCATTCCGATATAGACGGCGATGCTGGTGTGCAGCAGGTCGAGCGGCTGGTCGATCAGGCCGAGCCCGATCAGCGCGTCGTTGATGATGCCGCGCCGGCCGAGGATGATCATCCAGGCATAGGTCCGGATCAGCAGGGCGGTGAAGAGCGGCACCATGACCAGCAGCGTCATGACCGTCGCGGTCCGCCGCCCGACCACGGTGAGCAGGTACGCGACGGGGTAGCCGAACAGGATCGAGAGCAGGGTGACGTTGAAGCCGATCTCGAAGGTCCGCCGCAGCACCTTGAGGTAGATCTGGTCGCCGAAGACGCGGGCGTAGGGGGCGAGATCGAGCCGCGGCCCTGAGACGCTGTCCCACAGCACGCCGAGCAGCGGCAGCAGGAAGAAGATCCCGAGGAAGGCGAGCAGCGGCAGGACGGCAAGAGCCGGCCCGCCGCCCGCCAGCGCGGTCAATCTGGTGCGCAGGGCCATGCTCCCTGTCCGTCGAAGGTCGGGGCCGAAGGGTCGAGGCGCGTTGACTCGCCCGCCTAGCATGGCATGCTGCGCCGCGCAACGGGCGGCCCCGCGAACGTGCGGGGACCGCCGAGACGAGGGGATGGCACGATGGTTTGCGACGGACAGCGATTCTTCGGGCGCGGGCGCCGCGGCGCGGCGCTGGCAGCGGCGGGGCTGGCGGCGGTGCTGCTTGGCGGCGCCGCCCGGGCCGACGACGATCTCAGCAAGCTCAAGGGCTCCGGCGAGGTGGTGGTGACCTCGGGCGGTGGCACCTGGGAGGATGCGCAGCGGAAGGCCTATTTCGAGCCCTTCGAGCGGGACACCGGCATCAAGGTGGTGCTGGTGCCGGAGGACCACGCCAAGCTGCTGGCCTCGGTCAAGTCGGGCGCGGCGGAGGCGGACGTCACCTCGATCAGCGCCGGCCAGCTGGCCGGATTCGATCGCCAGGGCGCGATCGAGGAGATCAACTGGGGGCTGTTCGACAAGGAGACGCTGGACAACATGCCGGCGCCCCTCAAGAACAAGAAGGGCGTGGGCGCCGTGCTCTACTCGGTCGCCGTCGCCTACAGCACCAAGAAGTACCCGGACGGCGGGGCGCAGCCGAGCGGCTGGAAGGACTATTACGACCTCGCCAAGTTTCCCGGGCCGCGCGGCTCGGCCAATTGCGAGAAGATCGTCGACGGCGGCATGCTGGAGGGCGCGCTGCTCGGCGACGGCGTGGCGCCGGACCAGCTCTACCCGCTCGACGTCGACCGCGCGTTCAAGAAGCTCGAGGCGCTGAAGCCCAACGTGAAGCTGTGGTGGGCGGCGGGCGCCGCCGCGCCGCAGGCGCTGATCGACGGCGAGGTCGACGTGACCAGCGCCTATAACGGCCGCATCTACGCCGCCCAGAAGAAGGGCGCGCCGGTCAAGATGTCGTGGGACCAGTCGCTGATCCAGTTCGACTACTGGGTGGTGATGAAGGGCGCGCCCAACAAGGACAACGCCATGAAGTTCCTGGCCTACATCTCGCGGGCCAAGCCGCAGGCGGTGTTCGCCGAGACCATCACCTACGGCCCGACCAACAACAAGGCCTACGACATCCTGAAGCCGGAGATCCAGGCCGTGCTGCCGGGCTCGCCGCAGAACGTCAAGGTCCAGGTCTTCCAGAACTACGACTGGTGGAACAGCGTCGGGGCCGACGGCAAGAGCAACTGGGACAAGGCGCTGGAGCGCTGCGTCAACATGCTCTCGCAATAGGCCCGCGGGTGCGCATCGACTGGCTCGCCGCGGCGGCGGAGGATTCCGTCCGGCGCGGCGAGCTGACCTTCGAGGATCCCGTGCTGGCCGGCTGGCGCTGGCCGCTCGCCGAGATCGCCGGCGAGCGGCCGGGGCCGCGGCTCTGCGTCATCGCCGGCATGCACGTCAACGAGGTCTCCAGCATCGAGGCGGCGATGCGGCTGGCGCGCAGCTTCGCCCCGGCGACGCTGCGCGGCACCGTCTCGATCATCCCGGTGGTCAACCTGCCGGGGCTCTACGAGCACACCGAATATGCCTGCCCGCTCGACGGCAGGAACATCAACTTCACCTTCCCCGGCCGGGCCGGCGGCAGCTTCAGCGAGGCGCTCTGCCACGCGCTGCTGCAGGATTGGGCGGCCGGCGCCGACCTCTTCATCGACATGCATGGCGGCGACCTGCGCGAGAACGTCGCCAAGTTCATCATGTACCAGCGCACCGGCGACGCCGCCCGCGACGGCATCCGCCGCGACCTCGCCCGTGGCTTCGACGCCGACCTGGTGGTCGGGCTGGAGCCCGAGCTGATGGCGAAGCCGGGACGGAGCTGCACCGCGCTGGCGGCGCTCGGCCGCGCCGGCCTGCTCTCCGAGGGCGGCGCCAACGGCATCGTCGACGAGGCCTCGGTGCAGTACCACCTCAACGGCGCGCTCAACGCCGCCCGGCAGCTCGGCATGATCGACGGGCCGCCGGCGCCTGCGGCGCGGCAGCGGCGCGACTGCGAGCGCTATCTCTGGATCCCGACGCCGGCCGACGGCTTTCTCAAGCTCACCGTCGAGGCCGCCCAGCCGGTGGCCGAGGGCCAGCTGCTGGGCGAGGTCCACGACCTCTTCGGCCGCCCGATCGCCGCGCTGCGTGCGCCGGCGGCGGGGCTGGTGCTCTGGCGGATGACCCATCCGGTGCTGCGGCAGGGCGAGTTCGCCCTCGCTGCGCGGTGCTGGTCAAGGCTGGCGGTGCCGAAGGCGCGACGTGGGGGCGGGCGAAGCGCCAGACCCGGCGCGCCTATTGAAGACCTCGCCGAAGCTGGCCCGCAGCGCCTCGTCCAGCGTCGCGCTGTCCACGTTCAGGCCGAGGTCGGCCAGCGAGGTGACCCCGTAGGGCGCCGCGGGGGTACCGGCGATGCCGCAGGGGACGATGCCGGTGAAATGCTCCAGGGCGGGGTCGCGGTTGAGGGCGACGCCGTGGAAGCTGACCCACTGGCGGATGCGGACGCCGATCGCGGCGATCTTGTCCTCGCGGCCGCCGCCGCGGTCGACCCAGATGCCGACCCGGCCGGGCCGGCGCTCGCCCGCGATGCCGAAGCGGTCGAGCGTGCGGATCAGCCATTCCTCGAGGTCGGCGACGTAGCGCCGGAGGTCGGGGCCGCGCGCCTTGAGGTCGAGCATGACGTAGCCGACCCGCTGGCCGGGGCCGTGATAGGTGTACTGGCCGCCCCGGCCGGTGGCGAAGACCGGGAAGCGGCCGGGGGCGAGCAGGTCGCCGGTCCTGGCGGAGGTGCCGGCGGTATAGAGGGGCGGGTGCTCGAGCAGCCAGACCAGCTCAGGAGCGGTCCCGTCGCGGATCGCGGCGGCGCGCGCCTCCATCGCCGCCACCGCGGCGGGGTAGGCGACCCAGCCGCGCTCGGCCCGCCATTCCGGAGCTCCCCGGTCATCCCGGCCCTTGCTAACCATGGGTCGATTTGCTATTCCCCGCGCCGGGCGAAGGCAAGCGGCACGCCGCCGCCGGCCTTCATGCTCCCTTGACGGACGCGGTCGTGGCGGAACTGGTAGACGCGCAAGCTTGAGGTGCTTGTGGGGGAAACCCCGTGGAAGTTCGAGTCTTCTCGACCGCACCATCCGATCCAGGGCCCGCCGGCTGACGCCGCGCGGGCCTTGATCGTTCCGGCGGCCCCTGCACCCGGCCTTCGCTCTCGGGGCGGCTGGCGGCAGCCGCGGCCGGGCCTATAATCGTCCGGACCGCCCGTCCTCCCTCGAGATCCCCGGATGACCGACAATCTGCGCCGCAGCGCGCTCGAATATCATCGCCTGCCCAAGCCGGGGAAGCTCGCCATCGTGGCGACCAAGCCGCTGGCCAACCAGCGGGACCTGGCGCTGGCCTACACGCCGGGCGTGGCGGCCGCCTGCGAGGCGATCGTCGAGGACCCGATGGAGGCGGCCACGGTCACCGCCCGAGCCAATCTGGTGGCGGTGATCACCAACGGCACCGCGGTGCTCGGGCTGGGCGCGATCGGGCCGCTCGCGGCCAAGCCGGTGATGGAGGGCAAGGCCGTCCTCTTCAAGACCTTCGCCGGCATCGACGTGTTCGACATCGAGATCGCCGAGACCGACCCGGAGCGGCTGGTGGCGATCATCGCCAGCCTGGAGCCGACCTTCGGGGCGATCAACCTCGAGGACATCAAGGCGCCGGAATGCTTCGAGATCGAGCGCATGCTGCGCGAGCGGATGAAGATCCCGGTCTTCCACGACGACCAGCACGGCACCGCGATCATCGTCGCAGCCGCCATCCGCAACGGCCTCAAGGTGGTCGGCAAGCCGTTCGACCAGGTGCGGCTGGTGACCTCGGGGGCCGGGGCGGCGGCGCTCGCCTGCCTCGACCTGCTGGTCGACATGGGCATGCCGATCGAGAACATCACCGCGACCGACATCGCCGGCGTGGTCCATGAGGGCCGCAACGAGCTGATGGACCCGCACAAGCTGCGCTACGCCCGCAAGACCGAGGCGCGCACGCTGGCCGAGGCGATCGCCGGGGCCGACGTCTTCCTCGGCCTGTCGGCGCCCGGCGTGCTGAAGCCGGCGATGGTGGCCACGATGGCCGCGAGGCCGCTGATCATGGCGCTCGCCAACCCGGTGCCGGAGATCCTGCCCGACGAGGTGCGGGCGGTGCGCAGCGACGCGGTGATCGCCACCGGCCGGTCCGACTATCCGAACCAGGTGAACAACGTCCTCTGCTTCCCCTTCATCTTCCGCGGCGCGCTCGATGTCGGCGCGACGACGATCAACGAGGCGATGAAGATCGCCTGCGTCGAGGCGCTGGCCGCGCTCGCCGAGGCGGAGAGCTCCGACGTGGCGGCGGCCGCCTATGGCGGGCAGCTGCTGACCTTCGGGCCGGACTACCTGATCCCGCGTCCCTTCGACCCGCGCCTCATCGTGCAGCTCGCGCCGGCGGTGGCCCGGGCGGCGATGGAGAGCGGCGTCGCCACCCGGCCGATCGCCGACCTCGACGCCTATTGCGAGCAGCTGAAGCGCTTCGTCTTCCGCTCCGGCCTGGTGATGAAGCCGGTGTTCGAGGCGGCGCGCGCCGCGCCGCGCCGGCTGGTCTTCGCCGAGGGCGAGGAGGACCGCGTGCTGAGCGCGGTCCAGACGGTGATCGACGAGAAGCTGGCGGTGCCGATCCTGATCGGCCGCCCCGCCGTGGTGGCGAGCCGGATCCAGCGGCTCGGCCTGCGGCTGCAGCCCGGCGCTCATTTCGAGCTGGTCGATCCGCAGGGCGACCCGCGCTACAAGGAGTACTGGACGCTCTATCACCAGCTGATGGAGCGCAAGGGCGTGTCGCCCGACCTGGCGCGCACGGTGGTGCGCTCGGAGAACACGGTGATCGCCGCGCTGATGGTCAAGCGCGGCGAGGCCGACGCGATGATCTGCGGCACCGTCGGGCGCTATGCCCAGCACCTGCGGAACGTGCTCGACGTCATCGGCGTGCGCGGCGGCGTGAAGCATCTCGCGGCGGTGCACGCGCTGCTGCTGCCGCGCGGCACCTTCTTCCTCTGCGACACCCAGGTGACGCCCGAGCCGACCGTCGAGCAGATTGCCGAGGCGACGCTGCTCGCCGTCGAGGCGGTGCGCCGGTTCGGCATCACCCCCAAGGTGGCGCTGCTGTCGCACTCCAACTTCGGCAGCGCCGACACCGAATCGGCGCGGCGCATGCGCGATGCGCTGCCGGTGATCCGCCAGCGCGCGCCGGACCTCGAGATCGAGGGCGAGATGCAGGGCGACTCGGCGGTGACCGAGGAGATCCGCAGCCGGCTCTTCCCCAGCTCCCGCCTGCAGGGCGCCGCCAACCTGCTGATCATGCCGACGCTCGACGCCGCCAACATCGCGTTCACCCTGCTGCGGGCGCTGGGCGAGGGGCTGTCGATCGGCCCGATCCTGCTCGGCGCCGCCCGGCCGGCGCACATCCTGATCCCGTCGGTGACGGTGCGCGGCATCGTCAACATGAGCGCGCTGGCAGTGGTCGAGGCGCAGGCGGCGGCGCCGCGAAGCTAGGCCGCTCCTGCCCTTCGCTTCGCATCCGGCCGCGGCCGGGCTATGCTCGCCGCCTCCCGGCCGGAGACCGCCATGGCGCGCAATCGCTTCCCGTCGCTCGACTTCAATCTCGGCGAGACCGCCGACCTGCTGCGCGAGCAGGTCTCGAGCTTCGCCGCGGCGGAGATCGCGCCGCGGGCGGCGGAGATCGACCGCAGCAACGAGTTCCCGATGGAGCTCTGGCCGCGCATGGGCGAGCTCGGGCTGCTCGGCATCACCGTCGAGGAGGACTATGGCGGCGCCGGCATGGGCTATCTCGAGCATGTCGTGGCGATGGAGGAGATCAGCCGCGGCTCGGCCAGCGTAGGCCTGAGCTACGGCGCCCACTCCAACCTCTGCGTCAACCAGATCCGCCGCAACGGCAGCGAGGACCAGAAGCGCCGCTTCCTGCCCGGGCTGATCGCCGGCACGGCGGTGGGCGCGCTGGCGATGAGCGAGCCCGGCTCGGGCTCCGACGTCGTCTCGATGCGCACCCGCGCCGAGCGGATCGGCGACCGCTACCGGCTCAATGGCGGCAAGATGTGGATCACCAACGGTCCCGACGCGGACGTGCTGGTGGTCTATGCCAAGACCAATCCCGACGCCGGCCCGCGCGGCATCACCGCCTTCCTGGTCGAGAAGGGGATGAAGGGCTTCTCCACCGCGCAGAAGCTCGACAAGCTCGGCATGCGCGGCTCCAACACCTGCGAGCTGGTCTTCGAGGATTGCGAGGTGCCGGCGGAGAACGTGCTCGGCGCCGTCGACGGCGGGGTCCGGGTGCTGATGAGCGGCCTCGACTACGAGCGCGCGGTGCTGGCGGCGGGGCCGCTCGGCATCATGCAGGCCTGCCTCGACGTGGTGCTGCCCTATGTCCATGAGCGCCGGCAGTTCGGCCAGGCGATCGGCGAGTTCCAGCTGATGCAGGGCAAGCTCGCCGACATGTACACCACCGCCAGCGCGGCGCGCGCCTATGTCTATGCCGTGGCGCGCGCCTGCGACCGCGGCGAGGCGACCCGCAAGGACGCCGCGGGGGCCATCCTGTACGCCGCCGAGAAGGCGACCTGGATGGCGCTCGAGGCGATCCAGGCGCTCGGCGGCAACGGCTACATCAACGACTACCCGACCGGCCGGCTGCTGCGCGACGCCAAGCTCTACGAGATCGGCGCCGGCACCTCCGAGATCCGCCGCATGCTGATCGGCCGCGAGCTCTTCGCCGAGACCGCCTGAACCCTCAGCAAGGCCCCATCCATGACCGTCACGGCGCTCGCCGCCGCCCCGCGGCAGCGCGCCGCCACCGGCCTGCTGCTGATGGTGCTGGCGATGGCGGGATTCACCGCATCCGACACCATCGCCAAGTACCTCGCGGTCGACCTCGACGCGGTGCAGGTCTCCTGGGCGCGCTACAGCTTCAACCTGCTGCCGATGCTGCTGATCCTGCGGGCGTAGGGCCGCGGCACGCTGCGGCGAGCGGCGCGGAGCGCCCGGCCGGGGCTGCAGCTGTTCCGCTCGGTCCTCCTGCTCGTCTCGGCCACCAGCTTCATCTTCGCGCTCCGCGTGCTGCCGCTGGCCTCGGCCATGGCGATCGCCTTCCTGGCGCCGCTGATGATCGGCATCCTGGCCGGGCCGGTGCTCGGCGAGCGGGTCGGGCTGCATCGCTGGCTGGCGGTGCTGGCGGGGTTCGGCGGCATGCTGCTGATCGCCTGGCCGAGCGGCGCCGGGTTCGCGCTCGCCGGCACGGTGCTGGCCTTCCTCAGCACCGCCTGCTGGGCGGTCGGGCAGATGCTGACGCGCCGGCTGGCGGAGGATCCGCCGCAGGTGACGCTGCTCTACACCGCGGCACTCGGCAGCCTCATGCTCAGCCTGATCGTGCCGCTGGTCTGGCGGTGGCCGACCCCGGGCGGCTGGCTGCTGATGGTGGCGATCGGCGCCGTCTCCGGCCTGTCGCACCTGCTGATGGTCAGCGCCTACCGCCACGCCGCCGCGGCGGCGCTGGCGCCGCTCAACTACACCCAGCTGCTCTGGGCGGTGGCGGCGGGATGGCTGGTCTTCGGCGAGATCCCGGGCGGCCGCACGCTCGCCGGCGCGGCGGTGATCGTCGCCGCCGGGCTCTGGGTGCTGTGGCAGGAGAAGCGCGCTGTGGTAGCCTGACCCGGCACTGACCCCGGTCGGAGGAGAGAATGGCCCTCGAGATGCGCGGCGCCTGCGGGCGCTGCGGCACCGGCCTGCCGCAGGACGGCACGGCCTTCATCTGCAGCTACGAATGCACCTTCTGCGGCGGCTGCCGCGAGGCGCTGGGCGGCATCTGCCCGAACTGCGGCGGGGAGCTGGTGCGCCGGCCCGCCCGCCGCCCGCAGAGCCGGGTGGTCTGAGATGACGCGCCGCCTGATCTCCTCCGGCTCGCCGTTCGAGGCGACCGCCGGCTATTCGCGCGCCGTCGTCGACGGCGAGTGGATCTTCGTCTCCGGGACCACCGGCTTCGACTACGCCACCATGCAGATCGCCGACGACGCGGTGGCGCAGACGCACCAGACGTTCCGCAACATCGAGGCGGCGCTGCGCCAGGCCGGCGCCTCGCTGGCCGACGTGGTGCGCGCCATCTACTACATCGCCGACCCGGCCGACTGGCCGGTGCTGGCACCGGTCTTCGGCCAATATTTCGGCACCATCCGCCCGGCCTCGACCGGCGTCATCGCGCGGCTGATCGACCCCCGCATCAAGATCGAGATCGAGGTCACCGCCCGCCGCGCGAGCTGAGGGCCGGCCTTGCCGACCGTGCTCGTCACCGGCGCCAATCGCGGGCTGGGGCTCGAGCTCGTCCGGCAATATGCCGCGGCCGGCTGGCGGGTGCATGCCGCCTGCCGCCGGCCCGACCGCGCCGCCGGGGTCGACCGGCTGCGCGGCGAGATCCTGCTGCACCGGCTCGACGTCACCGACGCCGGGCAGATCGCGGCGCTGCGCGCCGCCCTCGCCGGCGAGAGCCTCGACCTGCTGATCAACAATGCCGGGATCCGGCTGCGCTTCGGCCACAACGACGTGGAAGAATGGATGGCGACGCTGCGCGCCAACACCGTGGCGCCGCTGCAGGTCGCCGAGCAGCTGCTCGAGCTCCTGCGGCCGGGCGGCATCATCGTCAACATGAGCAGCCGGCTCGGCAGCATCGCCGAGAACGACGCCACCGATTCCTGGGCCTACCGGGCGAGCAAGGCGGCGCTCAACATGGTGACGCGCTCGCTGGCGGTCGAGCTCGCCGCGCGCGGCGTCACGGTGGTGTCGCTGACGCCGGGCTGGGTGCGCACCGACATGGGCGGGCCGTCGGCGCTGCTCTCGCCGCAGGAGAGCGTCGCCGCGCTGCGCCAAGTGATCGGACGGCTGACCCCGGCGGACAGCGGCCGGTTCTTCAATCAGGAGGGCAAGGAGCTGCCATGGTAGCGGCGGGGCCGACATGCTGCTGACCGAATCCCAGGTGATGGTGCGCGACATGGTGCGCGACTTCGCCCGCAGCCAGCTGGCGCCGGGTGCCGCCGCGCGCGACGCCGCGGCGGCCTTCCCGGCCGAGGCGGTGGCGGCGATGGCCGGGCTCGGCCTCATGGGCATGCTGGTGCCGGAGGCGTGGGGCGGGGCAGCGGCCGACCACGTCTCCTATGCGCTGGCGATCGAGGAGATCGCCGCCGCCGACGGCGCCTGCAGCACCATCATGGCGGTGCACAACTCGGTCGGCTGCGTGCCGGTGCTGCGCTTCGGCACGCCGGCGCAGAAGGAGCGCTGGCTGCGCGATCTGGCCAGCGGCGCGACCATCGCCGCCTTCTGCCTGACGGAGCCGGGGGCCGGCTCCGATGCCGGCGCCATCGTCACCCGCGCGCGGCGGGACGGCGACCACTACGTGCTCGACGGCAGCAAGCAGTTCATCACCAACGGCGGCAGCGCCGGGCTGGCGATCGTCTTCGCGGTCACCGACCCGGCCAAGGGCAAGAAGGGCATCAGCGCCTTCCTGGTGCCGACCGCCACGCCCGGCTACGTCGTGGCGCGGATCGAGCGCAAGCTCGGCCTGCGCGCCTCGGACACCGCCCACATCGTGCTGGAGGGCTGCCGCGTCCCGGCCGAGGCACGGCTCGGCGAGGAGGGGCAGGGCTACGCCATCGCGCTGGCCAATCTCGAGGGCGGGCGCATCGGCATCGCCGCCCAGGCGATCGGGATGGCGCGCGGCGCCTACGAGGCGGCGCTCGCCTATGCCCGCGAGCGGCGCAGCTTCGGCGTGCCGATCGTCGAGCACCAGGCGATCGCCTTCCGCCTCGCCGACATGGCGACGCAGATCGCCGCCGCGCGGGCGCTGACGCTCGAGGCGGCGGCGCTGCGCGACGCCGGCCGGCCGGCGCTGAAGCAGGCGGCGATGGCCAAGCTGTTCGCCACCGAGATGGCCGAGCGGGTAGTCTCGGAGGCGCTGCAGATCCATGGCGGCTACGGCTACCTCGCCGACTATCCGGTCGAGCGGATCTACCGCGACGTCCGGGTCTGCCGGATCTACGAGGGCACCAGCGACATCCAGCGACTGCTGATCGCCCGCCATCTCGACGAGGAATAGCCCGCCATGGCCGCGCCGCCGATCGAGTTCTGGTTCGACTTCTCCTCGCCCTACGGCTATCTCGCGGCGACGCAGATCGACGGGCTGGCGGCGCGCTACGGGCGCGCGGTCACCTGGCGGCCCTTCCTGCTCGGCGCCGCCTTCAAGGAAACCGGCCAGCGGCCGCTCACCGAGCAGAAGCTGCGCGGCCCCTATCACCGGCACGACTTCGCCCGCTCGGCCCGCCTGATCGGGGTGCCCTTCCGGCTGCCCGACCCGTTCCCCTTCGCCTCGGTGGCGGCCTGCCGGGCCTATTACTGGCTGGAGCCTCAGGACGCGGCAGCGGCGCGCCGTCTGGCCGGCGCGCTCTACCGCGCCGCCTTCACCGACGGCCGCGGCATCACAAGCGTGGAGGAGGTCCTCGCCGTGGCCGCCGAGGCCGGCCTCGACGCGGCGGCGCTGCGCGCCGGCATCGAGGATCCGGCGGTCAAGGCGCGGCTGCGCCAGGAGACCGACGCGGCGCTCGCCCGCGGCATCTTCGGCTCGCCCTTCATCCTGGTCGATGGCGAGCCCTTCTGGGGCCACGACCGCCTGCCCCAGGTGGAGCGCTGGCTCGCCACCGGCGGCTGGTAGGCTCAGCCCTCCTCGCGCAGCACCTCCGCGAACAGCCGGCGGTCGACGTTGCCGCCCGAGAGGATCAGCCCGACGCGGCGGCCGGCCATGCGCTCGCGCTCCTGCAGCAGCGCCGCCAGCGGCGCCGCGCCGGCGCCCTCGGCGAGGTTGTGCGTGTCGGTGAAGTAGGCGCGCATGGCGGCGCGGATCGCCGCCTCGCTCACCGTCACGATGCGCTCGGCGCCGGCCCGGATGATCTCGAGCGCCTGGGGGTCGGGCACGCGGCAGGCCATGCCGTCGGCCAGCGTGTCGGCGCTGTTGGTCGAGACCGGCCGGCCGGCGGCGAAGGACAGCGCGTAGGCCGGCGCGTTCTCGGCCACCACCCCGACGATCCGGGTCGCAAGCCCGAGCGCGTCGCGCGCGGCGATGGTGCCGCAGATCCCCGAGCCGAGCCCGATCGGGACGTAGACCGTGTCCAGCTCCGGCGCGGCGCGGAACAGCTCCAGGCCGTAGCTCGCCACGCCCTCGACCAGCCAGCGATGGAAGGAGGGCATGCGGTGCAGCCCGCGCGCCGCGGCCAGCGTCACGGCGTGCTCGGCGGCGGCCTGGAAGTCGTGGCCGTGCTCGACCAGCTCGACGCCGAGCGCCCGCATCGCGGCGTTCTTCTCGGGGTTGTTGGCGAACGGCACCACGATCACCACCGGCATTGCGTGGCGGCGCGCGGCGAAGCCGACGCTCTGGCCGTGATTGCCGCGGGTCGCCGCGACGATGCCGGGCACCTCGGGCTGCTCGCGCTTGAGATGGTGCAGGTAGGTCAGCCCGCCGCGCACCTTGAAGGCGCCGATCGGCGTGTGGTTCTCGTGCTTGACCCAGACCTCGGCGCCGCAGCGCCCGGCCAGCAGCGGCCAGGCATAGGCGGGAGTCGGCGGCAGCACGTCGTGGACCAGGCGGGCGGCCGATTCGAGATCGGCGAGATCGGGCATCGCGGCAGTCTCCTCGGGCGGGGGCGCCGGGCTGCTGTAGCCCGCCGCGACGGGGGCTGCAAGCCGCGCCCCGAATCCGCTTGCCGGGAGCGCGCGGGGCCGGCCATGCTCCGGCGTCGGGAGGGCAGGGCATGGCGATCCTGAAGAGCGCGGTCGATCCCCGCAGCGCCGAGTTCCGCCGCAACCAGGCGGCGCTGTCGGCGCTGGTCGAGGATCTGCGCGCCACCGTGGCCACCATCCGGCTGGGCGGCGGCCCGGCGGCCCGCGAGCGCCATCTCTCGCGCAACAAGCTGCTGCCGCGCGACCGCATCCGCACGCTGCTCGACCGTGGCTCGCCCTTCCTCGAGCTGTCGCAGCTGGCGGCCCACCAGGTCTATGACGAGCCGGTACCCGCCGCCGGCCTGATCACCGGCGTCGGCCGGGTCAGCGGCCGGGAATGCGTGGTGGTGGCCAACGACGCCACGGTGAAGGGCGGCACCTACTACCCGCTGACCGTGAAGAAGCACCTGCGGGCCCAGGAGATCGCCGCCGAGAACCGGCTGCCCTGCATCTACCTGGTGGATTCCGGCGGCGCCAACCTGCCCAACCAGGACGAGGTCTTCCCGGACCGCGAGCATTTCGGGCGGATCTTCTACAACCAGGCGACGATGTCGGCCAATGGCGTGCCGCAGATCGCCGTGGTCATGGGGTCCTGCACGGCGGGCGGCGCCTACGTGCCGGCGATGGCCGACGAGAGCATCATCGTGCGCAACCAGGGGACGATCTTCCTGGGCGGCCCGCCGCTGGTCAAGGCGGCCACCGGCGAGGTGGTGAGCGCCGAGGATCTCGGCGGCGCCGAGGTGCACAGCCGCGTCTCCGGCGTCACCGACCACTATGCCGCCGACGACGCCCAGGCCCTGGCGATCGCCCGGCGCATCGTCGCCAACCTCAACCGGGTGAAGCGGCCGGCGCTCGACCTGCAGCCGGCGCGCGAGCCGCTCCACGATCCGGCCGAGCTCTGCGGCATCGTCCCCGCCGACCCGCGCCAGCCCTACGACGTCCGCGAGGTGATCGCCCGGCTGGTCGACGGCAGCGAGCTCGACGAGTTCAAGCAGCTCTACGGCGCGACCCTGGTCTGCGGCTTCGCCCATCTCTACGGCTACCCCGTCGGCATCGTCGCCAACAACGGCATCCTGTTCTCGGAATCGGCGCTCAAGGGCGCGCACTTCATCGAGCTCTGCGCCCAGCGCGGCATCCCGCTGGTCTTCCTGCAGAACATCACCGGCTTCATGGTCGGGCGGAAGTACGAGAGCGGCGGCATCGCCAAGGACGGCGCCAAGATGGTGACGGCGGTGGCCTGCGCCGCGGTGCCGAAGCTGACGATGATCATCGGCAACAGCTTCGGAGCGGGCAATTACGGCATGTGCGGCCGCGCCTATGGGCCGCGATTCCTGTGGATCTGGCCGAACGCGCGGATCTCGGTGATGGGCGGCGAGCAGGCGGCCAACGTGCTGGCACAGGTGCGCCGCGACAGTCTCGCCGCGCGCGGCACCGAGTGGCCGGCGGCCGAGGAGGAGGCCTTCAAGGCGCCGATCCGCGCCCAGTACGAGACGCAGGGCCATCCCTACTATGCGAGCGCCCGGCTGTGGGACGACGGCGTCGTCGACCCCGCCGACAGCCGCCGCGTGCTCGGCCTCGGCCTCTCGGCGGCGCTCAACGCGCCGATCGAGCGGACCCGGTTCGGCGTCTTCCGGATGTGAGGCGATGAGCGGGGCAAGCGGCATCCTGGTCGAGCGCGGCGCCGGCGGCGTCGCCACCATCCGGCTCGACCGGCCGGCGCTGCACAACGCCTTCGACGACCGGCTGATCGCGGCGCTGACCGACGCGCTCGAGGCGGCCGGCCGCGACGATGCGGTGCGGGCCGTCGTGCTGGCCGCCGAGGGGCGCAGCTTCTCGGCCGGCGCCGACCTCAACTGGATGCGGCGCATGGCGGGCTACGCGCCGGCCGAGAACGAGGCCGATGCGCGCCGGCTGGCGCTGCTGATGGCGACGCTGGACGGGCTGCCCAAGCCGACGCTGGCGCGGGTCCAGGGCTCGGCCTTCGGCGGCGGCGTCGGGCTGGTCGCCTGCTGCGACATCGCCATCGCCGCCGAGGGTGCCCAGTTCGCGCTGACCGAGGTGCGGCTCGGGCTGATCCCGGCCGTGATCTCGCCCTATGTCGTGGCGGCCATCGGCGCGCGGGCGGCGCGCCGCTACTTCCTCACCGCCGAGCGCTTCGACGCCGCCGAGGCGCACCGGCTCGGGCTGGTGCATCGCGTCGTGCCGGCGGCCGAGCTCGACGCCGCCGTGGCGGCGGCACTCGGGGCTCTCGCCGAAGGGGGGCCGCAGGCGCAGCGCTCGGCCAAGGAGCTGATCGCCGCGGTGGCGGCGCGGCCGGTCGGTCCGGGGATCGTCGAGGACACGGTGCAACGCATCGCCGCCGCGCGCGCCGGGGCGGAGGGGCGCGAGGGCGTCGCCGCCTTCCTCGAGAAGCGCAAGCCGGGCTGGGCGGGCTGATCGATGTTCCGCAAGATCCTGATCGCCAATCGCGGCGAGATCGCCTGCCGGATCATCCGCACCGCGCGGCGGCTCGGCATCGCCACCGTGGCGGTGTACTCCGAGGCCGATGCCGGCGCCCTGCACGTGGCGCTCGCCGACGAGGCGGTGGCGATCGGGCCGGCGCCGGCCCGCGATTCCTACCTGCGGGCCGACCGCATCGTCGACGCCGCCGAGCGCGCCGGCGCCGAGGCGGTGCATCCCGGCTACGGCTTCCTGTCGGAGAACGCCGCCTTCGCCGAGGCCTGCGCCGCGGCGGGGCTGGTCTTCATCGGCCCGCCGCCGGCGGCGATCCGCGCCATGGGCTCGAAGAGCGAGGCCAAGGCGCTGATGGAGGCGGCCGGGGTGCCGCTGGTGCCCGGCTACCACGGCGCCGACCAGGATCCGGCGCGACTCGCCGAGGCGGCCCGCGCGATCGGCTTCCCCGTGCTGATCAAGGCCTCGGCCGGCGGCGGCGGCAAGGGCATGCGCCGGGTCGATGCGCCGGCGGAGTTCGCGGCGGCGCTCGACGGCGCCCGGCGCGAGGCGGCGTCGGCGTTCGGCGACGACCGCGTGCTGGTCGAGCGCTACCTGCTGCGGCCGCGCCATGTCGAGATGCAGGTCTTCGGCGACAGCCACGGCACCATCCTGCATCTCTTCGAGCGCGACTGCTCGGTGCAGCGCCGCCACCAGAAGGTGCTCGAGGAGGCGCCGGCCCCCGGCATGACGCCGGCGCTGCGGCGGGCGATGGGCGAGGCGGCGGTGGCCGCCGCCTGGGCGGTCGGCTATGTCGGCGCCGGCACGGTCGAGTTCATCCTCGACGCCGAGGGCCGCTTCTACTTCATGGAGATGAACACCCGCCTGCAGGTCGAGCACCCCGTCACCGAGAAGATCACCGGCCTCGACCTCGTCGAGTGGCAGCTGCGGGTGGCGGGCGGCGAGAAGCTGCCGCTGCGCCAGGAGGATCTCGCCATCCACGGCCACGCCATCGAGGCGCGACTCTACGCCGAGGATCCGGAGAACGGATTCCTGCCGGCGACCGGTCGCCTCGACCGGCTCGCCTTCCCGGCCCACGCGCCGGA
>JAXMCI010000005.1:0-246281 GCA_046349435.1 Dongiaceae bacterium | reverse complement strand
GGAATCGGCCTCGGCCTCCTGGATCAGCGCCTCGGCGAAGACCTGGGTGTAGCTCGGCGCGCTGACCGAAGGCTTGTGCTGCTTGCCGGTCACCACGTCGAACTTGACCACCCCGTGATACTTGTCCGCAGACGCCTCGGCCGGGGCGTAGCCCTTGCCCTTCTGCGTCACCACATGGACCAGCACCGGGCCGTAATCCTCGGTGTCGCGGACGTTGCGCAGCACCGGCAGCAGGTGGTCGAGATTGTGCCCGTCGATCGGGCCGACATAGTAGAAGCCCAGCTCCTCGAACAGCGTGCCGCCGGTGACCAGCCCGCGGGCGAACTCCTCGGCCCGGCGCGCCGTCTCGGCCATGCGCCGCGGCAGCAGGTGCTTGCTCATGTCCTTGAGCGTGTGGCGGATCGAGCGGAACTGCTTCGACGACATCAGCCGCGACAGGTAGGCGCTCATGGCGCCGACCGGCGGGGCGATCGACATGTCGTTGTCGTTGAGGATGACGATCAGCCGGCTGTCCATGGCGCCGGCGTTGTTCATCGCCTCGTAGGCCATGCCGGCGCTCATCGCGCCGTCGCCGATGACCGCGACGACGTGCCGGTTCTCGCCCTTGAGGTCGCGCGCCACGGCCATGCCGAGGCCGGCCGAGATCGAGGTCGAGCTGTGCGCGGCGCCGAACGGGTCGTAGACGCTCTCGCTGCGCCGGGTGAAGCCGGACAGCCCGCCGCCCTGGCGCAGCGTCCGGATCCGGGCGCGCCGGGCGGTCAGGATCTTGTGCGGATAGGCCTGGTGGCCGACGTCCCAGATGATCCGGTCGTTGGGCGTGTCGAACAGGTAGTGCAGCGCCACCGTCAGCTCGACCACGCCGAGCCCGGCGCCGAGATGGCCGCCGGTGATGGAGACGGCGTCGATCAGCTCCTGGCGCAGCTCGTCGGCGACCTGGCGCAGCTGATCAGGCGCCAGGCGGCGCAGGTCGGCAGGCTCGTCGATGCTGTCGAGAAGCGCGGTCTTGCTGTTGTTGCTCAGTTTCTTGTCCATGGCACCCTTGAGCGGCAGCCCGTCGCGGCAGCTCTGAACCCCTCAGCTCCGCCGGGCGATGATGAAGTCCGCCATTTGTCGCAGAGGCTCGGTCTTATCGTCGAAGAAATCAAGATGTCGCTTCGCCTGGTCGCCGAGCAGCGTCGCCTGGGCCCGCGCCCGGTCCAGCCCGAGGATCGACACGAAGGTCGCCTTCCCCGCCGCCTCGTCGCGCCCGACCGGCTTGCCGACGGTGGCCTCGGTGCCCTCGGCGTCGAGCAGGTCGTCGACGATCTGGAAGGCGAGACCGAGATCGTGGGCGTAGGCGTGCAGCGCCTGCCAGGCGGGCTCCGAGGCGCGCGCCAGCAGGGCCCCGGCGACGCAGGAGAAGGCGATGATCTCGCCGGTCTTCATGCGCTGCAGCCGGGTGATCGCGCCGATGTCGAGCCCGGTGCGCTCGGCATGCTCGGCCTCGAGGTCGAGCATCTGGCCGCCGACCATGCCGGCATGGCCGGCCGCCTTGGCCAGCGCCAGGACCAGGTCGGCGCGGACCTGCGGGTCGCCGTGGGTCTGCCGGTCGGCCAGCACCTCGAAGGCGAGCGTCAGCAGGCCGTCCCCGGCGAGGATCGCCGTCGCCTCGTCGAACTGGCGGTGCACGGAGGGCCGGCCGCGCCGCAGGTCGGCATCATCCATCGCTGGAAGATCGTCATGCACCAGACTGTAGGAATGGAGCATTTCGATCGCCGCGGCGACCCGGAAGGCGCTCGATTCCGCGACGTTGAAGAGCCGCGCGCTGCTGACCACGAGGAAGGGCCGGATGCGCTTGCCGGAGCCGAGCGTGGCATAGCGCATCGCTTCCATCACGCGGGCCTCAGGGCCGGCGGGGATGGGCAGCAGGCGGTCGAGGGTGTCGTTCACCGTGGCGGCGACGTCCGCCAGGGCCTGTTCGATGGTCGGCACGGGATGGATCTCAGTCGATGTTGGCCGGCTGGGTGGAGACGCTGCCGTCGGCGCCGACGATGATCTTGTCGACCTTGGCCTGGGCTTCGCGCAGCTTCCGCTCGCAATGGCGCTGCAGGGCGGCACCCCGCTCGTAGCAGCGAATCGCGTCGTCGAGCTTGCTCTCGCCCTTCTCGAGCATCCGCACCAGGCCCTGCAGCTCGGCCAGCGCGTCCTCGAAGCTCAAGGCGGCGATGTCGCCCGGGTCAGTCCCTTCGACCATCCGGTCCCCTCGGAAAAGCGGCGGAGTGTAGCGACGCGCCCCCCGCGCATCAAGCAGCCCGCCCGCCGAACGCCCCGGCGACGCCCCGCCAGCGCTCAGCCGGCCGCCAGCAGCCGGCGGACATGGGCGGCGGCGCTGGCGGCCAGCGCCGCCAGGTCGTAGCCGCCCTCCAGGGTCGAGACCAGCCGGCCGCCGGCATGGCGCGCCGCCACCTCCAGCAGCCGGTCGGTCGCCCAGGCGAAATCCTCCTCCTCCAGCTCCAGGCTGGCGAGCGGGTCGGCGCGATGGGCGTCGAAGCCGGCCGAGATCATCACCAGCTGCGGCGCGAAGCGGTCGAGCGCCGGCAGGACCGTGTCGGTCATCGCCGCGCGGAAGGCGGCGCCGCCGGCGCCGGGCGGCAGCGGCGCGTTGCAGATGTTGCCCATGCCGCGCTCGCTGCGCGCGCCGGTGCCGGGATAGAGCGGCCACTGGTGCGTCGAGGCGTAGAACAGCCCGCCGTCCGGCTCGAACATGTGCTGCGTGCCGTTGCCGTGATGGACGTCGAAGTCGACCACCGCGATGCGGTCGATGCCGTGCGCCTCGCGGGCATGCAGCGCGCCCACCGCCACGTTGTTGAACAGGCAGAAGCCCATCGCCGCGCCGCTCTCGGCATGGTGGCCGGGCGGCCGCACGGCACAGAAGGCGTTCGCCGCCCCGCCCTCGATCACGGCGTCGACCGCCGCGCCCGAGCCGGCGCAGAGCACGGTGTCGGGATCGAGCTCGACGATGCCCCGCTCCGGCACCGCCGCGAGCAGGCCGTCGACATAGGCCGCCTCGTGCACCCGGACCAGCATCTCGCGCTGGGCGAGCGGCGCCTCGACGCGCTCGAGCGCGGCGAAATCCGGCGCCGCCAGCGCCTCCAGGATGACGCCGAGCCGGGCCGGGCACTCCGGGTGGTGCGGGCCCATGTCGTGCGCCAGGCAGGCCGGGTGGGTCAGCAGCAGCGTCGTCACAGCGGCCGTGACCGGGTCAGCCCGTGCCCGGCCAGCGCCGCCCAGCCGAGCAGCATCAGCAGGCCGCCCGCCGGCGTCACCCAGACCAGCGGCGACAGGCCGGTCAGCGCCAGGATGTAGAGGCTGCCGGAGAACAGCACGCTGCCGGCGAGGAAGCCCCAGCCGGCCAGCGCCAGGGCGCGCGAGCGGCCGAGCCGGTCGCGCGCCAGCAGGGCGACCCCGAGCAGCGCCAGCGCGTGATACATCTGGTAGCGGGCGCCGGTCTCCAGCCAGGCGAGACGGGCATCGCCCAGCCGCGCCTGCAGCCCGTGCGCCGCGAAGGCCCCCGCGGCGACGGCGACGAAGCCGCTTGCCGCGGCGGCGATCAGCCATCTGCCCATGGCCGCGCCCTTAGCACGGGCCGCCATTCTCCCGCCAGCCCGATTCGTCTATTCCTGGCGGCGCAGCGCGCCCCGCGAGCCCCACAAGCCCCCCGGGAGACCTCCATGACCTTCAGCAGCATCCGGCTCGAGCGCGACGGCGCCGTGGCCCGCCTCACCCTCGACCGCCCCGACAGGCTCAACGCGCTGACCCGCGCCATGCTCGGCGAGATCCGCGACGCGCTCGGCGCGGTGGCCGGCGACGGCACCAGCCGGGTGCTGGTGCTGACCGGCGCCGGGCGCGGCTTCTGCGCCGGCCAGGACCTGCGCGACGCCGCCGCGGTGGTCGATGCCGATGCCGTCGCCGCGGTGATCCGCGACGGCTACAACCCGGTGATCCGCGCCCTGGTCGCGCTGCCGATGCCGGTGATCGCCATGGTCAACGGCATCGCCAGCGGCGCCGGCTGCAGCCTGGCGCTCGCCGCCGACCTGGTCCTGGCCGCCGAATCGGCGAGCTTCGGCTTCGCCTTCACGCGCATCGGCCTGGTGCCGGACGCCGGCTGCACGCACCTCCTGCCGCGGCGGGTCGGCTGGGCGCGCGCCCTCGGGCTGGCGCTGACCGGCGAGCCGCTGGCCGCCACGGCCGCGGTGGCGAGCGGGCTGATCTGGAAGTGCGTGCCGGACGACCGGCTGGCCGACGAGACGGCGCGGCTGGCGGCACAGCTCGCGGCGCTGCCCGCCCGGGCGCTGGCCCTGACCAAGCAGGCGATGCGCGCATCGGCCGGCAACGATCTTCAGGCACAGCTCGAGCTCGAGGAGAAATTTCAGAGAGAAGCAGCCGATAGCAATGACTTCCGGGAAGGTGTTGCGGCTTTCCTCGAGAAGCGACCGGCCCGCTTCAACCAGTCTTAACCAATCATTAACCGGTCTCGGCGCATGGGTGACGCCGGGCCGCCGGCGCCGTGCTGCGGCCCGCGCGACGCGCGTGGGGGTGTCCATGGAGGGGGCGGCGGCCAGGCCGTCGTGGAACAGCCGCGTCGAGGCGCCGACGCCGCATCCCCGCACGATCGGCTGGCTCGGCACGACCGCCCTGGCGATGGGCGGCAGCAACCAGAGCCTGTTCCTGCTCGCCGCGCTGATCTCCGGCCAGGGCGCCATCCCCGGCCAGGGCACCGCGGCGATCCCGCTGCTGCTGGTCGGGCTGCTGCTCGGCTGGGCGGCCGCCCCGGGCTGGACCGAGCTGATCCTGATGTATCCCAACCGGGTCGGCGGCATCGCCGCGACCTGCGCCGAGGCGTTCCGGCCCTACAGCCCGGTGCTCGCGAACCTGGCCGGCGTCTGCTACTGGTGGGGCTGGGTCCCGACCTGCGGCCTCACCGCCCTCTTCTCGGCCTACGCCATCCAGCAATGGTACCTGCCCGACGTGCCGGTCGGGCTGCTCGGCGCGGCCATCGTCATCCTCTTCACCGTGGTCAATCTCCTGGGCATCGGCTGGGTGACCCGGCTGGCCGTGCCGGTCGCCACCGTCTCGGCGCTGCTCGCCTTCGTCTCGGGCCTGGCGCCGGTGATCGCCGGCACGGTCGACTGGCGCCAGGCGGCCAGCTTCGAGCTCAACCTGCCCTATGAGGGCTGGTTCGGCGCCCTGACCAGCCTGATGGCCGGCCTCTATCTCGTGGGATTCGCCGCCCCGGCCTTCGAGGCGGCCTCCTGCCATGTCGGCGAGACCGTCGACCCCAATCGCAACGTGCCGCGGGCGATGCTCGCCTCCGGGCTGATGGCGGCCGTCTATTTCGTGCTGCTGCCGGTGGTCTGGCTCGGCGTGCTCGGCCCGGCGGCGCTCGGCCGCGACCTCGCCCTCGAGCTCGGCCCGACCTTCGCCCCGCTGCTCGGCAGCGGCGCCAAGGCGGCGGCCATCTGGTTCATGATGTTCAACATGTTCCACGGCACGCTGCAGCCGCTCGCCGGCGCGGCGCGGACCCTGTCGCAGCTCGCCGAGGACGGGCTGATGCCGCGGATCTTCGGCTGGCGGCTGACCGCCACCGACGCGCCCTGGGTGGCGACCCTGGTCACCGCCGGGATGGCGCTGCTGTTCCAGGCGCTGGGCGACCCGATCTGGCTGTTGGCGGCCGCCAACTTCACCTACCTGATCGGCATCTGCCTGCCCAACGTCGCGGTCTGGCTGCTGCGCCGCGACCAGCCGGGCCTCGCCCGCCCCTATCGCGCGCCGCCCGGGATGGTCGGTCTCGGCCTGCTCGCCGCCGCCGCCTGGGCGATCGCGGCGGTGCTGGGCTTCCAGCAATACGGGCTGCCGACGGTGATGATCGGCCTGGTCTTCGCCTATGCCGGCGCCTTCCTCTATGGCTGGCGCCGGATCGAGGATCGCGGCCGCCTCGGCCTGCCGCTGGTGACCTCCTCGCTGCACATCAAGCTGACCGGCGCGATGCTGGCGGTGCTGGTGCTGGACGGCGCCGGCTACCTGATCGCGGTCAGCCACGTCACCGGCAACGTCCCGCTGGTCGACGCGCTGGAGGACATCTTCGTCGCCGTCGCCATGCTGACCATCACCGTCGGGCTGGTGCTGCCCGGCATGATCGCGCATGCCGCGGTCGAGGTCTCGACCGCCGCCGGCCGCCTCGTCTCCGGCACGCTGGCCGACTTCTCCCGCGCCATGCAGGCGCTCGGCCGCGGCGACCTCGACGCGGCGCGGGCCCGGGTCGACCTGGTGCCGGTGGTGGCCAACTCGCGCGACGAGGTCGGCCGCATGGCCGACAGCTTCAACCGCCTGCAGGCGGAGATCGCCCGGGCCGCGATCGGGCTGGAGGGGGCCCGCGAGGGGCTGCGCGAGGCGCGCACCGGGCTCACCCAGAGCAACGACAGCCTGCGCCGCAGCGTCGCCGAATATGCCGAGCTGGTGGTCGAGCTGTCGCGCGCCAAGGAGCAGGCCGAGGCCGCCGACCAGGCGAAGACCGCCTTCCTCGCCAACATGAGCCACGAGCTGCGCACGCCGCTCAACGCGATCATCGGCTTCTCGGCCCTGCTCGAGCGCGGCCATCCCGGGCCGCTGACCGACAAGCAGCGCCAGTTCGTCGCCGACATCCACGGCTCCGGCCTGCAGCTGCTGGAGATCATCAACAACGTGCTCGACCTGTCGCGCCTCCAGGTCGGCGCGATGCAGCTGAACGAGGCGGAGATCGTCGTCGAGGAGGTGGTGGAGGACTGCCTCGCGCCGTTCCGCGGCCGGCTCGGCGCCGCCGGGCTGACGCTCAAGGCCGAGATCCCGGCGGGGCTGCCGGCGCTGCGCGCCGATCCGCAGCGGCTGCGGCAGATCCTGCTCCACCTGCTGTCCAACGCCGTCAAGTTCACCGGCTCGGGCGGCACCATCGCGGTCGCCGCGACGCTGGAGCGCGGCGAGCTGCTGCTCAGCGTCAGCGACACCGGCATCGGCATGACGGCGGCCCAGATCGAGGTCGCGCTGCAGCCCTTCCGCCAGGTCGACGCCACGCTCGGCCGGCGCTACACCGGCAGCGGGCTCGGCCTGTCGCTCACCCAGCTGCTGACCCAGCTGCATGGCGGGCGGCTGGAGCTGCAGAGCGTGCCGGGGGCCGGCACCCGGGTGACGCTGCGCTTCCCGGCCGGGCGGGTGGTCACGCTGCGCCGCGGCGCCGCCGCGTAGCGGCGACCGGCTGGCGGCCGGCCAGCTGCGCATAGAGCACGGCGGCCAGGATCACCGCGCCGCCGAGCAGCTGGGCCGGCTGCGGCGCGACGCCAAGCGCCACCGTGACCAGCACCGTCGCGACCGGAATCAGGTTGGTGTACATGGTGGCGACGGCGACGCCCACGCGGCTGACGCCGTAGTGCCACAGCACATTGCCGATGCCGATCGACAGCAGGCCGGAATAGCCCATCATCAGCAGCGAGGGCAGCGACAGGTCGATGCGCGGCGCCAGCGCGCCGCCGGCGGCCAGGATGCCGACCGCGGCGGTCAGGACGATGCCGGCCGGCAGCGTGGTCAGGGCCGCGATGGCGAGCTGCGAATGGCCGGCCAGCCAGCGCTGGGCGAGGATCGAGTAGAGCGTCCACAGCGCGCCCGCCCCCAGCATCAGCAGCTCGCCGCCGCGGAAGCTGCCGATCTCGGCGCCGCCCGCCAGCACCGCGATCAGGCCGCCGGCGACCGCCAGCACCGCGCCGGTCAGGATCGCCCGCGACAGCCTCTGGCCCTCGACCACCCGGGCGATCAGCGCCGCCATGAAGGGGTTCGCCGCCGACAGGATGGCGGCGGAGACGCCGTCCGACCAGCCGACCGCGAGCGAGGTCAGCAGCGAGCCGAGGCCGATGCCGATCCCGCCCAGCAGCAGCAGCCGGCCGAGCACCGCCCGGCTCGGCCAGGGCAGCCGCCGCTCGTTGAGCGCCAGCACCAGGGTCAGCGCGACGCCGCCGAGCAGCTGGCGCCCGGCCGTCACCGACAGCGCGTCCCAGCTCACCAGCAGCCGCTCGAGGATCGGGAAGAAGCCGCCGGCCATCGCCACCATGACCAGCAGCCCGGCATTGGCGAGCATGCGCTCGCGGGTCGTGGCTAACCTGGCCATGGGCGCGCATCCTGCACCGCTCCGGGCGGCGGGGCAATCGGCACCCCGATGCGCCGCGCGCTATGCCGGTCGGCGATATCGGCATAGAAAGGCGCGGCTCCGCCGCCCGGCGGAGCCGGACGAATCGACGCCGGCCGGGGTCGCCCATGAACCTCAACGAGTGGAACAAGCGCTACACCGAGATCCGCGACGGGGTCGCCGCCGTCTGCCGCCGCTTCCCCGGCGAGTACTGGCGGCAGTGCGACGCCGAGCGGCAATATCCGACCGCCTTCGTCAAGGCGCTCGGCGCCGAGGGCTATCTGGCGGCGATGATCCCGGAGGCCTATGGCGGCTCCGGCCTGCCGCTCACCGCCGCGGCGGTCATCCTCGAGGAGATCCACCGCAACGGCTGCAACGCCGCCGCCTGCCATGCCCAGATGTACATGATGGGCACCGTGCTGCGGCACGGCAGCGAGGCGCAGAAGGAGAGCTACCTGCCCGGCATCGCCGACGGCTCGCTCCGGCTGCAGGCCTTCGGCGTCACCGAGCCGACCAGCGGCACCGACACGCTGGCGCTGAAGACGGTGGCCCGGCGCGACGGCGACCACTACATCGTCAACGGCCAGAAGATCTGGACCTCGCGGGCCGAGCATTCCGACCTGATGCTGCTGCTCGCCCGCACCACCCCGCGCGACCAGGTCAAGAAGCGCACCGACGGGCTGTCGGTCTTCCTGCTCGACCTGCGCGAGCTGGTCGGCCGCGGCGTCACCATCCGGCCGATCCGGGCGATGATCAACCACTCCACCACCGAGGTCTTCTTCGACAACGTCCGGATCCCCGCCGCCTCGCTGATCGGCGAGGAGGGCAAGGGCTTCCGCTACATCCTCTCCGGCATGAACGCCGAGCGCATCCTGATCGCCGCCGAGTGCATCGGCGACGCCAAGTGGTTCCTCGAGAAGGCGGCCAGCTATGCGCGCGAGCGCGTCGTGTTCGGCGCGGCGATCGGCCGCAACCAGGGTGTCCAGTTCCCGCTCGCCCGTGCCTTCGCCCACCTGCTCGCCGCCGAGGCGGTGGTCTACCGGGCCGCCGGCTTCTACGACGAGGGCAAGGATCCGGGGGTCGAGGCCAATGCCGCCAAGATGCTCGCCGCGGACGCCTCCTGGGAGGCGGCGGAGGCCTGCCTGCAGACCCATGGCGGCTTCGGCTTCGCCGAGGAGTACGACGTCGAGCGCAAGTTCCGCGAGACGCGGCTCTACCAGGTGGCGCCGATCTCGACCAACCTCATCCTGTGCTATCTCGCCGAGCAGGTGCTCGAGCTGCCGAAATCCTACGGACGGGAATGACCATGGAGCTGTCGCGGAGCATGAACGGGCTGCTCGCCATCGCCGCGCTCGAGGCCGGCGCGATTCCCGCGCGGGCCCGCCGGCTGGCCGAGCTGTCGCTGTTCGACTGGATGGTGGTGGGCCGGGCCGGCGCCGCCGAGCCGGTGGGGGCGCTGCTGCGCGACTACGTCGAGGCGGAGGGCGGCGCGCCGGTGGCCAGCGTGATCGGCGGCCGGCAGCGCCTGCCCGCCCGTGCCGCGGCGCTCGCCAACGGCACGATCTCGCACGCGCTGGACTATGACGACACCCACTTCGCCCATATCGGCCATCTCTCGGTCGGCATCTATCCGGCGGCGCTGGCCGCGGCGGAGAGCGCCGGCGCCCCGGCCGCGGCGCTGCGCGACGCCTTCCTGCTCGGCGCCGAGGGCGCCTGCCGCATCGGCATGGTGCTGGGCCGGGTCCACTACCAGCGCGGCTTCCACCAGACCGCGACGGCCGGCGCCTTCGGCGCCACCATCGCGGCCGGCCGGCTGCTCGGGCTGGCGCCGGAGCGGATGCGCAACGCGCTGAGCCTGGTGGCGACGCGCGCCTCCGGCCTCGAAGTCGCAGTTCGGCACCATGGGCAAGCCGTTCAACGCCGGCATCGCCGCGGCCAACGGCGTCGAGGCGGCCGAGCTGGCGCGGCGCGGCTTCGTCTCCTGCGACGACGGCGTCGGCGGGCCGCAGGGTTTCGTCGAGACCCACTCCGACGGCCCCGACCTCGCCGGGCCCTGGGCCGACCCGCCGCCCGCCCGCTTCGTGTTCGAGGCCAACCAGTACAAGCTGCATGCCTGCTGCCACGGCACCCACGCGATGATCGAGGCCCTGGCCGAGGCGCGTCGCGGCCGGGCGATCGACCCCGCCGCGGTGACCGGCGTCACGGTCGCGACGCACCCGCGCTGGCTCAGGGTCTGCGACGTCAAGGCGCCGCGCACCGGGCTGGAGGCCAAGTTCAGCTACGTGCTGCTCGCCGCCATGGTGCTGCACGGCATCGACACCGCCGCCGACCGCACCTACACCGACGCGCTCTGCCGCGATCCCGCCCTGCTGGCGCTGGCCGCGCGCGTCGCCGTGACCGGCGACGAGAGCCTCGCCGACACGGCGAGCCGGGTCGAGATCGCGCTCGCCGGCGGCGAGCGCATCGCGGCCGCCCACGACCTCGCCGCGGCGATTCCCGAGGCGGTGCTGGAAAGCGGGCTGCGCGGCAAGGCGCGCGGCCTGCTCGGCGAGGCCGCGGCGGAGCGCCTGTGGTCGGCGGTCACCGGCCTCGACCGGCTGTCGGCCCGCGACCTCGGCGCGCTGCTCGCCGGCTGAGCGCGGTGGCGCCGATCCTGTTCGGCGCGGACTACAGCGTCTATGTCCGTGCCGCCCGCCTCGCCCTGGAGGAGAAGGGCGTCGCCTACGCGCTGGTGCCGATCGACGTCTTCGCGCCCGGCGGGCCGCCGGCCTCCTACCTGGCACGGCAGCCCTTCGGCCGGATCCCGGCCTTCGAGCATGACGGTTTCCGGCTCTACGAATCGGGCGCGATCACCCGCTATGTCGACGAGGCCTTCCCCGGCCCGCCGCTGCAGCCGACGACGGCGCGCCAGCGGGCGCGGATGAACCAGCTCCTCGGCATCGCCGACGGGCAGCTCTACCCGCAGCTCGTCTGGGGCCTCTATGTCGAGCTCGTCTCGAAGCCGCGGCGCGGCGAGGCCGGCGATCCCGACCGGGTGGCGGCGGCCCGGCGGATGCTGCCGACCTGCCTCGCCGCGCTGGCCGAGCTGAAGGCGGACTCGGCCTGGCTCTGCGGCGACCGGCCGAGCCTCGCCGACCTGCATGTCGCGCCGATGCTCGACTACGCCCTGCAGGTTCCCGAGGTCGCGGCGGCGCTGGGTCGCCAGGCCGGCCTCGCCGCTTGGTGGCAGCGCATGGCGAGCCGCCCGGCCATGCACGCCACCCGGCCGGCGCCCGCCGGCTAGGGCTTGCCCGGCCGCCGGCCGAACTCGGCGCGCAACGCCTCGCTGTGCTGCCCGACGCCCGGCACCGGGCCGAAGCGTTCCACCTCGCCCGGGAAGAGCGCGCCCGGGCCCATCATCTCGACCGGGCCGCTCGGCGTCTCGACGGCGACGGTGCGGCGCTGCGGATGCTCGAGCAGGTCGTCCATGTCGGAGAGGCGGCCGCAGGCGATGCCGGCGCGGCCCAGCAGGTCCATCGCCGCCTCGCGCTCCAGCCGGCCCAGCGCCGCGCCCACCATGGCGTCGAGCGCGGGCCGGTTGCGCACCCGCTCCGAGTTGCTGGCGAAGCGCGGATCCGCAGCGAGATCCGGCTGGCCCAGCAGCTCGGCGCAGAGCCGCGCCCATTCGCGCTCGTTCTGGATCGACAGCAGCACCAGCTTGCCGTCGCTGCAGCGGAAGGCGCCGTAGGGCGCGATGGTCGGGTGGCGCAGCCCGACGCGCGGCGGCGGCCGCTTGCCGTAGCGGGTCTGCAGGTAGGGGACGTTCATCCAGTCGGCGATGGCGTGGAACAGCGACACCTCGACGACCCGTCCGCGGCCGGTGCGCTGGCGCTGGATCAGCGACTGCAGGATGGCGGCGTAGGCGGTCATCCCGGCGGTGATGTCGCAGACCGAGATGCCGACCCGCGCCATCTCGTCGCCGGTGCCGTTGACGGCAAGCAGCCCGCTCTCGCCCTGGATCAGCATGTCGTAGGCCTTCTGCTCGCGATACGGCCCGGCCTCGCCATAGCCGGAGATCGAGCAGCAGATCAGGCGCGGGAAGCGGCGGGTGAGCGCCTCGGCGCCGAGCCCGAGCCGGTCGGCGGCGCCCGGCGCGAGGTTCTGGATGAAGATGTCGGCCCGCTCCAGCATCGCCTCGACCAGCGCCAGGTCGCCCGCCTGCTTGAGGTCGAGGCAGAGCGACTCCTTGCCCCGGTTGAGCCAGACGAAATAGGAGCTCTCGCCATGCACCAGCCGGTCGTAGCCGCGCGCGAAATCCCCCTCCGCGCGCTCGATCTTGATCACCCGCGCGCCGGCATCGGCCAGCTTGCAGGTGCAGTAGGGCGCGGCCACGGCCTGCTCCATCGCCACCACCAGCACCCCGTCGAGATCGCCCATCCCTCGTCCCCTCGCAGCTCCAGGCGGCCAGCCTACGAAACTGGCGCGGTGTTTGAGAAACGGAGTCTTCCGGGATCTGCCGATCCCGGCCTGCGGTCCCGTCACGCGCCTTTGAGCGCGGCCACGCTTGACACGCCACCTGCGCGACCGCCAGGAGTGCCGGCCCGACCATCGTGGGAGAGATCGATGAAGCTCATTCGGCTGGCGACAGGGCTGGCGGTCGCTGCGTGCATGCTCGCCGCCTCGGCCAGGGCCCCCTCGGCCAGGGCCGCCGACGACACGCCGCCCGAGGTCCAGGCGGTCGACGCGATCAACAAGGCCTTCGGCCGCTATCCCGGGCTGCGCGCCAACCATGCCAAGGGCGTCATGGCGGAGGGCAGCTTCAAGGCCTCGCCGGAAGCGGCGGGCCTCAGCCGGGCGGCGCTCTTCGGCGGCGCCGCGATCCCGGTCACCGTGCGCTTCTCCGACGCGTCCGGCCTGCCCAACCTGCCCGACGGCTCGCCGATCGCCAATCCGCACGGCCTGGCGATCAAGTACCACCTGCCGGACGGCAGCGAGACCGACATGGTGACCAACTCCCTGAAGGTCTTCGTGGTCGCCACCGGCGACGAGTTCCGCGACCTCTTCCTGGCGGTCGCCGCCAGCCCGCCCGGGGCGCCGCAGCCGACCAGGCTCGACCAGTTCATCGCCAGCCATCCGCGCTTCCTGCCCAACGCACGGACGGCGGCGACGCCCGACAGCTTCGCCGACGAGCAGTACAACGGCCTCGACGCCTTCATCCTGGTCAACAAGGCCGGGCAGCGGCAGGCCGTGCGCTACATGATCGTGCCCGAGCGGCTCGTCCACCTGTCCGAGGCCGACGCCGCGAAGCAGGCGCCGGACTTCCTCGTGAAGGAACTGCCCGAGCGGCTGAAGAGCGGGCCGGTGACCTTCCATCTCAAGGCGCAGCTGGCCGCGGCCGGCGACCAGACGAAGGATCCGACGCAGGCCTGGCCGGAGGATCGGCCGGTGGTCGATCTCGGCGTGCTCACCATCGAGCGGCCGGTCGCCGACAGCGCCGCGGCGGAGAAGAAGATCGTCTTCCTGCCGGGCCTCGTCACCGACGGGATCGAGCTGTCCGACGACCCCCTGGTCAACTTCCGCGACGGCGCCTACGCCGAGTCCTTCTCGCGGCGCAGCCAGTAGCGCCGCTGCGGCCCCCGCGCCCGGCCGGTCCGGGCGCGGCGAGCGGTTGACAGCCGCGCCGAATTCCGTGTCAGAGTCGCGCCGGCGAACGCCGAACGGCGGCGACCCCGGAGGACAGGGAGAAGGACCATGAGGCTGACGCGCAGGTCGTTGCTGGGCAGGGCGGCAGGGGTGGCGATCGGCGCCACCGGGCTCGGCGCGATGGCCACCGGACGGGCAAGGGCCGCCGACTCGCTGCGGCTGATGACCTGGGACGGCTACGCCACCGACGAGATCATCGCCGGCTTCGTCAAGGAGACCGGCGTGGCGGTCAACCGCACGCTGATCAGCTCGAACGAGGAGTACATGGCCAAGCTGGCCGCCAGCGCCAGCGACTACGACCTCGTCGTGATCGTCACCTCCTTCGCCCAGCAGGCGATCAAGCAGCGCTTCGTCGAGCCGATCGACACGGGCAAGCTGCCGAACTTCAAGCAGCTCTATCCGCGCTTCCAGGACTTCGCCTACTGGCAGCGCGACGGCGCGACCTACGGGGTGCCGACCTACTGGGGCCTGGTCCCGGTCACCGTCAATGCCGACGTGATCCCCGACCGCAACGACTTCGACCTGCTGTTCGACCCGAAGTACAAGGGCAAGATCGCCATGTGGGACGATCTCTCGACCCTGGCGCAGGTCGCCCGCTGGATGGGCTTCGCCAACATCTGGAACCTGAGCGACGAGGAGCTCGGCAAGGTCAAGGCGAAGCTGATGGAGCAGCGCCCGCTGGTGCGCAAGTACTGGGACCAGGCGGGCGAGCTGGTCGACCTCTTCGCCAGCGGCGAGGTGGTCGCCGCCGTCTCCTGGGACTACGTCACCCAGGAGCTGCTGAAGAAGGGCTTCCATGTCCGCCAGCCCGCCTACCAGAACGCGATGGCCTGGGCCGATTCGCACGCGGTGGTGCGCGGCACCGCCAAGCGCGACCTGGCGCACGCCTTCATCGACTACATGATCAGCCCCGCGGCCCAGGCGCTGATCGCCAAGGTCAACCTCTACCGGGTGACCAACCCCGCGGCGAAGGCCGAGATGGACAAGCTCGACCCCAAGCTCTGGGGGTTCCTGCGGATGGACGAAGGCGGCGCGCAGCTGCCGGCCACCGATTTCTGGGACGCCATCCCGCGGCGCGCGAAATACCTCGAGGTGTGGAACGAGGTGAAGGCCTCGGCCGGGTGAGACCGGCTCCGGGCGAAGGACCGGCGGCGCCCACCGGGGCCGCGCTCGCGCGCTCATGACCCTCTCGTCGCGCTGGGCCCGGGCGGCCCTGGTCTGGGCGCCGCCGCTGCTCTTCGTGCTGGCGTTCCTCGTCTATCCCTACCTCAAGGTGTTCGAGTTCAGCCTCTACCGGGTCGAGGACTTCGAGTTCATCCACGAGGCGAGCCTCGACAACTTCCGCCGCGCGCTGACCGGCGAGCTCTATCAGCGCGTGCTGTACGTCTCGGCCCGGGTCGGGCTGATCGTCACCCTCTGCACCCTGCCGCTCGCCTACCTGCTCGCCTACTATGCCAGCTTCGTGATGCGGCGCTGGCAGCACCTGCTCTACTTCCTCGTCGTCACCCCGCTCTGGACCAGCTTCCTGCTGCGCGCCTATGTCTGGAAGCTGATCCTCGGCCGCACCGGCCTGATCAACAACGCGCTGACCCTGACCGGCCTGGTCGACGAGCCGCTCTCCTTCCTGATCTACAACCAGTTCAGCGTCTGCGTGACCCTGATCTACATCCTGCTGCCCTTCGCCTTCCTGCCGATCTACACCGCGCTGGAGCGGATCGACCCCGCCTATCTCGAGGCCAGCTCGGACCTCGGCGCGGCCCCCTGGCGCACGCTGCTGCGCGTCATCCTGCCGCTCAGCCTGCCCGGGGTGATCACCGGCGGGATCTTCGTCTTCTGCCTCAGCTTCGGCGACTTCGTGGCGCCGACCCTGCTCGGCGGCCCGGGCGGCCTGATGGTCTCGAACGTCATCATCAGCCAGTTCGGCGGCGCCTATGACTGGCCGTTCGGCAGCGCCCTTGCCGTGCTCGTGCTCGCCGCCGTCTTCCTCGTCATCGGCCTCGGCACGCTCGCCGAGCGTCGCAGCGCCGGGGCGATCGCGTGACCGCAGCCGCGCCGCTGCGCCATGGCCGCGCCGCCCGCGCCCTGCTGCACGCCGCCGTCGCCGGCATCTTCGTCTTTCTCTACGTGCCGATGATCATGCTGGTGCTGTTCTCCTTCAACGGCTCCGACCTGCTGCTCTTCCCGCTGAAGGACCTGTCGCTGCGCTGGTACGCGGCGCTGCTCGCCGACCGCGAGCTTCACCGCTCGATCTGGAACAGCCTGGTCGTGGTCGCCGCGGTGGTGCCGCTGACCCTCGCCTTCGGCGTCTCGCTCGCCTTCGCCATCGACCGCTACCGCATCCCCGGCGCGGCGCTGCTCGAGCAGCTGACGCTGATCCCGCTGATCGTGCCGGGCCTGATCACCGGGCTCGCCATCCTGCTCGCCGTCAAGCGCTTCGACCTGCCGCTGTCGCTCGGCACCGTGATCGTCGGCCACACGGTCGGCTGGCTGCCGGTCGTCGTCTCGCAGGTCCATGCCAGGCTGCGCCGCCTGGACCGGCGGCTCGAGGAGGCGAGCCTCGATCTCGGCGCCAGCTACTGGCAGACCTTCTGGCGGGTCACCGTGCCCGGCATCCGCAACGCCGTGCTCGGCAGCGCGCTGCTGGTCATGACCCTGTCGCTCAACGAGGTCGCCATCACCTTCTTCCTCACCGGCCAGGAGAACACCATGCCGATGCAGATCTGGGCCACGCTGCGCCACGGCATCACGCCGGAGATCAACGCCGTCGCCACGCTCTCCATGCTGCTCTCCGCCGGGGTCGTGGTGATCGCGCTGCGGTCCCTGCGCGCCGCCGACGCGCGCTCGGCCGGGGGCCGCTAGGGAGGACGCCATGGCCGATCTCGACCTCGCCTACCAGCCGGCGAGCGCGCTGGCCGCCCGGATCCGGCGCAAGGAGCTGTCGCCGGTCGAGCTGATGGACAACGTGCTGGCGCGCATCGCCGAGGTCAACCCGCAGGCCAACTGCTTCTGCTTCGTCTATCCCGAGGAGGCGCGCGCCGCCGCCCGCGCGGCCGAGGCGGCGGTGATGCAGGGGGCGCCGCTCGGGCCGCTGCACGGCGTGCCGATCGCCTTCAAGGACATGACGCCGACGCGCGGCAAGCGCACGACCCTGGGCTCCTGCGCCTTCGAGCACTGGGTCCCCGACCACGATGCGGTGGTGGTGCGCCGGCTCGCCGCCGCCGGGGCGATCATGGTCGGCAAGACCACCACCTCGGAGTTCGCCGCCACCGGCATCACCGAGACGACCCTCTGGGGCGTCACCCGCAACCCGTGGAACCTCGGCCACACGCCGGGAGGCTCCTCCGGCGGGGCGGGCGCGGCGGTCGCCGCCGGCTGCGTGCCGCTGGCCGAGGGCTGCGACATGGGCGGCTCGGTGCGGATCCCCGCCGCCTTCTGCGGCGTCGTCGGCCTCAAGCCGAGCTTCGGCCGCATTCCCTTCGACATCCTGCCGAGCCAGTTCGACAGCTACTGCCATTTCGGCCCGCTGGCGCGCAGCGTCGCCGACGCCGCGCTGTTCCTGCGCGCCGCCGAGGGGCCGGACCTCGACGACATCTCCTCGCTGCCGCCGGCGCCGGCGATCCCCGATCCCCTGCCGCGCTCGGTCGCCGGGCTGCGCCTGGCGCTCAGCACCGACCTCGGCTACTACGCGGTCGACCCCGAGATCGCCGCCAACCTGCGGGCGGTCGCCGCGCTGCTGCGCGACCGCGGCGCGATCGTCGAGGAGGTCGAGCTCGGCCTCACCCGCGAGATCAACGACATCGGCTATCGCCACTGGAACGTCTACACGGCGGTCATCGCCGGCCCGCATCTCGCACGCTGGCGCGACGTCATGGACCCGTTCGTGGTGCAGATGGCCGAGGCGGGCCTGAAGATGGACGCCGTCTCCTTCAAGCAGCTGGAATGCGACCGCACCGCCCAGTGGCGCAAGCTGGCGCCCCTGTTCCGCAGCCACGACGCGCTGCTCTGCCCGACGACATCCATCCCGGCGCCGCCGACCGGCGTCAGCGACGGCGATTTCGGCTTCGACGACGCGGCCGGCCGCTATCACCAGTACGAGATGACCTTCCCCTTCAACCTGTTCAGCGCCTGCCCCGCCCTGTCGATGCCGTCGGGCTTCGCCGCCTCGGGCCTGCCCACCGCGGTCCAGATCGTCGGCCGGCCGCATGCCGACGCGACGGTGCTGACGATCGGCGCGGCGCTCGAGGCGGCGACACCGCATCTCTCGCGGCGACCGCCGCTCTAGGAAACCGTCCCGCCCGGCGCTGGCGCACCCCGCCGCCTTCGGGCAATGTCGCTCGTCACCCCGGCCGGAGTCCCGCCATGGCGATCATCCCGACCGACCTCAGCCGCCCCGACTCGCCGCATGTCGGGTCGTACTGGGCGGCCACCGCCGGCGAGGAGGTGGCCGGCGCCGACCCGGTGGCCACCGACCTCGAGGCCGAGGTGGCGATCATCGGCGGCGGCTATACCGGACTCTCGACCGCCTATCACCTGGCCCGCGACTTCGGCGTCGTCGCCCATGTGCTGGAGGCCAACCGCATCGGCTGGGGCTGCAGCGGCCGCAATGGCGGCTTCTGCCTGACCTCGATCGGCAAGGAGGATCACGGCGACTGGATCCGCCGCTGGGGGATCGAGCGGGCGCGCGCCGTCGTCGGCCAGGGCCGCGAGGCGGTGCGCACCGTGGCCGGCCTCATCGAATCGGAGCAGATCGACGCCGAGCCGACCGCCGCCGGCGGGCTCGAGCTGGCGCACCGGCCGAGCCGCTTCCGGGCGATGGCGGACCGCCAGCGCCAGCTGCGCGAGCTCGGGCTGGAGGCGACGCTGCTGTCGCGCGACGAGCTCGAGCGCACCCAGCTGCGCAGCCGCGAGGCGCATGGCGCGCTGCTCCACGCCGAGGGGTTCGGCCTGCATCCGCTGCGCTACGCCCGCGGCCTGGCGCACGCCGCCCGGCGCCACGGCGCGCGGCTGCATGGCGGCTCGCCGGTGACCGCCTGGGGCCGCGACGGCGAGCGCCACCTGCTGACCACGCCGGGCGGCCGGGTGCGCGCCCGGCAGGTCGTGGTCGCCACCAACGGCTACACCAGCGACCTGCTGCATCCCCATCTCGCCGGCCGGCTGCTGCCGGCGCTCTCCAGCATCGTGGTCACCCGGCCGCTGACCGCCGCCGAGCTCGAGGCCACCGGCTGGCGGACCGGGCTCACCATCTACGACAGCCGCCACCTGCTGTTCTATTTCCGGCTGCTGCCCGACAACCGCGTGCTGTTCGGGGCGCGCGGCGGCATCCACGACACGCCGGCCGGCAACCAGCGCTCCAAGGCCTGGCTGCAGCGCCGCCTGGGCCAGATGTTCCCGGCGCTCGGACGCATCGAGGTCGAGTTCTTCTGGCGCGGCTGGGTCTGCCTGTCGGCCGACCGCAACCCGCATATCGGCACCGCCGACGACCCCACCGTGCACTACGCGCTGGCCTACATGGGCAGCGGCGTCGCGCTGGCGACGCTCAGCGGCCGCTACCTGGCGCGCCGCATCGGCGGCGACATCGGCGTCGATTTCGGCCCGCTGCTCTCCACGCCGCTGCCGCGCTTCCCGCTGCCGGCGCTGCGCCGCCTCTACCAGCGCGCCGCCTACGCCTGGTACCGCATCGAGGACGAGTGGCTGTAGGGGGCTGCGGCGGTGCCGGCCCCATCCTTCGACAAGCTCAGGATGAGGCTTGAGGGAACGCGCCAGCACGAAGGTGGCGAATCCGCCAGCCCCAGAGCAGGCCGCGCCGCCAGTCGGCCGCGCCGCTGAGCGCCAGCCCGGCGGCGATCAGGAAGCCGAAGCCGACGCCGACCAGGACGTTGGCCATGACGCCGAAGCCGACCCGCTCGTCGCTCGGCTCCCAGGCCATCGCGCCATGGTCGAGGCCGGAGGCGCTGCTGGTCGACCTGGCGTGGTCCCCGTCGTGGTTGAACGGGCGTTGCCCGGAATCGCTCGGGCGGGCAAGGCGAGGACGGGTCAGGCCGCCTCCGCCCGGTCGATCAGATGAATGAACGAGCCACAGACCCGGCCGCGCTGCCGCCCGGCGCCGCCCAGCGCGCGGCCGCGCGCGTCGCGGCAGTCGAACAGCGCCGCACCGCCCTGCCCCTCGACCGTCGTCGCGTAGTGGGAACTCGTGCCCGGCAAAGGCGGTGCCGGCCGGGCCGAGCGGCCCGTCGCCGGCCAGCCGGGCGCGGCGATAGCCGAGCGTGAGGCGCGGCGCGGCGAAGGAGCTCTCCAGCGGCAGCAGCCCGGCCATCGCATGGCGGTGTCCGTCCGAATCGGCGAGGCCGTCGCCCAGCACCATGTAGCCGCCGCACTCGCCGAGCACCGCCGCGCCGCGCGCCGCCGCGCCGCGCAGCCCGTCGAGGAACCGGCGGTTGCCGGCGAGCCGACCGGCATGGAGCTCGGGATAGCCGCCCGGCAGGTAGACGGCGTCGGCGTCGGCTGGCCGGCGCCTCGTCGGCCAGCGGCGAGAACGGCGCCAGCGCGGCGCCGGCCTCGCGCCAGGCCTGCAGCAGCCAGGGATAGGCGAAGGCGAAGGCGATGTCGGCGGCCACCGCGATGCGCGCTGGCCGGGCAGCGGCACGAACCCGGCCGGCGCCGGCATTTCGGAGCCGCGCCGGCCGGGCCAGCGCCAGCAGGGCGGCGAGGTCGAGCCGCTCGGCGACCAGCGCCGCGGCGCGGTCGAGGAAGGCCTCGAGGCCGGCATGCTCGCCGGCCTGGACCAGCCCGAGATGGCGCTCCGGCAAAGCGAGGTCGGGGCTGCGCGGCAGCCAGCCCAGCACCGGGATGCCGAGCGGCGCGACGGCGCGGGCGACCAGCGCCGCATGCTCGGCGCCGCCGGCCCGGTTCAGGACCACGCCGGCGACCGCGACGTCGGCGCGGTGGCGGGCGAACCCGGCCAGCACCGCCGCGGCCGAGGCGCCCTGGCCGCGCACGTCGAGCACCAGCACCACCGGCCAGCCGGTCGCCGCGGCGAGGTCGGCGGTGGAGCCGCTGCCGTCGGCGGCGCCGTCGAACAGGCCCATCACCCCCTCGCCCAGCACCAGCGACGCGCCGCGGCCGAGCCGGTCGACCAGGGCGGCCAGCGTGGCGGGGCGCATCGCCCAGGGATCGAGGTTGCAGGACGGCCGTCCCGCCGCGGCGCCGTGGAAGGCCGGGTCGATGTAGTCGGGCCCGACCTTGCAGGGCTGCACCGCCCGGCCGGCCCGGGCCAGGGCCCGCAGCAGGCCCAGCGTCACCACCGTCTTGCCGCTGCCCGAGGCCGGGGCGGCGATCAGCAGGCCGGGCGCCGGCGCGCCGCTCACGCCGTCCGGCTCCGGCCGGCGGCGGCGCCGAGCGGGTCGGCCTCGAGCAGCCGGCCCGAGAGCGCGCCCAGCCAGTCCAGCCCCTGGCGCAGCCGCACCACCTCGCCGACCACGAACAGCGCCGGCGGCTCGATGCCGCTGGCCGCGACCGCGGCGGCGGCCTCGCCCAGCGTCGTCTCCAGCACGCGCTGGTCGGGCAGCGTGGCGCGGCTGACCACCGCCACCGGCTCGGCCGCCGGCCGGCCGCCGGCGATCAGCCGCTCGGCGATGGCGGCGATGTGCTTGATCGCCATGTAGACGACCAGCACCGGCGCGCCGCGCGCCAGCAGCGGCCAGTCGACCGAGTCGGGGACCACGCCGCTGGCGTCGTGGCCGGTGACGAAGGTCACCGCCGCGTTGATCGAGCGGTGGGTGACGGGGATGCCGGCATAGGCCAGGCCGCCGATGCCGGCGCTGATCCCGGGGACGATGCGGAACGGCACGCGGGCGGCGACCAGGGCCAGCGCCTCCTCGCCGCCGCGGCCGAAGACGAAGGGGTCGCCGCCCTTGAGGCGCAGCACCCGCCGGCCCTCGCGCGCCAGCTGCACCAGGCGTAGCGAGATGTCGGGCTGGCGGATCGAGGGCCTGCCGCCGCGCTTGCCGGCATATTCCAGCATGGCGCCCGGGCGGGCCAGGGCCAGCACGCCGGGCCCGACCAGCGCGTCGTAGACGACGGCGTCGGCCTGGGCCAGCCCGTGCAGGGCCAGCAGGGTGAGCAGCCCGGGGTCGCCGGGCCCGGCGCCGGTCAGCCAGACCGAGCCGGGCGCGAGCTCGGGCAGCTGCAGGCCGGGCGGGAGGGCGAACGTACTCATCGTCTCATTCTAGGAGGGGTCTCCGGGCCGACTAGTCAAAACGAGACGCGCGCCTTAACAATAGCGTCATGACGCGAAAGCCCGACGGACCGCTGCGCTGCGGCTGGACCACCGGTGCCTGCGCCACCGCGGCGGCGAAGGCGGCGTGGACGGCGCTGCTGGGCGGCGGCTTCCCCGACCCGGTGGCGATCCGCCTGCCCGGCGGCCAGGAACCGCGCTTCGCGCTGGCCAGCCACCGGCTCGAGGCGGACACGGCCACCGCCGGCGTGCTGAAGGATGCCGGCGACGATCCCGACGTGACGCACGGCGCGCTGGTCCGCGCCACGGTGCGGCGCGGTCCGCCCGGCAGCGGCGTCGCCTTCCGCGCCGGCGAAGGCGTCGGCCGCGTCACCCGGCCCGGCTTGCCGCTGGCGGTCGGCGAGCCGGCGATCAACCCGGCGCCGCGCGCCATGATCGCCGCGGCGCTGCAGCAGGTGGCGGACGCCGCCGGCGTGCCGGCCGATGTCGAGGTCACCATCTCGATCCCCGGCGGCGAGGGGCTGGCCGAGAAGACCTGGAACCCCAAGCTCGGCATCGTCGGCGGGCTGTCGATCCTCGGCACCTCGGGCATCGTGCATCCCTATTCCTGCTCCGCCTGGATCGCCTCGATCCAGCGCGGCATCGACGTCTGCCGGGCCAACGGGCTCGACCACGCCGCGGCCTGCACCGGCTCGAGCTCGGAGGCGGCGGTGCGCCGCCACTACGCGCTGCCGGAGATCGCCGTCATCGACATGGGCGACTTCGCCGGCGGCACGCTGAAATATCTCCGCCGGCATCCCCTGCCGCGGGTTACGCTCGCCGGCGGGGTCGGCAAGCTCGCCAAGCTGGCGCAGGGCGCGCTCGACCTGCATTCCGGGCGCAGCCAGCTCGACCGGCCGGCGCTGGCCGGGACGCTGGCGGCGCTCGGCGCCGCGCCCGACCTGGTCGAGCGCGCGGCCGGGGCCAACACGGCGAGCGAGATCCTGGAGGAGGCGACGGCCGCCGGGCTGCCGCTTGGCGACCACATCGCGGGGGCAGCGCAGCGCGTCGCGCGCGAGCTGGTGGAGGGCAAGGTGGCAATCGAGGTCATGGTGTTCGACCGGACCGGCCAGCTGGCCGGCCATGCGGGGTTCTGAGCGATGGCCGCCAAGCTGCTGATCCTCGGCGGCACGACGGAGGGCGCCGCGCTGGCGCGCGCGCTCGCCGCCCATCCCGAGATCGCCTGCATCTCCTCGCTCGCCGGCCGCACCGCCGCGCCGGCGCCGCTGCCCGGCGAGACGCGCAGCGGCGGCTTCGGCGGCGCCGCCGGGCTGGTCGCCTTCCTGCGCGCCGAGGACGTCAAGGCGATGGTCGACGCCACCCACCCCTTCGCCACCCAGATCAGCACGCATGCGGTGGCAGCGGCGCGGGCCACCGGCGTGCCGCTGCTGCGCATCGAGCGGCCGGCCTGGAAGCGCCAGCCGGGCGACCGCTGGATCGAGGTCGGCTCGCTCGCCGAGGCGGCGGTGGCGGCGCCCTCCTACGGCCGGCGCTGCTTCCTGACGGTCGGCCCGACCGAGCTGCAGGCCTTCGCCAGCCTGGCCAACATGCGCTTCCTGGTGCGGCTGCTGGAGAAGCCGGCCGCGCCGCTGCCGCTGGCCGACGCGCGCATCGTCATCGCCCGCGGGCCCTTCACCCTGCAGGGCGAGGAGAAGCTGCTGAAGCAGCACGCCATCGAGGTGATCGTCGCCAAGAACAGCGGCGGCGACGCGACCTACGGCAAGATCGCGGCCGCCCGGGCGCTCGGCCTGCCGGTGGTCATGATCCGCCGCCCGGCCAAGCCGCCCGCCGACGAGCGGGCGGAGACGGTGGCCGACGCCGCGGCCTGGGTGCTGGCGCAGCTCGGCTGAGGGCGGCTTCGCGCTCGTCCGGCCGGCGTCACGCCGGTCCGATGCCTGGACCACAGCCTGCCCCTCCCTGCCCCGCCGCTCCATCTCGCCCCGCCGCTCCACTTCCCGGCTACTCGACCTCGACCGTGACCGGCTTCGATGCCAGGGCGCGATAGGGAACGCGGGCCACGAAGACGTGCGTACCGGGCTGCAGCGGCCAGCGGGCGGTCTCGGCCTCGGCGCTGACCAGGAAGGGCTTGCCGTCGACGTACCAGGTGACCTGCGCGGCGGCCGGTTTCGTCTCGGCCTTGAGCGCCAGGCTGGCGAGATCGGCGGGAAGCTCGGGGTTGCGGATCACCCGCAGGCTGTCGCGCGGCGAGACGATCCTGATCGTCGCCGCGTCCTCCTCCGCTGCCGGGTCGGGCAGGATCGCCGCGTCCGCGGCGGCCGGCGGGCGGGCCGGCGCGGCTCCCCCGCGCGTCCATTCGGGAAGCGTGGCACAGCCGGCCGTGTCGCTCTCGTCCGAGCAGACCGCGCCGAGGCGATAGCCGGGCGGGTCCGGGAAGGCGAGCGACGCCGTCTGCGGCGCCTCGCCGTGGAGCTCGAGGATGATCGCTCGGGCGAGCGCGGCCGCGCTGCGGGCGCCGGTCACGTCGCGCATCGGTCCCGCGTCGGCGCGGCCGATCCAGACGCCGACCAGGTAGTCTCGGGAATAGGCGATGGTCCAGGCATCGCGATAGCCCTGCGAGGTGCCGGTCTTGACCGCCACCGGGAAGGGGTATTCGGTCGCGCCCATGCGCGGAAAGCTCGGCAGGCGCGCCGACGGGTCGGAGAGGAAGAGCGTGACCAGCCGCGCGGCATCGACCGACATGACGCGAGCGCCCTTCGCCATCGGCTGCGCCCGGCTCCAGACCAGCTCGCGCAGCACGCCGTCGCTGGCCAGGGCGAGGTAGGCCCGGGCCAGCTTCGCCAGGGTCGTGGGCAGCGCCCCGACGGAGAGCGACAGGCCGAAATGGGCCGGCGGACGGTCCTCGTCATGCAGGCCGAGCAGACGCAGATAGAGGAAGGTCTCGTCGAGGCCGATGGCCCGCGTCAGGTTGGCGGCGGGCACGTTGCGCGAGTTGGCGAGCGCGCGGCGCGGCGTCAGCACGCCCAGGAAGTCGCGATCGGCATTCGCGATGGTGCTGGCGCTGAACACGGTGTCGAGCAGCCGCGATTGCGGCGCGATCACGCCGCGGTCGAGCGCCAGCGCATAGATGAAGGGCTTCAGGGTGCTGCCCGGCGAGCGCTCGATCCGGGCGAAGTCGATGGCGCCCGCCCCGGGGCGGAGATATCCCGACGAGCCGATCCAGGCCAGCACCTCGCCGGTCTCGACCTTGACCACCACCGCCGCCACCTGCTCGGCGTCGGCCGTGCGCCAGCGCGCGAGATGGACATTGGCGAGGTCCTCGACCCTGCGCTGGATCTCGGGCGCGATGGTCGTGACGATCCGCGGATCGGCGGCGGAGGCCGGGGGGCCGCCGCCGGAGGCCAGCCGGCGCTGCAGATCGACGATCGCGTGCAGCGCCTCGTCCGGGCGGGTGCGGCGCGCGAGCGCCGGCAGGTCGTCGAGCTGCGCCGAGGCCAGCCGGTGCTCGCCCGGCGCGATCACCCGGTCGGCGAGCAGCACGTCGAGAATGCGGTGGCCGCGGGCGACGGCGCGCGCCCGGCCATCGGGGGACAGCGGATTCATCCGGCTCGGCGCCTGCGGGATGGCGGCGAGCAGGGCGATCTCCGCCCAGCTCAGATCGGCCACCGGCTTGTCGAAATAGAAGCGCGCCGCATGGACGATGCCGTGGCTGTCGTTGCCGTAGGGCGCCAGCCGCAGATATTGCCGCAGCATCGCCTCGCGGCCATAGCGCAAGGTGAGGAACAGCGCGGTCGCGGCTTCGCGCGCCTTGTTGAGGTAGGTGCGCGGTCCCGGCGCCTGCATCCGGGCGACCTGCATCGCGACCGTCGAAGCGCCGGAAATCCGCGACCCGCTGGAGAGATTCTGCCAGAGGGCGCGCGCCAGCGCGACCGGATCGACGCCGGGATGCAGCCAGAAGCGCCGGTCCTCGAGCGCGACCGTCGCGGCGACCACGCGCGGCGGCAGCGCGCCGATCTCCCAATAGCCGTAGCCGGCCTCGTCCGGGGCCGGAATCTGCGCCAGGAACCCGCCATCGCGGTCGAGCAGGATGGGGGTCGGCCGCGGCGCCGCCAGGGTGGCGGCGAACCAGCCCCAGGCGATGAGCGCGGCGCAGGCGCCGAGCCCGCCCGCGGCGAGCCAGGGCCAGCGCCGGCTACGGCGCATCGGCGGGTGCGATGACGATCGTCGCGCCGCTGCTGTTGCCGTTGACGCTGGCGTCGTACATCAGCTCGGCATAGGCGGCGGGCTGCACGAAGGTGCCCGGGATGTGCGCCCGCGTGCGGAAGGCGAAGCGATAGTTCCCCTTCGGCAGGGTGTCGTAGAAGTAGGCCACGCGATCGTCCAGGAACGCGACATGGGACGGCGCCAGCGTGGTCTCGCCGCTCGGCTGCGCCTCCGGCGGGGCCGTCGCCAGCGCGGGGTTGAGCGGCTCCATGCCTGCCGCGATCGGGATCACGATGGCGACGTGGTTGCGGTCCGCCGGGTTGACCAGCTCGACGCGATCCTCGTCGATCTCGCCCACCTTGAAGGTGATGGTCTTGCCCGCGGCATCGAGCGGCGTGCGGATCGCGGGCGCGGTGCCCGGCTGCACCTGCAGGACATCGCGGCTGACTACCAGGCCCTCGGCGTGCGCGGCTTCCTGGCTGCCGTCGGGCACGGGGACGTAGCTGGTCTCGGCCAGGACGCCGATCGGCATCGGCGAGGCTGCCGGGACCGAGAGCCGGATCTCCGCGGGACCGGGCGGCGGCAGCGCGACCATCGGCCGGGCGCCGCCGACATCGATCGCGGCAGGCCCGTCGCCGGCCTCGACGGCGACCGTCGTCACGGGCGCGGCCGCCGGCCGCGTCGAGACGAACTGCGCCAGCGCCAGCAACGCCTCCGCATTGGCATTGGTGGAGCCCCAGCCGTCGCCGCGGCCGAGCGTCACCAGCGCGTTCACGAGCAGCTGGCCCTTCGCCTCGTCGGGGCGGACCGCGACCGTGCGCAGGACCTGCGCCAGCGTGCGGCTCTCCGAGGGCAGGATCAGGGCATTGCCGGCCAGGGCGTTGCCCCGCAGCCCGCCATAGACCTCCCGGCCCTGGTAGAGCCGCGTCACGATGCCGGCCCACACCCTGGCCATCAGCTCGTCGAGGGTCGCAGGGTCGGTCGCGGCTGACTGGCCGAGAGCCGCCGTCACCTGCGCCAGGGATTCCAGGTCGAGCCACTGGCTGCGGTGGGCCAGTTCCGCGGCATAGGCATCGTCGCCCTTGCCGGCCTGGACCAGCGCGGTCAGCGACCATAGCCGCTCCGCATAGGCCAGGTCGGAGACGAGCTGCGTGGAGTCGGACCGCAGGGCCTGGCGGAGGGCAGCGGTCTGCCGCGCCAGCAGGTCGTCGTCGATCCGGTAGCCGGCGTCGCGGGCCTCGACCAGGAACTGGACCGACCAGGCCGTCAGGAACACGTAGCTCCTGGACCCCGGCCAGAACGAGACCAGGCCGGACTCGTCGGTCGCCTTGGCCAGCAGGGCCAGGGTCTCGGCGACGTCGCGATCCAGCCGGTCGAGCCTGCCGCCGAGCATCAGCACATCGCGGAACCGCCGCATCGCGAGCTCGGCCCTGGCCAGGCTGATGCGCTGCTCGGTGCCGCCATAGGGATCGGCCTGCAGGCTGTCCAGCGCCGCCGCCATGCGCAGCAGCGCCGGCTGGCTCGAGAGCACCACCGTCCGCCGCAGCGTGCCGGCGCGGAACGGCTCGGCGATCGCGGGCACGCTCACCGGCCGGCCGGCCTGGAGATCGGCGAGCAGGCGGCGATCGACCGGGCGGCGGTCGGGCTCGATCGGCAGGTCGATCGAGACCGCGTCGCGGGCCTGGTCGTTGCCGCGCTCGACCCCCAGCCTGACCGTGACCGAGCGACGTTCCAGCTCGCCCTGCGGGGTGTAGCCCGGCGTCGGCACCGTCACCGGGAAGACGAGGCGCACCGGCTTGTCCGCGGTCCAGTCGAAGTCGAGCGCCGTCCCGCCGGGCAGGGTCAGGCCGTCGGCGTGGATCTCGGCGCGGCCCGGCCCGGCATCGCCTTCGATGATCCGTGCCAGCCCGGCCAGGGCGAACCGGTCCCCCGGCCGGACGAAGCGGGGGAAGCTCGGCTGCACCATCACCGGCAGCCGCACCCGCATGCTGCCGGTGGCGAAGCCGAAGCGGTCCGGGCCGCTCACCGCCTTGGCCCGCACCTTGAAGACCGACAGCGAGTCCGCGAGCCTGATCCTGACCTCGGCCTTGCCGTCGGGGCCGACCATGATCGCGGGATTGAAATAGGGCACCGGCGTGAAGTTCTTGCGGACCGTGACGTTGTCGAGCAGCGCCGCCGACGGCGACGCCGCCTCGTCGCCGCCCGGCTCCTCGTCCAGCGGCAGCGCGCCGAAGGCCAGGTTCCGCGTGTCGCGCAATGTCATGCGGCTGGGGCGATCGACGATGAAATCCGGCAGCGGATCGAGCCGCCGCTCCGGGGCGAGGGCCAGCACCGCCTGATCCACCAGCCAGAGCGTCACCTCGCCGGCAAGCGGCGCGCCGGCATCGTCGGCCAGCGAGATCTTCATCGTGATCTCCTGGCCGGGCAGCGCCTTCTCCGGATAGTCGAGGGCGACGGCGACGATGTTCCTGGCCGGCGTGACCGTGACCCAGCTGGTGGCGGCCAGGGTCTGCGGCCGGCCGAGATCGAGCTGATCCTGGGTCGGCGGCGCGCCCGGCAGGCGGCCGCGCATCAGCAGGAAGTGCACCGGGATGCGCGGCACGTAGCTGTCCCGGACCGGCAGCTCGAAGCGCCCGACCCCGTTTCTCACATGCACCCACTGGTAGCGCATGCGCGCGTCCGGCTCCTCGACGATCGCCAGGGCCTCGGCGGTCTGGAACGGGCTTTCCAGTACCAGCACCGCGGTCTCGCCGCCCTTGTAGGCCGGCTTCTCGGTCGTCGCCTTGAAGACCTGGGCCGGCGGCCGCGACCAGGTGACCGGCGTGCCGCCGTCGGCGAAGAAGTCGACGGCGACGCTCTGGCTGCGGCCCAGGGCATCGCGCGCCTCGGCCTTCAGGATGTAGACGCCGGCACCGTCGAGACGCAGGTCGAGCCTCGCCGGATCGGCGGCGCTGGTCAGCTGCTGCTCCGAGACCGTCTCGTCCACCGTCTCGGTCACGTACTTGGCCGACCCGTCGCTGAAGTCGCTGGCCTGCAGCTGCGAGATCCAGCGCCGCTTGAGGAGCTTCACCGACACCGTCCGGCCGGCGACCGGCGCGCCATCGATGCCCTCGAGCAGCACCTCGGCCGGCACGCTGTCCGCCATCTTCAGGTAGCGCGGCACCTTGACGCCGATCGCGAAGGGCGGCAGGGCGGCGGTCTGCTGGGTGCTGGTGACGGTCTGGTCGTCGTCGCCGGTGACCGTCGCCTCGACGACGTAGGTTCTGGGCTGGGCCGTCGGCTCGATCGCCGGGTTGAGGTCGAGGCTCGCGGCGCCCTGGCCGTCGGTCGTGTCGTCGCGCTCCAGGACCGGCGTCGAGGCGAAATCGCCGATGCCGGCATAGCGCGCATCGGTCGAGTAGTAGAAGCCTTCGCGCCGGGCCAGCTGCCAATCGTAGGGGAACTGGGTGACCCGCCAATGCACCGGCCGCTGCGACACCACGCCCCCGGCGTAGTAGGTGGCGGCGAGCTTCACCGTGAAGGGCTTGTCGGAGGCCGTCTTCTCGGCGCCGCTCAGGCGCACCTCGAAGGTCGGCAGGCGATAGGCCTCCTTCCTGAAGGTCAGCGCGCCGCGCTGCGTCGGGCCGTCCCCGGTCTGCAGCTCCAGGGTCACCTTGTAGTCGCCGGTTGCGGCCGTCCTCTCCTGGAAGAGGTCGTAGAAGCTGCCCCGCTCGTCGATCGCGACGTCGTGGCGCCATTGGCTGTCGTCGGGGCCGGTCACGACCAGGACCGCCTTCGGCCGCTCCAGGCTCAGCACGCCATCGGCATAGTGCCGCAGATAGCCCTTGATGTGGACCGGCTCCTCGGGCCGGTAGATCGGCCGATCGGTGAAGAGGTGGACCAGGTCGGCATCGGGCTGCGCCCGCTCGGCAAGCGACTGCCCGGTCCATTGCAGCCAGGTGTCGCTGCTCGCGCGCCAGTTGCTGTCGGCGTAGATCTCCGGCCCGCGGGTCGGATCGAGCACCAGCACATCGTCGTCCGTGGCGACGGTGATGCGGCGGACGTCGAGGGCGTCGGCGCTGTCGCCCGGCACCGGCCAGTCGACCTCGCCGGCCGCGTCCGTCCTGCCGCCGAAGCCCTCGACCCAGCCGCCGTCCCTGCTGCCTTCGACCGTGACCTTGGCTCCGGCGATCGGCTTGCCGCTCGCCAGCGAGGTGACGACGAAGCGGACACGGTCGCGCTCGTCGATCGCGGAGAGGCTGAGATCGGTCACCTGCACGCGCATCCAGGCGCGCTCGCTGGCGGCGTCGATGCGGCGCAGCCCGACGAGATAGGTGCCGGACCTGCCGGCGCCGCCGATATGCTCGAGATAGGGCTTCAGGTCGATGCCGAACCTGGCGGCGGCGCCGCCCTTCTTCAGCGGCAGGGCGACGAGGTCCGAGACGCCGGGCGAGCCCAGAGCCTTGATCTGCGCCGCGAGCTCGCCGTCGGCGATGTAGCGCGTGGCATCCTCGAACGGCTCGGGCTCCTCGCCCGGCGCCGGCGGCGCTGCCGCGTCGTCCACCATCACCGGCGCGTCGGGGAAGGGCCAGAACGAGCGGTCGAGGGGATCGATCGCGTGGATGCGGATGTCGGCGGCATCGAAGCCGCGGCCCCGCAGCGGCAGCATCTGCGGACCGTAGCGCTCGACGATGCCGTTGCTGCCGACCCAGCCGAGGAAGCTCTTCCGCTCGGCGAAGGAGAGATAGACCTCGCTCGGCCCCGCCATCGCGAGGGGACGGCCCTGCGCGTCGGCGAGCGCGCTCGGCTCCAGCCGCACCTGATAGAGCGTGCCGGCGGCGAACTTGCCCGACACCGAGAGCACGTTGTTGACCGCGGCATAGGCGACGCCGTCGACCGCGGGCGAGATGCGGATCAGGTTGCGCGCCGCGATCGGGCCGATCGGCGCCAGGTTGGCGGAAAAGCCGACCGTGATGGTGCGATCGCCGTCGGGGCATCGGATCGCGCTCTCGCGGCCATAGCGCGCACCCGCCGGCGGGATCGGGACGCTGGTCCTGGGACAGCCGAGCCCGGTGACGCGGAAGGGCTCGGCGGTCGCGAAGGCGATGTCCTGGAAGCCGCGCGACAGCCCGCTCTCGAGCGACAGCCTGAGATGCAGCAGGGCCCGCATGCCGCCCGGTATCGGATCGTGCAGGTCGATGACGTACTGCGCCGGCGACGCGCGGTCGGCGCGCTCCATCGCCTTCACGTCGAAGTCGGAGGCGGTCAGGATGCGTGCCTCCGCGGCATCGACCCCGGGCAGCGGGCGCAGCTCGATGGTGATCAGTCGCGCCAGCGCCGCGGCATCGAGCGGCTCCGGCAGGATCAGCGAGATGGCCGTCACCGGGGGCAGGCCGGTCGCGCCGTCGCTGGGCGTCGTCGCGCTGGGCGCCGACATCAGGGTCGCCAGCGTCGCGCGCCGCTGGCCGGCCTCGATCGTGAAGCGCGTCAGGGGCGGCCACGGCTCGGCCGGCCTGAATTGCAGGGTGCGCGCATTGATCCAGGTGGCGGCGCCGGCATGGGCCGGCGTCAGCGTGAAGAACCGCTCCGGATGATCCTCGGGGCCGCCTGCCGCCGGACCGGTATCCTGGTCGAAGAAGACCGTGACGGGATCCCAGCGCCGCAGGAACGTCTCGGGCACCACGACGGCGCCGGCCGGGCGGCCGACCGCCTGCCGGCTGGCGGCGCTGCCCTCCGCCGCGGCGGCGCCAGACGGCAGCAGCGCCGGCAGCAGCGCCGGCAGCAGCAGGGCGAGCAGGGCGGCGAGGACCGTCCGGCGGATGCCGGCCTGCGAGATCGACCAGGCGCGCGCCACGAACTGTCTCCTACGGTGCGGGTTGCTGCGGCTCGAGGCCGGCCAGGGCCCGATAGCCGCGCCGGACCTCGTCCGGCGGGCTGCCGTCCGGCGCGGCGATGCCCACCAGGGCCGGCTGGATCTCGATCGCCGTGCCGTCCGCCGGGGCATCGACCGCCAGGAGATAGGTGCCGGCCTTCAGGTGCAGCATCTGCACCACGCCGGCGCCGATCTCCGCGCCATCGGCGTCGAGCACCCGGCAGCGGGCGGCATCCGGCGAGCCGCGGACGCCGACGCCGATGTCGCGTTCGTCCGCGAGGGTGAAGGAATAGAGGCGGGATTGGCCGGGGGCCAGCCGTGCCTTCGGTCCCAGCCCCTCGCCGATCGGCGCGATGTCCATCAGCGTCGCCTCGGCAACCCCGGCGAGGTCGCCGCCGCCGGCCGCGTGCAGCACGACCGACGTGGTTCCTCGGGGCAGCAGCAGGTTGAGGTCGGCGCCCTCGGCGAAGAGCCGCAGCCCTGGCGCGACGGCGGACGAGCCCGGCTGGACGAGGACCGGCGTGCTGGTCTTCAGATGGAGGAACCTCGCCGCCTCGACCGGGAAGTCGAGCTGCCGGGCGGCGCCGGAGAGCGCCACCACCGAGGTCTCCCGCACTGCCGTCGCATGCGCCGCGACGTCGGGGGCGGTCAACGGATCGCCGCCCTCGATCCAGCCGGCGACCAGCCCCGCGCCATGGGCGATGTCGACCACGGCATTGCCGTCGTCGAGGCGCGGGTCGGCGTCGCGCGAGACGGTGCCGTCCTCGCGCGTCAGCGTCGTCCCCCGGACCGCGCCGGCGAGCCTCAGCCGCAGCGCCGCGCCCGATGCCCGTTCGCTCGCCGAGAGTCGCACGGCCAGGCGCACGACACCGGCCGCGGAAAAATACTGCGCGAAGATGCCGCCGCCGCCCAGATCGGGGACGCCGCCGCCGGCGAGCGGCACCAGCGAGAGACTCAGCTCCGCATCCGTCGCGGCCGTCGAGAGCACCAGAATCCGGTCGGCGCTGCTGTCCGTGCTGAGCGCCAGCGGGGCGCGGCCGGACCAGATCGCCGGGTCGGCGGTTCCCTGCAGCACGACGGCGGTGGCCGGCGGCAGGGCGAGATGCAGGCGCTTCCGCCCGGCCGGCAGGGCGAAGGCCAGCGCCTGGCGACCGGCGATCCTGCGGTCGGCGACACCCCAGCCGAGCGTCTCCCGCGCCGGCGCGGCGAAACCGAACCGGCGCAACGCGACCGGCAGCGGCGCCGCGGGGTCGCCGGCGTTCCACAGGCGGAGCGCAAGGCCCGGCCGCACCGTCTGGGGCGCCACCGCGATCGCCTCCCCCATGGCCGTCGCCGCGGCGAGCCCGTCACCGCCGATGCCCGGCTGGCCGAGGCGCGATTCGAGAAGCCAGAGCTGCGGCGAGCCCTGGGCATCGATCGGGTCGGCGATGACGGCGGCGCCTTGAGCCGATCCCGGCAGGGAGAGCGCGACCGCATCCTCGGCCGGCACGACGGGGGCCGCGACCACGACGCCGGCACCGTCCTGCAGCCGGGCGCCGAACCAGAAGCGCCCCGGGCTGCCGAAGAGGATCCCCGCGGCATCGCCGGCGAGCGCGCGACCGCTCGCCGTCGACCAGGCCAGGCCCGGCGGCATCTGCCGGAGCCGGAAGGCGCCGGCCGCCGCGACGTCCACCGCGCCGAGCCCGAGCGGCGGCTGGATGCCGGGCACCGGACGGAGCGGAACGCCGGCGCCGAGCAGTGCCGCGGCGGGCGCCGGCTGCGGCTCGATCATCCGGGTCTGCAGGCGGATCGGCGCGGCGCTGCGATCGACCGACCAGACCTGCAGCCGATAGGACCCGGCCATGCCGTCGACGGGCAGCGCGATCCAGGGTGCGCGCCGTGCTCTCGGCCAGGGTGCGCCACGTGCCGTTCTCCGCGATCTCGACGGCCAGACCGACCGCCGGCCCGCCACCGTCGGCGGAAGCGACCAGGACGGCCCCGGCCGCCGCCGCCATCGCCAGCGGCACGACATGGACCTTCGGCCCGGCAAGCGTCGCGTCGCCGGCCGCCAGGGGCAGCTCGAGCTGCGCCTCCGCCTGGTAGATCGAGATCGTCGTCCGGCCGGGTCGGCCGCCGCATCGGCCCCCGGTCGGCCGCCGGCTCGGCCGCCGGAGCGGTGGCGCGGTTGCCGCCGGCGCGCGCCCACCGCCTCGACATGCAGGCGGTAGGCGCCGGGGCGCATCCGGCCGGCGATGGCGAAGTTCCAGTCGTTCGGCCGATCGTCATTGCGGGCGATCAGATGATCGGCCTGGTCGTAGAGCCAGGCTCGGACGTCGGTCGTGCCGAAGGACGCGATCTCGACCACGGCATCGCCGGCGAGCGACAGCGGGATGTCGGCGGGAAGCCTGGTGACGCGGCTCTGCCCGGCCAGCAGCTCCGTCGCCGCCACCTGCAGGCTGTAGTCGAGATGGTTGTTGGGCTCGCGCGCCGTGGCCTGCAGCAGGTAGGTTCCGGCCGGCAGCTCGCCCGTCCAGGTCGCGCCGCCATCGATCCGGTCGCGGACCCCGCCGTCGGCCTCGGCGACCAGATCGGCGACCATGCCGCGGCCGAGGTCGATCGCCAGATGGGCCGGCGCCGGCAGGTGAAAGCGCCATTGGTCGGGCGTGCGCGGGCCGCCCGCCACCGGCTCCTCCCAGCGGAAGGCTTGCGCCTGGTCGAGCGCGATCTCGTGCGGCCCGTGGCCCTCGACCGGCACCGGATCCGGCAGCGGCTGGAGCAGGGTCACGATCCTGGCGTCGACCGGCTGCGGCAGGATCACCAGCCGATAGGTGCCGGCCGCGAAGTCGCGCGTCAGGTCGGCCGGCCCGTTGGGTGTCTCGATCGGCCAGCCATCCCGGTCCTCCAGCCGCATCCTGAAGCTGCGGCCGAGGCCCAGCGCCTGCAGGCGGTAGCGCCCCGCCGCGGGGATGGCGAAGCGGTAGAGCAGGCCGTTGCCCGCCGCGATGGTGTCGCGCGCGGCGATGCCGGGCGACAGGGCGCCGCCATCGATCAGGACGGTCCGCGTCGCGGCGACTCCCATGCGTCCATGCGTCTCGCCCTGCGCGGCGAGCGACACCTGGTAGGACCCCTGGCCGAGATATTGCTGCAGCAGGAAGTTCCGCCCGGTGCCGTTGGACGCCGCGCCGTCCAGCGAGACCACGGTCCGGGTGCGCATGGCGCCCTCGGTCTGCAGGAGACCGCTCGATTCCACGCGATAGAGGCCGGGCTCGGCGACCTTGAGCGCAAAGGTGCGGCGCTCCGCCTTGTCGATGTCGAAGTAGCGCGGCTCCTGCGGAACCAGGACGGGGAAGCTGGGCCGGGCCTGCAGCGCCTCCGGCGAGATCGCCGGCAGCGGCGTCGTCGGCGCCAGCGCGTCCGGCGTGAAGCGCAGCGCGACGGAGACGGCCTCGTCCGCGGGGTTGACGAGGGTGAGGACGTGCCGGCCATCGTCGCCGCGCCATTCGGCCAGCGGGTCGTGGCGATCGATCGCGAAGCTCAGCGACCGGCCGTCCGCCGCAGTGGCGGTGACGACGCCGTCGGCGGGCGCGGTCACCGGAATCGCCAGCGACTGCCGCGCCGTCAGCGTCACCGGCAGCCCGGGCCGCAGGTCGATCGGCAGCCGCCGCAGCACCACGCCGGCCCGGACGCCCGGCTGCTGGTTGAGATGGAGCGTGTAGTGGTCGTCGTCGCTGAGATGGACCTCGGGGATGAGGACGGCGGTCTCCCTCGCCCGGTCGCCGCCCTCGCCGGTGGCGCCCTCTGCCGCCACGCGGACGGTCAGGATCCCCTTGCCCTCGTTCCTCGGCCTGATCGTCAGCAGGTAGTAGCCGGGATCGAGCACCCATTGCGCGCCGGAAGGCTGGAACTCCGATGCCGCGTGGCCGCTGCCGGGATCGATCATCGGCTCGAGGCGATAGACCGCGTCGGCGCCGCTGCCGGCGACCCCGTAGCGCCCGGCCTCGGCCACGTGGAAATGGATGGTGGCCTCGCCCAGCAGGTTGAAGCGCCGCGACCAGGCCGACCTCGCATCGAGCGTCGGCGCACTGGACCCGACGATCTCTTCCGGCAGGTTGGTCGCCCGCCGGGTCAGCACGCCGGTCGCATCGATGGAATCCTCGCCGGCGCCGGCCTGCAGGGTGCTGATCCAATAGTCGCCGGCGGCATCGAACCGGTACTCGCTGACCGACTGGAAGTGCTGCAGGATGTAGGGCTTGCCGGCCTCGCGCGTGATCGTCACGAGCTTGTAGCCCTTCTTGCCGGCATCGCTTACCTCGGCGACCGGCGGCAGGCTGCGCCTGGTGATGGTCGCCGAGGCGCCCTGACCGAATGGCTGCGCCTCGCTGTAGTCGACGACCGACAGCGCCGCGGCTTCGGCCTCCGGCAGCTCCAGGCGGAAGAAGTTGGCGCTGCCCGGGACCAGGTAGCGGTCGATGCCGAAGGGGCTGGCCACGAAGGCGGCGCGCCCGGCGTCGGCAAGGCTCGGGATGCCCATGCGCAGATGCAGCGGGTGCTCCGCCGAGCTCGCGGCCCAGGCTTCGCCGGCGCCGCCATAGGCCGACAGCAGATAGAGGCCGGGCTCCAGGGTGGTGACGATGCGGCGGACGGCGAGCGGCTTGCCGGGCAGCGGCTCGATCTCGCCGGCCGTCGGCGCCGCGTCGACCAGCCAGCTGCCGTCGCGCCACAGCCGCAGATCGGTGAGGTTGCGCCCGGCCGCCTCGATCGCGACCATCCGGCGCTCCGCGATCTCCACCCAGTAGGAGCGCTGCTGATAGTCGTCCAGCGCGGTGTCGACGCGCCTGATCTCCGGCAGGCGCGGGATGGCGGGGCCGTTCTGCTCGGCGAAAGGATGCAGCGAGAGCACGGCATCGCCCGAGCCCTGGTCGCTGGCATGCACCAGGATCCTGTACTGACCGCGGTCGAGGAAGGCGTCGATGCGCCCGTCGCCCTCGCCGGCGCCGCCCTGGATCTCGCCGGGGCCGGTCATGCGATCGACCAGCTGGAGCCCGACGCCCTGCGCGCTCTGCACCGCGATCGAATAGCGGCCGAATTCGGCGATCGACAGCAGCGCGCCCTGCTCGCCCGTCGCCGGCAGCCTGCCCGGCTCGAGAGCGCCGGCCGGCTCCGGGGTCGCAGGGCCGGCCGCAGGGGCCGCCTCGAGATGCAGCCCCGCCAGCGCCGCCAGCAGCACCGCCATCGCCCGCACGCCGCGCCACGTCATCGCTGGACGCACCCTCACCGGCCCGCCCGGGCGGGCACGGCCGAACGATGTCTACAAACCCAGGGTGGCAAAAAAATGGCGGCTCGGCAATTCACGCCCCTTCGCCGCCGCGCCGCGGCCGCAGCACATGCCGGTGCTCCGCGGCGTAGAGCCGGCTGTCGCTGAAGTCCTCGGCCTGCAGCACCCGCCCGACCAGGATCAGCGCGGTGCGGGTGATCTTCGACGCCTTCACAGCGGCGCGGATGGTGGCGAGCGTACCGCGGATCACCTGCTGGTCCGGCCAGCCGACTCGATAGACCACCGCCACCGGGCAGTCCGGCCCGTAATGCGGGGTGAGGTCGCGCACCACCAGGTGGATGTTGCGGATCGAGAGGTGCAGCACCAGCGTCGCGCCGGCCGCCCCCAGCGCCGCCAGGCTCTCGCCCGGCGGCATCGGCGAGGCGGCGCCCGGCGTGCGGGTCAGGATCACCGTCTGGCTGATCTCGGGCAGGGTCAGCTCGGTGCGCAGCAGCGCCGCCGCCGCGGCATAGGCCGGCACCCCCGGCGTCACGTCGTAGGCGATGCCGAGCGCGTCGAGCCGGCGCATCTGCTCGGCAATCGCGCCATAGAGGCTGGGATCGCCGGAATGGACGCGCGCGACGTCCTGGCCGGCGGCGTCGGCCTCCTGCATCAGCGCGACGATGGCGTCGAGCGTCAGCGGCGCGGTGTCGACCACGCGGGCGCCCGCCGGCGCGCAGGCGACCACCGCCGGCGGCACCAGCGAGCCGGCATAGAGCACCACCGGCGCGCGGGCGATCAGGTCGCGGCCGCGCACCGTGATGAGGTCGGGATCGCCGGGCCCGGCGCCGATGAAATGCACGGTCACGCGGGCACCTCCTTGGCGGCGTAGCCGCGCGGCGTATAGACCCAGGCGCCACCCTCGGGTCGCGGCAGCAGGCGCGTCGCGCTGCTGCCGACCAGCACCACCGAGAGCATGTCGACCCGGTCGGGATCGAGCTCGGCGAGCGTCGTCAGGGTCACCGCCTCCCCGTCCCGCCCGAGGTTGCGGGCGATCACCACCGGCGTCGCCGGCGGCCGGCACCGCAGCAGGATGGCGCGCGCGTCGGCGAGCTGGTGGCGGCGGCGCTGCGACACCGGGTTGTAGAGCGCCACCACGAAGTCGCCGGCCGCCGCCGCCTCGAGCCGCGTCACGATCGCCGGCCAGGGCGTCAGCAGGTCGCTCAGCGAGATGGCGCAGAAATCGTGGCCGAGCGGCGCGCCGGCCCGCGCCGCCGCCACCTGCATGGCGGAGACGCCGGGCACGCCGCTGATCGCCACCCGGGCCCAGCCGGGATTGCCGGAGCGCTCGATCAGCTCGAACACCAGGCTCGCCATGGCGTAGATCCCGGCGTCGCCGGAGCCGACCAGCGCCACCCGGCGCCCGGCGGCGGCAAGGTCGAGGGCGGCGGCGACCCGCACGCTCTCCTCGCCGAGCGCGTAGCCGTGCAGGCTCTTGCCGGCCGCCAGCGGCCCGAGCAGATCGAGATAGAGCCGGTAGCCGACGATGTCCTCGGCGTCGCGCAACGCGGCATCGGCCTCGCCGGTGCGCCCGGCCGCCGCACCCGGCCCGAGCCCGACGATGGCCAGCGTGCCGCGCGGCCGGCCGACGGCGGTCGGATCGATCGGACGGGGGCTGCGGGCGATCGCCAGCGTGACGCGCGCGCCGCGCCGCTTCGGCACGACCAGCACGGCGTCGCGCCCGGCGGCGGCCAGCGCCGCGCCCTCGGCCACGCCCCAGCAGCCGGTCTCGGCGAACACCACCGCGGACAGGTTGGCGAGGCGCGGCGTCTCGGCGGCGAGCGCGGCCGCGTCGAGGAAGCGGGCCGGCACGCCGAGCCGCGCGGCCAGCGCATGGATCGCCGGCTCGGCGGCCTTCAGCGCGATCGAGGCGACGCAGGCGATGGCACCCGGCGCCCAGCCGGTCTCGGCGAGGCAGGAGTCCAGCAGCGCCTGCAGGCGCCGCCGGCTCGACGCCGCGCTCGCAGCCGACGCCGAGCGCCAGAGTCGCCGGGTGATAGGTCAGCGCGCCGGGCGGCGCGGCCTGGTCGGTGACGCGGATCGGCACCGGCGCCCTGGCCGGGTCGGCGGGACGCCCGCCGAGCCGCTCGCTCAGCCAGCCGCAGGACTCCGCGGCCGCTTCGAGCGACAGCGCGGCCGGAGCGCCGGCCAGCAGCGCCGCCGCCGCCGGCTTCACCGCCGCCGCGTCGGCGAGGCGGAACCCGCCGGCGGCGCTCGAGCGCCAGCCCGAGCCGCAGATCGCCCGCCGTGGTGATCGCCGCCGTGCCGCCGAGCGCGGCGGCGACGGCGCGGGCGAGCTCGTTGGCGCCGTGATGGCCGCCGAGCAGCGGCACCGCGGCGCTGCCGTCCTCGGCGACGGCGACCACCGGCGGCTCGCTCCGCTTGTCGGCCAGCAGCGGCGCCAGCGCGCGGATCAGGATGCCGGCGGCGCACAGCCCGACGATCGGCTCGCCGGCGGCGAACAGCGCGCGCAGATGCGCCGCGACCTCGTCGAAGCGCACCGCGGCGTCGGCGACCCGCGGCGCGTAGCCGTGCAGCACGGCCCCGGGCACGGCCTGCAGGATGCGCTCGGCGGCCGGCCGGCCGCCCTCGCCGAGCAGCAGGACGGCGGTCACCGCCAGGCCTCGCCGCGGCGATGCAGCAGCACCATCGAGAAATAGGGCGCCGTCTCGCCGGCGGCGGCGAGCGGCAGGATGCGCTGGCTGTCGAGCGTGGCGCGCTCGACATAGTGCGCCTGGTCGAGCAGGCCGAGCCCGTCGAGCAGGCGGCGCAGCTGGCCGAGATGGCGGCCGACCTTGATGAAGGCGGCGCACCGTCGCCGCCGCCGCCAGCAGCCGGGCGATCTGCGCGTCGGGCAGCGGCGCCGGGATCACCATCAGCGCGTCGTTGCGCGCGGCGAGCGGCACGCCGGCCGCGTCGGCGCAGGCGGTCAGCGAGGAGACGCCGGGCACGACGCGCACCGGGCAGCGCGTCACCAGCCGGGCATAGGGTACATGAAGGAGCCGTAGAAGAACGGGTCGCCCTCGCAGAGCACGACCACCGACTCGCCGGCCAGCGCGCGAGCGGCGAGCGCCGCTGCCGCCCGGTCGTAGATCTCGTCCTTGGGGAAGCTGCCATCGCCGATCGGCATGCGGATCGGAATCTCGTCCTGCTCGCCGGAGAGGTAGCCGGCGACGATGCTGCGGGCGAAGCTCTCGCCCGACTCGGGGGCCGGATAGGCGATCACGTCGGCGCCGCGGATCAGCCGCAGCGCCTTGATGGTCACCAGCTCGGGATCTCCCGGCCCGACCCCGACCCCCCAGACCGTGCCGCTCACCGTTTCACCCCCATGTACTGCGTCACCGGCATCAGCGGCCGCCAGCCCTGGTAGGGGCCGATCGGCTCGGCGCGGCTGACCGCGATGCGGCAGAGCTCGCCGCCGGCCTCGCCTTGCCAGGCGAGCAGGCGGGCCTCGCCCTCCAGCGTGACGGCGTTGGCGACCAGGCGGCCGCCCGGCGGCAGCGCCGCCCAGCCTCGAGCACGCCCTTCGTGGCGAGCCCGCCGCCGACGAACACCGCGTGGGGCGCCGGCAGGTCGGCCAGCGCCGCCGGCGCCGCGCCGCGCACCAGCCGCAGGTGCGGCGTCCCGAGCGCCGCGGCATTGGCCTCGATCAGCGCCTGGCGATCGGCATCGCGCTCGATGGCGATGGCCGACAGCCGGCGGCCGAGGCGCAGCCACTCGATGGCGACGCTGCCGCAGCCCGCGCCGACGTCCCACAGCAGCTCGCCCGGCTGCGGCGCCAGCGCCGCCAGCACGGTGGCGCGCAGCTCGCGCTTGGTCAGCTGGCCGTCGTGGCGGAAGGCGTCGTCGGGCAGGCCGGGCGCCAGCGGCCGGCGCAGCGCGTCGGGCCCGGCGACGCACTCGACCGCGATCGTGTTGAGGTCGGCGATGGCGCCGGCCGGCCAGTCGGCGGCGATGCCGTCGACCCGGCGCTCCTGCGGCCCGCCCATATGCTCCAGCACCGTCAACCGGCTGCGGCCATAGCCGAGCGCCGCGAGCCGCCCCGCCACCGCCGCCGGCGTCGTGCCATCCTCGCTCAGCAGCAGCAGCCGGGCGCCCGGCGCCAGCGCCGCGTCGAGCAGCGCCAGCGGCCGGCCATGCAGGGTCAGGCACTCGATCTCGGCGAGCGGCCAGCCGAGCCGGGCGCAGGCCAGCGAGAAGGCCGAGAGGCCCGGCAGCACCAGGATCTCGCCATGCGGGATGCGGCGGGCCAGCGTGACGCCGACGCCGAACCACATCGGGTCGCCGCTCGCCAGCACGACGACGCGCCGGCCGCGCCAGGCGAGGATCTCGTCGACGGTGCGCGACAGCGGCATCGCCCATCCCCGGCGCTCGGCGCCGCCCTCGGGCACCAGCGCGAGGTGGCGGGCGCCGCCGACCAGCAGCTCGGCCCGGTCGATCAGGTCGCGCGCGGCGGGCGACAGGCCGGCGAGCCCGTCCTCGCCGAGGCCGACCACGGCCAGCCAGGGCATCATGCGGCGGTCTCCTCGGGGCGGGTCAGCGCGTTGACCGCGGCCGCCGCCAGCGCGCTGCCGCCGCGCCGGCCGCGCAGCGCCAGGAACGGCACGCCGTGATCGCCGGCGATCAGCGCCTCCTTCGATTCGGCGGCGCCGACGAAGCCGACCGGGAATCCGAGGATCACCGCCGGCCGCGGGCCGCCCGAAGCCAGCCGCTCGAGCAGCGCGAAGAGCGCGGTCGGCGCATTGCCGATCGCCACCACGGCGCCGGCGAGGTCCTCGCCCCACAGCGCCACGGCGGCGGCCGAGCGCGTCGTCGCCCGCGCGGCCGCGAGACCGGGCACTGCCGGATCGTCGAGCGTGCAGCGCACCGCGTTGCCGGCCGGCAGCGAGCGGCGGATCAGTCCCGCCGCAACCATGGCCGAGTCGCAATAGATCGTGGCCCCGGCGGCGAGCGCCGCCCGGCCGGCCGCCACCGGGTCGCCGCCCCAGGCGAGGTCCCCGGCGACATCGACCATGCCGCAGGCATGGATCAGCCGCACCGCGACGCCGGCCAGCTCGGGCGGCAGCCGGTCGAGCGCCGCCTCCCGCCGGATGATGGCGAAGGACTCGCGGTAGATCGCGGCGGGATCGCGGAGATAGGAAGGCACGGCGAGGCTCACCGGCGGACCGCCCTACTCCGCCGCCTCGGGATTGCGGCGGCCCGGCCCGTGCGGATGGTCGGCATGCGGGTGCGGCGGATGATGGTGATCGTGGCCGTGGTCGTGGTGGTGGCCTGGTCCGTGGTCGTGCGCATGGTCATGGTCGTGCGCATGGCCATGGTCGTGCGCATGGTCATGGTCGTGCGCATGGCCGTGATCGTGATCGTGCCCGTGGTGATGCCCGTGATCGTGGGGGTGGTCGGGGCCGTGGTGATGGTCGTGGTCGTGGTGATGGCCGTCGTCGTGGCGATGCGGCTCCGGCGGCGGGGCCTGCCGGTCGCTGTCGGTGCCGATGCCCTCGACATGGTGGTGGTGGCTCTGCTGCGGCAGGCCGACCATCGCCTCGAAGCCCAGCACCTGGGCGCGGTACATGCAGAGCTGGCAGTTCATCGCGTTCTCGCCGGCCAGCGTCTCCTCGACCCGCTCGGCGAAGGCGTCGAGCACCAGCGGATGGTCGGCGAGGTAGCGCGCCTTGAGGAACTCGATCTCCGGGTGCCGCGCCGCGATCTCGTCGGTGATGCGGTAGATGCGCTTCACCAGCACGCCGGTGAAGAGGAAGTACGGGAAGACGATGATGCGGCGGTAGCCGAGCTTCACCGCATGCTCGAGGCCGGGCGCGACCAGCGGGAAAGTGACGCCGCTGTAGCACACCTCCGTCCAGCCGAAGCCCATGCCCTCCCACAGCATGCGCGCGACCTTGACGATGTTGGAGTTGGCGTCGGGGTCGGAGGTGCCGCGGCCGACCACCATCAGCAGCGTCTCGCCGCGCGGCACGCGGCGGCCGACCACCCGCTCGGCCTCCTCGATGCGCTGGCCCGCCGCGCGCAGCAGCTTGAGGTCGATCGCCAGGTCGCGGCCGTAGTCGATGCGCAGCCCGGGATGCTGCGCCTGGTAGGTGTTGAGCACCGAGGGGATGTCGTTCTTCACATGGCCGGCCGCGAACAGCATGCCGGGCATCGCCAGGATGCGCTCGACGCCCTGCAGCCGCAGCTTGTCGAGCCCCTCGCGGATGATCGGCCGGGCGAACTCGAGGAAGCCGCTCTCCACCGGGTATTGCGGCAGGCGCCGCGCGATCCCGGCGGCCACCGCGGCGAACTCGCTCACCGCCTCGTCGTCGCGGCTGCCATGGCCGCAGACCATCACGCCGACCTTGCTCATGATGATGTGATCCTCCGGTCGAATTGACGCGCGGGCGCCGCCATCGCAGGCTGGCCCGCATGCTGTTGCTGCCCGGAACCGGCGATGCGCTGCCGGCCCTTCTCATTGCGCTGCTGATCGACGGCGCGATCGGCGATCCGGCCTGGCTCTATCGCCGGCTGCCGCATCCCGCGGCGCTGCTCGGCCGCGCCATCGCCCGGCTGGAGCGGCGCCTCAACCGCGACGAGGATCCGCCCGGCGAGCGGCGTGCCGCCGGCGTCATCACCGTGGTGATGCTGGTGCTGTTCGCGGCGCTGGCCGGCTGGGCGGCGGCGGCGGTCGCCCACGCGCTGCCGCTGCACTGGCTGTGGCTGGCGCTGGCGATCAGCACGCTGCTCGCCCGGCGCAGCCTGGAGGAGCATGTCGCGGCGGTGGCCGACGGGCTCGGCCGCGGCGGGCTCGCCGCCGGCCGCGAAGCGGTGGCGCACATCGTCGGCCGCGATCCCGACAGCCTCGACGAGGCCGGCGTCGCCCGCGCCGCGCTCGAATCGCTGGCCGAGAACTTCTCCGACGGGGTCGTCGCCCCGGCCTTCTGGACGGTGCTGTTCGGCCTGCCCGGGCTGGTCGTCTACAAGGCGATCAACACCGCCGATTCGATGATCGGCCACCGCACGCCGCGCTTCGCCGCCTTCGGCTGGGCGGCGGCCCGGCTCGACGACGTGGTCAACTGGATCCCGGCGCGGCTCGCCGGGCTGCTGCTGGTCGGCGCCGCCGCGATGCACCCGGAGGCCAGTCCCGGCCGGGCCTGGAAGGCGATGTGGCGCGACGCGCCGCGCCACCGCTCGCCCAATGCCGGCTGGCAGGAGGCGGCGTTGGCCGGCGCGCTCGGCATCGCGCTGGCCGGCCCGCGCCGCTACCACGGCGAGGTGGTCGAGGATGCCTGGATGGGCGAAGGCGGGCGGCGCGAGGTCGGCGTGCCCGACATCCGCCGCGGGCTGGCGCTGTTCCGGCTGGCCGCCGCGCTCCTGATGCTGCTCGTCGCCGCCGCGCTGGTCGCCTACATGGAGATCTGAGGCCCGCCCCAGCCCTCGCCTCTTGTCGTGCCCGGGCTGGACCCGGGCATCCATCGTGCTCATCGCGCGCGCTCCCCGGCGATCGCCAGGATGCGGTCGAGGTCGAGATGCGCCGCGACATGCTCGGCCAGGCGGTCGAGCGCCGCCTCGACGCGGGCCTCGTAGCGCTCGCCGCTCGCCGCCCGCCGGCGCAGCCGCGACAGGAAGGCGTGGCGGAAGCCGTCGGCGGCGAACAGCCCGTGCAGGTAGCAGCCGGCGATCCGCCCGTCGGCACTGACCGCGCCGTCCAGCCGGCCGCCGTCGAGCCGCAGCAGCGGCCGCGCCGCGTCCGGCCCGCCGCTGCGGCCGAGATGGATCTCGTACCCGGCGACGGCCGAGCCGGTGAGGCAGTCCTCGCCCGCGGTCTCGACCAGCGTCTTGTCGCCGCCGAGCTCGGTCTCGATGTCGAGCAGCCCGAGCCCGGCGACCGCGCCGGCCGGGCCCTCGAGCCCGAGCGGGTCGGCGATGCGCCGGCCGAGCATCTGGTAGCCGCCGCACAGCCCGAGCACCGCGCCGCCGCGCCGGACATGGGCTGCGATGTCGATGTCCCAGCCCTCGGCGCGCAGCGCGGCAAGATCGGCGATGGTCGATTTCGAGCCGGGCAGCAGCACCAGGTCGCAATCGCCCGGCAGCGGCCGGCCGGGCGGCACCAGCGCCAGCGCCACGTCGGGCTCGCCGCGCAGCGGGTCGAGATCGTCGAAATTGGCGATCCGGGGCAGCCGCGGCACGGCGATGCGGATCGGCCGCGCCGGGTCCGGCGCCGCCGCCATCGAATCGAGCGCCAGCCCGTCCTCGGGCGGCAGGTCGCGGGCCGCCGGCAGGAAGGGCAGCACGCCCAGCCCGGGCAGGCCGGTGCGCGCCTCGATGATGGCGAGCCCGTCGGCGAACAGCGCAGCGTCGCCGCGGAACTTGTTGATGACGAAGCCGCGCAGCCGCGCGCGCTCCTCCGGCTCGAGCACGGCGTGGGTGCCGACCAGGCTGGCGATGACCCCGCCGCGATCGATGTCGCCGACCAGCAGCACCGGCACCTCGGCCGCGATCGCGAAGCCCATATTGGCGATGTCGCCCTGCCGCAGGTTGACCTCGGCCGGGCTGCCGGCGCCCTCGACCAGCACGAGGTCCGCCTCCGCCGCCTGCAGCGCGAAGCTCTCCAGCACGCGCGGCAGCAGGGTCGGCTTCAGCGCATGGTACTCGGCGGCGCGCGCGCTGCCGGCGACGCGGCCCTGCACGACGATCTGCGCCCCGGTCTCGCTCTGCGGCTTCAGCAGCACCGGGTTCATGTGCCGGCTGGGCGCGACGAAGCAGGCGCGGGCCTGCAGCGCCTGGGCCCGGCCGATCTCGCCGCCGTCCGACGTCACCGCGGCGTTGTTCGACATGTTCTGCGGCTTGAACGGCCGCACCCTGAGGCCGCGCCGCGCATAGGCGCGCGCCAGCCCGGCGACGAGCAGCGACTTGCCGACATCCGACCCGGTGCCCTGCAGCATGACGGCCGGGGTGGCCATCAGAACTCGATCCCCTGCTGCGCCTTCACGCCGGCGCGGAACGGGTGCTTCACCAGGGTCATCTCGGTCACCAGGTCGGCGGCCTCGATCAGCTCCGGCTTCGCGTTGCGGCCGGTGACCACGACATGCAGGTCGGGCCGCCGCGCCGCCAGCACCCCCACCACCTCGGCGACCGGCAGGTAGTCGTAGCGCAGCACGATGTTGAGCTCGTCGAGCAGCACCAGCTTGTAGCGCGGATCGGCGAGCAGCTCCTGCGCCGCCGCCCAGGCCGCCTCGGCCGCGGCGATGTCGCGGGCGCGGTCCTGGGTCTCCCAGGTGAAGCCCTCGCCCATGGTGCGGATGGTGACGAGCTCGGGGAAGCGGTCCAGCGCGGCACGCTCGCCGGTCTGCCACTTGCCCTTGACGAATTGCACGATGCCGACCGGCGCGCCGTGGCCGAGCATCCGCAGCACCAGCCCGAAGGCGGCCGTCGACTTGCCCTTGCCGGTGCCGGTATGGACGATCAGCAGCCCCTTCTCGATGGTCTTGCCGGCGAGGATCTTGGCCTTGGCCGCCTTGCGCTTGGCCGCCTTCTCGTTGGCCAGCCGGTTGATCTCGTCGTCGGTGTCGCCGCTCATGCCGCCGCTCCCGCCGTCCGCCCCGCCAGCGCCGCCAGCTCGCCCGGCGCCGCGTTCGAGCGCGGCCGCCACAGCCCGCGCTCCTGCGCCTCGAGCAGCCGCTCGGCCATCTCGCGCGCCGCGTCGGGATTGCTCGCCAGCAGGAACGCGCGCACCGCGGCATCGCCGAGATAGGCCGCGAACACCGCGTCGAAATGATGGTCGGCCACCGCACCCGTGGTGGCGGCGAAGGCGAAGAGGTAATCGACCGTGGCGGCCATCTCGAAGGCGCCCTTGTAGCCGTGCCGCATCACGCCGGCGATCCATTTCGGGTTGACGACGCGGCCGCGCACCACCCGGGCGATCTCCTCCTCGAGGCTGCGGATGCGCGGGTCCTCGGGGCGCGAATGGTCGTTGTGGTAGATCGCCGGCCTGCGGCCGGAGAGCGCCTTGACCGCCGCCGCCAGCCCCCCCTCGAACTGGTAGTAGTCGTCGCTGTCGAGCAGGTCGTGCTCGCGATTGTCCTGGTTGTGCAGCACGCCCTCGACCGCCGCCAGCCGGCGCTCGAACAGCCGATGCTCGGCGGCGCCGGCGGCGCCGTCGCCATAGGCATAGCCGCCCCAGGCGAGATAGGCGCGCGCCAAATCGGCCTCGCTGCTCCAGCCGCGCTCGTCGATCAGCGCCTGCAAGCCGGCCCCGTAGGCGCCCGGCTTGGAGCCGAAGACGCGGTGCGCGGCGCGCCGCTCGGCGGTGGCGCGGTCGAGTCCGCCGGCGGCGAGCTGCGCCGCGTCGCGCGCCACCCGGGCGGCGAGCGGGTTCTGCTCCGGCGGCTCGTCGAGCGCGGCGACGGCGCGCGCCGCGCTGTCGAAGAGGTCGATCTGCGCCGGGAAGGCGTCGCGGAAGAATCCCGAGATGCGCAAGGTGACGTCGACCCGCGGCCGGTCGAGCACCGAGAGCGGCAGGATCTCGAACCCGGCGACCCGGCCGGAGCCGTCGTCCCAGCGCGGCCGGACGCCGAGCAGCGCCAGGCCCTGGGCGATGTCGTCGCCGCCGGTGCGCATGTTGGCGGTGCCCCAGGCCGAGAGGGCCAGGGCGCGCGGCCAGGCGCCGTGCTCCTGGCGGTAGCGCTCGAGCAGGCGGCAGGCCGACTTCCAGCCGAGCTGCCAGGCGGCCGGCGTCGGCACCAGCCGGGTGTCGACCGAGTAGAAGTTGCGGCCGGTGGGCAGAACCTCGAGCCGGCCGCGGGTCGGCGCGCCGGACGGGCCGGGCGGCACGAAGCGGCCGGCGAGCCCGGCGAGCAGGCCGGCGAGCTCGGCGGCGCCGCAGCCGAGCACCGTCGGCCGCAGCCGCTGCTCGATGAATCCCAGCACCGCGCGGGTGCGCCGCCACTCGGCCGGCGCCGGCTCGCCGGCGACGAGGCGGCGCGCCAGCAGCTCCAGCCGCTCGACCGTGTCGCCGGCGCTGCGCCAGGCGCCGTCGCCGGCGAGCGCCGCCGGCCGCGGGCCGGTCCAGGGCTCGGCCATGGTCGCGGCCAGCGGATCGAATCCCTCCAGCCCGAGATCGGCCGCCAGCGCGCGGATCAGCGAGGCGTCCGCCCCCTCGCCGCGGCCGCGCGGCAGCCGGGTCAGCGCGACAAGCAGGTCGGTGAGCTGGTCGCCCGTGGGCGCCCGGCCGAAGATGTGCAGCCCGTCGCGGATCTGCAGCTCCTTCAGCTCGCAGAGATGGTTGTCGAGCTTGGCGAGCGCGCTGTCGGCCGCCTCGTCGCCGGCGATGCCGCAATCCTTGTCGAGCCCGATCGAGCCGGCGAGCTCGAGGATCTGGCCGCGCAGCAGGCGGCAGCGCCGCGGGTCGAGCCCGGCCGCCTCGTAGTACTCGTCGACCAGCCGCTCGAGGTCGCGCAGCGGGCCGTAGCTCTCGGCGCGGGTCAGCGGCGGCGTCAGGTGGTCGACGATCACCGCGGCCGCCCGGCGCTTGGCCTGGCTGCCCTCGCCGGGATCGTTGACGATGAAGGGATAGAGATGCGGCAGCGGCCCGAGCGCCGCCTCGGGAAAGCAGCCCTCGGACAGCGCCAGCGCCTTGCCCGGCAGCCATTCGAGATTGCCGTGCTTGCCGAGATGCACCACGGCGTGGGCGGCGAAGCCCTGCCGCAGCCAGCCATAGAAGGCGAGGTAGCCATGCGGCGGCACCAGCGCCGGGTCGTGGTAGGAGCCGGCCGGATCGATGTTGTAGCCGCGCGCCGGCTGGATCGCGACCACCAGGTTGCCGAAGCGATGGGCCGGCAGATGGATCGCGCCGCCGGCGGCGAACGGGTCGCGCTCCGGCGGTCCCCAGCGCCGCTCGACGGCGTCGTGCACGCTCTCCGGCAGCGTCGCGAGGAAGGCGCGGTATTCGGCCAGCGGCCAGGCGATGCCGCCGCGCCGGCGCGCCGCGTTGGTGGTGCCGGCGAGCAGCCGGTCGAGCAGCGCCGCGCCGTCCGCCGGCGGCGCGCCCACCGCATAGCCGGCGCCGGCCAGCGCCCGGATCACCTCGATGGCGGCGGCCGGCGTGTCGAGCCCGACGCCGTTGCCGATGCGGCCGTCGCGATTGGGGTAGTTGGCGAGCACCAGCGCGACCCGGCGCTCGGCGGGCGCGGCCGCCCTGAGGCCGGCCCAGGCCGCCGCCAGGGCGGCGACGAAGGCGACGCGGTCGGGCACCGGGCGGTGGTCGAGGATGGCGCACTCGGTGGCCGCGTCGAAGCGCGCCTCGGCCTTGAACGAGACGGCACGGGTCAGGATGCGGCCGTCGACCTCCGGCAGCGCGACATGCATGGCGATGTCGCGCGCCGAGAGCCCGTGGCTGCCCTTCCGCCAGGCGGCCTCGTCGCCGCCCGACAGCACGACCTGCAGCACCGGGCAGTCCGCCGCGGCGAAGGGCGAGGCGTCGCCCCCGCCGCCGGGCTGGCCGACCGCGAAGGCGGTGGCGTTGAGGATCACCGCGGGCGCCGCGGCGGCGATCGCCTCGCCGATCAGCCGTACCGCGGCCGCGTCCTTCAGGCTGGGGACGAACAGCGGCACCGCGCGGAGCCCGGCCTGCTCCAATGCCGCAGCAAGCGCGTCGACCGGCGCGGTCGCGCCGGACTGCACCAGCGCGCGATAGAAGACGAGCAGCGCCGCCGGCCGCGCCGGCCCGCCGGCCGGCAGGTCGGCGGCGAGCAGGTCGGCGAGCCCGGCACCCGGCCGCCCCGGTACGTAGAGCCCGGCGCGCGGCACGGCCACGGGCTCGCGCCAGGCGACATCGCGCCCGATCAGCGCGGCGGCACAGGCGAGCAGCCCGGCCATGTTCTCCGCCCCGCCCTCGACGCAGTAGCGCCACAGCCGGTGCGTGGCGTCGGCCGGCAGGGTCGAGAGTCCCGTCAGCTCGGGATCCGGCTGCTCGTCGCCCGACAGCGCCGCCAGCGCGATGCCGCGCTCGCGGCAGAGCGCGGCGATCCGCTCCATGCCGTAGGGCCAGTAGCGCACGCCGCCGAGCAGCCGCACCACCACCAGCCGCGCCCCCGCCACGACGCTCTCGACATAGCGGTCGACCGAGAGGTTGTGCCCGAGCGCCATCAGGTTGGCGAGCCGCAGGCTGGGCGCCCCCGGCGCCGCGGCCGCCTGCGCCGCGGCCAGCGCCGCGAGCTCGGTGTCGGCCGCCGACAGGAAGAGGATCTCCCCCGGGCTCTGCCGCAGGTCGACCGCCTCGCTGCCGTCGAGGATCGCGCCCGGTTTCGCGGCGAGCAGATGCATCGCCCGGCCTCGCCTCAGAATGTCATCCCGGCGAAGGCCGGGATCCATGTCTCGACCGGCGCGATGCGGCGAGATGGATCCCGGCTTTCGCTGGGATGACAGGGAAGAGCCTGGCCAACGCTCACGCCGCCGCCCCGAGCGCGTCGGCGATGGCGCCGCGATCGAGCCCCTTGAGCCCGATCACCACGATCCGGCCGGCACGCCCCTCGGCCGGCTGCCACGGCCGGTCGTAGTAATGCTGCAGCCGGTGGCCGACGCCCTGCAGCACCAGCCGCATCGGCTTGCCCGACACGGCGAGGAAGCCCTTCACCCGCAGGATGTCGTGCCGCTCGATCGCCGGCAGCAGCCGCTCGATCAGCTGGCCGGGCTCGGCGAGCTCGGGCAGCGCCAGGCTGAAGCTCTCGAAATCGTCGTGGTCGTGCCCGTCCTCGAGATCGTGGTGCGAGCGGCGGGCGGCGAGGTCGTCCTCGGCCGCCGCCCCCAGCCCGAGCAGCACGGCGGCGTCGATGGCGCCGAAGCGGGCGGGCAGCAGCTTGACCGGCCGCGGCAGCTCGGCCGCGATCGCCGCCTCCGCCGCGGCGCGGCCGGCGGCGTCGAGCTGGTCGACCTTGTTCAGCACGATGAGGTCGGCGCAGGCGAGCTGGTCCTCGAACAGCTCGGCCAGCGGGCTGTCATGGTCGAGCGCCGGGTCGGCCTGGCGCTGGGCGGCGAGCGCCGCCTCGTCCTCGGCGAAGCGCCCGGCGGCCACCGCCGGCCCGTCGACCACCGCGATCACCCCGTCGACGGTGACCCGGGTCCGCACCTCCGGCCAGGCGAAGGCCTGGACCAGCGGCTTGGGCAGCGCCAGGCCCGAGGTCTCGATGACGATGTGCTCGGGCGGCTCCGCGCGGTCGAGCAGCGCCTCGATGGTCGGCAGGAAATCATCGGCCACGGTGCAGCAGATGCAGCCATTGGCCAGCTCGACGATGTTCTCCTCCGGGCACGAGGATATGCCGCAGCCCTTGAGGATCTCGCCGTCGACGCCGACCTCGCCGAACTCGTTGATGATCAGCGCCAGCCGCTTGCCGTTGGCGGTGCGCAGCAGGTGCTGGATCAGGGTGGTCTTTCCGGCACCGAGGAAGCCGGTGACGATGGTGGCGGGGATCTTCATGCGGGCTGGTCCTTGAGGGTCAGGGGAAGTCCGGCGGCGACGAGCAGCACGCGCTGCGCGACGGCCGCCACCGCCTGGTGCAGCCGGCCGGCCTGGTCGCGGAAGGCGCGGGCCAGCGCGTTGTCCGGCACGATGCCGAGCCCGACCTCGTTGCTGACCAGCACCACCGGCCCGGCGAGGCCGGGCAGAGCGGCCGCCAGCCGGTCACCCTCGGCGGCCGCGTCGCGGCCGGCGCCGAGCAGGTTGGCCAGCCAAAGTGTGAGGCAGTCGACCAGCACGGCGCCGCCGCCGGCCGTCGCGACGGCCAGCGCCGGCACCAGCTCGAGCGGCTCCTCCAGCGTCGTCCAGCCGGGGCCGCGACGGGCGCGGTGATCGGCGATGCGCGCCGCCATCTCGGCGTCGCCCGCCTCGGCAGTGGCGAGATAGGTGCGGCGCGGCGCCTCGGCGAGCAGCCCCTCGGCCAGCCGGCTCTTGCCCGAGCGGGCGCCGCCGAGCACGAGCGTGATCGGCACCAGCGGCGAAGTGACAGGGGAGGCGACCATTCCGACGACCCTTTCCTCCCGCCGAGGAAACTGGTTGCAGCAAGCCGCCGAGGAGGTCTCCTGGCTCGGGGTCGACGGGCGAAGGCACCTTCCCGGCCCGAACGGCCAGTGGCTCATGGTCCCGCGACAGCTCCGCGGGACCGCCCTCGTCCTCACCGCCTACAGTTGCGGGGGCAGCGCCGGACTGGCCGCGCGTGGCAGCGTCACCGGCTTCCCTGATCTCGGCCGGGCGACCCTAGCGGAAGCGATGGGGTTTGGCCAGCGGGTTGCCGGGCCGTTGGAAAAGGCGCAGGCTGGACGCCAACGACCCGGTTGATGCGTGACCGCTCAGTGAACTCGCTGCGGCGGGTCGCGCCCCGGAGACGCTTTGCTGCGTGCTGTGCATGCCGGGCAGACGACGATCACCGTCACCAGCGCGCACGCCGACCACCCGCAGGCGCGTCACCACAGCGGTTTCATAGGCCCGGCTCTCGCAAGTGGAAGCCGAACATGCAACGAGACACCGACCTTCTTATTCGACGGATTTACGAGGCGGTAGACGACGTCGATGCGCTGCCGGATGTGCTGTCGGGCCTGTGCGAGCACATCGGCGGGGAGAACGGAATGCTGGGAATGTTGATGAAAGCCCCAGGGTCGCTGCCCTCTCCGGCCCTCTTTCGCCTCGATCCGGCAGTGATGCATACGCTCAACGCGCGGCATCTCAACAACGTCTGGCGACAGCACATGGTGACTCTTCCCGTGGGACGCCCTGCTGCCAGCGACTCATTCGTCTCGTTTGATCAGGTGCGCTGCACTGACTTCTACGGTGAGATCCTCAAGCCCTGGGACATTGCCCATGGAGCCTTCTTCGTCATCGACGATACGCCGAAGTTCCACGTCTTGATGAATATCTCACGCTCGGCCACGCGCGGACCGTTCACGTCGGCAGAGCTCGAGGCCTCCCACGAATTGCTTCCACACTTGAGGCGGGCGATGCAGCTGCGCCTTCTCCTCGAACGGAACCGCGAACAGGAAAGGCTTGCGCTGGAAACGCTCGACCAGCTCGCAGTGGGCGTGCTGATCCTCGACAGCCAGGCGCGTGTACTGTTTGCGAACATGGCGGCACAGAAGACCGCCGCAGCGCGGGACGTACTGCTCCTGACAGACAGGACGGTCAGTTGTCGACAACGAGAGGAAAACGACATCCTGCGAAGGCTCATAGGATCCGCCACCGCGGGTGGGCCTGGTGGCTCGCTTCTGCTGAGCGCTCGATCGCGCCGGCTTCCCGTGTCCGCGCTCGTCACACCTCTTGTCGGCAGGCTCGCGATGTCCCTTGCAGCCCGAGGTCCGCAGTGCGCCGCTGCGATTTTTCTCTCCGACCCCGAACGCCATGCTGTCACTTCAATCGAACATCTCCAGGCGCTGTACAAGCTCAGTCCGACAGAGGCACGCGTTGCCTGGCTGATCGCGCGGTCCGCGAGCATCAAAGGCGCCGCCAAATCGTTGGGACTCGCGCCTGAAACCGTGCGCACACATCTCAAGCACATCTATGCCAAAACCGGCGTCAATCGCCAGAGCGCACTGGCGTATTTGCTGGGGGCGGCAGCGGTTGCCCGCGTCTCGTAGGGCGCCATCCCCCGTCCAGGGGATGGTGCTGTCCTGACTAGCGATCTATTGTCCCAATCTCCTGGGGCATGAAAGGTTGCATTCACGGGTGGTCGCGTCAACCTCGATGCGTCGCCCCAAGAGAGGGCGACAATAGCAGGGAGGCATAAGATGCATTCAGTTCGAAGTCTTATCGCTTTGACTACCGCTATCTTAGCGTTCGGCGTGATGGTGCAAGCGGCCTCGGCCGCCGACAAGATGAAGCCTCTGAATATCTCCAAGGAATGCAGCCAGTACACGGGTGGCACGCCCAGCTTCTGCACGATCACCGAATCCAGTCTTGATCTGATTCCGGCAGGGACAAAGGTTCTTTACTACGGGCCAGTGACCGGCAGCCCCCTGTTCACCAGCAGCTCGGCTGTGCTTGCCATAGGGCCGGGCAATTCGGCGGTCGGCTACTGCATTGTCTATGATACCGCGAGCCCGCCGGTCGGAACGTGCGCGTTCCATGCAGGGAGCGGGACGCTGGCAGGGTTCCAGGCCATCCTCAAAGTCACGGTCGACGACAAGCAGGTCTGGCACTGGGACGGCGGATATCTTCTCCTGCCGCCTTCCTGAGGGGACAATTCTGTTCAGGCCAGAAGGAATGAGACTCTCAAGTTCGCATGTGCGCGGAGCCGCCACCGCCAGCGCGCGCCTAATGCGGCGGCAGCTCGTCCCGCGGGGCGCGGCCTGAAGCCTTAATTTTTATCGCTGCCGATCTGAAGTCGATCGCGTTCGCATCCTGCCCGCCTCACGCCGCCGCGCGCGGCGGCGGCAGGGCCAGCTGCCGCGCCGGGTCGAACCGCAGCGTGACCCGCAGCCCCGGCTCGTTGTCGCCGAGCGACAGCCGGGCGCCGTGCAGCCGGGCGACGGCGGCGACCAGGCTGAGGCCGAGGCCGTTGCCGGGGGTGGTGCGGCTGGCATCGAGCCGGACGAAGCGCTCGAGCACGCGGTCGCGATCGGCCTCCGGAATGCCCGGGCCGTCGTCGGCGACGGTGACGGCGGGCGCGCCCTGCTCGCTGCCGACGGCGATCTCGACCTGGCGGCCGTCGCGGGCGTACTTGACGGCGTTGTCGACCAGGTTGGTCAGCGCCTGGAACAGCAGGTGGCGGTTGCCGGAGACGATCTGCGGCGCGTCGGCGGCGAGGCGCAGCGCCATGCCGCGCTCCTCGACCAGCGGCTCGTAGAGCTCGGCGACGTCGCGCGCCACCGCGGCGAGGTCGACCGGCTCCATGTCGGCGCGGCCGGCGCCGGCCTCGGTGTCGGCGATCGACAGCAGCGCGTTGAAGGTGGCGAGCATCTGGTCGGCGTCGGCGCTCGCCTGCTCGATCGCCTCGCGCTGGCGCTGCGGGTCGGAGCTCATGGCCAGCGCCGTCTCCAGCCGGTTGCGCATGTGGGTCAGCGGGCTGCGCAGATCGTGCGCGATGTTGTGCGTCACCGTGCGCATGCTGCCCATCAGCCGCTCGATCTGCTCGAGCATCAGGTTGAGGTTGAGGGCCAGCCGGTCGAACTCGTCGCGGCCGTCGCGCACCGGCATGCGGTGGCCGACCTCGCCCCGCATGATCCGCTCGGTCGCCTGGTTGATCGCCTCCAGCCGGCGCAGCATGTGGCGGCTCATGACGAAGCCGCCGCCCAGCCCGAGCACCATGGTGATGGCGACCGACCAGCCGAGCGCCTGCACGATGGTATTGCGGAACTGCTGCTCGGTGCGGGTGTCCTGGCCGACCAGCAGGTGGTAGCCGCCGGGCAGCGCGACGTGCAGCACCTGCGCCTGGTGCGGCACCGACTCGCCCTCGAGCAGGATCGGGAAGGTCAGGAAGCGGCCGAGCCGGCTCACCGTGCGCGGCCAGTTGGAGACGTTGCCGGTGACCGGCTGCAGCGCATGGTCGGTCAGCAGATAGAGGTTGTTGCCGACCCGGTCCGGCTCGGTGCGGCCGTCGATGGCATCGCTGAGGCCGCCCAGCCCGCGCTCGCGGAACTCGTCGGTCAGCGCCGTCATCTCGGCCTGGATCGCCTCGTCGCGCTGGCGGTCGACCAGCACCGTGGTGGTCCAGTAGAGGAAGGCGAACAGCGCCAGCACCGAGGTGCAGAACAGGCCGGCATAGAGCAGCGCCAGCCGGAAGGTGGTGGTGGCGAAGAAGCCGAGCGGGCGCGGCGCGACGGTCAAGGCCGGCTCCCTGGCCTCACCCCGTCCTCACCCCGCCCTGAGGCAGTAGCCGGCGCCGCGCACGGTGTGCAGCAGCGGCGTCTCGAAACCCTTGTCGATCTTCTGCCGGAGCCGGCTGATATGGACGTCGATGACGTTGGTCTGCGGGTCGAAATGGTAGTCCCAGACGCCTTCCAGCAGCATGGTGCGGGTGACCACCTGGCCGGCATGGCGCATCAGGTACTCGAGCAGGCGGAACTCGCGCGGCTGCAGGTCGACCGCCTGGCCGGCGCGCCGCACCGAGCGGCTCAGCAGGTCCATGTCGAGGTCGCCGACGCTGAGCCGGGTGACCACGGCGGGGCCGCTGCGCCGCCGCAGCAGCGCCTCCAGCCGGGCCAGCAGCTCGGAGAAGGCGAAGGGCTTGGTGAGGTAGTCGTCGCCGCCGGCGCGCAGCCCCTGGACCCGGTCGTCGACCTGGCCCAGCGCGCTCAGGATCAGCACCGGCGTGGCGACGCGGGCGGCGCGCAGCGCCTGGATCAGCGACAGCCCGTCGAGGCCGGGCAGCATGCGGTCGACGACGATGGCGTCGAAGTCGTTCGACGTGGCGAGGAACAGCCCGTCGCGGCCGTTGCCCGCCTTGTCCACCACGTAGCCGCTTTCGGTCAGCCCCTTCACCATGTAGGCCGCCGTCTGCTCGTCATCCTCGACGACGAGGATCCGCATGGCCGCTCACCCCCGCTTTGGTCGGCTTCGTCGTTGTCGTTGCGCCGCGGGCCGGTCCGGGCGGCGCGCCTGGCGCCGCCCGGACCGGAACCCGCGGCCCAGCCTAGGCCTGGCCCAGCTTGATGGCGACGAAGATCTGGTCGCCGCCGCGATTGACCAGGATCAGCACGGCCGGCTGCTTGGCCTCCCGCGCCGCCTGGGTGGCGTTGTCGACGTCCTTGGGGGCGTCGACCTTGGCCTGGCCGACCTCCTGGATGACGTCGCCCGGGCGCAGCCCCTGGTCGGCGGCCGGCCCGTCGGCGTCGACGTCGGTGACCAGCACGCCCTGGATGTCGTCGGCGATGTTGAACTGCTGGCGGGTCTTCGGCGTCAGCGAGGCCAGCTTGGCGCCGAGCAGCTTGGAGACGTGCCCGACCACCGCGCCGCCGGCGCCGCCCTGGTCGCCGTTGTCCGAGGCCGAGGCCTGCTGCTCCTCCTTGAGCTTGCCGATCTCGACGCTCAGCGTCTCGCGGCCGCGGTTGCGCCACACCGTCAGGTCGACGGTGGTGCCGGCCTTGACCGCCGCCACCAGGCGCGGCAGGTCGCGCATCTCGGCGACCTCCTTGCCGTTGAAGCCGAGGATGATGTCGCCCTGCTTGACCTTGGCGCGCGAGGCCGGGCTGTTCGGCTGGACCTCGGCGACCAGCGCACCGGCCGCCGACTTCAGCCCGACCGCCGAGGCGATCTCCGGCGTCACCTTCTGGATCTGCACGCCGAGCCAGCCGCGCTCGACCGTGCCGTGGGCGCGCAGCTGGTCGATCACCGGCCGGGCCATGTTCGAGGGAATCGCGAAGCCGATGCCGACGCTGCCGCCGTTCGGCGTGGCGATGGCCGTGTTGATGCCGATCACCTGGCCGTCCATGTTGAAGGTCGGCCCGCCGGAATTGCCCTGGTTGATCGAGGCGTCGACCTGCAGGAAGTCGTCGAACGGCCCGGAATGGATGTCGCGGCCGCGCGCCGAGATGACGCCGACCGTGACGCTGCCGCCGAGGCCGAAGGGGTTGCCCACCGCCATCACCCAGTCGCCGACGCGGGTGGCGTCGGAATCGCCGAAGCCCACCGCCGGTAGCGGCTTGTCGGCCGAGATCTTAAGCAGGGCGAGGTCGGTCTTGGGATCGGTGCCGATCAGCTTGGCGGCATATTGCTCGCCGGTGGTGAGCGTCACCTGGATGTCGGTCGCCTGGTCGACGACGTGGTTGTTGGTGACGACGTAGCCGGTCGGGTCGAGGATGAACCCGGAGCCGAGCGCCGTCACCTTCTCCTTGGACGGCGCGTCGCCCTCGCCCTTCTGCTGCTGCTGCTGGTCGCGGAACTTCTTGAAGAACTCCTCGAACGGCGAGCCCGGCGGGAACTCGAACGGCAGGCCGGGCATGCCGCCGCGGCGGCCGGTCACCACGTGGCTGGAGGAGATGTTGACCACCGCCGGCGACACCTTGGCGGCGAGGTCGGCGAAGCTGAGCGGCGGCGGGGCCGCCTCGGCGGCGCCGGCCGCCAGGGCGAGCCCGAGGGCCGCGGCCGCGGCCAGCCCCAGGCCGGAACGGCGTTGAGGCGCCGGGGATGCCCGGTCGGCCCCCCCGTGCAGGCATTGCAGAAGCTGCATACTGGCATCTCCTCTCGACGGACGGATGGGCGGCGCCGTCGGGGCCGCCCGCGCGCTGATCGTCAAGATGGGAGCGGGCGGCTCTCGATTCACTGGCCGCTCGATTAATTCTCGGTAAGCTTCGGCGTGGCAACAAAAAAGTCGGCGCTGCCGAAGCTCCCGGCAGCGCCGCTCCAACGAACAGAGAGAGGTAAGGGTTGGGACCTCGTTGCGAACGGCCAAACCCTACCCCGGGGCACCTTTCCCAAGGCTGATGGCAACATTAACGATCCGTAATGTTCCATCTGCCGCAGCAGACCGGCCATGCGGCAGCGGCGGGTGCTCCATCGCGGCCGGCCGGTCTATACCCGCCGGGAGCGCCGGCGCAGGAGTGTCATGACGACCCCGCCATCCTGGATCGAGGTGCTGCGCGACGGGCGCGCCGGGCCGACGCTGGTCCTCACCCTGGCCGTCGGGCTGCACGCGATCGACGTCTTCGTCATCTCGACGGTGATGCCGGGCGTCGTCGCCGACATCGGCGGCGCGGCCTTCTACGCCTGGCCGACGATGATCTACATGGTCGCCTCCATCGTCGGGGCGGCCAGCGCGGCGCCGCTGCGCAACCGGCTCGGCGGCCGCGCCGGCTTCGTCGCCGGCGGCCTCGTCTTCCTCGCCGGCAGCGGCGCCTGCGGCGCCAGCCCGACCATGCTGGTGCTGCTGCTCGGGCGCACCGCCCAGGGCTTCGGCGGCGGCCTGCTGCTGTCGCTGTCGATGGCGCTGGTCAGCGAGCTCTTCGTCGCGGCGCTGCGCACCCGGGTGCTGGCGCTGGTCTCCGGCATGTGGGGGGTGGCGGCGCTGCTCGGGCCGCTGCTCGGCGGGCTGTTCGCCCAGCTGCACTGGTGGCGCGGCGCCTTCCTGGTCACCCTGCCGATCATCGCCGGCTTCACCCTGGTCGCCTGGCTGACCCTGCCGGCGCGGCCCGCCGGCGCGGCCGGCCGCCCGCGGCCGGCGCAGTTTCCCTGGCAGAGGCTGGCGCTGCTCAGCGCCGGCGTGCTGTCGGTGGGGGCGGCCAGCGCGGTCGCCGGCGCGCTGCCGCAGGCCGCGCTGATCCTGCTCGCCCTGCCGCTGGTCGGCGCCGCCATCCTGCTCGACGCCCGCGCCGCCAACCGGCTGTTCCCGACCGCGCCGCTGTCCCTGATCCAGCCGGTCGGCATGGCGAACTGGATCTACATCCTGCACGCCCTGACCTACACCTCGATCAACATCTTCCTGCCGCTCAGCCTGCAGGTCCTGCACGGCGCGCCGCCGCTCGTCGCCGGCTACATGATCGCCGCCCTGGCGGTGAGCTGGACCGCCGCCTCCTTCGCGACCGCCGGCTGGCGCGGCCGGGGCGAGATGGCGGCGGTGGTCGGCGGCCAGGCGCTCGCGGTCATCGGCATGGGCGGGCTGACGCTTGGCATCGTCTCGCTGCCGCTCTGGGCGATCGGCGGGCTGGCCGCGCTCACCGGCTTCGGCATCGGCGCCTGCAACCTGCATCTGACCTCGCGCACGCTGCGGCTGGCGCGCCGTGGCGAGGAGTCGCTGACGGCCGGCGCCATCCCCACCATGCGCTCCATCGGCATCGCCTTCGCGGCGGCGCTGGCCGGGCTGCTCGCCAACCTGGCGGGGCTCGACCGGGGCATTGCCGGCCCGAGCGTCGCGGCGGCGGCGCGGCTGGTCGACGGGCTCGCGACGCTGGCGCCACTGCTCGCGCTGCTGCTGGTGCTGCGCCTGCGGCGCGCCGGCGACGGCACCCCGGCCGCGGCGCCGGCCATTGCCACGCCGGATTGATTCGCCGGGCCGGCGGGCCTAGCATTCCCTCATGAGCTGCGGCCGATGCGACGTCGGCTGCGTCGACGCGCACCGGGCGGGGCCTGACACTCAGGAGGAGTGCAGCCGATGAACGTGCGCGCGATACTCGAACACAAAGGCCGGGACGTGGTCACCCTGCCGCCGGAGACGACGGTGGCGGAGGCCTGCTATCTTCTGCACCGCCGGCGGATCGGCGCCGCCCCGGTGGCCGGCCCCGACGGGGCCATCGCCGGCATCTTCTCGGAACGCGACGTGGTGGCCGGCCTGGCCGCGCACGGACCCGGGGTTGCCGGGCTCACGGTCGCCGACCTGATGAGCCGCGAGGTCCGGCACTGCGCGCCGGAGGACGAGATCGGCGAGATCATGGCGGTGATGACGGAACGCCGCGTCCGCCACCTGCCGGTGCTCGAGGACGGGCGGCTGGGCGGCATCGTCAGCATCGGCGACGTCGTCAAGGCGCGCCTCGACGAGGCCGCCCACGAGGTCGATTCGCTCCGCCAGTACGTGCTGGCCGGGCGCTGAGCTGCCGGTCTTTGGCCAGCCGGGAACCGAGCGCACGAAGGCCCGCCGCGCCCCGGATCAATGATCCAAGACGCGGCGGGCAATTCGCGCTACGACCCCTGCACCGGCCCGGACAGATGCGGGCCGGCAGCTAACCAGATCGAAAGCTTACTGGCCCGCGGTGTACTTCTCGCAGAAGCCGTCGCCGGCCGGCAGCAGGGCATGGCCGCTGCAGTTGTTGTCGAACAGCGCGCCGCGCTCATACTTCGGGCCGGTGCAGGCGGCCAGCCCCACGGCGAGCGTCGCAGCGAGCAGCAGGTAGGAGAAAGCCTTCTTCATGGTCCGTATCCCTCTATGGTCGTGGCACTCGTCAGACGAATGCTCGCGTCAGGTCGTCTCGACGGCCACCGCCGCCGCTACCCTTGCGATCGTGCTGTAATGCCCCCTCGGCAAGCACTGGACGCCCAAATTTGTCTCGGCCGCCCGCCGCTGTCAACACGCGCCTCGCGGAAATGGTTCTGCCGCCACAGGTAACGGGCGCCGTGGGGTGCTGTCGCGGTCCTGTATTCGCCGCCCCCGATGCTGCCGGTCAACCGCCACCCGCAGCGATTTTCTCTGCAACTATAGACGCTTAGCGTAGCCGTAGCCAGCCCGGCGCGGGCCGCCCGGCGCGGCCCGCGGGCGTTGCGGCGGCGGCCCGGCGGCAGCGGCGCCCCGCGGCGCTCCGCACGGCCGATTCGGCGCCCGGGACGCCGGAACCGCGCATTTCATCCCCGGTTCTGACGACGGACCATGCTCCGGGAGAGTCGCGATGTCCCCGTTCGCCGCCGCTGCGCACCAGGTCGCCCGGGGCGACCGGCTGCTCGGCCGGCGCCGGATCCGGGGTGCGCTCGCCGCCTATCGCCGCGCCGTCGCACTCGGCCTCGATCCGGGCGAAGGGGTCGAGCGGCGCTGGGTGTCGGCGATGCTGCTCGGCCGCTTCGCCGAGGCCTGGGCCGAGAGCGACCGGGTGATCGCCGAGCGCCGGCGCAGCGGCGCCGGCTGCCTCGACCGGCCGGAGCATCTGCGCTGGGTGTGGGACGGCACGCCGCTCGCCGGCCGGCGGGTGCTGGTGCGCTGCTACCACGGTCTCGGCGACACCCTGCAGTTCATCCGCTTCGTCGCGCCGCTGCGGCGGCTCGCCCGCCAGGTCGCCGTCGAGTGCCAGCCGGCGCTGCTGCCGCTGCTGGCGCCGCTCGGCGGGATCGACGCGATCGGCCCGCCGGGCAGCCAGGCCGCCGGCGCCGAGGTCGAGATCGAGCTGATGGAGCTGCCGCACGCCTTGCGCGCCACGCTGGACCGCCTGCCGCCGGTCCCGCCGGCGCTCGCCGCCGCCGGGATCGCCGCCAGGTCGCCCCGCGCGCCGGGCGCAGCGCTCAGGGTCGGGCTGGCCTGGGCCGGCGGCGACTGGGACGCGCGGCGCTCGCTGCCGCCGCGCTGCCTGGCGGCGCTGGCCGGGCTGCCCGGGGTCGCCTTCCATTCGCTGCAGCGCGGGCCGGCGGCGCGGCTGCCCGCCGGGCTGCCGGCGCCGGCCTTCCGCAACCCCGGCGACGACTCGATGGCGGTGCTCGACACGGTCCGGCTGATGCGCCGCCTCGATCTGGTGATCAGCATCGATTCGATGGTGGCGCATCTCGCCGGCAGCCTGATGCTGCCGGTCTGGACGCTGCTCCACCGCGACGCCGACTGGCGCTGGCTGGCCGGCCGCCGCGACAGCCCGTGGTACCCGACGATGCGGCTCTACCGGCAGCGGCGGCCGGGCGACTGGGCGCCGGTGCTCGACGCCGTGCGCCGCGACCTCGCCGCCCTGGCGGCCCGCTGAGGGCGGCTCGCCCGAGGGAGGCTCAGGAGCCCTCGCCGATCGACATCTGGTCGATCTGCCAGTCGGTGCCCGCGGCCACGATGCAGGTCAGCTGGTCCTTCGGGCGGACGCTGACCGCCGTCCAGGTCGCGCCGTGCTCGCTGGCGAACACCACCATCAGCGCCTGGCCCTCGCCGCCGATCGCCCGGGCGACCGGGTGCTCGTGATAGGAGCCGGCGAGGTTCTTGACGACGGTCCGGTAGGGGGCGCAGGCCGGGCTGGCCTGCTGGGCCATGGCGCCGGCCGGCAGAGCGCAGACGGCGAGCAGCGCCGGAATCAGCATCCGCATGACATCTCTCCTGAGCATCTAGGCCTTCGCGCCATCGATGTCGGCCCAGAGATGTCGGCGGGAGCCATTCCCGTCTCGGCGATCGGCCGGCCGGGACCCGACGCCGGGACCCGACGAGGCCGCATCGCTCCCGGCTGGGCGAGGTCGATGGGTCACTCAGCCGACCAATGCGGGATCCCGAGAAGTCGTTCGGCGGCAGCCGCGGAATTATTGCAGCCGGGCGGCGGCGCGCCGGGGCAACTTTCCGCGCTGCCGCGCGTTTCTCCGCCACTACGGCCACGATCAGCAAGCAATGGAGGGCGGCATGCGCACCCAGTCGGCTCGGCGCGCGGGCGAATCGGCGATCCATCGGGCCGCCGGCCAGGCGGGCGACTATCTCGACCAGGCGAGCGGCTACGTGAGCGACGCGGCGCGCTACGCCCGCGACGCCGGCGACAGCGCCGGCCAGGTGGCGAGCGACGCCTACGACATGGGGCGCAGCACGGTGCGCACGGTCGGCCGCCAGATCGAGGACCATCCGATCATGGCGCTGCTGGCCGGCGTCGCCATCGGCTGGCTGATCAGCCAGCTGTTCGGCCGCCGCTAGGCCCGCCCATGCTCTGGCGGGGTGGGCGGCAGAGCGGCAACATCGAGGACCGCCGGGGGATCTCCCTCGGCGGCGGGCGGCTCGCCGGCGGCGGCATCGGCGCGGTGATCATCGCGCTGATCGCGCTCTATTTCGGGGTCGACCCGAGCGTCATCCTCGATGGCGGCCAGCCGGCGCCCGGCGTCGATTCAGGCCCGGTCGACTCCGGCAGCAGCGCGCCGCCGTCCGGCCAGGACGAGGCGCGCGAGTTCGTCGCGGTGGTGCTGGCCGATACCGAGGATGCCTGGGGCGACATCTTCCGCAACGCCGGGCGAAGCTACGACCCGCCGGTGCTGGTGCTGTTCACCGGCGCCGTGCAGTCGGCCTGCGGCATGGCCGAATCGGCGGTCGGCCCGTTCTACTGCCCGCGCGACCGCAAGGTCTATCTCGACCTCGACTTCTTCCGCGAGCTGTCGCAGCGCTTCCGCGCGCCCGGCGAGTTCGCCGCCGCCTATGTCGTGGCGCACGAGGTCGGGCATCACGTGCAGAGCCTGCTCGGCATCGGCCAGCAGGTCTCCCGCCAGGGCGCCGGCGCCGGCCAGGCCGAGCGCAACGCGCTCTCGGTGCGCCAGGAGCTGCAGGCCGACTGCTTCGCCGGCATCTGGGCCAACCATGCCGACCGCACGAAGCACATCCTCGAGCAGGGCGACGTCGAGGCCGCGCTCGACGCGGCCAGCGCCATCGGCGACGACCGGCTGCAGCGGCAGGCGCAGGGCTATGTCGTGCCGGAGAGCTTCACCCACGGCAGCTCGGCCCAGCGCGTGCGCTGGTTCAAGCGCGGCCTCGAGGGCGGCCGGGTCGCCGACTGCGACACCTTCGCCGCGACCTCGCTCTAGGTCGCCTGCCGGCTCAGGGGCTCTGGGACGCCTGCCCCCTCAGGGGAAGCTCATCTTGCACTGGAACTTGGCGTCCTCGATCGGCAGGACGTTGATGAACTGGCCGTTCGGCGGCGGCCAGAGCACGCCGGCCTTGACCAGCAGCGAGCGCAGCCCGTCATCCTTCAGCCCGTTGGCCCGCAGCTGGTTCATCAGGCAGGCGCAGGGCACCGGCGCATTGCCGGCGTCGACGCAGGCCCGGTAGTAGAGCGAGTCGAGATCCGAGCGCGAGGCGCCGGCCGGCACATAGACCCGGTTGCGGCCGAGCGCATCGAGGCAGTCGTTGTAGGGCTGGCTGTCCGGCGCCAGGCCGGCGGCGGCGCAGCTCGCCTCGGCCGCCGTGCCGGGCGTGCTGCGGACGGCCGCGTCGCGCGAGGCGCAGGCGGCCAGCCCGAGCAGCACCGGCAACAGGATCCAACCGAACCGCGGCATGACGCCCCTCTCCCAACCCCTCTGCCCCAACCGCTGAGGCCCGGATCGAGCATAGCGGCGGCGCCGGTGCTAGGCGAGGGCCAGCGAGGCGGCGCCGGAGGCGCCGCAGATCGTCGCCGGCGGCGAGAGGACGCGCTGGCGCGCCCGCTCGATCAGCGCCCTGAGCTCCGGCTCGGAGACGCCGTCGCGGGCCCGCAGCAGATGCAGGATCGGGTCGCTCAGCATCTCGTCCAGGCGCGGCTCCAGGTGCCAAGGGTCCATGCTCATCTCCATTCTCCCCCGGTGATGTGCGGCCCCGAAGCTAGGAGCCGACTGTGGCAGGTTGTTGGCGGACCCGTGATCAATCGCGGCAGAGGGCGGCCACCGGGATGAAACGCCGTCCGCCGCCCGATCCGGCGTCGCGCTGCACGATCGCGGCATCCCGATCGCGGCATCGTGACCGACCGGGACCCGACGGGCACCCCTGGCCAGCGCCGGTCCGCGCCCGTACCATTCGCCTCGCGCTGGCCTGCGGACGTCGCCGGGGAGTTGGGGGTCTCGAGCGGTCACGGGGTCACCTGTGGTCGGCGCTGCCCAGGAGTTGCCCCCATGAGAGATGATCTTCCTGTCCGCTGCCTGATCGGCTTCGTGGCCGGCGCGCTCGGCGTGCTGATCTTCCACCAGGGCCTGATCGAGCTGCTCTACCTCGGCGGCGGATGGGGCCGGCCGCCCTACAACCTCGCGCCGGTGCCGCCGCTCGGCGTGCCCGCCGTCCTCTCCGCCGCCTTCTGGGGCGGCCTGTGGGGCGTGGTGCTGGTCGCCGCCTTCGGCCGCCGGCGCGGCCCCGGCTTCTGGCTGATCGGCCTGCTGTTCGGCGCGGTGCTGCCGACGGCGGTCGCCTTCCTCGTGGTCGGGCCGCTGAAGGGCCTGCCGCTGCGGCCCGGGCTGCTGCCGTTCGGGCTGGCGGTCAACGGCGCCTGGGGCTTCGGCACCGCGCTGCTGGCCGACCTGCGGCCGCGGCGCGCCCGGCCGGGATGAGGCGCGCCGCCGTGCTGCGGCCGCCCCGGCCCCTGCTCGGCATCGCCCTGATGCTGGTGGCCGGGATGTCCTTCACGATCCTCGACGGCACCGCCAAGCTGCTGGTGCGGCACTACCCGATCGCCGAGGTGGTGTGGGCGCGCTACGTCTTCAGCCTGCTCTCGGTGACGGCCTTCCTGCCGCGCCACGGGCTGCCCGGGCTGGTCGCCACGCGGCGGCTCGGGCTGCAGCTGGCGCGCGCCGCGATGCTGCTGGCCGCCACCGCCGCGATGTTCGTCGGGCTGCGCTTCCTGCCGCTGGCCGACACCTACGCCATCACCGCCGCCGCGCCGCTGATCGTGGCGGCGCTGGCCGGGCCGACCCTGGGCGAGCGCATCGGCGGCGGCCAGTGGCTCACCATCCTCTGCGGCTTCCTCGGCGTGCTGGTGGTGATCCGGCCCGGGCTGGGGATGGTCAGCTGGGCGGCGGTGTTTCCGCTGCTGATGGCCACCGCCAATGCCGGCTACCAGCTGCTGACCCGGCTGCTCAGCGGCGGCGAGCGGACCGCGACCACGATGTTCTACACCTCGCTGGTCGGCAGCGTGCTGATGTCGGCCGCGATGCCGCTGGTCTGGCAACCACCCGACCTGCAGGGCTGGGCGCTGATGGCGCTGATGGGCGGCGCCGCCTTCGTCGGCCAGCTGCTGCTGTTCCTCGCCTTCCGCTTCGCCCCGGCACCGGTGGTCGCCCCGTTCGCCTATTCGTCGATCCTCTGGGCCACGATCTTCGGATATCTCGTCTTCGGCGACGTGCCGGACGGCGGCACGCTGCTCGGCGCCGCCATCATCGTCGGCAGCGGCCTGGTGCTGCTGGTCCAGGGCCGGCGACAGCGCCGGCAGGCGGCCGCCGCCTGAGCTGCGGCGTCGCGTGACCGCGCTCCTGGCCGGCCGGCTCACGACGGCCGCGCTGAACCCGCGCCGCGCGGGCGGTGTTGACCGGGCGCCCAGACCCGCCAATCCGAGGAGCGCCCGATGTATCACCGCCAGAGCCCCTACCGCCCGCGCAGCAACGGCTCCGGCCGGCTGATCGCGATGTTCGCCGGCGGCGCCGTCGCGGGCGTGGTCGCCGCCCGCTGCCTGTCGCCCTGGCTCGGCCAGGCGATCGGGCTGGCCCGCGGCGCGGTCGGCGGCGATCCCTTCGAGGCGCTGGCCCGCGACCACCGCACCGTGCTGCAGGCGCTCGACGCGCTGGCGGAGACGCCGGACGACGCGGTGCTGCGGCGGACCAGGATGCTGCTGACGATCAAGCACGCCCTGACCGCCCATGCGCTGGCCGAGCAGGACGTCGTCTATCCGCTGCTGCACGATCGCGCCGGCGCGGCCGAGGAGGCCGGGAAGCTCTATGGCGACCATGCCGACATCAAGCGCCTGCTGCACACGCTGGAGGAGACGCCCAAGGGCGAGCCCGGCTGGGTCGCCGGCGTGCGCGAGCTGCGCGACCTCATCGCCGTCCATGCCCGCCGCGAGGAGGACGTCGAGTTCCCGCGCCTGCGCAAGCTGCTGGGCCAGGACGGCCTGACGCGGCTCTCCGGCCAGGTGCAGCGCGAGAAGGCGATGGTCGCCTGACCCCGGCGCCCGGCGATCGCCGCCGCGCCCTTCCGCCCGCATGCGCTGAGCACGGGCCGGAGCGCCCTCGTGTCAATTTCAGGACTCGGCCCAAGGCTTTGACGCATAAAGTCAAGGATTAATTCTGCGTCATGATGACGCATACATGCTCCCGAGCCCGGCTCGGCTCGTTGTTCGAAGGGCAACCAAGGGAGCGATCATGAACGCCTTCATCGGACGCCGCGGCAGCGGCGCGATCGCAGCGACGCCGGCCCAGGCCGAGCCCGTCTCGCTCGCCGACCCGGTGGGGTTCAGGCCGCGATTCTGGGCCCTCAACGTCATGGGGGCCGGCTTGGTCGCGGCCGCCTGCCTCGGCGGCTATGGCCGCGAGCCCTTCGCCGGCGCCAACGCCCCGCTCTGCTGGATGATCGTCGCGGCGACGAGCGCGGGCCTCGCCTGCATCTATCTCGGCCGCTGGCCGGACGCCCTCTGGATCGCGCGCAACATCACCAAGCTGGCGCTGGTCGGCACGGTGATCGGCTTCATCCTGGCGCTCTCCGGCGTCGCCCAGTTCCGCGCCGGCGACCAGTCGAGCGTCGCGCCGATGATGAGCGCGGTGTTCACCGGCATGGGCGTGTCGCTCTACGCCACCCTGCTCGGGCTGATCGGCAACCTCTGGCTGCGGCTCAACCTGCGCCTCCTGACGGGGCGGCACGATGGATGAGGAAACCTCGATCGCCTGGATCGACATGCTCAACCTGATGCTGCAGGGCATCATCCTGGCGGTCGCCTTCGCGCTCATCCTGATGAACCCGCCGCAGCAGTCCAAGGCCGACGAGGTGCCGCCCGGCGCGCTGACCGTGCAGGCCTTCTGGCCCGACGATCTCGACGTCGACGTCGATCTCTGGGTGCTGGCGCCGGGCGACCGCCCGGTCGGCTACTCCAACAAGGACGGCCGGTTCTTCAACCTGCTGCGCGACGACCTGGGATTCGTCAACGATCCGAGCGGCAAGAACTTCGAGGTCGCCTATTCGCGATCGCTGCCGGCCGGCGAGTACGTCGTCAACGTCCACCTCTACTCGCGACGGGTCGACGTCAAGGCGATCCCGGTCAAGGTCACCGTGCAGGAGCGCCGTCCCGGCGCGGCGACCGAGCTGCTGGCCGACCGCGACGTCAGGCTCACCGGCTTCGGCCAGGAGATCACCGTGATCCGCTTCCGCCTCGACGATCACGGCGTGCTGGTGCCCGGCAGCATCAACGACCTGCCGCGGCCGCTGCGCAGCGCCGAATCATGACCAGCCTGATCCTGCTCTTCCTCGCCGCCGTGCTGGTCCTCGGCCTCTACTGCCTGCTCGCGCTGCCGCGCGACGGATGGCGCAGGATCGCCGGCCCGGCGCTGCTGGCGGTGCTCTACGCCGCCGTGCTGGTCGGCGGCGCCCGGCTGCTCGGCCGGCCGCTGCCGAGCTGGCTCGAGCTGCCCGACCAGCGCGACGCCGAGCTGCTGTCGGCCAGCTTCGACGAGGGCAAGGCGATCTATGTCTGGCTGCGCGTGCCCTGGGCCGACGAGCCGCGCGCCTACGTCCTGCCCTGGAGCGAGGCGACCGCCGCCAGCCTGCACGACGTCATGCGCCAGGCCGAGGCCGAGGACGGCGGCGGGAGCGCGGCGATGATGCGTGCGCCGTTCGGCGCCCGCACTCCCGACCAGGAGCACCCCGCCTACCTGCAGCCGGTCGCCGCCCTGCCGCCCAAGCGGACGGACTGAGCGAGGCAGCCCCTCCCGCCGCGGCGAGGCCGGGCGTATCCTGCCCGGCGCGGTAATCCGGGGAGGCGACGATGCGGCGGTCCGAGATCAACGCGATCATGCGCGAGGCCGACGCCTTCTTCGCGCAGCAGGGCTTCCCCCTGCCGCCCTTCGCCCACTGGTCGCCCGGCGCCTGGCGGGGCAAGGGGCCGGAGGTGGCCGAGATCGTCGACCGCCGGCTCGGCTGGGACATCACCGATTTCGGCCAGGGCGACTGGTGCCGCTGCGGCCTGGTGCTGTTCACCATCCGGAACGGCTCGCCCGAGGAGCTCGAGCGCGGCCGCGGCAAGCTCTATTGCGAGAAGCTGCTGATGTTCCGCCGCGACCAGGGGTGCCCGTTCCATTTCCACTGGCTGAAGATGGAGGACATCATCAACCGCGGCGGCGGCGAGCTCGCCGTGCAGCTCTACAACAGCACCCCCGAGGAGGGCCTCGCCGACACCCCGGTGACGGTCAGCGTCGACGGCGTGCGGCGCACCCTCGACGCCGGCGGCGAGCTGCGCCTGCAGCCCGGCGAGAGCGCCTGCCTGCCGCCGCTCTGCTACCACCGCATCTGGGCGCGCCACCACCGGGTGATGGCCGGCGAGGTCTCCCTGGTCAACGACGACGACCGCGACAACCGCTTCCTCGAGCGCGTCGCGCGCTTCGCCGCGATCGACGAGGACGAGCCGCCGCTGTTCCTGCTGCGCCAGGACTATGGGCGCTACTGGCCGCACTTCGCCGCCGGCCGGTCAGGCTGAGCCGCCGGGGAACGGTCCCGCCTCCGTCGCGTTGATTGGGCGAGCCACGCCATCAGCCAATGGAGGCCGGAGAATGGCTACCTACAGGACCGACACCGAGCGCACCGCGCCCGCCGCCGGGCGGGTCGAGACCGACGAGACGGAGCGGCTGATCGCCTCCGACAAGGTCGAGGGCACCGAGGTCTACAATCGCCGCGGCGAGCATCTCGGCACCGTGCACAACTTCATGGTCGACAAGTACAGCGGCCAGGTCGCCTACGCCGTGATGTCGTTCGGCGGCTTCCTCGGCATCGGCGAGCGCTACCACCCGCTGCCCTGGAAGGTGCTGACCTACGACCCGAACCAGGGCGGCTACGTCGTCGACCTCGACCGCGAAACCCTGGAGGGCGCGCCCAGCTACGCCGCCGACGAGCGGCCGGATTGGAACGACCCGCGCTGGGGCCACGGCATCTACGACTACTACCGGGCCCCCTGGTACATGTAGCCGGCCCGATAGCTTCGGCGTCAGGGCGCCCCGGTCGCGGAGAGCGGGGCGCCGTCGATCTCCCGCAGCAGGCGCTCGGCACCGTAGACGGTGCCGAGCGCGGCGCGGATCGCGCCGACCGCCACCGCCACCGCCCGGTTGACCGCCGGGTCGAAGCCGTACTCGCCGCCCAGCGATTCGATGTTGCCGTCGAAGATCACGCCGACCACCCGGCCGGCGCGGTCGATCACCGGCGAGCCGGAGTTGCCGCCGATGATGTCGGTGTCGGAGACGAAGTTGAACGGGGTGGCGGGGTCGAGCCGGTCGCGCGCCGCGAGCCAGCGCTCCGGCAGCGCATAGGGCGGCGCCCCGGTCGCCCGCTGATAGAGCCCGGCGATGTGCGTGAAGGGCGGGATCGCCCGGCCGTTCTCCTGGTAGCCCCGGATCGTGCCGAAGGAGAGGCGCGGGCTGAAGGTCGCGTCGGGATAGCTCTCGGCGCCGTGCAGCGCGAAGGCGGCCTGCGCGATCTGCGCGGCCCCGGCCGACTGGGCCGCCTCCACCTCGGCCTCGAAGCGCGACCGCACGGCGCGCATCGCCGGGTCGGCCAGCCTCGCGAAGGCCAGCATCGGGTCGTCCGCGGCGTCGATCGCCGCCGCGCCGCCCTCCAGCAGGCGCCGCCGCAGCCCGGCATCGGCCAGCCCGGTGCCGGCCACCAGCCGGCGGGCGAGCGCGTCGGGCGATTCCCGCCCGAGCAGGGCGCGCACATCGGCGTCGTCGGGCCCCAGCCGCTCGCGCAGCTTGCCCAGCCAGTAGCCCAGCAGCAGCACCTCCAGCGCCGGGTCCACCGGCGCCTCGGAGAGCAGCGACTGGCGCAGCGCCGGCAGCGCCGCATCGGTGTAGTCGGGCAGCCGCTCGCCGTTCGGCTTGCGGCTCTCGGCCGCATGGCGCACCAGCTGGCGGGCCTGGCGGAACAGCCGGGAGGCGGCGCGCTCCGGCTGCTGCTCGAGCAGGAAGTAGCGGTCCTGCAGCCCGCGCTGCCGCTCGACCGAGCGGGCGATCGCGTCCCAGGCGCCGCCGACGCGGCCGGCCAGCGCCGGATCCGCCCGCACCTGCTCGCGCAGCGCCGTCTCCGCGGCCCGGTGCGCCGCGATCAGCGCCGGGTCGACCAGCGCCGCGAAGCGGCCCTGCAGCGCCTTCAGCGTGTTCTCCACCGCGAACAGGAGATCGGCCGACAGCCGGGCATGCTCGCCGCCGCGACCCTGGAACTCGGTCAGCCGGCCGCGCAGCTCGGCGAGGTAGAGCAGCCGGTGCGGCAGCAGGAGATCGCGCTCGAGCTCGAGCTGGGCGACCGTCATCAGCCGGCTGGTGGCCCCGGGGTTGCCGGAGACGAACACCAGCTCGCCCGCCGCGGCGTCGGCCGCGGCGAGCGGCAGGACGTCGCCGGCGCGCAGCGGCCTGCCGTCCTGGTAGAGCCGCAGCAGGGCGATGTCGAGATCGTAGCGGGGAAACTCGAAATTGTCGGGGTCCCCGCCGAAGAAGGCGATCGCCTCCTCCGGCGCGAAGACCAGCCGGACGTCCTGGAATCGGCGGTAGCGATAGAGCTCGTAGCGGCCGCCGCGATAGAGCTTCACGACGTCGCAGCGCAGGCTCGCATCGCCGGCGCAGGGCTGCGTCGCCGCGGCGATCGCCGCCTTCTCGGCGGCGGCGAAGGCGGCCCCGTCGCGGCCGGCGGTGGCCGCGGTCACCGCCGCCGTCACGTCGGCGATGCCGACCAGCTGGTCGGCCTCGTGCTCGGGGCAGCGGCGCTCCTCCGCCGCGGCCGCGGCGAGGTATCCGTCGGCCACCAGGTCGCGGCCGGCGCTGGAGAGCTGCTCGATGCAGCTGCGGGCGCAGTGATGGTTGGTCAGCACCAGGCCGTCGCGCGAGATCAGGCTCGCCGAGCAGCCCTGGGCCAGCCGGAGCGAGCCGAGGCGGACATGATCGAGCCAGGCCGCGTCCGGGGCGAAGCCGTAGAGGCGCCCGACACGGTCGGCCGGGAACCGGTTGAACGTCCACATGCCCTCGTCCGCGGCGGCCGGCCCGGCAACGAGCCCGGCGGCGAGCCCGGCAACGAGCCCGACGAGCAGTGCCGCCGCGAGGCGGCGCCCCGCGGCCGGGCTGGACCTCAGCTGACGGGGCGTCAGCTGACGCTGAGCGCGATCTCCAGATCGGCACCCCCCTCGCCCGGGCGGCCGATCGCCAGGTTGATCTCGGTGGCCTCCGCCCAGCTGTCCTCGTCGAGCGCCAGCCACAGCAGGTAGCCGATCCGCTCGCTCGCCTGCTCGGCCGCGGCCGGTTCCGGATCGCCCAGCACGCATTGCAGCAGCTCGGTGAGCACGACCTCGTGGACGCGCTCGTCGCTCATCCGGTCGCCATGGGCGAGGCGGATGCCCTGCCGCAGCCATTCGTGGTCGCGCTCGGCCGAGGCCCGGGTGATCTCGAGGTCGAGCCTCCGGTCGTCGAGCGTCACGCGCACCGGGATCAGGCTCCAGGTCACCGGGGCGGGTTCCGAATGCGGCATCATGCAAACCCTCGCGCGGAATGGCGACAAGCTCGGCTGCAGCCTAGCCTGCCGGGCGTTGCAGCACGAGAGGACAACAGCCGGCCTGCGACAATGGTGCCGCGCCGGCCCGTCCCGGAGCCGGCTCGCCGGACCGGCGACCGCGGGTGCGAGCCCCGGGCCGGGAACCCGCAGGCACCGGGACGCATTGCATCTTCGGTGCCGCGGGCGGCGCAAATGGGGTGACGGAAATGAGCGGGCGAGGGTTCGGCGCGCTGCTCCTTACGACAGTTTTCCTATTTCCGGCCCTCCTGCCTTCGGCCGTCCTGTTTCCGTCTGCCCCGGCGCGGGCCGCCGCCCCGGGCGACGCCGAGCAGGACTGCGCGGAGGCCGAGCAGCTGCTGGCGAGCGACCCGGATCGGGCCGTCGCCGCCTGCCGCCAGCTCGCCGAGGCGGGCGACCCGCGCGCGCAGACCAACCTCGCGGTGATGTACCATACCGGGCGCGGCCTGCCGCGCGACTATGGCGAGGCGCTCCGCTGGTACCGCAAGGCGGCGGCGCAGGGCGATGCCGGCGCGGCCTACGATCTCGGCATCATGTACGACCAGGGCCAGGGCGTGCCGCAGGACCACGAGGCGGCGGTCAAGTGGTACCGCTTTGCCGCCGACCAGGGCCATCCCGACGCCGAGTTCAACCTCGGCATGATGTATGTCGACGGGCAGGGCCTGCCGCAGGACAGCCAGACCGGGCTCCGGCTGCTGCGCCAGGCGGCGGCGGCCGGCCAGGTCGGCGCCGCCTACAATCTCGGCGCGCTCTATGGCGAGGGCCGCAAGGTGCCGCTCGACCTGCCGCGCTCGCTCGCCGGCCTGCCGCGCCGCGGACGCCGGCAGCGCCGAGGCGGCCAACGCGCTCGGCATCGACTACGCGCTCGGCCGCGGCGTCGCCCGGGACCAGCGCCAGGCCGCCGCCTGGTACGGCCGCGCCGCCGCGGCCGGCAGCGCCGGCGGCGCCTACAATCTCGGGATCGTCTATCGCGATGGCGCGGGCGTGGCCCGCGATGCGGCCGCGGCGCGGCACTGGTTCGCGGTGGCCGCCGCGCGCTATCCGCCGGGGGCGGACCGAAACGAGGCGGCGCGCGAGCGCGATCGCCTGGGCGGGCCGGAGCCCCGGACGGCGGAGGCCGGCGCGTCCGCGCCGGACCCGACCGTCGCCGCCGGCTGCCCGCTGGGGGCGGCCCGGGCCGACCCCGGCAGCTGAGCCCCTGCCCCGCCTGCCCGAAGCGGGCTAGGATCGCGGCATGGCGAGGCTCACCCTGCGCATCGATCTCGGACCGGCCGTGGCGGTCGGCCACGGCAAGGTGCGGCTGCTCGAGCTGGTGCGCGACACCGGCTCGATCGCCGCGGCCGGGCGCGCCATGGGCATGTCCTATCGCCGCGCCTGGCTGCTGATCGACGCGCTGAACGGCGCCTTCCGCGAGCCGGTGGTCGCCACCCGGCTCGGCGGGCGGGCCGGCGGCGGCGCGGCGCTCACCGAGTTCGGCGCCCGGCTGGTGCAGCACTATCGCGACATGGAGACCGTGGCGCATGCCGCGCTGCGGCCGCACCTCGCCGCGCTCGACGCGGCGCTGGCGCCTCAGCCGCCCGAGGCGAGCCGGCCGGCCGATCCCGCCTGAAGCGGCGCCGCCGGGGCCGGCGGGCCGGCGAGGCGCCCGGCATCGAGGCGAACCACCAGGGAGGCCAGCCGCTCGACCTCGGCGGCGAGATGGCTGACATAGACGATCGGCAGGCGGGCCCGGTCGCGCAGCCGCTCGAGATAGGGCAGGATCTCCTCGCGGCGCGCCTCGTCGAGCCCGGCCAGCGGCTCGTCCATCAGCAGCAGCCGGGGATCGGCGAGCAGCGCCCGGCCGATCGCCACGCGCTGCTTCTCGCCGCCGGAGAGCGAGGCCGGGCGGCGCTGCAGCAGCCCGCCGATGCCGAGCAGCTCGACCACCTCGTCGAGGCCGGCGGCGCGCTCCGCCCGCGGCGTGAAGAGCCGGCCGTAGAGCAGGTTCTGCCGCACCGTGAGGTGCGGGAACAGGCGGCCGTCCTGGAAGACGTAGCCGATGCGCCGCCGGTGCGGCGGCAGCCAGATGCGGCGGGCGCGGTCGACCAGCACGGTGCCGCCGACCGCGACCCGGCCGCGCTCCGGCCGGATCAGGCCGGCGACGATGTTGACCAGCGTCGTCTTGCCCGAGCCGGACGGCCCGAACAGCGCCGTGACGCCGTCCGGCGCGACGAACGCCACCGCCAGGTGGAAGCCGCCCTGGCGGTGCTCGACATCGACCTCGAGCGCCATCTCAGATGCCGGTGATCCGCCGCGTCGCCTGGCGGGCGAGCAGCTCGGAGGCGACCAGGGCGACCAGCGACAGCGCCACCGAGATCACCGCCAGCCGCAGCGCCGCGGCATCGCCGCCCGGCACCTGGGTGTAGGTGTAGATCGCCAGCGGCAGGGTCTGCGTCTCGCCCGGGATGTTCGAGACGAAGGTGATGGTGGCGCCGAACTCGCCGAGGCTGCGCCCGAAGGAGAGGAAGAACCCGGCCAGGATGCCGGGCACCGCGAGCGGCAGGGTGACGGTGAGGAACACCCAGCCGGGCGCGGCGCCGAGCGTCGCGGCCGCCGCCTCGAGCCGCCGGTCGGCGCTCTCGAAGGACAGCCGCACCGCCCGCACCAGCAGCGGGAAGCCCATCACCGCGCTCGCCACCGCGGCGCCGGTCCAGCGGAAGGCCAGCGTCACGCCGAGCGCGTCATAGAGCCAGGCGCCGATCACCCCCCGCCGCCCGAGCAGCAGCAGCAGGAAGTAGCCGGTCACCACCGGCGGCAGCACCAGCGGCAGGTAGACGACGCCGTTGACCAGGCTCTTGCCCCAGAACTCGATCCGGGCGAGCAGCAGCGCCAGCAGGATCCCGACCGGCAGGCTGAGGCCGACGCCCCAGAGCGACACCTTGACGCTGAGCCACAGCGCCTCGCTCTCCCCCGGCGTCAGCGGCCACATGCGTCGTTCCCGCCGCAGCGCCCCCTCTCCCGCAGCGCGGGAGAGGGGATATGCCGCGCCTCGCTTCCCATGCGCTCGACCTGTCCTCCTCGCCCCGGGGCGCCGGCGGCCCCCCCCGCGGCTACTTCAGGATGGTGAAGCCCTGCTTCTCGAAGAAGGGCGCCGCCGCCGGCGAGCGCAGCCAGGCGAGGTACTTCGCCGCCTCGGGGTTGGTGCTGCCGGCCAGCAGGGCTATGGGATAGATGATCGGCGGGTGGCTGTCCTCGGGAAAGATGGCGACGATCCGGACGCCCTTGTCGGCCCGCGTGTCGGTCTCGTAGACGATGCCGAGGGGCGCCTCGCCGCGGCTGACGAAGGCGAGCGCGGCGCGCACGCTCTCGGCCTTGGCCAGCCGCTTCTCGACCCCGGCCCAGGCGCCGAGCTTCTGCAGCGCGGTCTCGGCGTAGCTGCCGGCCGGGACCGACTTGGGGTCGCCGATCGCCAGCCGCCCGTCCTTGCCGAGCAGCGCCGCGAGGTCGACCCCCGGCTTGAGCTCGACCTGGGCGCTGCTGCCGGCCGGCGCGACCAGCACCAGCTTGTTGCCGAGCAGGTTGCCGCGGGTGCCGGCGCGGACCAGCCCCTTCTTCTCGACATAGTCCATCCACTTGGTGTCGGCCGAGATGAAGATGTCGGCCGGGGCGGCGTTCTCCAGCTGCTTGGCGAGCGCGCCGCTGGCGGCGTAGGAGGCGGTCACCTTGCCGCCGCCCTGGGCGGCATAGGCGGCGTTCGCGTCGTCGAGCGCGTTCTTCAGGCTGGCGGCGGCGAAGACCAGCAGGTCGGCGGCGCGGGCCGGGACGGCGGCCCCGGCGAGCAGCAGGCCGACCAGCAGGGCGGCGGCGCCGCGGCGTAGCGCCCCGGCGAACGTGCGATGGGCAGGCATGTGACGGTCCCTTTCCCCCTGTCGGGCGATATCGTCGGATATTTCGTCAGTCGCGGAAGATCATCACGTCGGTCGACTTGATCACCGCCGAGACGGCAGGTGCGGAGATCCTGCGCCGCGGCGGCGATGTTCCGCCGGGGCGGCAAGCTTCAAACCCTGGCCCTGCAAGTTGTCGCACCACCACCCCGAACGCAATATTCGGATAGATATAGCGAAAATCGCGCTCCAGGACACCGCGAAATTGGCTTCCGAGGCGCAGAGCGGAGGGGGCGCCGTGGTGCCGCTGCGCGTCTACTCTCAGCGATCGTGGTGCCCCGCGTGCTCCTCAAACGAGGTTCGAGGTGGCGCGATCTGTCCGGCCTCATCCTGAGCCTGTCGAAGGCCTCATCCTGAGCTTGCCGAAGGATGGGGCCGGCAGGGCGGCGCCGCTCACTCGCGCTTCGCGCTGGCCGCCTGCAGGGCCTCGAGATGGACGGCGGCGGCGCGCTCGGCCTGGCGCTCGATGGCGCGATACCGGGTCACCAGCTCGCGGCCGAACGGGGTAAGGGTGGCACCGCCGCCGCTGGCGCCGCCATGCTGGGTGCTGACCACCGTCTCGCGGAAGCACTGGTTGATGCTGTCGATCAGCTCCCAGGCGCGACGATAGGACATCTTCATGGCCCGCCCCGCCGCCGAGATCGAGCCGAGCGCGTCGATCTGCTCGAGCAGCGCGATCTTGCCGGGGCCGACCGCCCCTTGCGGATCGAGATCGACGCGGATCCTGAGCTTCGCCATGCGCCGAAACTATCATGGCGGGACATGGCGGACGATCCTCGGCTGCCGGGATCGTCCATGATGGTGCGCCATCTCAGCGGGGCCGACCATGCCTTCGATCTACAGCGCCACCGACGCCCGGGCCTATGAGCGGCTGATGGGCCGCTGGAGCCGGCACCTCGCCGACGAGCTGCTGCGGTTCGCCGGGCCGGCGCCGGGCGAACGGCTGCTCGACCTCGGCTGCGGCACCGGCAGCCTCTCGGCCGCGCTCGCCGCCCGGGCCGAGCCGGCGGCCATCGTCGGCCTCGACATCGCCGCGCCCGATGTCGCCTTCGCCGCCGCACGGCTCGCCGACCCGCGCCTCGGCTTCTGCGTCGGCGACGCCCAGCGCCTGCCCTTCCCCGCCGCCGCCTTCGACCGGTCGCTGTCGCTGCTGGCGCTCAACTTCGTCGCCGACCCGGCCGCGGCGGTCGCCGAACTGGTTCGCGTCACCCGGCCCGGCGGCACCGTCGCCGCGACCGTCTGGGACCTCGCCGGCGGGCTGGTCTATCAGCGGCTGTTCTGGGACACCGCGGCGGCGCTCGACCCGGCGGCGGACCGCGCCCGGGCCCGCCAGCTCTCGCTGCCGCTGACCACGCCCGGCGCGCTGGCCGGCGCCTTCCGCGCGGCGGGCCTGGCCGAGGTCGCGGAGGCCAGCCTGATGATCCGCATGACCTATGCCGACTTCGCCGATTTCTGGGCGCCCATCACCGGCGGCCAGGGCCCCGTCGGCGATTATGTCCGCTCGGTCGACCCGGATCTGCTCGGCCGCATCGCCGAGCGGGTGCGCGCCGCCTATCTCGCCGGCCGGCCCGACGGCCCGCGCTCGATGGCGGCGGTCGCCTGGGCGGCGCGCGGCCGGGTCACAGCCTGAAGCCCAGCGACCGCAGCTCCTCGCGCGCCGCCGGGTCCTCCAGGATGGCGAGGAACCGGCGCACCGCCGGCCGGTCGCGCCGGGCTGCCGGCAGCACGAAGTCGTAGTGCTCCTCGGTCAGCGGCAGGAAGCCGAGCCCGTAGAGCCGCGCCACCGTGTCGATTGCCACGCCCCAGTCGGCGCGGCCCTGCGCCACCGCCGCCGCCACCGCGTTGTGCGACTTCGGCTGCACCCACCAGCCCGGCGGCCGGGCGCCGCCGAGCAGGCCGTCGACCAGGATGCGGGTGCCGCTGCCGGCATTGCGGTTGACCATCAGGCAGCCGGGATCGGCCAGCGCCGCCGCGATCGCCGCGGTGGCGTCGGCGCAGCCGGCGAAGCGCGGATCGTCCGGCCGGAACAGCACGCCCTGCAGCCGGCGATAGCCCGGCACCAGCGTCAGGCCCTCCGTCAGGAACGGCTCGTTGTAGCGGCCGGTGGCCGGGTCGAGCAGGTGGATGCCGGCGAGGTCGCACTCGCCGCGCCGCGCCGCCGCCAGCCCGCCCTGGCTGCCGACGGCGAGCGCCTTGGCGGTGTAGCCGGCCGCCTCGACGCGGCCGAGCAGCCGGTCGAGCCCGACGCAATGGCTGCCGACGACGATGAGATCGGCCGGCGCAGCCGCCTCGCCGATGCGGCGCACCGCGACGCGGCTGCCGGCCGGCAGCCCGTCGGCATGCTGCGGCACGCGGAAGAAGCCGTCGGCCTGGCCGAAAGCGGTGACCGCGCCGGAGCCCTTGGCGGTGGGATAGGCGGCCCAGCCCTGCGGGCCCTCGACCAGCGAGCACATCACGTACTCGGCCCGGCCGCGCTCGGAGGCCAGCGCCGCCGGCAGCACCGCCGCGATCTCGGCGGCGGGATCGGGACGCCGCCCGGCATAGGCGCGGATCACCGGGGCGACGAACTCGTGGAAGGTGAAGATCGCGGAGGTCGGAAAACCCGGCAGCACGACCAGCGGCCGGCCCTCGACGACGGCGAGGCAGAGCGGCTTGCCCGGCTTCAGCGCGACGCCGTGCACCAGGACCCCGGGCGGCCCGAGCCGGGCGATCACCCGGTGCGACAGGTCGCCGGCCCCCTTCGAGGTGCCGCCCGACAGCACCACGAGGTCGGCCGCCGCCAGCGCCCGGCGCACCGCCGCCTCGAGCGCCGCGGCGTCGTCCGCCACGATGCCGTCGGGCAGCGGCTCGCCGCCGCCTCGCGGATCGCGGCAGCGAGCCGCGTTGGAATCATGCACCTGGCCCTCGCCCGCAGCGCGGTGCCGGGCGCGACGATCTCGTCGCCGGTCGAGAGCACGGCGACGCGCGGCCGCCGCCGCGCCGGCAGCCCGGCCGCGCCGCCGCCGCCGCCATGCCGATCTCGCGCGAGGCCGAGCCGGCGGCCGGCGCGCAGCACCGTCTCGCCGCGCGCCATGTCGCTGCCGGCCGCGGCGATCATCTGGCCGGGCGCCGCGCGCGCAGCACCTCGATCGCGTCGTCGGCGGCGGCTCGCTGTGCTCGACCATCAGCACCGCGTCGGCGCCGCGCGGCTCGCCGGTGGCGATCACCGTGGCGGTGCCCGGCGCGACGGCGATAGGCGGGCGCGATGCCGGGGGTGATCACCTCCGGATTGAGGGCGAGCCGCCGCCGGCTGCCAGGGCCGGCGCCGGCGGTGTCGGCGGCGCGCAGCGCGAGCCGTCGACGCTCGACCGGTCGAAGGCCGGCACGTCGACGGCGGCCACCAGATCCTCGGCCAGCCCCCGGCAGCCGCATCGCCAGCGAACCCGCTCGACGCCGAGCGGCCCAGCGCACGGCGGTGGAAGCGCGCGACGGCCTCCTCGCGCCACCACCTCGAGCAACTGCTCCTGCCGCGCGGCGCCGCACCGCGGCGGCGATGCCGGCCGCGGGATCGGTTGACATCCATCCCGCGTCTCCCCGTGCTCGTCGAAGCGGTAGATGGCTGGCGGCGCCGGCGGCGAAGCCCTCGCTGCCGGCCGGCACCGGACCAGCCCGTCGGCGGCCGCGGCGCGCGCCAGGCTGGGGCGCGGGCCGGCCCGAGGGCCCCAGCGCGCGCGCCGGGCGCCGGCACCGGCTCGACGGTCCGATGGCGAAGAGACGATCTTGCGCCCGAGGCGCCCTCGCGGCATCGCCGGGTCGAGCCCGCCGGCTCGCCCCGCCCAGCCTCGCACGCAGGCCCGGCGAGCGCTCGTAGCTCGCACAGGCAGGCGCCGGGCGCGCCGGGCAGCACGAGCGCCGGCCCGCGCCGACCAGCGCCGAGGGTCGCCGTCTCCGCCCCGGCCAGCGCGACATCGCCGGAATGGCGCCCGGCCGCGCCGCCAGCGCCGCCGCGGCATGATCGTCGGCGCCGGTGGCCCTCGGCGGCCGGCCACCAGCAGCAGGTCGGCGCCAGGGCGCCGCCGGTGCGCGCGGCGGCGAGTGCCGCAGCGGCCGTCCAGGCGGCCAGCGGCCGGCACGACGATGGCGACCAGCGCGCCGTCGCGCGCCAGCAGGCGGGCCAGCAGCGGCCCGGTGGCGTCGGGTGCCGCGGCGCGCGCCGCCAGCAGCCGGCGCGGCCGCCGCCCACCGCGATGTCAGCCATGCCCGCCAGGACCAGCAGCGCGACCTCGGCCGCCCCGAGCGGCCGGTCGCCGCCGGTCAGCGATCGCCCGCCCGTCGCGCCTCGCCGGCGCGACGACGTTGTCGCCGCGCGCGAGCGCCTCGATCACCTCGATCGCATCCCCGGCCGGATCCGGCAGGGCGCGGGCGAGCGGCAGCTCGCGTCGCAGCCGACGCGGCAGCGCCGCGCCCGCGGCGACCGGCAGCGCTCGTGCCGGGCACCGGCAGCAGCAGCATCGGCGTAGCCGCCGGCGCCGATGGTGGCGTCGGCCGGAAGCGGGCCGACGGCCGCACGGCGGCGGGGAGGTCGGCTGCGGCGGTGAGCGGCGAGCCGCGGCCACACGGCCGACCGGCGCCATGCGCCCTCCAGCCGCGAGCGCGTGCCCTCAGCTCTCGAGGCGAGCCAATCCTGCGCGGCCCGAGGGCGAGCGCGCGCGCCCGGGCCGGCGTCGCGCAGGCCATGGCCTCCGGATCGGCCGCTCGCCGGCGGCGGCCGGTCGGGGTCTCCCGGCGGGCAGCGGCGCACCGGTCGGGCAGTGTCGCCGGCCTCATCCTTCGCGACAAGGTCACGATCAGACCGGCGAGCTCGCGCGCGCCCATTTGCCGGTCCGCATGGGCGAGGTCGACGAAACGCGGCCGCGCTGCGCCGGCCACGGCCCGCGGCGGCGGGCCGGATCGTGCGTCGAGAGGCTTGGCCGCGCCTCGGCGTCCGGCCAGCCGGCCGCCGCGCTCGACCTCGATCTCGCCGCAGCGGATCCGGCCGCTGGCGCGGCCACCGCTGCGGATGACCAGCCGCCGGCGGGCCGTCAGCTCGCCCTCGAACTGGCCGAAGATCTCGGCGCTGTCGACCTCGGCGCTGCCCTTGAACTGGCCGGAGGCCGCCACCTCCAGGGTGCTCGCCCGCGACAGGCTGGCCTCGACACGGCCTTCGACCACCAGCTGGTCGCAGGCGCGGATCTCGCCGCTCAGCGTGATGCCGCGATCGACGACCAGGCGGTTGGGATCGGGCGCCGCGACCCGCGGCGGCGGCTCCGGCAGCGGCTCGGCGCGGCGCAGGGCCGCCACCTCGGCCAGCCGGCGGGCGGCATCGGGCCGCGGCAGCGGCGCCGCCGGCATCGGCGGACGCGGCGCGCCGCGCAGCCGCGGCTCGTCGCGGCGGATCGGCTCCCGGATCGGCTCGTTGCGCGGCGCCTCGGCTTCGCTCTTCCTGCCAAACATCGCTTTGCCCCTCCTGGGTGCTGCCGACCGAGCCGGTGGCGCGCGGAGCGGTCACGCAGCGGCCGTGCCCGGGCGAACCATCGGCTGGCTTGAGAACAGAAACACCGAGACGGCCGGTAGTTCCGCCGCCGCATTCCGAGTTTCGCGGCCACGCCTGATGCGAGCCTACGGCCACGCTGCCCTTGCCAGACGGTCCGGCCTGCCCGAGGATGGCCGGGACGGCAGGCGGGGGACGAGGCGATGTCCAACACAACCGAGCGCGTCGAACTGTCCGGGCAGCCCGGCTTCCGCGTCGGCGACCAGCTGGCGCGCAGCTTCTCCCTTCTCGGCCGCCAGTTCCCGATCCTGATGCTGATCGCCCTGCCGCTGGCGGTGCTCAGCGCCGCGCTCAACGGGGCGCTGCAGGCGGCGGCGACCGCCGGCGGGGGCAGCGCGATCGCGCTGATCATCCTCGAGATCGTGATCGCGGTCGCCATCTACTCGCTCTGCGAGGCGATGGTCGTCTACGTCGCCGTGCAGGCGATGCGCGGCCGGCGGGTGCGGCTGGGCGAGACCCTGGGCGCCAGCCTGCCCCGGGTCATCCCGGTTCTGCTGCTGACGATCCTCTCGACCATCCTGATCGGGCTCGCCAGCCTGCTGCTGCTGATCCCGGGCCTGATGGTCCTGACCATGACCTTCGTCGCCGAGCCCGCCTGCGTCGCCGAGCGCCGCGGGCCGATCGCCAGCATCTCGCGCAGCGCCGAGCTGACCCGCGGCTATCGCTGGCAGGTGTTCGGGCTGATCCTGCTGATCATGATCCTGCAGGGCATCGTCGGGGCGGTGATCGGCTACGCGCTGCGCGGCGTCGGCGGGCTGCCGGCGCAGATCGTCAACGCCGTCTGGAACGCCCTCACCTTGGCCTTCGGCTCGGTCGCCTGCGCCGTCGTCTATCACGACCTGCGGGTGATCAAGGAAGGCGTCGACATCGAGCAGATCGCCGCCGTCTTCGGCTGAGCGGGCAGCGGAGCCACGGCGGTGGTCGACGGCGGGGGCGGCAGGCTCCGCGTCGGCGATACCCTGGCGCTCGCGCTGGCGCTGCTCGGCCGCCACTTCCCGGTGATCGCCGGGCTGGTCCTGCCCGCCGCCGCCCTCTGCACGCTGCTGACCCGGCTGCCGGCCGCGCAGGCGGCTCGCGCCGACTCCGGCTTGTTCGTTCCGATCCTCGGCGCGCAGCTGCTGTTGTCGCTGCTGCTCTGCTCCCTCACGCAGGCGCTCATCGCGCACGCCGCCGTCCAGGCGATGCGTGGCCATCGGGTGCGGATCGGCGAGACGATGGCGGCGACCGTGCCGCGCTTCGTCCCGATCGTCCTGGTCTCGGTGCTGGCCGGCGTGCTCGCCGGGCTGGCGACGCTGCTGCTGGTCATCCCGGGCGTGATCGCATTCGTCATGCTCTTCGTGGCGCAGCCGGTCTGCGTGGTGGAGCGGCTCGGCGCCGACGCCAGCGTCTCGCGGAGCGCCGCGCTCACGAAGGGGAATCGCTGGCGCATCTTCGCCCTCTGCGCGATCGTGTTCGTGATCCCGGCCGCGGCCGCGGACCTCGCCAGCCTGCTGCTGCGCGATGGCGCCTTCGTCGTCCTGATCGCCGTCGACATGCTTTTCAATGCGGCGCTGCTGGCGCTCTACGGCCTCGTCTCCGCGGTCGTCTACTACAAGCTGCGGGTGGTGAAGGAAGGCGTCGACATCGAGCAGATCGCCGCCGTCTTCGGCTGACCGGCGAGCACCACCTAGGGTCGCCACGACTGTCCGTATAACAACTTTTCCTTGCCAAGCTTGGCCAGTCGGCGCAACATCCATCGCAGCGTGGGTGGGGTGAGGACCCGGCGATGACGGAAGCCACGGCGGCGGTCCGCGGCGGAGGCGACAAGCTCCGCGTCGGCGACACGATAGCGCTCGCGATGGGACTGCTTGGCCGCCATTTGCCGGCGATGGCCGGGCTGGCCCTGCCTTCCGCCTTCCTGAACACGCTCCTGCTCCAGCTGGCGGCCGTGCAGGCAGTCGGTGCCGACTACGGCGTGCTCATGCCGATCCTCGGCGCCCAGCTCCTGCTCTCCCTGCTGATCTACTCCGTCACCCAGGCGCTCATCGTGCACGCCGCCGTCCAGGCGATGCGCGGCCATCGGGTGCGGATCGTCGAGACGCTGGCGGCGACCTTGCCGCGCTTCGTCCCGATCGTCCTGGTCTCGGTGATGGCTGGCGTGCTCGCCGGGCTGGCCACGCTGCTCCTGGTCATCCCGGGCGTGATCGTATTCATCATGCTCTTCGTGGCGCAGCCGGTCTGCGTGGTCGAGCGGCTCGGCGCCGATGCCAGCGTCTCGCGAAGCGCCGCGCTCACGAAGGGAAATCGCTGGCGCATCTTCGCCCTCTGCCTGATCGTGTTCGTGCTCCGGGCCGCGGTCGGGGCCGTCGCCGCGCTGCTGCTCCGCGCCGGCGCCTCCGTCGTCCTGATCGGCGTGGACGTGCTCGTCAACGGGACCTTGCTGGCGTTCTACGGCGTGGTTACCGCGGTCGTGTACTACCAGCTGCGGGTGCTCAAGGAGGGCGTCGACATCGAGCAGGTCGCCGCCGTGTTCGGCTGACTCAGGAGGCCTCGGGCAGGTCGGCCGGCCGGTCCTGGCCGGCCTGGCGCCGGCGTTCCAGCCGGGCGCGCTGGGCGGTGTAGAAGTCGGCGAGGAAGGCGGCCGCGTCGGCTGGCGCGAGCTCGCCCTCCAGCCCGAGACGGCGGCGGATGCGGCGGCAGACCTCGGCGCGCAGCCGGTCGCCTTCGTGGCTGGCCGGCCGCCGCAGCACGTGGTCGAGCACCGCCAGCTCCTCCTCGCCATAGAGCGCGAGCTGCGTCTCGTCGAAGGCGAAGCGCCGCCGCTCCTGCGCGATGTCGTCGAGCAGCAGGCGGCGCGGCACGGCGATGACCAGCGTGCCGGCGGCGAGATCGCCGGCGCGCAGCCGGTCGGGGCCGAGCAGCGGCAGCACCAGGAAGAGCACGATCCAGCCGCCGATCGCCCAGGCCTGCCACCAGGGCAGGCCGCCGCCGGCGCCGAGCAGCATCGCCAGCGGCAGGAACAGCTCGGCCTCGCGCAGCAGGTTGCGGGTGGCCACGGCGGCGGCGGTCAGCCGGCCGCCCTCGCGGTCGATCACCCGCAGGCCGAGCGCGCGCTTCCCCGGCGTGGCCCCGCCCCAGCGCAGCTCGAACCAGAGGAAATAGAAGTTGCGCACGACGAACTGGAAGAACAGCGCGATGGCCAGCAGGGTGCCGATCGGCGCCACCGCGGAGAGCAGCGCCACCGCCAGCAGCGGCAGCAGCGCGCCCACGGTCGACAGCGCATAGTCGATGGCGAAGGCGGCGGCGCGCTCGCTCGCCCGCGCCACCTCGACCTGGAGCACGACCCCTTCGGGCGGCAGCAGGCGGCGGCGGCGGCGCCGCTCCCCCTCGAGCGTGGCGAGCAGGGTGGCAGCGGCGGTCATCGGCGGCGCTCGCGGCCGGCCAGCAGGTAGTAGCCGAGCCAGAAAACGAGGCTGGCGCCGCCGATCGCGACGCGCCCGGCGGTCGGCTGCACCAGCTGGCGGAAGACGCCCTCGAGCATGGCGGCGACCAGCAGCATGGCGACGGCGCCCGCCACCGCCGGGGCGACGGCGCGGCCGGCCAGCGCCAGCTCGTCGCGCCGCAGGTGCCGGCCGGGAAACACCATCGCCGCGCCGAGCCGCAGGCCGGCGGCGCCGCAGATCAGCAAGGCGCCAAGCTCGGTGACGCCGTGGATGGCGATCCAGCCGAGGAACTCGGCGAGCAGCCCGCGATGGGCGTGCAGCGCGACGAAGGCGCCGAGCAGCAGGCCCTGGTAGAAGACCAGCAGCGCGGCGGGCACGCCGGCGACGAAGCCGAGGCCGAAGGCGAGCAGCGCCACCGCCGTGTTGTTGGCGAACAGCGCGTTGGCCACCATGTGCAGGGTCTCGGCCAGCCCGGGCAGGCGCTGCTCCAGCACCTCGCGCAGGTCGAAGGCCGAGCTCGCCGGACCGCGGCCGCTGGCCAGGCTGCCGGGAACCAGCGTCGCGAACCAGGCCTCGTCGCGATCGACCAGCGCGACGCCGGCGGTGACCCCGAGCAGCAGCAGGACGGCGGCGACCAGCAGCGGCCAGGCGAGCGCGCGCACCGCCTGCGGCAGCCGGCGGCCGAAGAAGCCGGCGAGCGCCTTGCCCAGCCCGGGATCCGGCCCGTAGAGGCAGAGATGGGCGCGCAGCCCGAGCCCCTCGAGATAGCGCAGCAGGCCGCGATCGACCGCGATGCTGCGCGCCACCGACAGGGCCGAGAGCGCGGCGCGGTAGAGCAGCGCCATGCGCTCCAGCTCGCGCGCCGACAGCGCGCCCAGGCCGCGCGCCTCGCCGACCGCGACCAGCGCCTCGAGCTCGCGCCAGCCGGCCTCCCGGGCGCGGCGGAACTCGCGGCTCTTCAGCCGGACCAGCGGTTCCGCGGGGGCGGCCTCGCTCACAGCTGGTCGCGCTGCTTGATCGCGAGATAGCGGCTGACCAGCGCCGCCGAGAGCCGCCCCGCCGGCACGTCGAGGCACTGCACGCCGAGCCGCTGCAGCCGCTCCAGCACGACCTTGCGGTCGCGCATGATGTCATAGGCCAGCACCGCGCCGGCGACCCGGCGATGATCCTCCGGCGGCGCGGCGGCGCGCCCGGCCAGCCACGGGTCGGCGAGCGTGACGAAGACCACGAGATGACGGGCGGCCAGCCGCTGCAGGGTGTCGAGCATCAGCTCGGCGGTCACCGTGTCGACGAACTCGGTGAACAGCACGACCAGGCTGCGGCGGTGGAGGCGCGCCTGCAGCTCGCCCAGCCCGACCGTGAAGTTGGTCTCGTCGTCGCCGTAGTCGAGCGCCGCGGCGGCGTGCTGCAGCTGGGCGAAGGCGGCCGCCCCCCGTCCCGGCTGCAGGAAGTGGCGCATGCCGCCGTCGAAGGCGTAGCTGCCGACCAGGTCGCCGGTGCGCAGCGCCACCCAGCCGAGCAGCAGCCCGGCATTGATCGCATGGTCGAGCCGCGGCAGGCCGGCCAGCGGCTCGCGCATCAGGTGGCCGGTGTCGAAGGCCAGCACCACCGGATGGTTGCGCTCGGCGCGGAACTCCTTGGAGAGCAGCCGGCGATGCCGCGCCGAGTGCTTCCAGTCGATGAAGCGGCTGTCGAGCCCGGCGGCGAACTCGCGCAGCGCGTCGAACTCGCCGCCGCCGCCGGCGTCGCGCTGCGGCTTCAGCCCGGTCATCGCCTGGCGGGCGAGGAAGGGCAGCGCCGCGGCATAAGCGGCGCGCACGTTGGGCAGCACATCGAACGCCTGGGCGACCGGCAGCACCCGCTCGACCGCCATCAGCCCGAGCGGCCCCCGCCAGCGCAGCCAGAGCCGCGACACCTCGACCCGGCCGCGCCGCAGCGGCGCGACGGCGAGCACGGCGCGGGCGGCCCTCTCGGGGCCGAGGCGGACCCGGCCGGCGGCGTGCGGCGGCGCCGGCCCGGCGAGGTCGAGCGCCAGCTCGACCTCGAGCGCGCGCCGGACAGGCGCGGCGAAGGTCACCGCCACCTCGGCGCGGTCGCCGATATGCACGGCGGCCGGCGCCGACGCCGCGGCCCGCACCCGCCGCGCCGACGGCATCATCAGGGAATCGGCGACCAGCGCCAGCAGGATCAGGGCGCTGGCGTCGAGCGCCAGCAGCCAGTCGTCCGGGCGGTAGAGCAGCAGCAGCAGCGGCACCGGCAGCAGGCCGGCGAACAGCAGCACCGCGCGGCGCGTCGGCCGGATCATCGCGGCGCGCCGACCCGGTCGAGGATCTCGCCGAGCACGCGGCCGGCCTCGACCCCCTCGATCTCCGACAGCGCGGTCGCCAGCACGCGATGGCGCAGGGTCGGCAAGGCGAGCCGCTTGACGTCGTCGGGGATGACGAAGTCGCGGCCCTGCAGCGCCGCCGCGGCCCGCGCCGCGGTCGCCAGCATGGTGGCGGCGCGCGGCGAGGCGCCGACCTCGAGCGCCGGATGCTCGCGCGTCGCCCGCACCAGGTCGACGATGTAGCCGACGATCTCGGGATGCAGCACGACGCCGGCGACGGCGGCCCGCACCGCGGCGAGCCGCGCCGCGTCGGCGACCGGCGCGACGGCGAAGTCGCCGAGCCGCGGCATCGCCGGGCTGTGGCCGTGGCGGCGCACGATCTCGAGCTCGTCCTCGCGGCTGGGATAGCCGATCACCACCTTGAAGAGGAAGCGGTCGAGCTGCGCCTCGGGCAAGGGATAGGTGCCCTGCTGCTCGATCGGGTTCTGCGTCGCGATCACCATGAAGTCGCCGAGCGGGTAGTCCTTGCCGTCGATGGTGACGATGCGCTCGGCCATCGCCTGGAGCAGCGCCGCCTGGGTCTTGGGCGGGCTGCGGTTGATCTCGTCGGCCAGCAGCAGCTCGGTGAAGATCGGGCCCTTGGTCAGCACGAAGCTGTTGGTCTGGAAGTTGAAGAGGTTGGTGCCGAGCACGTCGCCCGGCATCAGGTCCGGGGTGAACTGGATCCGCCCGAAGCGGAGCGACAGGCCGGCGGCGAAGGCCTGCGCCAGCAGCGTCTTGGCGGTCCCCGGCACGCCTTCGAGCAGGACGTGGCCGCCGGCCAGCAGCGCGGTCAGCAGCAGCTCGACCGCCTCGTCCTGGCCGACGATCACCTTGCGCAGCTCGGCCCGCAGCTGGCCGGTCAGGTCGGCGACGCCCTCGATGCTCATCCCAGGATCTCCTGCCTCCAGGCGAAGGCCGCGGCGGCGACCGCGGCCAGCGATGCGGCGTCGTCGCCGGCCGCGGCGAGGCGGCGCTCCAGCGCCGCGGCGCCGGCCGCCACGCCGCGCGCCGCGGCGACGCGGTCGAGCCAGGCGGCGAGCGCCGCCCCGGCCAGCCCCGGCGGCGCGTGCAGCCGCGCGGCCAGCTCGGCCAATGTCAGGTCGAGATAGCGGCGGACCATCAGCGCGTGATGCGCCGGCCGGTCGAGCAGCCGCGCCCCGGTCTCGATCAGGGTGGCGCTGCCGAGCGGCAGGGCGCGCGGCAGCGGCTCCGGCGCGCCGAACCGCCCGGCCGCCGACCAGCCGAGCAGCGCCAGCGCCAGCACCCCCTGCAGGGTCAGCAGCAGCCACGGGAACTGCAGCAGCAGGGCCAGGGGGCTGACCGGGCGCTCGCGATAGCCGTGCACCGTCTCCTCGAACACCACGTTGCCGTCGGGCCCGCGCAGCAGGCCGAGGATCTCGACGGCGAGCGCGGCGTTGTCGCCCTGGCCGAGGCCGTGATTGGCGATCACGTCGGGATCGGACAGCACGACGACGCGGCCGTTGTCGGTCTCCAGCTGCCCGACCAGCATGCCGTCCGGGCCGGCGACGACCGGGCGCAGCTTGCGCGAGACCATCAGCTGCGGCGCCGGCAGCGTCGGCAGGGCGCGCAGCTCGCGAACCGTCCAGCTCGGGGCGCGGGCCGGCCGCACCACCGCGGCGTCGGCGTCGACCAGTGCCAGCACCCGGGCGACGGTTGCGACATCGAGCAGCCGTGTCGCGGCGAGCCAACCGGGATGGGAGGGCTGGGGCACGCCGCCGCGCTTCGGCAGCACCAGCACCAGGTCGAAGCCCTCGCCGAGGAGGAAGCCGGCATCGGCGAGGCCGGCCTCGTCGGTCCGCGGCTCCGCCACCACCAGCACGCCGCCCTGGCCGGGCTTGCTCCACGAGTCGGCCTGGCTGGCGCTCGCCGGGATGCCGAGCCGGCGCAGCAGCCGCAAGAAGCCGGCATGGCCGATCGAGGAGCGCGAATAGGCGCTGGGTCCGGCCGCGTCGGGCAGGCCGGTGCCCTGGTCGTCGCGGCCGGTCATGACGAAGAGCGAGGCCGAGAAGACGAGCGCGGCCGCCGCCGCCCAGGCGATCAGCGGCCAGCGCGGCAAAGCGGGCGCGGCGCTCATGCCGCCGCGCCGCCGCGCAGCCGCGCGACGCTGTCGCGGCAGCGCCGGTACTCCTCGAGCGTCGGCCGGGCGCTGCCGAACCAGCAGCGCTCGACCAGCGGCACCAGCAGGCCCAGCGCCTCGCCCTCGGCCGCCGGCGGCCGCACGCGGCGCAGGATCTCGCGGGCGGTCAGCGCCGGGGCGAGCGCCTCGCCGCGCCGCCGCAGCAGCTCGAGCGCGTCGAGCAGCAGGCGGTGCACCGCCTCGGCGAGGCGTCCCTCGGCAGCGAGCCGGTCGGCCTCCTCCGACGGTGCGGCGGGGGTCGCCGGCGCAGCCGGCGCGGCCGTCGCCGGGGCCGCGGGCACCGGGCGCCGCCGCGACGCCGGCCGCCAGCCGCTCAGCACCCGCCCCAGCACCACCGCGCCGCAGCCCAGCCCGAGCGCGAGCAGCAGCCAGAGCAGCCAGGAGGACAGCTTGGTCCGGGACGCCGGCTCTTCCGGAGCCGGCGTCGGGGCCTGGCCGTCGGTCGCCCTGGGCGGGGAGAAGCTCCGGCTCGGCAGCTCCTGCTGCAGGTCGCCGTCGCGCATGACATCCGCGAGCGCGGCGCGAACCTGCTCGGCAGTCTGCCCGGCAGCCGGCGCAACCGCCGCCAGCGACAGCAGCAGCGCCACCGCCCCCGGCCGGAACACCGCCGGGGCCCGGCCCGCCGACCTTCCGCCCTGCCCCACCCCCGGCTCCGCTCGCCGCCCCGCTGCAACCATGGATACCACCGCGCAAGCTGCCGGCTCAATCGGCCGGCGTGACATCCGCATCGCGCGCCCGGGCGCTCCGCAGGGCGGGGCCGGGCAGCGCGGCTTGATCCAGATCATTTTGTCCATTCCCGTTGACGTCTATCAATCTTGACAGTCGCGTCGAAACCGGGGGCTCCCATGCGCATCCTGCTGCTCCACCCCAACTACCACTCCGGGGGCGCCGAGATCGCCGGCAACTGGCCGCCCGCCTGGGCGGCCTACCTGGCGGGCGCGGCCAAGGCGGCGGGGTTCGCCGACCTGCGCTTCATCGATGCGATGACCGACCACCTCGACGACGAGGCGGTGCGCCGCATCCTGGCCGAGGAGCGGCCCGACGTGATCGGCGCCACCGCCATCACGCCGGCGATCTACAAGGCCGAGCGGCTGCTGCAGATCGCCAAGGAGCTGCATCCCCAGGCCGTGACCGTGCTCGGCGGCATCCACGCCACCTTCATGTACGGCCAGGTGCTGGCCGAGGCGCCGTGGATCGACGTGGTGGTGCGCGGCGAAGGCGAGGAGATCTTCGTGGCGCTGCTGCAGGCGATCGCCGCCGGGCGCTGGCCGACCGAGCGCGCCGCCATCGCCGGCATCGCCTATCGCGAGGGCGAGCAGGTGGTGGCGACCAAGGCGGCGCCGACGGTCAAGGACCTCGACGCCATCACGCCGGACTGGGGCGTGCTCGCCTGGGACAAGTACATCTACATCCCGATGAACGCCCGGGTCGCCATCCCCAGCATGGCCCGCGGCTGCCCCTTCACCTGCAGCTTCTGCTCGCAGTGGAAGTTCTGGCGCGACTACCGCATCCGCGACCCGCGCAAGGTGGTCGACGAGATCGAGGCGCTGAAGCGCGACCACGGGATCGGCTTCTTCATCCTCGCCGACGAGGAGCCGACCATCAACAAGAAGAAGTTCGTCGCCTTCTGCGAGGAGCTGATCCGCCGCGACGTCCGCATCCCGTGGGGCATCAACACCCGGGTCACCGACATCCTGCGCGACGAGGCGCTGCTGCCCTTCTACCGCAAGGCCGGGCTGATCCACGTCTCGCTCGGCACCGAGGCGGCGGCGCAGCTGCAGCTCGACCGCTTCAACAAGGAGACCACGGTCGCGCAGAACAAGAAGGCGGTGCAGCTGCTGCGCCAGGCCGGCATCGTCGTCGAGGCGCAGTTCATCGTCGGGCTGGAGAACGAGACGCGCGAGACGCTGGAGGAAACCTACCGGATGGCGCAGGACTGGAAGCCCGACCTCGCCAACTGGTCGATGTACACGCCCTGGCCCTTCTCCGACCTGTTCCGCGAGCTCGGCGACAAGGTCGAGGTCTTCGACTACGAGAAGTACAACTTCGTCACCCCGATCATGAAGCCGGACGCGATGGACCGGGCCGAGCTGCTCGACCGGGTGATGCACAACTACCGCCGCTTCTACATGCGCAAGGCGCTGTTCTCCTACCCGTTCGCCGGCAGCGGCGAGCGGCGGCGCTACCTGCTGGGCTGCCTCAAGGCCTTCCTCAAGTCGGGCTTCGAGCGGAAGTTCTACGATCTCGGCCGGGTCAACTACTGGGGCCCGCAATCCAAGGGCGGGGTCGATTTCGGCTTCGACCGCAGCCGGCGCCGCGCCGACCTGCGCGGCGTCGAGTGGCGCACCACGCACAACCGCCGGCCGACCGCGCAGGCCGGCGCCGCGGCGATGGCCTGCGGCGGCGGCAAGGAGCAGATGGCCGAGAGCGCGACGGCGGACTGAGCCATGGCGGCCACCGCCGCGCTGCACGGGCACCCGCCCGGGCGCATCGGGCCCAACGCGGTGACCCGGCTGGCCGAGGCGGCGACCGCGCTCGTGGGCGCCGCCGCCGCGACCCGCCTCTTCCGCGACGCCGGGCTGGAGCGCTACCTGGCGGCGCCGCCCGACGGCCTGGTGCCGGAGGACGAGGTCACCACGCTCCATGCCGGGCTGCGCGCCGCGCTCGGGCCCCGGCGCGCCGCCACCGCCGCCTGGATCGCCGGGCAGCGCACGGCGGACTACCTGCTCGCCCACCGCATCCCGGCCCCCGTGCGCCGGCTGCTGACGGCGCTGCCCGCCCGCCCGGCGAGCCGGCTGCTGCTGCGGGCGATCGCCGGCCATGCCTGGACCTTCGTCGGCAGCGGCCGGCTGACTCTCCGGCCCGGCCGGCCCGTGCTGCTGTCGATCGCCGACTGCCCGCTCTGCCGCGGCGCGCACGAGGCCGAGCCCTGCTGCGCCTTCTACGCCGCGACCTTCGAGCGGCTGTTCGCCCGGCTGGTGCATCCCGGGCCCGGGCGCACGAGACCGAATGCATCGCCGCGGGCGGCGAGGCCTGCCGCTTCGCCATCGCCTGGTGAATGGCGGCGCGCCGGGACTCTAGCCGGCCGCCAGCCTGAGATCGGCGACGAAGGCGCGGTACTCGCGCTCCCGCGCCGCCGCGTCGGGCAGCCGCAGCAGGTAGGACGGGTGCACCGTGACCAGCGCCTGGCGCTCGCCCAGCGCCATCAGCCGGCCGCGGCTGCGCCCGATCGGCATGGCGCGGCCGAACAGCGCCTGCGCCGCGGTGGCGCCGAGCGCCACGACGCGCCGCGGGTCGACCAGCGCCAGCTCCTGCTCCAGCCACGGCGCGCAGGCCTGGATCTCCAGGCTGCCCGGCTTCTGGTGGATCCGCCGCTTGCCGCGCGGCACGTACTTGAAGTGCTTCACCGCGTTGGTGACGTAGGCGGCGGCGCGGTCGATCCCGGCCTCGGCCAGCGCGCGGTCGAGCAGCTGCCCGGCGGGGCCGACGAAGGGCCGCCCCTGCAGGTCCTCGACGTCGCCGGGCTGCTCGCCGACCAGCATCAGCCGCGCGCCGGGCGGGCCCTCGCCGAACACCGTCTGCGTCGCCGGCTGCCATAGCGGGCTGGCGCGGCAGCCGGCCGCCGCCGCCCGCGCCCGGGCGAGCCCGCCTTCGGGCGGCGCGGCCGGCGCCGCCCCGACCTCGGCGCCGCGGCGCACCACCGGCGGCAGCGGCGGCCGCTCGACCATCGCCGCGACGCGGCCGGCGGCGCCGCGCAGCAGCGGCGCGATCTCCGCCGCCTCCGGCAGGTTGCGCCAGAAGCGCGCCGGCATCTCGGCGCGCATCGCCTTCGGATTGGCCCGCGCCGGGTTGAAGGTGCTGGCATAGTAGCTGCGCCACAGCGCCTTGAGCGCGTCCTCCCCGGGTGCCCGGCCCGGCGCCTCGCCGGGCGCCTGGCCGAGCGTCGCACCGGGCCCGAAGCGCAGGCTCTCGCCGTCCCAGTCGGCCGTCCCCGCCGGCGTCAGGATGGTCCAGGCGAGGTTGGCGAAGCGCTCGACGAAGAACGGCGCCGCCGCCGCGAGGATGTGGTGGTCGGGCTCGTACCAGGCGACGAAGTGCTCGGCGCCCTCCAGCTCCAGCGCGCGGAACCGGACGAAGGCGTGCATCTTGTGGATGTCGCGGCGCACCGCGCGGGCGAGCGCGGCGAGCCGCGCCACGTCGGGATCGGCGAGGTCCTCGAGCAGCCCGCGCCGCCGCTGCAGCCGCCACAGCAGGCGGTAGAGCAGCGCGAAGCGCCTGGGATCGCTGTGCAGCACCGCCATCCCGGCGAGCTCGAGGAAGGCGCGCGGCACGGTGAGCGCGGCGGCCGGCGCGGGCTCCGCGGCGCCGGGTGCCGTCGCGGCCTCGAGCGGCAGGCCCGCGGGCTCGCCGGCCACCGTCCACTCGACCGCCTCCGGCGGCACCCCGGCCGCCGCCAGCCGCCGCGCCTCGCGCCGCCAGCCCGCGAGGTCGGCCGGGCTCTCCAGCACCACCCTATGCATGGCCGAGCGGCAGGGTCAGCTGGCGCGCCTCGCGGCGCAGCAGCGGCTCAAGGCGAGCGGCGTCGAGCAGCGCGCCGGGGTGGTGGCCGGGCACGGCGATGAAGGGCCTCGCCTTGGCCAGCGGCACCCGCATGCGGGCGAGATCCTCGAGCCGCAGCCGGCGATGCCGGCGGGCGGCCAGGATCCGGTCGACGGTGCGCACGCCGAGCCCGGGGACGCGCAGCAGCGCCTCGCGCCCGGCGGTCGCCAGGTCGACCGGGAAGCGCTCGCGGTGGCGCAGCGCCCAGGCGAGCTTGGGGTCGATCTCCAGGTCGAGCATGCCCTCGGACGCGCCCGCCAGGATCTCGGCGACGGAGAAGCCGTAGAAGCGCAGCAGCCAGTCGGCCTGGTAGAGCCGGTTCTCGCGCCTGAGCGGCGCCGGCTGCAGCGGCAGCAGGGCGCTGGCCTGCGGGATCGGGCTGAAGGCGGCGTAGTAGACGCGGGCCAGCCGGTAGGAGCCGTAGAGCCCGGCGCTGGTCTCCAGGATGGCGCGGTCGTCGGCGCCGTCCGCCCCGACGATCATCTGCGTCGACTGGCCGGCCGGCGCGAAGCGCGGCGCGCGCCGCTCGGCCCGGGCCGCCTCGATGCGGCCGCGCAGCCCGGCCATGGCGCGGCGGATCTCGCCGATCTCCTTGCGCGGCGCCAGCTTCGCCAGCCCTTCGGGCCGCGGCAGCTCGATATTGACGCTGAGCCGGTCGGCCCAGCGCCCGGCCTCGGCGAGCAGGCCGGGATCGGCGTTGGGGATCGCCTTGAGGTGGATGTAGCCGCGGAAATCGTGCGCCTCGCGCAGCGTGCGCGCCACCCGCACCAGCTCGGCCATGGTGTAGTCGCTGTCGCGGATGATGCCGGAGGAGAGGAACAGCCCCTCGATGTAGTTGCGCTTGTAGAAGCCCAGCGTCAGCCGCACCACCTCCTCGACCGTGAAGCGGGCCCGCGGCACGGCGCTCGACGAGCGGTTGATGCAGTAGAGGCAGTCGTAGATGCAGGCGTTGGTCAGCAGGATCTTGAGCAGCGAGACGCAGCGCCCGTCGGGGGTGTAGCTGTGGCAGATGCCCATGCCGGTGGTCGAGCCGACGCCACGGCCGCCGCGCGAGCTGCGGCCCTCCGCCCCGCTCGAGGCGCAGGAGGCGTCGTACTTGGCCGCATCGGCCAGGATCTCGAGCTTGGCCTTGAGATCCATGTCCTATACCTGGTGCTGCCGGCACGCCCGCCATCTGCAGGTTGCCCTTGTCGTTGCCGGGCTTTATCCGGCAAATCCAGGGACGCTGCGAGATGGATGCCCGGGTCAAGCCCGGGCATGACAAATATGGAGGAGTTCCTGTTTTGTTCGCAAGTCCGGCGCGGGCTCGCTTGCTCCAGACAGCCGATCAAGAGGAAGGCTGCCCGCCCGCCGCCGACCTGCAGCTTTCTTCCTTGTCATTACCGGGCTTGACCCGGCAATCCAGGGACGCCGCGAGATGGGGTGCCCGGGTCGGCCAGCATGACAAATGGAGAGTGTCGGCGCGGGCCTTGCGGGCACCATGCCGCAGGGCCGGTCAGGCCCCGTTCGGCAGCAGGCGGCGCAGTGTCGTGATCAGGCGTTGCGCCTGGTAGGGCTTGCTCAGCACCTTCACGCCCTGGAGATCGTCGGGGACCATGATCTCGCCGACATAGCCGGTCAGGAAGAAGAACGGGATCTGCCGGCTGCGCAGCGCGTAGGCGACGGGGAAGGAGAGCTCGCCGCGCAGGTTGATGTCGAGCACCGCGGCGTCGATCGGCTCGCGCTCGGCCGCGACGAGCGCGGAGTCGAGCGCGTTGGCCGGCCCGACCACCGCGAAGCCGCCCTCGCTGATGATGTCCTCGAGCTCGAAGGCGACCAGCGCCTCGTCCTCCACCACGAGAACGCGCGGACGCCCCGCCTCGGCAGCCGACTTCATGTCAACCCTCTACCTGCGCCGCGATTGCGCGGGGCGCCCCCGACCCTGCGCGGGCAGACTAGTGGACCGATTGCTGCACCGGCAAGCGCCTTCGTGCCGGTTCAGCCCTTCCGGCCCGGCGCCCGCGCCGCCGCGCCGGCCCCGCGCCGCCGGCGCGCGCGCACCGGCTCGGCCGCGGCGCCCTCGCCCGCCACGGCGAAGGTGAGGAAGCGCTTGACCACGTCGAGCACGACGGTCGAGGTCGAGGTGCGGATGATGCCCGGCACCTTCGGCAGGTAGCCGGTGATGAAGTCGAGCAGCTCGTCGTTGGAGCGGAACACGGCACCGGCCAGGATGTCGTAGCTGCCGGTGGTGATGCCGACGAAGTAGACCTCGGGCCGGTCGGCCAGCTCGCGCGCGATGCCGCGGATCCGCGACAGCTCCGCCTGGATCTCCATGATCGCCCAGATCTGGTAGCCGAGCTGCAGCGGATTGGGCACCGCGGTGAACTCGACGACGCCGGCGTCGAGCAGCCGGTTGAGGCGGTGCCGCACCGTCGATTCCGGCATCGCCAGCCGGCCGGCGATCTTCGTCACCGAGCTGCGCGCATCCTCGTTGAGGCAGCGGATGATCTCGATGTCGGCCGGGGAGAAGCGAAACGCGCCCGCGCCCTTCTGCGCCGCCAAGGCACACCTCGATATTGCGAAATCCACAACTATCACAGCACAAGATGGCGGGATCCGCCAGATCATGCCGAAGACCTTGCCGAAACATCGAAGGCGGGCTTGACTCCACCCGGCTCCCGGGACGACAGTCGCGCTCCGGCTTCACGGGCGAGGGATGGGTTGGCGATGGCTGCGGATCTGTTCGACCTCGAGGGCCGCGTCGCCATCGTCACCGGCGCGGGCCGCGGCCTCGGCCGGGCGATCGCGCTCGGGCTGGCGCGGCACGGCGCCGACCTCGTGCTGGCGGCGCGCACCACGCCGCAGATCGACAGCCTGGCCGAGGAGATCCGCGGCCTCGGACGGCGCGCCGTCACGGTGCGCACCGACATCGCCCGCAAGGCCGAGGTCGAGGCCATGGTCGCCGCCGCGCTCGCCCTCGGCGGCGGCCGCATCGACGTGCTGGTCAACAACGCCGGCGTCGACTTCAACCAGCCGGCGCTCGACTACGACGAAGGCGAGTGGGACCGCATCCTCGGCACCAACCTGAAGGGCTACTTCCTCTGCTCGCAGGCGGTCGGCCGGGTCATGGTCGGCCAGCGCGCCGGCTCGATCATCATGAACTCGTCGATCTACGGCTCGGTCGGCGCTCCCGACAACCTGCCCTACGGCGCGTCGAAGGGCGGCGTCAACCAGCTCACCCGGATGCTGGCGATCGAATGGGCGCCGCACAACGTGCGGGTCAACGCCATCGCGCCGGGCTACATGACGCCGATGTCGCGCGCCCCCGGCGAGGCCGGCCCGAGCGAGGCGCTGGAGCGCTTCGTCAAGGAGCGCACGCCGCTCGGCCGGCGCGGCCGCGCCGAGGAGCTGATCGGCCCGGTCGTGTTCCTCGCCTCGGATGCGGCGAGCTACGTCACCGGCTGCGTGCTGGCCGTCGACGGCGGCTGGACCGCGATCTAGCCGAGACGGCGGCGGCCGGCGGCCATTGGCAGCAACCCCAGTCATAGCGCGGGCGAGGAGGCGGGCATGAAGCTGGCACGGCAGGGACGGTCCAAGGCGTCGGTCATGGAGGCGCTGCGCGAGACGATGCGCGGCGACGCGCCCTGGAACGAGGGCAAGACCTTCCTGCTCGTCTACGGCGTCGACGACGACCACCTGCAGGTGCTGCAGGAGGCGCACGCCCTCTACATCCAGACCAACGGGCTGGGCGCCGGCTCGATGTTCCCCAGCCTGGCCAAGCTGGAATCCGAGGTGGTCGGCATCGCCGCCGAGCTGCTCGGCAATCCCGAGGCGGCCGGCAACGTCACCTCCGGCGGCACCGAGAGCATCCTGATGGGCATGCGCTGCGCCCGCGAGCGGGCGCGCGCCGAGCGCCCGCAGGTCAAGCGGCCGCAGATGGTGCTGCCGGTCAGCGCCCATCCGGCCTTCCAGAAGGCGGCCGCGATGTACGACATCGAGATCGTGCCGGTGCCGCTCGATGCCGACTATCGCGCCGATCTCGCCGCCGTGGCCAAGGCGATCACCGACGACACCATCGTCGTCGTCGGCTCGGCGCCGAACTACCCCTACGGCACCATCGACCCGATCGACCGGATGGCGGCGATGACCGCCGCGCGCGGCATCCACTTCCACGCCGACTGCAGCGTCGGCGGCTTCGCCCTGCCCTTCCTGCGCAAGCTGGGCGAGCCGGTGCCGCCTTTCGACTTCGCGGTGCCCGGCGTCGACACCATCTCCTCCGACGTGCACAAGTACGGCTTCGGCGAGCGCGGCACCTCGATCATCCTCTATCGCAACGCCGCGCTGCAGGAGCGCGCCCGCTTCGTGCTCGACGCCTGGAGCGGCGGCAACTACCGCACGCCGACCATCGCCGGCTCGCGGCCGGGCGCCATCGTCGCCTCGGCCTGGGCGATCATCAACTACTTCGGCGAGGAGGGGTATCTCCGCCTCAACCGCGAGATGCTCGGCACCACCCGCGCCCTGCAGGCCGGCATCGCGGCGCTCCCCGGCTTCCGCATCGTCGGGCAGCCGGCGATGTATGTCTTCGGCTTCACCTCCGACCAGCACGACATCTGGGCGGTCGGCGAGGCGATGGCCGAGCGCGGCTGGCACCTGCATCGCCAGCCGACCGAGCCGCGCACGCTGCATCTGGTGATCACGCCCATCCATGCCCCGGTCGTCGACCGCTTCCTCGCCGACCTCGCCGCCTCGGCCGAGGCGGTCAACCGCGAAGGCCGCTCGGCACGCCTGGCGGCCAATTACGCCAATCACTGATGCGGCGGGCCGCGGCCGGGCTCGATGCCGCCGGACGCGATGCGCCGCCTGCCGGCCGCTCCGCTGAGCGCGCCGTGGCGGTGAGCTATCTCGAGGTCCGCGACCTCGTCGTGCGCTTCGGCGAGCAGGTGGCGCTGCACGGCGTCTCCTTCGCCGTCGAGGCGGGCGAGCGGCTCTGCCTGCTCGGGCCGTCGGGCTGCGGCAAGACCACCAGCCTGCGCGTCGTGGCCGGGTTCATCGAGCAGGATTCCGGCCATGTCGCGATCGGCGGACGCAACATGGACGGCATCCCGCCGGAGCGCCGCAACATCGGCATCCTGTTCCAGAGCTACGCCCTCTTCCCGCATCTCTCGGTGTTCGACAACGTCGCCTTCGGGCTGCGCATGCGCGGCCTGCCGGAGGCGCAGGTGCGGCGCAAGGTCGAGGAAGCGCTGGCGCTGGTCCGGCTGCCCAAGGCCGGCGGCAAGCGGCCGGCGATGCTGTCGGGCGGCGAGCAGCAGCGCATCGCGTTCGCCCGCGCCGTGGTCATCGAGCCCAGCCTGCTGCTGCTCGACGAGCCCTTCAGCAACCTCGACGCCCGGCTGCGCCAGGAGATGCGCGGCGAGCTGCTCGACCTGCTGCAGCAGCTCGAGGTCGCCACCGTCATGGTGACGCACGACCAGGAGGAGGCGATGGCGATCGCCGACCGCATCGTGGTGATGCGGGCCGGCCGCATCGAGCAGGTCGGGGCTCCGGCCGAGATCTACGAGCATCCCGCCACCCTGTTCGTCGCCCGCTTCGTCGGCGAGTCGAACCTGCTGGCCGGCGAGGCGCGCGGCGGCGGAAGCGCCGGCATCGTCGACGTCGCCGGCCTGGGCGCGCTCGCCGCCGGCGGCGGCCCGGCCGCCGGCAGGCCGGGGCCGGTGCAGCTGCTGGTGCGGCCGGAGAAGATCCGCGTGCTGGAACGGCGCGGCGCGCTCGAGCCGCGGCCCGACCGCGAGCGGGCGATCGGCCGCGTCGAGCGGGTGCAGTATCTCGGGCACCGCACCGAGTACGCGGTGCGGGTCGGCGAGCACCAGCTCGTCGCCTGGCGGCTCAACGAGACGCCGCTGGCGGTCTCCCCCGGCGACAACGTGATCGTCGAATGGGCCAAGGCCGACAGCCTGGTCTTCCCGGCGGAGCCGGCATGATCCGGCGCGGGCAGCGGCGGCGGATCGCCGGCTGGCTGCTGCTGGCGGGCGGCCCGGCGCTGCTCTTCGCCGTCCTCTATGCCTGGCCGATGCTGCAGCTGGCGCGCGGCAGCCTCGACAGCTTCGATCCGATCAAGGGCTCCTCGCCCGCCTGGCAGCCCGGCTTCTACGTCAAGTTCCTGACCGATTCCTACTATCTCGGCGTGCTCTGGCGCACCGTCCGCTTCAGCCTGGAGATCACCGTCATCGCGGCGATCGCCGGCTATCCCATCGCCTGGTTCCTGGTGCGCAGCCGCGCCCGGCTGCGGCCGCTGCTGGTCATCGTGCTGCTGGTGCCGCTGGTCACCAGCCCGGTGGTGGTCGCCTATGGCTGGCTGGTGCTGCTCGGCAGCAAGGGCGTGGTCAACCAGCTGCTGATCGGCATCGGAGTCACCGAGGAGCCGATCAAGCTGATCTTCACGCCCTTCACCCTGGTGATCGGGCTGGTCCACGTGCTCGCCACCTTCATGGTGCTGGCGATCGCCGCCTCGCTGCAGAACGTCGACTGGAACCTGGTGCTGGCGGCGCGCAGCCTGGGCGCCGGCGGCTGGCGCGCCTTCCGCCTGATCGTGCTGCCGCTCAGCCTGCCCGGTCTGGCCACCGGCTGCCTGCTCGTTTTCTCCCTCAGCATGAGCGCCTACGCCGTGCCGGCGCTGATCGCCGGGCCGCAGGTCAAGGTCATGTCCGAGCTGATCTACGAGCAGGGCATGGCGCTGCTCAACTGGCCTTTCGCCGCCTGCATGTCGCTGATCCTGGTCGCCTCCACCACCGGCATCCTCGCCGCCGCCCGCGGCCTCGGAAGCTGGCGCCGCGCGGCGCCGGCGGGAGCGCGGTGATGCCGGCGGTGACGACGGCAAGGCCGCAGGATGGCCCGCGGAGACGCGGAGGCACGGAGGAACGCGCTGGCCCGGCCCGCGCAGCTCTTCTCCGCGCCTCCGCGCCTCCGCGTGAATCCTTCGTCATCCCCGCCGGCGCGGCCGTGCCGACCTCGCCCTTCGACAGGCTCAGGACGAGGTTCCGGAGGCGGGCGCGACCGTGCCCCGGGGCAGCCCTCATGCTGAGCCTGTCGAAGCACGAGGGCGACGGGCGCCGTCCCTCGGCCTCCGGCGGCGGGGCCTGAGGCGATGGCCGCGGAGACCGCGCGCAGCATCGGCGGGCCGCTGGCCCGGGGCCTGCTGCGGCTCTACGTCGCCGTCGTCGGGCTGTTCCTGCTCGCGCCCATCGTCGCCATCACCGCCGGCTCCCTCACCACCACGCAGTTCGTCGTCTTCCCGCCGCAGGGCCTGACGCTGCGCTGGTACCTGCGCATGTTCGACCGCGAGGAGATGCTGGCCTCCTTCATCCTCAGCCTCGGCATCGCCGCCGCCGCGGCCACCGTCGCCAGCCTCGCCGGGCTGCTCGCCGGCCTGGCGCTGGCGCGCTACCGCACGCCGCTCAACCGGCTGCTCTGGCTGCTGGTCGCCTCGCCGATGATGCTGCCCGCCGTGGTGCTGGGCTTCGGCTTCCTGCAGGCCTATACGCGCATGGGCTTCGGCACGACGGCGCTGGGATTGCTCGCCGGCCACGTCGTGCTGGTGGCGCCCTATGCCCTGGCCCTCATCGTCACCGGCCTCTCCGCCATCGACCCCAATCTCGAGGCCGCCGCGCGCAGCCTCGGCGCCGGTCCGCGCCGGGCGCTGGTCCGCGTCACCCTGCCGCTGATGCTGTGGAGCCTCGCCGCCGGCTGGGGCCTCGCCTTCCTCGTCTCGTTCGGCGACGCCGCCGTCTCGGTGTTCCTCAACACCCCGGAGATGGTCACCCTGCCGGTGCGCATCTTCGACGCGCTGCGCTACTCGCCGCTCAACCCGGAGCTGACCGCGCTGTCCTCCGGGCTGGTCATCGTCACGCTGGCCGTGCTGGTGGCGAGCGCCAGCATGGTGCGGCTCGATCGGATCTTCGGCGGGGCGCTCGGCGCGCCCGCGCCGCGGAGGGAGGCCCGGGGCGGCTGAGCCCGGGGCCGGGGAAAATGCACGTCAACCAAAGGGAGGACGAACGATGAGACGGACCATGCTGAAGGCACTGCTGCTCGCCGGCGCGGCGCTCGGCGCGCTCGCCGGCGGCGGCCAGCGGGCGGAGGCGGCCACCCCGCTGGTGCTCGCCTGCTATCCCGGCGCGCCGGAGACCTTCTTCCGCGAGGAGATCATTCCGCGCTTCGAGAAGCAGTTCGACGCCAAGGTCACCTACCTGACCGGCAACTCGCCCGGCACCATCGCCAAGCTGCAGGCGCAGAAGGACGACCCGCAGATCGACGTCGCCTGCATCGACGACGGGCCGCTGGTCCAGGCCAAGGGCATGGGGCTGGTCCAGGCGACCGACCCGGCGAAGATGCCCAACCTCGCCGAGCTGCAGGAAGTCTCGGCCTTCAAGGACCATATCGGCGCCGGCTGGGGCCTGTTCCGCTTCGGCATCGCCTTCAACCCCGATGACCTCTCGAAAAAGAACATCGCGGTCCCCAACAGCTGGAACGACCTCGCCAACCCGGCCCTCAAGGGCCATGTCGTGGTCAACTCGATCTCGATCAGCTACACGCCGATCCTGCTGACCATGCTGGCGCGGGCCAATGGCGGCGACGAGCGCAACATCGACCCCGGCTTCGCCGCGATGGCGAAGATCAAGCCGAACGTCTTCACCTTCGACACCACGGCCGACATCACGCCCTACTTCCAGCAGGGCGAGGCCTGGGTCGGCGTGTGGACCGACAGCGAGGCCTATTCCTACGTGCAGCGGACCAAGTTTCCGCTGAAGTTCGCCTTCCCCAAGGAGGGCACCACCGCGATCCAGACCACCGCCGCGGTGGTCAAGGGCGCCAAGCACGCCGACCTCGCCGAGAAGTTCATCAACTACCTGATCGGCCGCGAGGCGCAGGAGCTGATGGCCAACAAGCTCGGCTGGATGCCGGCCAACAAGATGGCCAAGCTGCCGTCGGACATGGCGGCGATCATCGCCTCGCCGCCGGGCTCGGGCGACAACATGGTCAACATGGACTGGACGTACCTGGCCGAGCAGCGGCCGGCCTGGGTCGAGCGCTGGAACAAGGAGATCGAGACCCAGTGAGATCGAGCCTGCGGCTCCCGTCCCGGCGGCGGGAGCCGCGCTGACCGCATGCAAACCCTGGAGGAAGAGTTCGCGGTGGACGCCCCGCTCGAGGGCGTCTACCGCGCCATCTCCGACGTCGGCGCGATCGGCACGGTCGTCGCCGGCGTCAAGACGGTCGAGGTGCTGGGGCCGCTCGAGGCCGCCTGGACCGTCGAGGTCCGCGCCGGGATGATCGCCCAGACCCTGAAGCTGCAGGGCCGGGTGACCGAGCAGCAGCCGCCGCACCACCTCGCTTTCGCCGCCGCCGGCCGCAACGTCGCGGTGACCGGAACGGTCACCCTGGCGCCGGCCGAGGCGGGCGGCACGCTCTGCCGCGTCGCCGTCCAGGCCGAGGTCACCGGCCGGCTGGCGCCGCTCATCGAGCTGGTGTCGCGCACCACGCAGAAGCAGCTGATCGCCGAGACGATCGACAATTTTCGCCGCCGCATGGCGGAGGTGACATGACCGCCGCGACGACGGGACCCAGCCCCTACCCCCACCTGTTCCGGCCGCTGCGCCTCGGCCCGGTCGAGGTCCGCAACCGGCTCTACATGACCGCGCACGGGCTGGGCTATGCGAAGCCCGACCCCGACAATCCCGGCTTCGGCCTGCCGTCCGACCGCCATGCCGCCTACTACGCCGAGCGGGCCCGCGGCGGCATCGCGCTGATCGTCCAGGAGGCCACCGTCGCCGACCCCAGCGGCCAGGGCTCGGCCTTCGGCGCCACGGTGGCCACCGTCGCCGCCGCCTTCGCCCCGGGCTGCGTGCCGCATTTCGCCAGGCTCGCCGACGCCGTGCACGAGCATGGCGCGCGGATCTTCCTGCAGCTCTATCACGGCGGCCACCATGCCGACCCGCGCTGGGAGCCGGGCGGGCCGCGCCGGCCGCTGCTCTCCGCTTCCGACGTGCCGGCGGTCGAGTCCTACAGCATCCCGCGGGCGATGACCCCGGCGGAGATCCGCGCGGTGATCGGTCACTTCGCCGCCTCGGCCCGCAACATGCGCGACGCCGGCTATGACGGGGTCGAGATCCAGGGCGCGCACAGCGCGCTGGTCGAGCAGTTCCTCTCGCCCTTCTACAACAAGCGCACCGATTCCTACGGCGGCTCGGCCGCCAACCGCCTGCGCTTCGCGCTCGAGCTGCTCGAGGCGGTGCGCGAGGCCGCCGGCCCGGGCCTCGCGGTCGGCATGCGGCTCAACACCGACGAGCTGCTGCCCGGCGGGCTCGACGCCGACGCGCTCGGCGAGATCGCGGCCCGGCTCGACGAGTCCGGCCTGGTCGACTTTCTCGACCTCGACATCGGCACCATGCACACCGCGCCGCTGATGATCGCCGGCTCCTACGTGCCGCCGCTGCCGGCCGAGGACTTCATCGCCGCCATCCGGCCCTTCATCAAGCGCGCCGCGGTGCTGGGCTGCCCCGGCCGCATGACCGACCCGGCCGAGGCCGACCGGCTGGTGCGCGACGGCGCCATGGACATGGTCGGCGCCGCCCGCGCCCACATCGCCGAGCCCGACTTCACGCGGCTGGCCGAGGCCGGCCGCATCGCCGAGGCCCGCACCTGCATCGCCTGCAACCACTGCCTGGAGGGGGTGGTCGGCGGCGTCGGCTGCGTCATCAACCCCGCCACCGGCCGCGAGCGCGCCTGGGGCGCCGCCAGCCTCACGCGGCCCGCGACGGCGCCCGGCCGGCGGGTCGTCGTGGTCGGCGGCGGCCCGGCCGGCCTCGAAGCGGCCCGCGTCGCCGCCCGGCTCGGCCACCGCGTCACCCTCATGGAGCGCGAGGCCGCGCTCGGCGGCGCCCTCCGACTGATGGCGGCGCTGCCCGGCCGCGAGGCCACCGCCGCCGCCACGGATTGGTACGAGCGCCGCCTCGCCGAGCTCCAGGTCGAGATCCGCCTCGGCGTCGAGGCCACCGCCGAGACCGTGCTCGCCGAGCGCCCCGACGCCGTCATCCTGGCGACCGGCGCCCGCTTCGACCCGACCGGCGCCACCGGCTTCATCGCCGACCCGATCCCCGGCTGGGATCGCCCCATCGTGGCCACCCCCGAGGCGGTGCTGCGCGACGGCCGCCGCGCCCGCAAGCGCGCGATCATCCTCGACGAGGAGGGCCTGGCCACCGCCGCCGGCATCGCCGAGCTGCTCGCCGCCGCGGGCGCGTCGGTCGAGCTGGTGACGCGCTGGCAGATGGTAGTGCCCCGCCTGCAGGCCGGCGGCCTGTTCGCCTGGGCGCTCGCCCGCCTCTACGCCGCCGGCGTGACGCTGACGCCGAACACCTACGTCAAGGCGATCGGCGCGGACCGGGTGACGCTCTACAACATCTTCAGCAACGAGGAGCGGACGGTCGAGGCGGTCGACCTCGTGGTGCTCGTCGGCAGCCGGCGGCCGCAGGCGGGCGGCCTCGCGGACGCGCTCGCCGGCAAGGTCGAGCGGCTGGTCGTGGCCGGCGACGCCGCCACGCCACGCATGCTGGCCGAGGCGGGGTACGAGGGACAGCGGGCGGCGCGGGAGCTGTAGGCAGCCTTCCCCGGTGGCCGAGCGTCAGCCGTCCTGCCGCACCCCGGCACGGTCACGCCGCCGGCGTCAGTGATAGTAGCGGCCGTCGCTGCCGCCATAGGGACCGTATCCCCCGTAATAGCCATACCCGCCATGGTAGCCATAGCCGCCACGGTAGCCGTAGCCGCCGCCGTAATAGGGGTAGCCCAGCGGCACGACCATGCAGCCGGCGAGCAGAACCAGGGAAATGGCAAGCAGCACTATCTTGGCCATAATGGGCCCCTCCCCATCCTCGTCCGGTGCCGCCGCAGAGGGCCCGGCTCGAGGTCGACCGACCGGCGCAGGATATTGGGAGAGAAAACGAAACGCAACGGGTGCGTATCGATTATGTGGAATCTCATGACCGCGAGGCGAGGATGAGACGGGTGGCCCCGCCGCCTCTTTCAGCGAGCGGATCGCCGGAGCGCGAGGACCGAGCCGAGCGCGCGCCGGCTGCCGAGTCCCCGGCGCGGCGCGGCGGACGGCCGTCGCGCGAGGAGGCGGCACGGCTGGAGAGCCGCATCCTCGACGCCGCGACCGGGATGTTCCTGACGGAGGGCTACGGCGCGGTCAGCATCGAGGCGCTGGCCGGCCATCTGCGCATCTCCAAGCGCACCTTCTATGCCCGCTTCAGCGACAAGCCCGACCTGTTCAAGGCGGTGGTCAGCCGCCTGATCGAGCGCTGGCGCGCCTCGTTCGAGGCCCACCTTGCCGCCAGCACCACCTTCGAGGAGAGCCTGCGCAAGGCGGCGGAGCAGATGCTCGCCGTGTCGATGACGCCCGAGGCGCTGGCGCTCTACCGCATCATTCTCGCCGAGGCGAGGCGCTTCCCGGAGCTGGCGCAGGTGATGAGCGAGGTCGGCACGGAGGCGGGCATCACCCGGATCGGCCAGCTGCTGCAGCGGGAGGCCGAGTCCGGGCGGCTGCGCCTCGACGACGTCCGGTTCGCCGCCGAGCAGTTCATGGTGATGGTGGTGGCCGGCCCCCGGCGCCGCGCGCTCGTCCTCGGCACGCCGCTCGGCGAGGAGGAGCTCAAGCGCTGGGCCCACCGGACCGTCCGCCTGTTCCTCGACGGGCTGCGCGGGGGCGGATAGCCCGCGGCGACGGTCGCTCGGGCTCCTCGAGCTGGCGGCCCGTCGACCCTGACACACTCACCTTGGCGGCAAGCGTGACAATTGGCACCGCGGCAGCTAAAGACCGCGCCCAACCATGGCGCCGCGATGGACGAGCATGGCAGGCAGATCGGCGTCCTCGAGACGCCGGGCCCGTTGAACGCGGCCGCTCGAACGCTACATAGCTGGACGCTAGCCTTTGGGGGAACAAGTTATGGCCAATGGATCGTTCGTGAGACGCCGCCGGCGCTCACTTTGCGCGTGGGCCGTCGGAGGTGCGCTGCTGGCCTCGGCGGTGACCGCGCGCGCTCAGGTTCCGGACAAGGTCGTGGAATCGCTGGGCGCGCCGCCCACGATCGCCACCAGCTTCGGACCGCTCGATTTCAAGGACGGCGTGCCGACGGTCGATGCGGCCGGGAAGGCCTTCGACATGCTGGACTTCACGCAGGCGCTCAGCGTCTACAACAACAGCTTTCGCGGCGCCTCGGCCCTGGCGATCGTCAAGGGCTTCCAAGGCATCGGCGCCCAGCCCGGCGATGTCGTCATCTTCTCGAAGCTGATGGATTCCCATTCGCTGTTCCTGACACCCAATGCCGACACGGTCTACTACCTGACCGGTCTCGACCTGAGCAAAGGTCCGGTGGTGATCGAGCAACCGTCGGATGCGGTCGGCACGATCAACGACATGTGGTTCTCGTGGATCATCGACATCGGCGGCCCGGGACCGGATCGGGGGCTCGGCGGGAAATACCTGATCGTCGGCCCCGGCTATGATGGCCCGCTGCCGGAGGGCGGCTACTTCATCGGGCATTCGAAGACGAATCTGGCGCTCTATGCGGCGCGAGCCTATCTGCGCGACAACGATCCCGGGCCGGCGGTCGAGAACATCCGGAAGACCATGAAGGTCTATCCCTACCAGCCGGGCTCCTTCGGCTCGAGCCTGGCGCAGGCGCTCGAGGGAACGGTCCGCATTGCCGGTGAGCCCAAGGTTCCCGAGACGAAGTTCATCGAGGGCAGCGGCCTGTCGTTCAACACGATCCCGCCGAGCGACGCAGGCTTTTTCGACCTCATCAACGAGAACGTCCAGAGCCAGCCCGCCACCAGCTACGACATCGAGCTCGCCGGCCAGCTCGCCGCCATCGGCATCGTCCACGGCAAGCCATTCAAGCCCGACGCGCGCATGAAGAAGATCCTGTCGGACGCGGCCGCGTTCGGGCAGGCGACCGGCCGCGCCCTGAACTGGCGCTACGCGCTGAGGCACCCCGAGTGGGCCTATTACGAGGGCTCGCATTGGGGAACCATGCTGTGGGAAGGCGGCGCCTTCTTCGAGACGCCCCCTCCCCTCTTCGAGGCCGGGCTCTTCAAGCCCCTGCCGCCGACGGGAGCGCGCACCCTCGATTCGCGCACCGCCTTCTACTACGGCTACACGCTCGATTCGCCCGGCATGATCATGCGCATCCCGGGCGTCGGCTCGCAGTATCTCATGGGCTTCGTCGATGCCGACGGGAACCCCTTCGACGGCGCCAGGACCTACAAGGTCGTGCTGCCCGCGCGAATCCCGGCGGAGGCGTTCTGGTCGCTCACCCTCTACGACAACCAGACCCGATCGATGCTGCAGACGCCGCAGAACTATCCTCGGGCCGGCAGCCAGAGCTATCCGTCGCCTGCCGCCACGGCGGCGGCCGACGGCAGCACCACCATCTGGTTCGCGCCCTCGCAGCCCGAGGGCGTTGCCCGGGGCAATTGGATCCAGACCGCGCCAGGCAAGGGCTGGTTCACGATCCTGCGCCTCTATAGCCCGCTGCCGTCATTCTTCGACAAGAGCTGGCGCGCCGGCGAGATCGAGCTCGTCAAGTAGCGCCGAGCGGCTATCCGCCATGCCGAGAGACCGGGTCGAACGCGGACGGTCCGCTCTCGGACAGGATCGACGTCGCTCGACGATCAGGTAGATCAGCGCCACCCGCCGCAGTCTCGCGCCGCCTTCCGGCGGCGGCCTCGCCGGCTCGCGCCCCCCGGACGGGAGCCGGCGGTTTGGGGCTCAGGAGCGCGAGAGCAGGCCCGGCAGGTCGCGGGCGAGGCCGTCGAGGTGGCCGTCGCCGGCGGGACCGGCGACGATGAAGAGGTGGCCCCCCTCGCGCCGGCCGATCAGCCGCACGCCGTCCTGCACGACGGTGCCCTCCGCCCGGTCTCCGCCGGCGGCGGTGAAGCAGAGCGCGACGCGCTCGCCGGAGGCTGCGGTGTACATCAGCTGCGCCACCGGGCGGCCGTCGACCACCAGCATGCGGCCGCCGGCGAAGGCGAGCCCGCGGCCGGAGAGGTCCGGCACCCGGAACGGCAGCCCGACCCGGGCGCCGAGCCAGGCCTCGAGGTCGGCGGCGCGGGCGGCCGGGACCTCGACCAGATGCTCGCGCTCGGCGGCATAGACCGCATGGTACTCGGCGACCTCGCGCAGCAGCCCGGTCAGCGGATCGGCGCCGCGCAGCGCGAAGGGCCGGGGATCGGCGAGGAACGTCACGCCGATGCCGAGCACCAGCCCGAACAGCCCGGCCGCCACCGGGACCAGGGCGCGCCCGAGCCGGCCGCGGCGCTGCGCCTGCCGGCGGTCGATCAGCCGGCGGGCGCGCTCCGCGACGGCGCGCGGCAGCTCGACATAGGGACCGCCGGAGAGCGCCGCCCGGACCAGCTCGGTGGTGCGGCGGAACATCGCCAGCCGCTCGGCCAGCGCCTCGTCCTCGGCGAGCCTGGCCTCCAGCGCCGCGGCGGTGGCGCTGTCGAGCTCGCCGTCGGCATAGGCGACCAGCAGCTTGTCGTCGATCGGCAGGCGGCTCATGGCCGGGGGCCCTTCCGAAATCCCTTCTGGCGGAACAGGGTGACGTTGGTCGGGCGCTGCTGCTGCAGTGCAGCAGCGAGCGCCAGCCGGCCGCGCGTCAGCCGGCTGATGACGGTGCCGAGCGGCAGCCCGAGGAACTCGGCCGCCTCGGCGTAGGTATGGCCCTCGACGGCGACCAGCAGCAGCGCCTGGCGCTGCTCGGCGGTGAGCTGCGCGAAGGCCTCGCGCACCTCGGCGAGGCCGACCGCGGCCAGCGCCGTCGCCTCGCCGTCGGCCGACAGCGCCTGCTCGTGGTCCTCCAGGGCCTCGGCCCGGCGGATCGCCGCGGCGCGCTGGCCGTTCAGCCAGACCGAGCGGATGATGGCGAACATCCAGCGGTCGAGATGGGTGTCGGGCTGCCACTGGTCGAGCCGGCCGAGCGCGCGCTCCAGCGACGACTGCAGCAGGTCGTCGGCGGCGTCGCCGGAGCGCGTCAGCACCAGGGCGAAGCGCCGCAGGCGCGGCAGCAGCGCCAGCAGGCGGCGGCGAACCTCCGAATGACTCATCGATCGACGCCCCCGATCCCGCGGCAGCACGGCCGCCGCCGGCCGCGAATGATCACGACTCGCATCGTGAACACGCGGGCGGCAGATTTTTTTGCATCCGCGAGGATCGGCCACGGCGCCGCTCTGCCACGGTTCTGTCCCGGGCGCGACGGTTGACAAGCCCCTGCCAAGGGCTAGTGTCCTCCCGCGGCGAGGCTTCGCCCAGCCCCCTTCGGCCCTGGCAACACTAGAAGAGCATCATGCGATACGAAGCGCCCACATCGATCAATGCGGCGGTGAAGCTGCTATCCGGCGCGCCGGGCCTGGCCCGCGTCCTGGCCGGCGGCACCGACCTGCTCGTGCAGATGCGCACCGACCGGATCTCACCGGACCTGGTCGTCGACATCAAGCGCATCCCCAGCCTGCGCACCATCGCGGGAGCCGCCGGCGGCTTCCGCATCGGCGCCGCGGTGAGCGGCGCCCAGCTCGGCGAGCATGCCGGGCTGAAGAAGGCCTGGCCCGGCGTGGTCGAGGCCGCCAACCTGATCGGCTCGACCCAGGTGCAGGGCCGCGCCACCATGGCCGGCAACCTGTGCAACGCCTCGCCGGCCGCCGACAGCGTCCCGGCCCTGGTCGCCGCCGGCGCCCAGGCCGCGATCGTCGGCCCGCAGGGCAAGCGGACCATCCCGGTCGAGCAGGTCGCGACCGCCCCCGGCCGCACCTCGCTCGCCCCCGGCGAGTTCATCGAGGCGATCCTGCTGCCGAAGCGGCAGCCGCGCTCGGGCGACGCCTATCTGCGCTTCATCCCGCGCACCGAGATGGACATCGCCGTGGTCGGCGCCGGCGTCGCCCTGACGCTCGACGCCAAGGGCACCTGCATCGCGGCCCGCGTCGCGCTCGGCGCCGTCGCGCCGCGCGTGCTGCTGGTCGAGGCGGCCGCGGCCGCGCTGGTCGGCACCCCGGTCGACGACGCCGCGCTCGAGCGGCTGGCCGCCGCCTGCTCGGCCGCCTGCCAGCCGATCGACGACAAGCGTGGGACCAGGGAGTTCCGCACCAAGGTCGCGGGCGTGCTCGCCCGCCGCGCGGCGCTGGTCGCGCTCAGCCGCGCAAAGGGGAAGAAGTGATGTCCGAGATCCGCGTTTCCACCACGATCAACGGCGACCCGGTCGCCTATCTCTGCGAGCCGGACGAGACGCTGCTCGACGTGCTGCGCGACCGGCTCGGCCTGACCGGCAGCAAGGAAGGCTGCAGCACCGGCGATTGCGGCGCCTGCAGCGTCACCATCGACGGCCGCCTCGTCTGCTCCTGCCTGGTGCTCGGCGCCGAGGCGGACGGGCACGAGATCCGCACCGTCGAGGGCATCGCCCAGGGCGAGCAGCTGCATCCCCTGCAGCAGCGCTTCCTCGAGTTCGCGGCACTGCAATGCGGCGTCTGTACGCCCGGATTCCTGGTCGCTGCCAAGGCCCTGCTCGACCGCAATCCCGACCCCAGCGAGACCGAGATCCGCTTCGCGCTCGCCGGCAACCTGTGCCGCTGCACCGGCTACGACAAGATCGTCCGCGCCGTCCAGGCGGCGGCCGCCGACATCAGAAAGGGCTGACCCATGCCGCTCGATCCCAACTTCGACCCGGCCACCCACAAGTTCAAGCTGGTCGGCACCCGCCCGCTGCGTCCCGACGGCGTCGACAAGGTCACCGGCCGCGCCAAGTTCGGCGCCGACGCCAACGCGCCCGGCCAGCTGATCGGCAAGGTCCTGCGCAGCCCGCACGCCCATGCCCGGATCCGCAGCATCGACGTCTCCGCGGCGGCGGCGCTGCCCGGCGTCAAGGCGATCGTCACGCGCGACGATTTCCAGGAGCGCGACCCGGCGCTGCGCGACGTGCTGCGCAACGTCATGGCGCGCGACAAGGCGCTCTATGACGGCCACGCGGTGGCGGCGGTGGCGGCGACCAGCGCGTCCATCGCGCGCAAGGCCATCAAGCTGATCAAGGTCGACTACGAGGTCCTGCCGCACGTCACCGACGTCGACGAGGCGATGAAGCCCGGCGCGCCGCTGCTGCATGACGACCTGATCACCGCCAACATGGATCCGGCGCCGACCCGGCCGTCCAACGTCGCCGCCCGGCACGAGTTCGGCCACGGCGACCCGGAGGTCGGCTTCGCCAAGGCCGACCTGATCGTCGAGCGCAGCTTCCGCACTGCGGCGACGCACCAGGGCTACATCGAGCCGCATGCCTGCCTCGCCAGCATGGGCCCGGACGGCCAGGGCGAGCTCTGGGTCTGCACCCAGGGCCATTACATGGTGCGCAACACCTGCGCCTCGCTGCTCGGCATGGACGTCTCCAAGCTGCGCGTCACCGCGTCGGAGATCGGCGGCGGCTTCGGCGGCAAGACCACGGTGTTCATCGAGCCGGTGGCGCTGGCGCTGTCGCGCAAGGCCAACAAGCCGGTCAAGATCGTGATGACCCGCGAGGAGGTGTTCCGCGCCTCCGGCCCGACCTCGAGCTCGTCGATCGACGTCAAGGTCGGCGTCACCCGCGACGGCAAGATCACCGGCGCCTGGTCGGAGATCCGCTTCCAGGGCGGCGCCTTCCCCGGCGCGCTGGTCGATCTCGGCGCCATGTCGGCCTTCGCCTGCTACGAGCTCGAGCATGTCCGGGCGATCGGCTACGACGTCGTCTGCAACCGGCCGAAGCAGGCCGCCTACCGCGCGCCCGGCGCGCCGATGGTGGCCTTCGCGGTCGAGAGCGTGATGGACGAGATCGCCCGCAAGCTCGGCATGGACCCGGTCGAGTTCCGGCTGAAGAACGCCGCCAAGGAGGGCACCCGCTCCTCCTACGGCCCGCGCTACAACCGGATCGGCCTGATCGAGTGCCTCGAGGCTGTGAAGAACCACCCGCACTACAAGGCCCCGCTCGGCCCCAACCAGGGCCGCGGCATGGCGCCGGGCTTCTGGTTCAACTTCGGCGGCCAGACCTGCGTCTCGCTCAACGTCAACATCGACGGCACCGTGGCGCTGGCGGTCGGCACGCCCGACATCGGCGGCTCGCGCGCCTCGATGGGGCTGATGGCGGCGGAGGAGCTCGGCATCCCCTACGACAAGGTGCGGGCGATCGTCGCCGACACCAGCTCGCTCGGCTACAACGACATCTCCGAGGGCAGCCGCGTCACCTTCTCGACCGGGCTCGCCACCATCGAGGCGGCGCGCGACGCCATCAAGAAGCTGTGCGCCCGGGCCGCCAAGACCTGGGGCATCCCGCCCGACGCGGTGATCTGGGAGAACGGCTACGCCAAGCCGGCCGGCGCCAACGCCGGCAAGTTCGAGCCGCTGTCGCTGGCCGACATCGCCAAGACCGCGGCCAACACCGGCGGGCCGATCGCCGGCCACTACGAGGTCAATGCCGACGGCGCCGGGGTCAGCTTCGCGGTCCATCTCTGCGACTCCGAGGTCGACCCGGAGACCGGCCGTGTCGACATCAAGCGCTACACGGTGGTGCAGGACGCCGGCAAGGCGATCCACCCCAGCTACGTCGAGGGCCAGTACCAGGGCGGTGCGGTCCAGGGCATCGGCTGGGCGCTCAACGAGGAGTACATCTACGGCGCCGACGGCCGGCTGCAGAATCCGGGCTTCCTCGACTACCGGATCCCGGTCTGCTCCGACCTGCCGATGATCGACACGGTGATCGTCGAGGTGCCGAACCCCGGCCATCCCTATGGGGTGCGCGGGGTCGGCGAGACCTCGATCGTGCCGCCGCTGGCGGCGATCGCCAACTCGGTCTCGGCCGCGGCCGGCGTGCGGCTCACCGAGCTGCCGATGTCGCCGCCGCGCATCCTCAAGGCGATCGAGACCGACGCGGCCCGTTGATGGTCCCCGCTGCATGGTAGCAGTGACGCTCTCCGGCTCGTTCCGGGCGGCGGCCGGCGGCCGCACCCAGCTCGAGCTGGAGGCGGAGAACATCCAGCAGCTCCTGGCCCGGCTGGGCCAGGAGCTACCCGGCCTGAAGCCGGTGCTGGAGCGCGGGGTGGCCGTCTCGGTCGACGGCCAGATCTTCCGCGACGACTGGTTCCGCCCGATCCCGCCGGGCGCCGAGGTGTTCATCCTCCCGCGCATGGCGGGAGGGTGACGCTTCCCTCCCCGGCCTACTGCCTCGGCATGTTGCAGTCGCCGAGCGAGGCCTGCAGCGCCCCCAGATCGTAGGACGGCTTGCCCGCCCGCGAGCGGCCGCAATAGTCGTTGGTCACCAGGCTGCTCGGCGTGCCCTTGGCGATGAGCGCGCTGAGCTCGCCCTTCTTGTCGAGGTCGCCCTGCAGCGGCGCCTGGTACCAGCCGTTGAAGCGGTCGAGCGAGACGTTGGTCAGGTTCTGGCTGCCGCTGTAGGTGCCGCCGTCGCGCATGCGGATGCTGCCCGACAGCACGTTGCCGCGCGCCTCGCCGGTCGAGCTGGCATAGCGGAAGTCGATCCCGGAGGTGGCGACCAGCGTGTTGTAGAGGATGTGCGAGCTCTTCGCCCTGTTCAGGTAGATGCCGACGTCCGAGCAGTTGACCACGATGTTGTTGCGCATGATGCCGCCGGTCACCTCGGGATCGCAGACGCTGCCGCCCCAGCGCGGCGCGCAGGCCCAGGGCGCCATGCCGCCGCCGCCGAAGGACATGCCGATGCGGGTGCCGCCGCTGGTCTCGTAGCGCGTGCACATCACCATGTTGCGCTCGAGCACCGGCGCCGTGGCGCCGCCCTTGACGAAGACGCCGTAGCTGATCCCGTCGCCGCCGGCCTTGTGGAAGTCGCGGATCAGGTTGGCCCGCACCACCCAGGAGGAGGCGTGGTCGAGATCGAGCGGGGTCACCGGGTTGGCGGTCCTGCGGGCGCGCGTGTTGTAGATCTGGTTGCCTTCGACGAGGCCGCCGGCGGGCAGGCGGTGGCTGTCGTCCGCGTTCGACTTGACCTGCGCGTTGAAGTCGACGAGCCGGCTGTTCCGCAACTGGAATCCGGTCGCCGCCCCGGTGACGTGGAAGGCGTGCTCGCAGTCGGGGTCGCTGCCGCACACGCCGACGATGTCGAGGCCGCTGAAGTGCCAGTTCGGCCCCGAGACGGCGAAGCCCTCGACGGCGCTGGAGCGGATATGGGCCTGCAGCGCGCTGGCCGCTCGCACGGTGATCGGCGCCGCCGAGGTGCCCGCCGCCGCGCAATTGGCGCCGTGCGAGCCCGACAGGCCGTAGGTGCCGCTGGCGAGGATGATCTCGTCGCCGGCCCTGGCACCGTTGATCGCCGCGATCAGCTGCGCGCTGGTCGCGACGTTGACCTGGCGCGCCGTGGCCGGTGCGGCCGCGGCGAGCGGCACGGCGAGCGCCGCGGCGAGCGCGACGGCGCCGATCGCAAGCTTGTGCATGGCTGTTCCCCTTCTCACCCGAGACCTACCTGGGATCGGTGATCGATCGGCGCAGTCTCGCCCTGGTTGCGCATTGTCGCCGGATCGAGGCCGGATCGAGGCCGGATCGAGACTGTCGGCGCCGGGGTGGCCGATGTTGTGACCTTTCGCAGCTTCCCTGTTGCAAAAGCGAGGCCGCGTGGCGCCCTTGCCAACTCCGCCGCCGCGCCCCACCCTTCCCGCTCGAGCCGGCGCGCGAGGGCCGGCCGGATTGGGGATATCGAGCCATGACGCGTCTGCGCATCGGCGGCCTGCTGGCCGCGCTCCTGCTGCTGCTCGGAGGCTGCGCCTCCGTGCAATCGTCGCTGGCCGGCCCGCCCTTGCCGCCGGGCGCCGAGCCGATCCAGTACCGGCTGTCGCTGGACACCCAGTGGGGGCCGATCCAGGTCGAGGGCACCACCGCCTACATCAACGACCAGTTCTACATCCAGACCACGACCTTCGGCGGCTGGATCCACATGCAGGGCAAGCGGATCGACACGGCGATGAAGGTCACCGGCGACTATGACGGCAACTACATGGCCGGCCAGGCGACGCCGATGGACAACCGCTACGTCATCGGGCTGGCGGTCACCGGCCGGCTGATCTCGGCGGTGCTGACGCTCTCGGTGCCGCCGTCGGTGGCGGCGAAGCTGCCGCCGCCGCCCTGAGCGGCGGCCGGCACGCGCAGCCGCGGGCGGATCGATGTCGCGCAGCCTGACGCTCGCCAGCCTCGTCGCGCGCCGCGGGCCTGGCCGGGAGGCGGACTGGCCCTGCCTGGTGCTGCAGGTCGCGGCGCCCGGCTGGCCGCTCGCCGAGCCGGTGCCGGACGCGCTGCTCGCCCGCCTGGCGCACGGGCTGGAGAATCCGGGCTTCGCCGCGGAGTGCGCCGGGCTCCGCCTGCCGGGGGTCGCCGCCCGGCTGGTCCTGGCGCTCCAGGCGGCGGTCGGCCCCGCGGTGCAGCGCTACAACGTGGCGCAGGTCGCGGGCGGATTCCGCCTGGCGGTCGGCTGCCTCGACCGCGAGATCGGCCTCGCCGCCGCCCCGTTCGCGGTGCAATGGCTGAACGCCGCCGCCGGGGAGGGCGCCGACGCCGCCGGGCTCGGCCTCGCCGCCTTCAGGACGGCCACCGCCGGCCTCAGGCTCGGGCTGGAGAACCGCCTGCTGGTCGCCGAGGCGGCGCGGCGCGGCATCCCCTGGACGCGGCTGTTCGGCAAGAACCTGCTGCTCGGCGAAGGCCGGCACCAGCGCTGGCTGTTCCAGTCCTTCACCGATGCGACCCCGAGCCTGGCGGTGACGCTGACCACCTACAAGCCGGCGACCCTGCAGATCCTGGGCGCCGCCGGGATCCCGGTTGCCGCCGGGTGGGTGGTGGAGGACGTCGCGGCGGCGGTGGGGGCGGCCGAGCGCATCGGCTTCCCGGTGGTGATGAAGCCGGCCGCCAGCGACCGCGGCCTCGGCGTGCATCTCAACATCGCCAGCGCCGCGGCCGTGCGCGAGATCTTCGCGCGGGTGCGCCAGCATGGCCCGGTGCTGGTCGAGCCGCAGCTGCCCGGCCTCGACCACCGGCTGCTGGTGATGAACGGCCGGCTGATCGCCGCCGCCCGCCGCATCCCGGCGCGGGTGATCGGCGACGGCACGCGCAGCATCGCGGCGCTGATCGAGGCGGTGAACGCCGACCCGCGCCGCGGCGTCAACCACAGCGCCGAGCTGGAGCGGATCGTCATCGACGACGAGCTGCAGCGGGTGCTGGCCGGCGCCGGCCTGCGGCTCGATTCGGTGCCCGAGCCGGGGCGCGCCGTGCCGCTGCGCTACACCGCCAACATCTCGACCGGCGGCACCGCCGAGGACGTCACGGCGCTGGTCCATCCGGAGAACCGCGCGGTCGCCGAGCGCGCCGCGCAGCTGCTGCATCTCGACCTCGCCGGCGTCGACCTGATCACCCCCGACATCGCGCGCTCGCATCTCGAGGTCGGCGGCGCGGTCTGCGAGATCAACTGCACGCCGGGCTTCCGGCCGCACCTGCTGTCGCCGGGCGGGCCGGACGTGGTGCGGCTGGTGATGGCGGGCCTGTTCCCGCCCGGCAGCGACGGCCGGATCCCGACCGCGATGATCACCGGCACCAACGGCAAGACCACCACCTGCCGCATGGTGGCGGCGATCCTGCGCGCCGCCGGGCACCGCACCGGGCTCGCCGGCACCGACGGGGTGGAGATCGACGGGGTGCGCATCGCCGCCGGCGACCTCGCGGGGCCGAGCGGGGCGACGATGCTGCTGCGCGACCCGACGGTCGAGGCGGCGGTGCTGGAGACCGCCCGCGGCGGGCTGCTGCGCTTCGGCCTCGCGGTCGATTCCTGCAGCGTCGGGGCGCTGCTCAACATCGGCACCGACCAGGTCGGCAGCGACGGCATCGACACGCCCGCCGACCTCGCCCGCCTGAAGGGCCGCGTGCTGGTGGCGGCGCGCGACGCCGCGGTGGTCAATGCCGCGGACGCACGCTGCCTGGCGGCGGCCGGCGCCAGCCGGGCCCGGCGCCTCATCCTGGTCGGCCGCGATCCCGCGGCCGAGGCCCTGATCGCGCATCGTGCTTCGGGCGGGCTGGCCGTGACGCTCGCCGGCGGCGAGGCCGGGCGCATCGTCGCGCTCGAGGGCGGCGCCGAGCGGCTCGCCCTGGAGATCGCCGCGATCCCGGCCGCCTTCGGCGGCGCCGCCGGCTTCAACGTCGACAACGCCATGTTCGCCGCCGCGATCGCGCTGGGCCTCGGGCTGCCGGCGGGCGCCATCGCCGAGGGGCTCGCCCGCTTCCGGCCCGACACCGCGATGTCCTCCGGCCGGGCCAACTTCATCGCGGGCTGGCCGTTCGACATCCTGGTCGACTACGCCCACAACGACGAGGCGCTGGCGGCGCTCGGCCGCTTCGTCGCCCGCCTGCCGGTCGCCGGCCGGCGGCTGGTCACGCTGGTCGCCGCCGGCAACCGCCCCGACGCCAGCTACGCCGGCGTCGCCGCCGCCGCGGCGCCCTGGTTCGACCACTTCCTCTGCGGCACCGAGACGCCGCGCGGCCGGCCGCAGGGCGAGGTCGGCCGGCTGCTCGCCGAGGGGCTGATCCGGGCCGGCGTCGAGCCGGCGCGGATCGAGGTGGTGGAGCCCTACGACGCCGCCATCGACCGCATCCTGACGGCGGCCCGCCCGGGCGACCTCGCCGTCATCATCCCCGGCGATCCCCGCCCGCACATCGAGCGCCTGCTGCGCGCCGGCGGCCGGGACCGGGCCGTCGCGCCCGGCCCGCGGGCGTGATAGGATCGCGGTCGCGTCGGCTTTGGGGGATTGCTGCGATGGGTGCCATGTTCGGAGCCGCTCTGGGTGCCGCGATCGGTGCTGCGCTGGGCTCGACGATGGGTCCGGTGCTGGGCGCCGCGCTCGGCGCCGCCGTCGGGATGACCCTGCTGGCGGTGCCCTGAGCCCGTCGAGGGACGAGGTCGGCCAGGCGGTGCCTCCGCCTCAAAGCGCCAGAACGTCGGCGTCGATGCGGCCGGTGCGGATCTGCACGGTCAGGGCCAGCTCGAGCACGTAGATCCGGCCGTCGCCGACGCTGCCGGTGGTGGCGGCGTCGCGCAGCGCCTGCACCGCCCGGTCCATCAGATCGTCGGAGACGGCGAACTCGACGCGCATCTTGGGCAGGAAGCCGACCCGGTACTCCTCGGCGCGATAGAACTCGACATGCTCCTCGCTGGTGCCGAAGCGCCGCACCTCGTTGGCGGTGATCGCCAGGATCCCGAGCTCGACGAGCGCGTCGCGCACCTCCTCGAGCTTGTGCGGCTGGATGATGGCGATGACGTACTTCATGGCCGGCCTCCTAGAGCTCGTAGGCCCGCTGGCCGTGCAGCGAGATGTCGAGGCCGATGGTCTCCGCCCTGGCGTCGACGCGCAGGCCGATGGTGCGCTCGATCAGGAACAGCAGGAGCCAGGTGGCGGCGGCGCAATAGAGGATCGTCGCCACCACGCCCCAGAGCTGCCAGAGCAGCTGCGCCGCGTTGCCTTCGATCAGCCCCGCCGTGCCGCCGATCGCCTGATTGGCGAAGACGCCGGTGAGGAGCGCGCCGACGATGCCGCCGATGCCGTGGATGCCGAAGGCGTCGAGCGAGTCGTCGTAGCGCACCTGGCGCTTCAGCGTGTTGGCGCCCCAGTAGCAGGCGACCCCGGCGAGCAGCCCGATGACCAGCCCGCCGACCGGGCCGACGAACCCGGCGGCCGGGGTGATCGCCACCAGCCCGCCGACCGCGCCGGAGATCAGGCCGAGGCCGCTCGGCTTGCCGCGCAGCGCCCACTCGACCGCCATCCAGGAGAGCGCGGCGCCGGCCGCGGCGATGTGGGTCACCGCCAGCGCCATCGCCGCGCGCCCGTCGGCGGCCAGCGCCGAGCCGGCGTTGAAGCCGAACCAGCCGACCCAGAGCAGCGCCGCGCCGACCACCGAGAGCGCCAGGCTGTGCGGCGGGAACTGCTCGACGCCGTAGCGCAGGCGCTTGCCGATCATGATGGCGGCCACCAGCCCGGCGACGCCGGCATTGATGTGCACCACCGTGCCGCCGGCATAGTCGAGCACGCCCTCGCTCATCAGGAAGCCGCCGCCCCACACCCAGTGGCAGACCGGGGCGTAGACGGCGAGCACCCAGAGGCCGCTGAAGGCCAGCATCGCCGAGAACTTCATGCGGTCGGCATAGGCGCCGGTGATCAGCGCCGGCGCGATCACCGCGAAGGCCATCTGGAAGCTCATGAAGGCGGCCTCGGGGATGCTGCCGACCCTGGCGTCCAGCGTCATGCCGTCGAGGAACAGCCGGCCGAATCCGCCGATGAAGGCGTTGCCCGGGCTGAAGGCCAGGCTGTAGCCGGCGATCATCCAGACGATCGAGGCCAGCGCGCAGGTCGCGAAGCACTGCACGAAGGTGGCCAGCACGTTCTTCTTCCGCACCAGCCCGCCATAGAACAGGATCAGCCCCGGCACGGTCATCAGCACGACCAGCGCCGTCGAGGTCAGCACCCAGGCCGTGTTGCCGGTGTCGATCCCGCCGCCGTCGGCTCGGGCAGCGCCGGCCATGGCCAGCACCCCGATCGCGATTGCTCCGCCCCACGCGCAGCGGGCAATTCCGCCATTCCCCACCATGGCACCGCCCTTTGTTGTTGACTGCTGATTACAGTGGCAGCGGCGGCGGCGCAACGCCCTCCTTCCCCCGAGCGCGGGGTCCTGTCATCGCTCTGTCTCTCACTTCGGAAGATCGGTCAGCAGCAGGTCGAGCTGGCATCCGCAGGACGGGGTCGGCGCCAGGCGCTCGCCCAGCCGACATGATCGCAGCCGCAGCCGCGTGCCGTCGGGTGCGGTCGCGTCGAGGAGAGGTCGATGCAGTCCTCGGCGTCCCGCGCGCAAGCAATGGCCGGAGATCGAAGCGCCGAACGTGCCGTCCGCTGACATAGACCGCCCGCCCCGATGCCGACAGCTCCAGCCGGAGGGCACCAGCCGATCGACCAGCTCGGCTTCCCGGCCTGCAGAACGCGGCTGACCATCGTATCGAATCCGGCGCGCGCAGCGGCGTGGCGAGGGCTGCGCAGAGAAGGACGATCGCGGGCAGCGCGTGGTCGTTGACGCCCCGGCGCTGCGCACCGACAGTGTGGCGCCCCAGGGGCCGCCCGAGGCGGCCAGCGCCAGCATCGCCGCGGGAGCGCCACAGTCGCGGGTCCCGGCGTGCGCCTCGAAAGCACGACGCGGCCGTTCCGAGCAGGAGGCCCCGAGCATCAGCAGCAGGTAGCGCGGCTCGGTCAGACCCTGCTCGATACGCTGCCAGGTGGCGACGAGCGCCGGGCGGGCGCGACCAGAGCGGGCAGCAGCAAGCGGCGGAGAGCCGATGCCCTCGTCCGCCCGAAGGTCAGGCACCAGAGGGCGCCGCCAACGAGGGCGAAGGCGACGACCATCGGCGCGACAACCCCCGGGCATCTCGCCGCGGACCAGGATGAAGAGCGCGTAGGCGTTCAGCAGCACCCGAAGGCCGCGCCAGCGGCGCAGCAGCCAATCGAGCGCATGAGGAGCCAGCGAGGAAGACCGAAGATCGGCGTGTCCGGCCGACCTGCAGCAGCGCCAGCGCGAGCCAGGGCAGGACCAGCAGGCAGGTCCAGATCCCCGCAGCCACCCGGCGGAGAGCCCGAGGGTGAACAGCGCCCGTTCCGACAGCAGCAGGCTCAGCCCCGGCCAGCAGCAGGCGAGCGCGGGCCTGGACCGCTGCCCACAGAACGGCCCGGGCCCATGTCGCTCTCGCCTCGAGCGGAGCACCCACGGCTCGCCAGCGGCGCGGCGATGACGGCCAGCGCACCGCCAGCGGCACGAGCCAGGCGCCTGCGGCCGGAGGGCCGACCGGACCGACCCACTGGGGCAGGGGCAGCAGCAGCACCGCCCAGGGCAGCAAGAGTTGCACCAGACGTGGGGTCCGACGCGAGCCTCCAGCGTCAGCCGGATTGCGACCCCCAGGCAAAGGTCGCGGCCAGCCCGAGCAACCATGGCTCGACGCGGCGACAACGCAGGGCGGCGATCGCGCTGCCGCCGCCGCGGCTCCCAGCGGGTTGGGAAGCTCGAGGCTCAGGCCACGTGGCATTCCGGTGCCGGCTCATTCCCGCTTGCACTCGCGCACTACACGCCATGACCTGCGCATCGTGAGAGAAGAGAGGATTGTCGCGACTTTGCGACGGGCTTGGTCTGCTTCGAGGCGATTGCGAGCGCGGCGTCAGGGTCGACCCGGCCGTCGCGCCAGCGCAGCGCGTGCATGAAGGCCGCGATCGCGCGGAAGCGTCGGCTTCCCGCGGGTAGGTTATGCGGTACTCGATGTCCCAGCGGCCATCGCGGGCAGAACACGTACAGCCGGATGCGACCGCACGGCGCACGCCATGAATGTTCACGTCCTGGTCGAACTCGCCCGGCGCCGACAGCGCGCAGGCCGGCCGAGACCGCGCCGGTTCCTCGCTGACCAGCTCCGACGTCGGTTGAAATCGACCACCTCGCGCTTGCGGCGCTCGAACTCCTCGCGGCAGCCGATCCGGTCGGTGCCGGCCGGCGCCGGTAGACGACGTCACGACGATGTCGAGGCCCGGCGCCTCGAGCTCGTAGTTGGCGCTGACGTCGAGCCGGCCTCGTCATATTGCCACCTTCGAACTTGCGGAAGCCGCCCACCGTCGCCGGAAGGTCATGCCCGACGGCCGATGGACCCAGGTCTCGCCCTCGTCGAAGTGCCGGGGGTAGGACTGCGCGCCGCCGGCCCCGCGCCGGCGAGCCAAGCGCGAGCGCACCCGCCAGCAGCGACCGTCCGAGGTCCATCCCATCGGCCGTCCCCCACCCGCGAGGCCACCGCAACAAGCGTGTATTTATGATCAAATATCTCTTATCGCGGCAGGGTCAATTCGCCGGCCGGCGGCTGCGCCGAACCGGCCGGCAGGGTCGATCCACGACAGCCGAGCCAGCCGCTTGACTTGCGGCGGCACGGCTTCTAGAGGTCGGCAGACCCCTTGCGGAATCAGTCGTGCCAGAGGACTTGATGCCCCCGTCGAGCCCCGCCACTGCCCATGCGCAGGCCGCCGAGCTGGCGGCTCTCGTCGATATCCTCATTCCGGGCGACGCGCGCTGGCCCGCCGCCTCGACGGTCGGCGTCCAGGGCGTGGTCGCCGCGCGGCTGCTGACCGCCCGCGGCGAGGGCGCGGTGGCTTCGGTCGCGGCCGCGCTCGCGGCCTGCGGCGGGCCGCTCGCCGGCAAGGACGAGGCCGCCCGCATCGCCGTCGTGGCGGCGCTCGAGCGCACCGAGCCGGCGCTCTTCGCCTTCCTGCGCAACGCCGCCTGCTTCGCCTACTACGAGCACCCCGTTGTGGTCGCCGTGGTCCAGTCCCTGGGCCAGCCCTATGTGGCGATGCCGCATGCCGAGGGCTACGCGCTGCCGCCCTTCGATCCCGCCCGCGACACGCCGCGCCACGGCCGCGGCCGCTGGACCGCCACCGATGCGGTGCGGCGCGTCGACCTCTCGGCCCTGCCCCATCTCGCCGCCGGCCGCGGCAATGGCTGAGCCTCGCCCAACCCTTCGACCGGAACCCCGCCCATGCCCGCCACGCCCGCCGACGTCCTGATCATCGGTTCCGGCGCCACCGGGGCGCTGGCCGCGCTGGTGCTCGGCCGCGCCGGCTTCAAGGTCGTCTGCCTGGAGCAGGGCGGCTGGGTCGGCGCCGAGGACCATCCGCACCACCATCCCGACTGGCAGTGGCGGCGGCGCAACGAGTGGAACGCCGACGTCAACGTCCGGCGGCGCGCCGAGGACTTCCCGGTCCGCAGCGACTCCTCCCAGGTGCTGATGTGGAACGCGGTCGGCGGCTCGACCAACGTCTATGGCGCGCTCTGGCCGCGCTACCGCCCCTCCGACTTCCGCAAGGGCGTCGAGCACGGCGCGGCGCCCGACTGGCCGCTGAGCTACGAGGAGCTGGCGCCCTTCTACGAGCAGGCCGACCGGCTGGTCGGGGTCAGCGGGCTGGCCGGCGACCTGGCGATGCCGCCGCAGGCGCCCTGCGTCACGCCGCCCCTGCCGACCGGGCCGGCCAGCCGCCGGCTGGCCGACGCCTTCGACCGGCTCGGCTGGCACTGGTGGCCGGTGCCGGCCGGCATCATCTCGCGCGATTATGACGGGCGGCCGGGCTGCAACGGCTGCGGCATGTGCTCGGGCTGCCCGCGCGGCTCGATGAGCAAGTTCTCGCTCTCGGTCTGGCCGAAGGCGCTCGAGGCGGGAGTCGAGCTGCGCCCCTTCGCCCGCGTGCTTCGGCTGGAGCGCAACCGCGACGGCCGCGTCGCCGGCGCCGTCTATGTCGACCGCCTGACGGGAAAGCGGCACTTCCAGGGCGCCGACCTCGTCATCCTCGCGGCCAACGGCGTCGGCACGCCGCGGCTGCTGCTGGCCTCGGACAATCTCGCCAACGGCTCCGACCAGGTCGGCCGCAACCTGATGCACCACACGCTGGTCTCCAGCGAGATGTGGGTCGACGAGCCGCTCGCCTCGCAGATGGGCTATGTCGCGGCGCTGATCAGCCGCGAGTTCGCCGAGACCGACGTCAGCCGCGGCTTCGTCAACGGCTTCAACTTCAACTGCGTCACCAGCGGCGCCGCCGGCGAGCAGGCGGCGGGCTTCCTGAGCGAGGCGCGGGCGCCCTGGGGCGCCGGCCATCACGGCTGGTTCGAGCGTCACTTCGGGCATGGCTTCGGCATCCACGCGATCGGCGACGACCTGCCCGACCCGGACAACCGCATCACCCTCGATCCCGAGGCGCGCGACGCGGACGGCGTGCCGGTCGCGCGGCTGCACTACCGGCCGGGGGAGAACGACCGGCGGATGATGCGCTACATGCTCGACCGCCTGGTCGACGTCGCCCGGGCCGCCGGCGCCTTCGAGTACAAGCTGCAGGACTATGTCGACGCCGAGGGCATCTACCGCACCCCGGCCTGGCACCTCATCGGGACGGCCCGCATGGGCGCCGCGCCGGAGAGCTCGGTGGTCAATCGCTGGCACCAGTGCTGGGAGGTGCCGAACCTCTTCGTCTTCGACGGCAGCGTGCTGCCCACCGGCGGCGCGGTCAACCCGACGCCGACCATCACCGCGCTGGCGCTGCGCGCCGCCGAGAACATCCGCGACCGGTTCCGCGACCTGCGCACCGCCACCCGGCCGCTCGCCGACTGATCATGGAGGCGATGGTCTGCATCGCCTGCGGGACGGCGACGCCGATCGCCGCGGTGCCGTCGACCTGCCCGGATTGCGACGGGATCCTCGACCTCCGCCTGCCCGATGGCGGATCGAGCACGCCCGACGCCGCCCGCGACGGCGAGAGCCCGGGGATCTGGCGCTGGGCGCGCTGGCTGCCGAGCTGCGCGCCGCAGCACCGGGTGACGCTCGGCGAGGGCGATTCGCCGCTGCTGCGCTGCGACCGGCTGGCGGCTGCGCACGGGCTGGAATCGCTCTGGGTCAAGAACGACGCGCTGATGCCGACCGGCTCCTTCAAGGACCGCGCCGTGGTGCTGGCCGCCTCGCTCGCCCGCCACTACGGCAAGCCGGGCATCGTGCTGTCCTCCAGCGGCAATGCCGGCGCCTCGGCCGCCGCCTATGCGGCGCGTGCCGGGCTGCCGGCCGCCGTGCTGGTGCCGGAGACCGCGCCGCGCGCCAAGCTGGCGCAGATCCTGGTGCACGGCGCGCGCCTCATCACCGTCAAGGGCGCGACCAGCGACTGCTGCCGGCTGGCCCGCTTCGTCGCCGACCGCTTCGGCTGGGTCAACGCCACCACGACCTACTACAACCCCTATGGCGTCGACGGCTACGCCACCATCGCCTACGAGCTCGAGGCGGTGCGGCCCGACGTGCTGCTGCTGCCGATCTCCAGCGGCCCGCTGCTCGCCGGCGTGATGAAGGGCTTCGAGCGGCTGCGCGCGCAGGGCCGCATCGCCCGCCTGCCCCGCCCGGTCGCGGTGCAGTCGGCCGGCTGCGCGCCGATCGTGCGCGCGCTGGAGACCGGCCGGCCGGTCGAGGCCTGGCGGCACCAGTACACCGTCGCCTCGGCGCTCAACGACACGCTCGAGGGCTATGAGCGCGACGGCGACTACACGCTCGACTGGATCCGCCGCAGCGGCGGCAGCGCGGTCGCGGTTACCGACGAGCAGGTCGTGCAGGCGATCGGCGCGCTGGCCCGCAGCGAGGGCGTCTTCGTCGAGCCGAGCGCCGCCGTGCCGATCGCGGCGCTGGGCGCGCTGCTCGCCTCGGGCTGGCTGAAGCGCGACGAGCGGGTCGTCGCGGTGGCCACCGGCCACGGCCTCAAGGACGTGCCCGCCGCGGCCCTGCCGGAGCTGCCGGTCGCCATCCCGCCCGAGACCGACGCGCTGGCCCGCGTCCTGGCGCTCTGAGGCCGCGATGGCTGCGCTTGACCCTTTTGCCGCGGCGCGTGAGGGTGTCGCCGGGCTCCCGGCAGCGACGGCCGCGAGCGTGGGGGACTGATGGACCGGCTCTACGCGATCGATCCCCGGGCCGTGGTCTGGGACATCCTCGACGGCGAGGCGGTCATGCTGCATCGCGAGTCGGGCGACTACTTCAGCGCCGACGGCACGGGCTGCCTGATCTGGCAGTGGATCGCCGAGGGGCACGGCCGCGGCCGCATCCTGGACGCGCTGGCGGCGCGCTTCGCCGCCGACGCCGAGCGGCTGGCCGGCGGCTTCGACGGCTTCATCGCCGAGCTGCTGCGCCACGGGCTGGTCCAGGAGGCCGGGCCGATCCAGGAGTCAGGCGCGGCGGGCGACGCCGCCGGCGGGCCTGCGGACGAGGCCCTGCCGGACGGCAAGGCCCCCTTCGTGCCGCCCGCGCTCAACGTCTATTCCGACATCCGCAACCTGCTGCTGCTCGACCCCATCCACGACGTCGACGACAGCGGCTGGCCGGAGCAGAAACCGGCCGATCCGCCCTGATCCCGCCGCTCATCCACCAGATCTACATCCCCGACGCCGCCGGCGCCGCCGCGCTCGACGCCGAGACCCTCGCCGCGATCGAGAGCTGGACACGGCACCACCCCGGCCACCGCCACCGGCTCTGGGACCTCGACGCGCTGCGCGCGATGGCTCGCGACCACGACCCGCGAGTGCTGGCCGCGATCGACGCCTGCGCCTTCCCGGCGATGAAGTCGGACATCGCCCGGCTGCTCCTGCTGCTGCTGCAGGGCGGCACCTTCGTCGGCCTGAAGCTGCGCTGCCGGCAACCCTTCCTCGACGACCTCGCGGGGCATCGTCTCGTCCTGGTCGGCCATCCCCGCCTGCCCGGGCCGCCCCGGCCGCGCCACCTCGGCAGCGAGCTGATCCTGGCCGCGCCCGGGGAGCCGCTGATCCGCCGCGCCCTGGCCGGCTGCGTGGGCAACGTCGAGGCGCGCCTCGACACCGGGGTCTGGAGCATCACCGGGCCGCTGGTGCTGATGCGCCTGCAGGACGAGCTGCTGCCGGGCCCGCACGGCGCGTTCGTCGAGGGCCGCGGCGTGCTGCGGGAGAGCGACGTCTATGGCCGGCTGGCGAGCCGCAGCCGCGGCGCCTACAACGCCCCCGGCCGGCACTGGTACGAGCGCGAGACCCGGGAGTCGCTCTACACCGACTGCGACGTCCGCGCGGTGCGCCGCGCCGGCCCGGCCGCCCGCGGTCAGCCGACCGGGCCGGAGCAGCCCGAGTCGGCGCAGCGCGACTTCTTCGCCGCCGCACTGGAGCGCACCGGCCGCGCCGAAGCCGTTTCCGGGACGATCGAGCGGCGATTGGCGATCGGTGGCGCGGTGCTCGGGCTGCGCTTCGCCGGCGAGGCCCTGATGCGGCGCTTCCTGCCGGCGCTGGCGCATCTCGAGGTCACCTCCCCCGCCCCGCCCGACGCGGTGATCCATGTCTGGGACAGCCGCACCACCGGCGTCGCGATGGCGGACGCGCCGGTCGCGGCCGGCTGCTTCACCAGCCGCGGCGACATCTGGTCGATGGGCAGCGCGCGCTTCCGCAGCGCCTATCTCTGGAGCGAGCATGCGCTCGCCCTGTTCGACACCGTCACGGCGACCGGCCTCTACTGGGCGTCGGCGCCCGACCCGATGCCCTATTGGGCGGAGGCCTCGCCGCTGCGCTGCCTGCTGCACTGGTGGGCCGAGAGCCGCGGCTGCCAGCTGGTGCATGGCGCCGCGATCGGCGACGACCATGGCGCCGTGCTGATCACCGGCCCGAGCGGCGCCGGCAAGTCGAGCACCGCGCTCGCCTGTCTCGAGGCCGGAATGCGCTATCTCGGCGACGACTACGTCCTGCTCGAGCCCGGCCCGGCGCCGCGGGTGCACAGCCTCTACGCCACCGCCAAGCTCGATCGCGACCAGCTGGCGCGCTTCCCCGCCCTGGCGGCGCTGGAGCGCGACCGCCAGGGCCGGGCCGACGGCAAGTCGGTGCTGGCGCTCCATCCCGGCCGCGCCGGCCAGCTCGCCGCCTCACTGCCGCTGCGCGCCATCCTGACCCCGCGGATCGGCGGCGGCACGCAGACGCGGCTCGAGCCGATCACGGCCGGCGAGCTGCGGCGCGCCGCGCTCGTCACCACCCTGGCGCAGCTGCCCCATGCCGGCGCCGCGGCACGCGACGTCATCGCCGGCCTGGTCGCCCGCCTGCCCGGCCTGCGCCTGTCGCTCGGCCGCGATCGCGCCGGCATCGCGGCCGCGATCGCCGGCCTGCTCGCCGGCGGTGCCCCCGCAGCGTCGCCGGCGGCAGGACCGGCCCCGCAGCCGGGCGCGCCCCTGCTGAGCGTGGTCGTTCCGGTCGGCGGGGACGCGGCATGGCTGGCGGAGACGATCGAGAGCGCGCTGGCCCAGGCCGGCCCCGATCTCGACCTGATCCTCGTCGAGGAACCCCGGGGCCCGGACATCGAGGCGATCGTGTCGCGCCTGCCGGTCGAGCCGCGGCGGCTCGGCCAGAGGGCGATCGGGCCGGCCGCCGCCTGCAACCGCGGCATCCGGGAATGCGCCGGCACGCTGGTCGCCATCCTGCGGCCGGGCGAGCGCTGGAGCCCGGGCGGCCTCGACGCGATGCTCGAGGCCCTCGACTCCGATGGCGGCTGCGACGTGGTTCGCGGGCGCGAGGGTCCCGGCGCGTCGCCGGCGCCGGCGCTCTACCGCCGCGATGTCTTCCGGCGCGCCGGGCTGCTCGACGAGGATCGCTGGCTCGCCGGCAGCCCGGCCTGGCTGGCGCGGGCGGCCGCCGCCGGCGTGCGGGTGCGGCAGCTCGACCGGGACGTGCTGCTGACCCGCGAACGGCCGGCGGGAGAGGCCGGGGCGCCCGAGGAGCGCCGGACCCTGCGCCTGCTCAAGAGCCTGATCGACAGCAGCCGGGACATGGGACGATCGTCCTGATGCTCAGCTCGACCGCTTGCGCCGCACCGAGGCGCGGGCGGCGTCGAGGAGGCCGGCCATGAAGCGCGACTCGTCGATCGAGCTGTTGGCGACATGCATCCGGCGCAGCAGCAGAACCTCCTCGACCGGGCGGGAGCGCAGCCCCGCGTCGCGGGCGCGCAGCACCCAGTCGACGTCGGAGCCGAGGCGCAGCGCCTCGCGGAACAGGCCGATGCGGTCGAAGGCGCTGCGCCGGACCAGCAGCGTGCCGGGCAGCTCCGCGGTCAGGACCCTGTCCAGGGCGTCGCGGCGGAACCAGCGCGCGCCCTCCTCGGCGAAGATCCGGTGCTGGGCGAAGACGAAGTCGAGGCCGGGATCGGCCGCCAGGGCGGCGACCTGGAGCGCCAGCTTGCGCGGCAGCCAGAGATCGTCCTGGTCGAGGAAGGCGAGCAGCGGCGCCGTGGTCTCGCGGATGCCGCGATTGCGCGCCGCCGCCTCGCCGCCATTGGCCTGCCGCACGACCCGGACGCCGGGCAGCCCGGCGACCAGATCGGCGCCGCCGTCGGTCGAGCCGTCATCGACGACCACGATCTCGGCGGGCGGCGCCTCCTGCCCGAGGATCGACTCGATCGCGGCACGGACGAAGTCCCGGCCGTTGTAGAACGGCACCACCGCGGCGACCGGAACGGCAGTGCTCACGGCTCGAGCAGCTCGTGAAAGGCGGGCAGCTCGAGCGGACCGCCGCCGTCGCGGCGCCGCGCGATCGACCGGCGCAGCACGGCGAGCGCGCTGGCCTCCTGCTCCTGCGCGTTCGCCGCGGTCTCGGTCAGCGAACCCGGGCGGATGCGGTAGTAGAGCGCCACCTCGCCCCGGATCACCAGCTTGAGGCCGGCCTCGCGCAGGCGGAAGAGCAGGTCGAAGTCCTCGACCTGCCGGAGGCTCTCGTCGAAGCCGCCGATGCGGTCGAAGACAGTGCGGCGGAACAGGCAGGCGCCGACATTGACGTGGGGCATGGCGGCGCCGGGCGGACCAGCCGGCCTCAGGCTCACGGGATCGAGCAGCACGAAGCGCTCGATCAGGCCGGAGACGGCGTCCGGCCGATCCGCGGCGGCGAGGCGCCGGCACTGGCTCGCGATCTTGCCCGCCGGCCAGGTGTCGTCGCCGTCGAGGAAGGCGATCAGCGGCTGGGTCGCCGCCGCGAGCCCGACATTGCGCGCCCCGCTCGGCCCGCGCCGGTCGGAGGCGAGCATCCGCAGCCGCGGCTCGCCGGCGGCGGCGGCCCGCACCGCCTCCGGCGTCCCGTCGTCCGAGCCGTCGTCGACGACGATGATCTCGCGGATCGGTCCGTCCTGGCGGCGCACCGAGGCCAGCGCCTCGCCGACGAAGCCGGCGACGTTCCAGACCGGCAGGATGACGCTGACGCCCGCGTCGCTCACGAGGCGGCCCCCGCCATCCGCCCCCCGACTTCGCCCTGCAGGATCGCCGCGCGAGCGACCTCGAGCCCGACATTGATGCTGCGCCGGATCCGCTGGTCCGGCGAGGCGGGCGGCCGGCCGGCGAGGTCGAGGCAGGCCTCGAGGATGGCGGATGCATCGAGCGGCACCTGGCGGGCCAGCCCCTCCGCCTGGAGAAAGCGGCCGCGCGCGCCGATATCCTCGGCAATGGTGTGCTCGCCGACGACGACCAGCGGCGAGCCGGCGGCCACCGCCTCCCAGGTGGTGTTGTAGCCGCCGCGCGACACGACGAGCATGCCGGGGCCGAACATCTCGTGCAGCCGGTCGGAGCGGACGACCGTGAAGGGGCGCAGCTCGTGCTCGGGCCGCTCGAGCAGCGGGCCGCTCGCCAGGATCGGCTCCAGCCCGAGCCGGTCGCGCAGCGCCACGGCGACCGCGCGGTACGCGCCGAGGAAGCGATCGATGCTGTTCGCCTCGGTCCGGTAGTAGTACTCGCCGCCGCCGCCCACGGAGAAGATCACGCCCCGGCCGCTGCCCGGCATGGCGGTGCGGGCGATCGGTCCGATCAGCAGGCAGGGCGGCGAGGCCAGGCGCTCGAGCAGGTCGGGCCGGTCCCGGTAGATCCATTCCAGCTCGGCCGGATGATGCGGGACCAGCACGGTCTCGAAGTCGCGCGCGGCGCGGCGCAGCGCCGGCTCCATCGTCTCGGCGTGGGCGCGCAGCACCAGCACGCCGCGGATGCCGCGCTCCGCCAGCCGGCGCGGCACCGCGTCGGGCCAGTGCGTGTCGAAGACGGCCACCTCCGGCGCGAACCGGTTGACCGCGAGGTGCAGCCCGAGCAGCTTGCGCTGCTCCTCGCCCAGCTCGAAGCGGGCGTCCAGCCGCTCGCTGACGCGGAGGACGCGGCCGGGCCAGAAGCGTTCCGCCACCGGGCAGCTCGAATAGAGCCCGGTCTCGGCGGCGTCCTGCATCCCTGCGGCGATCACCGAGAGTCGCATCAGATGACCGATGCCGCTGCCGTTGATGGCGTGGAAGAGCACGCGCGGCCGCCGGCCGCCCCGCGTCGCCCGGGGCGGCGGCAGCGCGGCGGCATCGGCGAGCCGCAGCGGACGGGTCCGCAATCCGCTCCTGATCCCGACCGGTCGCCGCCCGGCCTCGGTCGCGGCGATGGCGTGGGCCAGGATCTCCGGCAGGCGGCGGCGGGCGAAGATCGCCTGCCCGCGCCGGCCGAGCTCGTGCCGCGCCGCATCGTCGCGCAGCAGGGCCAGGACCGTCTCGCAGAGGCGCTCGCGGGGGACGGCGGCGACGGCGGCGCGCATGTCGTCGTCGATCTCGGTGGCGGGGCCGCACTCGGCGACGACCGCCTTGCCGTTGGCCAGCAGGTAGGAGACGCGGACGATCTCGAAGATGGCGGTGGGATAGAAATGCAGGTTGAGCACCAGCCGGGCGCGGGCGATCAGCGCGTCGCGCTCGGCATCGCGGAGGTCGCGCCCGATGCGCAGGCGCAGGCCGCTGCGCGCCATCTCGGCCAGCACGGTACGGCGGTGCTGGTTGAGCCGGCCGTAGAACAGCAGGTCGATGTCCTGGTCGGTCGCCGGCGCGATCCGGGTGAGCTGCGGGACGTAGCCGAGCGGCACGAACTGCAGGTTGCGCTGCTCCGCCATCGCGGCGATGGCCGCCAGGTTGCGGCGGCTGTAGTCCCAGACGGTGAAGCGGCCGAGCAGGTCGCGATAGGTCTGGCCGAGCCAGGGCGAGGCCTCGTAGATCTGCTCGAGATTGTAGATGACCGAGCCCGGCGGCACGCGCGCCGCCGCGGCGGGATCGAGGCGGTGCGCCCGCAGGTAGATGTTGACGCCGTCGGCGATCGGCTCGTTGTCGCCGAGATCGACGTCGCAGCCGAGCGCCTCCAGCCCGTGCCGCAGCGAGAGCGCCACCTCGGCGACCCCGGTGCGCTCGGGCGTGCCCGGCGGGCGCACCGTCACGACGCGCACGCGCCGCCAGCGCGGATGGCGGCGGAGCACCGGGTCGGTCACGAGGCGGCGGCCGCGGGCGCCGGTGCGGCCTGGCTCAGCTGCCGGGCCATCGCCTCGGCGACCGCCAGGATGCGCGGCAGCGCCTGCGGCCGGGCGAGGTCGAGGTGGCGCAGCGGGCCACCGCGGCGCATCGCCGGCTGGCGCACCAGCCGCCGCCGGTAGGGCCGGCGGTCCGGCCCGAGATAGCTGTCGAGATAGGCGAAGGCGGCGTCCTGCAGGTCGGCCGGCCCCGGGACGGGATTTTCCTTCAGCCGCTCGTAGAGCAGCGCGACATGGGCGCCGAGCGCCGGCCGGTAGTCGTGGCGGGCGAGCCAGGCCAGCCGGGCGGTCGCCACCTTGGCGACCAGCTGCTCGGCCGAGCGGACGGGGAAATGGGCGACCCGGGCGGCGGCGAGCCGCCGCTCCGGCAGGCGCCGGCCGGCGAGCAGCAGGTGATGGTTGCCCTCGCCGACCGTCATCTCCGGCAGGGCGGCCAGCCTTCCCGTCACGACGATCTTGCCGTGATGGGGCGGCTGTGCCGGCACCGCGGCGGCACGGTGGCGGATGCGCAGCACCGGGTCAGGCTCGGCCGCGTCGTCGTCCGCCGCCGGCGCGTACTGGTCGGACATCAGCAGGCCGGCGGCAGCCGGCGGCAGCCGCGCCAGCTCCGCCTCCAGCGCGCCGCGATCCTCGAGCTGCAGGAACTCGTCGGCGTCGAGCGGCAGCAGGCAGTCCCAGGGCCCGTCGGCCTGCGCGGCGGCGATCAGCGCGGTGGTCATGCGGCCCTGGTAGTAGCGCAGCTCGGCATCCCGGCCGAGCACGATCGGCAGCCCCTCGGCGGCGAGCCGGCGCAGGATCTCGGCGGTGCCGTCGCTGCTGCGGTTGTCGATCAGGTAGAGGCGGTCGAGCAGGGCCGCGTGATGACGCACGAACGCCTCGGCCACGTCGCACTCGTCGCGCAGGATGGTGATGGCCGCCAGCCGCATGATCGTCCCCTTGCGGCCATCATAGCCCGGATCACGCCCCGGTTCCTCGCGCGAAGGCGGCGGCCTCCGCCACCGCGGCCGGCTCCGGCCGGACCCCGGTATAGAGCACGAACTGCTCGAGCGCCTGCAGCACGATGATCTCGGCGCCGGAGATGCGGGGCCGGCCGGCCCGCGCCGCGGCCCGCATCAGCGGCGTGTCGGCCGGCAGCGCGACGACGTCGACCACCAGCGCCGCGGCCTCGACCATCGCCTCGGGAAAGGCCAGCGCATCGGCCTCGGGGCCGGCCATGCCGAGCGGCGTCGCATTGACCAGCAGCGGCGCCGCGAGCCCGTCGCGCCCGGGCGCCCAGGCGAACCCGTAAAGCGCGGCGAGGCGGCGTCCGGCGGCCTCGTTGCGGGCGACGACGGTCCCCCGGCGATGGCCGCCGTCGCGCAGCGCCGCGGCCGCCGCCTTGGCCATGCCGCCCGAGCCGCGCAGCAGGAAAGGCGTCGCCGGATCGAGGCCGGCGGGGCCGAGCAGCGCCACGACGGCACTGTAGTCGGTGTTGAAGCCGGCCAGCCGCCCGTCGTCGTTGACGACGGTGTTCACGCTGTCGATCGCCGCGGCGGATGCCTCCAGCCGGTCGAGCAGCGGGATCACCGCTTCCTTGAAGGGCATGGAGATGGCGCAGCCGCGGATGCCCAGCGCCCGCACGCCACCGATCGCCGCCGGCAGGTCGCTCGTGGTGAAGGCCTTGTAGAGGTAGTCGAGGCCGAGCCGCTCGTAGAGCCGGTTGTGAAAGCGCGAGCCGAACGTCCCCGGCCGCCCGGCGAGCGACATGCAGAGCCGGGTGGCAGGCCCGATCGGCGGCTTCACGGGACCCGCCGCAGCCATGCCCGGGCGTCAGGCCGGCGCGCTGGCCCCGCCCGCATCGCCGCCGCCGCCCGCATCGCCGCCGCCGGCCATGGTCGGCCCGGCGCCGCCGGTCGAGGCACCGCCGCCCCCGCCGCCGTTGATGATGCCCATCACGATCATCGCGCCGGCGAAGCCCAGCGCTGCGATCAGGGCGGCGACCTCGCAGGGACCGGACAGGCAGGCGATGATCGCCGCGATGGCGGCAACCGCGACGACGATGCCGGCGACGATCAGCGCGGCGATGATCAGGTTGAACAGGATCTGCTGTGCCTCGCGCAGCATCGGCTGGTCGCGCCGGTAGCACACGCAGCCGACCGCGATCGAGCCGCCCCAGGCGCAGAAGCCGGTGCCGCGCCCGTCGGCGGGAACGCAGCTGCCGCTGCACCGGCGAAAGGGCTTGCCGTCGCACTCGCCGACCCGCTGCACCAGGCCGGCGGCGCCGCCGCTGATCCCGGGCAGCGCGGCGCGGCCGACCAGGGCGGGATCGCCCTCGCCCTGCTGGATGGTGTGGGTCAGCTCGTGCGCCAGCAGGCGGCGCCCCTCGGCGCTGTGCGGGGCGTAGCGGCCGGCGCCGAAGACGATGTTGCTGCCGACCGTGTAGGCGACGGCGTTGATGGCCCGCGCCGAGCGCGCGGCGCCGTCGTCGGCATGGACCCGGACATGGCCGAGGTCGCGCCCGAAGCGCGGCTCCATGAAGGCCCGCGTCTCGCGATCGAGCGGCGTCCCGCCGCGGCCGGTGCCCTGCGCCACGACGGCGGACAGATCCGCGCCGGCCGCCTCGCTCGCGACCGCCGGGCTCGCCGGCACTGTGCCGGCGACGCGGCTCACCGGCAGCGCTTCCGGCGCCTTGGCCTGCCCCTTGCAGCGGGGGCAGCTGCCGCCGCAGCTGCAGGGCGTCCACGCCGCGGAGGCCGGCATGCGCATGACCTGGTCGCCGACCCGGTCGGCCTCCTGCTCGAAGGCGTCGCCCGGGCTGGAGACGGCCAGCCTGGCCTGCAGGAAGGGTTGCCGCGGCAGCACGGCCGGCGCGGTGCCGTGCGGCCGCAGGCGCTGGTGCGCCGGGCGCGGCCGTCGCGGCTGGTGGGCGAGGAGAGCCTGCATGTTGCCTCCCTCTGGTCGAGACGCCAGCCACCCGACGGTTTCGGCACCGGATTGAGATCCCGGCGCCATGGCCAAGATACGCCAGGGAACGAGCCTCTGGCAACCGCGCAGCGGACGGTGAGTGACGTACGAGATTTTGTGTCAGGTGGTGAGGAGGGGTACTCCGCGGATTGCTGAAGCCCGCACGATGGAGCACCCCCAATGCCACGAGCTGTGACGATCAGAAGCCTACCGTTTGCGTTCGAGGTGGTGAAGGGCATGCAGGGTCAGGGGCTGGAATGGGGCGAGAGCTACCGGCCGCTGGGTCGGGATGCGCTTTGCGACATCCTGCGGGGTCAGATGGCAGGGTCGATTGACGCGCATCTTGACCGGATGGCCGCCCAGGGCGAGGCGGACCGGCGCAACGGGTCGTATCCGCGCCATCTGCTGACCAGCGGGGGATATCGAGCTTTTGGTACCCCGGACGCGACGGTACGCGCCGATCGAGGTGGTGCGGGCCTATGCGCGGCGTCCCGAGCAGGTCGATCGCATGATCCTGTCCTGCTTCGTTCTCGGGCTGTCGGTGCGCAAGGTGAGCGAGGCGCTGCTGCCGATCCTGGGACGGCCGATCAGCCCGGCGACGGTGAGCACGGTGGCGAACAGCTCGACGCCGTGGTGGCGGCGTTCCACGCCCGGCCGCTGCGTAGCCGCTACACGGTGCTGATGCTGGACGGCGTGGTGCTGGCGCGGCGGACCGGCGCCGGCGCGATCCGCCGGCCGGTGCTGGTCGCCCTGGGGCTGCGTCCCGATGGCGAAGGAGATCATCGACTTCCGCCTGGCGCACAGCGAAAGCGCTGCCGAATGGGAGCGCTTCCTCGGTGATCTGATCGGGCGTGGCCTCGGCCTCAAGGGTCTCGAGATGGTCTGCATCGACGGCGGCAGCGGGCTGCGCGCAGCCTTGCCGACCGCCCTGCCGGGCGTTCCCTGTCCAGCGCTGCTGGGCCTACAAGATCCGCAACGTGCTGGCCAAGGTCCGCCGTGCCGATCAGGCCGCCGTCAAGACCGGCCTTCCGCCATCCTGAACGCCAGGACCCTGCCGCTCGCCCGTTCCGCTGCCCGCCGCTTCGCCAACAAATGGCAGCAAGACTATCAGCCGCCGTCGCCTGCCTGCATGCAGACCTCGACAAGCTCCTCACCTGCTGGTGCTACAAATCCCTCGACCGCCGACGAGCCGTCGAACCACAAACGCCATCGAGCGCCGCTTCCGAGAGGTCAGGCGCCGAACCAGACCCATGGGCGTCTTCTCAGACCGAACCTCCATGGATCGCATCCTCTTCGCCGTCTTCAGTCACGAAAACCGAAACCAGGGCATCAGCACCCTCTCCTGCTGACACAAACGTCTTGACGTTACCGCGGACGGTGATCCTAACCTCCGTCGATTCCCGATCGCAGCGCCGAGGCCGCGAATGAGTGTCGTGATCGAGTGCCTCCACGCCGGGCCCGACCGCTTCGGCGAGTCGCCGCTCTGGGATCCGCGCGAGCGGATGCGCTCAGGGCTGTGGCCGCTCGACCCAGGTGGCGGGCGCCGGCTGCTCGCCGTGCCGCCGGGCGAGGAGGCGACCCACTTCAAGGACGGCAAGTGCGACCGCGCCGGCCGGTTCCCGAGGTGCTCGACAAGGGCCACGTCGACTTCTTCCTGCTGGCGCTGCCCTACACGCTGGCCGACCAGAGCGCGCTCGACGAGGACCTGCCGCGCTGCGCCGCGCGCGGCGTCGCCGTCGTCATCGGCGCGGTCTTCGCCTCGGGCATCCTGGCCACACCGGCCCTGTGGGCCGAGCTCAAGGCCGAGGGGCTGATCCGGGCCGACGCGCCGACGCCGTAGCGGGCCGCCACCCGCGCGCGTGTTGCCGCGCCGGTCGGCGGCGTGCAGACTGGGCCGCAAGACGCGCTTGGGCGGGAGAAGGCGCCGGATGTCGTCCGATACGTTGGCCGGACTGCTGCTCGACCTCGGCGACAGCGTCGGGATTCCCGACCTCGCGCCGGACCACCAGGGCTATTGCATGATCGGGATCGGCGAGGTCCTGGTCACGCTGCAGCACGAGCCCGAGCGCGACGAGCTGCTGCTGTTCACGCGGCTCGCCGTCCTGCCGGAGCCGCTGCGGGCCGCGGCGTGCATCGAGCTGCTCTCCGCCAACCTCTTCTGGATCCGCAGCGGCGGCGCGACCTTCGCCTTCGAGCCGGCGGAGGGGGCCGTCTACCTGCAGGCCCGGGAGCCGATGCGGGTGCTCGACACGCCCGCGTTCCGCCGCCTGCTCGAGGGATTCGTCGAGACGGCCGAGGCCTGGGCGACGCGGCTCGCGGCGCTGGCCGCGCCGCCGGAGGAAGCCGGGACGCAGCCGCCGAGCCCGCCTCTGCCCGGCATGCTGCGGGCCTGAGGCCAGGGCCGGCGATGGTCGACGCGATCAGCCTGTTCCGGACCGGCGGCTACCGCCCCGATCTGGAGAACCATCGGTTCGGCGTCGTCGACGGCGACGTCAAGGCGGCCCCGCTCGGCTTCCTCGGCCGCCGCTGCTATTCCCGGGCCGAGGGCCAGGTGAACAGCGAGGCCCGCCAGGCCTTCGCGCAGGCGCTCGAGAAGAGCTACGGCCCCGAGGTCGCGCGCCGGGCCATCGAGCAGGCGGCCAAGGAGACCAGCTGGTTCAGGCGGCAGCAGCCCGGCGCGGCCGACTCGTTCCGCCGGGCGACCAACCCCCTCACCACCGCGCGGGTGCGCCGCGTGCTCGACGCCGCCGACCGGATCGCGGCGGAGTGCCGGCAGGCCAACACGTGCCGACTCGAAGCCTTCGTCGCGAGCGGCGGCCGGCTGGAGACCTGCCTCAAGGAGGTTGGCCGCAGGATCGAGGGCGCGCGGTGGGAAGATCACCGGCAGGCGCTGCGGAACGAGCTGCACGACTTCGTGGCGCAGAAGAGCGAGGCGGGCGAGCTGGTGACCCCGGACCAGCTGGAAGGCCACGCCCTGGAGCGCGCGCGGGCGCTGATGGGGCCCCCGCCCGATCCGCCCCCGGAACGCGATGCGTCGCCGCGCGACGGAGCGCCCTCGATGCGCGCCGACCGGCCCGATCGGCCGGAGGAGCGCGCCGGCGAGGTCGCAGACGAGGTCGGGCCCGAAGCCCCGGAGCTCGACTCCGATGACGACGAGCCGCCGCCCGGTCCGGTGCCGCCACGCCCGCCGTCGAGCCCGCTGCCCGAGCTCTTCGCCGGATGCGGGCTGCGGCCCACCCATCCCTGGATCCGGGAAGCGATCTCCGACCTGCGCTACTCCGACGACAATGCCGGCGATCTGGAAAGGATCGGCGGCGGCGCGGCGAACCTGATCTACGAGGCGACATACGAGGTCGACGGCAGGAGCGTCGACAAGCTCGTGAAGCCGATGCTCTCGGCCGAGCGGCGGACGGCCGAGGGGCGCGCCCTTCTTTCCGTCGCGAGCGCCATCGGCATCGATCCGACGAACCCGGGCTACGCGCAGCGGAACAAGGCGACGATGCTGGTCGCCGAAGCGCTCGGCTGGAGCGACCTCGTCGTCGATGTCGACCTCGGCATGCACGAGATCCTGGATCGCTCGACCGGCACGCCCGTCGCCACCCCGTGCCTCGTCATGGACCGGGCGCCGGGACGGTCTGCCCGCGACCTGGTGGTCGAGGCGTCCAGGCTGCCGGAACGCGAGCGGGACGAGGCGCTGGGCCGGCTGCGGGACGACCCGCGGCTGCAGGAATCGCTGGTGCGGCTGCAGCTGCTCGACGCCATCACCGGCCAGGCGGACCGCCACGGCGCGAACTACTTCATCGACCGCGACGCGACCGGCGCCGTGCGCGGCGTGAAGGGGATCGACAATGACGAGTGCTTCGGCAGCAGGACGACGGACCCCGAGCAGCTGGTGCCGCGCCGGCCGCAGCGCGCCGGGGAGGCGGACCGGCTGTTCGACGTGAAGGCGCGCCAGGAGCGGAAGGAGTTCGCCTGGGGCGTGTCGCTGCCGCCGGTGATCGACGCGAGGATGCGCGAGGCGATCGAGAGCCTGGACGAGGACGGGCTGCGGGCCAGCCTCGAGGGACTGCTGACCGAGGCAGAGATCGATGCCACGATGCGCCGGGTGCAGGTCGTCAAGGCCGGGGTCTCGGACGCCGTCACGGTGCGCGAATGGGGGCCCCATGTGCCGCCCCTGCTCGGCCTCGGCCGGGAGGGGATGAGGAGCGATCCCCGGCTGGAGCTGGACGACGATGCGATGGAGAGCCTGGACGTCCTCGAGCGGCGGGTTTCCGACGTTCCCGCGCTCCTCCGCCTGCCCCAGGCCGAACGGCGGGACCGGGTCGAGCAGCAGCTGCGGGCCAGGCTCGAGCCGCAGATCCGGGCCGAGCTGCCGCGGCGGGACGTCGGGCCGGCGCTGACTCCCGTGTTCGAAGCGCATGTGCGGTCCGGGCACGAGCCGGGACTGCAGGCCGAGATCGACAACACCATGCGCCATCTCGATCGCCTGGCCGGATACCCGGAGATTTCGACGCCGCTCACCGACCCCGGCTATCTGCGCAGCAGCTATCTCGCGCGCGACCTCTCGCCCGGCTACCTGCAGTCGGTCGCGCCGTTCGGCGCCCGCAGGCCCGGGCAATGAGCGCCGGGGCGTCCTCCGTCATCGATGCCGTCCGCGGCGTCTTCGCCGCCGAGGCCCTGCCGGTGCCGCCGCTGCCCGTGCCGCTCGCCGGGCAGCTGCGGCGGCTCGACCGGGAAACCTTCGGAACGCGCCGCCCGGCGGCGCCGCTCTACGACATCGCCGCGCATCTCGAGGCGGCGGCGGAACCGGAGGAGTCCCTGCTGCTCGGCTTCGACGGCCACGGCGTCAACTCCTGGGCCGTGCACTACTACCTCTCCACCCCGGCCCTGCTGCTGCTGGTCCAGCGCCCCTGGGGCGGCGCCTACATGGACGCCGGAGGCAACCGCGCCGACATCGCCGAAACCTTCGCCGCGATCGCCGCCCTGCTCGACGCGACGGCCCATGCGGCGGACCGGCTGCCGCCCGGCCGGCGCCTGGCGGCGATCGTCAGCGCCTTCGGGCCGTCGCAATGGGCCTGGCTCGACGGCGCGTCGTTCGACGGGGCCTCGTGGCAGGCCGGGACGCCCGCCGCGGTGATCGCGGCGGCGGAAGCCGAGCTGCAGGCGGTCGCCGGCGGTCTGGCGCCAGGAGGGCGATCGCCCTCATGATGGGCCGGCGGCGCGCGCCGGCGTCCGGCGCGCCGCGGCCGACCGGGAGAGAGCGCATGACCTTCCTCAACATGAAGAACCCGCTGCGCGCCAGGCTGGCGGGCGGCTCGCCGGCCTACGGCGTGTGGATCACGCTGTCGGACCCGACGGTGACCGAGATCGTGGTCGAGCTCGGCGCCGACTGGATCTGCGTCGACATGGAGCATGGCAGCCTCGACTACAAGGACGTGGTCGCCCATGCGCGGGCGGCGCGCGGCAGCGGCGCGGCGGTGCTGACGCGGGTGCCGGCCTTCCGCATCGACACCGTCAAGCGGGCGCTCGACCTCGGCGTCGACGGCGTCATCCTGCCGCTGGTGCGCTCCGCCGCCGACGTCGAGGAGGGCTTCCAGTATGCGCGCTATCCCGGGCGCGGCATCCGCGGCGTCGGCGGCGAGCGCGCCGTGCACTGGGGGCTGCGCCTGCAGGAGTACCTCGCCATCGCCGACCGCGAGACGATGGTGATCCCGATCATCGAGACCCGGCAGGCCGCGGCCGACTTCGACAACATCGTCCGCGTCGAGGGGCTGGAGGCGATCTTCTTCGGGCCGGCCGACCTCTCGGCGAGCTGCGGCCATCTCGGCCACTGGGAGGGTCCCGGCGTCGCCGAGGACATCCTGCGCATCCTCGGCATCGCCCGCGCGCACGACGTCGCCGCCGGGCTGATGGCCTGGGACGAGGAGGACGTCGCCCGGCGCGTGGAGCAGGGCTTCCGGCTGATCGGGCTGGGCGCGGACGTGGGCTTCCTGGCCAAGCCGCTGAAGAGCGCCTTCGGCCGGTTCAAGGGCACCAGGTACCCGGCGCCCTGGCGGTAGCCGGGGATACGCCCGGGCCGGGGCCGCCCTCACCCGACGATCGTCGCCAGCCCCCCCGCGAGGCCCGTCGCCGCGCGGAAGCCGAAGCGCTGCGCCGCGGCCTCCGGCGATCCCACGGAATGCCGGATCTCGCCGGCGCGGGCCGGCTCGTGCTCGACCGGCACGCGCCGGCCGGCCGCGGCCATGACCGCCTCGGCGAGCTCGCCGACGGTCACCGCCTGCCCGGTGCAGACATTGACCACCGGCGCCGCGCCGCTCGCCATCGGCAGGGCCGCCATCAGGTGGCGCACGACGTCGGCGACATGGACGAAGTCGCGCGACTGCGCGCCGTCGCCGAAGATGGCGACCGGCCGCCCGGCGGCGATCCGCTCGCAGAAGCGGGAGATCACGCCCGAATAGGGCGAATGCGGGTCCTGGCCGGGGCCGTAGACGTTGAAGAAGCGCAGGCCGAAGCTGCGCAGCCCGTGCACCAGGCCGCCGGCCCGCGCATGCAGCTCGCAGCCGAGCTTGTCGGCGCCGTAGGCGGTCAGCGGGCGCGGCTGAACCCCCTCGTCGAGCGGCAGCCGCTCCGGCTCGCCGTAGACGGCCGCCGACGAGGCATAGACCACGGGGATGCCGCGCCGGGCCGCCGCCTCGAGCACGCGCACGGCGCCGCCGAGATTGACCGCATGGGTGCCGCTCCAATCCTCGGTCGAGCGGGTGACCGAGGCGATCGCGGCGAGATGGAAGCAGCCTTCGACGCCAGTCATCGCCGCCTCCACGGCGGCCGCGTCCAGGATGCTGCCGACCACCAGCTCGGCGCCGCCCGGCGCCCGCTCGCGGCGGCCTGTCGAGAGGTCGTCGAGGATCCGCACCCGGTGGCCGGCGGCGAGCAGGGAGCGGCCGAGATGCGAGCCGATGAAGCCGCAGCCGCCGGTCACGAGATAGAGCGCCATCGATGATCCCTCGGGTTGTGGAGCTGGTGCGCGGATCATGCCGGCTGCGACCGGCGGCATGATGAGCCTCCGCGCGCCGCCGGAGAAGGGCTGCGATGCCGGGCCGCCGCACGGGAGGGCGGGGCGCCGGGTCCAGCCGTAAGGTTCGCCAGGCAGGTGGCAGCGTCGCCGACGCCCGCCGCACTCAATGCCGCCGCCGAGAAAGAAACGAGCCGTCGCAAGCCATGGCACGCGGATTGCTGAGTATCAGCACGACGTTCGGTGTCGAACGTCGCCAGATCGGAGTGTCCGGCAACAGCAGGACGCTTCCGCCACCGGAAGGGCCGCATGCATCCGCTCAGTCGTAACCGGCAGATCCCGCACCACCCTGCCCGGCCGGGCGCGACGGCGGCCCGATGATCATGCCCGCTCCTACAGGCACCCACACCAAAGGGGGAGCGGCGCAGCGCGTCGTGCAACTGGACTCGACGTCTCATGTTCCCCCAAGGTGAGACGTCAGCAGGCGCAAGCTTTGCCGGCGAAACGCACGACATCTGCCGGCGCTTTTTCTTCTGAGACGGCATTCGGCCCGACCCGCACCGCCGCCCGGCGGCAGCCGACGCCGGCATCCTAGTACCTCGCCGGCAGCGCGGGGTCGCCCGCCGCGGCGGAGGGCACCGGCACCCAGTCCTCGACCCTGATCTGGCTCAGCACGCGCTGCTCGGCGAGCAAGCGCCCGGGCAGCTGCACGCCGGGCGACGCCGCGTTGCGGATCAGCCAGATCCGGCCGCGGGCGGGCGGCAGGGCGGCGCGCCGATCCCACATCGCCAGGGCGATGCCGCCGCGCTCCTCGAGCGTGTCCGCCTCGCTGAGGTCCAGCGCGGCGACGAGCTGTCGCGGCAGCCGGCGCAGCAGGCGGTCCCAGTCGGCATTGGCGACCGAAGCGTGGCGCGCCTCGCCCCAGCCCGGCCCGGCGAAGGACCACATGAAGGACCAGTAGGCGAAGTCGCCGTCGACCAGCACGAGGTCGCCGGGCCGCGCCTGCCCGCGCAGCGCCTCGGCGACGCGATGGAAGCCATCGACCTTGACGCGGGTGGCCTGCGCCGCCAGCCCTGCGCCGGCCCAGGCCGCTGCGAGCAGCAGCAGGGCGACGTCCGCCCGCCGCCGCACCGGACGGCCGCAGAGGCCGACGGCCAGGCACAGGCAGAGGCACGGGATCAGGGGGACGAAGAGGCGCTCGATCCAGACCGGCCGCGCCAGGTGGCTCGCCAGCGCCGCCAGCAGCAGCGGCACCGCGAGCAGGGTCGCGATCGACAGCGCCGCGCCGCGCGCCCGCCAGGCGGCGAGCGCGAGCGCCGCCGCGACCGCCGCGGCCATGGCCAGCGACGCCACCGCCGGAAGCTGGCTGCCGCCGGCGAGGAACGTCGCGATCGCCAGCAGGTCCTGCAGCCCCGGCGTGCGGAGATGGCCGACGCCGCGCATCAGCCCGATCGCGATGCCGGGCAGCGCCAGCAGCAGGACGGCGCCCTCGAGCAGCAGCCAGCGAGCGAGCCGGTGCCGGCAGCGGGGCCGCAGCACGGTGACCGCGCCGAGGACGACGATGCCCGAGAGCATCAGCAACCCCGCCGCGTGGCTGGCCGTCACCGCCGCCTGCGACAGCACCAGCCAGAGCCCGCCGTGCCGGCCCGCCTTGCCCTCCAGCCAGCGCGCCTGGGCGTACCAGGCCCAGACGATCAGGAACATCAGGAAGGCGTACATGCGCACCTGGTCGTCGTAGAGCAGGGCGGCCGGCGAGACCGCCAGCAGCAGCCCCGCCGCCCACCCGGCGCGCGCGCCGTGCAGCGCGCCGACGCCATGCACCAGCAGGGCGATCGCCGCGGTATGCCAGAACAGCGAGTTGGCCATCAGCCAGAGGTCGCCCTGCCCGACCAGCATCCACAGGCTGAGCTGCAGGTAGTAGAGCGGCGGGTGGACGTCGTAGCGCAGCACCGTGACCAGGGTGACCCACGGGCCGTTCGCCGCGAAATTCACCGACAGCAGCTCGTCGAGCCACAGCCAGCGCTGGCCGATGCCGACGGCCCAGAGAGCCGCGGCGATGGCGATCAGCAGGGGCAGCCTCGCCGCCGGGCACGACAGAATCCGCCGGCGGAGGGACTCGCCGCGTCCGGCGGCGGCCGGCACGTCCACCCCGCGGGATGCGCGCCTGGCCGGCTGAAGATCTGTCGCGGACGACATGCCGATCGATCCTGGCCTGATGGGTCGAGAAGCGAGGGTGCAAGAAAAAGGCCAGAGGGCGATTGTGCCGACATTCCCGACAGAACTCGTAAGCTGTCCGGACATCCGGCTGACGCGCAGGTCCAAGCAACGGCGACAACGCACTGCGCGCGAAGTGCTATCCAGTTTGGCATAGCCCTTGCTCCTTCGAGCGGGACCGGTTTTCCCGGTCGTCCAACGAATGGAGGAGACTATGTTCAAGGCCCTCCGAACGTCGCTATTGGCTGCGATAGCGACAATCGGTCTGACAGCTGCAGCCAGCGCCACGCCGGTCGTCGGCACGGCGACTTTCCAGGATCTGGGACCGAGCGGCAATGACCTGTCGTTCACCGGGACGTTCAGCCCAAGCTCGCTCAACCTGAACCTGACCAGCGGCGTGCCGTTCACGATCAACAACTACCTGTCGATCACCTCGAACGACGGCAACTGGTCCGGGACGGACACGGACAACCTGAAGGTCACGTTCAACTTCACCCAGCCGGTCGGCAGCGGCTCGATCTCGGGAACCGGGACCGAAACCGTCTCCTACTACGGCTGGTGGTCCAACGGCGAGATCAACTGGTCCGGGCCGGGGATCATCAATCTCGCGGATGGCTCCCAGCTGACGATCGTGCTGAGCAACGAGACGTTCAGCGGCTACGGCACGACCGACAGCTACAAGGTGGACGCGAAGTTCACCCTGGCGGCCGGCTCGGCCTCCCCGGTGTTCGAGCCCACCTCGGTGGCCCTGCTCGGCACCGGCCTGCTGGGCTTCACGGCGGTGCGTCGCCGCCGGAGCAAGACGACCTAGCCGACCGGGATCCGGCGGGCGGCGCCCGCCGGATCCCTCCTCACAGGCTCGACAGGATCACGGCCAGCGAGAGCGCGGCACAAGGCCTGGCTGGTCCGGTCGGTGGCGGCGAAGACGACCGGATCCTCATGCATCTCGTTGCGGTGGGTCAGGATCAGCACGCGTCCCAGCCAGTAGACGAGAATGACGCAGACCAGCCACAGCCGGTTGGGCGAGCGATAGAGCAGCGCCACGGCATCGCTGTGGAGATAGAGGCCGAAGACCAGGATCGCGGTGAAGCCGCTCGCCGCGGCCAGCGCCTCGACGATCGGCAGGTCGGTCACCCGGTAGCCGCGGCCGGCCGGGTCGCCCAGCCCGGCCGCCGCGCGGTCGGCCAGCTCGGACGCCCGCTTGATCAGCGCCAGGCTGGTGAAGAGGAACAGCGAGAAGGCGCCCAGCCAGGCGGAGAGCGCGATCCCGGTGGCGACCGCGCCCGCCAGCATCCGCACCCCGTAGAGCCCCGCCAGCACGACGACGTCGAGCATCATCTGCCGCTTGAGCACCAGCGAATAGGCCAGCGTCGCCGCGAAGTAGAGGGCGAGGATGCCGAGGAAGCCCGGCCCGACCACGAGCGCCAGCGCCAGGCTGGCGAGCAGCAGCAGCGGCACCATCACCAGCCCGGTCAGCACCGGCACGGTGCCGGCGGCGAAGGGGCGGTTGCGCTTGGTGCGGTGGCGCCGGTCGCGCTCCAGGTCGAGCAGGTCGTTGATGACGTAGACGCCCGACGCGCACAGGCTGAAGGCGAAGAAGGCGATCAGGCAGTGCAGCAGCTGCGCCGGCGCGAACTCGTGGGCGCCGAGCAGCGGCACCGCGAGCAGCAGGTTCTTCAGCCACTGGTGGACCCGCAGCGCGCGCAGCAGCGCGGCCGGCCGGAACTCGCGGGGCGCCAGCACCTGCGCCGCCGGCCAGCGCGCCCGCACCCGCCGCTCCAGCCGCGCCGGGGCATTGACGACGATCGGGTGGCGCGCCCGCTCCCAGACCTTCAGGTCGACCGCGGCGTTGCCGGCATAGTCGAAGCCGCCCTCGCCGAAGGCGGCGCAGAGCGCGTCCGCCTTGGTGCGGCCGGAGAGGTTGGTGTCGGCGTCCGAGGCGAAGATCCCGTCGAACGGCCCGAGGAACTCGGCCACCTTCTCGACCAGCCGCCGGTCGGCGGCCGAGGCGAGATAGATCCGCCGGCCGCGCGCCTGCTCGGCGGCGATCAGGTCGAGCACCGCCGCATTCCACGGCAGGGCGGCGACATCGACCTCGACGGCGCCCGCGACATGCGCCTTGAACGCGGCCTTGCCGGCGCGCAGCGACGGCAGGGCGCCCAGCGCCGCCGCCGGCGAGCCGGCCAGCAGCACCGAGAAGGTCTCGACCAGCATGTCGGAGCGCAGCAGCGTGCCGTCGAGATCGATCACCAGCGGCGGCTCCTCGAGCGCCGGGCGCGCCGCGCAGTCGTCGGCGGCAAGCTGGGACATGGGCAACCTCCTCGCAGGGCCGACCGCGCCGGGAGGGACCGGCGCGCACCCTGTCACGAATGGCTGTCAAGTTCCGTGCCATCCGCCCGGCGGGCCGATTGCCCGGCCAGGCCGGCACCCAGCGTAACATCGGCCGACAGCCTTCGGGCGTTCCTTACAGTCGGGCCCTCCGCGACGGTCCCACCGCCGGCGATGGCGCACCTGCGGGCCGCTGGTGGCGCCGCTGGTACGGATATTGCTGCCGAGCAGGTGAACGGGAACAGCAGCCGCGCCATGAACCACGTTTCTCTCGCCGACCACCGGATTGCAGCCGAGCTCGCGACCGCGCCCCAGGACGCACCGGAGCCCGAGGCGGCCGCCATGCTGCAGCTGGCCGAGGAGCTGTTCCCGATCTGCCGCAGCACGACCGGCGACGGCCTCCGCCGCACGCTGTCGGTGATCGCCCGGCGGATCCCGCTGGCCCGCACCGAGGTGCCCTCCGGCAGCCCCGTCTTCGACTGGCGGGTGCCGCCGGAATGGAACATCCGCGGCGCCTCAATCGCCCGGCTCGACGGCACCCGGGTCATCGACTTCGCCGACAGCAACCTGCACGTCGTCCACTACAGCCGGCCGGTCGACCGGCTGGTGACGCTGGCCGAGCTGCGCGACCACCTGCACAGCCTGCCCGAGCGGCCGGACTGGATTCCCTACCGCAAGTCGCTCTACGGCGACGACTGGGGCTTCTGCCTCAGCCAGCGGCAGCTGGAGCAGCTGCACGACCCCGCCTACCGGGTGACCATCGACGCCACCCTGGAGCCGGGCCATCTCACCTACGGCGAGTGCGTCATCCCCGGCGAGACCGACCGCACCGTGCTGTTCTCCTGCCACATCTGCCACCCCTCCCTCGCCAACGACAACCTCTCCGGCATCGTCGTGGCGACCGAGCTGGCGCGCTGGCTGGCGCAGCGCGCGCCGCGGCTGACCTACCGCTTCGTCTTCGTGCCCGGCACCATCGGCTCGCTGACCTGGCTCGCCCGCAACGAGCCGATCCTGCCGCGCATCGACCACGGGCTGGTGCTGTCCTGCCTGGGCGACGGCGGCGGCTTCACCTACAAGCGGAGCCGGCGCGGCGATGCCGCCATCGACCGCGCCATGGCGCACCTGCTGCAGCATGCCGGCGAGGCAGCCGAGATCCGGCCCTTCACGCCCTTCGGCTATGACGAGCGCCAGTACTGCTCGCCCGGCTTCGACCTGCCGGTGGGCTGCCTGATGCGCACGCCGCACGGCGAGTATGACGAGTATCACAGCTCGGCCGACGATCTCGGCCTGCTGCGGGGCGACAGCCTCGCCCGGGCCCTGGCGCTGCTGCGCCGGCTGGTCGAGCTGCTCGAGGCGAACCGGGTCCATCTCAGCCTCAGCCCCAAGGGCGAGCCGCAGCTCGGCCGCCGCGGCCTCTACCCGGCGCTCGGCGCCGGCGGCACCGCGCCGGACCGGCAGATGGCGCTGCTCTGGGTGCTGAACCAGGCGGACGGGCGAAGCTCCCTGCTCGAGACCGCCGAGCGGGCCGGGCTGCCCTTCGCCGAGCTCGCCGCCGCCGCCGCCGACCTCACGCGGGTGGGACTGATCGAACCGCTGGCCTGAGCCGGAGGCGCCAGCGCGCCGACAGGCAGGAGGCGCCGATGCTGTTCAACTCCTGGACCTTCGTCCTGTTCTTCGCCGTCGTGCTGGCGGGCTACCGCCTCGCCGACCGGCTGGGCGGATTCCGCCTGCAGAACCGGCTGCTGCTGGTCGCCTCCTACATCTTCTACGCCGCCTGGGACTGGCGCTTCTGCGGCATGCTGGTCGCCATCTCGGTGGTCGACTGGTCGTGCGGGCTGGCGATGGGCCGCGTCCCGGAGCGCCGCCGCAAGTACGTGCTGGCGGTCAGCATCGCCAGCGACCTCGGGCTGCTCTGCTATTTCAAGTACGCCAACTTCCTGGTCGCCAATACCGGCGCTGTGCTCCGGCTGCTCGGCCACGACCCGGACTGGCCGACCCTGCACATCATCCTGCCGGTCGGCATCTCCTTCATCGTCTTCAAGTCGATGAGCTACACGATCGACGTCTATCGCGGGGTGATCCGGCCGGAGCGCCACCTGCTCGACTACGCGCTGTTCGTCGCCTTCTTCCCCGACCTGGTGGCCGGCCCGATCATCCGCGCCCGCACCGTGCTGGCCCAGCTCGGCGCGCCGCGGCGGGTCGGTCCCGAGATGCTGGCCGAGGGCGTCTGGCTGATCCTGCTCGGCTACTTCCTCAAGATCGTCGTCGCCGACAACCTCTCCGGCATGGTCAACGCCATCTTCGCCGAGCCGGCCCCGACCTCCGACGCCGAGGCGCTGCTCGGCATCTACGGCTTCGCCTTCCAGATCCTCGGCGACTTCAGCGGCTACTCCTCGATCGCCATCGGCGTCGCCCGGCTGCTGGGCTTCCGGCTGCCGCCGAACTTCGCGCATCCCTACCTCGTCACCAGCCCGCGCGACTTCTGGCGCAACTGGCACATCAGCCTGTCCACCTGGCTGCGCGACTACGTCTATGTCAGCCTCGGCGGCAACCGCGGCGGCACCGCCCGGACCTGCCGCAACCTGATGATCACCATGCTGCTCGGCGGGCTGTGGCACGGCGCCGCCTGGACCTTCGTGCTGTGGGGCGCCTTCCAGGGCGCGCTGCTCGTCCTGCAGCGGCTGGCGGCGCCGCTCTGGCCGGCCCGCGCCCCGAGCGCTGCGGGCGGGCCGGCGCTGCGCCTGCTCGCCATCCTGGCGATGTTCCACCTCACCTGCTTCGGCTGGCTGATCTTCCGGGCGAGCTCGGTGCCGCAGATCGGGCGCTTCCTGGGCGCGCTCGCCGTCGCACCGGCGCCGGCGCCTGGGTCCGGCTGGGGCCGGACTGCGCGATCCTCGCCCTGCTCGCCGCGGCCACCCTGCTCGCCGACCGGATCCTGCGCCGGCCCGACGGCGAGATCGCGCCGCTGGCGCTGCCGCGGGCCGGCCGCTGGGCGACCGCGGCGGCGCTGGCCTTCTGCATCCCGGCCTTCGGCAATTTCGGCCTGACGGCGTTCATCTACTTCCGCTTCTAGGGACCAGAGATGTCCGACTATCGCGTCGCCGCGCTGCTCGACCCCGCGCTCTGGGGCCTGATCGGCGCCAAGGCGGCGGCGATCGCCGCCGCCTGGTGGCTGGTGCGCCGCCGGCTGCGCTCGCCGCCCTGGCGGACCGCGGCCACGGCGCTGCTCGGCGTCCTCGCGCTGCGCCTCGTGCTGTTCGGCAACCCGGTCGCCTGGGCCGCCTACTTCTCCGTGCTCAACCGGCACATCGACTGGCGCCAGGGCAGCGTCATCAAGTACGAGGCGCTGGGCATGATGGACGTCAAGCGGCCGGTGCCGCTCCTCGCCGTCGGCTCGAGCCAGACCGAGGTCATCTACGGGCCGGTCTTCCACCGCGACCCGCGGCTGCAGGTCTATGCGCTGGCCGGCATGACGCCGATGGACATGGTGCTCTATCGCGACCGCATCGCCGCGCTGCGGCCCTGCACGGTGCTGCTCTACCTCTCGGACTTCGACCTCGCGACCGAGCCGCGGCCGGAATGGGCGCGCTATGCGCCGGTGCCGCCCTGGGCGATCGGCGGCGCGGTGGCGGAGCTGGAATCGGCGCTGCCGGCTCCGTCGACGGCGGCGCTGCGCCGCGACCTGCTGATCGGCTGGCTGCTGCCCGAGCTGCGCTACAGCTTCGTCTTCCGCGCCCTGCTGCAGCGCGCCGGCGGGGCGCTCGGCATCCCCGGACTGGCGTTCGACGCGCCGCTGCCGGGCGAGCTCGCCTTCGCCGCGCTGCGGGCGCGCGCCACCCTGCCGATGCAGCCGATGGAGCGCCTGCTCGAGGATTTCGTCGCCGGCCTCGGCGCCGCCGGCACGCGGGTGGCGATCGTCGAGGGCGGCTACAATCCGCTCGGCAGCATCCCCGCGCTGGTGCCCAAGCAGGCTGGCGCCTTCGCCTTCCTCGAGGCGCTCGAGCGCCGCTATCCCTTCGTGCACGTCATCCGCCACGGCGAGATGCCCGCCCTCACCGCGCACGACTATGTCGACGCCTATCACGTGACGCCGGCGGCCGCCGACCGCCTCTCCGCCGCCGCCATCGCCGCGGTCGGCGGGCTCGGCTGCACCAGGCAATGGACGAGCCAGGCCGCGGCCGGCGGACCCTGGCGCCGGCGGAGCCGGCAGCGCCGCGCAGCTAGTCGCCGGCCGCCAGGACCGCGCCGCGCCGCGCCGGCCGGCGGGCGCCGCGCCGCCGCAGCGCGGCCTCGAGCGCGTCCACCACCGCGTCCACCCAGTGCTCCAGCGTGGCATGCCGCTCGACCCAGCGCCGGGCGTTGCGGCCGAGCCGCTCGCACAGCGCCGGGTCGGCGGCGAGCCGCCCGAGCGCGGCGCGCCAGCCCTCGACGTCGCCGGGCGGGACGGTGAGGCCGGTCTCGCCTTCCTCGACGAACTCCCGGAGGCCCTCGGTGCCGGTGATCACCACCGGCTTGGCCATCGCCATCGCCTCGAGCAGGGTGGTGATGCCGGTGGTCGACGGGCCGCCGCGCAGCGGGATGCAGACGGCGGCCGACGGGCCGTAGAGCTCGCTCAGCCCGCCGAACTCGAAATCGACGAAGCGGACATTGTCGGGGATCGGCACGGCCGGGATGCAGCGCCGCCCGAGCCGGGCCGGATGGCCCTGGGCGACGATCGTGGCCGAAGCCTGCGCCAGGCCGCTCATCGCGCGCACCAGCGTGGCGTAGTCGCGGTTGGCGCAGCCGGCGGCGCTGACCGCCAGCCCCTCGGCCTGCGCCGCCGGCGTCGGGCGGTAGAAGCGGCTGTCGACACCGAGAGTGGCCAGCACCAGGCGATCGGCCGGGATGCGGAGCCGCTCGCGGGCGTAGCGATACTGCGCCCGGCAATAGACCACGATGCTGTCGGTCTGCCGGTGGACGCGCAGCCACCTGTAAAGCGGCCGCTTCTTCGGCGACGTCAGATCGTAGGTGATGTTGACATGGGCGGGCCGGCGCCAGCACAGCTTCAGCAGCAGCGCCAGCGGCAGGCCGGCCGTCTCGCCGGCCGAGAAGACGGCATCGTAGCGCCGGCGCGCGAGGAAGGCGGCCAGCGCCAGCGCCGCCGGCAGCCCGGCCCAGCGCCGCGCCAGGGCGACCGGCCGGCGGGAGTCGCGCTCGACCATGTCGAAGTCGAGGAACTCCGCGTCGTGCCCCGGCATCGCCCGGATGGCGTCGGCGAGCGCGACGAAGTCGACGCGCGGCCGGAGTCCGGCCGCGACCTTCGGATCGGGCCCTTGCGGCACCGAGCCCGGCACCAGGAGCAGGATTCTCGCCACGTCCTCACCTGCGCTTGCGTCATGGGATCCGGCGGGACCGGCACGCACGATCCGGGCCAGCCCGGCTTGTCCCGCAGCCCCCCGCGGCGATGCCGTCGCCGTTCCCGGCACCGTCCTTGCATGAGCGTTCCGGTGCGGGTGAAGGGAGACGCGGGATGAAGGCCGGCAGCCTGGTGGAGCGTCCGGGGATGCGCGTCGGCTTCTCCGAGGGCAGCGACGTGGCGATCGCCTTCGCGCTGCTGATCGGGGCCGCGGCCTGGCTGATCCTCGGCACCCCGGTGCCGCCGCTGGCCGACTATCCCGACAACCTCGCCCGCTTCTTCATCGAGTCGCACGCCGCCAGCGACCCGCAGCTCGCGAGCTACTATTCGCTGTTCTGGCACTTCCAGCCGAACCTCGCGCTCGACTCCCTCGCCTACCTGCTGGCGCCGTTCTGCGACATCCACACCATCGGCCGGCTGACCGTGTGGGCGACCTTCGTCAGCCTGGCCGCCGGCTGCGTGCTGCTCTACCGCGCGCTGCATGGCCGCTACTCGGTGATCGCGCTGCTCGCCTGCGTGCTGGTGATCAACCGATATTTCACCTCGGGCTTCCTCGGCTTCCTGATGACGCTGGGCTGGGCCCTCATCGCGCTCGCCGCCTGGATCCACTGGCGCCACCGCACGGTGCCGCGGCTGCTGGTCGGCACGGTGCTGGCGACCGCGCTCTATCTCGGGCATCTCTACGCGCTCGGCATCTACGCCGTCTGCGTGCTCGGCTATGAGCTGCATCTGCTCGGCGCCGAGCCGGCACTGCGGCGACGCATCGTGTCGCGGGCCGCCGTCGCGCTGCTGCATCTCATCCCGGCGGCGCTGATCTTCTTCCTGCTCAGCCCGACGCTCGAGGCCAGCAACCCGCCGGAGTGGCGGCCGCTCTGGGACAAGCTCGCCGGCCTCGTCGTGCTCTTCCCCGGCTACGACCTGTGGCTGGAGGCCGGGCTGCTCGGGCTGGTGCTGCTCGCCCTCGGGCTCGCCTGGGCGCTCGGCTGGGCGCTGCTGCGCCGCGACTTCCTGATCGCCGAGATCCTGCTCGGCCTGCTCTATCTCGCGATGCCGAACATCCTGATGTCGAGCTACGGCGCCGACCGCCGCGTCATCGTGCCGATGGCCATCCTCGCAATCGTCAGCTTCGAATGGCGCGCCGGCAGCGCCCGCCTCCAGGCCCTGCTCTGGGGCCTGTTCGCCGCGGTGATGGCGGCACAGCTCGCCCACGTCACGGTGCAGTGGCGCTCGTCCCAGGCGATGATCCTCGACCTGCTGCGCCTGTCGCACCTGGTCGAGCCCGGCAGCCGGGTGGCCGGGACCACCATCATCCGGACCGAGGCCTATCTCAGCCTGCCGCCGCTGCACGAGATCGTCTCGCTGTTCGTTCCCGAGCGCTCGGCGCTGGTGCCGAACCTCTACCGCTACCCCGGCGACGCCGCGGCGCCGATCCGCTACCGCCATGTCGAGGAGTCGTTCCGCCCGCCCGGCATCTATGCGCCGCCCGGCACGCCGCCGGCCGAGCTGCAGGCCAAGTTCGACCGTTTCCTCGCCAACGCGACCCGGCATGGCTACCAGTACCTGCTGCTGGTCGACGAGCCCGACTCCGACCTGCGGCTGCCGCCGTCGCTGCAACCGGTCGGCGCGACCGCCAATGGCCGCGGCCGGCTCTTCAGGATCCAGCCGGCCGACTAGGCGGCCCGGCATGGACGAACCACCAGGAGACCGAGAGATGAAGGTGCTGGTCACCGGCGCGGACGGGTATATCGGCAGCGTGCTCACCCCCTGCCTCGCCGAGCGCGGCCTCGAGGTCAGCGGCCTCGACGCCGGCTTCTATCGCGACGGCCGGCTCTACGAGGACGGCCGGCGTCGGCCGCCGGTCGTGACGCGGGACATCCGCGACATCGTTCCGGAGGACGTCGCGGGGTACGACGCGGTGGTGCACCTGGCCGAGCTCTCCAACGACCCGCTCGGCGAGCACGATCCGGCGATCACTCACGCGATCAACCACCAGGGCTCGCTGCGGCTGGCGCTCGCCTGCAAGGCGGCCGGCGTGCGGCGCTTCGTCTATACCTCCTCCTGCAGCGTCTACGGCGCGGCGCCGGACGGCAGCCCGCGCGACGAGACCTCGCCGACCGCGCCGCAGACCGCCTACGCCGCCTGCAAGCTGCTGGTCGAGCGCGACGTCGGCGCGCTCGCCGACGACCGGTTCGCGCCGGTCTTCCTGCGCAACGCCACCGCCTTCGGCGCCTCGCCGCGCATGCGCTTCGACATCGTGCTCAACAACCTCGCCGGGCTGGCCTGGACGCGGCGGACCATCGCGATGACCAGCGACGGCACGCCGTGGCGGCCGCTGGTCCATGTCCGCGACATCTGCGAGGCGATCGCGCTGGCGCTGGCGGCACCCGCCGCGGCGGTGCGCGGCGCCATCCTCAATGTCGGCGACGACGCGCAGAACTACCGGGTCCGCGAGATCGCCGAGATCGTCGCGGCGGCCTTCCCGGGATGCCGCCTCACCTTCGGCCGGCCGGGCGCCGACAACCGCAGCTACCGGGTGTCCTTCGCGCGCATCCGCCAGGTGCTGCCGGCGTTCCGCTGCCGCTTCGGCGCCGAGCAGGGCGCCCGCGAGCTGCACGAGCTGTTCCGGCGCATCGCCATGAGCGAGGCGGTGTTCGCCCAGCCCGCCTTCACCCGCCTGGCGCAGCTGCAGCAGCTGCGGGCGACCGGCCGGCTCGACGCCGCGCTGCGCTGGCGCGGCACCGCCGACGCGGCGGCGTGAGGGGCCAGCCTGTCTAGAGCACCAGCTTGCGGCAGTGGAAGGCCTCGGCGAGGCCCTCGGGCGCGTTGCATTCGATGCCGCGGAGCCGGGCCAGCGCCAGGAAGGTCTCGTCGGTGAACCAGGAGCGGCCGCGCTGGCTCGCGAAGTGCCGGCCGATCTCCGCCAGCTTGCGCTCCGCCCGGGCCCGGGTCATCGGCACATAGACGCCCGGCCGGCCGAGGTCCCCGTCATATTTCGGGATCTCGTATTCGAGGATCAGGTGGTCGCGGAAGGTGTTGCGGGCGAGCTCGCCGAGCAGCCGGTGATCCTGATGCGCGTCGCCGGTCCAGTGCGTCAGGATCAGCGAGGGCCGGACCTCGTGCTTCAGCGCCTCGAAGCGGTCCTTGACCGCCGCGCCCTCGAAGGGCAGGTAGCCGTCGCGGAAGTCGAGCAGCTCGATGCGCGCCTCCGCGCTGCCGGCCAGGAAGGACTGCGCGCTGGCCCGCGCCTCCTCGGCGCGCCGGCCGGCCGCGCTGAACACCACCCAGCGGACGGCGAGGCCGGGCACCGTCTCGATCAGCCGCAGCACCGTGCCGCCGCAGCCGATCTCGATGTCGTCGGCGTGGGCGCCGAGGCAGAGCAGCTGCAGCGGCCCCTCGGGCAGCAGCAACGGGAGCATGGCCGGCCCGCCGCCGCTAGAGAATCTCGAGCTCCGGGATCGGGATGACGAAGCGGCCGCCCCAGTCCCGGATGCAGGCGAGCTGGGCGACGATCTCGTCGCGCAGGTTCCAGGGCAGGATCAGGACGTAGTCGGGCCGCGTCTCCGCGATGCGCTCGGTCGGGTAGACCGGGATGTGCGTGCCGGGCAGGAACCGGCCGTGCTTGTAGGGATTGCGGTCGACCGTGTAGTCGAGCAGGTCGGTGCGGATGCCGCAGTAGTTGAGCAGCGTGTTGCCCTTGCCGGGCGCGCCGTAGCCGGCCACGCTCCGGCCGGCGCGGCGGGCCTCGATCAGGAAGGCGAGCAGGTTGCGCTTGGTCGCGCGCACCCGGTCGGCGAAGGCGGCGTAGGTCTCCAGCCGGTCGAGGCCGGCGGCGCGCTCGGCGGCGATCAGCGCGGCGACGCTCGGCCGGGTCGGATGGCTGTCGTCGCCGGCGTGGCAGGCATGCAGGCGCAGCGAGCCGCCATGGGTCCACAGCTCCTCGACGTCGAACAGCCGCAGCCCGTGCGCCGCCAGGATCCGCTCGCCGGTCATCGCCGAGAAGTAGGAGAAGTGCTCGTGGTAGATCTGGTCGAACTGGTTGCCTGCCATGGTCCGCAGCAGATGCGGGAACTCGATCGTGCAGACGCCCCGCGGCTTCAGCACCAGCGGGATGCCGGCGACGAAGGAATTGAGGTCGGGCACCTGCGCCATGACGTTGTTGGCGACCACCAGGTCGGCCTGCTCGCCGCGCGCCGCGAGCCGGCGCGCGGTCTCCGCGCCGAAGAACGCCACCATGGTCGGCACGCCGCGGGCCAGCGCCGCCTTGACCACGTTGGCGGCCGGGTCGATGCCGAGCACCGGGATGCCGCGCTGGCGGAAGAACTGCAGGAGATAGCCGTCGTTGCTGCCGATCTCGATGACGCGGCTGCCCTTGCCCAGCCCCAGCCGGTCGGTCATGGCCGCGGCATAGCTCCGGGCATGGGCGAGCCAGGCATCGGAGAAGGCCGAGAAGTAGGCGTACTCGGAGAAGATCCGCTCCGGCGCGACATATTCCTGGAGCTGTACCAGCAGGCAGTCGCGGCACAGCCGCGTCGTCAGCGGATAGAACGGCTCCATGGCGTTGAGCTGCCCCGGCGCGAGGAAGCTCTCGCAGAGCGGCGACATGCCGAGATCGACGAAGGTGACCAGCGCGCCGCCGCAGAAGCGGCAGCGCGGCTCCGCACCGGCCGCCGGGTCCGCGGTCGCGGCGACCGCCGCCGCCTGCGCTAGCGCCGACATTCCCACCTCTCCAGCATGATCGGACGTCCCTCCCTCAACCCGGCACGCAGCCGAGGCTCAGCGGCCGGCTGGCCTGGACCGCCGCCTCGTCCGGCGGCAGCGCCTCGTCCCACAGCCGGGCGACGTAGCGGCCGCCGCTGCGGCCATTGGATTCGTCGGCGCACAGCCACAGGATGCCCGGGGCCATGATCTCGGCCGGCAGCATGTTGCCCTGGGCGCGCCGGCTGTCCGGCAGGATGTCGGTGTCGGTCGCCGCCCCCGGCAGGAAGACGTTGACGTCGACCCCGGTGCCCTCGAGGTCGCGCGCCCAGATCTGCGACATCGACTCGAGCGCCGCCTTGGACGGGCCGTAGGGCGCCAGGCCGCGGCGGCTCAGCACGCCGTCGCTGGTCGAGATGTTGATCAGCTTGCCGAAGCCCTGCGCGATCATCCCCGGCACCGCGGCCCGCGCCATGTAGAACGCGCCGTTGAGGTTGGTGTCGACGATGGCGCGCCACGCCTCGAGGTCGGCCGTCCAGAAGCCGGGCGGCTCCTCCATGTAGGACTCGCTGATCGAGCGCATGCCGAGACCGGCATTGTTGACCAGCACGTCGAGCCGGCCGAACGCCGCGCGGACCCGCTCGACCGTCGCGGCGCAGGCTGGCGGCGAGCAGACGTCGGCGACGATCGCCAGCGTACGCCCGGGGCCGGCGCGCTCCGCCAGCGCCGCCGCGCTGGCGCCGAGCGCCGCGCCGTCCTCCCGGCCGGTGATGGCGACCCGGGCGCCCTGCGCGGCCAGCGCCAGCGCCATGGCGCGGCCGAGGCCGCGCGAGCCGCCGGTCACCAGCACCACCCGGCCGGCGAGCGACGGGTAGCGCACTTCCGCCGCGGCGCCACCGCGCGCCGCCGATGCGCGCTGCAGGTTCATCGCACGGCCAGCCGCGCCGGCCGCGGCCGCTGCGCCGGCGCCGGCGCCGGCGGGCGCCGCGCCAGAGCTCCCACGGCCCGTCGCCGCGGCCCAGCAGGTTCTCCAGCGCCTGGAGGTCCTTGAAGGTGTCGACGCAGCGCCAGAAGCCGGAATATTCGCGGGCGAACAGCTTGCCCTTCTCGATCAGCCGCTGGAACGGCTTCTCGACCAGCTCCTCGCCGGGCTCGATGTAGTCGAAGATCTCGGTCGAGAAGACGAAGAAGCCGCCATTGATCCAGGCATTGGCCTTGACCACGTCGTCGACCGACAGCACCCGCCCGTTGGGCGCACGGCGCACGAAGTGGGTGGTGTAGCTCGGGCGCACCGACAGGAACATCGCCACCGCCTTGCGCGCCTTGAACTCGGCGATCAGCTCCGGCAGCGGGAAGTCGGTCAGCCCGTCGCTGTAGTTGGCGAGGAAGATGGACTCGCTCTGGACGTAGGGTCGCGCGGCGCGGAGCCGCTCGCCGATGTTCGAGGACAGCCCGGTATCGACGAAGGTGATGCGCCAGTCCTCGATGTCGCGGCGCAGCAGCTCGACCTGGCGCCCACCCTGGCTGAGCACGAAGTTGTTCGACAGGCACTCGTTGTACTCGAGGAAGTAGCGCTTGATCCGGTCGCCCTTGTAGCCGAGGCAGAGGGTGAAGTCGGCGTGCCCGAAATGGGCGTAGTACTTCATCACGTGCCAGAGGATCGGCCGGTAGCCGAGCGGCACCAGCGGCTTCGGGATCTCTTCCGAGTAGTCGCGCAACCGGGTGCCCAAGCCGCCACAGAACAGGACTACCTTCATCGCCGCACCCATCTCCATCGACGGGGGCAGAACCGCAATTTCCGTGCCAGCGCGGCCGGGCCGCACCCTCGCCCGACGCCCTCCCGCGAGCGCGAGAGGGCGCCGGCGGCAAGGCCGGTGCGGACCTACTGCCGGACCGAGCCTGTCGCAGGCCGGGCAAGCCTGGCAGTGCGGGCGGGCTGGCAAGCGGCACGACGGGCGTAAGGAAGGCCGACAGGTCGGGGGCATCGCCGGGCGGCGGCGCCCCCACGGCCGGCTGGCGCGGATCTTGCGTTTCCCGACCGGATGCCGTTCCGCCGCATTCTCCTCCCGCGCCCGTCACGCTCCGCCGGGCTCGACACCGCCGCCCGCGCCGACACTGCCCGGATCGACGCGCTCACCGCGGTGCGCGGGCTCGCCGCCTGGTGGGTGGTGCTCTATCACTTCCTCGACCGGCTGCCGCTGGTGCCCGGCGGGCTCGGCCACCGGCTGGTCGATGCCGGCTACGTCGCCGTCGACCTCTTCTTCGTCCTGAGCGGCTTCGTCATCGGCCTCAACTACCTCGAGCCGCTGTCCGCGCCCCGCCCCGCCGCGGTGCGCGGGTTCCTGATCGCGCGGTTCGCCCGGATCTACCCGCTGCATCTCGTGATGTGCGCGCTCTTCCTGCTGAACCCGATCGCGATCCTGCTGTTCTCGCAGCAGGCATTCCTCGACAGCCGCTACGAGGTCTCGTCCTTCCTGCTGAATCTCGTGCTGATGCAGAACTGGGGCTTCACCGACCAGCTGGCCTGGAACACCCCGGCCTGGTCGATCAGCACCGAGGCCGTCGCCTACCTGCTGTTTCCGCTCGGCGCCGGCGTCGTCATGCAGCTGCGCAGCCGGCGCGCGGCCTGTCTCGCCGCGACCGCGGCGCTGGCCGGGCTCGCGCTGTTCTTTGCGGCGATGGGCGCGCACTCGCTCGGCGCGGACATCCCGCGCTATGGGCTGGTGCGCTGCGTCCTGGAGTTCGGCGCCGGCGTGCTGCTGGCGCGCGCCCACCGGCTCGGCGGACCGCCGGGCCAGCTGGCGGCGACGCTGCTGCTGGCCGGCGCCGTGCTGCTGCTCGGCAGCTTCATCCTGCTGCGGATCCCGAGCTTCGCGACCGTGCCCGCCGCCTCGGCGATGGCCGTGCTGGCGCTCTCGAATGCCCGCGCTCCGGCATCCCGCCTGCTGGCCTGCCGCCCGCTGGTCTATCTCGGAGCGATCTCGTACAGCACCTACATGGTGCACTACTTCGTGCGCGAGTGGATCAAGTTCACCCTGGTCGATGCCGGGACTCATGCAGCCGCCGCGACCATCGCCGCCTATCTCGCGATCACGCTGGTCGCCTCGATCGTGCTGTTCCACGCGGTCGAGCTGCCGGGCCAGCGGCTGGTTCGCCGGCTGGCCGGGCTCTCGGCCGCGCCGGCCGGCTCAGCTTCCGGCATCCGCGGCGTACCGCGAGGCCGGACGGCGCGGTGAGGCCATGGCGCCATAGTCGAGGATGGCGGGTCGCGATGCCGCGGCGGCGGCGGGCGGCGCCGCCGGGCGGCGCGCCTTCATGGCAGCGAGAACGATGCCGGCATCCATGAGGTAGTAGAGGTAGGGCTGGAAGGCGACGCCGATGAAGGCCCCGCCGACCAGATAGATGGCTGCCGAGGTCATCAGGGCGGCGGCGAGCCGGGAGCGCCACCGCAGCTCCGGCTGCCGGCGGCCCGACCGCCAGACCCGGAACAGGTTGGCGAACATCACGGCCAGCATCAGCATGAGGAGGGCGAAGCCGACCACCCCGTGCTCGCCCAGGACCTCGAAGTAGATGCTGTGGAATGCCTTGGCCTGGACCTCCAGGATCTGTCCCGAGCCGTCGCCCATCGGCATGTCGATGCGATTGATCCGGTAGGCCCCGAAGCCGCCGCCCAGCGGATGCTCCGCGACGAACTGCAAGGTCCAGATCCACACCGCGATGCGGCCCAGCGCCGAGCCTTCCTCGTCGTACTGGGCGATCGTCGACATGCGCGCGGCCCAGTTCTCGCCGGCCAGCTGCGGGCCGACGGCCAGGGCCAGCCCGAACGCGGCGGCGAGCGCGATCTTGCGGCGCGAGCGTAGCCAGGTGAGGCCGGCGAAGGTGGCGAGGGCGATCAGCCCGGTTCGCGCGAACGAGCCCACCGCCGTGACGAGGCCCGCCGCCGCCAGGCCGTACATGAACAGACGCGCGCTCCAGTGCTGCGGCAGCAGGCGCGAGTCGCGCGCGAAGAACAGGATCAGCGGCACCAGGGAGACGGCCGTGGCCGACAGCGTGCTGCCCTCGACCAGGGTCGACCCGCTGGATAGCCCGAGAGACCAGTCGTACCCGCCGCCGGAGACCACCGTCTTGACCGCGAAGCTCATCAGCGAGCCGCCGATCGAGAAGATGACGGTCAGCAGCATGGCCTCGAGCTGCGTCTCGGTCCGGATGATGTAGGGCAGGAAGATCGCGAAGATCAGCACCTTGATCGCCCAGTCCCACTTGATCCAGGCCTCCTCGGGGACCACCGCCCAGGTGGTCGTCATGGTCACCCAGACGGCGAAGCAGGACAGCAGCACCAGGCCGATGGCAAAGCGCGGCGGGTTGCGGCGGTCGAGCACCAGATAGGCCAGCAGCGACGCCAGGCCCATCACCAGCGAGAGCGGCCTGCCCGACAGCAGCCCGAAGCTCACCCCCTGCGGATTGAAGAGGTCGACCCAGATGTAGCCGAGCCCCATGACGAACGGCGCCTTGAGGGCCAGCCGCAGATAGCCGAGGAAGATGAGCAGGAGGAACAGGTCGCGCATCGGCGGGCGGTCCTAGGTCGGTGTCCCCGACGCGTCGCCCGGCGACCTCGGCCCGCCCTGGCCGGCGGGCGGCGCGCGTCCGTCGGCTTCCTGCCGCTCGGCGCGATCGGCGGCGGCGGCCCTGAAGGCGACGAGCAGGACGCCGGCGCAGGCGAGCAGGATGGCGATGGTGTCGATCATGGCTCGGCCCCTGGTGACCCGCAGGCTTACAGCAAGATCCGTGCCGTCGATCGTCTTTACGGTTGCCGGACCCGGCCGGTCGCGCCGCGGCTGGCGCGAGGCGTGCATGGCAAAGCCGTCGCGGCCCGCGCGGGGCCAGGGAGCCATTTCCGTGGATACGCAGCCAGCCATCGCGTTCCGGGCCGACTACAGGACGATGAAGACGTTCTACGGCGAGCGCCGCGGCGACGACCGCCTGGTCGCCCACTACCGGCTCGAGCGAACCCTGGCCGGCCGGCTGCTGCAGGCGACGGACAGCGACCGCGGGCAGCTCTACGTCGAGTGCTATGCCGAGCTGTTCGAGGCCCTTCCCGACCACCCGCAGCGGGACCGCACCGCGGCGGACCGCCGCCGGCGCGTGCGGGACCTCCTCGTCGAGCTGACACCCTATCTGCGGGCGGACGCCACCGTGCTGGAGATCGGCTGCGGCGACGCCCTGCTCTCCTCGGCGCTGGCCGCGCGGGTCGCCCGGGTCTATGCCGTCGACGTGACCGACGCCCTGATCGACCGGCCGGCGCTGCCCGGCAACGTCGCCGTCCTGCTGTCGCGGGGGACCGATCTCGCCCTGCCGGCCGACAGCGTCGATCTGGCGATCTCGGACCAGCTGCTCGAGCATCTGCATCCCGAGGACGTCAGGGCGCATCTCGCGCAGGTGCGGCGCGCGCTCCGCCCCGGCGGGCGCTATTGCTGCATCACGCCCAACCGGGCGGTCGGGCCGCACGACATCTCCTGCTACTTCGACGCCGTCGCCGCCGGCTTTCACCTGCGCGAGTACGACTCCCGGTCGATCGCCGCCTGCTTCGCGGAGGCAGGGTTCCGCCGCGTCGAGTACTTCTCGTCGCTGAAGGGCGTGCGGCGGCGCGTGCCGGCGAGCCTGCTGCGCGCCTGCGAGACGCTGCTGCTCCGGCTGCCCGCCACAGCGAGGTCGCGGCTGTCGCGCAGCCGCATCACCCGCATGATCGCCGGGTTGGAGGTCGTCGGGATCAAGTAGCCCCGGCGCGGCCGGGCGCCTCGCCCGCCCCGGCGCCGCGCCGGCGCCCCGCGCCTACGGCACCATGGTGATCGACGCGGCGGTGAGATGCGCCAGGTCGACCCCGAGCAGCGTCACGTCGTCCTGCGCGCTGAGATGCAGCACGACGTAGCCGTGGCTGTCGACGGTCGCCGAGGCGAGGACGTCCGCCGCCGTCAGGAGATGGTTTCCGTTGAGGTTCTGCTTGATCTCCAGATGATCGGTGCCGGGCTGGAAGTCGGCGACGGTGTCGTGACCGGACCCGGCCTCGCCGAAGACGAAGGTGTCGGACCCGGCATTGCCCTTGAGATAGTCGTTGCCAGTGCCGCCGCTCAGGCGGTCGTTGCCGGCACCGCCATAGAGGAAGTCGGCGCCGGCCGCCCCGGACAACGTGTCATTGCCCGCATCGCCGAACAGCAGGTCGATCTTCCCGCCACCGCTCAGGGTGTCGTTGCCGGTCCCGCCATAGAGCAGCTGGTCCTGGTTGCCGCCCACGAGATTTGCCGGCGCCGACCCGCTCGCGACGTGGATGTTGGCCATGGTGAGCAGGGTGCCGTCGGCGAGCCGTGGGGTGATCGCCCAGGTCGGATCGCTCTGGTAGTCCGCCAGGCTGGCCCCCTGATGGCCGACCACGAAGCCGAAGGCCTCGATCGCGTCGGGTGACTGGGTGTTGGTGATCTCCGCAGCCAGGGCGGCACGCGCCATGGCGGTCATCCCGGTGGCGGAACCGGCGTCGTCGAACTGCGTCAACGCGGTCGTGCCAAAGGTCGCCTGGTAAGCCTGCTGCCAGGTCGAGAACAGCTTGCCCGTTGCGGCGTCGGCGATGGAGAGCTTGTAGGAGATGCCGCCGAACGGATTGAAGCCGTTGTCGCCATTGATGAACCGGCCGCTGGTGAAGTTCACCATCCAGTCGAGCATGGTGCCGGCTGCACTGTAGCCGCGCTGCTCCAGGCTGCCCATCACGAGGGCGAGGAAGTCCTGCTCCCAAGGCTCGTTCTGCGGTGCCCCGTCATTGGCGAAGACGTGACCGGAGAGCTGACCCTCGCCGGCCGCGATCTTGTCGATCAGGTACTTCTGGACATAGTCGTTGAGGTTGCTGGTCAACTGCGTGCCGAGATAGCTCTTCAGGGGATTGGCGTCCGGCGTGATCCAGGCCGCATCGCCGATGTCGCGCAGCAGCCACGCCTGCTCGCGCGCATCGTAGTTGGCACTGTCGATCGTACGGTAGCCGGGGACCAGCTGGGCTATTTCCCACGAGGCCTGCGACTGCAGCTCGTCCAGGTAGTAGTGGCTGCCGGTCACCAGGTAGGGAACGTAGCTCAGCGACGGCACGTGCGAGCCGTCGGGCTGCCAGCCGCCGCCGGGCGCGTAGGCGGTCGGGATCGAGCCCGCGCCCGCGCCGCGATAGTCGATCCACAGATCGGGGTGATTGGCCAGGGTGGCCGGCTGGCCCGTCGCCTCGTCGCGGAAATGCCAGGGTACGCTGCCAGCCGCGTCGGCGTTGGCCATCATCACCTGCTCCGCCCCCGCGTCCTGGCTGATCAGGAAGCGCGCGGTCCAGGCGCTTTCCGGGCCGATGTCGGGGCGCGCGCCGGTGGTCGGCATGTATTGGGTCACCAGCGCCGGCCCGAGCGGCCCGGTGTCGGCCTTGGCAAGCGCCGAGAGATCGCTGGCGATCGCCGAGCCGTCGACCCCGATCGAGGTGTCGTAGGCCGGGATCGCGCCGCTCTTGATCAGGTAGTTCACGTCCTCGACGACATGCGGCTGGGCGATCGTGTCCGTCGTCACCTCGTGATGCCAGGTGGTGTTGGCGTACTGCTGGATGCCGGCGTCGGTGAAGACGGTACTGCCGCCCTGCTTGATCGCGACGTCGTAGCTGGCGGTGCCGACCGTCTGGAAGGTGTGGTCGTTGGCGAAGATCACGTCGGTGTGCGTCTTGCCGTCGGCGTCGAGCCGGATGTCGAAGGTGACGCGCAGGTTGTTGGCGACCACCGTCGAGACCCGGAACTCGCTGGCGAGCGGCCCGTTCATCCAGGTCTCGACCTGCCCGGCGCTGATCGCCTGCTGCAGCACGGTGGCGGCGCTGATCGTCTTCAGGCTGGTGGTGCCGTCGCTGTTGTGCAGCGTGACGGCGACCGACAGGTCGTAGCCCTTCGAGAGCACGTCCGCCGGCTTGATCGCCGTGCCGCTGGTGGCCGGGGTACCCCTGGCGAGCATGATGTCGACGGCGCCGTTGGCGGCGATCGCCGGCGCATCGACGGTGATGACGGCGTGGCGCACCGAGCCGTCCGGGTTGGTCGCCTTGACGTCCATCTGGACCGGCACCTGCTGGCCGTTGACCAGCGCGACCAGCTTCGCCCCGGCCGGCAGGTCGCCCGGGGCGAAGGCCTGGCCGAAGGTCACCATGTGGCTCGCCTCGGTCGTACCGGTCTCGTTCTCCAGCCGCACGCCCACGATGTCGCCGGCATGGGAGGGCTGCAGCACCGCATCGGCCAGGATCGCGCCGCTGGTCCCTTGCGAGGGCGGCGGCGACGAGCTGCCGCTGCCGGCATCGATCGCCACGTTGAGCGCCTTGCCGGTGCTCGCGGTCGTGCCGTTGTCCTCGGTCGAGACCGCCGTGACGGTCAGGGCGATGGCGCCGGTGGCGCTCGCCGCGGGCGTGATCGTCAGGTTGGCGAGCTGCGCCGGGGTCAGCGTCCAGCTGCCCCCGCCATTGTTCGTGCCGGCGCTCAGCGAGGCGTCGGCCGGAACGCCGGCAATCTTGATCGCCAGCGTCTCCGAGCCGTCGGTGTCGGTCAGCGCCGCCTGGATGTGGCTGCCCAGCGCGATCGCCGTGCCGGCCGGCCCCGCCGCGTCGGACACGGCCAGCGTCGGGGCGTCGGCGACCCCTTTCACCGTCACCGCCAGCGCCGCACTCTTGCTCGCGGTCGCCCCGCCGTTCGACTCGGTGGCGATCGCCGTCACCGTCAGGTTTATCGTCGCATCGGCGTTGGCCGGCGGCGTGATCTTGAGGTTGGCGAGCTGCGCCGCGGTCAGCGTCCAGCTGCCGCCGCCGTTGTTGGTGCCGGCGCTCAGGCTGGCCCCGGTCGGCACGCCGGCGATCCTGATCGCCAGCGACTCCGAGCCGTCGGTGTCGGTCAGCGCCGCCGCGATGTTGAGCGGGATCGCACTGTCCTCGTTGCCGCTCGCCGCCTGCACGGTCAGGGTGGGCGTCGACGCGGTGGTGTCGCCACCCGAGGCCGGGTCGATGGTGACCGTCAGCGGCTTGCTCGCCGATGCGGTCGTGGCGTTGTCCTCGGTCGAGATCGCGGTGATGGTGAGCGCGATCGGCCCGGTCGCGGTCGACCCCGTGGCGGCCGGCCAGGGATGGGAACCGTCGAGCGCCGGCTCGGTGGCGAGGAAGCTGTTGCCGGTCTGCGTGGCCGGCCCGGTGACGATCTGTCCCGAGGTCAGCCCGAAGAAGCTGTTGCCGCTGATCGCGGCGCTGACCGTGGTGGCGTTGTAGACGGCGCGCGCCGAGCTCGAGCCGAGGTCGTTGAGGATGGTGTTGCCACTCACCTGCAGGGCGGAGTTGGCGAGCAGCGAGCCTTCCTCCCCGAAGGCGATGATCAGCGGGTTCTGCGAGGCGGGGCCCTGCTCGATGACGTTGTTCTTGATCAGCGCGTTGCCGCCGTTGGGCAGGTCGATGCTGTAGCTGGCGGTGCCGCTCGGCCCGTCGACGATCCGCGAATCCTGGATCGTCGTGGCGAGCGCCCGGCTCTTGATCTCGTGCCCGACCGCGGCATCGTGGAAATAGCTGCCGGTGACGGTCAGGCTGCCGATCTGCCCGACATAGAGATTGTGCGTGGTGCCGTAGCCGGCCGCCGACGGATTGCTGACCCCGTTTTTGGCGAACTCGCAGCCCTTGACGACGATGCTGCCGGTCGGGCTGTCGCCGGCCAGCAGCCCCTCCTGGTTGTCGTGGAAGTAGCAGTTGTTGAGCGTCAGGTTGCCGCCCTGGTAGCGGACGCCGGCACCGTTGCCGTCGGCGACCTGCGCCCCGGAGAACTCGATGTTGGTCAGGGTCGCGTCGGTGTTGGCGATCAGGATCGCCTTGCCGTTGGGGATCGGCTGGGTGGCGACGAGATGGACCATGCCGCCGACGCCGACGATGCTGATCTTGCTGTTGATGGTGGCGAAGTCGTTGGTGTAGGTGCCGGCCTGCACCTGGATGGTGTCGCCGTCATGGGCGGCGGCCACCGCCGCCGCCAGCGTCGTATATTGCTTGCCCGCGCCGACCGTCAGCACCGTTCCCGTCGTGGTGGTGGTGGTCGTGCCGGCGGGAACCGTCATGGTCAGGTTGGCGAGCTGCGCCGGGGTCACCGTCCAGATGCCGCCGCCATTGTTGGTGCCGGCGCTCAGGCTGGCGCCGGCCGGCACGCCGGCGATCTTGATCGCCAGCGTCTCCGAGCCGTCGGTGTCGGTCAGCGCCGCTGCGACGTGGCTGCCCAGCGCGATCGGCGTGCCGGCCGGTCCATGGGTGTCCGAGACGGTCAGCGTCGGCGCGTCGGCGACGCCCTTGACGCTCACCGCCAGCGCCGCGCTCTTGCTCGCCGTCGCCCCGCCGTTCGATTCCGTGGCGGTCGCGGTCACCGTCAGGTTCATCGTCGCATCGGCATTGGCCGGCGGCGTGATCTTGAGGCTGGCGAGCTGCGCCGGGGTCAGCGTCCAGCTGCCATTGCCGTTGTCGACGCCGGCGCTCAGCTTGGCACCGGCCGGCACGCCGGCGATCCGGATCGCCAGGGACTCCGAGCCGTCGGTGTCGGTCAGCGCCGCCGCGATGTTGAGCGGGATCGCGCTGTCCTCGTTGCCGCTCGCCGCCTGGACCGTCAGCGTCGGCGTCGATGCCGTGCTGTCGCCGGCCGGCGCGTCGATGGTGACCGTCAGCGGCTTGCTCACCGTCGCCGTCGTGCCGTTGTCCTCGGTGGAGACGGCGCCGATCGTGAGCGCGATCGTCCCGGTCGTGCCGGCGGCCGGCGTGATCGTCAGGTTGGCGAGCTGCGTCGGGGTCAGCGTCCAGCTGCCATTGCCGTTGTCGACGCCGGCGCTCAGCTTCGCGCCGCTCGGGACGCCGGCGATCCAGAGGCTCAGGCTCTCCGAGCCGTCGGTGTCGGTCAGCGCCGCCTGGATATGGCTGCCGAGCGCGATCGCCGTCGCGGCCTGGCCGTGCGTGCCCGAGGTTGCCAGGGACGGCGCGTCGGCGACGCCGTTCACCTTGACGGCCAGGGTCGCGCTCTTGCTCGCGGTCGCCCCGCCATTGGCCTCCGTCGAGGTCGCCGTGACCGTCAGGTTGAAGGCCCCGTCGGCGTTGGGCGGCGGCGTGATCTTCAGGTTGGCGAGCTGCGAGGCGCTGAGCGTCCAGGTACCGTTGCCGCCATCCGTGCCGGCGCTGAGCTTGGCGCCGCTCGGCACGCCGGCGATCCTGATCGACAGCGACTCCGATCCGTCCTTGTCGGCGAGCGCGGCGGCGATGGCGAGCGGAATCCCGGCATCCTCGCTGCCGGTGGCCGGCTGGACCGTCAGGGTCGGCGTCGACGCCGTGCGGTCGGTGCCCGACCCGATGGTGCCGACGGAGAGGGTCTGATCCGCGAAGCGCAGGGACTCGACGTTCCGGATGGTGTCCGTTCCGTCGCTGCCGGCGAGCGCCTTGACCGTGGTCACGCCGTTGACGACGGTGATGAGGTAGTCGGCGCGGTTGCCGCCGAACACCGCGGTGTCCGTGCCCTTGCCGCCGTCGATCGTGTCGTTGCCCGCGCCGCCGGTGAAGACGTCGTTGCCGGCCTGGCCGGCCAGCGTATCGTTGCCGTCAAGCCCGTTGATGACATCGGCCCCGCTCGTGCCGTTCAGAGTGTCAGCACCGCTCGTGCCGGTGAATGACGCCATCCTTATTCTCCCCTAAGTTTCAGACGTCCTGCCTTCGGAACGCTCGCTCCGAAGCCCACACCCGGCCGGTCGCGGTTGACCCCGCCTGCGGCCCAAGGTCCCTTAATCCCGGAATGCCCGTGCCACGGCGTCGCCGAGCGCCCCGGTGAGATAGCCGAGCAGCGTGTGGCTGCCCTTGTGCAGAACGACCTCCACCGGCATGCCCGGCATCAGCTGCAGGCCGGCGAGCTTGCGCCGCTCCGCCTCCGGCACGGTGGCGCGGATCAGGTAGTAGGACGCGCCGGTCTTCGGCTCGATCAGGCGGTCCGCGGACAGCATGGCGATCGCGCCGTGGATCACCGGGGTGGTCGAGCGCTTGAAGGCGGAGAAGCGGATGTCCGCCGGCGAGCCGACCCGCAGCTCGTCGATGTCGGCCGGGCGCAGCTGCGCCTCGACCACCAGCGGATCGCCGCGCGGCACCAGGTCGAGGATGCGGCCGCCCGGCGGCACCACGCCGCCGAGGCTGTGGATGGCGAGGTCGACCACCACGCCCGACACCGGCGCCACCACGGTGAGGCGCCGGATCTCCTCGTTGGCGGCGGCGAGCCGCTGGGCGAGATCGAGCATCTCGGTCTGCACCTGGCGGAGCTCGCTCTCCACCGACTCGCGGAACGCCTTGTCGAGCTGGGCGATCTGCAGCTGCGCCTCGCCGATCGCCTGGCCCACGGTGGCGATGCGCGCCGTCATCTCGCCCTCGGCGCCCTCCGACTCGGCGAGCTCGCGCTCGACCGCGAGCACCTTGTTCTCCGGAGCGTAGCCCTTGGCGTAGAGCACCTTCTGGCCGCCCAGCTCGTGGCGCAGCAGATCGGCCTGCTTGCGCTTGCTCTCGCGCTGCAGCTTCAGGCCGTCGATCTCGACGTTGGACTGCGCGATGCGGTTCTGCAGGATCGCCACCTGGCCCGCCAGCGAGGCGCGGCGCGCCTCGAAGATCCCGGCCTGCCCGGCCAGCATGGCGCGCACCTCCTCCGCGTCGCGGGCGCCCTTCTCGAGGTCGGCGGGGAAGGCGATGCCCGGCCGGCCGTCGCGCTCGGCGATCAGCCGCGCCTCGTAGGCCCGGTCGGAATCGAGGCGCGCCTGCAGCAGGTCCCGGCCGGCGCGCTGCACCGAGTCGTCGAGCTGGAGCAGCGGCTGGCCGATCTCCACGAAATCGCCGTCGCGAACCAGGATGCGGCGGACGACGCCGCCCTCGAGGTGCTGCACCGCCTTGCGCGAGCCGTCGATCACCACGCTGCCGCCGGCGATCGCCGCCGAGCCGAGCGGCATCAGGGCCGACCACGCCGCGAAGCCGCCGAAGCTGAGGGCGACGATCAGCCAGCCTGCCAGCACGAGGCCCGTGGTGGAGGTCGGGAACGGGGGCCGGCGGGCCGGGGCGACGGCCGGCAGGAGCGCCAGGGTCGCCATCTCAGCCCACCTTCGCCGGCCGCGGCTCCGGCGCGGCGTTCGGCGCCGGACGGCGCGACAGCACCTCCTGGCGCGGGCCGCAGGCCCGCACCGTGCCGTCGGCCAGCACCAGCACGCGGTCGAGGAGGTCGACGACGTTCGATCGCTGCGAGATCAGCACCACGGCGGTGCCGGCCTGCTTCAGCGCCAGCACCGCCCGCTGCAGCGCCACATCGCCCTCGTCGTCAAGGTTGGCGTTGGGCTCGTCGAGCACGACCAGGGCGGGCTGGCCATAGATGGCGCGCGCCAGCCCGACGCGCTGCCGCTGGCCGCCCGAGAGGCAGCCGCCATCGGGGCCGATCGGCGTGTCGTAGCCCTTCGGCAGCCCGAGGATCATCTCGTGCGCGCCGGCCCGCTGCGCCGCCGCCACGACCCGGCCCGAGTCGATCCGGCCGAAGCGCGCGATGTTCTCGCTGACGGTGCCCTCGAGCAACTCGACGTCTTGCGGCAGGTAGCCGATATGGCGGCCGAGCTCGTCGGGGTCCCACTGGCCGAGATCGGCACCGTCGAGCCGCACCTTGCCCGCCTGCAGCGGCCAGACCCCGACCAGGGCGCGGGCCAGGCTGGTCTTGCCGGCGCCGCTGCGCCCGACGATGCCCAGCACCTCGCCCGGCTGCAGCGCGAAGGCAACCTGGCGCAGCACCGGCGTCGCCGCGCCCGGCGGCACGATCGTCGCCGCCTCGACGCTGAGCCGGCCGGTCGGGGCCGGCAGCGCGGTGCGGAACGCCGGCGCCGCGGCGCGCTGCAGCGTCGCGCGCAGCCGGGTATAGGCGGTGCGCGCGGTCAGGATCTGCTTCCAGGTGCCGATCGCGCTCTCGACTGGCGCCAGGGCGCGGCCGACCAGGATCGACGACGCGATGATCACGCCGGGGCTGATCAGGTCGTTGATCGCCAGCCAGGCCCCGGCGGCGAGCAGGCCGGTCTGCAACAGCAGGCGGAAGCCCTTGCTGGCCGCGGCGATCGCGCCGGCGCGGTCGCTGGCGATACCCTGCAGCCGCAGGATCTCGTCGCGCGCCTCGCGCCAGTGCCGGCGCAGGTTGGGAAACATGCCCATCGCGCCGACGACCTCGGCGTTGCGCAGCGCCGCCTCGAGCCGGGCGTTGAGGCGGACCGACTGGAGGTTGGCCTGCCCGAGCGGCCGCCGGGTGGCGATCTCGTTGAGGATGGCGAGCGCGAACAGGCAGACCGCGCCGCCGAGCGCGATGGTGCCGAGCAGCGGATGCAGCAGGAACACCACCGCGATCACCACCGGCGACCATGGCGCGTCGAACAGCATCAGCATCGCCGGGCTGGAGAGAAACTGCCGTACGGCATCGAAGTCTCGCAGCGGCTGGGCGCCGGCCGCGGCCGGTGCGGTCGCCTGCCGCGCCATCGCCTGCATGACGGCATCGCCGAGCGCGAGCTCGAGGCGGCCGCTGGCCCGCACCATGATCCGGGCGCGCACGATCTCGAGCGCAGCCATGACCAGCAGCATGGCGACCGCGAGGCCGGTGAGGCCGAGCAGGGTCGCCTCGCTGCGGCTCGGCAACACGCGGTTGTAGATCTGCATCATGTAGAGCGGCGAGACGAGCGCCAGCAGGCTGATGAAGAAGCTGAAGCCCGCCGCGGCGGAAAAGCCGCCGCGAACCGACGCGAAGGCGGCCCAGACAGAGCCGGCGGATCGATCCATTGACCTACTCCCCGGGTCGACACCCATCACCAATCCCGTGTACTCGTCTTACTGTTCATCAGTGACGCGGACGATCAGGCGCGAAGACTTAAGAAGTCGTAAAGTAGTGATTGATTCATGATCACCTTGTTTGCCTCCTGTGCTTGTCGTCTGCCCCAGCCCGTCAGTCGCGAACCGAAGGAACTCTGAGCGCCCTCGGCTCCAGTAGCGTCAAAAAAAGGGCCTCTCAAGCACGGTGCGATTCAGTACTTGTCGATCTTTTTTACATACACGGCAAAACTCGCGCGGTAGTCCGCATCCCGGCGACCGGCTGGTGCGCCCGGCCGCCGGGCCGGGCTGCCGCCCCGGCCGCGGCGACCCGGCGCGATGCCTAGCTTATCCGCAGGTTTCGTGGCCGGAGCGACGGTGCGCCGGGCACCTGACAAGCCTGGCGACGGTCTGTAAATTTTATCGACATACCAGCAGGACTCTCTCCTGCCGGTTGCGGTCTCTTCACGCCTCGGTCGCCGCCGCCGGACCGTCTGCGCGGCCCGGCCGCGACGGACCGCCGGAACGACCGACGAGGGCCAGCGCGCGGCGCTCGAGACGGAAGCGCAGGCGATCGCGCTGCACCACCGCCCAGACCAGCTCCTGCTCCGGGCAGCCGAGGCTGCGCTTCAGCTGATTCGCCCCGGCGAGGAAGTCGTAGCGCTGCGCCCCGGCCGCACGGCTCCAGTCCATGGCGAGCGCGTGGCAGACCATTCCGGGCTTGTGCCGGGCGGTCGGCGGGCGCTCCAGGCCCGACTGGTAGCTGTAGACGCGCGAGCCCTGCCGGAGATTGTAGAGACAGCCGACGACGCGCCCGCCGGCGCGGATCCGCAGCAGCTGGATCTCGCCGGCCGGGAACCGGGCGGCGATCAGGGCGCGGTGGAAGCGCTCGAAGGACGCGACGGCGAAGGCGCCCGGGCGACCCCGCGCCCGCCAGGAATCCTGATGCAGCTGCTTCAGCTGGTCGAGGATCGCGAGCGCCTCGTCGACGCCGCCGGCGGCCTCGAGCCGCAGCGGCCCCTCGGCCTCGTAGAGCCGGATCGATCGCCGCAGCTGGGATCGCGTGTTGCCGCTCAGCGCCGCCTCGGCCGGACGGTCGAGCGCGGCGACGAAGCACGGCTTGCGGTCGAGGATGCGCAGCGGCAGGCCGAGCCGCTCCAGGCGAAGGGCCTGCGCCGCGTCGATCCCGGGCAGATGCAGCTCGTCCCATTCGGCCTCGGCCGCCAGCCAGGCGAGGCAGCGCTCGCTGAGGCCGGGCAGCGCGGCGTCGACCAGCAACCCGTTGCGCTCGATCGTGATGGCGTCGAGCGCGGACCCGCCGGTGTCGTGCAGGTGCAGGCCGCGGCTGCGGATCGCCAGCCGGCGCCGCCCGGTCCGGCGCAGCAGCAGCGCCAGCGCCACCGCGCGCCCGTCCTGGTCGGCCCGCAGCAGCAGCGGCCGGGCCTCGGGCGGAAGCTGGCCGAGCCAGCAGCCGATCCAGCTCCAGCTCTGGAAGAACGAGGCCCGGGCGCGGGCCTGCAGCGCCTGCCACTCGGCGGCGAGCGCGGCCGGGTCGCGCAGCGGCTCGAGGCTGATGGCGAGGGTCAATTGAAGGCGGCCGGCGCGTGCACGCGGCGCAGGAACGCCTCGAAGCACAGCACCGACCAGAGGACCTGGCCGTGGTCGGAGCGCCCGCTCAGATGGTCCTGCCGCAGCCGCTCGACGAAGGCGAGGTCGAGCAGCCCGCTGTCGCGTAGCGCCGCCCCCCCGACCGCGCGGTCGAGCGCCCCGCGCCAGGGCCCGCGCAGCCAGGCGGCGAGCGGCACGGTGAATCCCTGCTTCGGACGCCGCAGCGCCTCCGCGCCGAGATAGGGGCCCATGGCGCGCTTCAGGATGTGCTTGCCGCGGCCGTCGCGCAGCTTGGCGCGCGACGGCAGGCGGGCCGCCCACTCCGCCAGGCGGTGATCGAGCAGCGGCGCCCGCACCTCGAGGCCGCTGGCCATCGCGGCGCGGTCGACCTTGGTCAGGATGTCGCCGGGCAGCCAGGTCTTGAGGTCGACATACTGGGCCTGGGCCAGCGGATCGTCGGTGCCGGCCCGCCGCAGGTGGCGGCCGATCAGCTCGACGGCGCTGTAGCCCTGCAGCGCGCGGCGCAGCGGCGGCGCATAGAGCCGCTGCCGCAGCCCGTCCTTGGCGAGGCAGACATTGTGGAAGTAGCCCTGCTCGGCGCAGGCCGCCAGCTCCTCGAAGGTGCTGCGCGCGCGCAGCGGCCGGGGTGCCCAGTCGAGCTTGGGATAGAGCCGCCCGAGGGTGCCGAAGAGCGGTCGGCGCAGCCAGTGCGGCGCCACCGCCCGGGCCGCCTCCTGGGCGCGATGCCAGCGATAGCGGCGATAGCCGGCGAACAGCTCGTCGCCGCCGTCGCCGGACAGCGCGACGGTGACGTGCCGGCGCGCCGCGGCGCAGACCGCGAAGGTGGGCAGCGCCGAGACGTCGGCGAAGGGCTCGTCGTAGATCTCGGCGACGCGGTCGGGGCCGGGCAGCTCGGACAGCTCGGCCCGGCTGACGCGGTGCGCCGTGCGGTAGCGCGCAGCCACCTCGGCCGCCCGTCCAGATTCGTCGAACGCCGCCTCGTCGAAGGCGACGGTGAAGGTGTTGACCGGCTGCGCCGAGCCCTCGGCCATCATCGCCACGACGGCGCCGGAATCGATGCCGCCGGACAGGAAGGCGCCGAGCGGCACCTCCGAGACCAGCCGCAGCCGGACCGCGGCGCGCAGCCGGTCGACCAGCATCTCGCAGAGCTCGGGCTCGGCGCCGCCCTCGCCCTCCCCGGCGGCGGCGAAGGCGATGTCCCAGTAGCGGCGCGGCTCGAGCCGCGCCGCGCCGCGCCGCAGCCGGAGCGCGTGGCCGGCCTCGAGCTTCGCCACCCCCTCGTAGATGCACAGCGGATCGGGCACGTAGCCGAGCGCGAAATAGGCCTCGACCGCCTGCGGGTCGAGCCGGCGTGCCAGCCCCGGATGGACCAGGAGCGCCTTCAGCTCCGAGGCGAAGGCCAGGTTGCCGTCGGGCAGCAGCACATAGTAGAGCGGCTTCTTGCCGAGGCGGTCGCGGGCCAGGAACAGGGTTTCCGCCCGCTCGTCGACCAGGGCGAAGGCGAACATGCCGCGGAAGCGCTCGACGCAGGCCTCGCCCCACTGCTCCCAGGCATGGACGATCACCTCGGTGTCCGAGCGCGTGCGGAAGCGATGGCCGCAGGCCTCGAGCTCGCGCATCAGCTCGGCGTAGTTGTAGATCTCGCCGTTGAACACCACGGCGACCGAGCCGTCCTCGTTGAACAGCGGCTGGCGGCCGCCGCTGAGGTCGATGATCGCCAGGCGCCGGTGGCCGAGCCCGTAGCCCGGGCCGCAATGCAGCCCGTCGCCGTCCGGGCCGCGATGGGCGAGACGGTCGTTCATCCGCCCGAGCAGGGCGGGATCGACCGGCCGCCGGCCGCTGAGATCGTAGAGTCCGACCAGGCCGCACATTCACGAGCTCCTTGCCGGCGGCCGGCGCAGCGTGGCGCCGACCTGCCAGGCGTCGAGGAAGGATTGCAGGCGCGGGCCCGCCTCCGGCGGTGTGCCGGCCGACAGGCTGATGCTGCGCGGGGCGGGCCGCGACCACAGCAGCGCGCCGGCCTGGGCGAGCAGCGCGCTGGGCCCGTCGGCGGTGAAGCGCTCGCCGAGCGCCAGCCACCGCCAGCTGATGCGCTGCGCCGCACCGGCGGGCCGCCGCAGCACCAGCACCGCCACCGCGCGGCCGTCGATCCGCGCCTCGGTGCGGCCGGCGACGCCGGCCTCGCCGCCGCCCAGGAAGGGCTTGATCCCGCCCGGCCGCAGCGCACCGACCGCGAGCTCGACGCGGCCGCCCGGGCCGTCATAGATACCGATCGCGTCGGCACCGTCGCTGCGCCGCTCGACCAGGCGCCAGCTGCCCACGGCAGCGGGCAGCTCGAGGCCGGCTTCGGGCGCGGCCATGGCGCTTGGCCCGAACGCCAGGAGGGGACCCGCGGCCAGCAGCAGGGCGCCGAGCGCGGCGGCGGGCTGCAGCGGACGCCCCGGCCGTCGCCGGTCGGGAACGGCCGCGGGCGGCGGCGCCGGGTCGTCGCGATGGCGCTGCGCCAGCAGGACCAGCCCGAGCGTCGCCAGGGCGAACAGCGCCCAGCCATAGAGCAGATGGTCGTGGATCAGCCCCGACGTGCCGTTGCTCAGGGCGTCGATGACGATCAGGCCCCAGATCCGCAGCCAGTTGACCAGCAGCGCGGCGAGCAGCGCCAGCACGACGCAGGCGATGCGCTTCGCCCAGCGGCGGAACAGCAGGTCGGCGAAGAGCAGCGACAGCGCCAGCGCGCTGAGCAGGAAGTTGAGCCCGGCACAGCCCGGCTCGACCACGAACCAGCCGGTCGGCACCTGGAGCAGCACGCCGTCGCGGAACACCGGCAGCCCGGCGAGCCGGAGCGCCGCCTCGACGGCCGCCGCGGCAAGACGCTGGAGCGGCCCGACCAGCAGCTCGCCCATCGGCACCATCAGGAAGAGGTAGAGGAGCGGCAGCGCCAGCACCCGGGCGGCCCGCGCCCCCAGCACGACGACGAGGGTCGCCACGGCCATCGCCACCAGGGCGAGCTGGCGCCCCTCGGCGAGGTCGGCGAGATCGGCGATCCACCAGGCGGCGCCGAGCGGCGGCAGCAGCGCGAGCGCCGGCCAGCAGGGCGCCGGCTGCAGGGCCGCCAGGCGGCCCCGCCGCTCCCAGGCGAGGAAGCCGGCGATCGGGACGACCAGGAAGCAGTAGTTGTAGGCCGAGCTCGTCGACCACTGCACGATCATGCCGGCGACGGTGTCGCGGTAGAGCAGCACGAGCCCGCCCAGCGCAACGGCCGCGGCGGCGACCGCTGCCGTCCAGGCGCCGCCGCTGCCGTGCGTCGCCGCGATGCGCAGGCTCTGGCCCATTGCTCCTCGCCGCCTCAGACTCCGGAGGCATCGCCCTCGATGATGGCGCCGATCCGCCGCGCGCTCTCGCCCCAGCCATGGCTCGCCATGATCCGGGCGCGCGCCCGCGGGCCGAACGTCGCGTTGTCGTTCCCCGCAATTGCCGTGCCGACCGCCGCGGCGAAGGCGGCGGCGTCGTCCGCCACCCGGACATGGCAGCCCGGGTCGGCCTCGATGCCCTCGAGGCCGGGGCTGGTGGTGACCACCACCTTGCCCATCGCCATGCCCTCCAGGATCTTGTTCTGGATGCCGCGGGCGACGCGCATCGGCGCCACCACGACGGCGGCGTGCGCCAGGAAGGGCCGCACGTCGTCGACCCGGCCGGTCACCGTCACGCCCGGCAGGCGGCCGAGCCGGGCGACCTCGGGCGCGGGATTGGCGCCGACCACGTAGAAGGCGACCGGCGGCCCGGCCCCGGCGAGGCGGGGAAGGATGTCGCCGGCGAACCAGCAGGCGGCATCGACGTTGGGCCAGTAGTCCATCGCGCCGACGAAGACGATGGGCCGCACCGCCGGCGGGAACGGATCGCGATGGGCCGGCGACGGCGCGAAATAGGTCTCGTCGACGCCGTTCGCCACCGCGAAGACGCGCTCCGCGCCGCCCGGGGCCCGCTCGCGGAACAGCGCCGCCTCCTGGCGCGAGACCAGGACCACCGCGGCGAACTGCTCGAGGATCCGCCGCTCGAACCGGAGCAGCAGCCGGCCCTCGCGCCCGAACACCGCGCGTGCCGGCCAGCCGCGCCGCGCCGCGTATTGCGACCATTTCTCGGAGTCGACGTCGACCAGGTCGGCGACGCGGCGCAGCGGGCGCCTGGCCGTATCCATGACGTAGGGCGCCATCGCGGAGGAGAAGACGTAGGCTCTCTCGATCGGGCGCCGCGCCAGCAGCCCGTCGACCCAGCGCCGCATGCGGGCGTCCCGGTAGTAGTCGAGCGTCAGCGGCCGGCCGGCCGGCAGGGCCGCCGCCGAGCGCAGGGTGGCGTAGCGCCGGTCGAGCGGCAGGAACAGCGTCTCGCCGCAGACGGCGCGGAGCGTCGCCTCGTGACGCCGATCCTGCGGATCGTCGACGAAGCAGCCGAGATGCACGCGGTACTGCTCGGCGAGCCGGCGCAGCAGGTTCCAGGAGCGGATCTTGTCGCCCTTGTCGGGCGGATAGGGAATCCGGTGACAGAGGAACAGCAGCTCGCGCACCGGCGTCGGCTCCCGGGCGCCTAGCCGAGGCTGCGGGCCAGCCAGGGCCCGGCGGCACTGGCGACGGCCAGCGGCAGGCGCCGCCACAGCGCGACCATCAGCCGGTACTTCGGATTGAGCGGGCTGAGATTGGGCAGCCCGCCGCCCCGCCGGAGATGATACTCGTAGTGCAGCGGCGTCGGCTCGAAGCCCCAGTTGCGCTTGAAGTCGAAGGCGCCGGTGCCCCGCTTGCTCCGGCCGAAATCGAAGGCGCGGCAGCCTGCCTCGCCGGCCCGCCGCATCAGGTCCCAGTACATGAAGTCGAAGGCGCCGAGCTTGCGCGCCTCGTCGCGGCCGCCGGCATAGTAGGGCAGCACCGTGTCGCGGAAGTAGAAGCTCAGCACGCCGCTGACCAGCCGGTCGCCGGCATGGATGGTGAGCAGCTCGCAATCGGCGCCGAACTCGCGCTTGAGCTCGCGGAAGTAGCGCCGGGTGAAGACCGGCGTGCCGAGCCGGTGGACGCTCTCGGCATAGACGTCGTAGAGGCGATCGGGATCCGCCCCGGTCCGGGCGACCAGGCCGGCGGTCAGGCTCTTGCGCACCACGGCGCGCTGCTTGCGCGGGATCGCCAGCAGGTTGGCCTGCGGATCCGCCTGGATCGGCTTGACGAAGGTGGCGTAGACCTCGTCCTTGCAGGCCCAGGCCGGGCGCTGCCGCTCGCGGCTGCGGAACTCGACATGCGCGACGCCGAGCCGCTCGGCCAGCGACAGCGCCGCCGCATCGAGCGCGGCGCGTGCCGATTCCGACGTCGCCGCCGGGCCGCCATAGACGGCGAACGGCGTCGAGACCAGCGCGCTGCCGAACAGCCGGCTGCGGACATGCACCAGCGGCAGCACGCCGCAGACCGCCCCGTCGCGCTCCGCCATCAGGTAATGGGTCGGGTGACCGAAGCTGCGCTCGATCACCGGCTTCCAGCCCGACCGGTGGAAGAAGGTTGCCTCCGGGCAGGCGGCGACGAACGCGTCCCAGCGCCCGCGCGCGCCCTCGGTGAGCGGGCTGACCCGCAGGGCGGGATCGATGGCGTTCATGCCTGCCGTCCGCCCGCGGTCGGGAAGACTCGATCCATGCGGTCCCAGGCGAACTCGGCGAGCAGCCGGCGGACCCGTCCCGCCATCGCCGAGAGGTTGGTGTAGTGGCGCATCCGGGTGCGCAGCGTCAGCCCGGACTGGCGCGGCTGCCCGGGATCGATCTCCCAGGGATGGAAGTAGAACACCGTCGGGCGCCGGTCCCGGCGGTTGACCCGCCGGATCTCCCAGCGTGACAGCCTGTAGGGCAGCAGCCGGAAGTAGCCGCCGCCGCCGCAGGGCAGGTTGCGGCCGCCCAGCGCCACCGTCGAGACCGGAATCTCGAGCAGCCCGCCGGCGCCGGCCGGATGGAAGGGAAAGCGCGGCGCCTCCCGCATGCCGTAGTGATCGTGGCGGATCGGGTAGATGCTCGAGCTGTAGGCATAGCCCTCCTCGCCGAGCACCTCGAAGGCCCACAGGTTGTCCCGGCCGATCGAGAAGCTGGCGGCGCGATAGCCCGCCACGGCGACGCCGCCGATATCCTCCAGCAGGCGCCGCGAGCGGCCGACGTCGGCGCGGAACGAGGCCGGGTCCTGCCGGTCGGCGCGCCGATGCGCCATGCCGTGGCTGGCCAGCTCGTGCCCGGCCGCGACGATGCGCCGGACCAGGCCGGGATGGCGCTCGGCGATCCAGCCGAGGGTGAAGAAGGTGGCGCGGCAGCCGGCCTCGTCGAGCATCGCCAGGATCGCGTCGGTGTTGCGCTCCACCCGGCATTCCAGCCGCGGCCAGTCGGCCGGATCGATGCGGTCGGCGAAGGCGTGGACCTGGAAGTAGTCCTCGACGTCGACCGTCATGGCATTGACGATGGCGGCGGGCGCCGGCCGGCTCACGGGCTGCCCCGCTCGAGATAGCGCACCGCCAGGTTCATCGCCTGCCGGATGGTGCGGTCATGGGCGCTGACCTGCTGCTCGAGCGCCTCGAGGCGCCCGCCGACATCCGGCAGCGGCCCGGCCGCCGCCGCGCTGCGCGCGCCGTTCTCGGCGAGCCGCGACCGGCCGAGCTCGACCGGCAGCGGCAGCTCGCCCGACAGGTCGCGCCACACCGCGCGCACCACGTCGCCGTCGATGGTGTGCTTCTCCTCGAGGAAGACGAACAGCAGCAGCCGGGAGCAGAGCGTGTTGATGCGACGCGGCACGCCCTCCGCATTCTCGTGGATGAGACGGAAGGCCTCGTCGCTGAAGCGCGGATCGTTGCGCCAGCCGACGGTGCGCAGCCGGTGCTCGACATAGGCCCGGGTCTCCTCGGCGCAGAGCGGCCCGAGATGGTAGGAGGCGATCACCCGCTGCCGCAGCTGCTCCAGCTCGGGACGCGCGATGGTGGCGCGGAACTGGGGCTGGCCGAGCAGGAAGCTCTGCAGCAGCGGCCGAGGGCCGTTGCTGAAGTTGGACAGCATCCGCAGCTCCTCGAGTGTCCCGACGGCGAGGTTCTGGGCCTCGTCGATGAGCAGCAGCGATCGCTTGTTCTGGTGATGGATCTGCCGCAGGAAGCCCTCGAGGCGCCGCAGCAGGCTGGCCTTGTCGAGACCCTCCTGTGTCACGCCGAAGGCAGAGGCGACCGAGCGCAGCATGTCGTCGGCGTTGAGCTGCGTCGTGACCACCCGCGCCGCCACGAAGCGGCGGCTGTCCAGGGTCGAGAGCAGGTGCTCCACCAGCGTCGTCTTGCCGGCGCCGATCTCGCCGGTGATGACGATGAAGCCCTCACCCTGCTCGACCCCGTAGCGCAGGTAGGCGAGCGCCTTCTCGTGCCCGCTGCTGCCGTAGAAGAAGCGGGAATCCGGGCTGAGCTGGAACGGCAGGTCCTTGAAGCCGAAATACTTGCTGTACATGGCGGCTCTACTGGAAGGTCTTGACCAGGCCGACGGTGACCACGTTCTCGCGGAAGCGGTCGTCCTCGCTGGTCGAGAACTGGTTGGTGAAGCTGTAGAGCACCACCGCCTCGAGGGTCTCGCTGAGGCGATGGCTGTAGGACAGACCGAGATTGACGAGGTTGTCGGTCTGGTTGTGCGAGACGTACTCGTAGCGGACGGTGGCGCCGATCCGATCGAGCTCGCTGAGCTCGCGCCGCCAGCCGAGGCTGCCGCCGAGGCCCGTCTCGTTGCCTTCCTGCCCGCCCTCGCGACGCACGTAGTAGGCGTTGGCGCTGAGATCGTTGCGCCCGATGGTGCTGGTCAGGTCGACGGTGAAGAGCCGCTGGCGGAACGCCGAGTTGTCGATGCCGAGCCCGCCGGTCTCGAGCGAGAAGAGCTGCGCGGTGCGGGCATCGATGAAGTTGCCGGATTCGTCGGTGGTGAGGAACCCGACATCCTCGGTGAGCAGCCCCTGGCCGGTCTCGATGCCCTCGCTGTAGCTGGCGGTGAGCAGCGTCGACGGGCCGATCTGGTAGCTGAGCTCGCCCGACGGGAAGTTGCTGTCGAAGCGATGATTGAACAGCAGCACCAGGGTGAGGCGCGGGCCGGGGCGCCAGCGGAACCCGGCGTCGCCGATGATCCCGTTCGGCTCCTCGTCGAGGGTCTCGTCATGGATGCGCTCGTAGCCGAGGCCGCCGAGCAGTGCCCATTGCCGGCTGATCGCATACTCGACGTCGGCCTTGGCGAGCAGCCGGTAGGTATCGCGGGCCGAGCCGCCGCCATCGCCGCTGCTGCCGCCCTGGATGGTGAAGTCGGCATTGCCCGTCAGCGTCCAGCGCAGGCGACTGAAGCGCGTGCCGCTGCTGAGCACGGCGGAGAGATCGTTGCTGAACTCGTTGCCGACGTCGCCCGAGGGCGAAAGCACCTGGCCGTAGGTGTAGCGCAACTCCGAATCGGCGAAGTCGCCGAAATGGTTGCGCAGATAGGGGCTGATCAGCAGGGTCGCGATGGTGCTGCCCTGCTGGCTGCTGTTCTGCGAGCCCGAGACCGCGTCGCCCGGGCCGGTGGCGAGCTGGGTGACCACGGCGCGGGTGTCGAGGAACAGCAGCTCGGGGATCAGCTCGGTGCGGCTCGCCTCGGACAGGTCCAGGTTGACGTCGTCGAGCGAGCCGTCCCGCGCATAGAGGATGCCGTTCAGCGAGGCGGCGAGATCGAGGCTCATCCGGCCGCCTTCGCCGTGGATCGTGACGGCCGGCACCAGGTTGGTGAAGAAGTCCCAGTTCCCCTGGCCCGGCGGATCGAGCTGCGCATTGTCGGTGAAGGACTCGTAGAGCCCGACGCTGGGCGAGATGACCCACTCGCCGGCGAGCGCCGGCGCGCCCGGCAGGACGACCGCGGCCATCAGGGCGACGCGGGCGGCGACGGCGCGCATCCTATTCGCCCATCGCCTTGGGCTGGCCGTCCCGGCCATAGAGCCCGAAGCGGTCCGAGCCGGGCCAGGCCGGGCTCTTGTTCAGCACCACCCCGACATGCGGGCAGGGCCGCAGGTGGGTCAGCGCCTCCTCCACCGCGCGGCGGCCGGTCCGCTCCGCCTCGACCAGCAGCACGGCCTGGCCGACGTGGAACGCCAGCACCGCGGGCTCGCTGCAGGTCAGCAGCGGCGCCGCGTCGAAGATGGTGATGCACGGGGCATCGGCGGCCAGCGTCTCGGCGAGCACCGACATGCGGCGGCTGGCCAGCAGCTCGGGTGCGTGATCGCGCGCGGCGCCGGCCGGGATGAGCGCGAGGTTCTCGAACTCGGTCTGCAGCACGATGTCGGCGAGCTCGAGCCCGGGATCGGCCAGGAAGTCGATCAGCCCCGGCTCGCGCTCGGCCCCGAACAGGCGGGAGAGATCGGGATGCTGGATGTCGGTGTCGATCAGCAGGGCGCGCAGGTTCTTCTCCGCCGCCACGCTCATCGCCAGGTTGGCGGCCAGGAAGCTCTTGCCCTCGCCCGGCTTGGCGCTGGTCACCATGACGAGGTTGGCGGCCTTGAGCGGCTCCTCGCCCGCCGTCATCGCAGTGCGCACGATCGGCCGCTTGAGGATGCGCAGCTCCTCGACGAGCCGCGTCGCCTCGGCATCGGGCGTCAGGATGCCCGCCGCGGAAAGCCGCGCCCGGTCCAGCGCGATCCGGCGCACGGCGCGGCCGAAGGCGTCGGGACGGCCGGTGCCGGGCGCCGGGAAGTCGACGCGCTCGCGCCCGAACCAGCCCTCCTCCTCCCGCCCGGCGCCGGAGCGGGTCCCGAAGCCCAGGCCCGGGCCGGAGCCCGGGCCGCGCGGCGTCGCGACCGGCTCGGCGGGCAGCTCGAAGGCGGCGGACATGCGCTCCCGCGCCATCCGCTCCGCCGCCCGCTTGATCAGGTCGATCGTCATGTCAGAGGCGCTCCTAGGCAGGGACTCGTCGATCCGGTCGCATCGCAGCCGCTCTGCTTCCCGTCGTGCCGGCCTTCGGCGTGCGGCGGCCCTGGATCGCCGGCGCGAGCCCGGCAACGACGAGAGACAATGAAAGACAACCCCAACTGCGTGCCGGGACCAAGGACATTCTTCTCAGACCAGGTTGCGGACCGGGCCGATCAACGCATCGAGCAGGTGCGGGACGGGCCCGCCATGGAGGAAGGCGGCGAGCACCGCGCCATAGGCCAGCAGCAGGCATCCCAGCCCGGCCAGGAACCCGGCGGTGGCGATCGTCGCCCGCCGCCGTTCCGCCGGCGAGAGCACCGCGGACACGCTGCCCAGCACCGGCACCGCCACCGCGTCGCGCAGCGCGCGGAGCGTCGCGAAGGACTCGTCGAGCTTGGCGAGCAGGAGCGCCAGGGCGAGGCCGGCGCCGATCGCCGCCACCAGCACCCCGGTCAGCAGCATGGCGCGCGGCGGGCCGCTGGGCCGCGCCGGGATCTCCGGCGGGTCGACGATGCGGAACTCGACCTTCTCCGAGGTCGAGTCGAGGTTCTGCGACAGCTTCGCCGACTCGCGGCGGCTCAGCATCTCCTCGTAGCTGCGCTTGATCACGGCGTAGTCGCGGTTGAGGCTGGCGAGCTGGGCCTCGACCTCCGGCGCGGTCGCCGACAGCGCCACCAGCCGGTCGACCGCGCCCTGCTGCTCGGCGACGCGGCGCTGCAGCGTCTGGATGTCGGACTCGATCTCGATCAGCTTGAGCTGGATCTGCTCATGCACGCCGTTGGCGAGCTTCTGCTTGATGCCGCCGCGCAGCCCGGAGCCGGGGCGGTCGCCGTCGGCCGCGCCGGGCGCCCCCGCCTTGGCCTCCTCGGCCAGGAGCGCGGCCAGCATGCGGCGGGTGGCGATGACGTCGGGATGCTGGTCGGTGTAGCGCAGCTGCAGGTCGTCCAGGGTCTTCTGCAGCTGCAGGATACGCGACTCCAGGTCGGTCGGCCCGCGCCGGGTGCCGTCGATCACCACCTGGGGCGCGCCCTCGACCTCGAGGAATTCCGGCACCCGCGCCAGCTCGGCGCGCAGCGCGAGGCGCCGCGTTCCCGCGTCCTCGAGCTCGCTGCGCAGCTGGAGCAGCCGCTGCCGCGCCGCCTCCAGCCGGACCGCGACCCCGGCGCCCTCGTTGAGCTCCGAATGCGACCGCTTGAAGTCCGCCAGCCGCTGGTCGGCCCGCGCCAGCTGCTCCTCGTAGCTGCGGATCTGGTCGTCGAGGAAGCGGCGGGCCTGCTCCATGTCGCGCCGGCTGTTGCCGAGGTTGCTCTCGACGAAGATGGTGAGCAGCGACTGGACGACGGCGCGCGCCCGCACCGGGTCGGCATTGGTGTACTCGACGGTGAACAGGTTGTGCACGCCCTGGGCGCGGATCGCCGTGCTCGCCGCGAGCGCGGTCAGCAGCCGGTCGCGGTCGGCGGCCGTGTGCACGGCGAGGTCGAGGTCGGTCATCCGCACCACCTTCTCGAGGTTGGGACGGCTGAGCAGCGTGCGCTGCATCACCTCGATCTGCTGGTTCATGTCGACGTCGACCGCGATCCCCTTGAGCAGCGGCGCCAGCAGGGTCTCGGTATCCACGTAGATGCGCGCCGACGCCACGTACTTGCTCGGCATCAGCCCGATGGCGATCCAGCCGGCGACGCAGATCGGCCAGGCGACGGCGAGCACCAGCCAGCGCCGCCGCCACACCACCCAGCCATAGTAGAGAGCCTGCTGCTTGAGATCACCCATCGACGCCGCTCCCGTTGCTTGCCCGGCCTCGCGCCGACCCGCTGCGCGCCCGCTGGCGCCAGCCGCCGGCCGACTCGGCCGATCGGATCAGAACCAGCTCTGCGGAATCACCAGCACGTCGCCCGGCCGCATCGGCACGTTGGCCGTCAGGTCGCCGTCGCGCAGCAGGGCATCGAGCCGCACCGGAACCTGCTCCTGCTGGCCGGCGAGCCGCCGGTCGATGACGGCGCGGTCGCCGGCCGCGAACTTGGTCAGCCCGCCGACCGCGATCATCACGTCGAGCACCGACATGTTCGCCCGGTAGGGAATCGCCTGCGGCTTCGCCGCCTCGCCCACCACCCGCACCTGCTGCGAGTAGGGTCCGACGAAGTCGGTGACGATGACCGTCACCACCGGCGACCGGACATAGGTCTCCAGTCGCGTCTTGATCTCGTCGGCGAGCTGGGTCGCCGTGCGCTGCGCGGCCGGCATGTCCTGCACCAGCGGGATCGAGATGCGGCCGTCGGGGCGGACCGGCACGGTGACCGACAGATCGGGGTTCTGCCAGACGAAGACCCTGAGCATGTCGCCGGGACCGATCAGGTACTCGGTCGCCACGGTTTCGGGGGCGGCAGCGGCCAGCGGGACGGCCGGGGGATTGCTGCTGCAGGCGGCCAGCAGCAGCAATGCCGCGGCGAGCAGCCCTGCGGCGCGAGCCGGCCGGACGGCGTCGGCGATCGTGCGGGACATCCTTCTTCCTCCTCGTCTACGAAGCCACGCCGGCGCGCGCGCCGAGGCGGGCGGCCGGCTCCGCACCGGCCGCCGGCCGGGCGGACTCGCCGGGGCTGGGCTCGGTGCCGGTCAGGAATCGCGCCAGCCCGAGGACGCGCCGGGCATTGCCGTCCCAGGTGAGGTCGCGCTCGAGCAGCGTGCGCCGGGCGGCGGTGCCGAGCCGGCGACGCAGCAGCGGATCGCCGACCAGCCGCAGCAGGGCGGCGCGCAGCGCGCCGGGAGCCTGCGGGTCGAACAGCAGCGCGTCCTCGCCGTCGCTCAGCACTTCCCGGATGTTGGGCGAGGCCGGCGCCAGGATGGCCCGGCCGAGCGCCATGTACTCGAACAGCTTGAGCGGCGAGGCGTAGGGCACGACCCGGGGCTGCAGGGCGATGTCGAAGGCGGCGATGTGCATGGCGATGCGCTCGCGCGGGACCACGCCCGCGAAGGTGACGCGGCCGGCGATGCCACGGCGGCGCGCCTGCTCGCGCAGCGCCGGCAGGGCCGGGCCGTCGCCGAGCACGAAGAGGTGGCAGCGCCGCCGCAGCTCGCCCTCGGCGAGCAGGTCGATCACCAGGTCGAGCCCGTGCCAGTCGCGCACGAAGCCGCTGAAGCCCAGCACCACCTGGCCCTCCAGGCCGAGCCGCCGGCGCACCGTGCCGCCGTCGAACTCGGTCGCCACCATCGAGCGCGGCACCCCGTTGGGCAGCACCACGACGCGGCTCTCCGGCACGCCGGCGGCGACCAGCTCCTCGGCCAGCACCCGCGTCACCGGCAGGACGAAGTCGGCGGAGCGCCAGGCCCGTCGCTCCGCCCAGCGGGCCAGCCGACGCAGCGCCAGCCCGCCATGCTCGGTGCGCTCGCGCACCAGCGGCGCGTTGACCTCGAGCAGCAGCGGCAGGCGATGGGCGCGCCGCAGCCAGAGGCCGGCGAGCAAATAGAGGTTGTAGCGCTCGTAGAGGATGTCGGGCCGGAACTCGTGATAGGCCCGCTGCAGCCGCCGGAAGGCCACCAGGGAGTAGCCGAGCTCGAGCAGCTCGAAGGCGAAGCGCGGCAGGTTGCGGCGCAGCGCGGCAACGGCGCGGCCCTCCGATCCGAGCGCGGCCGCCTCGACCGCGGCCGGCCCGACCCGCTCGACCTCGTGGCCGAGCTCGCGCAGCGCCTCGATCAGCCCGCTCATGTGGACGGACTGGCCGTCGGCCGAGCGCGTCCGGTGGTGATAGAGGATCCTCATCCTGCAGCGCTCCCGAGCATGGCGGCGGCCGGACCCGGGGGCGCGCCGGCGGGCGGGGCGGCCGCCACCGCGCGGAACAGCTCGAGCTGCGCCTGCGTCGTGGCCTCCCAGCCGAAGCGCTCGGCATAGGCCCGCGTCGCGGCGCGGGGCGGCGGGGCAGCGAGCAGCCCGGCGATCGCCTCGGCCAGGCCGCCGGCATCGCAGGGCGTCGCGATGCGGCCCGCCTCGGGCGCCGCCACCACCTCCGGATTGCCCCAGGCCGGCGAGGCCACCACCGGGGTGCCGCAGGCCATCGCCTCGAGCAGCACGTTGGCCCAGCCCTCGCGGCTGGAGGCCAGCACCAGCAGGTCGGCGGCGCCGTAGAGCGCCGGCAGCGCTTCGTGGCCGACGGGGCCAAGGAAGCGCACCCGCCCGGCGACGCCGGCCGCGGCCGCCTGCGCCTCCAGCGGCCGGCGCAGCGGCCCCTCCCCGGCGATCAGCAGAGTGACGCCGGGCAACCGGCCGAGCGCCTCGATCGTCAGGTGATGGCGCTTGCGCTCGATCAGGCTGCCGACCGAGAGCAGCGTCGGGCCGGCGAGCCCGAGCCGGGCGCGCAGCGCGGCGCGGTCGCCGGGACGGAACAGGGCAAGGTCGACGCCGTTGCGCATCACCCGGATGCGGTCGGCCTCGACCCCGAGCTCGACCAGCCGCTGCTTCAGCGCTTGGCAGACGGTGACCAGGCCGGCGGCCTGGGCCGCCGCCCGGCGGATCAGCCGGCGCGGCAGCGCATGGTCGGCGATCTGGTTGATGTCGCTGCCGCGCGCGGTGATCACCACCGGCAGGCCGAAGCGGCGGCCGAGCAGCACCGCTGCGACCCCGTCCGGGTAGAAGTAGTGCGCGTCGATCAGGGCCGGGCGCCGGCCGGCGGCGAGCCGCCGGCGGAGCAGCGGGACACAGGCGGCGGCCAGCAGGAACGGGGCCGCGCTCATGCCGACCCGGGGGATCGCGGGATAGCGCGGATGCTCGATCGCCAGCCCGTGGCGATGCTCGCGCCGCGGCGTGCCGGCATGGCGCGCGTAGCGGCCGAACAGCCCGCCGCGGAACGGGAACCACGGCACCGGCGCGACGACCTCCGCCGCGACCTCCCCGCTCGCCACCAGGTGCCGGAGCCGGTTCTCGACGAACACGCCGTGCTGCGGCGCGGCGGCGCTCGGGAACAGCGTGGTGAAGGTCAGCACCTCGAGGCGCCGCTCGGGCCGGAGCGCGGGGCGGAGCGCGGCGCTCATCGGCTGGCCAGCGACTTCTGGAGGGAGACCGCCTGCTCGCGGCCGTCGAACGGGCGGGCCGTGGCCAGCAGCGGCTCCAGCACGGCGCGCGCCTCGGCGGCGCGGCCGGCCTTGTCGAGGGCCACCGCCAGGTGATAGGCGACCTCGGGCTGGGGGCTGCCGGCCTGGGCCTGCCGCAGCAGGGCGAGCCCGCGCTCGACGTCGCCGCGGCGCACCAGGATGTAGCCCAGCGTGTCGGCGATCTGCGCCGAGCCGGGCAGCGCCCGGTGGGCGCGCTCGGCGAGATCGAGGGCGCGGCGGTCGCCGCGCTCGTCGTAGAGCCAGGCGAGGTTGTTGAGCAGCACCGGATCGGCCGGCGCCGTCTTGAGCAGCGCCTCGTAGCGGGCCGCCGCGTCGTCGTAGCGCCGCACCTCGATCAGCGCCGCGGCGAGCGCCAGCTCGACCGCCCGGTCGCCGGGATGCGCCGCGACCCAGGCCGTCATGCCCGACAGCGCCTCGTCGGCATGGCCGGCGGCCAGCAGGGCACCGTACCGGCGCTGCGCCAGGTCCGAGGAGGGCGCCCGCGCGAAGGCCCGGCCGAAGGCCTCGGCTGCCGCGTGGTAGCGTCCGGCGCGGGCAAGCACCTGGCCCTGCAGCACGTCGCCGCCGACGCCCTCGGGATGGCGCGCACCCCATGCCGCGGCGGCGGCGAGCGCCTGGTCGACCTGCCCGGCGCGCGCCTGGAGGTCGAGCAGGTCGAGCTCGGCGGCGAAGTCCGCCGGATCGATCCGCAGCGCCGCCTCGAGCGCCTCGCGCGCGCCGGCCGCGTCGCCGGTCTGCAGCAGGGCGTGCGCCAGGCTGCGGCGGGCCCGGGCCGAGCCCGGGACGGCCGCGGCCAGCTGGCGCAGCGTGGCGATCGCCGCCTCGGGCTGCCCCGCCGCGAGCTGCGCGCGGGCCAGCGTCTCGCCCGCCTCCGGATCGGCCGGCGCCGCGTCGCGCAGAGTCTGCGCCAGGGCGAGCGCCTTGTCGTTCTCCTGCTGCCGCAGATAGAGGTCGACCAGCGCCAGCTGCGCCGCCGTCGATCCGGCCCCGGTGCTGCCGGCCCGCAGCAGCAGGCTCTCGGCCTCGTCGGCGCGGCCCTCGGCCAGGGCGATGCGGGCGAGCGCCAGGGCGGCGGCCGGCGCGGCCGGGTCGCCGGCGGGGATCGCCGCGTAGTGCCGCCGCGCGGCGTCGAGGTCGCCGGCAGCGAGATCGAGGCGGGCGAGGTTGTCGAGGCTGGGCGCGAAGCCGGGCGCCAGCCTGAGCGCCGCCTCGAAGCGGGCGCGCGCGCCGGCACTGTCGCCCCGGGCGAGCAGGATGGTGCCGAGCAGGTGGTCCGGCATCGGGCTGGCCGGCTGGCGGGCGCGCAGCCGCTCCGCCTCGGCGGCGGCGGCGTCGAACTTGCCGGCCTTGAGGTCGGCCAGCGCCAGCACGATCCGCGCGGTGTCCTGCTCGGGGTCCAGCTCGACCACCGACTCGAGGTCGCGCACGCCGGCGTCGAGCTGGCCGGCCTGGAGGCGGCCGACCGCGATCCGGGTGCGCATCTCCGGGTCGGCCGGCGCCGCCGCTGCGGCGCGGTCGAACCACTGCGCCGCCTCGGCCGGGCGATGGTCGGCGAGATAGGCGGTGGCCAGCAGCCCGAGCAGCCGCGGCTCGGCCGAGCCCTGGGCGGCGGGCAGCAGCTGCTCGATGGCCGCGGCGGGCTGGCCCTTGCGCAGCAGCACCCCGGCCAGCTGCTCGCGCGCGCCGCTGTCCTGGCCGACCAGGGCGAGATAGCGCGACAGGTAGGTCTGCGCCTGCTCCAGCTCGTTGCGCCGGGCGAGCAGCGAGCCCAGCAGCTTCAGCGCCGCGGGGTAGGCGTCGAGCCCGGCCGAGGCGCGGCCGAGGAGATCGATCGCGGCCCGCTCGTCGTGCCGGCCGGCCAGCACCACCGCCTGCAGATAGAGGCCGATCATCAGGTCGGGCGCCACGGCGCGCAGCCGGTCGAGCTCCTCCTGGGCCTTGTCGAGCTGGCCGAGCTCGATCATCACGGCGGCCCGGCCGGCGCGGGCGAGCAGCGCGCCGGGATCGGCCTCCAGCGCCGCGGCGAAGGCGGCGAGCGCCCCCGGATCGTCCTTGGCCATGCGGCGCAGCTCGCCCTTCAGGGTCAGCGCCTCGGCCATCGCCGGGGCCGCCCGCAGCGCCTCGTCGATGCGCGCCTCAGCCTCGGTCGTACGGCCCTGCGCGAACAGCGCGTAGGCCAGCGCCGTCGCGGCCCGCGGCTCGTGCGGATCGGCGGCGAGCGCGGCCTCGGCGGCCTGCTGCGCCTCGCCGGTCCGGCCGAGGCCGAGCAGGGCATAGCTGCGCCAGACCAGCGGCACCGCCCCGCGGGCATCGGCCGGGAAGAGCTGCAGCATCTCCTGGTGCTTGCCCTGGGCGAGCAGCGCCCGGGCGAGCGGCTCGGCGAGCCGGGCAGCATCCAGGCCGCGGTCGCGCGCCGCCTCGAGCTCCGCCTCCGCCGCCGCCGGATCGCCCATCCGCAGGTAGAGCGTGCCGAGCTGCAGGCGCGCCTCGACATTGCCGGGATCGGCGCGCAGCGCGTTCTTCAGCTCGATCACCGCCGCCTGCCATTCGTGCCGGGCGAGGTGGCTCGCCGCCTTCTGGTAGAAGGCGGTCGAGGCATCGGTCGCCGCCTCGCCCGCATCGGGCCGCAACGCGGCGGTGAGCGGCAGGGCGAGCGCCGCCGCCAGCGCCAGCGCCCGGATCGAGGGCCGTCGGATGCCGCACATCGCGCTACTCCCTGCCTGTCTCATGCACGCACCCCGTGGATCCGCATCAGCTCGTAGACCGTCGGCCGGCTGACGCCGAGCAGCCGGGCGGCATGCGAGATGTTGCCGTTGACCGAGCACAGCGCGTCGATCAGCGCCTGGCGCTCGGCGGTGCGGCGCACCATCTTGAGGCTGGCCGGCGGCCCGTTGCAGGCCTTGGCCGGCGGCGTGGCGCCGGGCAGGTCGAAATCGGCCGCCGAGATCAGGTCGGTCTCGGTCATCAGCACCGCCCGGCGCATCTGGCTCTGCAGCTCGCGGATGTTGCCCGGCCAGCCATAGCTGCCGATCAGCGCCTTGGCATCGGGCGCCAGGCCGCGGATCGGACGGTCATATTGCTGGCTGAAGCGGTTGAGGAAGTACTGGGCGAGCAGCACGGCGTCGCCGCCGCGCTCGCGCAGCGGCGGCAGGCGCACGATCAGCTCGTTGAGGCGGTAGAACAGGTCCTCGCGGAACTTGCCCTCGCGGATCATCTCGGCGAGGTCGCGGTTGGTGGCGCACACCACCCGGACGTCGATGCGGATCGACTGGCGGCCGCCGACCCGCTCGATTACCCGCTCCTGCAGGAAGCGGAGCAGCTTGACCTGCAGGGCGAGCGGCACGTCGGAGATCTCGTCGAGGAAGATCGTGCCACCCTGGGCGAACTCGACCTTGCCGATGGTCTGCTTCACGGCGCCGGTGAAGGAGCCCTTCTCGTGCCCGAACAGCTCGCTCTCGAGCAGGTTCTCCGGGATGGCGCCGCAATTGATGGCGACGAACGGCTTGCTCGCCCTCGGGCTGAGGTCGTGCAGCGCGCGGGCCACCACCTCCTTGCCGGTGCCGCTCTCGCCGAGCAGCAGCACGGTGATGTCGGTGCCGGCGACGCGCTCGACGCGGCGGCAGATCTGCAGCATGGCCGGCGAGGCGGTGATCAGGCCCGGCAGCGGCGTGGCGGCGACGTCCCGGTTCGCCTTCAGCAGCTCCTGCTCCAGCCCGTAGAGGTGCCTGGCGCGGCCGACGATGATACGCAGCAGGTCGATGTCGATCGGCTTGCTGCAGTAGTCGTAGGCGCCGAGCCCGACCGCGCTCAGCGCGTGCGCCCGGTCCTCGTTGCCGGTCAGGATGATCACCTTGATCCGCGGCCAGCGGACCCGGATGGCCTTGAGCACGGCGAGGCCCTCGCTGGCGCCGCCGGCGTCGGGCGGCAGGCCGAGATCGAGCACCACGATCGGCGGCTCGTGCGCCTCGACGGCGGCGATCGCCGCGGCCTGGTCGCCGGCGGTCAGCACCTCGAACTCGGCGAGGCTCCAGCGCAGCTGGCGCTGCAGGCCGGGATCGTCCTCGACGACCAGCAGCTTCTCCTTCTCGGCGCTCACGACACGGCCCTCGCCGGACTGGCGGTCGCCAGCCTGAGGTCGGCCGCCGGCAGCGTCACACGCATGCATGTCCCCTTTCCGGGCGTGCTCCGGACCGTGAGCTGGCCGTTCAGCTCGCGAGTCAGCTCGCGGCATTGGTAGGCGCCGATGCCGAGGCCGTCCGCCTTGGTCGAGCTGAAGGGCCGGAACAGCTGGTCCTGGATGAAATCCGCGCTCATGCCCGGCCCGTCATCCTCGATCTCGACGACGGCGCCGAGATCCGGGGGCCCGAGCCTGAGCCGCAGGGTGACGTCGCCCCGGGCGGCGTCGAGCGCATTGCCGAGCAGGTGCTGCAGCACGGCGCCGACGCGCTGCGGGTCGCCCTGCACCTCGAGGCGGTCGAGCGGGCAGTCGAGCGCCGGCCGCGAGCGGCCCGGCAGGCAGCCGGCGACCAGGCGCCGGGCGAGCGGGACGAGATCGACGGTCTCGGCCGGTGCCGCCCGCCGCCGCTCGGCGCGCAGCTGGGCGAGCAGATGCTGCATGCTGGACACCGAGTCGCGGACCGTGGCGATCAGGTCGGCCTGGAAGGCGCGGTCCTCGCCATGGGTCTCGGCGTTGGCGAGCAGCAGCGAGAGCTGCGAGATCACCGTCTTGAGGTCGTGGGCGACGAAGGCGAAGCGGCGCTGGAAGAGCTGCACCTGCCGGGCGTCGGCGAGCTCCCGGCTGGCCTGCCGTTCGGCCAGGAAGGCGGCGGCCTGGCGGCCGATGGTGCGCAAGAGGTCGTCGTCCTCCCAGCCGAGCGCGCGCGGCGCACGGGCCCGCTGCAGCACCACGAAGCCGAGCAGCGCCGCGCCGTGCAGCAGCGGCACTACGACCCAGGCGCCGCCCGTCCGCGACAGCCAGTCCGGACAGGCGAGCCCGGCATAGCGCGGCGCTCGCTTCGCCGCCTGGTCGAGATCGACGACGCTGCCGGTGCGGGCGAGGAAGGCGGCGAGGTCGCCCTCGGCCGGCTCGCGCGCCTCGAGCTCGCGGAAGTTCCAGCGGCCGGCCGGCACGTAGTCGCCGCTCGACTCGTCGCGCAGCCACATCGCGCCGCCGGGGCTGTCGACCACGCCGGCGACCGCCCGGATCACCCGGCTGCGCGGATTCGGGTCGTCGCCCTCCTCGGCGATGGCGGCGATGAAGCGCAGCCACTCCTCGCGATAGTCGTAGCGGTAGGTGAAGAAGTGGCGGGCGACCAGGTTGCGCAACGCGGCCCGCACGCTGCCCGAGGCCAGGATGGCGAGCAGCAGCATGGCGGCCGCGGCCATGAAGCCGATCTGGAAGACCGGGCCCCAGGCGCCACCGGCATTGCGCACGACCATGCCGGCCGCCCCCATGGCGAGCAGGTAGAGCCCGCCGCTGACCAGCGCCACGGTGTGGAAGGCGGCACGACGCGACAGCGTCAGCGGCAGGCCGGCGGGGCGCCGGCGCAGCGACACCGCGACGAACGGCGCCGCCAGCGCGGTGACCAGCGGGCGGGCCTCGGCGAGGCGGGCATCGAGCCGGCGGAACATCAGGGCGTCGGCGTAGAGGTAGAAGTCGTAGGCGAACAGCGCGCCCAGCCCGATCAGCAGGAACTTCGTCGACCAGAGCCGGTCCGCGCCGGCGTTGCGCCAGGCATTCTCCATCGCGACCAGGCCGGCCAGCGCCAGGGCGAGATGGGCGGCCAGCGCGAGCGCCGACCAGTCGCCGGCGAGGTCGAGCGCCGCGGGCAGGAAGGCAACCGCACCCAGCCCGGCCAGCTGCAGCCGCATCCGGCGGCCCCCGAGCAGCGCGCCGGGCACGACCTCGAGGGTGGTCGCGAGCAGGGCGAGCAGCGCCAGGCTGCGCAGCGTCTCGAGCAGGATGCCGGCGCCCGGCCGCCACCCGTCCGCCGGCGCCGGCAGCAGGCCGGCAACCCCGGCGAGCACGGCCCAGGCTGCGACCGCGAGGCAGGCGACGGCCGCCGCCGTCCGCCGCGGCGCGCGGCCGCGGGCCGCCTGGACGGCGAGGCCGGCGAAGGCGACGGCGCAGAGGCCGCTGCCGATGGCGATCGGAGGCATCAGCGAGGCTCCCCGGCGCGGCGTGTCACGGGGCACCGAGCGGCCAGAGGATCGCCTGGACCGTGCGGAAGAGGGTGATCAGGTCGAGCCCGAGGCTCAGGTTCTTGACGTAGTAGAGGTCGTAGGCGAGCTTCTCCTTGGAGTCCTCCTGAGAGGCCCCGTAGCGGTAGTTGATCTGCGCCCAGCCGGTGATGCCGGGCCGCACGATGTGCCGCTCCTTGTAGAAGCGGAGCTCCTGGGACAGCTTCTCGACGAAGAACGGCCGCTCCGGTCGCGGTCCGACCAGGCTCATGTCGCCGCGCAGCACGTTGAGGATCTGGGGGATCTCGTCGATGTGCAGCCGGCGCAGCACGGCCCCGACCCGGGTGATCCGGCAGTCGCCGCTGGCGCACCATTGCGGCACGCCGTCCTTCTCGGCGTCGGTGCGCATGCTGCGGAACTTGTAGATGGTGAAGGGCACGCCGTTGCGCCCGACGCGGACCTGCTGGTGGAAGATCGGGCCGGCGCTGTCGAGCCGCACGGCGATCGCGGCGGCGATCACCAGCGGCAGCACCAGGATGAGGAAGAGCCCGCTGAGGAGGACGTCGAGCAGCCGCTTCAGGCCGTGCTGCAGGACGCCGAGATTGAAGCCGTCCGAGTAGATCAGCCAGCTCGGCTCGAGCGCATCGAGCATCACGGTTCCCGTCTCGCGCTCCCAGAAGGTCAGATAGTCGGTCACCCGGATGCCGTTCATGCGGCACTCCAGCAGCGCCGAGAGCGGCAGGTTGTCCCGGCTGGCCGAGGCGACCACGACCTCGTCGGCACGCACCCGCCGCGCGAGGTCGACGATCGACTCCCCGCCGGGCAGCGGACGGCTGTGCAGCAGCTCGCTACGCTCGCCGGCGCCGGCGACATAGCCCATCACGGCAAAGCCTGGCTCCCCCGGGGCCTGGGTCAGCCGCTCGATGCGGGCCGCCCAGCTGCCGACGCCGAGCACCAGGATGCGCTGGCGCACGAAGGGCAGCAGCGGGATGCGGCCGAACCCGGCGCGGCTCGCCAGGGCGGCGGTGAAGGCCAGCGTCACGCAGAGGCCCGGCAGGACGGGCGAGGACCGCACGTCGCCGCCGGGGTCGGGCAGGTGGCCGATGGCGGCCAGCTGCCGGCAGATCAGGATGAAGCCCGGCACGAGAATGACGTAGGCGATGGCGATCCGGCTGGCGTTCCGGCTCCAGTCGCGCAGGTGCCAGTGGTCGTAGGCGCCGACCAGCCACATGGCGAAGCCGAAGAGCGCGGCGCCCGCGGCGGTCAGGCCGACGAGGCTGGGATATGGCCCCTGACGGAAATCTCCAATGGCCAGGCCGAGGGCCGGATAAAGCACGGTAGAGAAGACGAGAATCTCGGTCGTCGCGACCACGATGGTCGGCAGGGAGACCGAAAGTCTGAGGCTAAATGTACGCATAGTCCGCCTACCTGCGTGTTAGCAGTTCACCCCCAAGGTTTCGGAAAAAGCAGGACAATGTCGCGGCTTAGCTGCCGACCGATTTTTCCCACACGCCCGATGATCTTAATCTTTTGTTAGCGTTTCTCAATCAGATTCTGCGTCGCGGCGATGTCTTAATCTTTTTTTTCCGACGGTGAATGACAGGCCCATTAACAGTCGTTGTCGTGTCTGCTTTGCAAGCATCGTGCCATGGCAATTTTCGTCCCTGGACAGCTAGGAGCGTGGTGTTTATGCTCTTTACACGCCAGATTTTGAGCCGACCGGCAGAGCCTGCCATGCCCACTGCAATTTCGGAGCGATTTCGCAACTCGGCGCTCGCGGCCCAGCTTCGAAACAGCCGCTCGCGGCGCGTGGTGGCCCGGCGGACCGCAGCCGACGGCCGGCTGCCGCTGCGCACCGCGATCGTCTGGTGGGTGGGCCTGGCACTGGTCGGCTGGGGCCTGATCGCGCTGTCGCTGCAGGTCTTCAGGCTGCTGGGCTGACCGGGGGCCGCTCGCCGGCCGGGCGCCGCTGGGACGAAGGCGCCGGCGTAGCGCATCGATCATCCGGACCGGGCCGCCGCATAGCACGGGACTTGCAAGGCCGGGACGCCGTTCCGCATCGACGGCGCTGCGCAACCCGAGGTGCCCCCTGCCGATCGCGCCCCGCACCGCCGCTGCCGCCGGCACGGCCCGCCGCCATCTCCTTCATGTCTTTCCGTCGTTCCGCGTCGGCGGCTCGCAGGCGCGGCTGGCGACCCTGGCCAACGCGCTGCCGGACCGCTACCGCCACACCATCGTTGCGCTCGACGGCGCCTTCGACTGCGAGTCGCGGCTCGCCGCCGGGGTGGAGCGCCGGCTCGACCGGGTGGCGCTCGACGGCATCGGGCTTGCCGCCCGGCTGCGCGCGATCCGCGCCAGGCTGCGCGCGCTCCGGCCGGACCTGCTGCTCACCTACAACTGGGGCGCCATCGAATGGGCCCTGGCCAACCGGCTGCAGCCCTTCTGCCGCCACGTCCATTTCGAGGACGGGTTCGGCCCCGACGAGCTGGAGCGCCAGCTGCCCCGCCGGGTGCTGGGACGGCGGCTCGCCCTCTCGGGCCGCAGCACCGTAGTGGTCCCGTCCCGCACGCTCGAGCGCATCGCGCTCGAGCAGTGGCGGCTGTCGCCGGCGCGGGTCCGCTACATCGCCAACGGGGTCGATTGCGCGCGCTTCGGCGCCGCGCTCGACCCGGCGGCGCTGCCGCAGCTCGCCGCCGGCCCGGCGCCGCTGCTGGTCGGCACCGTGGCAGCGCTGCGGCCGGAGAAGAACCTGGCCCGCCTGATCCGCGCCACGGCGCCGCTCTTCGCCCGCTTCGCGCTGCGGCTGGTCATCGTCGGCGACGGCGAGGAGCGCCCGCGCCTGCAGGCCCTGGCCGCCGCTCTCGGGCTCGCCGAGCGGGTGATCTTCACCGGCGCGCGGCCCGATCCGGAGCGCATCCTGCCGCTGCTCGACGTGTTCGCGCTGTCCTCCGACACCGAGCAGATGCCGCTGACCCTGCTCGAGGCGATGGCCGCCGGCCGCGCCGTCGCCTCGGTCGACGCCGGCGACGTCCGCGCCATGCTGCCGGCCGAGAACCGCCGCTTCGTCGTCGCCCGCGAGGACGAGGCGGGGCTGACCGACGCGATCGGCACCCTGCTGGCCGATCCCGCCCTGCGCACGCGGCTCGCCGCCGCCAATCGCCGGCGCGCCGAGACCGAGTTCTCGCTGACGCGGATGGTGGCCACATACGACCGGCTGTTCGCCCCGGCCTGAGCCGCTAGCCGCGCCGCCGGCGCAGCTCGTACCACAGCGTACCCAGCCATTCGTGCATGGCGTAGAAGGAGCGGTGCGCGGCGGCCGCGCTCGGCACCAGGCTGAGCGCCGTCAAGCCGGGCGCGCCGGTGATCCCGGTCGGCGCGGCGATCACCTCGAGGCCGGCGGCGCGAAAGGCGATCCGGGCCCGCCGCATGTGCCAGGCCTGGGTGACCAGCAGGACGCGATGCAGGCCGGCCCCGGCCAGGATGCGCGCGCTCCGCGCCGCGTTGTCCCAGGTGTCGTCGGACTGGTCCTCCACCCAGCGGACCGGCACGCCGAGCTCCGCGCGCAGCACCTGCGCCATGACCTCGGACACCGGCACGCCGCCCGGCCAGAGCGGGCCGCCGGTGACGAGCAGCGGCAGCCCGGTGCGGCGCTGCAGGATGGCGGCGTAGCGGACCCGCTCGAGCGACAGCGGCCCGAGCGTGGTGCCGCCATATTCCGGCGCGACGCGATCGAGGTCGCCGCCGAGCACCACCAGCACCTCGGCCCGCGCCGCCTCGGCCTGCGTCACCGGCGGATCGGTCTCGAGCGAGCCCAGCAGCAGGTCGGCGCAGGCCGGCAGGCTGGACAGCAGCAGCAGGGCGAGGCCGGCCAGGACCAGCGCGCCGCCCGGCCGCCGCCAGCGTCGCCGCACCGCCCAGCCGAGCACGACGAGCAGCCAGAAGACGGTCGGCGGCAGCAGCAGCGCCCGGATCGCGCCGGCCAGCAGCTCGTCCATGCCGGTCCCCCGCGGCCGCTAGGCGGAGCGCCAGCCCCGCCGGCGGGCCAGCCGGGCCAGCAGGTCGGCGACGCTGGCCTCGACGCCCGGCGGGCGGCCGCTGACGCTCCAGAGCGCGATCAGCGCTGCCGGGAAGGCGAGCGCCCCGGCCGCGATGTCGGCGACCAGGCGCAGCGCCGCCGGCATGGCCGGGCCGCCGTGGAGCGCACGCACGACCAGCGCCATGATCGCCGCCGCGGCCACGGCGCGCCAGGTGCGGGCGAGGATCTCGCCGGGACCGACCGGGAACGCGCATTGCAGCGCCCGGAACAGGATCGGCACCAGCAGCAGCATGTAGACGAGGCGTGCCGCGGCGATGCCCTCGGCGCCCCAGCGCCGCCCGAGCAGGGCGACGCAGCCGCCGAAGATGGCGAGGCCGATCCAGCTGAGCCCGGCGGTGAGGCGGGCGCGGCCGGTGACGTTCAGCACCGTCACGATGCCGTGGCAGATGCCCCAGACCGCGGCGCTCAGCGCCAGCCAGATGACGAGCGGCACCGCCGCCTGCCACTGCGGGCCGAGCACGACGGCCACCATGTCCCGCGCGACCAGCGCCACCCCGACGCCGGTCGCGCAGCTCGCCACGGCGACCGCCGAGAGCACGTCGAGATAGGCGGCCTTGAGGCGCGCCGGGTCATGGAGCAGGCTGGCGAGCACCGGGAAGAGGGCTCGCTCGGTCGGATAGATCAGTTCCATGGTGGGCGCCGTGGCGACGTCGAGGGCGACGTTGTAGCTGCCCATGGCGCTGGTCCCGGCGAGGCCGCCGACCGCCGCCTGGTCGATCCGGCCGATGGCGAAGTCGCCGATGCACGAGACCAGGATCCACAGCGAGAAGGAGGAGAGCTCGCCGAAGCGGGAAAGCGACAGGCGCGGCCGGTAGGGGTGCATGCGGAAGCTGATCGCGACGGAGAAGATCCGGCCGCTGACGATGCCGATGGCGAGCGCCCAGTAGTTGCGCAGCAGCAGCGCCAGCGCCAGGGTCACCAGGAAGGTGCCGACCTTCTGGTAGACGAGATAGCGGAAGTCGCGGGCGAAGTCGTTCTGCCGCCGGAACAGCACGACGCCGACATTCTCGAAGCCGCCGACCAGCTGGCGCAGCGCGATCACGCGGATCAGCAGGGTCGCCCGCGGCTCGCCGAAATAGGCGGCGGCGAGCGGCGCCGCCGCCCACATCGCCAGGCTGGTGACGATGGCGATCAGGATGGCGATCGTCCAGGCGGTGTCGAGATGCTCGCGGGTCGGCGCGGGATGGCGCAGGATGGCGAGGTGCTGCCCGGTGTCGCCCAGCGCCTCGATCAGCCCGACCACCAGCATCGCCATGGCGATCAGGCCGAAATCCTCCGGCGTCAGCAGGCGGGCCAGCACCACGGTGCTGACCAGGCCGAGGCTGCGGATCGACCAGCGCCAGGCCACCATCCAGGCCGAGCCGACGATCATCCGCCGCCCGACCGAGGCGCCGGGCAGCGCGTCCCGCTCGGCGCTCATCCGGCGATCGGGGGCGCGGCACGGGACCGTTCGTCAGGCCTGCTTGTCGCTGTAATCCGTTCCGACATCGCGTCCGTCGCTCCAGCCGTGAACCCGCGGCACCGGCGGCCGTCTCCCCGCCCGCCGGCGGCGCCGCACGGGCCGCACATGCACATCCTCGGCCACAGCCACGGCCAGGGAGGCGCCGCGGCATGGTGATTGCTTGCCGATGCCGGCGAGTCATCCCCGTACGGATCCGCACAGCGCCATGCCGCCTCCCTCCGTCAGCGTCGTGATCCCCGCCTACAACGCGGCGCGCACCATCGGGCGGGCGCTCGGCTCGGTCTTCGCCCAGGGGCACCCTTCCCTGGAGGTCATCGTCGTCGACGACGCCAGCCGGGACGGCACCAGCGAGGCCGTGGCCGCGCTGCGCCGGCCCGACGTCCGGCTGTTCACCCTGCCGGCCAATCGCGGCGTGTGCGGCGCCACCAACCACGGCATCGCGGCGGCCCGGGGCGAGCTGATCGCATTCCTCGACGCCGACGACGAGTGGCTCGCCGGCAAGCTCGACCGGCAGCTCGCCGTGCTGGCGGCGCAGCCCCGCGCCAGCTTCGTCACCTCAGGCTGCCTGTTCGTCGATGCCGCCGGATCCCTGCAGCGGCCGTTCGGCCTCGAGGCGCCGCCGGGCGGCCCGGACCAGGTCTGGCGCGCGCTGCTCGCCGCGCCGCACGTCGCCAAGCCCTGCGTCATCGCACGCCGCGCCGCGCTCGCCGCCGCCGGCCAGTTCGACCCCGCGCTGCCGGTCGGCGAGGACCAGGACATGTGGATCCGCCTCGCCCTGCTCGGCGAGGTGCATTTCGTGCCCGAGTTCCTGGTCAGGGCCTACGACACGCCCGACAGCCTGACCAAGCGCTATGCCCGTCGGACCGCCGAGCTGGTGCTGCCGATGGTGGCCCGGCACGTCGCCGCGCAGCGCCACCGGCTGAGCGAGCGCGAGGTGCGGCAGATCTGGGGCAGCCGCTACACCTGGGTGGGGCGCAGCCTCTACCTGACCGGCCATGTCATGGCTGGATCGCGCTATCTCGCCGCCGCCATGATCATGGGCCACCACGTTCCCGCCAACCTCTGGTACCTCGTCAGCGCGGCGCCGCCGGCGCGCTGGCTCAAGCAGCGCGTCGTGCGCGGGAGCCTGCGCCATGCCTAGGAGCGCACTTCCCGCCGGCTCCTGCCGCCCGCCGCAGGAGAGCCGCGCCCGCGCCGCGGCGCAGCGCGGCCCTGCCGGGGAGGAGCAGTCGCTGCTGGCGCCCGAGGCGGACCAGCAGGCCGATCTCGGGCCCGGGGCGCCGCTCCTCGTTGCGGTGATCGACACCGAGGCGGAGTTCGACTGGTCGCAGCCCTTTGCCCGCAACCTCACGGGCATCGCCAACCTGCGGCACCTCGCGCCGGCGCAGCGCCTGATGGAGCGCTACGGCATCCGTCCGGCCTACATGGTCGACTACGCCGTCAGCAGCCAGCCGGACGGGCATCGGTTCCTGCGCTCTCTGCTCGACGCGGGACGCTGCGAGATCGGCGCCCACCTGCAGCCCTGGGAGACGCCGCCCTTCGAGGAGCCGACCAGCGAGGCCAATTCCTATGTCGGCAACCTGCCGCTCGAGCTGCAGCGCCGCAAGCTGGCCCGGCTGACCGAGACGATCGCCCGCGCCTTCGCGCTGCGGCCGTGGCTCTACAAGGCCGGCCGCTACGGGGTCAGCGCCGCGACCCCGGCCCTGCTCGAGGAGCTCGGCTACGGTATCGATCTCAGCGTGCTGCCCGGCACCGATCTCAGCCCGCAGCACGGCCCGGACTTCCGCCGCTGCCCGAGCCAGCCCTACTGGTTCGGCCGGGCCGGAGCGCTGCTCGAGATCCCGATGACCGTCGGCTATGCCGGGCTGCTGGCGCCGGCCTGGCCCGGCCTCTACCACCACGCCACCGCGGCGCCGTGGATGCGGCTGCGGGTGCCCGGCCTGCTCGCCCGCCTCGGCCTGCTCGAGCGCGGCGCCCTGACCCCGGAGGGCATGACCGTCACCGAGATGTGCCGCCTGACGCAGGCGATGCTGCGGCGCGGCTGCCGCTGCTTCACGCTGTCGTTCCACAGCCCGTCGCTGATGCCCGGCGGCACGCCCTATGTCCGGGATGCCGAGGAGCTGCGGTGCTTCATGGAGCGGCTCGAGCTGTTCCTCGAGTTCTTCTTCGAGCGGCTGGGCGGCCGGGCGGCCTCGCCGAGCGAGCTGCGCGCGCTGGCGCGCCGTCCGCCGGCATGAGCGCGCGCGGCCTGCTCAAGCGGCTGGCCTACGGAACCGGCGGCCTGTCGGCGCTTCACCGGCGGCAGAACCGCGACCGTCTGACCGTCGTCATGTTCCACCGCGTGCTGCCCGAGGGGGCGGCCGCCTGGGCCGACGCCGACCCGACCTACGCGATGACCGACCGGCTGTTCGCCGAGTGCCTCGCCTTCTTCGCGCAGCACTACAACGTCGTCGGCGAGACCGAGCTGCTCGAGGCCCGCGACCGCCGCCATCGCCTGCCGGAGCGGCCCCTGCTCATCACCTTCGACGATGGCTGGGTCGACAATCTCGAGGTCGCGCTGCCGCTGCTGCGCCGCGCCGGCCTGCCGGCCGCGGTCTTCGCGGTCGCCGGGCTGATCGACGACGCGCCCGAGCCCTGGTGGGAGGAGTGCCTCGCCGCCGCCTGGCGACGCGGCCGGCTGGAGGGGGCGGCGGGCGAGCCTCTCTGCCACGGCGCCGGCCTCGAACCGGCCGGCATCGACCTGCGCCGGCCGGAAGGATTCCTGGCGCTCGCGGCGGCGCTGAGCGCGCTGCCGCCGGCGGCCCGCGCCCGCCTGCTGGCGCCGTTCCTCGAGCCGGGCGCGGCGCGCCAGATCCTGACGCCGGCGCAGCTCCGCGACCTGATGCAGGCCGGGCTGGCGATCGGCTCGCACGGCTTCAGCCATGCCGCCCTCACCATGGTCGCCGACCCGGCCGCCGAGCTGGCGGCCTCGCGCCGCCGGCTGCGCCAGCTGCTGGACAGCGCCGACGGTCCGCTGCTGCTCTCCTATCCGCACGGCCGGCATCGGCCGGAGATCGCCGCGCTGGCGCGCTCGGCCGGCTATCGCGCGCAGTTCACCAGCGATCCCCACCTCAACCGGCTGGAGCACGGGCTGCCGCTGTCGGACAGCTTCGGCCGCATCGCGATCGAGGCCTCGGCGATCGCCGACGCGACCGGACGGCTGCGGCGGGAGCGGCTGGCCGGCTGGCTGTTCCTGCGCCCGACGCGCTGAGCCGGCAGCCCGCCCGCGGCGGTCAGGCGGCGCGGCGGCCGAGGGCGGCGAGGCGCCAGGCGAGCGCGAGGCCCGCCTGGCCGGCCAGCCCGCGCGCGGTCGGCCGGCGCCACAGGCCGCGATGGTACCAGCGCGGCTCGGTCGGCCAGCTCGTCTTGTGCGGCTGGTCACCCTCGCCGCGGTCTATCACCGCGATGCCGTCCGCCATCCCGTGCTCGATGATCAGCCGCAGCAGGAGGTGTCCCGGCGCCAGCTTGGCCAGCGCCGGGTTGTAGGCGGGAAACCAGTAATGCAGCGTGTGCCGATTGCGCAGCCCGAAATGCGACGCGACCCAGGTCTCGCCGGCATGCAGCTCGGTCAGCACGCCGCGGCAGTCCGGGTCGCCGCTCGCCGCCAGCGCCGCCAGCAGCCGTCGCTTCCAGCCGGCCGCGAGCGCGTCGGGCACGCCGCTCTCGCGATACTGCGCCCGCTTGCGCGCGACCAGCCGCGACAGGCCGGCCTGCGGATCGGCGACGGCGAGCTCGAAGCGCAGCGGGCCGTGCTGCTCGACCAGGCGGCGCTCGCGCCGGCGCAGCTCGGCGAGGAAGGACGGGTTGGCCGCCTTGAGGCGGGCCCAATAGTCGGCGGGGTCGCGGCCGAGCATCAACCGATGGCCGATCCGCGCGCCGCCGCCGGTCAGCCCGAAGCGCAGCTGCTCGTCCCCGAGATGGTGGAACTCGAGCGCGTGCAGCCCGGCGGCGCGCAGCAGCGCGGCGGGAGGCAGCCAGCAGCCCGGCGCCGCGACCAGGCCGAACCGGTCGCTCATGCGGCCGCCGACCGGCTCGGCGAGGCCGAGCCAGCCCGGACGGCCGGAGACGCGCTGGAACGGCAGGAAGCCGACGATCCGGCCGCCCTGGCGCAGCACGCAGACCCGGACGCCCCGGCGCACGCGCGCCACGCAGGCGGAAAAGCCGGGCGACAGGAAGGGATGGTCGAGACCATCCATCGCGGCGAGCGCGCGCCAGCTCCGGCACTCCTCCTCGGAGAGCCGCGCCGGGCTGGTGACGCGCCCCCGCAGCGCGGCCGCGTCGCGGATTCTCGGATCCGGCCGGGGCTCGATCGCCGATCGGCCGGCAGCCGGCGTGGCAAGCTGCATTCTCGCGACCTCCTGGCACTCTCGTCGCAGCGCCGACATGCACTGCCCGTACCAGCCGGCAGGCGCGGGCCGCGCCCGGCGTCCGGCCAGCGCGGCCGTCAACAAACCGGACGCTGTCGTGGCCGCCGACACCCGCCGGCGGCGGGCGGCGGGCGCGGGCCGAGCGCAGGCCGGAGGCTGGCCGGGGGCTGGCCCGCGGCTGGCTTGGCATCGCTCTTGCTGCGGTCCCGGCGGTGCGGTCCGGCGCGGGAGAGACAGATGTGCGGCATCATCGGGATTCTCGGCAAGGCGCCGGCGGCGCCGCTGCTGCTCGACGGCCTCAGGCGGCTGGAATATCGCGGCTACGACTCGGCCGGCATCGCGACGCTGGCCAACGGCCACATCGAGCGGCGCCGCGCCGAGGGCAAGCTCGCCAACCTCGCGGCGCTGCTCGAGCGCGCGCCGCTGGCCGGCACGGTCGGCGTCGGCCATACCCGCTGGGCGACGCACGGCCGGCCGAACGAGACCAATGCCCACCCGCACGCCACCGGGCGGGTCGCCGTCGTCCATAACGGCATCATCGAGAACTTCCAGGAGCTGCGCGCCGAGCTCGAGGCGGCCGGCCATCGCTTCGAGACGGAGACCGACACCGAGGTGGTGGCGCATCTGCTGACCCGCTATCTCGAGGAGCAGAAGACGCCGGAGGAGGCGATGGCGGCCGCCATGGCGCGGCTCCGGGGCGCCTTCGCGCTCGCCATCATCTTCGCCGGCCGGCACGATCTGATGATCGGCGCGCGCCGCGGCAGCCCGCTGGTGGTCGGCTTCGGCGAGGGCGAGATGTTCCTCGGCTCCGACGCGCTGGCGCTGGCGCCGCTGACCCGCCGGCTCTGCTACCTCGAGGAGGACGACTGGGCGGTGGTGCGGGCCGACGGCGCCACGATCTACCACGGCGGCGAGCGGGTCGAGCGGCCGATCCGCCAGACCGCGCTCTCCGGCGCGCTGATCGGCAAGGGCAACTACCGCCACTTCATGCTGAAGGAGATCCACGAGCAGCCCGCCGTGGTCGGCGACACGCTGCGCGCCTATGTCGATCCCTTCGCCCGCACGGTGGCGCTGCCGGCGCTGCCGGTTGACCTCGCGACCCTGCCGCGGCTGACCATCGTCGCCTGCGGCACTGCCTATCTCGCCGGGCTGGTCGGCAAGTACTGGCTGGAGCAGATCGCCCGCCTGCCGGTCGAGATCGACATCGCCTCGGAGTTCCGCTACCGCGAGGCGCCGCTGCCGGCGGGCGGCGCCACGCTGGTCATCTCGCAGTCGGGCGAGACGCTCGACACGCTGGCGGCGCTGCGCTACGCGCGGTCCTGCGGCCAGCCGATCCTCGCCATCCTCAACGCGCCCGAGAGCACCATGGCGCGCGAATCCGACCTCACCCTGCCGACGCTGGCCGGGCCGGAGATCGGCGTCGCCTCGACCAAGGCCTTCACCACCCAGCTGATCGTGCTCGCCTGCCTCGCCATCGCCGCGGCGCGGGCCCGCGGCGCGCTCGACGCCGCCGGCGAGGTGCGGCTGACCGAGGCGCTGCTCGAGCTGCCGGCGCGGCTGGCCGAGGCGCTCGGCCAGGCGGCGGCCGCGCAGCGCGTCGCCGAGCAGATCGCCGGGGCGCGCGACGTGCTCTATCTCGGCCGCGGCACCGCCTACCCGATCGCGCTCGAGGGCGCGCTGAAGCTGAAGGAGCTCTCCTACATCCACGCCGAGGGCTACGCCGCCGGCGAGATGAAGCACGGGCCGATCGCGCTGATCGACGACGCCGTGCCGGTGATCGTCGTGGCGCCGCCCGGCCCGTGGTTCGAGAAGACGCTGTCCAACCTGCAGGAGGTGGTGGCCCGCGGCGGCCGCGCCATCCTGCTCTCCGACGCCGACGGCGTCGCCCGCGCCGGCGCCAAGCTGGCCGGCTCGATCGCCCTGCCGCCCGCCGACCCGTTCGTTGCCCCGGTGCTCTACGCGCTGCCCGTCCAGCTGCTCGCCTACCACGCCGCCGTGCTCAAGGGCAGCGACGTCGACCAGCCCCGCAACCTCGCCAAGAGCGTGACCGTGGAGTAGCGGCCTCCTGGAGAGCGCGCTGCACCCTTCCTGTCATCCCGGTTCTTGTCATCCCGGCGAAAGCCGGGATCCATCAATCCACTGCCATGATGCGGCAAGATGGATCCCGGCTCTCGCCGGGATGACATCGGGGGGACGGGGGAGGGAAGTCGTTGGGAAGCTCCTGCGCCGAGGGAAGTCCTACCCCGCCACCGTCGCCGCCCACGCCGCGAGCTTGCGCAGGAAGGCGATGCAGGCCTCGACCTGGGCGACCTCGATGAACTCGTCGGGCTTGTGCGCCTGCTGGATGCTGCCCGGGCCGAACACCACGGCGGGGATGCCGGTGCGCTGGAACTGGCCGCCCTCGGTGCCGAAGGCGACGCCGATCGCGGCGTTGACGCCGGTCAGGCTGCGGATCAGCGCCTCGGCCGGCGAGTCGGTCTGCGGCGTCAGCGGCGGCACGAAGCAGAGCGGCGTCGTCTCGATCGTCGCTTCCTCGGCCTGGCCTCGCATGCGCGGCAGCAGGTCCTCCTGCAGGAAGGCCTGGGCGCGGGCGACGATCTGGTCGGGATCGACGCCGGGCAGCGGCCGGACCTCCCAGACCAGCTCGCAGCGCCGGGCGATGATGTTGAAGGCGGTGCCGCCGGCGATCTGGCCGACATTGATGGTGGTGCAGGGCGGCTCGAAGCTGTCGTCGAACGGACCCTGCTCGCGGAACTCGGCGGCCAGCCGCGACAGCCAGGCGATGAACTCGGCGGCGGCGAAGATCGCGTTGCAGCCGCGGTGCGGCGCGCTGGAATGGCCGTCCCGCCCGGTGAAGACGGTGCGCGAGGAGACGTTGCCCTTGTGCCGGTTGGCGAGCTGCATCGAGGTCGGCTCGCCGATGATCGCCATCGCCGGCAGCGGCAGGTTGTCGGCGATGTCCTTCAGCATGCGCGGCGCGCCGGCGCAGCCGACCTCCTCGTCGTAGGACAGCGCCAGGTGGATCGGCCGCCGGAGCCCGGCCGCCTTGAACTCCGGCACCAGCGCCAGCGCGATGGCGATGAAGCTCTTCATGTCCGACGAGCCGCGGCCGTAGAGCTTGTCGCCGCGGCGGGTCAGCGTGAAGGGATCGCTGGTCCAGGGCTGGCCCGCCACCGGCACCACGTCGGTATGGCCGGACAGCACCACGCCGCCGGCGCGGTCCGGGCCGATGGTGGCGAAGAGGTTGGCCTTGCGTCCGGAATCGTCGTGCGTCAGCCGGCTCTCGATGCCGTGCCCGGCGAGGTAGCCGCGGACGAACTCGATCAGGTCGAGGTTGGTCTCCGAGGAGACGGTCGGGAATCCGACCAGCCGCTCGATCATCGCCAGCGGCGTGGGGGTGGCTGCGTTCATGGCTCTCCTCGCTCTCGCCTCGCGCCTGGCACCATAGCCGGATCGGCTAGGACAGCGCGACCTCGGCCGTGCCGGTCACGACCGCCGTGCCGTCGGCCCGCCGCAGCGCCAGCTCGAGCGTCGCGCGGCGGCCGTCCGGCCCGTCGCCCAGCGCCGTCACCTTGCCCTCGGCCCGCAGCACGTCGCCCGGCCAGACCCGCTCGCGGAAGCGCACCTTGAAGCGGCGCACCGAGCCGGGGCCGAACCAGCGGGTGACGAAGGAGCCGAGCAGCCCGGCCGACAGCATGCCGTGCGCCATCACCGAGGGCAGGCCGGCGGAGCGCGCGAAGCCCTCGTCGTGGTGGATCGGGTTGAAGTCGCCGGACGCCCCGGCATAGCGCACCAGGTCGGTGCGGGTCAGCGGGCCGACCTCGAAGGCGGGTCCGGCGTCGCCGATGGCGACCGCGCTCATGCCGGCTCTCCCTCGGCCGGCTCTCCCTCGGCCGGCTCTCCCTCGGCCGGGGTGATCTCGATGGCGGTGGAGCGCTCGCGCACCACGAGGTCGCCCGAGGCCGGGTCGCGCATCTCGGTCTCCAGCACGATGAAGCGCATCCGGCCGCCGCGCTGGCCGGCCTTGACGTACTCCTCGGCGACCCGCGCCCGGCAGGCCAGCCGGTCGCCGACGCGCAGCGGGCGGAAGTACTCGTATTCCTGCTCGCCATGGACGACGCGGCGACGGTCGAGCCTGAGCTCCTCGACGATCAGCCGCTCGACGAACTCGGCGGTGACGATGACCGGGAAGGTGGGCGGCGGGACGGGCGGCTCCGCCCCGGCATGGTCGTCCTGCACGGCGCGGGCGAACTCGCGCACCTTGCCCCACTCGATGGGGAACTCCCAGCTGCGCTCGCCGGACTGCGTCATCGCCCTCTCCGCCGCTAGTTCAGCCGCGCCGCCAGCAGGCCGGCGCGGCGCATCAGGACCATGACGATGCCGAGCGTCACCACGCTGAGGCCGATCAGGATGGTGGCGATCGCGGTGATCGTCGGGTTGATCTGCAGGATCAGCTCGTTGAACATCTTCTTCGGGATGGTGAAGTAGCGGCCGGCGACGAACTGCGTCACCACCACCTCGTCGAAGCTGATGATGAAGGCGAAGATCCAGGCGGCGAGCGCGCTCGGCACCAGGTTGGGCACCAGGATGCGGGTCAGCATCTGGCTCTTGGAGGCGCCCAGCGTCAGCGCCACCTGCTCGATCCGGATGTCGAAGGACTGGATCGCCACCGACATCAGCAGCACGACATAGGGCGCCGACAGCACGGTGTGCGCCGCCACCAGCCCGGGGAAGCTGCCGAGGATGCGGGTCTTGGCGAAGAAGATGTAGAGCGCGACGGCGGTGATCACCGGCGGGATGATCATCGGCGCCACGAAGTTGCTCTCCAGCACCCGCCGGCCGATGAAGCTGCCGCGCACCAGCGCGTAGGCGGCGAGCGTGCCGAAGATCAGCGCCAGGCTGCTCGACAGGAAGGCCAGGACCAGCGAGTTGAGCCCGGCATCGACCCAGCGGCTGTCGCCGAAGAAGGCGTCGTACCAGCGCAGCGACAGCGAAGGCGGCGGGAACGTCAGGGTATCGGCGCTGCTGAAGGACATCGGCACGACGATGGCGATCGGCAGGCAGAGGAAGGCGAGCACGCCGATCGCCAGCAGCGCCAGCAGGATGCCGCCGAGGCCGCGGCGCGGCGGGCCGCTCACGTCAGCGTCCTCGCGCGCAGCCACTGGTAGGCGGCGTAGAAGGCGAGCGTCAGCGCCAGCAGGCAGACCGAGATGGTGGCGGCGCGCTCCCAGTTGGGGAAGCGGTTGATCAGGAAGTCCATCATGTTGGCGACCATCGGCACCTTGCCGCCGCCGAGGATCGCCGGGGTGATGTAGAAGCCGAGGCTGAGGATGAAGACCAGCACCATGCCGGCGACCAGCGCGGGCAGGGTGATCGGCAGGAAGACGCGCCAGAAGATCGTCCACTCGCGCGCGCCCATGGTCGCCGCCACCTGCAGCAGGCGCTTGTCGACCCGCAGCATGGCGGCGAACAGCGGCAGCACGAGATAGGGCAGCACGACGTTGACCATGCCGACGGTGACGCCGAACTCGTTGTAGAGGAACCCGATCGGCTGGTCGGTCAGCCCGGCGCCCTGCAGCAGGCGGTTGACGATGCCGCCATTGCCGAGCACGACGATCCAGGCGTAGGTGCGCACCAGGATGCTGACCCAGAAGGGGATGACCACGAGCCCGACGGCGACGACCTGGCGGGCCGGCTGCAGGCGCGACATCCACAGCGCCAGCGGGTAGCCCAGCAGCCCGGTGACGATGGTGACCGAGAGCGCCACCTGCATGGTGCGCCAGATCACCGGCAAATAGAGCGGCGAGGTGAAGACCTCGGCGTAGTGGGCCAGCGTCACGCCGCTGCCGGCGCCCTTGACCCGCAGGCTCCAGCCGAGCGTCAGCATCAGCGGAATGTCGAAGAACAGCAGGAAGAAGATCAGCAGCGGCACCGCCCGGGCGAGCTCGGTCTGCCCCCGCCGGCGCCCGGTCGCGAGCGCGGGCGCGGCGGTCGTCGCGGTCCCGGCCGTCACGTCGGCTGCCTCCGGCCGCGCCCGCCGTGCCGACCTCGCCCTTCGACAGGCTCAGGACGAGGTTCGAGGCCAGCGAGCGCGGCCTCGAGAGCCTCATCCTGAGCTTGTCGAAGGATAAGGCCGGCACGATGGTGGTGCGAGATTTCCATTCCTTGGGGCTCGATCCGGGAAGTGGCCGGAGCCGGCCGGCTGGGAGGTCTCCGGCCGGCTCCTGCCCGGGCTCCGGCTATTGCTGGAGCTTGAACTCCTGCCAGCGCTTCTCGACCACGTCGGCATTGTCCAGCCACCACTGAGCGTTGGCCAGCCACTGCACCTTCTTGTTCTCGGAGTAGGTCGGGTACTCCTTCAGCTTGTCCTTGGGCAGCAGCGGGTCGAGGTCGGGGCTCGGCCCGGTGTAGGAGATGTAGGTGGCGACGCAGGCCTGGTTCTTGGCGTTGGTGTGCCAGTGCAGCCACTTCCAGGCCGCCGCCTTCTCCGCCGCCGAGGCGCCCTTGGCGACGCCGAACCAGGAGAGGTCGAGCATGCCGTCCTGGAAGCTGGTGACGATGCCCTCCTTGCCGACGACGCGGCCCGACCAGGCGATGGCGTACTGCGCCTCGTTGTCCTTCAGCAGCTGCGCCGACTGGGCGCCGGCCTGCCACCAGATGGTGTCGGCCTTGATGCGGTTGAGGGTCTTGAAGGCGCGGTCGAGGTCGAGCGGGAACAGCTTGTCGACCGGCACGCCGTCACCCAGCGCGGCGAACACCAGGGTGTAGCCGGGATAGTCGGGCAGGGCCCGCTTGCCCGGGAAGTTCTTGGTGTCGAAGAACTCGACCCAGTTCTTCGGCGCCTTGGCGTCGGCCCGGTAGGCCATGATGGTCGAGAAGTAGGAGGTGCCGATGCCGTACTTGTCCTTCGCCTCGTCATACATCGGCTCGGGATCGATCGCCTTCCAGTCCATCGGCTCGAGCAGCCCCTGGGCGGTGCCGCGCTTGAGCTCGTCGGTCGGCAGGTCGAACACCGTCGAGGTGATGTTGCCCGCCTCGTTCATCGCCTGCAGCTTGGCGAGGCCACCGGGGCTCTCGGTGATCACCTTGATGCCGGTCGCCGCGGTGAAGGGCTGGTTGATGCACTTCTCGACCGCGTCGCCATACTGCCCGCCCGACCAGAGGACGTGCAGCTCCTTGCCTTCCTCGGCGCGCGCGCCGGCCGAGAAGGCGAGCGCAGAGATCGCGGCGATGGCCGCGCTGCGCAGAAAAGTCGATCTAAGCATTAGGCTTCTCCCTTGTCGTAACGCCTGCTGTTGCCCGCCCTGGACGCCGTTGAAGCCCGGCCTCCCTCCGTATCGCGGCGCGCGGGCCGCGCCGCTCACTCCTGCTCCGGCAGGATCCATACGCTCCCCGGCTCCCAGTGGAGCGATACAAGGGCACCCTCCCGGTGCCTGATCTGGGCCTCGACGACGTGGGCGATGAGCGTCCGCCCGCTGTCGAGCGTGACGACGTAGCGCACGCTGTCGCCGAAGAAGATCGCCTCGCTGATGCGCGCCGTCAGCCCGGTCGGGGCCGGCCCGTTGCGCAGCAGGATCTGCTCGGGCCGCAACACGCCGCAGACCTTGCGCGGCGTGCCGGGCGCCGGCGCGCCGCAGGGCACCAGCTCGCCGCTGGCCAGCCTCAGCGCGTTGCCGCCGGCCGCGGCCTCGATCTCGCCCTCGAGGAAGTTGGCGACGCCGAGGAAGTCGGCGACGAAGCGGCTCTGCGGCCGGTTGTAGGCGAGCTCCGGCGTGTCGGTCTGCACCACCTTGCCGCCCTGCACCAGGATGATGCGGTCGGACAGCGACAGCGCCTCGTCCTGGTCGTGGGTGACCAGCACGGTGGTGATGCCGAGCGAGCGCTGCAGGCGGCGGATCTCGTGCCGGACCTCCTCGCGCAGCTTGCGGTCGAGTGCCGCCAGCGGCTCGTCGAGCAGCAGGATGTCGGGCTTGAAGACGATGGCGCGGGCCAGCGCCACGCGCTGCTGCTGGCCGCCGGACAGCGCCGAGGGGCGCCGCTCGCCATACTCGCCGAGGCGGACCAGCTCGAGCGCTTCCTTGACGCGGCGCTGGATCTCGGGCTTGGGGACGCGGCGGATGCTGAGCGGGAAGGCGACGTTGTCCTGCACCGTCATGTGCGGGAACAGGGCGTAGCTCTGGAAGACCAGCCCGACATTGCGGTCGGCCGCCGGCAGCCAGGTGACGTCGCGCTCGCCGATGGCGATGCGGCCGCTGGTCGGCGGCGTGATGCCGGCGATGATCGACAGCAGCGTCGTCTTGCCCGAGCCGCTCGGCCCCAGGATGGTGGCGAACTCGCCCTGCGAGACCTGCAGGGAGACCTTGTCCAGGGCCCGCACCGGCCCGTAATGCTTGGAGACGTCGTTGAGGGTGATCGCCGACATCGCCTGGACTATTCGACCTTCGGCCAGAAGGTGCCGAGCTTGAGGCCGACCCGCTCCGACATGCGGCGGCCCGATTCCTGGGCGCGGGCATAGACCGCTTCCTCGTCGAGCCGCGTCAGGTGGCCGTGGCGGACGACGATCTCGCCGTTGACCAGCACCGTGTCGACCGACTTGGTACGGCTGATCAGCGCCAGGTGGCGCACCACGTCGAGCGCCGGCTGCTGGTCCGGCATGTCGTCGCGCCGGATGACGATGTCGGCGCGCTTGCCGGGCTCGAGCGAGCCGACCTCGTTCTGCAGCCCCATCGCCCGGGCGCCGCCGATGGTGAACATCTCGAGGATCGACTCGCAGGGCAGGTAGTGGCCGACCTGGCGGGCCACGAGGTAGCCGATGAATCCCAGCTCGCCGAACACCCAGATCTTGGCGACGTCGGCGCCGAAGGTCATGTTGACCCCGGCCTGGTGGAGGGTCGCCATGCGCGAGCGCATCTGGTCGGAGATGGCGTAGTACATGTAGTTGCCGGGCTGCCAGACGATCGACAGGCCGGACTCGACCACCGCCTTCACCTCGTCGTCATGGATGACGTTCATGTGGGTGAAGGTGCAGTTGGGGCCGAGGAAGCCGATCTCGGCATAGTGCAGCAGCGGATGCTTGCCGAACCGCCTGGTGTCGTGCGCGACGTCGTCGGCGGTGAAGTTCTGGTGCTGCGTCAGCACCGCGCCGCTCTCGTCGGCGAGCTTCTTGGCGGCGAGCGCCAGCTCGTCGCTGGCGCTGCCGATGCCGTAGAGGGCGACATGGCCGCGGACCAGCGAGTCGGCGTTGCGGTTGCGCTTGAGCTGCTGGCCCAGCAGCTTCATCGCCCGCTTGCGGTCGGCCGGCGCCCGCGGGATCAGCGTCGACATGCCCTCGGCGTCGGGCTCGTCCCACAGGAAGGGATCGCCAAGCGAGACGCGGATCCCGACATCCTCGGCCGCCGCGGCCACCGTGTCGGGCCAGAAGGCGGTGCCGACCTCGAGATAGCCGGTGAAGCCGTTGCGCGCCATCTCGACCGAGGCCATCAGCGCCGAGGCGTACTCGTCCTCCTCCTCGAGCTGGTTGAACCAGGTGATGTAGGGGCTGGGGCCGGTGTCCGAGGGGTCGTGCGGCTTGTCGGTGATGGCGCCGCGGGTCAGCTGCAGCGTCGCGTGGGTGTGGCCGTCGATGAAGCCCGGATGCACGGCCGCGCCGCGCGCGTCGATGGTGCGGCGCGGCTTGTAGCGCGCGGCGATGTCGCGGTCGGTGCCGACCGCGACGATGCGCGAGCCGGTGATGGCGACCGAGCCGCTCGGGAACACCCGCCGCCGCTCGTCCATCGTCAGCAGGTAGCCGTTGCGGATCACCAGGTCGCAGGTTTCCGGCGCCCCGGGCGCGCCGGCCGCTTTGCTCTCGGCCATGGTCGCTCGCTCCCCTCTAGCGGATGGTGCCGGTCTCGCGGTCCCAGCAGCCGGCGATCAGGTCCGGCCGCTCCTTCAGCAGCGGCTGCTTGTGCACCCGCATGGAGGGCGTGCGCTCGAAATCCTCCGTGCGGTACTCGATGTAGCGCGGCGTCTTGTAGGCGGCCAGCCGCGCGCGGCAGAACTCGACGATCTCCTCGGGCGGCAGGTCGGCCTGGGTCAGGCCCTCCTTCAGCAGGATGTAGGCCTTGACCTCCTCGCCGCGCAGCTCGTCCGGCACCGGGATGACCGCCACCTCCAGCACCTTCGGGTTGGAGCGGATCACCGCCTCGACCTCGGCGGCGGCGATGTTCTCGCCGCTGCGCCGGATCATGTCCTTCTTGCGGCCGACGAAGTAGAGCAGGCCGCGCTCGTCGCGCCGCACCAGGTCGCCGGTATGGTACCAGCCGCCGCGCATCGCCTCGGCGGTCACCTCCGGCCGGTTGAGGTAGCCGCGGAACAGGTCCGGCCCGCCGATCAGCGCCTCGCCGATCTCGCCGACCGGAACGTCGCGGTCCTCGTCGTCGACGACGCGGATCTTGACGTCGGGCGCCTCGATGCCGATCGAGCCGGCGCCGACCAGCTCCTCGGCCATGCCGACCGGCATGCGGGACATGATGCCACCCTCGGTGCTGCCGTAGTTGTCGTACCAGTGGAAGCCGAAGCGGTCGACCAGCTGGCGGTGCAGCTGCTTGGGCAGGCCGGCATGGACGGCGCCGCGCATGCGGTGGTCGCGCTCGCGCGGGCCCGGCTCGCCCTTCAGCAGCAGCGCCGGGATCGAGGCGATCGACAGCATCTCCGAGGCGTCGTAGCGCCGCACCACGTCCCAGTAGCGCGAGACGCTGAAGCGGCGCATGGCGATCATCGTGCCGCGCGTCGTCAGCGAGGTCATCAGCTGGATCGCCGGGTCGGCGTAGTAGAAGGGCAGGCAGCAGAGCTGGCGGTCCTGCCAGCTGCGCGGGAACAGCAGCTGGTCGAGGTCGAGCACGCGCAGCCACCAGCCATGGTCGAGCATGCAGCCCTTGGGCGCGCCGGTCGTGCCCGAAGTGTAGAAGACGGTGATGATGTCGTCGCGCTGGCAGGGCGCGTCGGCGAGCGAGATGCGCTCCGCCTGGCTCTCGTAGTGGGCGAAGCCGTTCGGCTCCTCGCCGCGGGTCACCAGGATGTCCTTCAGCGACGGGCATTCCGGGCGCAGCTGGTCGAGCACCTGCTTCTGCGCCTCGCCGGCGATCGCCAGCACCGGCTGCGAGTCGCGCAGGATGTGGCCGGCGTCGTGCGCCTGGGCGGTCGGCGCGATCGACACCAGGAAGGCGCGGTTGGCGACGATGGCGAACAGCGCGATCATGAACTCGACGCGGTTGTCGAGCATCACCGCGACGCGGTCGCCGGGCTTGAGGTGCGGCTTGAGGTAGCCGGCGAAGCGCTCGATGTGCTCGAGCAGCTCGCGCCGCGTCACCACCAGCCCGTCCTCGACGATGATGGCCGGGCGCTCGGGATCCTCGAGGCAGCCCTCGGCGACCAGCGCGGAGCAGGTCTGGTGCTTGATGACGCTCCAGGAAGGACCGACGTCGCCGTGCGTAGCCTGGGTCATCACGCCACCTCCGCCAGACCGTGCTTGATCACCGTGTTGCCCGACGCCTCGCTCGCCTCGTAGCCGAAGGCCTGCCGGCCGCCCTTGCCCTCGAGCCGCCAGATCCGCGTGGTGATCGCCTGGCCCGGCGTGAGGAAGACCGGCGCCGAGAAGCGCCCGGCCAGCCGCTTCAGCCGGTCGACGTCGCCGCCGCAGGCATGCTCGACGATCGCCCGGCCGGCGAAGGCCATGGTCAGCATGCCGTGCACCAGCAGGTGCTCGAAGCCCAGAGCCTTGGCGGCATCGAGCCTGAGCGTGTAGGCGGAGTAGTCGCGCGCCGCGTCGGCGTAGCGCGCGGTCTGGTCGGCCGCCATGGGGTAGGTCGCGGTGGCGATCGGCGCCGCCGCCCGGGCCGCCTCGGGCAGGCGGTGGTCCGGCGCCGCCTCGCCGACCGGCTTGTCGAGCTTCGCCCCGGCGACCAGCGCGGTGAAGTACTGCTCGTCGACCAGCGCGCCGGTCTCGTCCAGCGTCTCCGCCTTGATCATGATCGAGACGCCGGCGGCGGAGGGGATGGCGCCGCGCAGCGTGGCCTGGGAGAACAGCCGCATGCCCGGGCGGATGGCGCGGTGATAGTGGAAGTCGTGCTGGCCGTGGAAGGCGAAGGCGGGCGTCACCGCGCGCAGCACCTCGATGGTCGGCTGCATCGGCGGCACGTTGGCGAAGATCGGCGAGGCGACCGCGCCCTCCAGGTGCCGCGGGTTCTCGTCGTCGATGGCGGCGGCGAACTGCGCCAGCCGCACCGTGTTGACGCGGAACTCCTGGGTCTTGCGCAAGCGCCCCAGGCCAGAGAGGTCGCCAGAGAAGTCGGAGGTCACGGGATCGGGCTCCTGCTCATGGATCGGAAGCGGGCTACAGCCCCTCGACGAAATCGGCGAGCCGCGGCGCCGGCTTGAGGCGCCCGGCCAGCGCCCGGTCGAGCGCGTCGAGCGTCCAGCGGCCCTCGGTGCGCTCGTCGACCGCGATCTCGGTGTGGGCCATCACCTCGACGCGGTTGCCGTAGATCTGGAAGACCTGGCCGGTGGCCGGGCAGTCGGCGCAGGCGAGCCAGGCGATCAGCGGCGAGACGTTGGCCGGGTGGAAGACGTCGAACACGCCCTCCGGCGGCGCCTTCAGGCTGGTCTCGATGCGGGTCCGGGCGGAGGGCGACACGGCGTTGGAGCGGACGTTGTACTTCGCCCCCTCGGCGGCGATCACCCGCGACAGCGCGACGATGCCGAGCTTGGCGGCGGCGTAGTTGGCCTGGCCGAAGGTGCCGATCAGCCCGGCCAGCGAGGTGGTGTGGATGACCGAGCCGCTGGTCGGGTGGCCGGCCTTGGCGCGGTCGCGCCAGTAGGCCATGGCGTGGCGCGAGGTCGCGGCATGGCCCTTGAGGTGGACGCGGATCACCGCGTCCCACTCCGCCTCGCTCATGTTGGCGAGGGTGCGGTCGCGCAGGATGCCGGCATTGTTGACCAGCACATGCAGGTCGCCGAAGCGCTCGGCCGCCAGGCGCACCAGCGCCTCGGCCTGGTCCCAGTCGCCGACGTCGTGGCCGCTGACCAGCGCCTCGCCGCCCAGTCGCTCGATCTCCGCCACCACCTCGCGGGCCGGGGTGATGTCGGTGCCGTTGCCCTGCAGGTCGCCGCCGAGGTCGTTGACGACGACCTTCGCGCCCTCGGCCGCCAGCGCCAGGGCGTGCGCCCGGCCGAGGCCGCGCCCGGCGCCGGTGACGATGGCGACGCGGCCGCTGAGCCGGCCCATCAGCGGCCTCCCTCGGCGCGCTCGAACACCGGCAGCGGCGGCGCGTCGGCGCGCTCGCGCCAGGCGAGCCGCACGGCGTCGCCGATCCGGCAGGGCGCGCCGACGATGTTGGTGAGCAGCCGCGGCCCCTCGGCGAGCTCGACCAGCGCCACGACGTAGGGCGGCGCGAGGTCGGGATAGACCTGCACGTGGGTGGTGGTCATCGAGTAGATCGTGCCGTGGCCGGCGGCCGGCACCCAGGCGAGGTCGGCCGACTCGCAGCTGAGGCAGTGCGGCCGCGGGTAGAACTGGTGATGGCCGCAAGTGGCGCAGCGCTGGATCACCAGCCGGCGCTGGCGGGCGGCGGCCCAGAAGGGCGCGGTGGTCGGATCGCCGAAGGTCTCGGCGGCGGCAGCGGCGTCAGTCATGGCTCAGCACCACCGTGGCGGAGGTCGAGAAGGCGAGGCCGCCGATGCCGTGGGCGACCGCGATCTCGACGTCCTTGACCTGGCGCTCGCCGGCCTCGCCGCGGACCTGCCGCACCGCCTCGATCAGCAGCAGGATGCCGAGCGCGCCGGGATGGCAGTAGGAGAGGCCGCCGCCCATGGTCATCGCCGGCAGGTCGCCGCCCGGCGCCAGCCGGCCGCCGGCGACGAACGGGCCGCCCTCGCCGCGGCCGCAGAAGCCGAGATCCTCGAGATAGTGGATCACCGAATGGGTGAAGTTGTCGTAGGGCTCGAGCACGTCGATGTCGGCCGCGGTGATCCCCGCCATGCCGAAGGCCTCGCGCGAGGAGATCACGCCGGGCGTCACGGTGAGGTCCTGCATCTGCGAGATGTGCCACTGGTGCGTGCTCTCGCCGGCGCCCAGCACCCGCACCGCCTTCTTGCGGGCGTCGCGGGCCCGCGCCCGGCTGGTGACGATGACGGCGCCGCCGCCGTCGGTCACCAGGCAGCAATCGAGCTTGTGCAGCGGCTCGCAGATCAGCGGCGAGGCGAGCACGTCGTCGATCGAGAGCGGCTCGCGGCTCCAGGCCTTGGGGTTGAGCTGGGCCCAGCGGCGGGCGGCGACCGCGACCTCGGCGAGGTGCTCCGGCCGGGTGCCGTACTGGTGCATGTGGCGGGCCGCGGTCAGCGCGTAGAAGCCGATCGGGAAGTGGATGCCGTAGGGCGCCTCGAACTGGCCGGCGAGCGTGCCGGGATCGGCCACGATGGCGCGGTTGCGGTTGCGCCGGCTGCGCTGGCGCGAGGCGTAGGTGATCAGCGCCACCTCGCAGCGCCCGGCCGCCACCGCCAGCATGGCGTGGTGGACGAAGGCCTCGAACGAGCCGCCGCCCATGTCCGAGGAATCGGCGTAGCGCGGCTTGATGCCGAGATACTCGCCGACCTGGACCGAGCCTTCCTCGCCCATGTAGTTGACGAACAGCCCGTCGACGTCGCGGAACCTGAGGCCGGCCTCGTCGAGCGCCTCCCTGGCGGCGAGCGCCACCATCGACAGCTCGCTCTGGTCCATGACCTTGCCCAGCGGCGTCTCGGCGACGCCGGCGATGTAGACCGGCGTCTGCGCCAGCGGTGATTTCTCGACCACGGCCTCCTGCTCCCGCGCCGCCTTTCGAGGACGGTCGCCGATGCTCTTCGGGGCGGTCGCAAGGCGCCGGCCCGGTTCGTTGAATTGATCTTGTCGCCTGGCTCGACGCTAGCTAAAAGTGAAACTGAGGTCAACGTCAGTTTTGTCCCGATCCCAGGTGCTCGACAGCCGCCGCCGGTGCTGCGCTATCCTGCCGCCGGGATCGTCGGGGAGACCGCCATGACCGCCGCCAGGACTCGCAGCAGGACGTCGACCGCCCGCCTCGGGGCGGTGCCGTCCGGCGTCGAGCTCGGCCCGATGCGCGACTATGTCGGCCATCTCCGGGCGATCCTGGAGGAGGCCGACTGGCCGAAGGGGCAGCGCACCCGCTTCCGGCTGAAGATCGCCGCGATCGCGGCGCTTGCCGAGGGCGGCTACCAGGACCTCAAGGTGTCGGACATCTGCGAGCGGGCGGAGGTGGCGCAGGGCACCTTCTACAGCTACTTCACCGACAAGGGCGAGATCTCCGCCGAGGCGCTGCTCGAGTTCGGCGACGCCCTCTACCAGCAGGCGCAGTCGACCGCGCGCGGCGGCGGGCCCTACCAGGCGATCCTGCGCACCAACCGCTTCTTCGCCGCCGCCTACCAGCTCAATTCCGGCCTGGTGCGCTGCCTGATCCAGCTCGAGGACCTGGTGCCGGACTTCCGCTCGCGCTGGCGCGAGGCGCGGCTGCTGTGGCTGCAGCGGATCGCCCGCTCGCTGGCGCGGCGCTCCGGCTACCCGACGGTCTCGGAGACGCTGCTGATGCAGATGGCCTATGCCCTCGAGGGCATGGTCTTCACCTATCTCTACGACGTCTTCGTCCGCCGGGAGCCGATCCTGCAGCGTCATTCCGGCACGCCCGAGCACATCGCCGACCTGCTGTCGCTGCTCTGGTATCGCGCCGTCTACTGCCAGGACCCGCCGGCCGGCGAGGTGACCCATGCGCGCACGCTGCTCGATCCGCGGCCGCCGCCGCAGGCCGCCGTGCCGGTGGCGCTCGGCGCCCGGCGCCGCCGCGGCACGCGATAGCGGCCGGCAGGATCGGCAGGCGGGAGCGGCGGGAAGGGAGGGGGAGGGAGGTGACGGACCGGGTGGTGACGGCGGACCTGGCGACGACGCCCTACTGGTGGGACGCCGCGCCGCGGCCGCATCTCGCGCAGGCGCCGCTGCCGGCCCGCGTCGACGTCGCGGTGATCGGGTCGGGCTGCACCGGGCTGGCCGCCGCCCTGGCGCTGGCGCGCGCCGGGCGCAGCGTCGCCGTGCTCGAGGCGGGCGACCCCGGGCAGGGCGCCAGCTCGCGGGCCACCGGCGTGCTCGGCCGGACCCTGAAGCACGGCTTCTCGCAGATCCTCGCCGAGTCGGGGGAGGCGCCGGCCAAGCGCGCCTACGGCGCGGCGCGCATCGCCTTCGACTTCATCATCGACCTGATCGGGCGCGAGGGCATCGAGTGCCATCTGCGGCGCTGCGGCCGCTTCATCGGCGCCAACTCGCCGGCGCATTACGAGGCGCTGGCCCGCGACCTCGAGGCCAAGCGCCGCCATCTCGGCGACGAGTCCGAGATGGTGCCGCGGGCCGAGCAGCATCGCGAGATCGCGTCGGACTTCTTCCATGGCGGCGGCGTCATCCCCGACCACCGCCAGCTCCATCCCGGCCTCTACCAGCTCGGGCTGATGGAGCGTGCCATGGCGGCCGGGGCAGTCGTGCATGGGCGCACGCCGGTGACCGGGCTGCGCCGCGAGGCCGACGGCATCGAGCTGCGCACCGCCCGCGGCGCGGTGCGGGCCCGCCACGTGGTCGCGGCCACCAACGGCTATACCGGCCCGGCGACGCGCTGGCTGCAGCGCCGGGTCGTGCCGATCGACGCCTACATGGTGACGACCGAGCCGATGGACCCGGCGCGCCTCAAGGCGCTGCTGCCGCACGGCCGCACCTTCCACGACTACACCATCAACGCCGACTACGGCGTGCCGGCGCCGCACGAGCCGCGTCTGCTGTTCGGCGGGCTGACCGGCGAGCGCGCCGAGGACCTGCCGGGCAAGGCGGCGGCGCTGCATGCCCGCATGCTGCGCTTCTTCCCGCAACTCGCCGACCTCCGCTTCTCGCATGTCTGGACCGGCCGCTGCGCCGGCGCCTTCGATCTCTACCCACATATCGGCGAGAAGGACGGCGTCCATTACGGCATGGGCTTCTGCTTCGGCTCCGGCCTGCCGATCGGCACCTGGTTCGGCGACGTCATCGCGCGGCGCATCCTCGGCGCCCGCGACGCCGGCACGGCCTTCGACGACCTCGCCTTCGCCGCGCGGTTCTTCTACTGGGGCAATCCGTGGTTCATGCCGCTGGTCATGCGCTACTACCGCTGGGTCGACCGGCGTGGCTTCTGACACCGGTGGCCAGCTTGACAAGAACTGACGTCGACGTCATTTTCAGTTCGCGCCCGCCAGGGCAGGGAATGGCGGGCCGCGGGAGCGGGCGCCGGAGCAGCCGGCGCCGCGAGGACCCTGCCTTCACATAGGGAGGTCGTTGCGATGCGTGGAAGGTTGCTTTCAGGCGTCTGCGCCGTGCTCGCCGTCTCGGCGGGCCTCGTCGCCGGCTCGGCGCAGGCGGCGGACACCATGGTCTATGCCGGCTATGGCGGCGCCTACCAGGAGGCGGTGCGCAAGGCCGGGCTCGAGCCGGTCGCCAAGGAGATGGGCATCACCATCAAGGAGGAGACCATCACCTCGATGGCCGACGTGAAGCTCCAGGTCGAGGCGGGCAGCGTCTCGATCGACCTGTCGGAGCAGAACGTCAACGACTGCCTGGTCGGCGCCGACCAGAACCTGTGGGAGGATCTCGACTACAAGCTGGTCGACACTGCCGGGATCGATCCCAAGCTGGTGCAGAAGAAGTGGGTCGGCGGCCTCACCTACTGGTCGACGGTGCTGGCCTACAGCACCAAGAAGTACGGCGCCAACGCGCCGCAGAGCTGGGCCGACTTCTTCGATGTCAAGAAGTTCCCGGGCACCCGCGGCATGTGGAACAACCCCTACCACAACCTCGAGCTGGCGCTGCTCGCCGACGGCGTGCCGCCGGAGAAGCTCTATCCGCTCGACATCGACCGCGCCTTCAAGAAGCTGAACGAGATCAAGCCGTACATCACGGTGTGGTGGACGTCGGGCGCGCAGGCCGCCCAGCTGATGAAGGACGGCGAGGTCGAGATGTCGCCGATGTGGAACGGCCGGGTCAGCGCGGTGATCAAGGACGGCGCGCCGGTCGGCTTCACCTACAACCAGGGCATCCTGGCGATGGACTGCATGGTCGTGCCGCGCGGCGCCAAGAACAAGGAGCTGGCGATGAAGGTGCTGAGCCGGCTGCTGGCGCCCGACATCCAGGCCAACCTGCCGCAATATATCGACTACGGCCCGATCAACCCGAAGGCGTTCGCCACCGGCAAGATCTCGCCGGCGGTCGCCAAGGCGATCAACTCCTCGCCGGAGAACGGCAAGCTGCAGGTCACGGTCGACGACGCCTGGTGGGGTGCCAACCAGGCGAAGGTCCAGGAGCTGTGGGACAAGCTGGTCCAGCAATAGGGTCCTGACGCGGGAGCCGGCGAGCGCCGCCGGCTCCCGCGACGCTTTCCCAACGCCGCGGGCGGCCGGGCCGAGGAACGGGCGATGGCAGGTGCGCGCGACAGGTCGCTGCCGATCACCATAGAGCGCCTCTCGAAGCGCTATGACCGCGTCGAGGCGCTGGCCGATTTCTCGCTCGAGATCCGCGCCGGCGAGTTCGTCTCGCTGCTCGGCCCCTCGGGCTCGGGCAAGACCACGCTGCTGATGGCGATCGCCGGATTCGTCCGGCCGGACGGCGGCCGCATCCGCTTCGGCGAGCGCGAGGTCACCCTGACGCCGCCGCACCGCCGCAACCTCGGCATCGTCTTCCAGAGCTACGCGCTCTTCCCGCACATGAGCGTGCTGGGCAACGTGCTCTATCCCCTGAGGCTGCGCGGCGAGACCGGTGCGGCGGCCGAGCGCAAGGCCGGTGCCGCCCTCGAGCTGGTGCAGCTCGGCGGCTTCGGCGAGCGCCGCGTCGACCAGCTCTCCGGCGGCCAGCAGCAGCGCGTCGCGCTGGCCCGCGCGCTTGTTTTCGAGCCGCCGATCCTGCTGATGGACGAGCCGCTCTCGGCGCTCGACAAGAAGCTGCGCGAGTCGATGCAGATCGAGATCCGCAAGCTGCACGAGCGGGTCGGCGTCACCACCGTCTACGTCACCCACGACCAGCGCGAGGCGATGAGCCTGTCCGACCGCATCGCGGTCTGCGCCGGCGGCCGGCTGCAGCAGTTCGACACGCCGGAGGCGCTCTATCGCCGGCCGGCCACCGCCTTCGTCGCCGATTTCGTCGGCGACTCCTCGTTCCTGCCGCTGGAGACGCGCGACGGCCGGCCGTTGCTGGGCGGCGTGCCGCTGGCGCTGGCGCCGGGGGCGCAGCCGCCGCCCGGCCGGCTGCGCCTGCTGCTGCGGCCGGAGAAGCTCGACCTGCTGCTGCCGGACGAGCCCGGCCCGGGCAACGTCATCGCCGGCACGCTGCGCGAGCGCCTCTTCCTCGGCGACGTGATCCGGCTGACGGTCGATCTCGCCGACGGCACGCAGCTGCCGGTGCGGGTGCCGGCCCGCCACGGGCTGACCGCACGGCTGCCGGCGGACGGCGCCGCCATCCGCCTCGGGCTGCATCCCGAGGACGTCATCCTGCTGGCCGACGGCGATGGCTGAGGCGATCCACCGGGCGGCGCTGGCGGCGCAGGCGCGGCGCGAGAGCTGGGGACTGCTCGGCCTCAGCCTGCCGGCGCTGACCCTGGTCTCGGTGATCCTGTTCCTGCCCACCGGCTGGCTGTTCGCGCTCTCCTTCCTCGACAAGGACGGCGGGCTCACCCTGGAGAACTACGCGCGGCTGTTCGGCAGCCAGGCCTACGTCACCATCTATCTCACCACCTTCAAGGTCAGCGTGCTGGTGACCGCGCTCAGCGCCGCGATCGGCTATCCGCTGGCCTACATGATCGCCCAGCTGCCGGCGCGCGCCGCCTCGCTCTGCCTGCTGACGGTGCTGCTGCCGCTCTGGACCTCGCTGCTGGTGCGCACCTACGCCTGGCTCGTGCTGCTGCAGCGCAACGGCGTGATCAACACCGCGCTGATCGATCTCGGCCTGATCGACGAGCCGCTCAAGCTGGCGCACAACTTCACCGGCGCGACGATCGGCATGACGCACATCATGGTGCCGTTCCTGGTGCTGCCGCTCTACGCCGCGATGAAGGCGATCGACCCGGCGCATCTGCGCGCCGCGACCAGCCTCGGCGCCAGCCCGGTCCGCGTCTTCCGCGACGTCTTCCTGCCGCTGTCGCTGCCCGGGCTGTTCGTCGGCTGCGCGCTGGTCTTCGTGCTCTGCCTGGGATTCTACGTCACCCCGGCGCTGCTCGGCGGCGGCAAGGTGATCATGATCGCCATGCGCATCGACCTCAACCTGCGCCTCTACAACAGCTGGGGGGCGGCGAGCGCGCTCGGCGTCGTGCTGCTGGTCGCGACCATGCTGATCCTGCTGCTGGCGGTGCGGCTGGGCCGCATCCGCCTCGCGGCGCTCGGCTCGTGACGGCGCGGGCGGGGGCCGCCGATGGATAGCGCCGGGGTCCCGGTCGGGCATCTGCGCCGGCTCTGGCTCTATCTGCTGGCCGGGCTCATCATGCTGTTCCTGATGGCGCCGACGCTGATCGTCGTGCCGATGTCGTTCAGCGGCTCGGACTTCCTGCAGTTCCCGCCGCGGACCTGGTCGACGCGCTGGTACGGCGCCTATGCCGACTCGCTGGAATGGCGCTCGGCCACCTGGATCTCGCTGCAGGCCGCCATCTCCACCGTGCTGCTGGCGACGCCGCTCGGCACCGCGGCGGCCTACGGCCTCAACGCGACCCGCAGCCGGCTGGCCGGGGCGGTGCTGGTGGCGCTGACCACGCCGATGGTGGTGCCGGTGATCTTCGTCGCGATCGGCGCCTTCTACCTCTACGCCCGGCTCGGCCTGCTCAACTCGGTGACCGGGCTGGTGCTGGCCCATTCGACCCTGGCGATGCCCTTCGTCGTGGCGCTGGTCGCCGCCGGGCTCAAGGGCCACGACCCGCAGCTCGAGCGCGCCGCCCGCAGCCTCGGCGCCTCGCGGGCCCGCGCCTTCTTCTCGGTGACCTTGCCGCAGATCCGCTTCTCGGTGATGTCGGCGGCGCTGCTCGCCTTCCTCACCTCCTTCGACGAGGTGGTGGTGGCGCTGCTCGTCGCGGGCAGCGAGAACGCCACCATCACGCGGCGCATGTTCACCATGCTGCGCGACCAGATCGACCCGTCCATCGCCGCCATCTCCAGCCTGATGATCGGGCTGTCGATGGCGCTGGGATTGCTGCTGCAGGCGCTGCGCGCCGCCCGGCCGCGGGGCCGGCGGTAGCGACGCCCCGCTACATGCCGATGCACTCGCCGGCGTCGAGCGGCAGCCGCTCGGCATTGCCGGCGGCGGTGCGGTCGGCCACCGCCACCGGCGGGCCTCCCGGGGCGGAGAACTCGTAGGCGGTGCCGCGTTGGGCGACGGTGAAGCAGGAGGGCTCGCCGGCGCTGAGCTCGGGATACTCGAAGCAGGCCTGGTCGCCGGTGGCCCACCAGCGGCCGCGATAGACGCAGCCATCGACCCAGAAGGCGGAGCGGCCGTCCGGCGCGTAGTACTCCATCCACGGCCGCTTGGTGCCGACATAGGTGCCGTAGAAGGTGTGGTCGTGCAGCAGCGCGGTCAGCGCTGCCGCGTCGCCGACCGGCCGGGCCTCGTCCTCGGCGCCCAGCGCGACGCCTGCCGGCGCCAGCAGCAGCACGGCCAGGGCGGCAGCCGCTGCCGGCCGCCGCGGTTTGCGCCGCGCCGCCGGGGCACTATATTGCGGGCAACTCCCGATCAGGCCGCCCCAACTCGAAGCGAGGTTCGTCATGCAGCTCCGTGCCGTCCAGTCGTCGCCCCTGCCGCTCAAGGATAGCAGGCTTTTCCGCCAGCAATGCTATGTCGACGGCGCCTGGGCCGACGCCGATTCCGGCAAGACCATCGAGGTCACCAACCCGGCCACCGACGAGGTGCTCGGCACCATCCCCGAGATGGGTGCGGCCGAGACGCGCCGCGCCATCGAGGCGGCCAACCGGTCCTGGCCGGCCTGGCGGGCGAAGACCGCCAAGGAGCGCTCCAAGATCCTGCGCAAGTGGTTCGACCTGATGATGGAGAACCAGGACGACCTCGCCATGCTGATGACCGCCGAGCAGGGCAAGCCGCTGGCCGAGGCCAAGGGCGAGATCGCCTACGGCGCCTCCTTCGTCGAGTGGTTCGCCGAGGAGGCCAAGCGGATCTATGGCGACACCGTCCCGCAGCACCAGCCCGACAAGCGCATCGTGGTGATCAAGGAGCCGATCGGCGTCGTCGCGGCGATCACGCCGTGGAACTTCCCGAACGCCATGATCACCCGCAAATGCGCCCCGGCGCTGGCCGCCGGCTGCCCGGTGGTGATCAAGCCGGCGACCCAGACGCCCTTCTCGGCGCTGGCGCTGGCCGAGCTCGCCGAGCGCGCCGGCATGCCCAAGGGCGTGCTCAACATAGTCACCGGCTCGGCCCGGGCGATCGGCGGCGAGATGACCTCCAACCCGATCGTGCGCAAGCTCTCCTTCACCGGCTCGACCGAGATCGGCAAGCTGCTGATGTCGCAATGCGCCGGCACGGTGAAGAAGGTCTCGCTCGAGCTCGGCGGCAACGCGCCCTTCATCGTCTTCGACGACGCCGACCTCGACGCCGCGGTCGAGGGCGCGATGGCGTCCAAGTACCGCAACACCGGGCAGACCTGCGTCTGCGCCAACCGGCTGCTGGTCCAGGAGGGCGTCTACGACGCCTTCGCCGAGAAGCTCGCCGCGGCGGTGAAGAAGCTCAAGATCGGCGACGGCCTCAAGGGCGAGACGCAGCAGGGCCCGCTGATCGACATGAAGGCGGTCGCCAAGGTCGAGGAGCACATCGCCGACGCCGTGTCGAAGGGCGCCCGCGTCGTGCTCGGCGGCAAGCGCCACGCGCTCGGCCACAGCTTCTTCGAGCCGACCATCCTGGCCGACGTGACGCCGAAGATGGCGGTCGCCCGCGAGGAGACCTTCGGCCCGGTCGCGCCGCTCTTCCGCTTCAAGACGGACGAGGAGGCGATCCGCATGGCCAACGACACCGAGTTCGGCCTCGCCGCCTATTTCTACAGCCGCGACATCGGCCGCGTCTGGCGCGTCGCCGAGGCGGTCGAGTACGGCATCGTCGGCATCAACACCGGCATCATCTCGACCGAGGTCGCCCCCTTCGGCGGCGTCAAGGAGTCCGGCATCGGCCGCGAGGGCTCGAAGTACGGCATGGATGACTTCCTGGAGATCAAGTACCTCTGCATGGGCGGGATCTGAGCCGATTGTGCCGGCCCGAGGCTCAGCCTGAGCTGCGCCTCGGCCGGCCGCCTCGCAGCCCGTTGCGGCGCGCCGCCTCGGCCTTGGCTGGCGAGGTGGCGCTCCCCGCCCGGGCGGCGCGCAGACGGTCCATGTAGGCCTTCGTTCCGAACAGGCCGGCGAGCAGTCCGGGGACGCTGAGATCGACGTCGAGCCGTTCCCAATGCAGCCCTGTGCCCTGGCCAAGAACCTCGACTGCGGCGAGATCCGCGTCGGTGGCCTCGGTCAGTCCCTCCGCTTGCCGCGCCGGAAAGGCGAAGCTGCAGCCATTGGCGAGCTCCACGATAATGCGGCCCGTCGCCCGATCATATCGTGCCTCACGCGCCCGAGGCTCTTCCGTCAATGCCCGCCGGCCACGCAGTTCCGCCTGCTCGTAGGTATCATCCATGAATCTGCCTCCAAGCCTCGAGCAGCATCGACTGCTGTGCCACGACCTCGGCCATGATCCGCCGGATGTCAGCGCGGGCAATTCCGGCGACACGGTCGGCGCTCGGTGCTGCCGGTCCCTCGAGCCAGATCCGCGCCTCACCGCCCTGGCCGAAGACGTGAACATGCGCCGGGGCGTGGTCGTTCGCGAAGATCACGAAGCGGTAGCCGAATGCGCGATGGACCGTGACCATTGCGCCACATATCCTATCTTAGTTAGGTTTTCAAGTTCAAGCCGGACCCCGGCCCCATGACCGCCCTCGTCACCGTCAGCGACCTCGTCTTCGACTATCCCGGGCAGCGGGCGCTCGACGGGGTGTCCTTCGCCATCGCGCCGGGCAGCATCACCGCGCTGGTCGGGCCGAACGGGGCGGGGAAGTCGACCCTGCTGCGCTGCATCGCGGCGCTCGACCGGCCGGCGGCGGGGCGGATCGAGGTCGACGGGGTCGATGTCGAGCAGGAGCCGCGCGAGAGCCATCGCCGGCTGGGCTTCCTCGCCGATTTCTTCGGCCTCTATGACGAGCTCTCGGTCGAGCGCTGCCTGCTGCACCACGCCGCCACGCGCCGCGTGCCGGCGGGCGAGCGCCGGGCGGCGGTGGCCCGCGCGGCCGGGCGGCTCGGCATCGCCGACCGGCTCGGCGACAAGGCCGGCACGCTGTCGCGCGGCCTGCGCCAGCGGCTGGCGATCGCCCAGGCGATCATCCACGAGCCGCCGCTGGTAATGCTCGACGAGCCGGCCTCGGGGCTCGATCCCGAAGCGCGCCAGGGCCTCTCGGCCGTGCTCCTCGGGCTGCGCCAGCAGGGGCTCACCATCATCGTCTCCTCGCACATCCTGGCCGAGCTCGAGGACTACTCCACCGACATGCTGATCCTGCGCGACGGCCGGGTGGTCGAGCATCGCCCGCTCGGGTCCGACGCCGCGCCGGACGAGGCGGCGGAGATCACCGTCACGCTGTCCGAGCCCGACCCCCGGCTGCTCGAGCTGCTCGCGGCCGAAGCCGGAGTGAGCGGGCTGCAGCCGGCGCCCGAGGGCGTCCGCTTCCTGCTGGCCGGCGGGCTCGGGCGGCGCCGCGCCCTGCTGCGCCGGCTGGTCGATGCCGGCCTGCCGGTGGCCGGCTTCGCCGCCGCCCGCACCGGCCTGCAGGAGGCCTATCTCGCCCGCGTGCGCGACGGAGGCGGCCGATGAACCCCGAGCTGCGGCGCAATCTCTGGCTGCAGCTCTCGGCGCAGCGGCTGGTCGCCGCGCCGGTGGTGCTCGGCATCCTGCTCGGGCTGATGTGGATGATCGAGCCGCGTGGCATCCCGGCGGCGGCCGAGTGGGTCTTCTACCTCGTGGTCGGATTCTGGGGCACGCGCCGGGCGGCCGACAGCTTGGCCGAGGAGGTCGCCGGCGGCACCTGGGACGGGCAGCGCCTGTCCTCGCTCGGCGCTTGGCCGATGGTGGTCGGCAAGCTGCTCGGCGCCACCGCCTTCGCCTGGTATTGCGGCCTGATCGCGCTCGCCGTCGGGCTGCGCTACGGGCCGGCCTGGCCCGACCCGGCGGCGCTCGCCTGGAGCGCGGCGCGCTTCGTGGCGCTGGGGCTGCTCGGCCACGCGCTGGCGCTGCTCGCCGTGCTCGCCTTCCGCCGCAAGCTGCCGGGCGAGCGGCGCCTGCCGGTGGCGGCCAGCCAGCTGCTCGGGCTGCTGGCGATGTTCGCCGCGCGCTTCGCGACGGCCGGGGGCGGGCTTTCGGACGCCCCGGCCGGCCAGGTCCGCTGGTTCGACCTGACGCTGCCGGCGCCCGCCTTCTGGCTCGCCTCGACCGCCGCCTTCGCGCTCTGGGCGCTGCTCGGCTGCTACCGGCTGATGCGGGTCGAGCTGCAGTTCCGGGCGGCGCCCTGGGTCTGGCTGGGATTCCTGGTGTTCGCCATCGGCTGGGTCCAGGGACTGGCCTGGCCGACGCTGCTGGAGGGACCGGGCGGGCCGGCCCGCTGGCTGGTCGTGCCGGCCGTGCTCGCCGGGGCGCTGACCTACGTCGCGCTCTTCGCCGAGCGCAAGGACCCGCTCGCCTATCGCGCGCTCGGCGCGGCGCTCTCGCGCGGCGATGCCGGCCGTGCCTGGACGCTGCTGCCGCTCTGGCTGCCCACCTACCTCGTCTTCGCCGGGCTCGCCCTGGCGCTGGCTTTCCTGCTCGGCGACCTGACGCTGCCGGCGATCGACCTCTGGGCCGGCTCGCCGCTGGCGCTGGCGGGCCTCGGCAAGGTCGCCGCCGCCTGGCCGATGGTGGTGGCCGCCGTGCTGTTCCTGCTGCGCGACATCCTGTTCGTGCTCTGGCTCAACGCGGTGACGCGCCGCCGCCGCGCCGACCTCGCCGCCTTCCTCTATCTCGCCGTCGCCTACGGCCCGCTCGCCGGCCTCTTCGTCATGCTCGGCGCCACGCCGCTGCTCAGCCTGGTGGTGCCGGTCTCGACCACCTCGGCGCTGCAGGCGCTGCTCCCGGTCGCCCTCGAGCTGCTGTTGTTGCTATGGTTGCTGCGCAGCCGCTGGGCGGCGGCCGGCCGCGCGCTGCGGCCACGCCCGGCGTAGGACGAGGTTCTGGCATGGCTCGCTTCGACTACGACCTCTTCGTCATCGGCGCCGGCTCCGGCGGGGTGCGCGCCGCGCGCATGGCCGCCGGCTACGGCGCCAGGGTAGCGATCGCCGAGGAGTCGCGGGTCGGCGGCACCTGCGTGATCCGCGGCTGCGTGCCGAAGAAGCTGCTGGTCTATGCCTCCCATGTCCGCGAGGAGCTCGAGGACGCCGCCGGCTTCGGCTGGACGGTGCCGCCGGCCTCCTTCGACTGGGCGGCGCTGATCGCCGCCAAGGACCGCGAGATCGACCGCCTCAACGGCATCTACTGCTCGCTGCTCGCCAAGTCCGGCGTCGAGCTGATCGAGGCCCGCGCCGTCATCGTCGACCCGCACACCGTCGAGGTCGGCGGCCGCCGGGTGACCGCCGCCACCATCCTGGTCGCGGTCGGCGCCTGGCCGGAGGTGCCGCCGATCCCCGGCGCCGAGCTCGGCATCACCTCCAACGAGGCGTTCCACCTGCCGCACCTGCCCAGGCGCATCGTGGTGGTCGGCGCCGGCTACATCGCCGTCGAGTTCGCCGGCATCTTCCACGGGCTCGGCGCCGAGGTCACCGAGATCTTCCGCGCCGAGCAGATCCTGCGCGGCTTCGACGCCGATGTCCGCCGCACGCTGGCGCACGAGATGGCGGCCAAGGGCATCGCGCTGAAGCCCGGCACCAACCTGCGGCGGCTGGAGAAGCTGGCCCATGGCTGGCGCCTCGAGCTCGACGACGACAGCGAGATCGAGACCGACCTGGTGATGTGGGCGACCGGCCGCCGGCCGCATACCCGCAAGCTCGGGCTGGAGGAGGCCGGCGTGGCGCTCGACGCGGCCGGCGCGGTCAAGGTCGATGCCGGCTCGCAGAGCGCGGTGCCGTCGATCTACGCCATCGGCGACTGCACCAACCGGGTCAACCTGACGCCCGTCGCGATCCGCGAGGGTGCGGCCTTCGCCGACACCGTCTATGGCGGCCGGCCCTGGTCGGTCGACCACGACACGGTGCCCTCGGCGGTGTTCAGCCAGCCCTCGATCGGCACGGTCGGGCTGACCGAGGCCGAGGCGCGCCGCCGCCACGGCGCGCTCGACGTCTACAAGGCGACCTTCCGGCCGCTCAAGGGCACGCTCTCCGGCCGCGCCGAGCGCACCCTGATGAAGCTGGTGGTCGACCGCGCCAGCCAGCGCGTGCTGGGCGCCCACATGGTCGGCCCCGACGCCGCCGAGATCATCCAGGGCGTGGCGATCGCCGTGCAGATGGGCGCCACCAAGGCCGATTTCGACCGCACCGTGGCGATCCACCCGAGCGCCGCCGAGGAGTTCGTGACGATGCGCACGCCCGAGCCCGACCCGATCGCCGAGGCGGCGGAGTAGGGCCGGCCCCCCGCCTTCAACCGGACGGGGCTGCGCGACGCCGTCTACCTCGCCGGCGTGGTTCGACCGGACCCACGGGTGCCGCGCCGCCTGGCGCAGCGCGAACAAGCGCGATCTGCCGTATCTGTGCGGCTTGTTGCACGCATGCGCGGCAACAACGTCATCCATGCGGACATTTTGCCGTTGTAATCTGCATTCTGCCGCGTCGAGACAGATTTTCATCTTCCAAACAATATTTAATCTGCTACAGTGTATATCACGGTACGAAACTGTTGCGAGGCCGTGCAAGAGAGCGGTAGCGAGGGAGATCATATGGCTACGATCAGTATCAATGGCGTGACTGTCGATCCTGTCGCCCACGGGAAGCAGCTGTCGGCGCTGTCGCTGGCGAGCCCCGATGCTTCCAGCTCGGACTTCGTGCTGATCCAGGTAAACGAGCCGCTCGACGCGGCGAAGCGCAAGCTGCTGAGCGATACCGGATGCGAGCTCTTGGAGTTCGTGCCGACCGATACCTACATCGCGCATTTCACCGGCACCGATCTTTCGCAGATCCGCGCTCTGCCGTTCGTCACTTGGGCGAACGTCTATCTCAAGGGATTCAAGATCAATCCGGACTTGGCCGGTCCGGCGATGGCCGATCTGGCAGCTGCAAATCCGGTCGGAGCGATGGCCGGCGAGATTGGCCCGCCACTCACCCCGGGCGGCGACAAGCTGGTCGACATCATCTTGCACAAGGGCGCGGTGCGGCCCGATGTCTATGAGCGGATCGCCCGTGCGGCCGGGGTCGATCCCGACACCTTGCCGGCCAAGGGTCGCAAGATCCGGATTCGGGTTCCCACCCGCCGGTTGCGGGCCATCGCCGATATCGACGAGGTCCGCCACATCGAGCCGGTGGCGGCGCACACGCTGTTCAATGATGTTGCCGGCGCGATCCTGCGCGCGGATGCGGTGCATCAGGGCGCCAATGGCGTCGCCGGGCTCGATGGCGCGGGCGTCGTCGTGGCCGTCTGCGACACTGGCTTCGACAAGGGGGATACTGTCAACGTCCACCCGGCCTTCGCCGGTCGCGTGCGCCGCCTGTATGCGCTCGGCCGCCCCGGTCGCGCCAACGATCCGCACGGCCACGGGACGCATGTCTGCGGCTCGGTGCTCGGGCAGGAGAACGTCCCGGGATATGGCCGCATCTCGGGAACCGCACCGGCAGCGATGCTGGTTCTCCAGTCGGTGCTCGACGGTGGGAACGGCCTCGGCGGGCTCCCGACCGATCTTCGGGAGCTGTTCGCCGCGCCCTATGACGACGAGGGGGCGCGCATCCACACCAACTCCTGGGGTGCCACCGGCGCCGCCCAGTACGGACGCTACGACAGCGAGGCGCACGCGGTCGATCAGTTCGTCTTCGAGCATCGCGACATGCTCATCTGCTTCGCTGCCGGCAACGATGGCATCGATGCCAACCGCGACGGCAGGATCGACCTCGGCACGGTCACCCCGCCGGGGACCGCCAAGAATTGTGTCACCGTCGGCGCAAGCGAGAGCCACCGTCCCGGCAATGCCGTGACCTACGGATCTCTCAATCCGAGCGGATATCCCGTCTCGCCCCTGCGTGACGATCGCTATGCCGACAATCCAGACGGCATGGCCGGATTCTCGTCGCGCGGGCCGACCCGGGACCAGAGGATCAAGCCCGATGTCGTCGCCCCGGGGACGGCGATCCTCTCCACTTTGTCGCGGGATGCGCAGCTGCAGCAGCTGTTCGGAGCCAACCCCCCGGCCGGCTACATGTACGAGGCCGGCACCAGCATGGCGACCCCTCTGGTCGCCGGCTGCGCCGCCATCACGCGGCAGCACCTCATCCGCGATCGCCAGATCGCCAGCCCGAGCGCGGCCCTGGTCAAGGCCATGCTGATCAATGGCGCCATTGATCTGGCGGGTCAGTACGTGCCTTCCGAGGCAGCCGACATCCCCAATTTCAGCGAGGGCTTCGGCCGCATCGATCTCGCCAGGACAGTCGATCCGAGCGTGGTCCTGCATGACGAGGCTGCCGCGCTCGACACCGGCCAGGAGGCATCCTTCCAGCTTCAGCTGCCGGCGGGCGCCGTCGGATTGAAGGCCACCCTGGCCTGGAGCGACCCCGCGGGGCCATCGCTGCAGAATGATCTAGACCTGATCGTCACGTGCGGCGGCGCCGAGGCGCATGGCAACATGCCGGTCGGGGCGTCCGCCTTCGACCGCCAGAACAATGTCGAGCAGGTCGTCTGGTCGGGCCTGCCGGCCAACGTGGTAGACGTGGTCGTGCGGGCGCACCGGGTCGCTCTCCAGCCGCAGAGCTTCGCCCTGGTCCTGCGCTTCTTCTGACGCCTCGACCAGACTGCGGGGGCGGGCGGTGCCGCGCCTGCGGGCCGCTCCCGCGGTCCGATCGGCTGGCCCCGGCCGGCCTGGCCGCTCCGCCTCGCCCTGCCGCCGGCCGGCGCCGGCGGTGCCCGGAAATGGCCGGGCCGCACGAGACCGATCCGCCGCTTTGTTGATTCGGTAGCCTCGCGCGTCGTATATCCTCGCGGTTTCCCTCGAGCGGTGAGCGACGGACCTTGGCCATGAGCAGCAAGTGGGCCCCCGATTCCTGGCGATCCCGGCCGATCAGCCAGGCGCCCGACTATCCCGATGCTGAGCGGCTGGCGGCCGCCGAGGCCAGGCTGCGCGGCTACCCGCCGCTGGTCTTCGCCGGCGAGGCGCGGCGGCTGGCCGAGGCGCTGGGAGAGGTCGCCGACGGCAAGGCCTTCCTGCTGCAGGGCGGCGACTGCGCCGAGAGCTTCGCCGACTTCCGCGCCGACAACATCCGCGACACCTTCCGGGTGCTGCTGCAGATGGCGGTCGTGCTGACCTTCGGCGCGGCCTGCCCGGTGGTCAAGGTCGGCCGCATGGCCGGCCAGTTCGCCAAGCCGCGCTCGGCGCCGACCGAGGCGGTGGGCGGCGTCGAGCTGCCGAGCTATCGCGGCGACATCGTCAACGCCATCGAGTTCACCGCCGAGGCGCGCAAGCCCGACCCGGAGCGGCTGATCCAGGGCTACAACCAGGCCGCCGCGACCCTCAACCTGCTGCGCGCCTTCGCCCAGGGCGGCTTCGCCGACCTGCACAAGGTGCATCGCTGGACGCTCGACTTCGTCGCCGACAGCGCCCAGGGCGAGCGCTATGCCGCGCTGGCCGACCGCCTCAGCGAGACGCTGGAGTTCATGGCCGCCTGCGGCTTGACCGCCGAGACCGCGCCGCAGATCCGCGAGACCGAGTTCTTCACCAGCCACGAGGCGCTGCTGCTGCCCTTCGAGCAGGCGCTGACCCGGGTCGACAGCCTGACCGGCCGCTACTATGCCTGCTCCGCGCACTTCCTGTGGATCGGCGACCGCACCCGGCAGCTCGACGGCGCCCATGTCGAGTTCATGCGCGGGGTGGAGAACCCGATCGGCCTGAAGTGCGGGCCGAGCATCGATCCCGACGATCTGCTCCGGCTGATCGAGCGGCTCAACCCCGGCAACCTGCCGGGCCGTCTGACGCTGATCGCCCGCATGGGCTACGACAAGGTCGAGCAGAAGCTGCCGCCGCTGATCCGCGCGGTGCGCCGCGCCGGGGCGCGCGTCGTCTGGTCCTGCGACCCGATGCACGGCAACACCGTGAAGTCCTCGACCGGCTACAAGACGCGGCCGTTCGACCGCATCCTCTCCGAGGTGCGCAGCTTCTTCGCCGTGCACCGCGCCGAGGGCACCCACGCCGGCGGCGTCCATTTCGAGATGACCGGGCAGGACGTGACGGAGTGCCTGGGCGGGGCGCAGGCGATCACCGAGCAGGCGCTGGCCGACCGCTACCACACCTATTGCGATCCCCGGCTCAATGCCAGCCAGGCGCTCGAGCTCGCCTTCCTGATCGCCGAGGAGCTGAAGGCCCACCGCCAGGCCTCGGGGCGGCGCATCGCCGCCGCGTCCTAGGCGCCCGGCGGTGAACGACCCGGTGGTCGGCCGTGGCGCGGCGGCGTCGGATCCGGCGCTGCACCCGGCCCCGGACGAGGTCGCCGCCTGGACCGACCACTACTTCCTGCGCACCAAGCAGGCGGTGCTGCGCTTCGGCGAGAGCCGCGTCACCTATGCCGTGTTCATGCGGCGGCCGGTGATCGCCGCGCCGCGGCTGGCCGTCGAGTGGCTGCGCGGCGTCGCCGCGGCGCGCGGCGCCGAGATCCGGATCGAGCTCAACTACGAGGAAGGCAAGTGGGTCGGCGCCGGCGAGCCGATGCTGTACATCACCGGCCCGTTCAGCCAGCTGGTCGATCTCGAGACCATCCTGCTGCAGAAGCTGGGGCCGGCCTGCGTCGCCGCCTTCAACGCCTACACCATGTGCGCCGACCTGCCCAAGGTCGCGTTCCTCGCCATGGACGCCCGCCACTGCGCGGGAACGGAGATGGCCGAGCTGATGGCCTATGCGGCCAGCGTCGGCTCGGCCCGGGCGCGGCGCAAGGTCGGCGCCCGCGGCTTCGTCGCCAACGCCACGGGCGCGACCGCCCACTACTTCGGGCAGACGGACGGCAAGGGCACCATGCCGCACGCGCTGATCGGCTATGCCGGCTCGACGGTGCGCGCCGCCGAGATGTTCCGCGAGACCTTCCCGGACGACGAGATGACCGTGCTGGTCGACTATTTCGGGCGCGAGGTCTCGGACTCGCTGGCGGTCTGCCGCCGCTTCCCCGATCTCGCCGCGGCCGGCCGGCTCTCGGTCCGGGTCGACACCCCCGGCGGCCGCTTCGTCGAGGGGCTCGACCCGCCCGCCTCCTACGCCGTGCTGGAGCGGCACGCGCCGCGCGCCATCCGCGGCTATCGCAACGAGTCGGAGCTGCGCTACCTGGTCGGCGCCGGCGTCTCGGCCGCCGCCATCTTCCACCTGCGCGACGCGCTCGACGCCGCCGGCTTCGCGGCGGTGCGCATCGTCGCCTCCTCGGGCTTCGATCCGGCCAAGTGCCGGCTGATGGCCGAGGCCGCCGCGCCGATCGACGTCATCGGAACCGGTTCCTACCTGCCGCAGCGCTGGACCGAGACCTACGCGACCGCCGACATCATCGCCTATGACGGCGAGCCGCGGGTCAAGGTCGGCCGCGAGTTCCTGCTGCGCCGGCCGCCCGCGGAGGGCTGAGCCCGCGCGGCGCCTTGCCATGACCCCCCGAGTCCGTTTCGCGCCGAGCCCGACCGGGCGGCTCCATGTCGGCAACGTCTTCGTGGCGCTGGCCAACTGGCTGTTCGCCCGGCGCCATGGCGGCGCCTTCCTGCTGCGGCTGGACGACACCGACCGGGAGCGCTCGACGGAGGCCTATGCCGCCGGCATCGAGCAGGACCTCGCCTGGCTGGGGCTCGCCTGGGACGAGCGCCACCGTCAGTCCGACCGCTCAGCCCGGTACGACGCGGCGGCCGACCGGCTGCGCGCGTCGGGCCGGCTCTATCCCTGCTACGAGACGCCGGAGGAGCTGGCCCTCCGGCGCAAGAGCCAGCTGCAGCGCGGCCAGGCGCCGGTCTATGACCGCGCCGCGCTGGCGCTCGGCCCGGCGACCGCGCCCGGCTGGAGGCCGAGGGCGGCGGCCGCACTGGCGCTTCCTGCTGGCGCACGAGGACGTCGCCTGGGACGACCTGGTGCGCGGGCCGCAGCACATCGACGAGAGCAGCCAGAGCGATCCGGTGCTGGTGCGGGCCGATGGCAGCTGGCTCTACAGCCTGACCTCGGTGGTCGACGACATCGAGCTCGGGATCAGCCACGTCGTCCGCGGCAACGACCACGTCACCAACACCGCGGCGCAGATCCAGCTCTTCCTGGCGCTGGGCGCGGTGCCGCCGCATTTCGCCCACCTGCCGCTGCTGGTCGACGCGTCCGGCGAGGGGCTGTCGAAGCGGACCGGCGCGCTCTCGGTCGCCGAGCTGCGCGAGAGCGGGCTGGAGCCGCTGGCGATCGATGCCTGCCTGGCGCGGCTCGGCACCGGCGAGCCGATGGAGCCGGTCGCCGATCTCGCGGCCCTCGCCGCGACCTTCGACCTCGGCCGCTACGGCCACGGTTCGCCGCGCTTCGACCCGACCGAGCTGGGACACCTCAATGCCCGCCTGCTGCACGGTCTCTCCCATGCGGCGGTGGCGCCGCGGCTGGCCGAGCGCGGCCTGGCGGCGGTCGACGAGCCGCTGTGGCTGGCGGTGCGCGGCAACCTCGGCCGGCTCGACGACCTCGCCGGCTGGCTGGCGGTGACCCGCGGCACCATCGCGCCGTCGGGCGAGGATCCCGAGCTGCTGCGCGCGGCGGCAGGGCTGCTGCCGCCGGAGCCCTGGGATGCCGCCACCTGGCCCGCCTGGACCAGGGCGGCGGGCGCCGCCACCGGCCGCAAGGGGCGGGCGCTCTTCCACCCGCTGCGCCTCGCGCTCACCGGCCGCGAGCAGGGGCCGGAGATGAAGGCGCTGCTGCCGCTGATCGGCCGCGCACGGGCGCTGGCCCGGCTGGAGGCCGCGGCGGCGATCTAGGAAGGCCGCTGGCGCAGGGGCGCGGCGATGGTGTATTCGGGAAGGCCCCGCAACCCGTCGGAAGCCGTCGTCCCGTGCCGCTGCAGCTGACCAACACGCTCACCCGCCGCAAGGAGGCCTTCCAGCCGCTCGATGCCGCGCGCGTGCGGATGTATGTGTGCGGCCCGACGGTCTACGACTTCGCCCATATCGGCAATGCCCGGCCGGTGGTGGTGTTCGACACGCTGTTCCGGCTGCTGCGCGCGACCTACGGCGCCGACCACGTCGTCTACGTCCGCAACATCACCGACATCGACGACAAGATCATCGCCGCGGCCGCGGCCTCGGGCGAGCCGATCGGCGCCATCACCCAGCGCACCACGGCCGCCTACCAGGCCGACATGGCGGCCCTCCAGGCGCTGCCGCCGAGCCATGAGCCGCGGGCGACCGAGTACGTCGAGGACATGATCGCCATGATCGGCCAGCTGATCGACGGCGAGTTCGCCTACGAGGCCGACGGGCACGTGCTGTTCAACATCCCGAAGATGCCGGAATACGGCCGGCTCTCCGGCCGCTCGCTCGACGAGATGATCGCCGGTGCCCGGGTCGAGGTGGCGCCCTACAAGCGCCACCCCGCCGACTTCGTGCTGTGGAAGCCGAGCGCCGCCGACCAGCCGGGCTGGGACAGCCCGTGGGGCCGCGGCCGGCCGGGCTGGCACATCGAGTGCTCGGCGATGGGCGAGATGCTGCTCGGCGAGACCTTCGACATCCATGGCGGCGGCCTCGACCTGATCTTCCCCCACCACGAGAACGAGATCGCGCAGAGCCGCTGCGCCCATGGCGGCGCGCCGCTGGCGCGCGTCTGGCTGCATAACGGCTTCGTCCAGGTCAACGGCGAGAAGATGTCGAAGTCGCTCGGCAACTTCTTCACCGTGCGCCAGCTGCTCGAGGAGGGCTTCCGCGGCGAGGCGATCCGCCTGGCGCTGCTCTCCGCGCATTACCGCCAGCCGCTCGACATCACCCGGGCCGGCATCACCGAGGCCAAGGGCCAGCTCGACCGCTTCTACGGTGCGCTGGCCAAGGTGGCGGCGGTGCCGGCCGAGCCGGGCGCGCCGCCGCCGGCGCTGCTCGCCGCGCTGGAGGACGACCTCAACACGCCGCTGGCACTGGCCGAGCTGCACGAGGCGGCGGGCGCGCTCAACAAGGCGGAGGATGCCGGGGCGCGCGGCCGCGCCAAGGCAGCGCTGCTGGCCGGCGGCGCGCTGCTCGGGCTGTTGCAGCAGGATCCCGCGCGGTGGCTGCACGGCGAGGGCGCGGACAGGGCCTGGATCGAGGAGCGCATCGCCGCCCGCCTGGCCGCCCGCAAGTCACGCGACTTCGCCGAGGCAGACCGCATCCGCGCCGAGCTCGCCGGGCGCGGCGTGCTGCTCGAGGACGGGCCGAAGGGCACCAGCTGGCGTCGGGAGGGGTAGGCGCCGGCCTGCGCCGGCCCCGGTCGGGTTGACGGCGGCGGCCGGCGGGGTGCAGAAAGGCCGCCCCGTCAGCCGGAGTGGGTCATGGACGATCGGCGCGTCTATCTGTTCGACAGCACGCTGCGCGACGGCGCCCAGATGCAGGGCGTCGATTTCAGCGTCGCCGACAAGCTGGCGATCGCCGAGGCGCTCGATGCCTTCGGCATCGACTATGTCGAAGGCGGATGGCCCGGCGCCAACCCGACCGACGACGCCTTCTTCGCCCAGCCGCCCGCTTTCAGGCGCGCCAAGCTCGCCGCCTTCGGCATGACGCGGCGGCCGGGGCGCAGCGCCGCCAACGATCCCGGCCTGGCCGGGCTGCTCGGCAATCCCGCGGCCGCCGTGGTGATCGTCGGCAAGGCCTGGGACTTCCATGTCGACGTCGCGCTCGGCATCGAGCGCAGCGAGAACCTGGCGATGATCGGCGAGAGCCTCGCGCACGCCCGCTCGCGCGGCCGCGAGACGATGTTCGACGCCGAGCACTTCTTCGACGGCTACAAGGCCAATCCCGGCTACGCGCTCGACTGCGTGCGCGAGGCGGAGCGCGCCGGGGCGCGCTGGATCGTGCTCTGCGACACCAACGGCGGGACGCTGCCGCACGAGGTCGAGCGCATCGTCGGCAAGGTCGCGGAGATCGTCCCGGGATCGCGCCTCGGCATCCACGCCCACAACGACACCGAGAACGCCGTCGCCAACAGCCTGGCGGCGCTGCAGGCCGGCGCGCGGCAGGTGCAGGGCACGCTGAACGGGCTGGGCGAGCGCTGCGGCAACGCCAACCTCGTCTCGCTGATCCCGAGCCTGATGCTGAAGACCGACTTCCGCCTCGGCATCCGGCCGGAGGACCTGCGCCAGCTGACCCACCTGTCGCGGACGCTCGACGAGCGGCTCAACCGCCTGCCGCGGGCCGGCGCCGCCTATGTCGGGGAGTCGGCCTTCGCCCACAAGGGCGGGCTGCACGTCTCGGCGGTGGAGAAGGACCCGCGCACCTACGAGCACGTCGATCCGGCGCTGGTCGGCAACGCCCGGCACATCGTCGTCTCCGACCAGTCCGGCCGGTCGAACATAGTGGCGCGCTTCCGCGAGATCGGCCTCGACGTCGCCGGCGACGACCCGCGGCTGCCGGCCCTGGTCGACACGGTCAAGACCCGGGAATATGAGGGCTACGCCTATGACGGGGCGGAGGCGAGCTTCGAGCTGCTGGCGCGGCGCGCGCTCGGCCGGGTGCCCGAGTTCTTCCGGCTGAACCGCTTCCGCGTCATGGACGACCGCCGCTGGAGTGCCCGCGGCGAGCTCATCACCGAGTCGGAGGCGACCGTCTCGGTCGAGGTCGGCGGCCAGTCGGTGATGACCGTGGCGACCGGCAACGGCCCGGTCAACGCGCTCGACTCGGCCCTGCGCAAGGCGCTGCTGCCGGCCTATCCGCAGCTCGCCGACATGCGGCTGGTCGACTACAAGGTGCGCATCCTGACGCCGGGCAGCGGCACCGCGGCGGTGACCCGGGTGATGATAGAGAGCGCCGACGACACCCGCGAGCGCTGGCGCACGGTGGGCGTGTCGGCCAACATCATCGACGCCTCCTACAACGCGCTGCATGACGGGCTGACCTTCAAGCTGTTCCATGACGGGGTGGCGGCGCTGCCGCTGCCGGAGTTCCGCGGGCCCCGGTCGCGCCAGGCGGGCGGCTGAGCGCGGCCATGGCCGGCACCGACCGGTCGCGCGCCGCGGCGCCGGAGGGCGGCCCGGTCGTCATCCTGGTCGACCCGCAGCTCGGCGAGAACATCGGCGCGGCGGCCAGGGCGATGCTGAATTGCGGCCTCGGCCGGCTGCGGCTGGTGCGGCCGCGCGACGGCTGGCCCAACCCCAAGGCGGTGGCCTCGGCCTCGGGCGCCGACGCCGTGCTCGAGGCAGCGACGCTGCATGACAGCACCGAGGCGGCGATCGCCGACCTGGAGCGGGTCTATGCGACGACGGCCCGGCCGCGCGAGATGATCAAGCGGGTGGTGACGCCGCGCCGCGCCGCGGCCGAGATGCGCGAGGCGGCGGCGGCGGGGCAGGGGGTCGGGCTGCTCTTCGGGCCGGAGCGCACCGGCCTGCTCAACGACGACATCGCGCTCGCCGACACCGTGCTGTCGGTGCCGCTCAACCCGGCCTTCTCCTCGCTCAACCTGGCGCAGGCGGTGCTGCTGGTGGGCTACGAATGGTCCCAGGCGGGCGACGCCACGCCGGAGACCCAGCTGGTCACCAACGCGACGCGGCCGGCGACCAAGGACGAGCTGCTGAACTTCTTCGGCCATCTCGAGCGCGAGCTCGACGAATGCGGCTTCCTGCGCAACGTCGAGAAGCGGCCGAGCATGGTGCGCAACATCCGCAACCTGTTCCAGCGCGCCTATCTCACGCACCAGGAGATCCGCACCCTGCACGGCATGGTCAAGGAGCTGACCACGCTGCGGGCGCGGCGCCGCCGCGTCCCGCCGGCGGAGGGCTGAGACCCTTCAGGCGCGGCGGCGCCGCGCGGCCGCCGCCTGGCGGACCTCCGAGGGGCGGAAGGGCTTGCCGATCTGCGGCAGGCCGGTCTCGTCGAGGAACAGCCGGACGGCGTTGCTCGTCAGGTTGCCGGTGAGGACGACGAAGCTGTCGGCCAGATTCGGGCGCAGCCGGCGCAGCTGGCGGTAGAGCTCCATGCCGTCCATCGCCGGCATGTTGATGTCGCTCAGCACGAGGTCGTAGTCGGTGTCGCGGGCCCGCTCGAGGGCGCGGGCGCCGTTCTCGGCGAGGTCGACGCTGAAGCCGTCGAGCTCGAGGATCTCCGCCAGGGTCTCGCGGATCTCGCGCTCGTCGTCGACCACCAGCGCCCGCGCCGGCCGGGCCGACGCGTCGACGGTGCCCTGCGTCACCACGTCAGCTCCTCCCGCCGGCGCGGCAGGCCTGCCGCATCCGGACGCTCCCGCCCCGACGCGGCACGGCACCGGACATGATCATCACCCCGAACATGGACGGATCGGCTCCAGCCCGACGCAACCCGACCGGATCCGCTCCGGCCGGCGACGCGAACGATCATCATCTATCCATCCTTCGCGTGTATTTCCATTCCCCGTCGTTCTTGTTTCAATTGTTGCCGGGGCTGGCCGGCCGCCCGCGCGGCGGTCTCGGCGACCCGCCGCCGCACCTCCGACGGGATGAAGGGCTTCTCGATGCACGGCACGCCGGTTTCCTCGAGGAAGGCGCGCAGGCTGTCGTTGAGCGTGTCGCCAGTCACGATCACCAGCCGGTCGGCGACGCGCGGCCGGTCGCGCTCGAGCCGGCGGTAGAGCTCCACGCCGCCCATGCCGGGCATGTTGAGGTCGGTCAGCACCACGTCGTAGGCACCGCTGTCGAGCCGCCGCAGCGCCTCCTGCCCGTCGTCCGCGGTGTCGACTTGGTGCCCGACGGGCTCGAGGATCTCGCGCAAGGTCGCCGCGACCTCCGGCTCGTCGTCGATCACCAGCACCCGGCGGGCGCCGCGCGGCGGCGCATCGGCGCCCTCGGCGGCCGGGGCGGCGGGCTTGGCGCCGCTGCCGACCGGCAGCTCGATGACGAAGGCGGCGCCGCCGCCCGGCGCGTCCTCGATGGCGATCGTGCCGTCGTGCGAGGTGACGATGTCGTGGCAGACCCAGAGCCCGATGCCGGTGCCGGTGCCCTCCGGCTTGGTGGTGAAGAACGGCTCGAAGATGCGCGCCCGGATCGCCGCCGGCACCCCCGGGCCGTTGTCGGCAATGCTGAGCCGGACCCGCCGGGCCAGCGGATCGGCCGACGTGGCGATGGTCAGCCGCCGCGGCTGCGGCCGATCGGCCATCGCCTGCTGGGCATTGACCACCAGATTGGTCAGCACCTGGCTGACCTGGTCGGGATCGGCCCAGACGGCGGGCAGGTCCTTCTGCAGCGCGCGGCGGACCTCGATGCTGGCGGTGCGCAGGTTGTAGCCGAGCAGCTCCAGCGTGGCGCCGATCGCCGCA
>JAXMCI010000004.1:0-254124 GCA_046349435.1 Dongiaceae bacterium | reverse complement strand
CGGCTGGTGCCGGCCTATGCCAGCGCGCTGCTCTGGCGCGACCGCGTCGAGGACCTCGCCGAGGAGGCGCGGCGCCACGTCGCCAACGGCTTCCGCCGCATGAAGATGCGGCTCGGGCGCAGCCGCGAGTACGACGAGGCGGCGCTCGACGCGGCACTCGAGGGCGCGGGTCCCGGCGCCGAGATCATGGTCGACGGCTCGATGCGCTACGACCTCGCCGGCGCCGAGCGGCTGGCCGAGCGGCTGGCGACCCGCGGCGTCTTCTGGTTCGAGGAGCCCTTCACGCCGGAGGACATCGATTCCTTCGTCCAGCTGCGCCGGACGGCGGGGGTGCCGATCGCCGCCGGCGAGAACGAGTTCGGGCTGCAGGGCTTCCGCGAGCTGCTGCGGGCCGGCGCCATCGACATCGCCCAGGCCGATGCCAGCCGCTGCGGCGGCATCTCCGAGGTGGTCAAGGTCGGGCGGCTGGCGGCCGAGCACGGCGCAAGGCTGGCGCCGCACAGCTGGAGCGACGCGCTGGCGGTGATCGCCAACGCCCATGTCGTGGCGGCGATGCCCAACGGCGTCACCGTCGAGGTCGACCAGACCGGCAACCCGTTCATCGAGCGGCTGCTGGGCGCGCCGCTGCAGATCCGGGACGGGCACCTGACGCTGAGCGACGCGCCGGGGCTGGGCGTCGCCCCCGACCCGGCGGTCGTCGCCGAGCTGACGCTGCCGCCCGGCACGCTGCCCGAGGGCAGCTACTCCGACATGGCGTTCGGCCGCGCCTACGCCGGCTGAGCCATGGCGGGCGCCCGCGTCTCGTCCGGGAAGACGGCGGCGGCGAAGCCCGCGCCAGCGAAGCCGGCCGCCGCGAAGCCGCTGCGCGCCGCGCCGCCGGCGCAGGCGGGCCAGGACCGGCGCTCGCTCGGCGAGGGGGTGCGGCGGCTGCGCCGGCAGCGCGGCTGGACGCTGGCCGAGCTCAGCGCCAAGACCGGGCTCGCCATCTCGACGCTCTCCAAGGTCGAGAACAACCAGATCTCGCTGACCTACCACAACCTCGCCAAGCTGGCGTCGGGCATGGCGCTCGACATCGCCGACTTCTTCGCGCCGGAGGCGCTGGGCGAGGCGCGGCGGCGCCCGGCACCGCGCCGGCAGGCGATGAACCGCCAGGCGCTGAGCCGGCGCGCCGAGGGGCCGGTGCACGAGACCGCCAACTACGCGCACGAATATCTCTGCGCCGCCCTGCCCGGCCGGCGGATGATCCCGCTCTGCAGCCGGGTCAAGGCGCGCAGCCTCGAAGCCTTCGGCGAGGCCATCGCCCATCCCGGCGACGAGTTCATCTACGTGCTCGAGGGCGCCATCGACCTCTTCGTCGGCGGCGGCGGGCCGGTGCGGCTGCGGGCCGGCGACAGCTACTATTTCGACGGGCGGGCGGGGCATGCCGCCGTCTCGGTCGGGATCGGCGACGCGCTGATCCTGACGGTGATCAGCAACCAGTCGGGCAGGGAGGTGAGGAGATGAGCACGCTCGAGGGACGCCGCGCCTATGTCACGGGCGGCTCCAGCGGCATCGGCGCGGCGATCGTCGAGGCGCTGGCCGGCGCCGGCGCCGACGTCGCGATCGGCGCCAGCCGGCGGGCCGGGGCGGCGGCGGCGGCGGCGAAGCGCCTGAGCACGGGCGGGCGGCGCGCCGTGGTGGTCGAGGCCGACCTCAGGGACCGCGCCGCCATCGACCGCGCCGCCGACCAGGTGCTGGCGGCGCTCGGCGGGCTCGACATCTTCGTGCATTGCGCCGGCATCGACGTCAGCCAGACCAACCCGACGCACCTGACGCCGGACGAGACCTGGGACGCGATGATGGCGATCCACCTCAACGCCGCCTTCCACCTCTCGAAGAAGCTGCTGCCGGCGCTGCTGCAGGGCACGCGGCCGTCGGTGACCTTCGTCGGCTCGGTCGCCGGCATGGTCGCCTGGGAGGGCGACGTCGCCTACAACGTCGCCAAGGCCGGGCTGCACCACCTCGCCCGCTGCATCGCCGCCGACTATGCGAAGCAGGGGCTGCGCGCCAACGCGGTGGCGCCGGGGGTGATCGACACGCCGCTGACCCGCGGCTATGCCGGCGGCATGCCGGGCGGCGAGGCCGAGGGCATGAAGGCGCTGTCGGCGCTGCACCCGATCGGGCGCTATGCCAGCCCGGCGGAGGTGGCCGCGGCCGTGCTGTTCCTGTCGTCGGACGCCGCCGGCTTCGTCACCGGCACGGTGCTGCCGGTCGATGGCGGCCTGACCATGGTATGAGCAGGAGGAGATTCCCATGAAGGTGATGGTCCCATGAAGGTCATGGCTGCCGTCCTCGACCGGCAGGGCCCCGGGCCGGTGATGAGCTACCGGGAGCTCGAGCTCGACCCGCCGGCGACCAACGAGGTGCTGGTGCGGGTGGCGGCGGCCGGGCTCTGCCGCAGCGACCTGCACTATGCGCGCGGCGTCTGGCGCCACCCGCTGCCGGTGGTGCTGGGGCACGAGGCGGCGGGCGAGATCGTCGCGGTCGGGCCGGGCGTGTCGCCGTCGCGGATCGGCGAGAAGGTGATCCTCAGCCTGGCGCCGGGCTGCGGCGCCTGCCGCTTCTGCGCCGCCGGCGAGAGCTACAATTGCGACGCGGTGTTCGCCTCGGGCCTCAGCGGCCGCATGCTCGACGACACCTGCCGCTATCACGACCAGGGCCGCGACGTGCACCACCTGGCGCTGCTCGGCGCCTGGAGCGACCACACGGTGGTGCCGAGCCTGGCGGCGGTCCGGGTCGAGCCTTCGACCGACCTCAACCAGGCCTGCCTGCTCGGCTGCGGCGTCACCTCGGGGATCGGCGCGGTGGTCAACACGGCCAAGGTCCGGCCGGGCGACGCGGTGGCGGTGTTCGGCTGCGGCGGCGTCGGCCTCAACGCGGTGCAGGGGGCGCGGCTGGTCTCCGCCGACCCGATCATCGCGGTCGACCGCAACCCGCGCAAGCGCGAGATCGCGATGAGGTTCGGCGCGACGCACTTCGTCGACGCCTCGGCGGGCGATCCCGTCGCGGCGGTCAAGGCGATCGTGCCGGGCGGCGTCGACTTCGCCTTCGAGGTGACGGGCGAGGTCGAGAACGCCTCGGTCGTCTACCAGACGATCCGCCGCGGCGGCGCCACCGTGCTGGTCGGCCAGCCGGCCGAGGGCGCGCTGGCCGGGTTCCCGCCCTACGAGCTGTCGCAGTTCGAGCAGCGCATCCTGGGGTCGATGCTGGGCTCGATGCGGCCCGCTATCGACTTCCCGCGCATCCTCCGGCTGGCCGAGCGGGGCAAGCTCGACCTCGGCGGGCTGGTGTCGGAGACGATGCCGCTGTCGCGGGTCAACGAGGCGATGGCGATGATGGAGCGCGGCGAGATCAACCGGGTGGTGTTCCTGCCGGGGTGAGCGGTGCCGGCGGGCGGCGGTGCGGGTTGGGAGGCCGCGATGATTGGCACGCGGAGGCGCGGAGGACGCGGAGGGCGGAGCGGCGAAACCGCGCCGACCTCGCCCTCCGAAAGGCTCCAGGTCTGATCCCCCTCGCCCACGAAGTGGGAGAGGACGAGGGGAAAGACGCTAGCGTGCGCGCCTCGTCTTCGCGGCTTCGCGCCTTCGCGTGAGAAAATGCGGCTTCGCCGCGGGCGGCGGCGCTGGCCGGCTTGCGACGTCGCCCGCCGCAGGGCTCCTCCTCTGCGGCTCCGCGCCTCCGCGTGCCAGATCGCGGCCTCCCCGCGGGCGGCGGTGCCGGCCGGCGGGTCTCCTACCCCGCCAGCGCCTCGCGCAGGGCGTCGTCGATGAAGGCGCTGTCGGCGGGATTGAAGAGGGTCATGTGGCCCCAGATCGACGGGATGGCGCGCCACTTCGCGCCGGGGATGAGGCGGGCCTCGTTCTCGCTGTCGGCGGGCGGGAAGTAGCGGTCGTGCTCGCCGGGGACGATCAGGGTGCGGGCCTTGATCGAGCCCAGCGCGCGCGCATGGTCGCCGCCATAGGCGGGGCTGTCGGAGATGTCGCCGTTGAGCCAGGTCCAGAGCTGCGACAGCAGGTTGTTGGCGTCGCAGCGCAGGAAGAAGGGCTCCCAGAAATAGGCGACGAACTCCTCGTGGTCCCTGGCGTTGAAGGCGCGGTAGCCCTCGGTGCGGTAGAACGGCTCGGAGAAGCCCCAGCCGGCATAGATCGCGGCGAAGGCCTTGAGGCCGGCGACCGGCGGGCGGGCGTAGAAGCCCTCGGCGAAGACCGGGTCGAGCTCCAGCGCGCGCTTCAGCGACAGCAGGAAGACCTTGTTGTAGGAGGCGGTGCGCGACGAGCCGGCGAGCGGCGCGGCGGCCTCGACCATGTCGGGGTACTGGGCGGCCCACTGGAAGGTCTGGCAGGCGCCCATCGAGAAGCCGGTGACCAGCTTGAGGCGCTCGACGCCGAGCCGCTCGGTGACCAGCCGGTGCTGCAGCGCGACATTGTCGTGGAGGGTGATCTTCGGGAAGCGGCCGGCCTCGAACGGCGCCGGCGCGTTGCTCGGCGAGGTCGAGAGCCCGTTGGCGAGCAGGTTCGGCAGGATGAAGAAATACCTCTCCGGATCGAGCGCGCGGCCGGGGCCGATCAGGAAGGCCTCATTGTCGGCGTGCGTGCCGGTGTACCAGGTCGGCACCAGCACGGCGTTGTCGCGCCGCGCGTTGAGCGTGCCCAGCGTCTTGTAGGCGAGCCGCACGGTCGGCAGGAAGCCGCCCTTCTGCAGCATCACGTTGGCGATCTCGAAGATCTCGTAGTCGACCATGGCGCCTCTCCTCCCGAGCGGTCCCGCCGGCCCCCGCCGAGGGCCGATTATGCGCCCGGACCGCGCCTCGAGGAAATCTTGTGCTTGGCGCAAGATTAATTGGCTTGCCCGCCGAGCGCCCTGCGGACGATGGTTGGCGGGAGGCGTGTCCCTCCGCCATAGCGGAGCCGCCGCCAATATGCTGTGCCCTTCCTCCGCTCGGCCCGACAGGCCGTCCATTGCGGCGGAGGAAAGCGCAGCGGTCCCTTTTGGGCGCATTGCGTCTTCCGGATCGCCGGCCTAAGAGCGACGCATCAGCGCGCCACGAGGCCGCTCAACCCGATTGCCGGAGACGATTCGATGAACGCCGCGATGCAGATGCCGATGATGCCGATGCAGATGCCGATGATGCAGATGCCGATGCCGATGATGCAGATGCCGATGATGGGCGGGATGCCGATGCCGATGATGGGCGGCATGATGCCGATGATGGGCGGCATGCCGATGCCGATGATGATGGGCATGATGACCTGCGAGATGACCAAGGCCGGCATGACCTGCAAGATGACCCCGATGGAGGGCGCCTCGCAGGAGATGTTCATGGAGATGTGCCGGCGGATGATGGAGATGATGGGCGGCGGCATGCCGATGATGATGATGTGCGGCGGCATGGGCATGATGATGAGCTGCCAGAAGGCCTGAGGCGCCGTCCCGCCGAACGCGAAAGGCCGCCCACCGGGGCGGCCTTTTTCGTTGCGGCACGGTGCCAGCCCCCGCCTCGGCCGACCGCCTCAGCCGACCGCCTCGACATAGGTCATCACGAGGTAGAGCGCCGCCTCGGTGGCGCCGAGGTTGCGGTAGCTGTGCGGCACGTCGGCCTCGAAGACGATCGCGTCGCCCTCGCCCAGGATGTGGGGCGCCTCGCGGCCGACGACGATCTCGACGCGCCCCGCGGCGACGACCAGGTTCTCGGTCGTGCCGGCGGCGTGCGGCTCCGACTCCTCGATATGGCGGGGCGCCAGCCGGAGCTCGTAGAACTCGACCTTGCGCTCGCCGTCGAACGGGAACAGGGCGCGCGAGGTGAAGCGCCCGTCGCTCGAGCCCAGCACCTTGGCGCGGTCGCGCCGCAGCAGGATGGTGCCGGGCGCCTCGTGGCTGGCGATCAGCGAGGCGAAGGGCACGTCGAGCGCCGTCGCCACCTTCCAGAGCAGGCTGATGGTCGGCACGCTCTTGCCGGTCTCGATCTGGCCGAGCATCGCCCGGCTGACTCCGGAGAGCTTGGCCAGGCGCTCGAGGGAGTGGCCGCGCTTGGTGCGCAGCCGCCGCAGGTTGCGCCCCACCGCGATGGCCAGCTCGGGCGGCGCCTCCCGCGGCGCGCCCGCCTCGCCGGCGGGCCCGGCCGGCTCCTCGCCCTCGAGCCGGGTCTGCGGGTCGGCCACGGCAGCGGCCCTCAGCGCGGGACCATCACCACGGGAACGAGCATCCAGACGGGGTACCAGACGACCGGCAGCGCCGCGCCCGGCGCGGCCGGCAGGTCCCGGCCCCGCGCGGGCCCGCCGCGCGCCTGCCGATAGGCCTGAAGGTCGACAATCTGAGCCGTGCCCGCCCGCATCGAACGTCCTCCACCGCGCCGCCGCCAGATTTCCGTTGTGGCAGACGAACTGTCAGCATCGTCCTCGGACTCCAGGACGGCGGGCGAGGCTGGACTCTTCCGGGCGCGGCCACGGTGGGTCAAACGAGAAAAACTGGCCGGACGCGCAAGCTTTTCTTGGCGCGCGTCGAGCGGGCCTCACGGCGGCAGCCAGGCGCCGGCCGCGTCGGGCTTGCGCGCGGGGCTCGCGGGTGGCCAAGCTCGCGGCATGGGAGCGCGGCGGTGAGCGGGCGGTGGTTCGCGGCGGGGCTGGGCGGCGTGCTGCTGGTCGCCGCGGTCCTCGTCTTCTGGGGCGCCGACAGCGTGCCGATGCGCAACGACGAGGCGGCCTATGCGCTGCTCGCCGACAACCTCCGGCATGGCGGGCCCTGGCTCCGGCTGCAGCACTGGTGGGTGAGCGACCGGCCCTATCTCGACAAGCCGCCGCTCTTCTTCTGGCTGTCGGCGGCGACCGACTGGGCGATCGGCTTCCGCCCCCTCGCCTTCCGGTTCTGGTCGGGGCTGGCTGGCCTGCGGCGCCGTGGCCTGCACCGCCCTGATCGGGCGCGCCCTCTATGGCGCCGCGGCCGGGCTGCTGGCCGGGCTGGCGCTCGCCGCCGACCGCGACTTCCTCTTCATCTACGGCGCCGCGACGCCGGCTGATGAACAGCGGCGTCACCTGCTGCGCCGCGGTCGCCATGCTGGCGGTGACGGCGCCGGCGGGGCGCGCGCGGCCGGGCCGCGCCGCGGGTGGCGATCGCGCTGGCCGCCGCGGCGGCGGGATGGCTGAAGCCGTTCAACGGCCTGATCGTGCTCGTGCTGGCGCTGGCCGCCGTCCTCTGCCAGCCGGCGGCCGGGCGGCCGCCGCGGCTCAGCGCGCTGGCGTGCCGCGGCGCTGCTCGCGAACCTGGCCTGGCCGGCGCTGATGACGGCGCATTTCGGCCGCGCCTTCGCCGCCACCTCTTCGGCATCAACATCTGGGCCCGCTTCCGCGCGGCGTCGACCCGCCCATGTGCACCCTGGTCCTACCTGGCGGTGACGCCTGGCCGTTCCCGCTCGGCCGCGGGTTCCTCGACTGCTGTTCGTGGCGGTGCTGTCGCTCAGCAGCAGCAAGCTGGAGCGTATCTCGATCCGCGCGGCCGCTCTCGCGGTGGCGGCCGCTCTGCTGGCGCAGGTGCGGCGGCGCTGCCGGGCCGCCTCGCGCCCGCGCGGCGATGGCCGCCGCGGCCGCCGAGCTGCTGTGGCTTGGCCTCGCGCCGGTGGCCGAGCAGGTGCGATGGAACCTGCCGCACCCCTGGACGCGGCCGGGCTGCACCGGCGGTACCGACTATCGCTGGACGCCGAGTCGTGATTAACATCTGGATGGATATCCAGGAAGCGACCGGTAAAGCTGACGGCGGAGGAACGTAGCGTGCGAGCATGGTGCGATCTCCGACAGGAACAGCGATTGGCGCGCGGATCGTGCTGGGCGAACGGCCTGGCGACGCGAGCGATCCATCGTGAGCTTGGCTGCACGATCGGGACGGCGAGCAATGGCGGGTTCGGTTGCCGGGACCGGCTTCCCGGACTGCAGGACAAGCAGCGTCCTGGCCGTGAGCCGGTCTATGACGAGCACGAGGCCGGCGCATCCTGGCGCAGTTGGATGAGCCGCCGCCGAGTTACGCGCGCTGGACGGCGCCGCTGCTGTCCGTGGCGCTGGGACGTCTCCGATCAGACATCTGGCGCTTCCTGCGGGCCAGCAAGATCGGCCTTGCGGCTCGCAAGTAGTGCGTCAGCACCGATCCGGCGTCGGCCGCCATCGGCGGAGATCGTCGGGCTCTATCTCGACGCCGGACCGCCGTCGTGCTCGCCGTCGATGGCCATCCAGGCGGCTGGAGCGCGAGGGCTATCTGAAGCTGCCGAACGGCCGCGCCCTGAAGGGCAGACGCACGAGTACAAGCGGCGGCCGTCTTCGCGACCTCGACGTCGGCACTGGCTCGGTTAGGGCCCCTATCGGCGCCGGCGGCAGGTCGAGTTCCTCGACTTCATGAACGTCGTCGCCGCCCATGGAAGCGCGAGATCCGTTATTCTCGACAATCTCTCGACCCACAAGCCGAAGCGAGATCGCTGGCTGGCGCGTCATCCGAACGTCCACTTCCACTTCACCCCGACCCCGCCTCCTGGCTCAACCAGGTCGAGATCTGGTTCTCCATTCTCCGCAGCGCCTGGCCGGCGCCAGCTTCACCGCCCCCAGCCAGGTTCGCCGCCGCATCGACGATTTCATCGCCGCTTCAACCGGATCCCGCCACGTGTGGACCAAAGCTCATGTCCGACGAAACCTCTCAAGCCGCGTCTCGAGGCGCATTCCTGGTACGAGCGAGCCGCCGGACCGGCCGGTGGCGGTGCTCCTCGCCGGCGTCAGCAGCCTGGTGGCGGTCGAGGCGGAGGCGCGCAGCCGCGAGCTCGAGTTCGCGCTGCGCCCGCTCATGGACCGGCTGCGGCTGGTCGACCCCGAAGGCCTCGCGGCGGCGGTCGAGCAAGGCGGCCCGGCGCTCGTCTTCCTGCGCCGCGGCACGCCGGCCGAGGCGGCGGCCGGCGCGCTCGCCGCCACGCCGCCGCTCGCCTCCTTCCCGACGCGCTACGGCGCGCCGGGGGTGACCGACGCCCTGGCGCTCGGGCTCGCTCCCGGCTGCCGCTGAGCGGCACCGCCCCGCCTCGGTTGACACGCTCCCCCGCTTCCCGGAAGGTTCGGGGCCGGGAGGGACGCATGGCGACGCCCAATCGCTGGAAACGCTTTGCCGAGTGGGACGAGCGGCCGCTCAGGCTGGACCGGTTCGCGGTCGAGGACGCGGCGAGCGGCTTCGCCGCCTTCGCCAGCCCGGCCGACCCGAAGCCGGGGCTGGTGGTCGTGGACGGCCGCGTCGCCGTCCTGGACGGGGTCGCCGAGCGCGACTTCGACATGATCGACCGCTTCGTGGCGCGGCACCATCTCGACCTCGCGGTGGCGCCCGAGGCGATGGCGATCCCGTCGGCCGAGCTGGCCCGCATGCTGCTCGACTTGCACGTGCCGCGGGCCGAGCTGGTGCGGCTGGCGCACGGGCTGACCCCGGCCAAGCTTGCCGAGGTGGTGGCGCAGCTCTCGGCGATCGAGATCGCCTTCGCCTACTCCAAGATGCGGGCGCGGCGCACGCCGGGCAACCAGGCGCACGTCACCAACGCCAAGGACGACCCGCTGCAGCTGGCGGCCGACGCGGCGACGGCGGTGGCCTTCGGCTTCGACGAGATCGAGACCACCATGCGGGTGGCGCGCAACAGCTGGTCGAACGCGCTGGCCTGTGCGGTCGGCGCCGCGGTCGGGCGCTGGGGCACGCTGTTCCAGTGCTCGTCGGAGGAGGCCGAGGAGCTGCGCATCGGCATGGCGGGCTTCACCTCCTATGCCGAGACGGTGTCGGTCTACGGCACCGAGCGGGCCTTCATCGACGGCGACGACACGCCCTGGTCGAAGGCCTTCCTGGCGGCGGCCTACGCCTCGCGCGGCGTCAAGATGCGCTGCACCTCCGGCGCCGGCTCGGAGCTGCTGATGGGCTTCCACCAGAGCCAGTCGCTGCTCTATCTCGAGGCGCGCTGCCTCTGCCTGCAGCGCGGCATGGGGGTGCAGGGCACGCAGAACGGCGGGATCGACGGCGCGCCGCTCGCCGCGACCATGCCGGGCGGGGTGCGCGAGCTGATGGCCGAGAACCTGCTCGCCGTCTGGCTCGACCTCGAATGCGCGTCCGGCAACGACGCGCGCACCACCGAGTCGGAGATCCGCGTCGGCGCCAAGATCCTGCCCTACCTGATCGCCGGCTCCGACCTGATCTGCTCCGGCTTCGGCTCGATCCTGAAGTACGACAACTCCTTCAACGCCTCGCTGCTCAACGGCGAGGAGCTGGAGGACTTCCTGGTGCTGCAGCGCGACTTCGAGGCCGATGGCGGGCTGACGCCGGTGCCGGAGGGGCGCATCCTCGAGCTGCGCCAGCGCGCCGTCGAGGCGGTGGCCGCGGTGATCGAGGCGCTGGGATTGCCGGCGCCGACGGCGGCGATGAAGGAGAGCGTCGTCTACGCCTCGGGCTCGGCCGAGACGCGGAGCTACACGCCGGGCCAGGTCACCGGCATCAGCGCCCGGATCGAGGAGGGCGGCGTCTCGGTGCTCGACGTCGTCGCCGCGCTGGCGCGGCGCGGCTTCCGCCAGGAGGCGGAGAACCTGCTGGCGCTGGTCAAGCTGCGGCTCTCCGGCGACTACCTGCAGACCGCCGCGGTGGTGCGCGGCGGCAAGGTGGTGAGCGCGGTCAACGACCCCAACGACTATCGCGGGCCGGGCACCGGCTACCGCGTGAGCGAGGCGCGGCGGGCCGAGCTCAACGCCATCCGCGACGTGCTCGACCGCGAGGCGGTGCTGAAGGAGGAGGGGCGCGGCGAGAAGGACGAGAGCCGGCGCATCCAGTACCGCGGCATGGGCGAGGCCACGCCGGGGACCTCGCCGCGCGAGGTGGTGATCGGCATCAGCCCGGCCTTCGGCCTCAAGCTGTTCCAGACGCTGGCCGGCCATCCGCTCTCGGCGGTGCTGAAGACGATGACCGAGGCGATCGCGGCGCGCGGGCTGACGCCCCGCATCGTGCGCTTCCGCCACACGGCCGACACCTCGTTCCTGGGATTGTCGGCGGCGCGGCTGTCGGGCTCGGGCATCGGCATCGGCCTGCAGGCCAAGGGCACCGCGGTGATCCACCGCCGGGACCGGCTGCCGCACAACAACCTCGAGCTGTTCTCCAACGCGCCGATCACCGGCCTCGAGCATTACCGCCGGCTCGGCGCCAACGCGGCCGCCTACGCGCTCGGCGAGTCGCCGGAGCCGGTGGTGGTGCCGACCGAGGGCCAGGCGCTGGGCTCGCGCTTCCATGCCCGCGTCGCGCTGATCTACGCCATCGAGACCGGCCTCACCGAAGACGGGGCGGCGCCGGAGGAGCTGGATCTGTCCTGGTCGGCGCGCGCGGCATGAGCGGGCCGCTCGGCATCGCCGACTACCCGCTCGCCGAGAAGCGGCCGGAGCTGGTGCGCGGGCCGCGCGGCAAGGGGCTCGACGCGATCACGCTGGAGGCCGTGCTGGCCGGCGAGGTGACGCTCGAGGACCTGCGCATCACGCCCGACGCGCTCCGGCTGCAGGCCGAGGTGGCGCGGGCCGCCGGGCGGCCGACGCTGGCCGAGAACCTGGAGCGCGCCGCCGAGCTGGTGGCGGTGCCGCAGGAGACCATCATGCGGATCTACGAGCTGCTGCGGCCGGGGCGCGCCGAGTCGGCCGAGGTGCTGCGCGCCGCGGCGGCGGAGCTGCGCGAGCGGCACGGCGCGCCGGGCATGGCCGCCTTCGTCGAGGAGGCGGCGGCGGTCTACGAGGCGCGCGGGCTGTTCCGGCGGCGCTACTGAGGCGCCCCGGCGGGGCGGAGGGTCAACTCGGCCGTCGCTGAAGTCAAGCGAACGGCGGCCGCAGATACGCTAGAGTGGCGGTTTCGGGAGAGCGGCGCGAAGGACAGCGCCGGCGACAGCAGGAGGTGGGTTCGATGGCGAACGCGAGCAGGATCTCACGGCGCAACTTCATGCAGCGCTCGGCGGCGATGGCCGCGGCGGTGGCGGCCGGGGCGGCGCTGAAGCCCTCGGGCGCGCTGGCGGCGCGCGACAAGGAGCTGAACATCCTGTGCTGGGAGGGCTACAACTCGGCGCAGGTGCTGGACCCCTTCCGCAGCATGAAGGGCGCGACGGTCAAGGCGGAGTCGCTGACCAACGATCCGACCATGATCAACCGGCTGCGCGCCGGCGAGATCAACGTCTGGGACCTGATCAACGTCAACAATCCCTGGGCGCGCAAGGTGATGTTTCCGGAGAAGCTGATCCGGCCGCTCGACCGGGCGAAGATGGAGCCCTACTTCACCAAGATGCTGCCGGCCTTCAAGCCGCCCTACAAATGGGCGATGGACGATTCCGGCAAGGAGCTGCTGGGGATGTGCCAGCGCTTCGGGCCCTACAGCTTCGTGGTCAACACCGACAAGGTCAGCCGGGCGACCGCCGAGGACCAGGGCTGGGACCTGTGGAACGACCCGAAGAACGCCAAGCGGTACGGCATCCTCGAGAGCGACGACTGGAACGTCTTCAACATCTGCTGCATCGCCGGCTTCGACCCGTTCAAGACGCACGACGAGGCGCAGGTGGCGAAGTTCAAGGAGACCGCCGAGCGGGTCTTCAAGGGCGCCAAGCTGGTCGGCGACATCGCGACGATGAACCAGTCGCTGATCTCCGGCGAGATCGACTTCCACATGACCGGCGGCACCTACTCGGCCTCGCCGGCGCGCGCCGACGGCCATCCCGAGATCCGCGGCATCACGCCGAAGAAGGGGCCGATGGCCGGCGGGATCGGCGGCATCTCCTGGATCGAGGTGACCTCGACGGTCAACAACCCCGACCTGTCGCCGCTCGCCGTCGAGTTCCTGCAGTACGTCCAGGACCCCAAGACCGCGCACGTCGTGGCCTTCGCCGAGGGCACCTTCAACCCGGTGGCGCAGATGGGCAACCCGGAGTGCTTCAAGCTCTTCACCAAGGAGGAGCTCGACGCCATCCAGTGGGACAGCCTGGAGGAGGAGATGGCGCGCTCGATCGAGTACGACATCGTCCCCGACTACGACAAGCTGCTCGATATCATGACCGCCGCCAAGCGCGCGGCGTCGGCGGGCTGAGCCCGGCACGGCGAACCGGATGAGGCAGGTCCTGGAGGCCCTCTCCCGCTCCGCGGGAGAGGGCGCATGAGCGACGCGTCCGCGATCCTGTCGCTGCGCGGGCTGGTCAAGAGCTTCGGCGCCTTCCGCGCGGTCGACGGCATCGACCTCGACATCGCCGAGGGCGAGTTCTTCACCATCGTCGGCCCGTCCGGGTCGGGCAAGACGACGCTGATCCGCATGCTGGCCGGGATGGAGGCGGCGAGCGCCGGCGACATCCTGCTGCGCGGCCGGCGGATCAACGACCTGCCGGCCAACAAGCGGCCGACCTGCATGGTGTTCCAGTCGCTGGCCCTGTTCCCGCACAAGACGGTCGGCGAGAACATCGAGTTCCCCCTGAAGATCCGCGGCGAGGCGCCGGGCAAGCGCAAGCAGCGCGCGCTGCAGCTGATGACGCTGCTGCGGCTGCCCGAATCCTACTACCGGCGCAGCGTCACCAAGTGCTCGGGCGGCGAGCGGCAGCGCGTCGCGCTGGCCCGCGCGCTCGCCTTCGACCCGGAGATCCTGTTCTTCGACGAGCCGCTCTCGGCGATCGACTACAAGCTGCGCAAGACGCTGGAGAAGGAGCTCAAGGACATCCACCGCGAGACGCACAAGACCTTCGTCTACATCACCCATTCGCTGGAGGAGGCGATGGTGATGAGCGACCGCATCGGGGTGATGCGGGCCGGCCGGCTGGTCCAGGTCGGCACGCCGCAGGAGATCTACACGGCGCCGCGGAGCCGCTTCGTCGCCGAGTTCATCGGCGACGTCAACATCCCGGCGGTGACGCTCGCCGCCGACGGCACGCTGGCCGCCGACGGCATGCCCGGCCGCTTCCGCAGGCCGCCGCCGCCGCCGGGCTTCGCGCGCGGCCACCTGGTGATCCGGCCGGAGTTCCTGCGCTTCGTCACCGGCCCGGGCGAGGCGGAGAACCGGCTCGAGGGCCGGCTCTACAACGAGTACGCGCTGGGCTCGCGCATCCAGTACCAGGTGCGGGTCGGCGAGCAGGTCTTCGTCGTCGAGAAGCTGCGCCAGCAGGCCTTCGGGGGATCGCTCGACGACGCCGTCGCGGTCGGCTGGGACGCGCGCGACAGCATCCTGGTGGCCGAGGAATGAGCGCGGCCGCCGGCACGCGCCTGCCGGCCGGCGCCCGCGCCGCGCTGCCGGTCGCCCTGTTCCTGCTGGTCGGGTTCGCGGCGCCGCTGCTGGCGGTGCTGTGGTTCAGCGTCATGCCGCCGCGCACCTTCGGCATCGACGGCACGCCGGAGCTGACCAACTACGCGACGGTGTTCGAGGGCACCAACTACATCTCGTTCCTGTGGTCGCTCGGGCTGGCCAGCCTGGTGGTCGTGCTGCTGGTGCTGATCTGCTACCCGATCGCCTACGGGCTGGTGCGGGTCTTCGGCCGCTGGTCGATGCTGCTGACGCTGCTCTTCACCATCCCGCTCTTCGTCTCGGAGAACATCCGGCTCTATGGCTGGGTGCTGTTCTTCATCAAGGGCGGCGTGCTGCCCGGGACCTTGAAGAGCCTGCTCGGCGTCGAGCTGCCGAGCCTGCTCTTCACCCTGCCGGCGATCATCTTCGGCATGGTCTATGTCTACTTCCCGTTCATGCTGTTCCCGATGACGCTCGGCGTCGCCATGGTGCCGCAGGACACCCGCGACGCCGCCTTCGACCTCGGCGCCTCGCGCTGGCAGGTGTTCCGCGAGGTCGAGCTGCCGCTCTCCATGCCGGGCATCGTCATCGGCTGCCTGCTGACCTTCGTGCTGGCGGTCGGCGCCATCGCCGAGGCCAAGGTGCTGGGCGGCCAGCGCGTCATCCCGATCGCGCACGACATCGAGATCGCCTTCACCTATGCGCAGAACTGGCCGCTGGGCGCGGCGCTCTCGGTGCTGCTGATGGTGGTGGTGGGCGCGCTGGTGATCCTGGCGCTGCGCCGCTTCGACCTCGACCGCTTCCTCGGGCGGCGCTAAGGCCATGGAGAGCCGTGCGCAGCGGGCGCGCCATGCGCTGATCGTCGCCTGGACGCTGGCGGCGGTGGCGTTCGTCTACCTGCCGACCGTGTGCATCACGCTCGCCTCGCTCACCGCCAGCCGCTACTTCCAGTTCCCGATCGCGCGCTGGGGGCTGGAATGGTGGGACAAGACCTTCAGCTCGATCGAGATCCGCCAGATCCTCTCGACCTCGATCAGCATGGCGGCCTGCGTCACCGTGGCGGCGGTCGTGCTGGGATTCTTCGGGGCGCTCGCCTTCGCGCGCTACGACTGGCGCGGGCGCAGGCTCTACCAGAAGCTGATCCTGCTGCCGATCTTCTTCCCGCAATCGGTGCTCGGGCTGGCGCTGCTGCTGTGGTTCAACGCGCTCGGGCTGCCGCTCTCCTGGAAGACGGCGGTGTTCGCCCATCTCGTCTGGATCGTGCCGGTGGTGACGCTGGTGATCTCGATCCAGGTCTACAGCTTCGACCCGGCGCTCGAGGAGGCGGCCTTCGACCTCGGCGCCTCGCGCTGGCAGGTGCTGCGCGAGGTCACCTTGCCGGTGCTGTTCCCCGGGCTGTTCTCCGGCGCGCTGTTCGCCTTCCTGCTGAGCTGGGGCAACTTCCCGCTGTCGCTCTTCACCACCGGCGCCGACACCGCGGTGCCGGAGTACCTCTACGCCAAGATGGTGGCCGGCTACACGCCGGGCGTGCCGGTGCTGGGCACCGTGTCGACGGTCGGCGCGACCATCCTGCTGATCGGCGGCTACGGGCTGATCCTGGCGGTGCGGCGCTCGCGCGCGGCGGCGGCGGAGCGCGGGTAGAGAAAGATTACTTGGCACGCGAAGCCGCGAAGGCCGCGAAGGGTCGGCACGCCCCTGCCCTCCCTTTCGCGGCTACGCGCCTTCGCGTGAGACGATCTTCTCTCTCAGGCGTCCGGGTCGAGGGTGAAGAGCTCCTGCGGGCGGCCGAAGCCGCGCAGCGCGTAGCGGCCGACCGAGGCGAGGCGGGCGGGGTCGGCGAGCGCCGCGGCGAAGGCGGAGGAGAGCAGCAGCGGGCGGTCGGCGGAGCGGCACATGGCGGCGATGCGGGCGGCCTCGTTGACCGCCGGGCCGACGACGGTGAAGTCGAGCCGGCGCTGGCTGCCGATGTTGCCGTAGAAGACCTCGCCGACATGCAGCCCGAGATAGAAGTCGGTGGTCGGGCGGTGCTCGGCGGCACGGCGCTCGTTGAGGGCGGCGACCGCGCCGGCGGCGGCCGCGGCGGCGGCCAGCGCCCCGACGCAGGCGGCGCGGCGGTCGGGCGCGCGGAAGATCGCCAGCACGCCGTCGCCGATCAGCTTCAGCACGTCGCCGCCTTCCGCCTCGACCGCGGCGATGATCGCCGCGGCGTAGTCGTTGAGCAGCGGGATGATCTCCTCCGGCGCCGAGGTGTCGGTGATGCGGGTGTAGCCGCGCAGGTCGCTGAACCAGATCACCGCGTCGATGCGGTCGGCCTGGCCGCGGCCGATGCGGCCGCCCAGCACCAGCCGCGCCGCGTCGCGGCCGAGATAGGTCTCGGCCAGCGTCAGCGTGATGCGCGACAGCGCCGCGCACTTCATCGCCAGCGCCAGGAAGGGCGAGAGGCGCGCCAATGCCGCCACCTCGCCGTCGAGGAAGCCGCCGGGCCGGTCGGTGTGCCAGGAGGAGAGCACCGAATCCATCTCGCCGATGACGCCCTCCGCGGCGAAGCGGTGGGCGAGCGCGACATAGTCGGTCAAGCCCTCGGCGCGCGCGGTGGCGAGCGAGGGGAACTCGGCGGCGGCCGCGTCGTCGAGCCGGCGGCGGAACAGCGTCTGGCCGCTCTCCAGCAGCCGGAAGAACGGGCTGCGCCGCCAGTTCTCCGCCGCCTCGCCCTCGGCCGAGCTGCCGTACGCGACGACGTCGGGCGCGGCGCCCTGCGCGCGCCAGCGGAAGGCCTGTCCCTCATGCACGGGGTCGAGCGTGTCGATGATGACGATGGCGCGCGCGATGGGCAGGCCGCAGGCGACGGCGCGCTTGCAGAAGCCGGTGAGGATGTCGAGCCCGGAATGGCCGGCCAGGCCGCTCTGGGCGAGCCAGGCGGCGGTCGCGTCGATGTCGGCAGGGTTCATCCGATCATGGTCGGGCCGGGGCGGGCCGCGGTCAAATGCCGTTTGGCCGCGGGTACCGGCCGCCGCCCGCGCCCCGGTCAAGCTGTCGCGGCGCCCGGGGGCTTCCTGGCCGCGCTGCCGCCCCGCTGCCGCCACTGGCCCGACGACCGCGGACGGATCCTCCGCGTCCTCCGCGCCTCCGCGTGCGTTCTTCTTCCTTTAGAGGGAACGATGCGATGACCGAGATCCGGGCGATGTGCGCGATCGGGCGGCGGGGGCAGCTCGGGCTGGGCGGGCGGATGCCGTGGGAGGGGGCGAAGGAGCCGGAGTACCGGGCCGACGTCGCGCGCTTCTGGGCGGCGACGCGCGGCCATGTGCTGATCGCCGGGCCGCGGACGCGGGCCTCGATCCCGGCCCTGGCGGAGCGGGAGCGGACGATCGTCGAGATCCGCTCGCGCGAGGCGCCGGACGCGGTGCTGGCGCGCTTTCCCGGGCGGGTCGTCTATGTCGGCGGCGGGCCGGCGGTGTGGGCGGCCTATGCCCGCCTGATCCAGCATTGGGACGTCACCCGCCTGCCCTATGACGGCGAGGCCGACAGCTGGTTCGACCCGGCCTGGCTGGTGGCCGGCGCCGCTACGAGCGGCGCTTGAGCGGCACCGTGCCGCTCCACAGGGGCGGGCTCATCTTCTCGGTGTACTGGGTGAACATGACGTTGAAGGCGATGCTGATGCGGTCGCCGTCGCCGCGATTGACCGGGACCGAGTGGAAGAGCCAGCCGGGGAACAGGAACATCCGGCCGGGCTTGGCCTCGGCGGTGATCTTGTTGCCGGTGAACTTGTTGTAGGCGGCGGTGGTCGGCACGATCACCCCGGCCTGCGGCCGCGGGTCGGCGAAGACGATCTGCCCGGTGCCGGCCGGCACCTCGACATAGTAGACGCCGCTCAGGTAGTTGTTCGGGTGGTTGTGGCTGGAGTTGAGGCCGCCCGGCGGATTGACGTTGGCCCAGCAGCCGGTGATCTCGAACGAATCGTAGGAGATGCCGAGAAAGCGGAAGGCGCCGCGGGCGGCACCCTCGACCAGGCCGGCGAACTCGGCGAACTCCGGCATGCGGTGCAGGATCGGGTCGGTCTGCCAGGTGCCGCCGACCTCGATCGGCGGGCGCGGCTCGATCAGCGCCGCGATCCTCGCCTTGAGGTCGGCGTTGATCCGCGCCCGGTGCTGCTCGGCGAGGTCGCAGATCCACAGCGGCGTGGGAAACAGCTCCTGGACGGCCAGGCTCTCGAACATCGCACCCTCGCAACGAGCGGGGGCATCGACGCGCCCCCCTGACGCGCGGGCATTATAGGGATCAGCCCACCGGCCGCTCCAGGGTGTCGACATAGACGAGCAGCGTGCAGCCCGTCGGGGTGGTGGAATTGTGCTGCGTGCCGGCGCGCAGCAGCACCATGTCGCCGGGGCCGTAGCGGGTGCCGTCATGGTCGACCAGCTCGCCCTCGAGCACGACGAAGAGCTCGTCGGCGGTGTGCTCGTGCGGCGTCGTCGTGGCGCCCGGCTCCATGCGGTAGGCATAGAGGCCGGTGCCGGGCGGGCGCGACGGGTCGAGCTGGAGGTAGGACGTGCCCTCCTCGACGACGCCACCGGCCTCGAAGCGGACGAAGGGGTCGCGCCCGAGGTTGCGCACGATGCGGTCGGACGGGCGGATCGGGCTCATGGTCATCGCGGCAGCCTTTGGACAAGCACTAAAGGAGGGGCAAGCGATCGGGACTGCGGGGGACCATCCCTGTTCCGGCAGAGCCCTTGCGCGCTCCCAGCGGTCTGTGCAGCCGGCTCCCTTCCGATGGACGCCGGCGAAGCTCGGTGAACGGACCACACTGCGCCCCGGCGCGACTCCCAGACGATGGCGCGGATGCATGGCTTGATCCACCGGCTGACGGTGCCAAACAGCGACGGGGGCGGCAAATCCGAACTATCACCACTTGCCGAGCCCTACCCCGGCAAGGTAGCCACCGCACTTTCCGCGCCGACGAGCAGGGCTGAAATCATGGCGCAAGCAACCATCCCGATGATGGCGCCGGTTTGCAGTGGCGGCTCCGAATTGACCGCAACTCCATAACCGATCCTGGAACAATATGTCATGATTTGACTCGTGTTATAAATAAAGCCAAGAGAGCGCTCTTTCTGACTCGCGCTCTTCTGCGCAAGCTCGTAATACTGATATAACCTAACCACCGTCTGCATCATTGCACAAACACTGTCCACAACCGCGCCAAGCCCGCGCATTGACTTGATCTCCAGTTTTCCGAGCTTGCCGAATTTGGCACCGACTGGCTCGTCCTGGACGCCGAACCCGATCAGGAAGCAAACGCGAACCCCGGTCAGAACCTTGTCGATCCAGTAAGCGGCGGAGTTCACGAGGCCGCTATGGTTGCCGACGTATTCGGCCAGCAACGACAAAGCCGCAGAGAAGACCATCGAGGCGGCTGCCGTCCTGCTCAGAGCGTCGGACAACGGCAGTCGTTGCGCCTCCAACGCCTGAAGGAGCGCTCCTATCATCATCACGAGGCTCGCTGAGCAATTGCCCACAATGAAGATAGTCGACGCGTAAGGCTGCACCAGTCCATCGAACTCGGCCTTATACACCTCGAACGTCGACTCAATGAAGTGGACCGGGCCCAGTGGGTCGCTCTTCATCGCCAAAAAGAACCTAGCCGACGCCGCCGCCAGAGCTTCCCCGAGTCCAACGAAGGGGGGAACGGGAGCGATTCGAACCCCTGCCGCGCCGACGGCATCATCGAACAGCGCCGCCGGCGCCGCGCGCGGCGCCGGCGCGGGCGCGGGCGCTGGAAAGGGCTCCTTGCCGTAGATCGCGACGTAGATGGCGTTCGCCGCGAACGCTCCTACCCAGCAGAATAGATCGAGCAACGAGAATTCCGGAACGCCAAGATCACTCAGAATGTCCGATACGACGGGAATATGAATCGGTGTGTCCAGGAGATGAAGAGCGTTCGCCGCCAATTGGCAAAGAATATCGATTACCGCGTCGAGCAGGTTTTTCGCGCTGTCGATCGCCAGGTCGGCGACCGCATCGAGAACCGAATCGAAGAAATCGACCGCACTGACATCGGGAAACTCGGTGAGCGCGCTCAAGAGCTTGTCTACGGCGACACCGATGTCGTCCGCCTCTCTCGTCAATGCTCCGAGAAGCACATCAAGCAGACCCGCTGGCGCCGGCTGATTCGGCCCGCCGAGCGAAGATCCGCGATCGAGATTGCCTTGGACGTGATGGGCGAGAAATGCTCCGCTAGCGCCGTGATGCGGCCCCTTCGTTCCCGACGCACCGACCTTCTGCTTCGCTTCGGGCCCAAGCTTCGTCCAATCCCGCGGGCCCTTCAGCCATGAATCGATCTCGCCTTTGAGAGCGTCCGCCTTAGCATCGACTTCCTTGCGGGCCGCCGTCAGAGCATAGACCTGCTGCGCAAACACGAATTGAGCGCAGCACTTCAATACATCCTTCGTACGTCTGAGCGCCGCAGGATTGAACAGAAGCTTGCAGTAGTCGATCAGGTCCTGCACCAGGACCTGAGCCTGCTTGTAGAGCCATGTCGCTGCCGCTGCGATGGCCTCCAGCGAGACGAGCGCGGCATGATAGACTTCGTCCGCGATCCTCAGCACTGCTGTCCAGACGCCCTTTGCGGCGTCGAGAATGACGTGAAGCTCGTGCTTGATCGCCGCCTCGACCCCGTGCGCGATCATCGCGAAAAGATCACCGACATCAACAGGATGGCTGGCCGTCAAAGTGATGGCCGCAGATGCAGCTGGCATCGCTCGCGGGGCGCCGTCGGCCGGCGCTCCCCCTACCGCGGCATGCGCGGCCTGCAGGCTTCGATTGGCGTCCGCAATCCGCTGCAAGACATCCGTCGTCGTGCCGCCAGGCAGCAGGTGCCTCGCGGCGCCCTGAGCGCTCGGCACGACCACCGCTTTCAGCTTGTCTGGAGTATCAAGCGCAGTCGTCTTCAGCAGTGGCCCATGAATCGGGTCAACATTCGCGACCCCGCTCCCGATCGAAAACGTGAGATGCGCGCCCGCCAAGCTCTGAACTGCCTCGACAACTGTCAGCCTCCCTGCCGCGTCCGTCTCGATCTCGATCGGATCCGGCCCGATCACGTAATAGAGGTGGTTGATGAAGACCGGCGTCAGTGAGCGGGCGGATACCTGCATAGCTTTAGTCCCGGCTGGCGCTCCGCTATCAGACCCGATCGCCTGCACGGTTGTCATGTAGGCACTGCGCTTCCTGGCAGGCACCTTCGGGTCAAGCGGAGGGAGCTGGACGGTCTGACGATTCCACAACAGGCTCCCAGGGGACTTGGTCGCCTTCACGATCTGCTGCTCACCTGTATGGACGAAAAACGAATCGGCGCTCTGCCGCCCGTTATAGAAGGGCGTCAGCTGTTCAGCCCCCGCCAGGATCGACAGCGGCACGCTCCAGACACCGTCCCGCCGGCGGAGGCAAAATACTGCAAGAGCGGCGTTCCGACCCCAGACCGTGACCTCGTCAGAGGCGGAGTAATACGCGAAGAGGTCCTCGACATCCGTCAGGATGGGGTGACGCATCAATTCCGTGGCCTTCGCATCAACCTCCTGCGCATCGCTCGGGAAGACGTAAAGCGCGCCGCCCGCCGCGACGTAGAGGTCGGTCGTCTCGTCGTCCCGGCGACAAACGGCTATGGCGTCCGCGACGGCTCCCCCGGGCAAGGTCAGCCGATCCGGGCTCGGCGGTATTGTCGGGTCTGTCACATTGTAGAGCGGCGTATAGAGGAGCTGCGAGTGACCGCCGACGGCTCCGGCCGTATACAGCCCTTCAACTGCAAACCGCCCCTGTCCGGCTCTTCGTCCGAGACAGCTCGCATACCGATTCGCCTCAAAATTGGCCGCCAGGTCATGGGGTTTCCAGGCTGGCTTCGCGCCCTGTCCCATGGCGACATAGTAACGGTATATCTTGGCTTGCTCCGGCGCGTCGCGCAGAATGTCAACAACCAGATGCGCGCCTTCCTTCGCGTCGCTGAGGAAGACGTCCGCGACGATGACCTTGGCACGCGGGTGCGCTGCGTCGTCATAGGGCGCCTCTCGCCAAGCAGGAGCGTCGAGCCAGGCGGCGTCTGACGGCGTCGCATTGTCGCAAATATATAGTTTGTCGCCTGACGAATCCCGCAAGACCATCGCAAGACGCAACGCGCCGTCATGCGACCGCGCGACGACGAAAGTCTTGCATGGCGCGTGCAGACCGACGCTACTCTCCGGCCCGCTCAGGGAGTGTCGCGACCAACTCGACCGCTGACCATAGCGTTCGATCGTGGCGTTCAGCGGGCTGCCGAGCCCGTCCGCGATCGAAAACAGGATCGCTGCACCGCCCGGCCCCTCAACGGCCTGCAGACGCTTCTCTGGAGCGATGTCTTCGATCTGGGCGTAGTCGTCGAGCAGTTCCACAGACTGCGAGAGAACATAGTCGGACATGAGCAGCGCTCCTGGGTGGCGGGGAGAGATGGGCCATCGCCTCGGCGAGCTTCATTTCGGATGTGAGTATGTAATCCGGCAGACCAGATCTTGAGAACCTGAAAAAGCGGCATCTTTCAATATGAAGGCGTCACCTCCAGGAAACACAAAGTCACTGATCATCGTCACGGGGATATCAGCGAGCTTCAAACTCGTCATCCTCTTAGCGATCCCTTCTGCTTGTGCAATAGAAATTGTACAAACATCCGCGAACCACTTATCAAATCCATTCAGATCAAGCGACGTTGAGGCGTCGTCGACGGCCCCGCTCGGTTGGATCGACAGCACCCCGTCAGCCGTTGACAGCGTGAAGACGTCGGTGACTTTTCTATCGACGATGTTGCCATCCCTGAAGACGACGCCGCTCCAGATGTAAAAGTAGATCTTCAGATGTTGCTGGATCGTGATCGCTGAGCCATCGAACTGCACCGTAAGGTCGTAGCTGGCGCCAAGCTTTGCCTTCGCAAGAAACGCATCGTGGCTTGTGATGCCCCAGGTGCCGACCGCGGTTTGCGGATGGTACGAATACGCCAGCACGCCCTTTCCCGTCGGCGGCACGGTGACCGCCGGGACTTGGCCTGGGGTGAGCAGCGAGAAGAAATGCATGCCGTCGGACCGCATGATGAAGCGGCACTCCGGCGCGAAGGAGCAATTCGTCGCCACGGGTAGAAGTTGCGAATGCAGGTGTTTGACAAGCGCTGACCGGCTGACCGACACCACCCCGTGGCAATCCGCGGTATCGGAAGACTCCACCCAGTTCCATCCGAAGGTCTTCGCATCCGCCGGCAACGGGTCGCCGTCGAATTCGCCACAATAGGCGAGTGTCGCCAGCCTCACCTGGTCGTCATTTGGGGTCGGTAGCGGCACGCCGTGCGCGTCGACGACAGGGCAGATGCGTCTGACGACATCCGTTACAACCAGGTCAGACGACGAGCTCCGTGGCTGCGTGATCGTCACGCCCAGTACAGGCTCGCCGCGCTTCTTGAGCTCTTCGAAGTACAGGCCGACAAAATATTGCGTGAGGAGCGACATGGAGGCGCTCCCCGGCGGCACACCCTGGATCGTCGGTGTTTCGTTGAGCGCGGCAGTCGAAAGATCGAACAGGAACTGCCGAACGCTGAACGTCTCCCCACGTCCCATCAGGGCGTCAGCCCTCTTCGCCACGGCGGGCGGAAGTGCTCCGGATTTCGGGTCCGTCACTTGCGTGCGAATGCCGACGACCGAAGAGAAAAGCCAGGCTTCACTTGCACCCTGCGAGACGCTGGTCCAGAATCGTTTGCTTCGCCCCACCGCGAGCTCGACGATCGCGAACTCCGAGCACATCATCCGAAACTGCACGGTGTCCTTGTCGATGAACCGCACGATATCGGGGATCACTTCGGGGTCGCTGTAGGCGGCCGGGATGCCGAGGCGTGCCCTGAACGCTGCGAGGAAGCCCGCATCGTACAGGTTTTTCAGGTCTGAATCGACATTGGGGTCCGCGCCCGCTGAGATTGCGAACGGATCGCTGCCCTTGGCGTTCGACTTCAACTTCTCGTAATCGACGACGTAGGGCTTATTGTTGTCATCGACGCACACGCAAAAGATTACGATCGGTTCCTTCAGGTCCAGCAACAAGCTCTTGATGGTTGCATTGAGACTTCTCTGGGTAACGGCGAGGACGAAGTCGATTCCATATCCGGCACCCGACAGGTTGGATTGAGAAGCCCCCATGAAGACCTCCAATTGACGATTGGCCTTTTTCGGCTGAGTAGTCGCCGGGAACGATCGGTGCGGAACCGACGCATGCGGCCACGTTGGGCTGAAATGGTGCGGCACGCAAGCGACGGGGACGAGCCCTCGTACCTCAGCGTTGTCTCGGGCTGCTCAGGGCGGCTGGCAAGGTCGGGCAGGTCGCGCCGCGCGACGTGGGCATTTGTGCCGTTGATGTCCATCATTTCCCTCAGGAAGTGACTCCGCCGCCAATGTCGCGCAGGGATCTTGTGCGCTTCTGGGCACAGGTAGCCCCCCGGGATCAGCCTAACTCCGGACAGGCGCGAGCGCGATAGTGTCTAGAGCGGCCTGCGTTCAGCCGCATGGGGTTGGCGGAGTGGAACTCTGGCCTGTGGGGGACAAGGTCGAGCTTTGCACGACGGTGACCTCCGCTGAGTTCCCCGATCCCGTAGGAGGCGACATCCTCGTCGTGGCCATAAGCATAAGAAAAAGGGCTGCGCCTTACGGCGCGGCCCCCATCTTCGCGTTGTGACGGGCTGCTTGGGAACCGGACTTTAGAAGTCCATGTCGCCCATGCCGCCCATCCCGCCGCCGCCGCCGCCCGGCATCGGGGCGGCCTTCTTCTCCGGCCGCTCCGCCACCATCGCCTCGGTGGTGATCAGCAGGCCGGCGACCGAGGCCGCGTCCTGCAGCGCCGCGCGCACGACCTTGGTCGGGTCGATGATGCCGGCCTTCACCAGGTCGGTGTAGGTGCCGGTCTGCGCGTCGAAGCCGAAGGTGCTGCTCTTCTGGTCCATCAGCTTGCCGATGACGATCGAGCCGTCGGTGCCGGCATTCTCGGCGATCAGGCGGCACGGGATGGCCACCGCCCGCCGGACGATGTCGATGCCGACCTTCTGGTCGTTGTTGGCGGGCTCGAGCTTCTCCAGCACGCGGGTGGCATAGAGCAGCGCCACGCCGCCGCCCGGGACGATGCCTTCCTCGACCGCGGCGCGGGTCGCGTGCATCGCGTCGTCGACGCGATCCTTGCGCTCCTTCACCTCGACCTCGGTGGCGCCGCCGACCCGGATCACCGCCACGCCGCCGGCCAGCTTGGCCAGACGCTCGGCGAGCTTCTCCTTGTCGTAGTCGGAGGTCGTCTCCTCGATCTGGGCCCGGATCTGGTTGCAGCGGCCCTCGATCTCCTTCTTCTTGCCGGCGCCGTCGACGATGGTGGTCTCCTCCTTGGTGATCACCACCTTCTTGGCCTTGCCCAGCATCTCGAGCGTGACGTTCTCGAGCTTGATGCCGAGGTCTTCGCTGATCACCTGACCGGCGGTCAGGATCGCGATGTCCTCGAGCATCGCCTTGCGGCGATCACCGAAGCCCGGGCCTTCACCGCCGCGACCTTGAGGCCGCCGCGCAGCTTGTTGACCACCAGGGTGGCCAGCGCCTCGCCCTCGACGTCCTCGGCCACGATCAGCAGCGGACGGCCCGACTGGACCACCGCCTCGAGCACCGGCAGCATCGCCTGCAGGCCCGAGAGCTTCTTCTCGTGGATCAGGATGTAGGGGTTCTCGAGCTCGGCGTTCATCTTCTCGGCGTTGGTGATGAAGTACGGCGAGAGATAGCCGCGGTCGAACTGCATCCCCTCGACCACCTCGAGCTCGGTATCGAGGCCCTTGGCCTCCTCGACGGTGATCACGCCCTCGTTGCCGACCTTCTGCATGGCGCGGGCGATCATGTCGCCGATCTCGCGCTCGCCATTGGCCGAGATGGTGCCGACCTGGGCGATCTCGTCCGAGGTCGAGACCTTCTTGGAGCGCTTCTTCACGTCCTCGACGACGGCCTCGACGGCCATGTCGACGCCGCGCTTCAGGTCCATCGGGTTGAGGCCCGCGGCCACCGCCTTGGCGCCCTCACGGACGATCGCCTGGGCGAGCACGGTCGCGGTCGTGGTGCCGTCGCCGGCCTGGTCGTTGGTCTTCGAGGCAACCTCGCGCACCATCTGCGCGCCCATGTTCTCGAACTTGTCGGCCAGCTCGATCTCCTTGGCGACGGTGACGCCGTCCTTGGTGATCCGCGGCGCGCCGAACGACTTGTCGAGGACGACGTTGCGGCCCTTGGGACCGAGCGTCACCTTGACGGCGTTGGCGAGGATGTCGACGCCGCGGAGCATGCGCTCGCGGGCATCGGTGCTGAACTTGACGTCCTTGGCAGCCATTTTCTTCTTTCCCTATTCCTTCCTAGAGACCTGCTGTTCGTCCGAGCGGGGCGCCTCAGGCGGCCCGGCGCTTGGACGGGGTCTCCTCGATGATGCCCATGATGTCCGACTCCTTCATGATCAGCAGCTCCTCGCCGTCGATCTTGACCTCGGTGCCGGACCACTTGCCGAACAGGATGCGGTCGCCCGCCTTCACCGCCATCGGGGTGATCTTGCCATCCTCGGAGCGCGCGCCATCGCCGACGGCGACGACCTCGCCCTCCATCGGCTTCTCCTTGGCGGTGTCCGGGATGATGATGCCGCCAGCCGTCTTCTCCTCGGACGCCACGCGGCGCACCAGGACGCGGTCATGCAGCGGTCGGAACTTCATTGCGATCCTCCGTCTTTCTCAGGTCTGAAACCCTTGGGGCCGGTTATTCCGACCCCGTCAGCGCGCGTTGCTAGCACTCTCGCTCAGGGAGTGCCAGCGATCTAAGGGAAGGCGTCCCGCTTGTCAAGGGCGGACGCTGGCGCGCGTCCTGCCCCGGCACCGCGGCCGGCTTGGCAGCAGTCTCGGCTGGAGGCTGCTAAACTATTGAAAATATTACATTTCTCATGACACCTTCGCGATTCCGGCGCATTATCGTCAGGGAGCAGAATCCAGAATCGAGGGTGGGATTCATGAGCCAGCTCGCCTTGCAGCTTCGCGACTACCGCCTGACCACCGCCGAGATCCTCTACCACCTTCCCGACCATCCCCGGCTGCTGCAGACCTATCTCTGGCAGGATTACGACCTGGCGCCGGAGTTCCCGGTGCTGCGCAAGTTCCTCGACTTCTGGACCCGCAGCCTGGACGGCAAGCTGCACTCCGTGCAGGTGACCTCGGCCCGGCTGGTCCGCCCGGCCGCGTTCCGCATGGCCAGGGCCGAGCTGACGCTGCACTAGCCAGGCCCCGTTTCCCGGCCGCCGGGGCCGGCGGGCGCATCACCGAGGCTCGCCGGCTCGGGGCCCGCATCATCGTCGACCGGTCATCATCGACCGGGCCATCGTCGACCGGGGCCGGGCACCCGGCGCCGTGCACCCGGCAGTTGAGACGAGCGTCGCGTCGCCCCCGGCCGGCGCCGGCCGGTCGCCGACGCAGGATCGCTGCCGCCGCGGCGCCGATTCCGCCCATGCCCGCACCGGATGCGGAACGCGCGGGCGCTGCGATCGCGCGACGTTTCATCGCTGCGCAGCCGGTTCGTCAATGTCCCGTCGACATCTCGCAAGCCAAGGCGAGACCCGCCCAGAGCATACGCGCCGATGGCGACGACTGTCGCTCCATGGTCGCGGCGCCCCGTGAGCTCACTCCATGTAGTAGAAAATTAGGCAATGATTTCCTGATCACGAATTCTTGATAAAGACAGCACGCAAGCACACCAGTGTGTGTATTATTGGCGGTTAATCTTGCCTGTACAATACTCTTGACGCTGGCAATAATATTGATGTCCTGTATTACTGCGACCGCAGCGTCGACCCGGGCGATCTGACCGTCCTGTCGCGAGCGAGGGGCGGGCCGGGCGGCGGGCAGTCGTGAAGTGGGGGCGGTGCTTGCCCAGGCGGACTCCCGGCAGGGGGGAGATCTGCGGGCCGTGGCGCGGCGATCCGCGCCAAGCGTCCTCGACTCGACAAGGCCCGGACCGGCGGTATCGCCGGCCCGGGAACGCCGGCGGCCGCGGTGAGCCCGCCCCCGGCGAACGATGAACCATGACCTCTGCCATCCAGGACGGCGGACGGCAGGGGTGCGCGCCATGAGGGTGGGGAGCATGCATAGGAATCACGTCGCCGAGGTCCTCTTCCTCGATCCCGCCGTTCCCGACCGCGCCACCCTGCTCAGGGGATTGCGGCCCGGAATCGAGGTGGTGGCGCTGCGGCCCGACCGGGCAGCGGCGCGGCAGATGGCCGAGGCGCTGGCCGGCCGGGCCGGGCTGGCCGCGATCCATGTCGTGGCGCATGGCGAGGCCGGGCATGTCGACCTCTGCGGCGGCGCGTGGAGCGCGGGCAGCGTCGCGCGCCAGGCCGGCGAGCTCGGCGCGCTCGGGCGCGCGCTGGCGCCGGGCGGCGAGATCCGGTTGTGGAGCTGCCGGGCCGGCGCCGGTGCGGCCGGCGCCGCGCTGGGCGCGCCCTGGCCGAGGCCGCGGGCGCGCCGGTCGCGCTCGCCCTCCGGCTGGTCGGCGCCGCCGCGGCGGGCGGCGCCTGGACCCTGCCGGGCGGCGGCGCGGCGCCGCTGACGGCGGCCGGCCAGGCCGCCTATGCCGGCCTCCTCGTCACCAAGACCTGGAGCGCCGGCACGACCTGGAACAACGCAGCGAACTGGACCCCGGCTGGGGTGCCCGCCGCGGGCGACGACGTCGTCATCGCCCGCGCCGCAACGACCCTGACGGTCAACGTCAACACCGCCAACCTCAACTCGGTGACGGTCAGCAACGCCACCACCGTCCTGGCGGTGAGCAGCAACACGCTCAACGTCACCGGCACCGGCAGCTCGGCGATCAACGTGACCGCCGGCACGATCACCATGGCCGGCGGCACGATCAACGATTCCGGCGGCATCGCGCTGGCCGCCGGCACCAACCTGAGCGGCCGCGGCACCGTCAACGTCTCGGGCACGATCAGCGGGACCGGCACGGTCACCGCCAGCGGCACCGGCACGCTGGACGTCTTCGGCACGATCGCCAGCGGCGTCGTGCTGGCGATCGACAACACGGCCGCCAACACGCTGAAGATCGAGGGCACCGCCACCTCGGCAGCGGCGATCACCATCAACAACGCCAACCAGACGCTGGCGATCGGCTCGTCCGCCAGCCTCACCATCAGCGCGGCGCAGAGCGTCACCAACGGCAAGATCACCATGGCGGGCGGCACGCTGACCGACGCCAGCGGGCTGACCATCGGCGCCAGCGGAACGCTGAGCGGCTCCGGCACCGTGGCCGCCAACCTCTCGGCAGGCAGCGGGACGATCACCGCCAGCGGCGGAACGCTGATCCTCTCCGGCACGGTGGCGAGCGGCAACGCCTTCACCATCGACACGGCGTCCGCCTCGACCCTGCAGTTCAACAACACGGCGGCCGCCGCCGCGGCGATCGCCATCAGCAACGCCAACCAGACGCTGGCGATCGGCTCGGCCGGCAGCCTGACGATCGGCGCCGCCGAGAGCATCACCAACGGCAAGATCACCATGGCGGGCGGCACGCTGACCGACGCCAGCGGCCTGACCATCGGCGCCGGCGCGACGCTCAGCGGCTCCGGCACGGTGGCCGCCAACATCGCGGCCGGCACCGGCACGATCACCGCCAGCGGCGGCGTGCTGATCCTCTCCGGCACGGTGGCGAGCGGCAACGCCTTCTCGATCGACACCGCCTCCTCCTCGACGCTGCGCTTCAGCGGCACGGCGACGATCGCCGCGGCGATCACCATCAACAACGCCAACCAGCGCCTCACCGTCGGCCCCAGCGCCAGCGTCACGATCAACGCCGCCCAGAGCGTCACCAACGGCCAGATCCTGATGCAGGGCGGCACGCTGACCGACGCCAGCGGCTGACCCTCGGCACCTCCGGCACGCTGGTCGGCTTCGGCACGGTGGCCGCCGACATCGGCGGCAGCGGCGGCACGGTCACCGCGACCGGCGGCACCCTGATCCTCTCCGGCACGGTGTCGACCGGCCAGACCTTCACCATCGACACCGCCTCGGCCTCGACCCTGCAGTTCAACGGCACCGCCACGGCGGCGGCCGCGATCGCCATCAGCAACGCCAACCAGACGCTGGCGATCGGCGCGGCGGGCAACCTCACGATCGGCGCGGCCGAGAGCATCACCAACGGCAAGATCACCATGGCGGGCGGCACGCTGACCGACGCCAGCGGGCTGACCATCGGCAGCGGCGCGACGCTCTCGGGCTCGGGCACGGTCGCGGCCAACATCGCGACGGGCACCGGCACGATCACCGCCAGCGGCGGCACGCTGATCCTGTCGGGCTCGGTGGCGAGCGGCAATGCCTTCACCATCGATACCGCCTCGGCCTCGACGCTGCGCTTCAACGGCACCGCCACCGCCGCTGCCGCGATCTCGATCAGCAACGCCAACCAGACGCTGGCGATCGGCCCGAGCGGCGCCCTGACGATCGGCGCCGCCGAGAGCATCACCAACGGCAAGATCACGCTGGCCGGCGGCTCGCTGACCGACGCCTCGAACCTCACCATCGGCGCGGGCGCCACGCTCAGCGGCTTCGGCACCGTCAACGCCAACATCGCGGCCGGCACCGGCACGATCACGGCCTCCGGCGGCACGCTGATCCTCGGCGGCACCTACGCCAACGGCAACACGCTGACCATCGATTCGGCGAGCGCCTCGACGCTGCAGTTCAACGGCACCGCGACGACCAGCACCGCCCTGACCATCAACAACGCCAACCAGACGCTGGCGGTCGGCGCGAGCGGCAGCCTGACCATCGGCGCGGCACAGAGCATCACCAACGGCAAGATCACGCTCCTCGGCGGCTCGCTGACCGACAATGCCGGCCTCACCATCGGCAGCGGCGCCACCCTCTCGGGCTTCGGCACGGTGACCGGCGCGGTCGGCGGCAGCGGCACCATCACCGCCTCGGGCGGCACCCTCGCCTTCTCCAGCACAGTGTCGAGCGGGCCGACCTTCACCATCGACAGCGGCTCCGCCTCGACGCTGCAGTTCAATGCCGGCGCGACGGCGGCCGCGGCGATCGCGATCAACAACGCCAACCAGACCCTGGCGATCGGCGCGTCCGGCAGCCTCACCATCAACGCCGCGGAGAGCATCACCAACGGCAAGATCACGCTGGCCGGCGGCTCGCTGACCGACGCCTCGGGGCTCACCATCGGCGCCGGCGCGACGCTCTCCGGCCGCGGCACGGTGAACGCCCCGATCGCGGCCGGCACCGGCACCATCACGGCGTCCGGCGGCACGCTGCTCCTCACCGGCACGGTGGCGAGCGGCAACGCCTTCACCATCGACACGGCGTCCGCCTCGACGCTGCAGTTCAACAGCACGGTGACCGCCGCCGCGGCGATCGCCATCAACAACGCCAACCAGACGCTGGCGATCGGCCCCAGCGGCAGCCTGACGATCGGCGCCGCCGAGAGCATCACCAACGGCAAGATCACCATGGCGGGCGGCACGCTGACCGACGCCAGCGGCCTGACCATCGGCGCCGGCGCGACGCTCAGCGGCGCCGGCACGGTGGCCGCCAACATCGCGGCCGGCACCGGCACGATCACCGCCAGCGGCGGCGTGCTGATCCTCTCCGGCACGGTGGCGAGCGGCAACGCCTTCTCGATCGACACCGCCTCCTCCTCGACGCTGCGCTTCAGCGGCACGGCGACGATCGCCGCGGCGATCACCATCAACAACGCCAACCAGCGCCTCACCGTCGGCCCCAGCGCCAGCGTCACGATCAACGCCGCCCAGAGCGTCACCAACGGCCAGATCCTGATGCAGGGCGGCACGCTGACCGACGCCAGCGGGCTGACCCTCGGCACCTCCGGCACGCTGGTCGGCTTCGGCACGGTGGCCGCCGACATCGGCGGCAGCGGCGGCACGGTCACCGCGACCGGCGGCACCCTGACCCTCTCCGGCACGGTGTCGACCGGCCAGACCTTCACCATCGACACCGCCTCGGCCTCGACCCTGCAGTTCAACGGCACCGCCACGGCGGCGGCCGCGATCGCCATCAGCAACGCCAACCAGACGCTGGCGATCGGCGCGGCGGGCAACCTCACGATCGGCGCGGCCGAGAGCATCACCAACGGCAAGATCACCATGGCGGGCGGCACGCTGACCGACGCCAGCGGGCTGACCATCGGCAGCGGCGCGACGCTCTCGGGCTCGGGCACGGTCGCGGCCAACATCGCGACGGGCACCGGCGCGATCACCGCCAGCGGCGGCACCCTCACCCTGGCCGGCTCCTACGCCAACGGCAACACGCTGATCATCGACAGCGCCACCCCGTCGACCCTGGCCTTCGCCGGCAGCGCCAACTCGGTCAGCGCCATTACCATCAACAACGCCAACCAGACGCTGGCCGTGGCGACCGGCGGCGACCTGACGATCGGCACCGCCGAGAGCATCACCAACGGCACCATCAGCATGCAGGGCGGCACGCTCCGGGATTCGGGCGGCCTGACCATCGGCTCGGGCGGCACGCTCTCCGGCTACGGCACGGTGACGGCGAACATCGCGTCCGGCGCCGGCACGGTGACCGCCTCGGGCGGCACGCTGATCCTCAGCGGCAACATCTCCAACGGCGTCAACGCCACCATCGATTCCAGCACGCCCTCGACCCTCCGGTTCGACGGGCAGTTCATCACCACCTCGTCGATCACCGTCAACAACGCCAACCAGACGCTCGCCATCGGGCCGGGCGGCGACCTGCTCTTCAAGCTCGCCGCCGGCTTCAGCATCACCAACGGCACCATCGAGATGCTGGGCGGCTTCCTCGAGAACGAGATCGGCAACATCACCGTCGGCAGCGGGGCGACGCTGAGCGGGCATGGCTCGGTCATATTCCGCGGCTTCACCTTCACCAATTCCGGCACCGTGACGGTCAGCGGCGGCGACCTGTCCTTCGACGACAACGTCGTCAACAACGGCACGATGAGCGTCACCGGCGGCAACCTGAGCTCGCTGGAGACGGTGACCAACAGCAGCGGCGGCACGATCACCATCGCCGGCGGCGAGACGCTGAGCGCCACCAACGTGGTCAACAGCGGCGGCATCACGGTCAACAGCAGCGGCGCGATCACGGCGTCCGGCACCGTCACCAACAATGCCGGCGGCACGATCTCCGTCGGCGCCAGCGCGGTGCTGGGCGCCAACGACGTGGCCAACAGCGGCGCAATTACGGTCAGCGGCGGGTCGATCGGCGCCTCCGGCACCGTCACCAACAATGCCGGCGCCACGATCACGCTGTCCGCGGCGGCGACGCTCGCCGCCGGCGCGCTGGCCAACAACGGCAGCGTCACCGGCTCCGGCACGATAACTGCGGCAATCACCGGCACCGGCACCATCACGGCCTCGGGCGGCACGCTCAACCTCACCAACACGGCGAGCGGCAACGTCCTGGCGATCAGCTCCGCCAGCGCCTCCGTCCTCAAGATCAGCAACACCGCGACGACCGGCGCGGCAATCGCCATCGGCAACGCCAACCAGACGCTCGCCATCGGCCCGAGCGGCGCGCTCACCATCAACGCCGCCGAGAGCATCACCAACGGCACCATCACCATCTCGGGCGGCACGCTGACCGACACCGCCGGCCTGACCATCGGCAGCGGCGCCACGCTCTCCGGCTTCGGCACGGTGGCGACCAGCCCGGCCGGCGTCGCCAATTCCGGCACCATCCAGACCAGCGGCGGCGCGCTCGGCTTCGACGGCCTCATCACCAACAGCGGCGCGATCAATGTCACCGGCGGCAACCTCACCGCCAGCGCCGGCATCACCAACAACGCCGGCGGCACCATCACGCTGACGACCGGCTACACGCTGACCGCCAGCACGATCGCCAATGCCGGCGCGATCAGCGGCGCCGGGACCGTGGCGGCGACCATCACCGGCGGCGGCTCGATCACCGCCTCGGGCGGCACGCTCGACCTCACCGGCACGGTGACCGGCGCCGTGCTGGCGATCAGCGCCGCCGCCGCCTCGACGCTGGTGATCGACGGCACGGCGACCACCGCCAGCGCCATCGGCATGACCAGCGCGAACCAGACGCTGAGGATCGGCGCCGCCGGCGCGCTCACCATCACCGGCGCCCAGAGCGTCACCAACGGCACGATCCAGCTCGCCGGCGGGACGCTGACCGACGCGTCGGGGCTGACCATCGGCAGCGGCGCGACGCTCTCCGGCTTCGGCACGGTGAACGCCAGCCTCGCGGCAGGCACCGGCACGGTGAGCGCGACCGGCGGCACCCTGGTCCTCGCCGGCACGGTGGCGAGCGGCAACAGCTTCACCATCGACAGCGCGAGCGCCTCGGCGCTGCGCTTCAACGGCACCGCGACGCTGGCTTCCGCCGTGGCGATCTCCAGCGCCAACCAGACGCTGATCGTCGGCCCGTCCGGCAGCCTGACGATCAACGCCGCCGAGAGCATCACCAACGGCACCATCACGCTGCTCGGCGGCACGCTGACCGATCCCTTCGGCCTGACCATCGACAGCGGCGCCACGCTCTCCGGCTTCGGCACGGTGAACGCCGACCTCGGCGCCGGCAGCGGCACCGTCACCGCCTCGGGGGGCACGCTGCTGCTGAACGGCAGCGTCGCGGCCGGCAACAGCTTCACCATCGACAGCACCACCGCCTCGACCCTGGAGTTCAACGGCACGGCGACGGCGAGCGCGGCGATCGCCATCGGCAGCGTCAACCAGACGCTCGCCATCGGCCCGAGCGGCGCGCTCACCATCAACGCCGCCGAGAGCATCACCAACGGCAAGATCGTGATGCTCGGCGGCTCGCTCGCCGACGACAGCGGCCTGACCATCGGCAGCGGCGCCAGCCTGAGCGGCTACGGCACGGTCAGCGCCCATCTACTGGCCGGCAGCGGCACGATCACCGCGTCGGGCGGCACGCTGGCCTTCACCGGCACGGTCGAGAGCCCGAACAGCTTCGCGATCGCCACCGGCAGCGCCTCGACCCTGGAGTTCGACGGGACCGCGACGATCGCACCGGTGACGATCAACAGCGCCAACCAGACGCTGGCGGTGGGCGGGGCCGGCGACCTCACCATCTCGGGGGCCCAGAGCCTCACCAACGGCAAGATCCTGCTCGCCGGCGGCAGCCTCACCGACACCGCCGGCATCACTATCGGCGCCGGCGCCACGCTCGGCGGCTTCGGCATCGTCGGGAAGGCGATCCCGGGGCCCATCAACCTCCTGACGAACATCGCCAACGCCGGCACCCTCGCGCCCAGCGGCGGCACGCTGCTCATGCGCGGGATCCTGACCAATTCCGCCACGGTCGACCTCAGTGCCGGCGCGCTCACCGTCACCGCCAACGACGACAACGACGCCTACATCGTCAACAACGCGGCGGGCATCATCTCGCTCGCCGGCCACGACCTCTATTCGCGCGGCGGAATCCAGAATGCCGGCCTGCTGAAGGGCGTCGGCACCGTCAGCGGCGGCACGATCACCGGCACCGGCACGATCGAGGCCAGCGGCGGCCTGCTGCAGGTCGACAACAACATCGCCGCCGGCGCCGTGCTGGCGATCGACGACGCCAGCGCGTCGACCCTGTCGATCCGCTCGGGCAGCGCCACCGCCTCGACCGCGATCGACATTCACAGCGCCAACCAGACGCTGCGCGTCGCCAACGGCTTTCTCAAGATCAACGCCGCCGAGAGCATCACCAACGGCAAGATCGAGCTCGTCAACGGCACCCTGCAGAGCTCGCTGCTGACGATCGGCGCCGGCGCCACCCTGACCGGCTCCGGGATCATCGACGGCCCGATCGGGGCGGGCACCGGCACGATCATCGCGAAGTCGGCCAACGGCAACCCGGTTCTGGACATTCTCGGAACGGTGGCGAGCGGCAACGCGTTCGTCATCGATTCGTCGGACACCGCCGTCCTCTACTTCGAGGGAACGGCGGACATCGCCGCGCCGATCGCGATCGACAGCGCCAACCAGACCCTCGGCATCGGCCCGAGCGCCGCGGTGACGATCCATGGCGCCGAGAGCATCACCAACGGCACGATCGCGATGGGCGGCGGCACGCTGAACGACGCCAGCGGCCTCCTCGTCGGCGCCGGCGCCACGCTCAGCGGCTTCGGCACGATCACCGCCGCCATCCTGCCGGGGGGCACCGGCACCATCAAGGCATCGGGCGGCACCCTCACCCTGGCCGGCTCCTACGCCAACGGCAACACGCTGATCATCGACAGCGCCACCCCGTCGACCCTGGCCTTCGCCGGCAGCGCCAACTCGGTCAGCGCGATCACCATCAACAACGCCAACCAGACGCTGGCCGTGGCGACCGGCGGCGACCTGACGATCGGCACCGCCGAGAGCATCACCAACGGCACCATCAGCATGCAGGGCGGCACGCTCCGGGATTCGGGCGGCCTGACCATCGGCTCGGGCGGCACGCTCTCCGGCTACGGCACGGTGACGGCGAACATCGCGTCCGGCGCCGGCACGGTGACCGCCTCGGGCGGCACGCTGATCCTCAGCGGCAACATCTCCAACGGCGTCAACGCCACCATCGATTCCAGCACGCCCTCGACCCTCCGGTTCGACGGGCAGTTCATCACCACCTCGTCGATCACCGTCAACAACGCCAACCAGACGCTCGCCATCGGGCCGGGCGGCGACCTGTGGTTCAAGCTCGCCGCCGGCTTCAGCATCACCAACGGCACCATCGAGATGCTGGGCGGCTTCCTCGAGAACGAGATCGGCAACATCACCATCGGTGCCGGCGCCACGCTGGACGGGCACGGCTCGGTCATCTTCCGCGGCTTCACCTTCACCAATTCCGGCACCGTCACGGTCAGCGGCGGCGACCTGTCCTTCGACGACAACGTCGTCAACAACGGCACGATGAACGTCACCGGCGGCAACCTGAGCTCGCTGGAGACGGTGACCAACAGCAGCGGCGGCACGATCACCATCGCCGGCGGCGAGACGCTGAGCGCCACCAACGTGGTCAACAGCGGCGGCATCACGGTCAGCAGCACCGGATCGCTCATCGCGTCCGACACCGTCACCAACAATGCCGGCGGCACGATCTCCGTCGGCCTCAGCGCGTTGCTGGGCGCCAACGACGTCACCGACGTGCTGACGGTGACCACCTCGGCCGGCGCCTCCTTCACGCTGCAGCTGGAAGGCAGCTACGCCGCCGGCACCCAGGTGAGCTGGGTCGGCGACGGCTCGGGCGGCACCGAGCTCTACCTGACGCCCAAGCTCGCCGACTACACCTTCAACGTCGCCAACGCCAACGGCGCGAGCTCGGTCACCAACACCTGGTCGCACCCCGCCTCGGTGGGCGCCGCCATCACCACCAACCCGGCCGCCAACACCAGCATCGCCTTCACCGAATCGGGCAACGGCGCGATCGGCAACGAGAGCTTCGCGGTGATGCCGGCGACGCTGCGCCAGGCGACCGGCAGCGGCACGACGACCTGGACGATCTCCGACGCCGGCACCAACGCGCACGAGAGCGCGCTGACGCTGCTCAACCGCGGCCAGATCTTCGTCAACGCCACCAACAGCTACACCGCCGTCACCGGCGGCACGTCGGTCAACTGGACGATGACCGGCACGACGGTGGCCAACGACGTGCTGCCGACGGTCGGCACGCAGTACTTCGAGAACGACGGCACGGTGAACATCGTCGGCACCGCCGGCACCGGCACGGCCAGCGCCAGCTTCGTCACCGGCAACACCAACCTCAGCGTCATCGGCAGCGGCCAGTTCAACCTGTTCGGCAATGCCAGCCTGACCTTCGGCTCCGGCGTCGCCGTCGGCGGCGAGCAGACGGTCAACTTCGTCACCGCCAACGGCAACACCAGCGGCACGCTGACCGAGGTGGACGCGCTCATCCAGTCGGCGCGGATCAGCGGCCTCAAGGCCGGCGACAAGGTGATCCTGGAGAACCTCGGCGGCATGCCGACCTCCTGGGAGATCGAGGACGGCAACGGCCAGGCGACGATCTACATCACCGTCGGCAGCACGGTGGTCGACGCCGTCACCTTCCTCGGCAACTTCGTCAACGGCGCCGACGACTTCGCCTTCGGCGCCAGCAACGACAATGGCGGCACGCTGGTCATCGCCGCGGTCGGCACCGCCGGCCTGGTCGTCGGCGCCACCGGCCCGGCGGGCGCGACCGGGGCGACGGGCGCGACAGGCGCTACCGGTGCGACAGGCGCTACGGGCGCTACCGGCGATGCCGGCGCCACGGGTGCAACCGGCGATGCCGGGGCGACGGGCGCTGGGCGCCACCGGAGACGCCGGGTGCGACAGGCGCAACGGGCGCGGAGACACCGGCGCGACGGGCGCAACCGGCGATGCCGGGGCGACGGGCGGCGCAACCGGAAACGCCGGGCGACAGGCGCCACGGGTGCAACCGGCGATGCCGGGGCGACGGGTGCTACGGGGGCCACCGGTGATGCCGGGGCGACGGGTGCTACGGGCGCCACCGGCCGGGCGACGGCGCAACCGGCGATGCCGGCGCGACAGGCGCCACGGGGCAACCGGCGATGCCGGGGCGACGGCGCCACGGGCGCAACCGGAAACGCCGGCGGACTGGCGGCCACGGGCGCTACCGGTGATGCCGCGCGACGGGTGCTACGGGGGCCACCGGTGATGCCGGGGCGACAGGCGCAACGGGCGCTACCGGAGACGCCGGAGCGACAGGCGATGGGCGCAGGCGATGCCGGGGCTACGGGCGCTACCGGCGATGCCGGCGCGACGGGCGCCACGGGTCCGGCGCGACGGGTGCTACGGGGGCCACCGGAGATGCCGGGGCGACCGGCGCAACGGGGGCAACCGGAGACGCCGGAGCGACAGGCGCCACGGGGGCTACCGGCGATGCCGGGGCTACGGCGCCACGGGTGCGACCGGAGATGCCGGGGCGACGGGTGCCACAGGCGCAACTGGCGATGCGGCGCGACTGGGCGCCAGGGCACGGCGATGCCGGGGGCGACTGGCGCCACGGGCGCCACCGGGCGGAGCACGGGCCACGGGGGCTACGCGACGCCGGTGCGACTGGCGCCACGGGGCAACGGCGATGCCGGAGCGACTGGCGCCACGGGCGCCACCGGCGATGCCGGGGCGACTGGCGCCACGGGTGCGACCGGCGATGCCGGAGCGACCGGCGCCACGGGTGCGACCGGTGACGCCGGGGCGACAGGCGCCACGGGTGCGACCGGCGACGCCGGAGCGACCGGCGCCACGGGCGCAACCGGCGATGCCGGGGCGACTGGCGCCACGGGTGTCACGGTACCGGCGACGCCGGAGCGACCGGCGCCGGGTGCGACCGAGACGCCGGGGCGACCGGTGCCACGGGCGCAACTGGCGATGCCGGGGCGACTGGCGCCACGGGGGCAACGGGAGACGCCGGAGCGACAGGTGCCACGGGTGCGACCGGTGACGCCGAGCGACAGGCGCTACGGGCGCAACCGGAACGATGCCGGGGCGACAGGCGCCACGGGACCGGGTGACGCCGGAGCGACAGGCGCCACGGGTGCGACCGGCGATGCCGGGGCGACTGGCGCCACGGGTGCGACCGGTGACGCCGGAGCGACACGGCGCCACGGGTGCGACCGGTGCCGGGGCGACAGGCGCCACGGGTGTCACGTGGCGATGCCGGCGCGACCGGCGCCACGGGGGCGACCGGAGATCGGGCAACTGGCGATGCCGGGGCGACTGGCGCCACGGGGTGGCGATGCCGAGCGACAGCGGGTGCGACCGGCGACGCCGGGGCGACAGGCGCCACGGGGGCACGGCGATGCCGGGGCGACAGGCGCCACGGGGCAACCGGCGATGCCGGGGCGACTGGCGCCACGGGGGGCGATGCCGGGAGCGCCGGTGCGGACGCCGGAGCGACCGGTGCCACGGGCGCGACCGGCGATGCCGGGGCGACAGGCGCCACGGACGGGGCTACCGGCGATGCCGGCGCGACCGGCGCCACGGTGCGACCGGAGACGCCGGGGGCGACCGGTGGCGCAACTGGCGATGCCGGGGCGACTGGCGCCACGGGGCAACCGAGACGCCGGAGCGACTGGTGCCACGGGTGCGAGCGACGCCGGAGCGACAGGCGCTACGGGCGCAACCGCGATGCCGGGGCGACTGGCGCCACGGGGCGACCGGCGATGCCGGAGGACAGGCGCCACGGGCGCAGACGGTGCGACGGTGACGCCGGGAGCGACCGGTGCCACGGGTGTGACCGGGGCGACAGGCGCCACGGTGCGGTGACGCCGCGACGCGCGACCGGCGACGCCGGGCGGACTGGCGCCACGGGGGCAACCGGAGACGCCGGAGCGACTGGTCTACGGGTGCGACCGGTGACGCGACCGGCGCCACGGGTGCGCTACCGGTGACGCCGGGGCGACAGGCGCCACCGGCGACGAGGCGTCACGGGGGATGCCGGCGCGACCGGCGCCACGGGTGCGACGGGTGACGCCGGAGCGACCGGTGCCACGGGTGCAACTGGCGATGCCGGGGCGACTGGCGCCTCACGGGGGCAACCGGAGACGCCGGAGCGACTGGCGCCACGGGTGCGACCGGTGACGCCGGAGCGACAGGCGCTACGGGCGCGGAAACGCCGGGGCGACAGGCGCCACGGGTGCGACCGGTGACGCCGGAGCGACCGGTGCCACGGGTGCGACTGGCGATGCCGGGGGCGACTGGCGCCACGGCGGGGCTACCGGCGACGCCGGGGCGACAGGCGCTACAGGCGCACCGGCGATGCCGGGGCGACAGGCGCCACGGGTGCAACCGGCGATGCCGGGGCCACGGGTGCGACCGGCGACGGGCACGCCACCGGGGCGACAGGTCCCACGGCGCTACGGGGGCAACCGGCACGACCGGAGCCACCGGAACAACCGGAGCCACCGGGGCGACTCCTGGCGTCCCACCGGAGGCACGGCGTGACGGGGGGCAGCGCAGAACAACCGGAGCGGTCCCGGTCTCCGGGGCGACAGGTCCGCACCGGGAGCCACGGGGGCAACCGGCGTGGGGCACGACCGGAGCGGAACAACCGGAGCCACCGGGGCGACAGGTCCCACCGGAGCCACGGGGGCAACCGGCGTGACGGGGGCAACCGGCACGACCGGCGCCACCGGAACAACCGGAGCCACCGGGGCGACCGGTCCCACTGGGGCGACGGGTCCCACCGGAGCCACGGGGGCCACCGGCGTGACGGGGGCAACCGGCACGACCGGCGCCACCGGAACAACCGGAGCCACTGGCGCGACCGGCGCCACCGGGGCTACCGGCACGACTGGTCCCACCGGCGCTACAGGAGCCACGGGCTCTGCCGGAGCCACCGGGGCCACCGGCAGCACCGGAACAACGGGGGCTACCGGCGCCACGGGCCGCACCGGCGCGACCGGGTCCACGGGTGCCAGCGGGGCGACGGGTCCCACCGGCTCGCGGGGACCGACCGGCCCGACCGGCGCCACGGGATCGACCGGCGCCACGGGTTCGACCGGCGCCACAGGATCGACCGGGGCGGACGGCGATCCGGGCGGACGCGGTCCCCACCGGCCGTGGACCTTCAACGGGTCGCTGGCCGACAGCGCCACCGCCGCCATCGGGCAGTTCCGGAGCGTGAGCGGCGGCCAGCAATCAACCACCGGATCGAGCGGCACCTCGTTCGTGCAGCTCCGGCTGGGCGACCTGCTGGGCAAGCTGGGCGGGAGCGGCATGCGCTTCCTGTCGGGCCTCGGCCAGCAGGCCGGCGGCGATCTCGTGGTCCAGGCGGGCAACCAGCCGCAGAGCTTCGATCTCGCCAACGGCGGTCATATCGACCTGACCAAGATCCTGGCCAGCGCGCCGCTCGCCCACGACCTGGGCAACATCGCCAGCTTCGTGAAGCTGCTCGGCGGCAAGGGCTCGGGCAACGCCACGCTCGAGATCGACGGTCCGTCGGGCAGCGCCACGGTCAAGCTGCACCACGCGGCGGGGATCAACCTTAAGGACCTGCTGGCCAGCAACACGCTGATCCTGCCGCCGCACTGAGCCGGCCGGCGGCCGGCGCCGGGCCAAGCGCGGCCATGGCGCCGGCCCTTCCGGGCGGATTATGATCATCCGCAAATCCAGAGAGCGAGGTACCCAGAGTGACTTCCACGGCAGCGCCCGAAACTGGCACCCAGCATCCCGCCACGACCGAGGGCGGCCGGGCCGCCCCGGCGACCTTCCATGTCTCGAGCTTCAACGTCTCCGGCACCTCGAACGAGGTGGTGGTGTTCGCCAACGAGGTGGAACCCAGCTGGGGCGCCGCCGGCGAGGCGCAGGCGCCGGTGCTGCAGACGCGCGTGCTGCTGCGCATGAGCCCGCAATCGGCCAAGGACCTGGCCGAGATCCTGCACAGCTTCGTCGCCAGGTACGAGGAGACCTATGGCGAGCTGCAGACCGACTATCTCCGCCGCCGGGGCGAGCAGGGCTGAGCCGGCGCCGCGCCGGGGCCCTCCACCCTGACCCTCCGCCCGCAAGGGTTGAAGGGACAGGAGCGTGGGCCTCTGCCGCATAGCTTCCTCTCCCGCTTGCGGGAGAGGCTCGGGGTGAGGGTGGTGCCGCTGGCCCGACCCTCACCCACCCTCACCCTCCCGGCGCGGACGCGGTTTTGAGGGCGTGCGATCTCTCCGGCCTCGTCCTGGAGACGAGGAGCATGCGGGCCGTGCACCACGACGAATGAAAGTCCGCGCCGGAGCTGCCGCATAGCTCCCTCTCCCGCTTGCGGGAGAGGCTCGGGGTGAGGGTGGTGCCGCTGGCCTCGACCCTCTCCCGGCGCTGACGCGCCGGGCCCCTCCCTCTCCCACTTCGTGGGCGAGGGGCTTCCAGACCTCGACTTTCATAGCAGCCTGTCGAAGGATGTGGCGGGCGCGAGCGCAGGCCTGCGACCGATCCGCGAATTGCCGGCGGCGGCCGGGCGGGCTATCTCACCGGCCATGACGCTCGCCGCCGCCCTGCCCTCCTCCGAAGGACCCTCTTCGCCCGCCGCCCGCACCGAGGCGGCGCGCCGCCGTCTCGTGGCGCTCTGGCTGCTCGCCTGCTGCGCCATGATCCTCGCCATGGTGGTGATCGGCGGGGTGACGCGGCTCACGGAGTCCGGCCTCTCCATCATGGAATGGCAGCCGATCTCCGGCGCGCTGCCGCCCTGGAGCGAGGCGGAATGGCAGCGCGTCTTCGCGCTCTACCAGCAGATCCCGCAATTCGAGCTGGTCAACCATTCGATGACCCTGGCCGAGTTCAAGGGGATCTTCTGGTGGGAGTACGTCCACCGGCTGTGGGGCCGGCTGATCGGGCTGGCCTTCGCCCTGCCGCTGCTGGCGTTCTGGCTCGGCGGGCGGCTGCCGCGCGGGCTGGCGCCGCGCCTGCTGCTGCTGCTGGCGCTGGGCGGGCTGCAGGGGCTGGTCGGCTGGTGGATGGTGCAGAGCGGCCTCAGCCACCGGATCGACGTCAGCCAGTACCGGCTGACGCTGCATCTCGGGCTGGCGCTGGTCGTCTATGTCGCCATGCTGTGGACCGCGCTCGACCTGCTGCGGCCGGTCCCCGCCGCCCTGCCGCCGGCCGCGGCCGGCCTGCGCCGGGCGCTGATCGCGGCGACCGCGCTGATCGCGCTCACCATGGCGATGGGCGGCTTCGTCGCCGGGCTCAAGGCCGGCTTCATCTACAACAGCTTCCCGCTGATGGCCGGGCAGATCCTGCCGGCCGACGGCTGGGCGCTCGCGCCGGCCTGGCGCAACCTGACCGAGAACCCGGTGCTGGCGCAGTTCGTCCATCGCTGGCTGGCCGTCCTGACGCTCGCCGCGGTGCTGGCGCTGTGGCTGGGGGCGCGCCGCCTGCGGCTGCCGCGGGCGGCGGCGCTGCCGCTCGGCCTGATGGCCGGGATGGCGCTGCTCCAGGTGGCGCTCGGCATCTCGACCCTGCTGCTGGTGGTGCCGATCCCGCTCGCCGCCGCCCACCAGGCCGGCGCCGTCGTGCTGCTGACGCTGGCCACGCTGGCCCTGCACGGCCTCAGGCCGCCGCGGGATCCCTTGTACAAAAGGGCGGCCGCAGGCTAGCCTCCCGGCCAACCAACAAGCCAGGAGGAGGCTGGAATGGCAGGGTTCTCGCGGCTCGGCGCCGCCACCGTCGCGGCGTCGCTGGCGCTGGCCGGCGCGGCGCAGGCGGACATGATCGAGAAGGTCGGGCCCGGCGAGGGCGCGCTCGCGATCGTCGCCTGGGCCGGCTATGTCGAGCGCGGCGACAGCGACAAGAGCTACGACTGGGTCACCGGCTTCGAGAAGGAGACCGGCTGCAAGGTGACGGTGAAGACCGCCGGCAGCTCGGACGAGATGGTCTCGCTGATGAACGGCGGCGGGTTCGACCTGGTCACCGCCTCGGGCGACGCCTCGCTGCGGCTGGTCGCCGGCAAGACGGTGCAGGAGGTCAACGTCGCGCTGGTGCCGAGCTGGAGCAAGGTCGACCCCCGGCTGCAGGACGGCGCCTGGCACACCGTCAAGGGCAAGCACTACGGGATCCCCTACCAGTGGGGCTCCAACGTGCTGATGTACAACACCAAGGTCTTCCCGACGCCGCCCGACAGCTGGAAGGTGGTGTTCGAGCCGATGGACCTGCCGGACGGCAAGCCCAACAAGGGCCGGGTGCAGGCCTTCTACGGCCCGATCTACGTCGCCGACGCCGCGCTCTACCTGAAGCACGCCAAGCCCGAGCTCGGCATCACCGACCCCTACGCGCTCGACCAGAAGCAGTTCGACGCGGCCATCGCGCTGCTCAAGCAGCAGCGCCAGATCGTGCAGAAGTACTGGAGCGACGCCACCCAGCAGACCCAGGACTTCACCAGCGAGGGCGTCGTCGCGGCGCCGTCCTGGCCCTACCAGGTCAACCTGCTGCAGAGCCAGAAGCAGCCGATCGCCAGCACCGTCCCGGTCGAGGGCGCCACCGGCTGGGCCGACACGCTGATGATGCACGCCAAGGCGCCGCATCCGAACTGCGCCTATCTCTGGATGGAGCACGCGCTCCAGCCGGCGGTGCAGACGGCGATCGCCGGCTGGTTCGGCAGCGTGCCGGTGACCCCGGACGCCTGCACCGGCGACGCCAAGGCGATGTGCGAGGCCAACGGCAGCGCCAGCTTCGACAAGATCAGCTTCTGGAAGACGCCGGTCGCCGATTGCGGCGACGGCCGGACCTGCGTGCCTTACAAGGACTGGACGTCGGCCTTCCTGGCGATCCAGAGCGGACAGTAGGAGAACCCCTCGCCCGCGTCAGCGGGAGAGGGAGGGGCCCGCCCGCCAGGGCGGGAGGGTGAGGGCCGCCGGCGCGGCCCCGCCCTCACCCCGACCCTCTCCCGCAAGCGGGAGAGGGAGCAGGCGATGACCCCAGCGGTCAGCTTTCGCGGCGTGTCGCGGCACTTCGGGACGGTGCGCGCGGCCGACGACCTCAGCTTCGAGATCGCCGACGGCGAGTTCTTCGCCATGCTCGGGCCGTCGGGCTCGGGCAAGACGACCTGCCTCCGGCTGATCGCCGGCTTCGAGCAGCCGAGCTCGGGCGAGATCCTGGTGCATGGCCGGCCGATGGCCGGCGTGCCGCCCTACGAGCGCGACGTCAACACGGTGTTCCAGGACTACGCGCTGTTCCCGCACATGAGCGTGGCGGAGAACGTCGCCTACGGGCTGATGATCCGCAAGGTGCCGCGGGCCGAGCGCCGGCGCCGCGCCGAGGAGATGCTGGCGATGGTGGCGCTCGCCGAGCTCGGCAACCGCCGGCCGGCGCAGCTCTCCGGCGGCCAGCGGCAGCGGGTCGCGCTGGCCCGCGCGCTGGTCAACCGCCCCAGCGTGCTGCTGCTCGACGAGCCGCTCGGCGCGCTCGACCTCAAGCTGCGCGAGCAGATGCAGGTCGAGCTGAAGGCGATCCAGCGCCAGGTCGGCATCACCTTCGTCTACGTCACCCACGACCAGGGCGAGGCGCTCTCCATGAGCGACCGGGTGGCGGTGTTCAACCGCGGCCGGATCGAGCAGATCGGCAGCCCGGCCGAGATCTACGAGCATCCCGCGACCGCCTTCGTCGCCGGCTTCGTCGGCGTCTCCAACCTGCTGAGCGGCCCGGCCGCGCGCGCCGTCACCGGCCGCCCCGACCCGGTCGCCATCCGGCCGGAGAAGATCCACATGGCGCCGGCCGGCAGCGCGCCGCCGGCGGCGGCCGGGAGCACCGGCGGCACCATCGCCGCGGTGCTCTATTTCGGCGCCAGCACGCGCTACCTGGTGACGCTGGCCGGCGGCGGCGAGCTCACCGTCATCGAGCAGAACAAGGAGACGACGGCGACCGCCGCCTCGGCCCGCATGGGCCAGGCGGTGACGCTGTGGTGGGATCCGCAGCACCTGCTGCCGCTGGCCGAGCGATGAGCGCCGCGGCGGCCGCCCGGCTCGACGGAGGTCACGGCCCCGGGCCGATGCGCCGGCTCTCGACCTTCCTCTACCTCCGGCCGCGGCTGGTGCTGCTGCTGATGCTGCTGCCGCCGCTGCTCTGGCTCGGCATCATCTACCTGGGATCGCTGTTCGCCCTGCTGGCGCAGAGCTTCTTCTCGGTCGACGACTTCAGCGGCCTGGTGGTCTACGAGCCGACGCTCGCCACCTACGCCGAGCTCTTCACCCCGGCCAACCTCGCGATCATCACGCGCACCGTGGCGATGGCGGCGGTGGTGACCCTGATCGCCGGGGCGATCGCCTTCCCGCTCGCCTACCTGATGGCGCGCTTCACCGGGCCGCGCGCCAAGGCGGTGCTCTATCTCGCGGTGATGCTGCCGCTGTGGTCGAACTACCTGGTGCGGGTCTATGCCTGGAAGCTGATCCTCGCCAAGGAGGGGGTGATCACCTGGCTGGCCGACGCGGTCGGGCTCGGCTGGCTGCTCGACGCCGTGCTGGCGATCCCGGTGATCGGCGGGCCGTCGCTGTCGGTCAGCTACATCGGCACCTGCATCGTCTTCGTCTATATCTGGCTGCCCTACATGATCCTGCCGGTCGAGGCGGCGCTGGAGCGGGTGCCGCGCTCCTTCGTCGAGGCCTCGGCCGACCTCGGCGCGCGGCCGCGCGCCACCTTCCGCCACGTCATCCTGCCGCTCGCCGTGCCCGGCGTCGCGGCCGGCTCCATCTTCACCTTCTCGCTGACGCTCGGCGACTTCATCATCCCCGGGATCATCGGCAGCTCGCGGCCCTTCATCGGCCAGGTCGTCTATTCCTACCAGGGCACCGCCGGCAACCTGCCGCTGGCCGCCGCCTTCGCCGTGGTGCCGATCCTGGTGATGGCGGTCTACCTCACCGCCGCCCGGCGGCTGGGCGCGTTCGATGCGCTCTGAGGCGGCGGGGACGCGGGCCGGCTGGGGCCTCAGGACGGCGGCCGGCTTCGGCATCGCCTTCCTCAACCTGCCGCTGCTCTTCATCCTGCTCTACGCGCTGACCACCGACGACCGCAGCTTCACCTTCCCGCCGCCGGGCCTGACGCTGCGCTGGTTCGCCGTCGCCTGGAGCCGGCCGGACGTCTGGCAGGCGCTGTGGCTCTCGGTCCAGGTGGCGGTCGCGGCCACCCTGCTGGCGCTGCTGCTGGGCACGCTGGCGGCGGCGGCCCTCTTCCGCTTCCGCTTCTTCGGCAAGGAGGGGATCACGCTGCTGATCCTGCTGCCGATCGCGCTGCCCGGCATCGTCACCGGCATCAGCCTGCGCTCGGCCTTCGCGCTCGGCGGCATCGACTTCAGCACCTGGACCATCGTGCTCGGCCACGCCACGTTCTGCATCGTCGTCGTCTACAACAACGTCATCGCCCGGCTGCGCCGCAGCTCGCCGGCGCTGGTCGAGGCCTCGATGGACCTCGGCGCCGACAGCCTGCAGACCTTCCGCCACGTCGTGCTGCCCAACATCGCCACGGCGCTGCTGGCCGGCGGCATGCTCGCCTTCGCGCTGTCCTTCGACGAGGTCATCGTCACCACCTTCACCGCCGGCCAGCAGCAGACCCTGCCGATCTGGATGCTGGGCGAGCTGCTCCGTCCGCGCCAGCGCCCGGTGACCAACGTGGTGGCGGTGTTCGTCATCCTGCTGACCTTCGTGCCGATCCTGGTGGCCTACCGCTTCACCAAGGACACGCACGACGCGGCGGGCAGCGGCAAGTAGCACGGCCGACGGCTCGCGCGCCGGCTGGCTTGGCGCTATCCTCTGCACCGGCCTGTCCCCTCGCCGGAGAGTCGTCGACGAGGTGACGCGCAGGAGGACGCCATGAAGACGAGAAACGGCAGCAAGGGGACACGCCGATCGGGCACCGCGGCAACCCCGGAGGCGCCGGCCTCATCGGTGGCCGGCGCTGCAACACCCCTCGGCCGGGGCTTGCCATCGGCTGCGATCATGGCGGCCGGCAAGGCGCTGCGCGATCAGGTTCCGCATCGCAGCCAGGGACCGTGGAAGCGCGACAAGGCGAGGGTCGATCCGCTGGCGATCCTCGCCGCCTCGGACGAGGGCCGGCGGGCCGAGCTGATCCCGATCCGCTACGGCCGGATGCTGCAGTCGCCCTTCGCCTTCTACCGCGGCTCGGCGGCGGTGATGGCGGCCGACCTGGCCGAGACGCCGGCCACCGGGATCCGGGTCCAGGCCTGCGGCGACTGCCACCTGATGAACTTCGGCGGCTTCGCCACGCCCGAGCGCAACATCCTGTTCGACATCAACGATTTCGACGAGACGCTGCCGGCCCCGTGGGAATGGGACGTCAAGCGGCTGGTCGCCTCCTTCGTGCTGGCCGCCCGCAGCCAGGGCCTCCCGGAATCCGCCGCCCGCGACGTGGCCGTCGCCTGCGCCCGCAGCTATCGCAAGCGCCTGCGCGAATATTCGGAGATGAGCCCGCTCGAAGCCTGGTATGCCCGCATCACGGCCGAGGACGTGATCGACTCGGCGCCGCCCGCGGTGCGCAAGTCGTTCGAGGCGCGCCTGCGCAAGCGCCTGGCCAAGGCGACCGGGCAAGGCTCGTCGGAGATGGTCTTCCCGCAGCTCACCGGCATGGTGCACGGCCAGGTGCAGATCCAGGACGATCCGCCCCTGATCTTTCATCTCCAGGACCTGAGCTCGGAGGATTTCCGCGCCGGGGCCGAGGCCATCCTGAAGCTGTACCGGCAAACCCTGCCGGACGATCGGCGCGAGCTGCTCGACCAGTATCGCATGGTGGACGCCGCCGCGAAGGTCGTGGGGATCGGCAGCGTGGGAACCTTCTGCGCCGTCGCCCTGATGATGTCGGCCAACAACGACCCGCTCTTCCTGCAATGGAAGGAGGCCCGGCCCTCGGTGCTCGAGCCCTATGCCGGCAAGAGCGCCTATCCCCACCATGGCCAGCGGGTGGTGATGGGGCAGCGGCTGATGCAGCCCGCCACCGACATGTTCATGGGCTGGGCGACCGACCGGCGAGGCCGGCCCGGCTACATGCGGCAGCTGCGCGATGCCAAGCTGAAGCCTCTGGTGGAGCTGATGGATGCCGCGCTGCTGGCCTACTTCGCCAAGATCTGCGGCTGGGCGCTGGCGCGGGCCCATGCCAAGGGCGGCGACGCGGACCTGAGGATCAGCGGCTATCTCGGTCGGCACGACGGCTTCGACGAGGCGATGGGCGACTTCGCCGTGGCCTACGCCGACCAGGCCGAGCACGACCATGCGGCCCTCAAGGCCGCCGTCAAGTCGGGAAGGATCGCGGTCCAGCTCGAGGAGTAGCGCCGGGTACGCGCGTCGCAGCGGCCGCCGAGGCCCGATCGCAGGAGGCCGATCGATGCGGGGTGGCGTGCCGCCGACGACAGGAGGGTTCGAGAGCCCTGCCGACGAGGAGGATCCGGTCTAGCCGCCCCTGCCTCGCCTCAACGTCTCCGACGGAAGCTCGCCGAAGCGTTGGCGATAGTCCTTGGCGAAATGACCGGGATTGCCGAATCCGCATTCGAAGGCCACCGCCGACACCGACGTCTCGGGGCCCGGCCTGGACAATCTCTGGCAGGCGCGATCGAGACGAACGCGCTTGACGAACTCCATCGGCGAATATCCCCGGCCCGCCTTGAAGGACGAGAAGAGGCTGCGGGCGCTGACGTGGGTCGCAGCCGTCAGCGCCTCGATCGTGATCGGCTTGTCCCAGTTGGCCTCGATGAATTGCTCGGCGCGACGAACCTGCCACGGCGCCGCCGCCACGGGCTCGCCGCGCAGCAGCCCGCTATAGTTGCTGGAGCTGGCCAGCAGGAGGGCCGTCATCAATGCCCCCTGCAGCTCGGACTGCATGATCGGCGGCATGGGCCAGGACTGCTCGACCTCCGTCGCGACGAACTGGAGCAACCGCTCCAGCCGCTTCGCCTCGGGATCACGGCCGTTGAGGCCCGGGTCGAACTGCAGCGGACCGAGGCGCAGGTCGCCGACCGCGGCGACGAGCTTGCCCATCAGCGCGGCCGGCCGCACCGACATGCTGAGGTGCGCGAACCGGGGGCCGTAGTGCAGCGTGACGTCGCCGGGGGAGACGATGGTGCCGCAGTCCTTCGACACGGTCACGTCCCGGCCGCCGATATTGTGCGCGCCGGCGCCCCTGAGCGGGGCCGGGCTCCCGGCGAAGGCACTGAAATCGGGGAATCGGGCGTGCAATCCCGTGTCGTACTGTCCATGGATGATCCCGACATCGCCAAGGGCGAGATAGCGCAGGCGGCCATGGAATTTTGCGTTCCGGCCGCGCAAGTCGAGCCGGACACGGCCGAAAAACCGGCCGAGCCCGGCTGCAAGCTCATCCGGATCGCGCGTGTCGAAGACCTGAAATTTCTGCAAAGGAGCCGACACTTGTCCGCCTCCGCCCGGTCGCGGTGCTGCCCGCCGGCGGAGGGCGCACGGCCGGAGAGAAGATGCGCACGTCCTCTCCGGACCGGACGAGGCTAGTCCAAAAAAAGCTGCGGTCAATGAGCAGGGTATGCGCTCGGTGAGTTGCCGAACGCTCGCCTCTCCCGCTAGATGGGATGAACGGGAGCAGTCCTGCTCGGTGACGGGGCCGGCGCCTGGTTCCGCCGGTTCGGCCCGGAGAAGCTCGAGCCGGAGTGCTGCCTCGCGGAAGCCGGTTGATCGGGATCAATGCGCGCGCAGGCGGCCCATCCCAGATTGCAAGGGAAAGCATGACATGCTCCGGCACCGCCTGCCGGCAATCCTGCGGTGGCGACCGCGCCCGGTGAGCTGAGGAATCCCATGTCGATGTCGTTGAGAGCATGACGTCACGTGAGCGCGAGGGCACGGCCCATCTGCAGCCGGCCGCGGTCGCGCGCGACAGCGCGATCCCGACCGCGAGCCCGGGGGAAGCACCCTCTCGTCGCGACGTCCTGGCCGGTTTCCTGGCGGTCGGCGCGACGATCCTGGCAGGATCACCCGCGGCCGCGGAAGAAGCCAGGAAGAGCTTCACCATCCTGCACACCAACGACATGCACTCGGCCTTCATCGGGCTGGGCCCGGCCTCGGACTACTCGCCGTTCGAGCTCAACAACGACCGGACGCGGGGCGGCTATGCGCGCCTGGCCGCGCTGATCGCCAGGCGACGGGAGGCGGGCCGGGATCGGGGACCCGTGCTGGTGCTCGACGCCGGCGACTACAGCATGGGCACGGCGTTCGGCGCCGCCAGCCGCGAGACCGGCGGCGAGCTGCAGCTGATGTCCCTGATGGGATACGACGCCACCACCTTCGGCAACCACGAGTTCGACCTCGGGCCCGACGGCCTGGGCAAGGCGATCGACTCCGCCAGCCGGGCCGGCCCGATCCCGGCGATCCTCGCCGCCAACAGCGACTTCTCGGGAAGCGATCCCACGCTTGCCGATCTCCAGCGCCTGGCCGGGGCGGGCCTGATCCGCCGCCACCTGGTGATCGAGCGCAGCGGGATCCGGTTCGGCATCTTCGGGCTGCTCGGCAAGGAAGCCCTCTTCTACACCACCGGCGGCGCGGCCTCGTTCCCGGATGCCATCGAGACGGCCCGGGAGATCGTGAAGGTCCTCCGCGAGACGGAGAAGGTGGACGTCGTCATCTGCCTCAGTCATGGCGGGCTGGAGAAGGGACCGGACGGCCGGTTCACCGACGGCGACGATGTGCGCCTGGCCCGCGCCGTGCCGGGCATCGACGTGGTGATCGGCGGCCACAGCCATACCGAGCTGACCGAGGCGATCGTCGTCAACGACCGCACGCCCGTCGTCCAGACCGGCAAGCAGGGCGAGAACCTCGGCGAGCTGGTGGTCGCGCTGCAGGGCGGCAAGCTGACGGTCGAGTCCTACCGGCTCCACCCGATCGACGACACCATCGCCGGCGACCGCACCGTCGCCGACCGGATCGAGGGCCTCAAGAAGAGCGTCACCGCCGACGTGTTCCAGTCCCGCGGCTACCGCATCGACCAGCCGCTGGCGCTGGTGCCGCGGGACCTGCCGAACAGCTTCGCGGACATTGCCGCCAGCACGCCCCTTGCCAACCTCGTCACGGACGCCTTCCGGAACGCCACCAAGGCCGAGATCGGCTTCACCGCCAACGGACTGATGCGCGCCGGTCTCACGCGCGGCCAGTCGGGCGTGCAGACGGTCTACGACGTGTTCGCCGTCGCCCCGCTCGGCGCCGGCGTCGTCGATCCGACGGCCGGCAGCGCGCTGGTGACCGGCTACTTCGACGGCCGGGAGCTGAAGCACCTGCTCGAGTTCTTCCTCGTCGACAACCCGGCCCACCCCGGCGAGTACTTCCCGCGCTCCTCCGGCATGAGGTTCCGCTACGACCCGTCGCGCCCGAAGCTCGACGTCGTGACGGCCATCGAGCTGGGAGACATCGAGCGCGGCTACCGCGCGATCGACATCACCGGGAAGGACGAGCGGCTCTACAGCCTCACCTGCCCGCTCTATCTCGGCCTGATCATCGTGGCCATCCCGAGATACACCAAGGGCAAGCTGGCGGTCGTGCCCAAGAACAAGGACGGGCAGCCCCTCAAGTCGAGAGTCGAGGCGCTCGACGACCCGCGCGAGGACACGCCCTACCTGCTGCCGCCGCCGGGCACCACCGACAGGAGCAGCGTCGCGACCGGGACCATGGGCGCCGCCGTCCGCGAGATCAAGGAATGGCAGGCGATCATGGATCACATCCGAAGCCTGCCCCCCAGGAGCCCGGGCGATCTGCCGACGATCCCGGTCGACGGTGCCGCCGCGGAGGTGCGCGCAATCAGGATGGGGTGACCAAGCCCCGGTTCAGCGAATGTCGGTCATGCGCCGGGGGTCCCGTCGAGACGACCAGTCCAATGCCCTGCAGCCCAGCGGAGGAAAGAGCCGTGAGACAACGATACCAAGCAACAAGGACGGCCCTGTGGCGCGCCACCACGACGGCCGCGCTCGCCATGGTGGCTCTCGCCGCCGTCGCCGCGCCGGCGCGAGCGGCCGACAGGCCGAACATCGTGATCATCTGGGGTGACGACATCGGCCAGTCGAACGTCAGCGCCTATTCGCGCGGGCTGATGGGCTACCAGACGCCCAACATCGACCGCGTCGCCAAGGAAGGCATGATGTTCACCGACTATTACGGGGAGCAGAGCTGCACGGCCGGCCGGGCCTCCTTCATCACCGGCCAGAGCGGCCTGCGCACCGGCCTGACCAAGGTCGGCCTGCCGGGGGCCACGGTCGGGCTGCAGAAGGAGGACCCGACGATCGCCGAGCTGCTCAAGCCGCTCGGCTACGCCACCGGGCAGTTCGGCAAGAACCATCTCGGCGACCGCAACGAGTACCTGCCGACCGTGCACGGGTTCGACGAGTTCTACGGCAACCTCTACCACCTGAACGCGGAGGAGGAGCCGCAGCTGCCGGACTATCCCAGGGATCCCGCCTTCCGCGCCAAGTTCGGCCCGCGGGGCGTGCTGGACTGCAAGGCCAGCGACAAGGACGATCCGACCGTCGACCCGCGCTTCGGCAAGGTCGGCAAGCAGGTCTGCGTCGACACCGGCCCGCTGACCAAGGAGCGGATGGTGACGATCGACGACGACATCACCAATCGCGCCGTGGACTTCATGCAGCGGCAGAGCAAGGCCGGCAAGCCGTTCTTCCTGTGGGTCAACACCACCCACATGCACCTGCGCACCCACACCAAGCCGGAGAGCCTCGGCCAGGCCGGGCGCTGGCAGAGCCCGTACCACGACACCATGATCGATCACGACAGGAACGTCGGTACGATCCTCAACGCGCTGGACGAGCTGGGAATTGCGAGCAACACCTTCGTGATGTACGGCACCGACAACGGGCCGCACATGAACAGCTGGCCGGACGGCGCGATGACGCCGTTCCGCAACGAGAAGAACTCGAACTGGGAGGGAGCCTACCGGGTGCCCGCCCTGGTTCGCTGGCCGGGCAAGATTCCGGCCGGCAGCGTGTCGAACGAGATCGTCTCGCACCTCGACTGGCTGCCGACCCTGCTGGCGGTCGCCGGCGACCCCCAGGTGACGGAGAAGCTGCTGAAGGGCGACCAGGTCGGCGACATGACCTACAAGGTCCATCTCGACGGCTACAACCTGGTGCCCTATCTGACCGGCCAGACGGCGAAGGACCCGCGGGACTCGTTCTTCTACGTCAACGACGACCAGCAGCTCACCGGCCTGCGCTACGACAACTGGAAGATCGTGTTCCTGGAGCAGCGGGTGCCGGGGACGATGCGCATCTGGGCGGAGCCGTTCGTCAACCTGCGGGTGCCGAAGATCTTCAACCTGCGCACGGACCCCTATGAGCGGGCGGACATCACCTCGAACACCTACTACGACTGGCTGATCGATCACGTCTTCCTGCTCGTCCCGGCGCAGCAATATGTCGGCCAGTTCCTGACGACGTTCAAGGACTACCCGCAGCGCCAGAAGGCGGCGAGCTTCAACATGGACCAGGTGATGCAGGAGCTGAGCGGGAACACCGGGGCGCAGTAGCGACCGTCGAGGCAACCCGACAACAGCGGCCGGCCGCGCCGGCGGCCGGCCGCCGATCCGTCAACAGGGACGATCAGATGGTGCCCCACGGTCCAGGTCCGCACGCGACGCAGAATGCGGCCGGGGAGGTGCCTGGTACTCGCCGGCGCCGCTTCCTCCTTGAGGGCGCAGTCACCATCGTTCCCGGCATTGCCATCCTCGCTGCGCGGGCCGCCGCAACGCTCGCCGCCGGCCTCCATGTCGGCTGCCTTCTGCTGCTCAGCGGACTCGTCGGGCTCATCGCAATGTTCCGGGCGGCAAGGCTTCCAGCCATCCGCTGGACCCGCGTCACCGCGGACAGGATCACCTGCGCTGCCGACATGATCTGGTCGATGCCCGCGACCCGCTTCCCGACGGCGATTGCGCTCGCCGGGCTGCTCGGCCTCGCCGGATGCACAGGCACGCATCCGATGATGCCGACGCCGTCGCTATATACCGGGGCGCAGGCAAAGCCGCTGTTCACCGAGGAGACCGCGGCTCTCCGGACTCCCCCTCTGGACCTGCTGTACATCACCGACCGCGCCCCGGCCCAGGGTCCCGACCAGCCGGAGCCGTACACATCGGAGCGGTCGCGCTCGGAGGCATTCGGCTCGACGACAGTCCTGTTCGGCGAGGGCATGACGTGGGACGCGCTGGCGAAGCAGAGCCTGGAGCCCGAGCGGACGCCTTCGATCGACCTCACGCTCGGGCCGACACGGGAGATCGGGCGGTTCCCGCCGATTCCCTACGGGCTCGCCGTGACCGGAGCCGGGCTCACGCGTGCCCCCGCGGTCGTCGATGCGCACGAGGCCGCCACGCGGGCCCTGCAGGCCGAGGTCGCGCGGCGCCTCGCCGCCAGCCCTCGCAAGGAGGTCGTGCTGTTCGTTCACGGCGTCGACAACACCTTTCAGGATGCAGCGCTGACGATGGGCGAGCTGTGCCACTTCCTCGGCCGCGAGTTCGTGTGCGGGATATTCACCTGGCCCGCGGCCGGGACGCGCGGAGTGCTGTTCGGGTACGAGGAGGACTACGAGTCGAGCTTGTTTGCCGTCGAGCACCTGCGCAAGACGATCCGGGCGATCGCCGGGACCCCCGGGCTGCAGAAGATTCACCTGATCGCCCACAGCCGCGGGACGGACATCCTGCTGGCGGCATTGTCCGACCTGAACGTCGAGGCCTACATGCAGCAAACCACCATCGCGCAGCGCTTCAAGGTCGCCAACGTCGTGCTGATGGCTCCTGACCTCGATCCCGATGTCGCCGTCGCCAAGGTCTTCAAGGTGTGGTCCGACCCCGACATACCCTACGGCCCGGCGCCGAACCCGAGGGTGGTCCTGGAGACCCAGCAGGTTCACACCACGCTCTACGTCTCGCCCGAGGACAAGGCGCTCGCCACGTCCGGCTGGCTGTTCGGCAGCCTTGTCAGGCTCGGGCGCATGGAGAAGGGCTCGTTCACGCCGGACCAGCTCGAGCACCTGCGCGCGATCGGGTTCGTCGACGTCATAGAGGTTCAGGGCAAGACCGACCTGATCGGCCACAGCTACTTCGTCACCAATCCCGAGGTCAGCTCCGATCTGGTCGCATTGCTGCGCTACGGGCTCGGTCCCGACGACCCCGGCCGGGCGCTGGAACCGGATGAGAAGCCCTTCTGGCGAATACCGGCGAAAGGCGCCAGCGGCGCGGCGCACTAGCCGGGAACGGCAGAGCGAGACCGTGCGCGGCATGCTCCAACGATTGGCCAGGGCTGCCGGGCTTGCCGCCCTGGCTCTCCTGGTTGCCGGGACCGGGACCTGGGGCGCCCTCTTCCTCGACTATGCGGGGCCACGCGGCAGCCTGTTGCGCGCGGGGCTGGTGGCCGGCTTCGCCCTGGCTGGGGTGGCGACGCTGGTGGCGCTTTTCGTGCGCCGGTGGCGCTGGCGTGCGATCGGCGTCTATGTCGTGCTCTGTGCGGGCCTCGCGGTGCGGTGGTGGGGCCTCGAGCCGACCAACGACCGCAACTGGCAGACGGATCTGGCGGTGCTCGCCCGCGCCACCATCGACGGCGACAAGGTCACCGTTCACAACATCCGGAACTTCGATTACCGGAGCGAGACCGACTACACGCCCGCCTATTACGACAAGACGTTCGATCTGCGGGAGCTGCGATCGCTGGACATCGTCACCTCCTACTGGATGGGGCCGGCGATCGCCCATGTTTTCGTCAGCTTCGGCTTTGCCACGGGCGACTACCTGGCGATCTCCATCGAGGTCCGCAAGCCGAAAGGAGAGACCTACTCGACGCTCAAGGGCCTCTTCCGGCAGTACGAGCTCATCTACATCGTGGCCGACGAGCGCGACGTCATCCGGTTGCGCACCAACTATCGCCGCGATCCGCCGGAGGACGTGTACGTCTATCGGACCGATTCTTCGATCGAGGCCAAGCGGCGGCTGTTCCTGGAGTACATGCGCAAGCTCAACGCGCTCCAGACGCAACCCGAGTTCTACAACACGCTGACGACCAACTGCACGACCGGCATCTGGATGAACAGCCGGGTCAACCCCGGGGGCGTGCCGTTGAGCTGGAAGATCCTGGCCAGCGGCCATGTGCCGGAGTACCTGTACGAGCAGGGCAAGCTGGATGCGAAGGGCCTGTCGTTCGCGGAATTGCAGGAACGGGCCCACGTCAACGCGCGCGCCCGGGCCGCCGATATGGCGGCCGACTTCTCGCGTCGAATTCGCGCCGGCGGCGAGCCGGCGCGCTAGAGCGCGGCCCTATTTCCGCGGAAGGATGCGGATGGCCGACGCCGGACCGCTTCGTGCCGGCTCGACCGGCGCCCGGAAGGGCTCGACCCTGAGCTTAGCCACTACAGCCTCGCCACCTCGCCGCTCTCCAGCGAGCGCCGCGCCGCGTTCGCCACCGCCACCGCGAGCCGCGCCTGCTCCGGCGTGCCGAGCACGGGCTGCACGCCCCGGCGCACGCAATCGACGAAGTACTCGGCCTGGTTGTCGTAGGCGTTGCCGGGCTTGGGCGGCAGCTTCCAGGCCTTGCCGGGCTCGTGCACCAGCAGCGACGTGCCGCCGCCCATCTCGACGCTGACGCCGCCGGCGCGGAACAGCAGCTCGACCACGCCGCCCTCGCAGAGCACCTTCAGGGCCGAGGTGAACGGCCAGTCCCGCGGCATCACGAGGCAGCCATCGACCATGCCGTTGGCGGCGCCGTAGTCGACGATCGCGTGCACGTCGTTCCACAGGCCGGGCAGCCGCTCGCGGCCGCGGGCATAGACCGACCGCGGCGCGCCGAGCAGCCAGTTGAGCGTGTCGAAATCGTGGACGCAGAGGTCCAGCACGGCGCCGCCGCTCATCGCCGGGTCGAGCGGCCAGTCCGACCAGGCCGGCGGCTGCGACAGCCGCGCCGCGGTCGCCGAGAGCGGCTTGCCGAGCTTGCCGGAATGGACGAGCTCGACGAGCGAGACGTACTCGCCCCAGAAGCGCAGGACATGCGCGATCATCAGGATCCGGCTGGTCTCGCGCACGGCGGCGAGCATGCCCTCGGCGTCGGCGGCCTGGAGCACCAGCGGCTTCTCGAGCAGCACGTGCTTGCCGGCCCGGAGCGCGGCGATCGTCAGGTCCGCGTGCAGGTGCGTCGGCAGCGTGTTGCTGATCGCGTCGATCGACGGGTCCTCGACGATCGAGCGGTCGTCGGTGGTCGCGCGCGCGCCGTACGCGCCAGCGAGCTTCTCGGCCTTGTCGAGATGGCGCGAGGATACCGCCGCGATGCTGACGCCGGGGATCTTGGCATAGGACTGGGCATGGGTGAGGCCCATGAAGCCCGCGCCGAGGATGCCGATCTTCATGGGGTGCTCGCCTTGTGCAGAGCCGGCCGGTCCGGCGGTCGGAGTCAGGCTACCACACCGCGCGAGCGCGCCCAGCGGTCGTCGCGTGCCACGGCGCGCCGGCCCCCACCATACGATGTCGGGGCGGCCGGTGCGGTTGCCCTGGATCGCCGGGTCAAGCCCGGCGATGACAAAGGAAGGATGCCCGGGCTCGACCCGGGCATCCGGCTTGCGGCGGCCTACAGCGCCATGCAGAGGCGGAGCGCGTCGTAGATCGCGGTGTGGATGTTGCGGCTGGTGACCGCGTCGCCGATGCGGTGCAGCTCGAAGCCGCCCGCCGGCGGCGGCGACGGCGTGTTGCGGGCGGCCGGCCAGCAGCGCCTCGAGGTCGGTGACGCCGTCGTTCGCCGACCGCGGGCGCAGCGCGTGGAAGAGATCGTCGGCCGGCACGGTGCCGTGCTCGACGACCACCTCGGCGGCCGGCATCTCCAGGATCTCGCCGGTGAGGTCGCTGCGGAAGCTGGCGACCAGGCGGTTGCCCTCGGGGCGCACGCGGACGAGCTCGTGCTCGAAGGTCACCGCAATGCGGCGCTCGGCGAACTGCTTGCGATAGACGGCGCGGTCCGTATAGGCCATCTCGGGAGCGAGGTGCTCCTCGATGGTGACGAAGCGGACCTGGCGGCCGCTGCCGGCGAGCTGCAGCGCGCAGGACACCGCCTCGTGCCGGCCGGTGCCGTCATAGACGAGCACGTCGTCCTTGGCGCGGGCCGGGTCGGCGAGCACGTCCCACACCGTGCTGCAATGCTCCGCGCCCTCGAGCCAGCCGGTGTCCGGCACGCCGCCGGTGGCGACGATGACCGCGTCGGGCGCCTCGCGCAGCACGTCCTCGGCCTCCGCCCAGCAGCTCAGCCGGACCTCGACGCCGAGGCGCTCCAGCTCGGCGGCGCGCCAGTCGGCGATGGCGACGAGGTCGCGCCGCCAGCCGGCGCGCGCCGCGAGCAGGATCTGGCCGCCGAGCCGCGCGCCCGCCTCGAGCAGCAGGACGCGGTGGCCGCGCTCGGCGGCGACGCGGGCCGCCTCGAGCCCGCCGGGGCCGCCGCCGACCACCACGACGCGCCGGCCCGGCCGGGCGGCGCGCTCGACGATCTGCGGCAGGCTCTGCTCGCGGCTGGTCGCCGGGTTGTGGATGCAGGCGACCTTCTTGTAGAGGCAGAAGGAGGCGCCGACGCAGGGCCGGATGCGCGCCTCCTCGCCGCGGGCGAGCTTGGCGACGAGATGGGGATCGGCGATGTGCGCGCGGGTCATCGCCACCATGTCGAGCAGGCCCTCGGCGAGCGCGAAGCGAGCGGTGGCGAGGTCGGTGATGCGCGCCGCGTGGAACACCGGCAGGCGGACTTCCTTCCTGAAGGCGCCGACCGGCTTCAGGAACGGGGCGAGCGGCTGCGACATGCCGGGCATGTTGTGCTCGGCCAGCGCCAGGTCGGTGTCCATCCGGCCGAAGATGCAATTGAAGAAGTCGATGTGCCCGGCCTGCTCTAAGAGGCGGGCGATCGCCAGGCACTCGTCGGAGCCGATGCCGTCCGCGATGTCCTCGTCGACGACGAAGCGGATGCCGACCAGGAAGTCGTCGCCGACCCGGCGCCGGATCGCCTCGTGCACCATCAGGCCGAAGCGTGCCCGGTTGGCGAGCGAGCCGCCGAAGCCGTCCGCGCGCCGGTTGGTGCGCGGCGAGAGGAACTGGCCGACGAGATGGCCGCCGGTCACCGTCTCGACGCCATCGAGCCCGCCCTCGCGGCAGCGCAGCGCGGCCTCGGCGTACTCGGCGACGACGCGGTCGATGTCGTGGCGGTCCATCGCGCGCGGGATGTTGCGGTGGCGGGTCTCGCGGATCGGCGACGGCGCCAGGGTCGGCAGCCAGTTCCAGCTCATCGCGTCGCCGCGGCGCCCGAGATGCGAGATCTGGCACATCAGGGCGGCGCCGTGGCGATGGACGCGCTCCGAGAAGGCGGCGAGGTGCGGGATCACCGCGTCGGTCGCGAGGTCGACCTGGCCGCCGCCCCAGCTCGAATCGCGCGACACCATGGCCGAGCCGCCGAACATGGTGAGCGCCAGCCCGCCGCGCGCCTTCTCCTCGTGGTAGCGCTGGTAGCGCTCGGTCGGCAGCCCGCCCTCGTCGAGCGCCGAGGCGTGGCTGGTGCTCATGACACGGTTGCGCAGCATCAGCCCCTTGATGCGCAGCGGCTGCAGCAACGGGTCGGCGCGGCGCGCCGGCCCGGCCGCGGCGGCGTGCGAGGCGTCCATCGCTCCTCCTCAGCCGCAGCCGTCGACCAGCACCTCGACGCGGCGGTTCTTCTGCCGGCCGGCGGGGTCGTCGCTGCCGTCGGGCTTGCGGTTCGGGGCGACCGGGTCGAGCCGGCCTCGGCCGCTGGCCGGCGTGCCGGCGGCGAGATATTGGTGCGCCACCAGCCAGTCCCGGACCGCGGCGGCGCGCCGCTCGCTGAGGCGCTGGTTGTAGGAATCGCTGCCGATCGAGTCGGTGTGGCCGACCACCTTGGCCGGATGCGGGCCGGCCGCGGCGAGCTGCGGCCCGAGCACGGCCAGCGTCTCCTCGGCCCGGGGGTCGAGCGTCGCCTTGTCGAAGGCGAAGAGCGCGTCGCCCAGCACGTCGAAGCGGCGCTGGCAGCCGGACCGGTCGCTGCTGATCGCCTGGATGCCGCGCGGCACCTGGATCTCGCCGGGCACCTGCCAGTTCCCCGTCGGCGCGCGGATCTCGCCGGGCACCTGCCAGTTGCCCTTGGGCTGCTGGATCGTGCCGGGCTGCTGGATGTCGCCGCCCCGCGCCGCGCCGGCGAGGAGCAGCAGCAGCGAAGCGGCGAGCGCCGCGAGCTCAGTCGATCGCGCTGGCACAGGCGCTGAACGGGGTCGAGGCGGCGCCGCCGGCCACCGGCACCACCTCGACAACGTCGGCGGTCAGCCGGCAGGGCAGCGCGGCGACGGCGCAGCCCGAGAGCGACAGGGCGGTGAGCAGGAGCAGGACGACGCGCATGCGGCGCTGGGCCTCCATCCCAGCCATATGACGAGCCCGCGGCCGGGCCGTCAACGGCGAGGATTCCTGTCGCACCCGCGACAGGCCGGGGTCGCCCCGCAGCAAGTCTTGAATCCGTTTGTCTTCCCGAACTTTCGAGGGATAATGGTTATTCGACAATCCCTCGGTCCGTGCGAGCCGATCGTCGCCGTCTGGCGTCCTGACCTCCCCGAACCCGATTGCTCGAGACCCGTCCTGCCCCGGGGCAGGGATGCTTACTACGGAGATGCCCAATGCCTGTTGGCACGGTCAAGTGGTTCAACCCGACGAAGGGTTACGGTTTCATCCAGCCGGAAGGCGGCACCAAGGACGTGTTCGTCCATATCAGCGCCGTCGAGCGGGCCGGGCTGCAGACCCTGCGCGAGGGGCAGAAGCTGAGCTTCGAGATCCAGAAGGGGGACAACGGCCGCCAGTCGGCCGAGAACCTCGCCGTGGTCGGCTGAGGCCCGCGACGCAAGCCACCAGGGGCCGGCCTCGCCGCCGGCCCGCCGAACGATCGGACCGGCCGGGGCGACCCGGCCGGTCCTTTCGTTTTCGCGGGTGCGCCCGTCAGGAACCGATCGGGCCGCCGCCCTGGCGGGTGATCACCACCACCGCCGGACGCGGCGGCACCTTCGGATCGAAGTCCGGCCAGCGCGTGGTCGCCTCGGCCAGCGTCTTCGAATCCTCGCCCGGATGCTGCACCGAGAGGAACAGCGTATCGCCGTCCGGCGTGAAGGCCGGGCCGGTGACCTCCGCCCCGTGCGGTGCCAGGTAGATGAGCCGGGTCAGCGCCCGGCCCGGCCCCGCGGTGTCGACGCCGTAGAGCCCGTCGGCCATGTCGAAATTGACCGCGCCGTCGGTGGCGATCCACATCCGGCCCTGCGGGTCGAAGGCGATGTTGTCGGGGTTGACGATCCAGCCATCGGCGGTGACCCCCTCGTGATACCGCGCCTTCTCGTCCGGCTTGGCCGGGTCGCCGGCGACGATGAAGAGGCTCCACCCGAAGCGGTCGGCGGCATGGTCGAGCGCGCCCGCATCGCCCGGCGGGACCAGCTCCAGGATCTGCCCGTACTTGTTGTCCGGGCGCGGGTTGGGGCCGTCGACCTGGTCCGGCTTGCGCTTGGTGTTGTTGGTCAGCACGACGTAGACGCGGCCGGTCACCGGGTCGACCTCGACATCCTCCGGCCGGTCCATCGGCGTCGGCTTCAGCAGGTCGGCGGCCAGCCGGGTGCGGATCAGCAGGTCGGCCTGGGTCGCGAAGCCGTTGGCCGCGGTCAGCGGCCCCTGGCCCTGGACCAGCGGCAGCCACTCGACCGAGTCGGTGCCGAAGCGGGCGACCGACAGCGTGCCCTCGTCGAGCAGGCCGGCATTGGCCTTCGGATCGGCCGGATCGACCCTGCCCTTGCTGACGAACCGGTAGAGATACTCGAAGCGGGTATCGTCGCCGAGATAGACGACGACGCGACCGTCCTTGTTCAGCACCGTCTGCGCCGCCTCGTGGTTGAAGCGGCCGAGCGCGGTGCGCTTGACCGGCCGGGCCGCCGGATCGTAGGGATCGATCTCGACCACCCACTCGAAGCGGTTCGGCTCGTTCGGCTCCTTCGCGACGTCGAAGCGGTCGTGGAAGCGGGCCCAGCCATAAATGTCGCCCCCCTCGTAGCCGTGCCGCTCGAGCAGCTTCGCCTCCGGCAACCCCTTGGGGTCGCCGCCGTGATAGTCGGCCGAGCCCTCCTCGCCCGACAGCACGGTGCCCCACGGCGTGACGCCGCCGGAGCAGTTGGAATTGGTGCCGAGCACCGTCCTGCCGTCCGGGTCGGCCTTGGTGCGCAGCAGCGCATGGCCGGCGGCGGGGCCGGTCAGCCCGATCGGGGTGTCCATGGTGACGCGGCGGCCATAGGCGCTGTCGGGCACCACCTGCCACTTGCCGTCGACCCGGCGCACCTCGATCACCGAGAGGCCGTGCGCGGCCATGGTGATGGCCACCTGCTCGGCGGTCATCGTCCTGCCGGCATCCTCCTCGGTGAGGCCGGGGAACATGATCTGCGGGTCGACATACTCATGGTTGACGACCAGCAGCCCGTGATCGCTGCCCGTGGCCCCGCGCGGCAGCGGCAGGAAGGCGACGAAGTCGTTGTTGTAGCCGAACTGCAGGGCCTGGGCGGCGGCGCTCTGGGCGTCGGGCGCGAAGGCCGGCGCGCCCTTGACCACGGGGTCGCCCCAGCGGATCAGCACCGCCTTGCCGTAGCCGTCGGCGATGTGGTCGGTCTGGTCGTAGACGCGCTTCAGCTCGGCGAAGGTCAGGGTCGACGGGCCGCCGCCGGCCGCCGCCGCGCCGCGCCACACCGGCAGGCCGAGGCCGCCGGCGGCGCCGAGCGCGGCGCCGGCGAGCAGGCCGCGCAGCGCGCCGCGGCGCGACAGGCGCTCCGCCCTCAGCTGGTCAAGCAGCGGCGCATCGCTGCGGCGCCGCGCGCGACCGTCATCGGCACCCGGCTTGATCGGCCGGGAGGCATTGCTCTGTTGGCTCACGGGGGACTCCCCTTCGGGTTCGTGGAAGGGTCGCGAGCCTAGCCGCGGCGCGGTTGCAGCCGGCGGGCGGATCCGTGAAGGTTGGGTTACGCCGTCACGGCAGGACCGAGCACGGCACGGGCGAGCGCGGCGCGGGCGAGCAGCCGGGTGGAATCGAGCGTCGGCAGGGGCGAGGTCGAATCGTCGATCAGCAGCGGCAGCTCGGTGCAGCCGAGCACCACCGCGTCGCAGCCCGCGGCGGCGAGACCGGCGACGATGTCGCGCAGCGCGGCGGCGGAGTCCGGCCGGAAGACGCCGCAGACCAGCTCCTCCATGATGATGCGGTCGAGCGCGGCGCGCGCCGCGGGCGGCGGCCGGAGATGGTCGAGGCCGCGGGCCGCCAGCCGCTCCGGATAGACCTCGCTCTCGACCAGCCAGCGCGTGCCGGTGAGGCCGAGCCGGCGGTGGCCGCGCGCCGCTGCCGCCGCCGCGACGACGTCGGCGATGTGCAGCCAGGGCAGCGGCGAGCGCGGCAGGATGCCGGGCAGCGCCTGGTGGATGGTGTTGTCGGGGCAGATCAGGAACTCGGCGCCGGCCGCCGCCAGCTTCGCCGCCGAGGCCAGCATCAGCGCGCCGACGCCGTCAAGGTCGCCCCGTTCCAGGCAGGCGGTGTAGGCGGCCAGCGAATGGCCGTGCAGCGAGATTTCGGGGTGGGCGTGCGGCCCGAGCAGCGCCGCGCCCTCCTGGCAGATGGTGCGGTAGCAGAGCGCGGCGCCCTCGGCCGAGCAGGCGACGATGCCGATATGCTGGGGCATGGGCGGGCTCCCGGTGTGGCCCGCCAGGGTAGCAGCGCCGTCAGTCGCCGTCGCCGCCGGAGCCGCCGCGGTGGCAGGCGAGGCAGTTCGACCTCGTCTTCACCCGGGCCGAGCGGAAGCGGGCCGGCGAGACCTCCTCGTGCACCTCGTGCCAGAATGGCGTGTCGGTGATGCGCAGCGGCACGTCGTTGGGCCCGAGCCCCTCCAGCACCGGCGTGCGCCGGCCGCCCGCATCGGCCGCGTTGGCCCGGAGATAGGCGGCGATGGTCGCGACGGTCGCCGGGTCGAGCGAGGCGTTCTCCCCGAAATGATGGTCGAGGTCGCGGAGCAGCGCCTGCCAGGAGCGGGTCGGCAGCAGCTGGCCGGGATAGGCCATGTGGCAGGCGCCGCATTCGCGCGAATAGGTCTCGACCGGCATCGGCTGGGCGGCGGGCGCGCTGCTGATCCAGGCCGCGGCGGCGGCGAGGCCGGCTAGCAGCGCGACGGCGAGGGCGGGGGGACGCATCGGGCCCTCCTACCGGGCGCTCATGAAGGCGATGAAGTCGCCCTTCTCGAGCGGCGTGCATTCGCGGCCGAGCACGGTCTGGCAGTTGCGCCGGAACCACTTCTCGACCTTCGCCGGGTCGGTGAAGCGGTCGGGCGAGACGGAGACGGCCATCGGGTCGATCTTCTTGCCGGCGCGGGTCTCGCCGCCTTTCGTCGGGTCGGCGGTGTGGCAGGTGCTGCAGGAGGGCGTGTCGGGGCTGACGTCGTGGCGCGCCAGGAAGAAGGCCTGGCCGCGGGCCGGCGAGAAGCCGGCGAAATGCGGGTCGGCCGCCTTGGCGAGCGCGGCGTAACGGCCGAGCACGGCCTGCTGGCCGGGGCCGGCGATGGCCCCGGCGAGGAAGACGGCGGGGGCGCCGGCGAGGATGGCGGCGGCGAGGATCGGGCGGGTCACGGTTCGGCACTCTCCGGGATGGCGATGGCGGCGGGATGGAAGCGGCCGGCGGCGGCGTCGGCATGGCAGGCGGCGCAGGCGCTGCGCGCGCCGACCGCCTTGCCGGCGAAGACGGACGCCGGGATGCCGGCATGGAGGCGGCGCCAGAACGGCGTCGCGGTGATGCGCAGCGGATCGGCCGGGTCGATGCGGCCGAAGCGGCGGGCCGGCTTGCTGTCCCAGGCCCCGGCGGCATTGGCCAGCAGATAAGCGCGGATCCTGTCCGCCTCGTCCGGGTCGAGCGAGGCGTCCTCGCCGAAATGGTGCGCCAGCCCGTCCATCAGCGCCGCCCAGCTGGCGGCCGGCAGCAGGCTGGGATGGAACGCGCCGTGGCAGTCGCCGCAGGCCTTGGCATAGGCCGGGTCGAGGCCGGCCGGCGGCACGCCCAGCGCCGGGCGGCCATCCAGCCGCAGCACCAGCGCGGTGCCGCCGCCGAGAAGCGCCGCGGCGATCGCCAGGGCCAGCCAGGGCCGCGCCCGGGCCGGCGCCGCGGCGACGTCGCCGGGCCGGCGCTGCTTGCGGCCGCCGACCATCGCGGCGGCGAGGTTCTCGCGGGTGCGCCGGCTCTCGAGGACGACGCCGCCGAGATGCAGCACGACCAAACCGAGCAGCCCGAGCGCCAGCAGCTTGTGCACGAAGCGGGCGGCCTCGCCGACCGAGAAGGCGGTGGCGAAGGCGAGCGGGCCCGATTTCAGCGAGCCGCCCAGCGTCACCACGCCGGTGGCGCCGAGCAGCAGGATGGCGGCGAGCAGCAGCACGATCATCCAGCCGCCGAGCGGATTGTGCCCGAGATGGCGCGGCGCCACCCCGGCGCGCAGCTCGGCGAGATGGCGCAGCACCGCGCGGGGATGCTCGAGGAAGCCGGAGAACCGCGCATTCCGGCCGCCGAGCAGGCCCCAGACGGTGCGCGAGACGACCAGCGCCACGGCGGCGATGCCGGCGACGAGATGCACCAGGATGGTGGTCGGCGGCAGCAGCAGCCCGGTGACCAGCGCCACCAGGATGGCGGCGGCGAGCGCCCAGTGGAAGGCGCGCACGAAGGGATCCCAGACGAGGATCCGGCCGGCGACAGTCCCATCGGCGACAGTCACGTCGAGAGCGGTGCGGTCCAGGACGGTCCGGTCGGGGGCGGGGCGCGGCGCCGGCGCGTTCATGGCGCGCACTCTGGCGAAGGCCGGCTGTCAAATCGCTGACAGCCCGGGGGCGGCCGGCGCGGCGCGGCGGCGCTTCAAATGCCGGCCGCGACCGGCTACACCAGTCCAGCGGCAAGGCGGGGGTGTCGGAGCATGGGCGAGGGCCTGCGGGCGCGGCTGGGATGAAGCGGCTCGCGCTGCTGCTGATCGCCGCGGCGCTGGTCGCCGGCGGCATCTATGGCTGGCAGCGCTGGCAGGCGGCGCAGCGCGGGCCGGCCGACCGGCTGGTGCTCTACGGCAATGTCGACATCCGCCAGGTCGACCTCGCGGCCAATGTCGAGGGGCCGCTGCAGAAGCTGCTGGTCGAGGAGGGCGACAAGGTCCGCGCCGGCCAGCTGGTGGCGGTGGTCGAGCCCGACATCTACAAGCACCTGGTGGCGCTGGCCGAGGCGCGGGTGGCGGCGCAGCGCGCCGTGGTGGCGCGGCTCGAGGCCGGCAGCCGGCCGCAGGAGATCGAGGAGGCGCGCGCCCAGGTGGCGGCCGGAGAGGCCACGCTGGTCAATGCCGCGGCCGACTTCGCCCGCCGCGAGCAGCTGGTGCGGGCCGGCAACGCCTCGCAGCAGGCCTATGACGAGGCGCGCGCGGCGCGCGACGGGGCCACGGCGCGGCTGCAGGCGGCGCGCATGGTGCTGGCGCTGGCCGAGGCCGGGCCGCGCAGCGAGGACAAGGACCAGGCGCAGGCGACGCTGGCCGCCGAGGAGGCGACCCTGGCGCTGGCGCGCTATCGCCTGGCCCGCACGGAGGTCAAGGCGCCAGCCGACGCCACCGTGCTGGCCCGCGTCGTCGAGCCCGGCACCATCCTGCTGCCGACCACGGTGATCTACACCCTGTCGCTCGATGGCGACGTCTGGGTCCGCACCTTCGTGCCGGAGCCGGACCTCGGCCGGCTGCAGCCGGGGATGGCGGTCGAGGTGGTCACCGACTCGCGGCCCGGCCGGCCCTATCGCGGCACCATCGGCTTCGTCTCGCCGACCGCCGAGTTCACGCCGAAGACGGTGGAGACGCCGGAGCTGCGCACCCAGCTCGTCTACCGCCTGCGCGTGCAGGTGCGCGATCCCGATGCCGGCCTGCGCCAGGGCATGCCGGTGACGGTGGTCGTGCCGCTGGCGCGGTGAGCGGGGCCTCGGGCACGGTGCGGCGGCGCCCCCCACCCCGGCCCTTCCCCGCAAGGGGGGAGGGACGACCTGGCCGCAGCCGCACGCGGCACGCACGCCGTCCAGCGCGATGCCGGAGCCGCTGATCGTCGTCGAGGGGGTGACCAAGCGCTTCGGCGGGGCCGTGGCGCTGGACGGGGTGAGCGCCGCGCTGGGCGCCGGGATCACCGGGCTGGTCGGGCCGGACGGGGCGGGCAAGACGACGCTGCTGCGGCTGATCGCCGGGCTGCTCCGGCCCGATGCCGGGCGGATCGCCGTGCTCGGCCATGACAGCGTGACGGCGGCCCGCGCCTACCAGGGCGAGATCGGCTACATGCCGCAGCGCTTCGGGCTCTATGACGACCTGACGGTGGCGGAGAACCTGCGGCTCACCGCCGACCTGCACGAGCTCGACGCGGCGGCGCGCGCCGCGCGCCTGCCCGAGCTGCTCGCCTTCACCGCGCTGGCGCCGTTCACCGGCCGGCTCGCCGGCAAGCTGTCGGGCGGCATGAAGCAGAAGCTCGGGCTCGCCTGCGCGCTGCTCGCCCGGCCGCGGCTGCTGCTGCTCGACGAGCCCAGCGTCGGCGTCGACCCGGTGTCGCGCCGCGACCTCTGGGCGATCGTCGGGCGGCTGATCGGCGAGGGCGTCGCGGTGCTGTGGAGCACCGCCTATCTCGACGAGGCGGAGCGCTGCGACCGGGTGCTGCTGCTGCAGGAGGGACGGCTGCTCGGCGACGGGCCGCCGGCCGGCTTCACCCGCGCCGTCGCCGGCCGGATCTTCAGGCTGGCCGTGCCGGCCGAGTTGCGCCGCCCCGCGCAGCGCCGGGCCGAGCGGCACCCCGACGTCGCCGACGCGCTGATCCAGGGCAGCAGCCTGCGGCTGGTGCTGCGCCCGGGCGCGGCACCGCCCGAGCCCGCCCTGCTGCTGCCGCCGGGTGCCGAGGCCGCCGCGGCGCGGCTGCAGCCGGCGGCGCCGCGCTTCGAGGACGCCTTCGTCGCGCTGCTGCGCGAGGCGCCGGCCGCCGCCGGCCCGCCCACCCCTGCCCCGCCAGCCCCTGCCCCGCCGGCCGCGGTGACCGCGGCGCCCGCCGCCGGCGCAGCCGGCCCGGTCATCGAGGCGCACGCGCTGTCGCGGCGCTTCGGCAGCTTCCGCGCGGTCGATGCCCTCACCCTCAGCGTGCGGCGGGGCGAGATCTTCGGCCTGCTCGGGCCGAACGGCGCGGGGAAGTCGACCACCTTCCGCATGCTCTGCGGCCTGCTGCCGCCGAGCGGCGGCACGGCGCGGGTGGCCGGCGTCGATCTCGGCCGCGCCCCGGCCGACGCGCGGGCCCGCATCGGCTACATGGCGCAGCGCTTCGCGCTCTATGGCGGGCTGACGGTGCGGCAGAACCTCGACTTCTTCGCCGGCGCCTACGGGCTCTCCGGCGCGCGGCGGCGGCAGCGCCGCGACTGGGTGGTCGAGAGCTTCGGGCTGGCGCCCTATCTCGACGGCAACAGCGGCGAGCTGCCGCTCGGGTTCAAGCAGCGGCTGGCGCTCGGCTGCGCGCTGATCCACGAGCCCGGCATCCTGTTCCTCGACGAGCCGACCTCCGGCGTCGACCCGCTGACCCGGCGCGAGTTCTGGAACCGCATCGGCGATCTCGCCGATGACGGGGTCACCGTGCTGGTCACCTCGCACTTCATGGACGAGGCGGAATATTGCGACCGGCTGGCGGTGATCTATCGCGGCCGGCTGATCGCGCTCGGCACGCCCGACGCGATCAAGCGCGACCAGGCCACGGCCGAGGCTCCCGACCCGTCGCTCGACGACGCCTTCGTCGGGTTGATCGGCGCCTGGGACCGGACGCACCCGGCATGAGCCGGCGGCCGATCCCGCGGCGGCGGCGGTTCTCGCCAAGGAGGCTGGTCGGCCTGCTGCGCAAGGAGGCGCTGCAGATCGTGCGCGACCCCTCCTCGATCTCGATTGCCTTCGTCATGCCGCTGGTCCTGCTGCTGCTCAACGGCTACGGCATCTCGCTCGACGCGCAGGCCGTGCCGTTCGGCGTGGTGATCGAGAACCCGAGCAGCGAGACGGCGGGATTCTGGACCGGCTTCGCCAGCTCGCGCTACTTCGCGCCGGTCGCCTTCGGCCATGCCAGGGAGGCGGAGGCCGCGCTGGTGCGCGGCGAGATCGAGGGCTTCGCGGTGCTGCGCGGCGACCTCACGCGGCGGCTGCACCGGACGGTGCCGGACGTCTCGGTGCAGGTCATCGTGAATGGCGTCGACGCCAACAACGCCCGCATCGTCGGCGGCTACGCCACGGCGGCGGCCGGGCTGTGGCTAACCGGGCTCGCCGCCGAGCGGCGGCTGCCGGCGGCGCCGCCAGTCGGCCTGGAGCACCGCTTCTGGTTCAATCCCGAGGTGCGCAGCACCAACTTCCTGGTGCCCGGCATCATCGCGCTGGTGATGACGCTGATCGGCGCGCTGCTCACCGCGCTGATCGTCGCCCGCGAGTGGGAGCGCGGCACGATGGAGGCGATGATGGTGTCGCCGGCCTCGACCGCCGAGCTGCTGCTCGGCAAGCTGATCGCCTACTTCCTGCTCGGCATGGGCGGGTTGGCGGTGGCGCTGGGGCTGGCGGTGTGGTTGTTCGAGGTGCCGTTCCGCGGCTCCTTCGGCATGCTGGCGGCGGTCTCCGCCGCCTTCCTGCTGGCGATGCTCGGGCTCGGGCTGCTGATCTCGACGGTGGCGCGCAACCAGCTGGTCGCCGCCCAGGTCGCCTTCATCGTCACCTACATGCCGGCGCTGATGCTGTCGGGCTTCCTCTTCGACATCCGCTCGATGCCGGCCGTCGTCCAGGCGATCACCCGCATCGTGCCGGCGCGCTATTTCGTCGGCTCGCTCCAGACGCTGTTCCTGGCCGGCGACGTCTCGGCCATCCTGCTGCCGAACCTGCTGGCGCTGGGCGGCTTCGCGCTGCTGTTCTTCGCGCTGACGCTGCGGCGCAGCCGGCGGCGGCTCGACTGATGCGCGCCGCGGCGATCGCCGGGCGCGTCTGGGCGCTGGTGGTGAAGGAGTTCCTGGCGCTGCTGCGCGACCGGAAGAGCCGCATGGTGGTGATCGTGCCGCCGCTGATCCAGACGCTGGTCTTCGCCTACGCTGCCACCTTCGACGTCAGGGCGGTGCCGCTCGGGCTCTGGGTCGAGGATGGCGGCGGCCGGGCGAGCGCGCTGCTGCAGCGCTTCGCCGATTCCGCCGCCTTCGCGCCGGCCGGCAGCTTCGCCCGGCCCGAGGAGGTCGCGGCGGCGATCACCGAGCAGCGCGTGCTGGCGGTCCTCCACATCGGCCAGACCTTCTCGGCCGACCTCGCGGCCGGGCGGCCGGCCGAGGTGCAGCTGCTGATCGACGGACGGCGCTCCAACACGGCGCTGATCGTCCAGGGCTACGCCGCGTCGATCGTCGCGGCCTTCAACCAGGAGGAGGCGGGGCGGCCCGGCGGCGGCGGCGCCGAGGTCGCGCTGCGCGCCTGGTACAACCCGACCCTGGAGAGCCGCTGGTTCATCCTGCCCGGCCTCACCGCGGTGCTCAGCATGATCGTCGCCATGCTGGTGACCTCGCTGTCGGTGGCGCGCGAGCGCGAGCTCGGCACCTTCGAGCAGCTGCTGGTGACGCCGCTGCGCCCGGCCGAGATCCTGGTCGGCAAGATCCTGCCCGGGCTGGCGGTCGGGCTGCTCGAGGCCAACCTGATCGCGCTCGTCGCCGTCGCCTGGTTCGGCGTGCCGTTCGTCGGCAGCCTGGCGCTCCTCGAGCTGTCGCTGGCGCTGTTCCTGCTCTCCGGCGTGGCGCTCGGCCTCGCCATCTCGGCGGTGGCCCAGACGCAGCAGCAGGCGATCCTCGGCGTCTTCCTGTTCCTCGCCCCGGCGGTCACCCTGTCGGGCTTCGCCACGCCGATCGCCAACATGCCGGGCTGGGCGCAGCTGCTGACCCGGATCAACCCGATCCGCTACATGATGGTGCTGGCGCGCGGCCTGTTCCTGCAGGACATGCCCTGGTCGGTCGCCTGGCCGCAGCTCTGGCCGATGACGCTGATCGGCATCGCCGCAATGGCGGCGGCGACCTGGCTGTTCCGGCGGCGGCTGGGGTAGCGCTACGCCGCGGGGCCGCCGGATGCCGCGGGGGAACAGGCGCAGCCGGCGGCTGTTCACCGGCCATCCCGATGGGACGGCGCCGGCTGGCCCGACAGCAGAGGGTCGCGGCCCGACCGGTGCAGCGACCCATCGGTTCCTGCACGGACAAAAGCGAGGCGACCATGGCACGCAACTGGATGAACCCCTATGCCGGCGGCGGCCTTCTCGGCGGCGGGGATCCGTTCCTTTCGCTGCATCGCGAGATCAACCGCATGGTGGACGACGTCTTCCGCGGCGCCGGGCTGCCGGCCGGGCGCGGCGAAGGGCAGGGCGCGGGCGGCGCGCCGGTCAACGCCCACATGGACGTGGCCGAGACCGAGAAGGAGCTGCGCATCACCGCCGAGCTGCCCGGCGTGTCGGAGCAGGACGTCGAGGTCACGCTCGAGGACGATTTGCTGACGATCCGCGGCGAGAAGAAGCACGAGCGCAAGGACGAGCAGGAGAACTACCACTTCGTCGAGCGCTCCTACGGCCGCTTCCAGCGGTCGCTGCGGCTGCCCTTCCCGGCCGAGCCCGACCAGGTCCAGGCCCGCTTCGACAACGGCGTGCTGACCGTCACCGTGCCGAAGAGCGAGCGGCAGCAGCGCTCCCGCCGCATCCAGGTGCAGGGCGGCCAGGTGCAGGGCGGCGCCGGCCAGGGCGGGCAGGCCGCGCAGATCGAGGGCGGCAGCGGCCAGGGAACGCAGTCGCAGGGACAGGGAAAGCCGTCGGGCGGCGGCTCCGGCGCGAAATCCTCCTGATCCGCGGCGCGCGCGGAACGGCCCTCACCCCGCCCCTCTCCCGCGCCGCGGGAGAGGGAGGGCGGGTCCGGGATTTCCGTCCTAGGAGGCCCGGCTCACGGCGGCGGTGACCATGCAGCGCTCGTCGGGCGCCGGGCCGAGGGCGTCGCGGTAGTCCTGCAGGTTCTTCATCACCCGCTGGACGTAGATGCGGGTCTCGACGAAGGGGATCGACTTGACCCAGGCCTTGACGTCGACCGCGGGGTCGCGCGGGTCGCCGTAGCGGCGCATCCACTCGAGCACGCGGGCCGGGCCGGCATTGTAGGCGGCGATCGCCAGCACGTAGGAGCGGTCGAACAGGTTGAGCAGCTGGTCGAGATAGGCGCGGCCGAGCGAGATGTTGAGGTCGGCGTCGGTGCCGAGCCGCTCCGGCTGGTAGCCGATGTTGAGCCGGTCGGCGACGTAGCGCGCCGTGTCGGGCATCAGCTGCATCAGCCCCTGCGCGCCGGCCGGGCTGACCGCCGCCATCGAGAAGTTGCTCTCCTGGCGCATCACCGCCAGGACCAGCGCATCCTCCGGCCCGTTGCCGTTCCACAGCCGGTGCATGGGATAGAGGTTCAGGGCGGCGTCGTGGGTCAGCGGCCCGCTGGCCTGGGCCTGCTCGACGGCGGTGACCAGCACCTGCTGGGTGCGCTGCGACAGCGCCACCTGCCCCTCCAGGCTGGCGATCCTGTGGTTCATCGTCTGGCGCTCGTCGCCGGCATCGGCCAGCGCCAGGCTGAGGCGCCGCACCCGGTCCTCGAGCTCGCCGCCGGCGCTCGCCAGCTTCTGCCGCTCGACCTCGCTCGCCTGCAGCTTCTGCGTCAGGCCGGCGATCTGGTCGGTGAGGGTGCGGTTGAGGTCGGAGAGCCGCTGCATGTCGCTCTGGAAGCCGGCCAGCCGCTGCTTCAGGGCGGCGCGCGCCGCGGCCACCGCCGGCGGCACGGCACCCTCCTTGCCGGCCGCGTCGCCCGCGGCCGCGCCATTGTCCTGCAGGTCGTCGGCCAGGCTGGCCATCTGACGATAGCTCTCCTGCACCTCGCCGAGCAGCTGGCTGTAGGCCTCGCGCGTCTGGCGCAGCTCGGGCGCCATGGTGGCAAGGCGATACTGGCTCACCAGCCAGCCGAAGGAGCTCCACACCGACCACAGCGCCGCCAGCACCAGCAGCGCGGCGACCGCCATCTGGAAGCGCGAGGAGAGCCGGACGCAGTGCACCTTGCCTTCGGAACGCAGGATGATCTCGCGCGGCCGGAAGGTGCGCAGGAAGCCATCGAACTGCTGCCCGTAATCGTTGGTCGACTCGCGCATCCGATGACCCCTGCCGTGCTGGACGTCCGCAAAAGCGCAGCAGGACCGCCGCTGCCGGAGCGTCCCCACCCTCGGCGGTCCAAGTCCGGACGGTAGCAGAATCGGACCGGCCTGCCAACGAGGGCGGCCTGCGAGGGATTCTCTTCCGGGCCGGCGCTTGCCGCCCGGCGCGGCGGCGGCTTAGCATGACGGCCGCATCCTGCGATGGAGACGACGATGGTGGCGCGCCGACTGGCCTTCCTGCTGTGCCTGCTGCTGGCGACCGGCGGTGCCGCCGCAGCGGCCGAGCCGCAATGGATGACGCTGCCCGACATGCCGACCCTGCCGCAGGCCGACGCCAGCGGGTATCTGCCGGTCAACGGCATCAAGATCTGGTACGCCAGCTTCGGCCAGGGCGAGCCGGTAATCCTGCTGCATGGCGGGCTGGCCAACAGTGCCTATTGGGGCAAGCAGGTGCCGGCGCTGGCGCAGAAGTACCGGGTCATCGTCATGGACAGCCGCGGCCACGGCCGCAGCACGCGCGACGCGCGGCCCTACGGCTACGACCTGATGGCCGACGACGTGGTCGGGCTGATGGACGCGCTGAAGATCGACAAGGCGGCGATCGTCGGCTGGAGCGACGGCGCCATCCTCGGCCTCGACATCGCGATGCGCCACCCGACGCGGATCAGCAAGCTGTTCGCCTTCGCCGCCAACTCCGATCCGAGCGGCGTCAAGGACGTCGGCCAGAGTCCCGTCTTCACCGCCTACATCGCGCGCGCCGAGAAGGAATACGAGGCGCTGTCGGCGACGCCCAAGGAGTACGCGGCCTTCGTCGACCAGATCAGCCACATGTGGGCCTCGCAGCCGCACTGGACGGCGGCCGACCTGGCGAAGATCACGACGCCGACCTGGATCGTCGACGCCGACCACGACGAGGCGATCCAGCGCGAGAACACCCTCTTCATGGCGGACCACATTCCCAATGCCGGGCTGCTCATCCAGCCGCAGGTCAGCCACTTCTCCTTCATCCAGGACCCCGAGCAGTTCACCAGCGACGTGCTGCACTTCCTGGAGCATGTGAAGGGGCAGTGACGGCCGGAGGACCGACGGCGGGCGCGGCGGCGCCGCGGCCGCTGCTGGCGGTCGACGGCGACTCGTTCGCGCACCGCGCCTATCACGGCGTGCCGAAGACGGTGCGCCGCAAGGGCGGCAAGGGCGGCGGCGCGATCCTGGGCTTCGCCAGCACGCTGATCCGGCTGTGGGAGGCGGAGCGGCCGCGCGCCGTGCTGGTCGGCTGGGACACGCTCGACGCGCCGACCGAGCGCCACATCCTGTTCCCGGCCTACCAGGGTGGCCGCCGCTTCGACGCCGAGATCGTCGAGCAGCTCGGCGTGCTGCCCGAGCTCGTCGCCGCCTTCGGCTTCCCGGTCGCCAAGCACGCCGGCTTCGAGGCGGACGACTTCCTCGCCGCGGCCGTCGCCTTCGAGGAGGCGCGCGACGGCAGCGTGCTGGTGGCGAGCGGCGACCGCGACGCCTTCCAGCTGGCCTCCGGGCGCACCACCATCCTGCATCCGGTGAAGGGCGGCGAGATGGCGCGCATCGGCCCGGCCGAGGTGCGCGAGCGCTACGGCGTCGAGCCGCGCCAGGTGCCGGACTTCATCGCGCTGCGCGGCGACCCCTCGGACAAGATTCCCGGCGCGCGCGGCATCGGCGAGAAGGGTGCGGCCAGCCTGCTGCGCCGCCACGGCACCCTGGAGGCGATCCTCGCCGAGGGCCGGCTCGCCGGCCAGGCCGAGGAGCTGCGGCTCTACCGCCGCATCGCGACGATGAACGCCGCGGCCCCGCTGCCGCCGCTGCCCGACCAGCGGCCGCGCTGGGGGGACGCCGCGGCGCTGGCGCGCGACTGGGAGCTGAACCGGCTCGCCGAGCGGCTGGAGGGGATGGCGGCAGCCGGCTGAGGGCAACTATCAGGCCGCGGCGCAGCGGAGAAGCAGGATTATTGGCACGCGGAGGCGCGGAGGCCGCGGAGGGGCGCACCGGCCAAGCTCGCACAAATCTTCTCTGCGCCTCCGCGTCTCCGCGTGAATCATGCTGCCTCTCCACCGCAGGTGCTGCGCCCTGCTGCGCTCATGCACCGGGCAGGCGCTGGTCGAGGGTGGCGATTGCCTCCCACGGGTCGCGGTCGAGGAAGGCGAGGCGGCGGGGGAGGTTCTCGATGGTGAAGTGGTCGGCGCGGATGCCGGGGCCGAGCTCCTCCCAGGCGAGCGGGGTGGCGACGGCGGCGCCGGGGCGGGCGCGGGTCGAGTAGGCGCCGACTGCCGTGGCGCCGAGGCCGTTGCGCAGGTAGTCGACGAAGATGCGGCGGTCGCGCACGCGCTTGGCCATGTTGGCGGTGTAGCGGTCGGGGTGGTCGGCGGCCATGCGCTCGGCGAGGCCCCTGGTGTAGGCCTTGAGCGCGTCCCAGCCGGCCTCGGGCCGCAGCGGGAAGACGACGTGCAGGCCCTTGCCGCCGGTGGTCTTGACGAAGCTCGCCAGCCCGTCGGCGGCGAGCCGGTCGCGCACCTCGAGCGCCGCCGCGATGACCCGCTCCCACGGCACGCCCTCGCCGGGATCGAGGTCGATAGTGGCGCGGTCGGGGCGATCGGGCGCATCGGCCGTCGCGCCCCAGGGGTGGATCTCGAGCACGCCGGCCTGGACCAGCGCCAGCAGCCCCTCGAGATCGTCGATCGCCAGCATCGGCTCCTCGTCGCCGGGCACCGCGACCTGGCGGACGCCGGCGCCGATGCCGGCCCAGCGATGCTTCTGGAAGAAGCAGTCCTTGCCGACGCCCTCCGGGCAGCGCACCAGGCTCAGCGGCCGGCCGGCGACGTGCGGCAGGATCCAGGGCGCGATCTCGGCGTAGAACTCGGCCAGGCCCTGCTTGGTGATGCCCTGCTCCGGCCAGAGCAGCCGGCCCGGGTTGGTGAGCTTCACCGGCATCGACGCCTCCTGCTTGCCGCGCGAGCGCGGCGGCGCGCCGGCGATGGCGGCGGGGTCGCGGCCTTCCGCCAGCTCGCGGAACACGGCGTGGCGGATCAGGCCGTTGGCGGAGCGGCCGCGATACTCGATCTCGGCGACCAGCCGCGGCTCGACCCAGACCACGCCCTTGCCCTCGGCATTGGGGTCCTTGAAGACCGGCGCCTTGCGACGCAGCGGGTCGAGCCGGCGCCACAGCTCGCGCGCGCTCTCGGCGGTGAAGCCGCTGCCGACATGGCCGACCGGTGCCAGCCGGCCGTCCTGGTGCTCGCCCAGTACCAGCGCGCCGACCGACTGGCGCGCCACCGAGGAGGCGACGTAGCCGGCAATGACGAAGGGATCGCGGTCGGCGCATTTGCGCTTCAGCCAGGTGGCGACCCGGCCGGAGCGGTAGGGGGCGGCGAGCTTCTTCGAGACGATGCCCTCGAGCCCGAGCCGGCAGGCATGGCGGAAGATGGTGTCGCCGTCGCCCTCGAGATGCTCGCTGTAGCGCAGGCCGCTGGCCGGCCCGGCGGCGGCGACCAGCTGGGCGAGGGCCGCCTTGCGCGCCGCGAGCGGCGCCTCGCGCAGGTCCCAGCCGTCGAGATGGAGCAGGTCGAAGGCGTAGAGCAGCAGCCGGCCGGAGCCGGTCTTCAGCGCCTCGACCAGCGCGGTGAAGCTGGCGATGCCGCCCTCCGCCTCGACCACCACCTCGCCGTCGATCACCGCTGCCCGCGCCGGCACCGCTGCGGCGGCACGGGCGAGCGGGGCGAAGCGGTCGGTCCAGTCGAGGCCGCTGCGGGTCAGGATGCGCACGGCGCCGTCCTGCAGCCGCAGCTGCACGCGGTAGCCGTCGTACTTGATCTCGTGGCCCCAGCCGGCCCCCTTCGGCGAATGCTCGGCCGCCGTGGCGAGGCTGGGCTCGACAAAGCCCGGCATGGCGGCCCGCCCCGGGCCTTCGGCAGGATCGACGGGTCTCAGCACCGCGGCCGCGGGCTTCGCGGCGGGCGCGCTTCGCCTTGGCCGGCGCGACCTCGCCCTCGCTCGAGGACCAGACGCGGTCCTGGTCGCGGGCGATGGCGTCGAGATCGCGTCGGTCGCGACCGAGAGCGGCCGCTCGACGACGATGTCGGGCGCGCCTCGGGGCGCGCCGCCGCGTCGTCCGACTTGATCAGCAGCCACGCCTCCTGCTTCGCGCGGCTTCTTGGCCATGCGCACGAGATGCCGGCGTCCTGCAGCTTCGCCGTCCAGGCGGAACTTGAGATGGCCCTTGGCGTAGGCCCGCTCCGGGTCCTTCTCCGGCTGCCAGGTGCCGCGGTCCCAGATCATCACCGTGCCGCCGCCATACTCGCCCTCGGGGATGACGCCCTCGAAGCCGCCATAGTCCAGCGGATGGTCCTCGACATGGACGGCGAGCCGCTTGCGGCCGGGCACCAGGCTCGGCCCCTCGGGCACCGCCCAGCTCTTCAGCACGCCGCCGAGCTCGAGGCGGAAGTCGTAGTGCATGCGGCGGGCCGCGTGCTTCTGGATGACGAAGCTGTTGCCGCCCTTCGTCGCCGGCCGGGCGTCGCCCGACGGCTCCGGCGTGCGGGCGAAGTCGCGCTTGGCGCGGTAGTCCTGCAGCGGCGCCTTCATCGCGGGCGTAGGAAACCGTGGGCGCACGGCGCGGCTGGCGCGCCGCCGCTGCCATAGGGCCGCGTGATGATCTCCAGGAGGTGGCCGCTCGGATCCTGGAAATAGACGCCGCGGCCGCCATCGTGACGGTTGATCTCGCCCGGCGCGGTCCGGGCCGGGTCGGCCCAGTAGGCGAGGCCGCGCTCCCGGATGCGGCCGAAGATGCCGTCGAACTCCGGCTCGCTGACCAGGAAGGCGTAGTGCTGCATCCTGATCTCGCCTTCCTTGTCGGCGAAGTCGATGTTGACGCCGTTGGCCGTCGTGACCGCCTGGAAATGGTGGCCACCGCGCAGGCGGCGCGGCAGGCCCAGGATCTCGGCGAGAAATCGCGCCGATGCTCGGCGTCGCGAGACCAGGCAATGGTGTGATTGAACTCGATGGCCATCATGGCTCTCCTTGCTCCGGGACCGGCATCATCCGCCGGACCCGTGCCGGATAACAATGGAGCAGACGATGGAGCCCGAGCCCCTGTCGATCACGATGCCGGAGGGCACCCGTGTCTCGGCGCTGCTGCAGCGCCCCACCTGGCGCGCGGGGTCGGCTACGTCCCGGCGCACGGCGCCGGCGCGGGGATGACGCATCCGTCGCTGGCGGCGACCGCCGAGGGGCTGGCGGCGCGCGGTATCGCGACGCTGCGCTTCCAGTTCCCCTTCATGGAGGCGGGCACCGGCCGGCCCGATCCGCCGGCGCGGGCGCAGGCGGCGGTGCGCGCGGCGGTCGCCGAGGTGGACGGCGGCTGCCGGGGCTGGCGCTGGCCGCCGGCGGGCGCTCCTTCGGCGGTCGGATGACCTCGCAGGCGCAGGCCGCGCCGCTGCCGGGGGTGGCCGGGCTGGCCTTCCTCGCCTTCCCGCTGCATCCCGCCGGGCGGCCGTCCGACCAGCGCGGGGCGCATCTCGCCGAGGTCGGGGTGCCGATGCTGTTCCTGCAGGGCACCAACGACGCGCTGGCCGAGCTGGCCTGCTGCGGCCGCTCCAGGCGCGGCTCGGGCCGCGCGCCACGCTGCACCTGCTGGAAGGCGCCGACCACAGCTTCCACGTGCCGAAGCGGAGCGGCCGGACCGACGCCGAGGTGCGCGACGAGGCGCTGGACGCCCTGGCGGGATGGATCGCGCAGGTGGCGAAGGCCGGATGACTCACGCCGAGCCGCCGAGGGAGCACGGCGGGGGCATGGTGCGGCCCTCATGCTTCAACAAGCTCAGCATGAGGGCAATGCCGGCGCCTCGTCCTGAGCTTGTCGAAGGACGAGGCAGGCAGGGCATCGCCGCTGCGACCCTCCGCGTCCTCCGCGCCTCCGCGTGCCAACCCCTTCTGCCTCCCGGCGCGCCGGCGCATGCGGACGGTTGCGTCGGGCGGGGGCGAGAGGCTACGGTTGCCGCCGGGAGAGGCGGCCTCGATGAGGATCGGGATGGGAGCGGTGCGGTCGTGAGCGTGGTGCTGGGGATCGACACCGGCGGGACCTTCACCGATTTCGTGCTGGTCGACGAGGAGAGCCGCGCGATCACCACGGCGAAGGTGCCCTCGACGCCGGGCGATCCGGCCGCCGCCATCGCCGCCGGCTGGGCCCGGCTGCCGGGGGTCGAGAAGGTCGACCGGGTGGTGATCGGCACCACCATCGCGACCAACGCGGTGCTGGAGCGGCGCGGGCCGACCGTCATCTACGTCACCAACCGCGGCTTCGAGGACGTGCCGTTCATCGGCCGGATGGACAAGGCGCGGATCTACGACCTGCATTGGAAGAAGCCGAAGCCGCTGGCCCGCCGGCGGGACTGCCTGGGCATCGGCGGCCGGCTCGACACGCACGGCCGCGAGATCGAGCCGCTGCCCGAGGGCGACCTCGACGCGCTGCGCGAGAAGCTCGCGGGGCTGGCCGGCGAGGAGGTCGCGGTCGCCATCTGCTGCCTGTTCGGCTATCTCGACGGCCGCCACGAGCGGCGCGCCGGCGAGGCGGTGCGGGCCGCCCTGCCTGCGGCCCAGATCTCGCTGTCGCACGAGGTCTCGCCGCTGTGGCGCGAGTACGAGAGGGCGAGCACGACCATCGCCGACGCCTTCGTCAAGCCGGTGGTGCGGCGCTACGTCCAGGGCGTCGGCAAGGTGATCGAGGACCGGCTGCCGTCCGGCCGCTGGAACCTGCTGGCCTCCAACGGCGGCTATCTCCGCGCCGACCAGGCCGAGCGCCGGCCGGCACAGCTGCTGATCTCCGGCCTGGCCGGCGGCGTCATCGGCGGCCGCTACTACGCCGAGCTCGGCGGCACGCCGCGCGCCTTCACGCTCGACATCGGCGGCACCAGCACCGACATCGGCCTGATCCTCGAGGGCGGCCAGCAATACGCCGCCGAGTTCGACATCGATTTCGGCATCCCCGTCACCATCCCCTGCGTGGCGGTGCGCACCATCGGGGCGGGCGGCGGCTCCATCGCATGGATCGATAAAGGTGGGCTGCTGCATGTCGGGCCGCAGAGCGCCGGCGCCGACCCCGGGCCGGTCGCCTACGGCAAGGGCGGCCGGGAGCCGACGGTGACCGACGCCAACCTGGTGCTGGGCCGGCTCGACCCCGCCTTCTTCCTCGGCGGCGCGATGACGCTCGACCTCGAGGCGGCGCGCGGCGCGCTGGCCCGGCTCGGCGAGCAGCTGTCGCTGTCGGCCGAGGCGGCGGCGCTGGCGGTGGTCCGCACCGTCGACGAGAACATGGCCAACGCGATCCGGCTGATCGCCGTCGAGCGCGGGCTCGACCCCCGCGAGTTCGCGCTGATCGCCTTCGGCGGCGCCGGGCCGCTGCATGCCCGCGCGGTGGCCGAGCGGCTCGGCATGGGCGAGGTGGTGGTGCCGCCGCATCCCGGCCTCTGCTCGGCCTTCGGCGCGGCCATCGCCGACGCCCGGGTGGACCGGGCGCAGACGCTGTTCACCGACTCCGAGACCGTCGACCTGCCGGCCGTGGCGGCGGCGCTGGAGCGGCTGCGCGCGGACGCGGTGGCCGAGCTGCGGCGCAGCGTGCCGGCGGAGCGGCCGGAGATCCGCAGCTCGGCGGACATGCGCTATGGCGGGCAGAACTACGAGCTCGAGGTGCCGCTGCCCGCGGGGCCGCTCGACGCGGCGGCCTGGCGCGACCTGATCGCCGGCTTCGCCGCGGCGCACGAGCGGCAATACGGCTTCGCGCTGCCCGGCGAGCCGGTCGAGCTGATCAACCTTCGGGTCACCGCGATCCAGCCCGAGCCGGCCGGTGACTTCGCCGACCTCAGCCGGGGTACCGGCCGGCCGGCCGCGACCCGGCCGGTCTGGTTCGCCGGCGAAGGCGCCCTGCCCTGCCCGATCCGCCACCGCGCGACACTCGGCGCCGATGAGCGGCTCGCCGGGCCGGCGATCATCGAGGAGACCGACTCCACCACCGTGCTGCATCCCGGCGACAGCCTGCGGCTGGGCAAGGCCGGGCTGCTGCACATCACGCTCGCGAGGCCGGCATGACCCAGACCGACGCGCCGCGCCAGCAGCTCGAGCTCGACGCGGTCGGGCTGCACGTGCTGCACAACGCGCTCGCCAACATCGCCGCCGAGATGGCGATCGTGATGATGAAGACGTCCTACTCGACGATCTTCAACGAGGGGCTGGACTTCTCGACCATGCTGCTCGACCGCGCGGGCAACCTGATCGCCGAGAAGAACTTCGCGCCCTCGATGATGGGCGCGGTCAACTACACGCTGCGCTGGGCGCTGGAGGAGCTGGGCGAGTCCTTCTTCCAGCCGGGCGACGTGATCGTCCACAACGACCCCTATCGCGGCAACTGCCACATCCCCGAGCACATGCTGATGAAGCCGATCTTCCGCGGCGCGGAGCTGATCGGCTTCTCCGGCGCGATCGGCCATCTCGCCGAGGTCGGCGGCAAGGCGCCGGGCAGCTTCGCCGCCGACGCCACCGACGTCTACCAGGAGGGGCTGCGCCTGCCGCCGGTCAAGCTGATCGAGGGCGGCCGCTACAACGAGCAGCTCTGGCGGGTGATCCTCGCCAACCACCGCACCCCGCGCAACAGCTGGGGCGACCTGCACGCGATGATCGGCGCGCTCAACATCGGCGAGCGCCGGCTGCTCGAGCTCGGCGAGCGCTACGACATGGCGACGGTGATCGAGGGCGCGCGGCGCCTGATCGACCATTCCGAGCGCCGGCTCAGGGCCGAGATCGCCGAGCTGCCGGAGGGCAGCTATTCCGCCTCGATGATGGTCGAGGACGACGGCGTCGGCACCGAGCCCTTCGAGGTCAAGGTCAAGCTGGTGATCAAGGGCGGCCGGGTGATCGCCGACTTCACCGGCTCCAGCCCGCAGGTGCGCGGGCCGATGAACTGCACCTTCGTGGTGGTGGCGGCCGCGCTCTACAACGCCATCTTCTGCGTCGCCGATCCCGAGGGGCACATCCCGCGCAACGCCGGCTGCTACCGCCCGGCGCAGGTCATCGCGCCGCCCGGCAGCGTGGTCAACGTCAAGCATCCCGGCCCGTCGGTCGGCGGCAACACCGACCTGCAGCCGAAGCTGATCGACCTGCTGCTCGCCGCCTTCGCGCAGGCGGCACCCGACCGCATCGCCGCGGCGTCCGGCGGGTCGAGCAGCAACCTGCTGTTCGGCGGCGTCCATCCGGAGACCGGGCGCTACTACTCCAACTACCATTTCGACGGCATGGGGGCCGGCGGCACCCAGCGCAAGGACGGCAATGACGGCGAGGTGACGCGCCACTCCAACTGCCGCAACACGCCGGTCGAAGTGTTCGAGCACCGCTATCCCCTGTTGACCCTGGAATACGGGCTGGCGCGGGATTCCGGCGGCGCCGGAACTCATCGCGGCGGGCTCGGCACGCGGCGCACCTTCCGCATCACCGCGCCGGAGATCACCTTCAGCGCGCTGTTCGACCGCTGCAAGCTGGCGCCGCCGGGGCTGCTCGGCGGCGGCCCGGGCGGACGCTCCGCGCTGATGGTGAAGCGCGCCGGCGAGAGGGAGTTCAAGAGCTTCGACAAGGCGTTCGGCGTCGCCTCGCCGACCAAGTTCACCAACGTCGTGCTGCACCAGGGCGACGAGCTCTTCTACCAGACGCCGGGCGGCGGCGGCTTCGGCGACCCGGCGGAGCGCGACCCGGCGGCGGTGCGCGAGGACGTCGCCGAAGGCTATGTCAGCCCGGCGGCGGCGGAGCGCGACTACGGCCTCAGGCTCGACGCACGGGGAGAGCCGCGATGAGCCACCACGGCCACTGGGTCGATCCGCAGCGCAGCTGGAACGACACCACGGTCAGCTACTGCCAGGTCTGCGGCCGGCTGATCCCGCGCCGCTCCTGGGTGTTCGCCGACGGGCCGCGCGAGATCGCCGCCTGCAGCCCGGACTGCGAGGATCTCTACCAGGATTACGTGAAACCCACCTACGGGGACGCACCGCGATGAAGATCACCAAGGTCGAGGCCATCCTGCTCCGGCCGAAGGGCCCGATCGACACCTCGATCGGCGACGGCAGCCAGGACGGCGTGCTGGTCCGGGTCCATACCGACGAGGGCATCACCGGGCTCGGCGAGATCGACTCCTCGCCCTCCGTCTCCAAGGCGATCATCGACGCGCCGGCCTCGCACAAGCTCTGCACCGGGCTGGCCGCGCTGCTGGCCGGCGAGAACCCGCTGGAGATCGGCCGGCTCTGGCAGAAGATGTATCGCGGCACGCTCTATTTCGGGCGGCGCGGCGCCGCCATCCACGCCATCTCCGGCGTCGAGATCGCGCTCTGGGACATCGCCGGCAAGGCGGCGGGCAAGCCGATCCACGCGCTGCTCGGCGGCGCGCGCCGGCAGCGCATCAAGGCCTATGCCAGCACGCTGATGCCCGACACCCCCGCCGAGGCGGCCCGCGTGGTCGAGACGCAGCTCAAGGCCGGCTTCGGCGCGATCAAGCTGGGCTGGGGCCCGTTCGGCCGCTCCGCCGAGCTCGACGTGGCGCTGGTCAAGGCGGCGCGCAAGGCCGGCGGCGACGGCTTCGACCTGATGGCCGACATCGGCAAGGGCTGGACCAGCGTGCGCGACGGCATCGACCGCGCCAAGCGCATGGAGGAGTGCAACCTGACCTGGATCGAGGAGCCGTTCTGGCCGGACGACTACGCCAAGTACAAGGCGCTCGCCGAGGCCACCTCGATCCCGATCGCCGGCGGCGAGGAGGAGACGACGCTCGCCGACTTCGAGCGGATCATCCACCAGGGCGGCGTCGAGATCGTGCAGCCCGACGTGACGCGGGCCGGCGGCATCTCCGAGTGCCTGCGCATCGCCGACTACGCAAGGCGCCACGGGCGGCGCTGCGTGCTGCATGCCTGGAGCACCGGCATCATCAAGGCCGCGACCCTGCATGTGCTGGCCGCCATGGAGGAGGCCGAGTACATGGAGTACTGCATCCAGACCACCGACCTGAACCAGCGGCTGGTCGCCGAGCGCTTCCCGCTGGTCGACGGCATGGTCGAGATCCCGAACGGGCCGGGGCTCGGCATCGAGCTCGACCAGGCGGCCCTCGCCGAGTTCGCGGTACGCTAGGCGCCGCGGGCGCGCCGGACGGGGGCGGCGGGGCGAATGGCGGTCATCGAGTTCGACAAGGTCGGCAAGCGCTTCGACCAGGGCGTCGTCGCGCTGCAGGACTTCGATCTCACGATCGCCGACGGCGAGTTCATGATCTTCGTCGGGCCGTCGGGCTGCGGCAAGACGACGGCGCTGCGCATGGTGGCCGGGCTGGAGGACATCTCCTCCGGCGAGATCCGCATCGACGGCAAGGCGGTGAACGACGTCGAGCCGCAGGACCGCGACGTCGCGATGGTGTTCCAGAACTACGCGCTCTACCCGCACATGCGGGTGCGGGACAACATCGGCTTCCCCCTGCGCATGCAGCACAACAGCCGGGCCGAGATCGCCAAGCGGGTCAACGAGGTGGCCGGGCTGCTCGGCATCGAGGCGCTGCTCGAGCGCAAGCCGCGCGAGCTCTCCGGCGGCCAGCGCCAGCGCGTCGCCATGGGCCGCGCCATCGTGCGCCACCCCCGCGCCTTCCTGATGGACGAGCCGCTCTCCAACCTCGACGCCAAGCTGCGCATCCAGATGCGGGTCGAGCTGGTGCGGCTGCACCGCCGGCTGGGGGTGACGACGATCTACGTCACCCACGACCAGACCGAGGCGATGACGCTCGGCCAGCGCGTCACCGTGCTGAACCACGGGCGGATCCAGCAGGTGGCGCCGCCGCGCGAGCTCTATGCCTGGCCGGCCAACGCCTTCGTCGCCGGCTTCATCGGCAGCCCGCCGATGAACCTGCTGCGCGGGCGGCTCGACGGCGACGGCGTCGCTCTCGGCGGCGCCCGGCTGGCGCTGCCGCCGGCGCTGCTGGCGCGCGTCGCGCCGGGCGAGCCGGAGGTGCAGGTCGGCCTGCGGCCGGAGAGCTTCACCCTGCAGCCGGGCGGCGGCGGGCCGCTCAACGGCCAGATCGAGGTGGTCGAGCAGCTCGGCGCCGAGAGCTACCTCTACCTGCGGATAGCCGGCGTCGAGGTCATCGAGCAGAGCGACCGGCCGGGCGAGCTGACCGGCTCGATCTGCGTGCGGCTGACCGAGCCGGCCGACCCGAAGCCAGGCGAGACGGTGTCGCTGGCGGTGCGCCCGGAGCAGGTCCGGCTGTTCGACGGCAAGACCGGAGCGAGCCGGCTGGCCCAGGGGTGAGGCAGCGCGACCGCGCGTCGGAACGGAACAGGAGAGCGGGATGGATCAACGAATGAAGGGCCGGGTCGCGCTGGTGACCGGCAGCGGGCGCGGCATCGGCGAGGCGATCGCCGGCCGCCTCTGCCGCGAGGGCGCCCATGTCTGGGTCGCCGACATCGACGAGCCGGAGGCGCAGGCGGTGGCGGCGCGGCTGGGCGACGCCAGCGCGACGCGCGTCGACATCACCGACGACACCTCGGTGGCGGCGCTGGCCGAGGCGATCCGGCGACGGCACGGGCATCTCGACATGCTGGTCAACAACGCCGCCATCCTCGACATGACGGCCTATGACGACATGACGATCGAGCGCTTCATGCAGGTGCACGACGTCAATCTCAACGGCATGATGCGGGTGACGCTCGCCATGGTGCCGCTGATGCGCAAGAGCGCGTCCAATCCGGCGATCGTCAACATCGCCTCGGTCAACGGCCTGCGCGGCAGCCGCGACTCCCTCGCCTACTCGACGGCGAAGGGCGGGGTCGTCAACCTGACGCGCTGCCTCGCCAGCGAGCTCTCGCCGGACGGCATCCGGGTCAACGCCATCTGCCCCGGCTTCATCAAGACCCGCATGTCGGTGACGCTCGACGGCAGCGACGAGCACGAGGCCGACTGGTTCAAGTACATCTACGTCAAGCACCGCAAGGTGCCGCTGGCCAAGCCCGGCAGGCCGGAGGACATCGCGGGGCCGGCGTTCTTCCTGCTGTCCGAGGATGCGGGCTACGTCACCGGCTCGATCCTGCCGGTCGACGGCGGGATGATGTCGACGCTGTAGGGGGCTCACGCGAAGGCGCGAAGAGGGGATCCTGTTGCCTTCTCCGCGGCTTCGCGGCTTCGCGTGAGACCTGCTCAATCCCCGGCGCGCCGGCGTCGAAGGTGAGGGCGGCGCCTCGCGGCACCGCCCTCACCCCTCGTGCTACTTGTAGCTCTTCAGCCAGGCCTTGTAGTTCTCGACGTCGGCGGGGTGGGCGCCGCGCCACTTGGTGATGACGTCCTCGTAGGTCTGGGCGGCCTGGTCGACGGTCATGTCGCCGCCGAGGATGCCCTGGAAGATCACGAAGTTGGCGTTCACGTCGAGGTCGGTCGGGTAGTAGTTGGCGGAGTAGTAGACGACGTCGCCGCCCCACTTGGCGAGCTCGGCGTCGGTCGAGCGCTTCACCTCCTTCATGTCCCAGCGCTCGTCGATCGGGATCGTGCCGCTGCCGCTGTAGAGGGCGGCGAGGCGGTCGGAATTGTGCAGGAAGGCGAGGAAGTGGCCGGCCAGCGCCTTGTCGGACGCGAACTTGGTCACCTGGAAGCCTGGCGTGTCGATCGGGATGCGGCCGCCGAGCCCGGTCTCCGAGAAGGCCGGCACCTTCATCACGCCGACCTCCTTGCCGGCCTCGACCATCGCCTTGATGGTCTGCAGGTAGCCGGGCGAGGCGAACACCATGGCGGCCTCGCCCTCCTGGAAGCGGGCGAGCCCGTCGGCCAGCAGGGTCGAGTTGGTGTCGTCGTTGAAGTAGGGCTTCAGCTCGACCAGCCGCTTGATCCAGGACTTCCACTTGTCCGACTTGAAGTCGCCGTCGGTCACCATCTGCAGGAGCTCGGGCACGGTGTAGACCTGGGACTGCAGCCCGACGCCGGTGATCTCGCCGCCGAAGCCGTCCTTGAGGCCGAGCACGATCGGCGTCGTGCCGGAGTCCTTCAGCTTCTTGAGCGCCGCCATGAAGTCAGGCCAGGTGGTCGGCGGCTTGTCGGGGTCGAGCCCGGCCTTCTTGAAGATCGCCTTATTGTAGACGATCGGGAACATGCGGCGCTCGAACGGATAGACCCAGGTCTTGCCGTTCCACAGCGTGCCCTGGATGGTCGGCACCGGCTTCAGGTCCTCGGGCGCCAGCACCTCCTCGTTGGGCACGGTGCAGCCCGGCCAGGCCAGCTCGAGCGACCAGACGCCGCCCCAGTTGTACCAGGCGTCGGGGCCGCTGCCCGCCTTGCAGGCGGTCTTCTGCATGGTGTTGTAGGTGTCGACCGGCTGCAGCACGGTCTTCACGGTGATGTTCGGGTAGGCCTTCTGGTAGAGCTCGATGGACTCCTTCATCCAGTCCTCGATGCCCGGGATCTCCTGGTTTCCGAGCCACCAGATGGTCAGCGTCTTGGCGCCCGCCTTGGACGGGTCGTAGGCGCTGCCCAGCCCGTCGGCCGAGGCCGATCCCGCCGTCACGCCGGCGAGCAGCGCGGCCCCGGCCGCGAGCGCCAGCCACCGGCCGCTTCTCCTTCGCATCATGTCCGTCTCCCTTTCCCTGTTGAACCCGTCGCGGCTTCCGGACGGGCCCGGCGAGGCTGGGCCCGTCCGGGGTCGTCGGTACTATTTGTAGCTGGAGAGCCAGGCCTTGTAGTTGTCGAGGTCGGGCCCGTGCGCGCCGCGCCACTTGGTGATCACGTCCTCATAGGTCTGCGCCGCCTGCTCGACCGTCATGTCGCCGCCGACGATCCCCTGGAAGGCGACGAAGTTGCCGTTCACGTCGAGGTCGGTCGGGTAGTAGTTGGCCGAGTAGTAGACGATGTCGTCGCGCCAGCTGGCCAGCGTGGCGTCGGTGGCCCGCTTCACCTTCGAGATGTCCCAGCGATGGTCGATCAGCAGCAGGCCGGTGCTGTCATAGAGCGCCGCCAGCCGCTCCGGGCTGTGCAGCCAGGCAAGGAACTGCCCGGCCAGCGCCTTGTCCGAGGCGAACTTCGTCACCTGGAAGCCTGGCGTGTCGATCGGCGCCTTGGCGGCCAGCGCGTTGTCGGCCAGCGGCGGCACCTTCATGACGCCGACCTGCTTGCCCGCCTCGGTCATCGCCTTGATGGTCTGCAGGTAGCCGGGCGAGGCGAGCACGATGGCGGCCTCGCCCTGCTGGAAGCGGCCCAGGCTGTCGGCCAGCAGGGTCGAGTTGGCGTCGTCGTTGAAGAAGGGCTTGAGCTCGACCAGCTTCTTCAGCCAGGCGGTCCAGGCCTCGCCCTTGAAGTCGCCGTCGATCACCATCTTCAGGATGTCGGGGACGCTGAACAGCTTGGCCTGCAGGGCCACGCCGAAGATCTCGCCGCCCCAGCCGTCCTTGAGGCCGATGACGATCGGCGTCGTGCCGGAGTCCTTCAGCTTCTTGAGGGCGGCCATCAGGTCCGGCCAGGTCGCCGGCGGATGCTCGGGATCGAGGCCGGCCTTGGTGAACAGCTCCTTGTTGAAGACCAGCGGGTACATGCGGAGCTCGAACGGATAGACCCAGGTCTTGCCGTTCCACATCGTGCCGGCGATCGCCGGGACCGGCTTCAGGTCGTCGGCCGACAGCACCTCCTCGTTGGGGACGGTGCAGTTCGCCCAGGCGAGCTCGAGCGACCAGACGCCGCCCCAGTTGTACCAGGCGTCCGGGCCGCTGCCCGACTTGCAGGCGGTCTTCTGCAGCGTGTTGTAGGTGTCGACCGGCTGCAGCACCATGTTGACGGTGACGTTGGGGTAGGCCTTCTGGTAGAGGGCCACCGACTCCTTCATCCAGTCCTCGATGCCCGGCACCTCCTGGTTGCCGAGCCACCAGACGGTCAGCGTCTTCTTGCCCGACTTGGCGGGGTCGTAGGCGCTGCCCAGGCCGTCCGCCGAGGCCCGTCCCGCCGCCACGGCGAGCAGGACCCCGGCCGCCAGCGCGAGCAGGCCGCTCCATCTCCTACGCATTCTCGCTCTCCCTCGATTGCAGATGGGTCATTTAACGTTCTACCTGAAAGCGCAATGATGCGACGCCCTCACCCCTTCACGCCGCCGGCCGTCAGCCCGCGGATGAAGAAGCGCTGGCCGGCGAGGTAGAGCAGCACCATCGGCACCGCCGCCACCATCATGCCGGCCATGACCACCGGCACGTCGTGCCGGTAGCGCGAGTTGAACAGGGTGAGGCCGACCATCAAGGTGCGCAAGCCCTGATCCTGCAGGAAGATGACGGCGACCAGCACCTCGTTCCACACCCACAGCGCCTGGACGATGACCACGGTCATCAGCGCCGGCACGGAGAGCGGCAGCACGATCAGCCAGAAGACCCGCCAGGTGCCGGCGCCGTCGAGCCGCGCCGCCTCGATCAGCGGCCGCGACAGGGTCGCGAAGAAGCTGGCCAGCAGGAAGGTCGAGAAGGGCAGCATGATGCCGGTGTAGATGACGATGACGGTGTGCAGCGAATTGAGCTGCCCGGCCCTGACCACCATCTCGAAGAGCGGCACCACCAGCACGATCGGCGGCACCACCAGCAGCACGATGAGCAGGCCGAGCACCACCGGCCCGGGGCGCCAGCGCATCAGCGAGATCGGGTAGGCGGCGAGCGCCGCCAGCGCCGTCGAGAGCAGCACCGAGGCGGCGGTCACCAGGCAGGAATTGAGCAGCCAGAGATAGAGGTCGCCGCCGCCGATCGCCTCGGCCAGGCTGTTGAGCGACGGGCTCTGGGGCGGGCCGATGCGGTTGCCGATGTACTCCGCCTTGGTCTTGAAGGCGTTCACCACCATGAAGTAGATCGGCAGCACCGAGAGCCCGCAGAACAGCAGCAGCAGCCCGTGCCGCCCGAAGGCGCCGAGCGCGCGCCGCGCCGCGCGCGGCTGGACGGCGGCGCTACTCATAGCCGAAGGCGGCGACGCGCCGCCCGATCCAGAAGCGCATGGCGATCAGCACCGCGACGATGGCGAAGAGCACGACCCCGGCGGCGGCGCCGACGCCGACCAGGTTGTTGGTGAAGACCTGCTGGTAGATGTAGTACTCGGTGACCACGGTGCTGTTCATCGGGCCGCCGAGCGTCATGACGTAGATGTAGGCGAACACCCAGGACAGCATGTTGATGAACTCGACCACCGCGTAGAAGGCGATCGCCGGCACCAGCTGCGGCAGGGTGACGTGCCAGAGGATGCGCCACCAGCGGGCGCCGTCGACCTTGGCCGACTCGAAATAGTCCTCGCTGACGCTCATCAGCCGGGCGAGGCAGAGCACGATGCCGAAGCCCAGCTCCTTCCAGACGATGACGAACATGATGGTGATCATCGCCCACTTCGGGCTGCCCAGCCAGTCGAAGGCCAGCCACTTCAGCCCGGCATTGCGCAGCGCCGTGTTGAGCACGCCGCGATACTCGAAGATGTAGCCGAAGACGACGCCGACCACCGGGATCGACAGCACGTAGGGGATGAACAGCAGCGTGCGGTAGAAGCGCCAGCCGCGCGGCCGGTCGAACAGCACGGCGGCGATCAGCACGGCGAGCACCACCATCACCGGCACGCAGAGGAAGAGCTTGAGGTTGTTGAGGATGGCGGAGCGGAACAGCGGGTCCGAGAAGACGTAGCGGAAATTGTCCAGCCCGACGAAGGTCGCGGGCGTGTCCGCCGCGGCCGCCACGCTCTGCGTGCTGTAGAGGAACAGCGTGGCGATCGGGTAGGCGAAGATGCCGACGACGAAGACGATCATCGGCAGGGCGTAGAGCCAGGGCAGGAAGCGGCCGACCTTCACGTCCCCACCCTCTCACGCCGCCGCCGGCAGCGGCCGGCGCACGAAGTAATCGGGATCGCGGGCCTGCCGGATCAGGGCCCAGTCCATGCCGCCGCCAATCCCTCCAGCGCCGGGCCTCACGGCCGGCCCCTCTCCTGTCGCCCCGACCCTAGGGTCGGTGACCGGCCCTGTCAAACGCCCGCTGTCGGGCTCAGTCGCGACCCGAGGCAGGCGTTCCTGCCGCCGATGCGGGCCCCTCTCCCGCGGCACCCCTGGCCGCCCGCCACTTGCCGGGCGGCATCCCCGACCACCGCGCGAATGCCCGGTTGAAGGCGCTCTGCTCCGGGAAGCCGAGCGCGAACGCGATGTCCGCCAATGGCGCATCGCCGGACGCCAGCAGGTGCCGCGCCCGGGCGAAGCGGAATCCGTCCGCGAGCGCCCGATAGGTGGTGCCCTCTTCCGCAAGGTGGCGGAAGAGCTGGCGCGGGGAGATGCCGAGCTCCTGCGCGACGTCCTCCGCACGGAAGGCCGCGAAGCCGAGCCGCTGCGCCACTTGCCGGCGCACCAGCTCGGAGAAGGGTGCGTTGGCGATCTCCAGCCGCTGCGCCGCCCGGCGCTGCTCCTCCCGCGGCACCGGCCGCGCCAGCCAGTCGGCGGAGAACAGCACCGCGTCGTCGGTCGCCGAGTAGCACACCGGAGCGGCGAAGAACCTCCGGAAGGGGCGCGGGTCCGCCGGCATGCGTCGGCTGAGATGGATCGCCTCGGGTTTCCAGCGCGGGCCGCAGAGCCACTGCATCAGGCGGAAGATGATGCCGGTCGCGCCCTCCAGGATGAAGCTGGCCCCCGGGAAGTCGAAGTCCCTGAGCTCGAACTTCATCGTCGCCAGCCCGTCGAGGAGCGACAGCACGGGATAGCCTGCGAGGGTATTGTACTGGAGCAGCCGGACGATGTTCCGCAGCGCCGTCCGGACATCCGGTCCCTCCGCCGCCAGCTCGCCGACCAGCCCGAGCCCCCGCGGCTGGAAGCGGTCCACGACCAGCAGCGCGATGTCCGTCCGCCCGGTGATCCGCGCCGCGCCTGCGAAGAGCCTGCCGAGATCGCGTGCCGCGATCCGGTTCTCCGGATGCCCATACAGCGCAGGATCGATGCCGATTTCGGCGAACAGCGCTTCCGGCGCGTGACCGAGAGACCGGACGACCTCGGGGAGAGCGAAGGACGAGCCGACACGGAAGCTGATCGCGTGCGTGCCGGCATCGTCCGCCATGGGTCCCTCGGGGGCAGCGATGTTCAACGGCGATTCCCGCCCCGTCCGGCGGAAAATGTCAAGACGGGACGCCGCCGTCGGGCGTACGCGGTGCGAAGCGTCGCCTGCGCCGCGGCGGCGCCCTCACCGCCCTACTTGTCGGCGCCCTGCCGGGCCTCCGCCTCCTTCAGCTTCGCGATGTCCTGCGGCGTCAGCTGCGGCCGGTCGAGCACAATGACGAGCTTGCCGATTTTGCCGTCGAATGGGAACGGTATCCCATAGTCCGCATCGTCCACGGGCGTCCCGGAGGCATCGCCAATGTTGAACACGGTGTCGAGCGGCTTGGTCAGCGGCAAGGTGTGCTCCATCGTCCGGGTTGCCGCCTCCTTGCCATCGACCGTCAGCGTCCCAGTCCCGGCGCGGCCGACGCCGCTCACGTTGTTGTAGGCGAGCGTCCCGGCGCCGAGCCCATCGTACTTGAAGCGAAACTCGATGATGTGCTTGCCGGGCGCGAGCGCCGGCCCCTGCCATCTCGTCCGCTCGATGCCCTGGTTGTTGTAGGTGAACACGGGGCTGCCCTTCACCAGGTACAGGCCCCAGCCGTAGAACCGGCCACCCTCGTTGATGATCATGCCATTGCCGCCGCCCTCGGGCAGGTCGACCTCCGCCGTAATCGTGTAGGAGGTGTTCAGCAGGCTCGGCATGTTCCCCTCCGGGATGTCCGTGACCCGCAGCCCGGAGTAGTCGAACACCGTCCGGCCCGCCGCGAGGCTCGGACGCGGCGCCGCGAACCGGGTCGCCGCCGAGGCATCCAGCGGCAGCACCTGGTGCTTGGCGAACTCGCCGAACAGCAGGTCACGCATCTCCCTGACCTTCTCCGGGTGCTGCGCGGCGACGTTGGTGTACTGCGTCCAGTCGTTGGTCAGCTGGAACAGCTCGAGCTCATAGGCCGTCGCGGGATCGGTGATGGCCGGTCCGGTCAGCTGCCACGGCGCGCGGATCGGCTTGGCGCTGAGCATCCAGCCGTCATCGTAGAGCCCATAGTCGCCCAGCATCTCGAAATACTGGAGATGATGGCGCGAAGGCGCGGCAAGCCCGCCGGCATCGTCGGCGAAGGTATAGGCGAGGCTGACGCCCTCGATCGGCTTCTGCGCCACGCCGTCGACCTGGATCGGCGCCGGGATCCCGGTCACCTCCAGCAATGTCGGCACGATGTCGATGACATGGTGGAACTGCCAGCGAATGCCGCCCCTGTCGTGGATCCTCGCCGGCCAGGAGATGACCATCCCGTTCTTGGTCCCGCCGAAATATGACGGGATCTGCTTCGTCCACTTGAACGGCGTGTCGAAGGTCCAGGCCCAGGAGATGGAGTAATGCGGGTAGGTCCTGTCGCCGCCCCACGCGTCGTAGAAGGGCATGTTCTGGGCGGCGGTCGGGTTGACGCCGTTGAACGGCAGGACCTCGTTCCAGGTTCCCATCTCGGAGCCCTCGGCCGACGCCCCGTTGTCGCCGCTGATGAAGACGATGATCGTATTGTCGAGCTTGCCCATGTCGTCGACGGCACGGATCACGCGCCCGATCTCGTCGTCGGCGTAGGCGAGGTAGGCGGCGTAGACATCGGCCTCCCTGATCAGGAGCTTCTTCTCCTCCGGCGTATGCTGGTCCCAGGTCTTCAGGAGGTCCTTCGGCCACGGCGTGAGCTTGCTGTCCGGGGGGATCACGCCGAGCCTCTTCTGGTTCTCGAAGATCCGCTCGCGCACGGCCTCGAACCCGTCGTCGAAGAGGTGCAGGGCGCTGATCTTCTCGATCCACTCCGGCGTCGGATGATGCGGGGCATGCGTCGCGCCCGGGGCATAGTAGATCATGAACGGGATCGACGGATCGAGGTCGTCGAGCTGCCTCATCCAGCCGATCGCCTCGTCGGCCATCGCGGTGATGAGGTTCCACCCGGGATGGCCGACGAAGGGCGTGATCGGCGTCGTGTTGCGGGTCAGCATCGGCTGCCACTGGCTGACGTCGCCGGCATTGAACCCGTAGAAATAGTCGAAGCCCATCCCGGTCGGCCATTGCTCGAACGGCCCGGCCTGGCTGGTCTCGAACGCCGGGGTGTTGTGGTTCTTGCCGTACCAGGAGGTGCGGTAGCCGTTGCCCTTCAGGATCTTCGCGATCGTCGCGCTCTCCGGCCCCATGACGCTGTCATAGCCGGGAAAGCCGGTGGCGAGCTCCGAGATGACGCCGAAGCCCTCCGAATGGTGGTTGCGCCCCGTCAGCAACGCCGCCCGCGTCGGCGAGCACAAGGACGTCGTGTGGAAGTTCGTGTAGCGCAGTCCATTGGCGGCGAGCCGGTCCAGCGTCGGCGTCGGAATCACCCCGCCGAAGGTGGAGGGCGCGCCGAACCCGACATCGTCGGTCATGATGAGCAGGACGTTCGGCGCGCCTCTGGGCGGCACGACGCGGGCGGGCCAGGCCGGCTTCGACTGAAGGGCGTTGAGGTTGATCTCGCCCTGGAATGGCTGCGGCGGCGGCGGCAGGTAGCGGCCATCGATGGTGGTCGTCGCGTCCGGCGAGCCCGGCGTGCCGGTGACCTGCTGGGCCGCTGCCGGAGCGAGGCCCGCGAAAGCGACCGCGAACGCCGCGGCGAGCACCGACTGCATCCTGCTTGGACCTGACATGGCGTACCCTCCTCCCTTGCCTTGCCGCAACCGCGGCAGCCGCAGTCCGGAGCGGCGGCGAGCAAGGGTCGGGATACGCCCGGGCGCGCCCACGGGTCTTGACGATTCGCGCCATGCGGGCAGCGGCGCAATGCGCGCCGGGATGTGCTACGCCCTGCCTCGACAATCAGCCGGCGTGCCGTCTTCTCAAGCCGCCGCCGGCAGCGGCCGGCGGACGAAGTAGCCGGGATCGCGGGCCTGCCGGATCAGCGTCGGCAGGATCTCGCGATAGGCGCCGAGGAAGCCGTCATAGGGCGGCGGCATCTGGTCCTTCACCGCCTCGTGCAGGCGCGGCAGCGCATGGAAGGGCACGGTCGGAAACATGTGGTGCTCGAGGTGATAGTTCATGTTGACGTAGAGGAAGCGGGCCACCGGGTTCATCGCGACCGTGCGCGTGCTGAGGCGGTGGTCGCGCTGGTCCTCGGCCAGCCCGGCATGCTGGGTCAGCACGCAGAGCTGGTGGAACCAGGCGCCGTAGAAGCGCGGCAGGAAGACGAAGAGCAGCGGCAGCGGGCTGCCCAGCGCCGCCGAGCCGGCCGTCGTGACCGCCACCACCGCGACGTAGATGCGGCTGACGCGGATCATCTTCGGCCGTTCCGCCTCGGGCACGAACTCGCGCACCGCCGGCGAGACCCGGCCGAAGGCGTGGCCGACGATCTTGCGCAGCTCGATGAAGCCGCTGTTGAGGTAGAGGAAGTCGGCGAGGATGCCGGGCAGGTTGGCCGGCCGCGGCACGGTGATCTCCGGGTCGCGGCCGGCGATCATCGTCTCGGTGTGGTGGCGGGCGTGGCTCCAGCGCCAGAGATGGGCCTCGCGCAGGCACATGAAGGAGGTCAGCTGGTAGAAGGCCTCGTTCAGCCAGCGGCTGCGGAAGGCGGTGCCGTGCGCGCATTCGTGCCAGTGCGCGTCGCTCGAGGTGTAGAGGGTGCCGTAGAGCAGGAAGGCCGGCACCGCCCACCAGCTGCCCCAGGACAGCCAGGCGAGCCAGCCGCTCCCGGCCAGCAGCACGATCCAGGGCCCGAAATTGGCGAGGCCGGCCGCGTCGCTGCGCCGCATCAGCTGCTTCAGCGCCGCGCGCGGGATGCGGCAGCGATACCAGCCGTCGCCGGCCGGCCCGCCGCTGCGCTCGCCGTCCAGCGGCTCCGCCCGGCTGATGCCACCGGCCAGCCGGTAACGCTCATGTTGGTCCCGTTGCCGGAGCGTCCCGCTCATGCAGCCAACCCTCGGCGCGGTCAGGACCGGACGCCGCCTTCCTGTCTGAAGGGACCGTAGTTTCGCGATCCGGCAAAGTCAATTTGGCCGGGGCTATTCCTGGCTCGGAGGCGGCGATTCCAGGCGATAGAGCGAGCCGACGACGGAGGGGGCGTAGCGGCCGGGCGCGAAGCGCTCGGCCAGCTTCGCCTTGGCGCGCCAGCCCGTGCAGTGGCCGGGCGCCACCAGCCGGGGGGCGATGCGGGCATCGAGGTCGTCGATGGTCTGCGGGATGCGCTCTTCCATCACCTTGCCGGCGAGGTGATAGCCGCCGAGCACGAGGTCGATCGGCGCGCCGGCGAAGGCCGCCCGGGCGCCGAGGCAGGCATTGACGATGCCGGCATGCGAGCAGGCGGAGAGCACGGTGACGCCGCGCCCGGCGACGCAGGCGGCGACGAAGCGCTCGTCCATGATCAGCGGGTCGGCCCGACCCTCGCCGCCGCGGAAGCTGTGATGGCCGGCGAGCCCGGTCTCGTAGGCGGTGACGCGCGGGATCGCGCCGCTGCCGAAGAAGAAGCCGCCGCAGATCGGGTGCGGCTCGCCCGAGGTCGCGACGTCGCCGCCGGCCTGCGCCATCGCCGCGAGGTCGGGCACCTGCGGCAGCAGGAAGATGGCGCCCGACGGCGTAAGCACGCCGCGCTGGTCGGGCCGGTCGGGATGGAGGTCGACGACCGGGCGCGGCCGGCCGGCCGCGGTCCGCGCCCGGGCGATGGCGGATATGACGCCGGGCAAGCCGCCGCTGTGGTCGAAGTGCCAGTGCGACAGGAAGACGTGCTCGATCGCGGCGAGGTCGACGCCGAGCCGCCGGGCATTGTCGAGCCAGAGGCCGGGATAGGGGCCGACGTCGAACAGCATGCTGCGCCGCTGCGTGCCGCGGCGGCCGGTGAGGAGCACCGAGAAGCCGTGGCAGGCGCAGCAGAGCTGGTCGAAGACGACCTTGCATTCGTGCCCGTCATGGTGGCCGGCCGGCGGCGTCCGCGCGGCATGGCCGGCGGCCTCCGGGATCTGCGGCACGCCGGCATCGACGCTGGAGAGGGTATCGGTCTCGTTGTCGACGACGACGAGGAGCTCGAGGGAGTCGAGCGGCAGCACGCCGTCGGGGAGCGCCGGCGCGGTCATTGCGCGGCGGCCCGGCCGTCGTCGACGAACTGCGACATCCAGCAGCCGCGGCCCTTCACCATGGCGCGGTACATCGCCTCGTACTCGGCCGGCGGGAAGCTGTGCGTCGAGGGCCGCGCGGCGATCGCCGCGGCCCAGGCCCGCACCCGCGGGAAGCGATCGATGTGGCCGAGCGGGCGGATCCGCTCGAGGAAGAGATGGCGCTGCAGGAAGGGCGCGTAGGCGGCATCGACCAGCGAATAGCCGGGGCCGTTGAAGAAGGGGCCGCCGCCCTGGCGCTCGATCGCCTGCTCGAGCCGCTGCAGCGGCAGCGGGACGCGGGCCGCCGCGGCCTCGTACTCGGCCTCGGTCTTCGCGTAGGCATGGCCGGAGGCGAGGTCGACGAAGGTCGGCAGGTACTCGATCCAGGCGCGATTGACGGCGCGCGCGACGGGATCCTCGGGATGCAGCCGCGGCGCCGCGGTCTCGTCGAGATACTCGGCGATGGCGCCCGACTCGAACAGCGCGACCCGCTCGTCGATGCGCAGCACCGGCACCTTGTTGTGCGGCGACAGCGCGGCGAACCAGCCGGGCCGGCTGTCCGCCTCGATGTGGCGGAAGGTGAACGGGATGGCCTTCTCGCGCAGCACGATGGCGACGCGCTGCACCCAGGGGCAGCCCTTGAAGCTGACCAGCTCGTACTTCGTCATGGCGCTCTCCCGTCGCGGCTGCGCGAGGATGGCATGCAGGACCCATCCTGTCATCGCCGGGCTCGACCCGGGGCTCGACCGGGCGATCGAGGGAACCCGCATTGGCCCGATCCCAGGGGGCAGCATGGATCGCCGGGTCAAGCTCGGCGATGACACAAGCCAATTCAGCCTGGGGCCTTCTCCAGCACCAGGCCGTAGCGGTCCATCACCGCCTTCATGGCGGCGGGGTTCGGGCCGTCGGCGACGGCGGCGGCGATGTCGCGGAAGTACTGGGCGCCGATGTCGGGGGTCAGCATGATGAGGGCGCGGGCCGGCGCGTCGTGCGGGTTGCTGAAGGCGTGCACCTCGCCACGCGGCGTCAGCATGCGCTCGCCCGGGCCGAGGACGCGCTTGTCCTGCCCGACCCGGTAGTCGAGGCGGCCCTCCAGCACGTAGACGATCTCCTCGTTGTCGGTGTGGCTGTGGGCCGGCGGCACCCGGGCGCCCGGCCCGACCGTGAGCTCGAAGAGGCCGGTGGCGGAGCCGCTCACCGTGCCGTCGACGAGGTAGCGGATCTCCAGCTGGCCGATCCGGATCGGCGGTTGCTCCTGCGGTTGCATCGTACGTCTCCTCTCAGCGATCTCCCCCGGCGCGCCGCTGCTCCTGCAGGCGCATGCGGCAGAGGGCGGCGGCGCGGCGGGCGATGGCGGCCTGGCGCGAGCCGGGCTCGAGCGCCAGGAAGCGGTCCCAGCAGGCCAGCGCTTCCTCGCAGCGCTCCAGCTTGGTCAGCAGCAGGCCGAGGTTGAAGTGGGCGTCGGCATAGTCCGGCCGGGCCTGGGCGGCGCGGCGGTACTGTGCGGCGGCGAGCTCCCAGTTGGCCTCGTCCTCGGCGGCGAGCGCCAGATTGTACCACGCCTCGGCGAACGCCGGATCGCGGGCGATGGCGATCTGCCAGGCGGCCTTGGCCTCGGCCGGACGCCCCTGCGCGTCGAGCACGTTGCCGAGGTTGAAGGGCAGCACGGGATCCTCGCGCTCGGCCCGCAGCGCCGTGCTGTAGAGGTTCTCGGCGCGGCCGAGATCGCCGCCCTCCTCGGCCGCCTCGGCGGCGGCGACCAGCTCGTCGAGACCGGGCGATTCCAGCGCCGGCGCCATGGTGAGCTGGCCGCTGAGCTCGGCGAGCTGGCCGGCGAGGTCGCGCAGCAGCTCGCCCTGCGGCCCTTCGGCCAGCCGCGCCTCGCCCAGGCGCAGGCCGCGCCGGCGCAGCGCGACGGCGGCGGCGAGCACGGCGCCGAGCGCCACGCCCTGGGCGAGCAGGCGGCCGGCCTCGCGCGCCGCCACCAGGTCGCGATAGCCGTAGCGGCCGTCGACCGGCTCGAGCACGTCGAACAGCGCCAGGCTGGCGACCAGCCGCGGGCCGAGGCCGGAGAGGCGGGCGAGATCCTCGGGCGTGGTGCCGCGCGCCACGGCGGCCGGCGGCGGCGCCAGGCCGAGGCCGCGGCGCAGATCCTGCTCGCCGAGCAGCGGCGCGTCGCCCGGCAGGCCGGCGGGCAGCCGCAGGCTGCCGTCCGGCAGCACCCGGCCGACGGCCGAGGAGGCGACGGCGATCAGGTCGACGCGGCGCCCGGGGCGCGGCGCGAGGCGGCCGCCGCGGGCCCGCAGCAGCTGCTCCAGCCGGCGGCGCGTGATGCCGGGGATGCGGCCGACCAGGAACAGCGTCCGGCCGGCGAAGGGCCCGTCCGCCCCGCCGCTGTCGGCCCGTGCTGCCATGGCTGCATCGCCCCTCGGCGACCCTGCGCGAGCGCGCGGTCAGCGTGCCTTGCGGCCCGCCGCCCGGGCGCGCGGCTTGGGTGCCGCAGCAGCGGCGGCCGGCGCCTCGGCGGCGGCCGGCTTCTTGCTGGCGGCGCGCGGCCGGCGGACCTCGGCGGCGCCGACGCCCTCCGCCTCGAGGCTGCGCTTCAGCGCGTCCATGATGTTGACCACCTTGGCCGGAGCCGGCGCCTCCGGCACGACGAAGCTCTCGCCCTGCTGCTTGGCCTTGAGCAGGCTGACCACCGCCTCCTCGTAGCGGTCGTTGAACTGCTCCGGCTGGAAGTGGCCGGACTTGCGCTCGATGATCATCTCGGCGATGGCCAGCATCTCGTCCGGCAGCTCCACGTCGTGGATGCCGGCGAAGGCGTCGGCGTCGGCGCGCACCTCGTAGGGATAGCGCAGCGTGGTGGCGAGGATGCCCTTGCCGCGCGGCTGCAGCATCAGCACGCGCTCGCGCCGGCTCAGCACCAGCCGGCCGATGCCGACCACGCCGCGCCGCGCCATGGCGTCGCGGATCACCGCGAAGGCCTCCTCGGCGACGCGGTCGTCGGGGGCGAGATAGTAGGGGCTGTCGAGCCAGGTCTGGTCGACCTCGGCCTGCGGCACGAAGGTCTCGATCTCGATCATCCGGGTGCTCTCGAGCCTGAGCGCCTCGAGATCCTCGTCCTCGACGACGACGTACTGGCCCTTGCTGACCTGGTAGCCCTTGACCCGGTCGGTCGGGTCGACCGGCTCCTCGGTGACGGAGTCGATCAGCTGCTGCTTCAGCCGGTTGCCGGTGCGGCGGTTGAGCGTGTTGAAGGAGACCCGCTCGCTGGTGGTCGTCGCGTTGTAGAGCGCGACGGCGCAGGAGACCAGCGACAGCTTCAGGTAACCCTTCCAGGACGAGCGCGGCATGGCAAGGCTCCGGGCCAATGCTGTCAGGTACTTCCAGGAACGAGTTCCAGTACCTTTGCAGCATCGTACCGGGTGGCCGCCGCGCTGTCCAGGCGGGGCTCGGCTGGCCGCCTTGCGGGGCGATGCCGCTTGCCAGCCGGGAGGCCGCCCTCTAGCTTGCCGCCGGCCGCGGCGCTGCGGCCTCCAGTTGCGGAGCCTTGACCCCCGGTGCTGACCTCGCGGCTGCTGGTGCTCGACGGCCATGCCTCCAACCCGTGGAGCCGGTCGAGCTGGAAGCTCGCCTGGAGCGACGTGCGCGACGGGCTGACCGGCTGGCGGCTGTGGTGCTCGCTCGGCTGGGCCGACATCCGGCAGCGCTATCGCCGCTCGGTGATCGGCCCGTTCTGGCTGACCCTCAGCATGGCGATCCTGATCCTGACGCTCGGCGTCCTCTACGCCACGCTGTTCCAGACGCCGATCGCCGACTACCTGCCCTTCCTGACGCTCGGCTATCTCATCTGGGGGCTGCTCTCGAACCTGGTGAGCGACGCCTGCACCGCCTTCTCCGGCGCCGCCCCCTTCCTCAAGCACAGCCGCCTGCCGAAGTCGGTGTTCGTCTACCGGACCGTCTGGCGCAACCTGCTGATGACCGGCCACAATGCCGTCGTCTACGTGGCGGTGGCGCTGATCTTCGACGTCGAGCCGAGCTGGTGGGCGCTGACCGTGCCGCTGGCGCTGCTCGCCGTCGCCGTCAACGGCGTCTGGATCGGGCTGCTGCTCGGCATGATGGCGGCGCGCTTCCGCGACGTGCCGCAGATCGTCGGCAACCTGATGCAGATGCTGTTCTTCGTCACCCCGATCCTGTTCAAGCGCCAGTCGCTCGGCAAGCATGCCGGGCTGATCGACCTCAACCCGCTCGCCCATTTCGTCGGCGTGGTGCGCGACCCGCTGCTCGGCAGCGCGCCGGAGCTGCATAGCTGGCTGGTGGTGCTGGCCACCACCATCGTCGGCTCGGGGGTGACCTACCTCGCCTTCGTGCGGCTGCGCGCGCGCATCGTCTACTGGATCTGAGCGGCGCCATGAAGCCGGCCCCCGCCCTGCATCGCCGCCCGGATCGGCCGACATGGCATCGCTGATCCTCGAGAACGTCACCATCCAGTTCCCGATCTACGACACCCGGACGCGGTCGATGAAGAACCGGCTGCTCGGGATCGGGACGCGGGGCCGGATCGGCGTCGACCACCACGGCGTGCTGGTGAAGGCGCTGCGCAACGTCTCGCTGACGCTGGGCGACGGCGACCGGGTCGGGCTGATCGGCCGCAACGGCGCCGGCAAGTCGACCCTGCTGCGGGTGCTGAGCGGCATCTACGAGCCGCCCGAGGGCCGCATCGTCATCGACGGCTCGATCGCCTCGCTGCTCGACATCTCGCTCGGCATGGATCCCGACGCGACCGGCTACGACAACATCCTGCTGCGCGCCGCCATCCTCGGCCTCAGCCACGCCGAGGCGCTGGCGCGGATCCCGGAGATCGAGGAGTTCACCGAGCTCGGCCCGCATCTCGGGCTGCCGCTGCGCACCTATTCGAGCGGCATGAGCATCCGGCTGGCCTTCGCCATCTCGACCTGCGTGCAGCCGGAGATCCTGCTGCTCGACGAGGTGATCGGCGCCGGCGACGCGCACTTCCTGGAGCGCGCCCAGCGCCGGCTCAAGGACCTGATGAGCCGGGCCAGATCCTGGTCGTCGCCTCGCACGCCACCAACCACATCATGAATCTGTGCAACAAGGCGCTGCTGCTGCACGAGGGCGAGGTGCTGGAGTTCGGCCCCGCCGACAAGGTGGTCGAGCGCTACCAGGCGATGGGCTAGCGCCGTGACGCTCGAGGTGGCCGACACCGACCTGCCCGGCGTCAGGCTGCTGCGGCCGCGCCGCCACGAGGACGCCCGCGGCAGCTTCAGCGAGACCTGGAGCCGGGCCGCCTGGGCGGCGGCCGGCATCGCGGTCGAGTTCGTGCAGGACAACCAGTCCCTGTCGCGCAGCCCCGGCACGGTGCGCGGCCTGCATTTCCAGCGCCCGCCGATGGCCCAGGCCAAGCTGGTGCGCGTGCTGCAGGGCGCCATCCTCGATGTCGTCGTCGACATCCGGCCGGACAGCCCGACCTTCCGCCGCCACGTCGCGATCGAGCTCGATGCGGCGGGCGGCGGGCAGCTCTTCGTGCCGGCCGAGGGCTTCGCCCACGGCTTCTGCACGCTCGCCCCCGACACGGTGGTCTTCTACAAGGTCTCGGCGCCCTACGCGCCGCAGCACGAGCGCGGCATCCTGTGGTGCGACCCGGCGCTGGCGATCCCCTGGCCGGTGGCGCCGGCGGCGGCGATTCTCTCCGACCGCGACCGCACCCAGCCGACGCTCGGCGCGCTGCTCGGCGGGGCCCCATGCGGCTGATGGTGACCGGCGGCGCCGGCTTCATCGGCTCGGCCCTGGTCCGCCGGCTGGCCGGGGACGGCCTGGCCGAGCTGCTGGTGGTCGACGCGCTGACCTATGCCGGCAACCTGCAGTCGCTGCGGCCGGTGGCCGACCGCCCGGGCTTCCGCTTCGTGCGGGCCGCGGTCGAGGACGGGCCGGCGATGCGCCGCCTGCTCGCCGAGTTCCGGCCGGACGCGGTGATGCACCTCGCCGCCGAGTCGCATGTCGACCGCTCGCTCGACGGGCCGGCGCCGTTCATCGCGACCAACATCGTCGGCAGCTTCGTCCTGCTCGAGGCGGCGCGCGACTACTGGCAAGGCCTGCCGCCCGCGCAGCGCGACGCCTTCCGCTTCCACCAGGTCTCCACCGACGAGGTCTATGGCGCGCTCGGCGCCACCGGCGCCTTCACCGAGGCGACGCCCTACCGCCCGAGCTCGCCCTACGCCGCGAGCAAGGCGGCCGCCGACCACTTGGCGCGCGCCTGGGCGCTGAGCTACGGGCTGCCGGTGCTGATCAGCAACTGCAGCAACAACTACGGCCCCTGCCAGTTTCCCGAGAAGCTGATCCCGCGCGCCATCCTGACGGCGCTGGACGGCCGCCCGATCGAGCTCTACGGCAGCGGCGAGAACGTGCGCGACTGGCTGCATGTCGAGGACCATGTCGAGGCCCTGTGGCTGATCCTGCGGCGGGGACGGCCGGGCGAGACCTACAATGTCGGCGGCGGCAATGAGCGCACCAACCGCCAGGTCGCCGAGGCGATCATCGAGGCGCTCGACCGGCTGCAGCCGGCGCCGGCGAGCCGCCGCGGGCTGATCCGGCTGGTCCCCGACCGGCCGGGGCACGACTGGCGCTACGCGATCGACGCGACCAAGCTGCGCACCGAGCTCGGCTGGCGCCCGGGCTTCGACTTCGCCCGGGGCATCGAGGCGACGGTGCGCTGGTACCTGGAGAACCGCTGGTGGTGGGAAGCGGTGACCAGCGGCGCCTATCGCGGCGAGCGGCTCGGGCTGGCCGGGGCCGGCCCGTCGCCCGCATGAGCGCCGGCATCAGGGCCGGCAGGCCGCGGCTGCTGGTGCTGGGGGCCGGCGGCCAGGTCGGCAGCGCCGTCGCGGCGGCAGCGCCGGGCGCCGGGTTCGACGTCACCGCGCTGACCCGCGCGCAGTGCGACGTCGCCGATGCGGGCGCCGTCGCCGCGGCCGTCGCCGGATCCGGCGCGCTGCTGGCGGTGAACGCCGCCGCCTACCCCGCGGTCGACCGCGCCGAGCGCGAGCCGGGTCCGCTCGCCGCCGCCAATGTCGAGGGGCCGGCGGCGCTCGCCGCGGCCTGCGCGGGCAGCGGCACCGCGCTGCTCCACCTCTCGACCGACTACGTCTTCGGCGACGGCGCGGGGCCCTGGCGCGAGGACGACCCGCCCGCCCCGCTTTCCGCCTATGGCCGCAGCAAGGAAGCGGGCGAGGCGGCGGTGCGGGCACGGCTGGAGCGGCACGTGATCCTGCGCACCTCCGGCGTCTTCGCGCCGGGCGGCCGCAACTTCGTCGCCGCGATCATGGCGGCGGCGGCGAGCCGCGAGCGGCTGGCGGTGGTCGACGACCAGGTCACCTGCCCGACCGCGGCGGCCGATCTCGCCGCCGCCATCCTGGCGATCGCCAGCCGGCTGGCCGAGAGCGGCAGCCTGCCCTGGGGCACCTACCATTATCGCGGCGCGCCGCAATCGAGCTGGCACGGCGTCGCCGCCGCCATCCTGGCGGAGCTGCAGGCGCGCGGCCGGCGGGCGCCGCCGCTCGACGCCATCGCCAGCGCCGCCTACGGCGCCCCGGCCCGCCGCCCCTCCTGCTCGGTGCTGGATTGCCGCCGCATCGAGGCCGCCTTCGGCCTGCGGCCCGCGCCCTGGCGGCCGGCGCTGGCCGCGATGGTGGCGGGCGGCGCGTAGCAGGCGGGCAGGCCGAGACGCGCGGCGGCCGCTCTGGCATAGTGCCGGCGGGACATCGGGGCGAGGCGGCACCATGATCAAGCGGGAGACCTTCCAGGCCTGGCTCGACGCCTACGGCGCGGGCTGGGTCAACCAGGATCCGAAGCGGACCCTGTCGCTGTTCACCGACGACGCCAGCTACATGTACACGCCCTTCCACAAGATCATGAAGGGCAAGGCCGAGATCCGCCGCTACATCGAGAAGGGCGCGGTCGGGCTGCAGCAGGACATCGAGTTCAGGTCAGAGATCCTGGCGCTCACCGAGACGTTCGGCATCGCCCACTGGACGGCGGCGCTGACCTGGAAGCCGACCGGCGAGCGGCTGCGCTTCGACGGCATCTACCAGGTGTTCCTCAACGAGGCCGGCCTGTGCACCCGCTTCGACGAGTGGTGGCACGCCAAGCCGCCGCTGCCGGACGACAACGCCCCGGAGGAGTGAACCCCCCTCGCCCGCTTCGCGGGCGAAGGATTCCCTACGCGATGTCGCCGACCACCCGGACGCGGGCGCGTAGCGAGTTGCCCGGCATGTAGGCGAGCGGCAGGTCCTCGACGTCGACCACCTCGAGGGTGGCGGGATCGGCGCCGCCCTCGACGGCGCGGGCCGAGGCGATGGTGCGGGCCTCGGCGATGACCTGGTCGCGCGTCATGTCCTGGAAGATCTGGTCGCACTCGCCGGAGACCTGGGCGATCGCCGCGCCGATGGCGTTGGCGACGTTGCCGTGCGGCACGCGGACCACCTCGGAGACGCCCTTCATCCGGTCGGGCACCAGGAAGGCGCCGCCGCCGACGGCGATCACCGGGACGTCGCGCGCCTCGGTCTTCACCCGGTCGACCGCGTCCTCGATGGTGGCGTGGATGTGCCGCACCGTGGCGGCCACCAGGTCGGGCGCGAGATGGGCGACGCGGGCGCGCTCGCCGATCTCGGTCAGCCCGGCGGCGACCGCGATGTCGGTGCAGGTCAGCTCGCTGCCGCCGAACACCAGGCCGCGCTGCATCAGCTCGTAGCCGGTGCTCTCCGGCCCGACGCGCAGCGGATCGGTGCGGACCAGCGTGCCGCCGCCGAGCGCCAGCGAGAACACGTCGGGCATGCGGAAGAGGGTGCGCACGCCGCCGACCTCGACGACGCTGTTGGCCTCGCGTGGGAAGCCCTTCACCAGTATGCCGATGTCGGTGGTGGTGCCGCCGACGTCGATGACTATGGCGTCGGAGTGGCGCGACAGGAAGGCGCCGCCGCGCATGCTGTTGGTCGGGCCCGAGGCGAAGCTGAAGATCGGGAAGCGCTCGACCATCTCGGCCAGCATCACCGTGCCGTCGTTCTGCGTCAGATAGAGCCGGGCGGCGAGCCCGCTCTGCTCGATCGCGGCAACGAAGGCGCGGATCGTCTTGCGCGCCAGCTCGCGCAGGCTGGCGTTGAGCAGCGTGGCGTTCTCGCGCTCGAGCAGACCGATGCGGCCGATATCGTGCGACAGCGTCACCAGCGCCGCCGGATGCTCCTCGAGCAGGATGGCGGCAGCCTCCTCCTCCAGCGCGCCGGTCAGCGGCGAGAACACCGAGGTGATGCCGACCGCGGCGATGCCGCGCTCGCGGATCCGGCGCGCCGCAGCGCGCATGCCGTCGCGGTCGAACGGCACGATGGGACGGCCGTCATATTCGTGGCCACCCTCGAGCATGATCACCTCGGCCGCCACCTTCTCGCGCAGGTCGGCCGGCCAGTCGATGAAGGGCTCGAGCGAGCGGCTGGCCGGCAGGCAGATGCGCACCGCGGCCACCGGCGACAGGCCGCGGCGCTGCGCCACGGCATTGGTGAAGTGCGTGGTGCCGATCATCACCGCGTCGATCGGCGCGGCGCCGGCCGGGACCTCGCGCAGGATGCCGGTGAGCGCCGCCAGGATGCCGGAGGTGACGTCGGCCGTGGTCGGGGCCTTGACCGCGGCCACGATCCTCGTGTCGTCGACCAGCACGGCATCCGTGTTGGTGCCGCCGACGTCGATGCCGATGCGCCTCATGGAGCTCCTCGCGGATGGACGGAGGTGAAGTCGATGTCGTAGCCGAAGGCGCGCGGCCCGACGACCGCCAGCGCCTTCTCGGTGACCAGCACGGGGGCGGCCGGCAGCGACATGATCGCGACGCGGTGGCCGTAGCGGATCGTCTCGGTGCCGATCGCCTCGCCGGTCACGGCGTCGAGGATGCAGATCAGGTCCGGCACCATCACGGTCAGCCGGCCGTCGATCCAGCCGACGGCGAACTCGTTCTGGAACTCGACGCGGAAGACCTGCCCGGCGAAGTCGTCGAGCCCCTCGATGGTCGCCTCGCCGCGCACGAAGCCGCCGGTCGTCCGCCGCAGCACGTCGACCGTCTTGCCGACGAAGAGGCGCAGGCCGGGCTCGACGGCGAGCAGGGCGGCAATCGGGTCGACATGCTCGCGCCGGGCGCGGCGCACCGCCTCGCCCAGCCGGATCGCCCGGCTGACCGAGCCCAGCACGGCGAAGTCGCGAATCTGGCGGCCGGTGCGCGGCGGCTTGCAGTTGGCGATCATGGCGCCGGTCTCGATGCAGATCTGCCGGCCGATCCGCTCGGTCCAGCGCGGGCTGGCGCTACGGGTGATCAGGATGGCGTTGTTGCGCACGTCGGCCAGCGCCACCGGGTAGAGCGGCAGCCCGGCGATCGCGAAGCTGCTCATCTGCATCTCGGGGAAGGCGCGGCCGCGCGGATCGGCGTCGAGCATCGGCACGCCGGCCAGCGCCGCCACCAGCAGCGGCAGCACGCCGTTCTCGCCGCCGATCTCGGACGACATGACGGCGCGGAAGGGCCGGCCGGCATGGCGCTGCATCGCGACGAAGCCCTTGAGGATCTGCCCGGCGTCGGGCAGCCGCTCCTTGGTGATCAGCGGCGCGCCCATGAAGCCGACCTCGCCGACCAGGTCGTCGTCGGCGAGATCGGCGGGATCGAGCAGGCTGACGCGGCGGCCCTCGTCGTAGAGCCGCAGGATGCTGAGCAGCTCGAGATAGGGATGCGCGCTGCCGCCGGTGCCGAGGATGCCGGCGCCGGTGGCCAGCGCCTCGACGTCGTCGCGCGACAGCTCGCGGGGCGCGCTCATCGCCGGTCGCCGTGCAGCGAGACGAAGTCGAGATCGTAGCCGAAGGCGCGCGGGCCGACGAACGCCAGCCCGGCCGGCCCGACCAGCACCGGCGCCGCCGGCAGCGACAGCACGGCGACGCGCTGGCCGTAGCGGATCGTCTCGGTGCCGATCGCCTCGCAGGAGAGCGCGTCCAGGATGCAGATCAGGTCGGGCACCGTGACCACCGTCTCGCCGTCGATGCGGCCGACCGTGAACTCGTTCTGGAAGTCGACCTCGAGCCGCTGCCCGGCGAAGCCGTCATGGCCCTCGATGGTGGCGACGCCGCGCACGAAGCCGGCCGTGGTGCGGCGGGCGACGTCGATCACCTTGCCGCGGAACAGCGCGATGCCGCGCTCGGCCGCCAGGATGGTCTCGACCGGATCCTCGTGGTGCTCGCGGGCGCGGCGCACGGCGGCGCCGAGCCGGATCGAGCGGCTGACCGTGTGGTGGACGGCGAACTCCTTGATCACCCGGCCCGCCCGCGGCGGCCGGCAGGTGGTGGCGATCGAGCCCATCTCGGTGCAGGCCTTGCGGCCGATGCGCTCCACCCAGTAGGGCCCCTCGGCCTCGGTCATCAGCAGGTCGTTGTCGCGGATGTCGCAGAGCGCGAAGGGGGTCAGCGGCAGCCCGTGGATGACGAAGCTGCTCATCTGCATCTCGGGGAAGGCGCGGCCCATGGTGTCGGCGTCGACCACCGGCAGGCCGGTCAGCGCCGCCACCAGCAGCGGCAGCACGCCGTTCTCGGCGCCGATCTCGCTCGCCATCACCGCGGCGAAGCGGATGCCGGCATGCTGCTCCATCAGCCGCAGCGGCCGGCAGGCATGCTCGGGATCGGGCAGCCGCTCCTTGGTGATCAGCGGCGCGCCCATGAAGCCGATCTCGGCGACCAGCTCGTCCTCGCCGAGATCGGCCGGGTCGAGCAGCTGCACCTGGTAGCCGTCGCGGTAGAGCTTCTCGGCGTTGAGCAGCTCGAGATAGGGGTGGGTGCCGCCGCCGGTGCCGAGGATGCCGGTGCCCACCGCCAGCGAGCGCAGCTCGTCGGCCTCGATCGTGCGCAGCGTCCTCATGCCGGTTCAGCCCCATGCAGGGAGACGAAGTCGAGCTCGTAGCCGAAGGCCCGCGGGCCGACGAACTCCAGCCCGCGCGGGCTGGTCATCACCGGGGCGGCCGGCAGCGACAGCACGTCGACGCGCTGGCCGTAGCGGATCGTCTCGGTGCCGAGGGCGGTGCCGTCGAGGCTGTCGAGGATGCAGATCAGGTCGGGCACCGTCACGGCCACCCTTCCGTCGAGCCAGCCGACGGTGAACTCGTTCTGGAAGTCGACGACGAAGCGCCGGCCGGCGAAGGCGTCGCCGCCCTCCAGCGTGGCGCGGCCGCGCACGAAGCCGCCGGTGGTGTGCCGGGCGACGTCGGCGACCTTGCCGCGGAAGAGATGGACGCCGCGCTCGGCCGCCAGCACCGCCTCGATCGGGCTGGCATGGCGGCGCCGAGCGGCGCGCACCGCCTCGCCCAGCCGGATGGCGCGGCTGACCGAGCCGAGGATGCCGTGGGCGCGCACCTCGGCGATGGTGCGCGGGGCCGAGCAGGTGGCGGCGATGGCGCCCATCTCGGTCACCACCCGGCGGCCGATCCGCTCGGTCCAGCTCGGGCTGTCGCTGCGGGTCAGCATGACCTCGTTGCCGCGCACGTCGGCGATGGCGAAGGGGGTCATCGGCAGGCCGCCGATGGCGAAGCTCGCCATCTGCGCCTCGGGGAAGGCGCGGCCCATGGCGTCGGCGTCGAGCACCGGCAGGCCGGCCAGCGCGCCGACCATCAGCGGCAGGATCGAGTTCTCGCTGCCGATCTCGATCGACATCACCGCGGCGAAGGGACGGCCGGCATGGGCCTCCATCATGCGCAGCGGGCGCAGCGCGTGCTCGGCGTCGGGCAGCCGCTCCTTGGTCACCAGCGGCGCGCCCATCAGCCCGAGCACCGCCACCGCCGCGTCCCCGGGCAGCGCCGTCGCCTCGACCAGCTCGACCCGCCGCCCCTGGGCGTAGAGCTGCCGGATGGCGAGCAGCTCGAGATAGGGGTGGGTGCCGCCGCCGGTGCCGAGCACGCCGGCGCCGGTCGCCAGCGATTCGAGATCCTCGGCCAGCAGCGGCCGCCGCCCGTAGGAGCCGCTCATGCCGCGCCCCGGCGCCAGCGCAGCGCGGCGAGCGCGATGCGGCGGCCGTGCCGCTCCGCCGTGGCGCGGTCGGATCCAGGCGGCGAATCCGGCCCGGGCGCGTCGCCGGCGGAGTCGGCCATGGCGCCGAGATAGCCGCCATGGCGGTTGTAGCCGGCCGGCTTGCCGACGCCGCTGCGCTGGTCGTTCAGCGGGTCGACGCCGATCCAGACCATGCCGTGCTGCGCGGCGAAGATGGCGAGCTGCAGCAGCACGCCGAGCTTGTCGCCGCTCGGCTCGCCGCCGCAGGTGAAGCCGGCGGCGAGCTTGTCGCGCCAGGCCATCGGCCGCCACAGCGGGTCGGTGGCATCCATGAACTGCTTCATCTCGGCCGAGACGCCGCCGAAATGGGTCGGGCTGCCGAAGACGATGGCGTCGGCCGCCGCCAGCAGCTCCCAGGGCGGCGGCTCCGCCGGCAGGCGGACCAGCGTCGCGGCGGCGCCCGCCGCGCGGGCGCCGCCGGCAAGCGCCTCGGCGAGCGCGGCGGTGTGGCCGCCGCGGCTGTGATAGACGACGGCGATGTGCGCCCCGGCTGCCTCAGCGCTCATCCGACGATCACCGCGTTCTCGGCCGACCAGGCGAGCCCGACGGCGGCGCCGCGCGCCGGCACCGGCTGGCCGGCCGGCACGCTGACCGCCAGCCGCCCGCCGCTCGGCAGCAGCGTGGCGACCTTGGCCGAGGCGCCGGAGAAGACGACCTCCTCGACGGTCGCCGGGGTGCGCGCGCCGGGATCGTGCGGCGCCACCACGGCGATGTTCTCCGGCCGCACGATCACCGTGATGGCGTCGCCCACCGCCGGCCCGCGCTCGCCGTAGCAGCGCGCCGGGAAGGTGGCGCCGCCCTCGGCTGCGACGCGGTAGTCGACGCCGTCGGCGGCGACGACCCGGGCGCGCAGCAGGTTGGCCTCGCCGACGAAGTCGGCGACGAAGCTGCTGCTCGGCCGGCGATAGACGATGTCGGGGGCGGCGCACTGCTCGATCCGGCCGGCATTCATCACCGCGACCCGGTCGGACATGGTCAGCGCCTCCTCCTGGTCGTGGGTGACGTAGAGGAAGGTGATCCCGACCCGGCGCTGGATGTGCTTAAGCTCGGTCTGCATCTGCTTGCGCAGCTTGAAGTCGAGCGCGCCGAGCGGCTCGTCGAGCAGCAGCACCGCCGGCTCGACGATCAGGGCGCGGCCGAGCGCCACGCGCTGCTGCTGGCCGCCGGAGACCTGGCTGATCCGGCGGTCGCCCATGCCGGGCAATCCCAGCAGTTCGAGCATGGCGGCGACGCGGCGCGCGATCTCGCCGCGCTCGACCTTGCGCATGCGCAGGCCGAAGGCGAGGTTCTCCGCCACCGTGCGGTGCGGGAACAGCGCGTAGTCCTGGAACACCATCGAGGTGTTGCGGCGGTAGGGCGGCACGCCGATCACCGACTGGCCGTGCAGCCGGACGTCGCCGCGGGTCGGCTCGAGGAAGCCCGCCACCATGCGCAGCAGGGTCGACTTGCCGCAGCCGCTGGGGCCGAGCAGGGTGACGAACTCGCCGTCCGCGACCTCGAGCGAGACGTCGTTGACCGCGGCGACCTCGCCATAGAGCTTGACGACGTGCTCGATGGTGACGGCGGCGCCCCCGGCCATCAGCGGTGCCCTCCCGGGCCGGCCTCGGTGCGGGTCTGCCGGAGGATCCAGAGCTGCGCCACGGTGGTGAGCGCGGCCGAGGCCAGCATGATCAGGGTGGCGATCGCGTTGATGCGCGGCGACAGCACGTAGCGCAGGCTGGTCCAGATGGCGATCGGCAGGGTCTCCTCGAAGCCGGCGACGAACCAGGCGACGATGAACTCGCCGAAGGATTCGGTGAAGGCCATCAGCAGCACCGCCATGATCGCCGGCATGGTGAGCGGCAGCACCACCTCGACGAAGACCCGGAACTCGCTGGCGCCGAGGTCCATCGCCGCCTCGATGTAGGAGCGGCGGAAGCCGAGCAGCCGCGAGTAGAAGATCATCACGGAGAGGCAGAGGGTCAGCGTCGTGTGGGCGATGATGATGGCGATCGGGCCGAGCAGGTCGGGGGCGACGCGGAACAGCAGCAGCAGGCTGATGCCGACCACCATCTGCGGGATGATGATCGGCGCCAGGATCAGCCCCAGCACCGCCGACTTGCCGCGGAACGGCCGCCAGGCCAGCACCATCGCCGCCGGCATGCCGATGGCGCAGGCGAGCACGGCGGTGACCAGCCCGATCCAGGTGCTGGCCCACAGCGCGCTCATCAGCTTGTGGTTGGAGAGCGCGTCGCGGAACCACTGCAGCCCGAGGTTCTCGAGCGGCAGGGTGAGGATCGGCTTGCCGTTGAAGGCGAAGAGGATGATCACCAGGATCGGCAGGTAGAAGAAGCCGTAGACCAGCGCGACATAGGCGAGGTGCAGCAGGCGGGCCGCCGGCCTCGCGCCGCCCGGCTGCGCGGTCATCGCCATCAGACCACGTCCTCCATGCGGACCCAGCGCAGCAGCGCGATCAGCATGGCGAGGATGACGAGCAGCAGCACCATCGAGAGGGCGGCGCCGCCGGGCCAGTTCTGCGAGGTCTCGAACTCGAGCACGATGGCCTGGGCGATCAGCAGGCTCTTGCCGCCGCCGAGCAGCTGCGGGATGACGTAGTCGCCGATCGAGAAGATGAAGGTGAAGACGGCGCCGGTGACCAGCCCCGGCACGCAGAGCGGGAAGGTCACCTCGAAGAAGCTGCGCAGCGGCGTGGCGCCGAGGTCCTGGGCCGCCTGCAGCCAGGACTCCTGCACCTTGTCGATGCTGGTGTAGAGCGGCAGGATGTAGAAGGGCAGGAAGGCGTAGACCAGCCCGATCGAGGTCGCGATCGGAGAATAGAGCAGGTAGGAGAGCGGCTTCTCGAGCAGGCCGGACATGGTCAGGCCGGCATTGATGAAGCCGCGCTCGCCGAGCAGCAGCTTCCAGGCATAGGCGCGCAGGATGAAGCTGCTCCAGAACGGGATGATGACCATGATCAGCAGCATGGTCCGCCAGCGCCCCGCCCGCTTGGCGATGAAGTAGGCGACCGGATAGGCCAGCACCGCGCAGGTGACGGTCACCGCCACCGCCACCTGCAGCGACAGCAGGAAGGCGCCGAACAGCAGCGGGTTCTCGAAGATGTCGAGGTAGTTCTGCAGGGTGAAGGTACGGTCGACCTTGTAGTCGACCATGCGCCAGAAGCTGTAGATGCCGAGCATCATCAGCGGCACGATGAAGAACACCACCTGCCAGGCGACGCTCGGCGCCAGCCCGAGGATCGCCCAGCGCAGGCTGCGCCGCTGCGAGGCGCGGCGCGCCCGTTCGGGCCGGGCGAGCCCGGGGCTGTCGGCGAGCGCGGTCATGGTGCGGGCCGGGTCAGGCGAAGCGGTATTCCGGCCGCGGGCTGGGCGGCGTCGGATAGGCCGCCTTGCTGTGCGCCAGGCGGAGCTGGGCCAGCGACTCCGCCAGCTTCATCGTCACCTTCACCGGGTCGATGACGGGCACGTAGACGCCGAGCCGCTGCATCAGCCCGTCCTCGATCAGGCGGGCCATGTCGACGCCGGTGCCGGTGCAGCCCATGACGATGACGTCCGCATCGTCCTCGCGCACCGCGGCCACCGCCTGGTCGATGGCGCGCGGCAGGCAGTCGAGCGAGAAGTCGAGCACGCCGGCCTCGACCTCGCGGATCGAGGCCAGGCGCTGCTCCATCTGCGCGCCGCGCACCAGGCGGCGGACCAGCGGGAAGATCTCCCGCTGGGTGATGATCACCGAGAAGCGGCTGCCGAGCAGGCCGGCGAACATCATCGCCGCCTCGCCCTCGCCGACCACCGGGATGCGGACCAGCTCCTTGGCGCCGGCCCCGCCGGGGTCGCCGAAGCAGGCGATGGTGCAGGCGTCGATGCCGGCCGCCTCGGCCTCCCGCGCCAGCCGGATCACCTCCGGCTGGGCGAGCGCCATGTCGTATTCCGACTCGATGCTGTTGGTGCCGTTGGCGACGCACACCACCGAGAGCTCGACGCCGGGCGAGGCGCAGGCGCGATATTCCTCCTCCGCCTTGCCGACCAGCGCCTCGGAATGCAGCACCGGCACGATCACCCGCACCTTCATCGCCGCCTCCTCACGCACGCCGCCGGCCGCTCAGGCCGCCTTGAAGGCCTGCCAGGCCTTCTTCCAGCCCTCCTCGTCGACGGGGGCGCGGTTGAGCGGGCTGCGCGCGCTCCACTCGTCGACCCGGTCGAGCAACAGGGTCTTGTACTGCTCGGCAGTGAGGTACTCCGAGACCCTGGCGTTGGTCACCGGCACCTTCGACTGGCCCCAGCCGAACTTGGCCAGCGTCTCGGCGCTGGTCATGTAGTTGAGATAGGCCTTGGCGCCGGCCAGGTTCTTGGTCCCCTTCACGATCTGCAGCGACTCGTTCCACATGCAGCCGCCCTGCTTTGGGATCGTCAGGTCGATGTCGTACTGGGCGATGCGCATGGCGATGTAGTTCTGCTCGCTGCTGGCGCCCCAGGCGATCCAGGCGTCCTGGCTGGCGAGGTCGGTGCGGATCGCCCCGGTCTCCGACTGGATGGCGCGCAGGTTCGGCTTGATCGCGATCAGCTTCTTGGTGATCGCGTCGAGCGACGCGCCGGTCGCCTCCTCGGGACGGGCCTGGCCCAGCCACTGGCCGCCCTGCCAGAGATAGAGCTCGGCCCAGTCGACGATCTCGATGCGCTCCTTCAGCTTGGGATCCCACAGCACGTTGGCGTCGGCGGCGTCGGCCGCCGAGAGCTTGTCGCGCCAGTGCACGATGCCGTTGATGCCCCAGCGGGTGTTGACGCCGTAGAGCTTGCCGTCGACCTGGCAGTCCTTGCAGTTCTTGAAGGGCGCGAACATCTCGTCGAGATGCGGGAACTCGGCGCGCTCGATCGGCAGCACCAGGCCGCTCTTGGCGAACTTCTCGATCCACACCGTGTCGGGGTTGACGACGTCGAACTGGATCGCGCCGGCGCGGATCTGGTCGAGCTGGTTGGCGTTGCTGCTGGCCGTCTTGACGTTGAGCTTGACGCCGTACTTCTTCTCGAAGCCGGCCATGATCTCGGGATCGTCGTAGCCTTCCCAGGCGAGCACGTTGACCGGCCCGGTCAGCTCCTCGGCATTGGCCTCCTCGGCGTCGCCGACCACCTGGCGGGCCAGGGTCGCGAACATCAGCGCCGAGGCCGCCGTGCGCCCGAACTGACGGCGGCTCATTCCCGCCCGCCGCATCTCATCGCTCATCGCCAACCTCCATGTCTGCTCAGCTGCGGCAGCAGCGCCGCGCCGGTTGATCCGGACTGCCGATCCGCGCTAGATTTCATCGCGCGATGAAAAAACGGTAGCAGAGAATCGGGGTCTTGGAAACCCGCATTCCCGGCAGCTTTCCGTCCCTGCGGCACGCTTTTCCGAGGTGGCCCATGCGCATCCGCATCCTGCTGCCGATCCTGCCCTCGCCGGTGCTGGCCGAGAAGGCCGCCGAGGAGTACCGCGAGGCCGCCGGCGGCAGCGCCGAGATCTCGGTCGCGGCGCTGCGCAACGGCACCCGCACCATCGAATCCGACCTCGACATCGCGCTGTCGCAGCCCGAGACGGTGCGGGCCGCGATCGAGGCCGAGCGCGACGGGATCGATGCCTGCATCGTCGCCTGCTTCAGCGATCCCGGCGTCGCCGCGGCGCGCGAGGCGGTGGCGATCCCGGTGATCGGCGAGGGCCAGGCGGCACTCCACCTCGCCGCCATGCTGGCCGGCCGCTTCTCGGTGATCACCACCTGGGAGCAGTGCCGGCCGCGCATCCGCCGGCTGGTCGGGCAGGCCGGCTTCGGCCCGCGCCTGGCCTCGGTGCGCGCCGCCGGGGTCGGGGTGATGGGGCTGTCGAACGACTGCCTCGACCGGCTGGTCGACCAGGCGGTGCGCGCCGCCCGCGACGACGGCGCCGAGGCGGTCGTGCTCGGCTGCACCGGGACGGGCGAGAACATGGCGGCGGCGATCGAGCGGGGCGTTCGGGCGGCGCTCGGCACGGCGCCCGCCATCGTCGACCCGGTGCCGGCGGCGCTGGCGGCGGCGCGCAGCTGCGCCGCGCTCGGCCTGTCGCACAGCAAGGTCGCCTATCCCACGCCGAGGGACCGCCGTCCGGAATACCGCTTCGCCGTCGTCTGAGGCGGCGCTTCGCCCCGCGCCAGGGAGGGAAGGCAATGCCGAGGACCACGCTGACATCGACGCGCGACATCGAGGACCTGACCCGCGGCACCGACTTCCTCAGCGCCAGCGGCGGCGGCCCGACCACCGAGTCGCGCGCCTTCCTGCAGGAGAACCTCGACGCCGGCCGGGTCCCCGGCTGGTGCGATCTGGCCGAGCTGCCGGACGAGGCGCTGGTCGTCTCCGCCTTCTTCACCGGCTCGGTGGCGCCGACCCGCTATGCGCGTGGCGACCGCGAGGCGGAGTTCGGCGTGCGCACCACGGTCGCCCATCCGCCGCTCGAGGCGGTGCTCGAGCTGGAGCGGCGCACCGGGCAGCGCTTCGACGCGATCCTGCCGATCGAGATCGGCGGCAACAACACCGGCCAGGCGCTGGCGACCGCGGCGGCGCTGGGCCGGCTGGTGCCCGACGCCGACCTCGCCGGCCGGGCGATCCCCGAGGCGACCTGCACCGCCGCCCACATGGCGGGCTTCGCCATGGCGCCGTTCGCCTGCGCCACCTATTACGGCGAGCGGGTGTTCGTCGAGCAGGCGAGCAACAACCTGATGGCCGAGCGGCTCGGCAAGCACATCGCGATGTCGTCCTTCGGCAGCGCCGGCTGCGCCGCGTTCGTCATGCGCGGACGCGACGCCAAGCGGATCGCGGTGCCGGGCACGCTGACCCGCTCGCTCGCCATCGGGCGGACCATCCGCGAGGCGCGCGAGGCCGGCCGCGACCCGCTCGACGCGCTGGTCGCCGGGCTCGGCGACATGTGGGTGCTGTTCCGCGGCCGCATCGCCGAGCGCCGCTGGGAGAACCGCGACGGCTACATGTGGGGCGAGCACGTGCTGCAGGGCCTGGGGTCCCACGAGGGGCACCGGCTGCGCCTCTGGTTCAAGAACGAGAACCACATCTCCTGGCTCGACGACCGGCCCTTCGTCACCGGCCCCGACGTGCTCGAGGTGGTCGACCTCGCCAGCGGCGAGCCGCTGGTCAACAGCTTCCTGTCCGAGGGCCAGGAGGTCGGCGTGATCGGCGTCAAGCGCTGCGCCCAGTTCGGCGGCGCGGCCGGGATCGAGGCGCTCGGCCCGCGGCACTGGGGCTTCGACCTGCCCTACCGCCCGATCGAGGAGCTGGTCGCCGCCCGCTGAGCGCGCCCGCCGCGGCGGCCGGGGCGATAGCCCAGCGACTGCCAGAGCTGGCGCTCGAGCTCCTGCATGGCGGCGGCGGCGTCGAACGATTCGCGCACCACCGAGGCGGCGGTGATGCCGTCGAGATGCACCGAGACGAAGCGCGACAGGGCGGCGGCATCGACCCCGGCGCGGAACAGGCCGAGCGCCGCGCCGCGCTCGATGTTGGCCGCCAGGATGTCGTCCTCCTCGCTGGCGTAGAACGCCTCGATCAGCTCGCTGATGCCGGCGCTGCGCGCCAGCGGCCCGGCATGCTGGAACATGATCCGGAACAGCAGCCGGTTCTGCTCGGCCATGGCGAGGCAGTGGGCGAGCCAGGCGCGGATCGCCTGGACGGGGTCCTCGCCCTCCTCCTGCGGCCGCTGCTTGGCGTCGAGCGCCTCGCGCAGCGCGAAGCGGACGGCCGAGCGGAAGAGATCCTCCTTGTCGCGGAAGTAGTAGTAGATCAGCGCCGAATCGCAGCCGCTGGCCTGCGCGATCTCCTTGATGGTGATGCGCGAGGCGTCCTTGACGGCGAAGAGACGCAGGGCGACGCGCATCAGCGCCAGCGCGCGCGCGCCGCGGCGGGCTTCGAGCGGCGCCTCGGACTCATCCCGGTCAGGCTTGCGCAGTGCCGTCATCATGGCCGTCCGATGGCGATCGCGCCGTGGCCCGCTGTCCACGGCCGCTCGCGAGCGTCTCTCCCCCCTCCCGCGTCATCCGGGCGCCGCCCGCCGCGCGGCGCGGATCTTGGCGCAAGGCGGCGGCGGTTTCCAGCGCCCCGTCGCCGCGGCCGGGCCCAGCTTGCCCCTTGCCGCAACCGTTGCGGGATCCTGTAAGATCGCCGCGGCCGCGTTCGGCCGGCAAGGGGCATGAGATGGGGCGCAAGGGCATCGTGCTGGCCGGGGGCACCGGCACCCGCCTCTATCCGCTGACCCGGGCGATCTCCAAGCAGCTGCTGCCGGTCTACGACAAGCCGATGATCTACTATCCGCTGTCGGTGCTGATGCTGGCCGGCATCCGCGACATCCTGGTGATCACCACGCCCGAGGACGAGCCGGCCTTCCGCCGGCTGCTGGGAACGGGCGAGGACTGGGGCATCCGCCTCTCCACCGCGGTGCAGCCCGAGCCGCGCGGCCTGGCCGAGGCCTTCCTGATCGGCCGCGACTTCATCGCCGGCGATCCCGTCGCGCTGATGCTGGGCGACAACATCCTGTTCGGCCACGGCCTGACCGGGCAGCTGGCCGCCGCCGACCGGCGGCCGGGCGCCACCATCTTCGCCTACCGGGTGCGCGACCCCGAGCGCTACGGCGTGGTCGAGCTCGACGCCGCCGGCCGGCCGCTCAGCATCGAGGAGAAGCCGTCCCAGCCGCGCTCGCACTGGGCAGCGGTCGGGCTCTACTTCTACGGCCCCGAGGTGGTCGAGGAGGCGGCGCGGGTGCGGCCCTCGGCCCGCGGCGAGCTGGAGATCACCGACCTCAACCGGCGCTATCTCGAGGCCGGCCGGCTCGCGGTCGAGCGGCTCGGCCGCGGCTACGCCTGGTTCGACGCCGGCACCCACGAGTCGCTGCTCGAGGTCGGCCAGTTCGTCCAGACCATCGAGATGCGCCAGGGCCAGAAGATCGGCTGCCTGGAGGAGATCGCCTGGCGCCTCGGGCTGATCGACGCGGCCCAGCTGGCGCGGCTCGCCGACCGGCTGCGCAACGGCGGCTACGGCACCTATCTGCGCGGCCTGCTGGAGGAATAGCCGGGCCGATTTTCCCGTTTGCCCTTGGGCCGGGCGATTGCGATAGTCGGCCGCCATCAATCAGGGGCGGACGAGGACATCATCATGAAGCTGCTGCGATACGGGCCCGCCGGGGCGGAGAAGCCGGGGCTGCTGGCATCCGACGGGAGCCTGCGCGATCTCTCCGGCGTCGTCGCCGACCTCGACGCGGCGGCGCTGTCGCCGGCCGGCCTGGCCAAGCTCAGGGCGCTGAAGCCCGAGAGCCTGCCCAAGGTGCCGGGCAGCCCGCGCCTCGGCCCGCCGATCGCCCGCCTCGGCAAGTTCATCGCCATCGGCCTCAACTACTCCGACCACGCCGCCGAGACCGGCGCGACACCGCCGACCGAGCCGATCGTCTTCTTCAAGGCCGACACCTCGCTGTCCGGCCCGAACGACCCGGTGGTCATCCCGCGCGGCTCGGTCAAGACCGACTGGGAGGTCGAGCTGGCGGTGATCATCGGCAGCACGGCGCGCTACGTCGCGGTGCACGACGCGCTCGCCCACGTCGCCGGCTACGCCGTCTGCAACGACGTCTCCGAGCGCGCCTACCAGCTCGAGCGCGGCGGCACCTGGGACAAGGGCAAGGGCTGCGACAGCTTCGGCCCGCTCGGCCCCTGGCTGGTGACCAGCGACGAGATCCCCGACCCGCAGGCGCTCGACATGTGGCTCGACGTCAACGGCCAGCGCGAGCAGACCGGCAACACCCGGACGATGATCTTCGCGGTCGACCACATCGTCAGCTACGTCAGCCACTTCATGACGCTGCGGCCGGGCGACGTGATCACCACCGGCACGCCGCCGGGCGTCGGCATGGGCAAGAAGCCGCCGCGCTTCCTCAAGGCCGGCGACCAGATCCGGCTCGGCATCGCCGGGCTGGGCGAGCAGCAGCAGCGCGTCATCTCCTGGGAGGAGGCGAACCGCTAGCCGGCAAGGACGCCGGCGCAAGGAGAAGGACCCGGGCCCCCGATGGCCGACGATACCCCCTGGCTCGTCGCCGATGTCGGCGGCACCAACATCCGTCTGGCGCTGGCCGACGGCCCGGGGGCGAAGGCGCGCCGGGTGATCGCCTACCACGACGCCGACTACCCGGCGCTCGAGGCGGCCATCGCCGCCTACCTGGACACGGTCGGCGAGCGGCCGCGTGCCGCCTGCATCGCCATCGCGGGGCCGGTGGTCGGCGCGGTGCTGCAGCTGACCAACCGCGGCTGGCGGCTCGACCGCGCCGCGCTCGCCGCACGGTTCGGCTGGGCGCGGCTGCTGGTGATCAACGACTTCGAGGCGCTGGCCCTGGCGCTGCCCAGCCTGGAGCCGGCGATGCTGGCCCAGATCGGCGGCGGCAGCGCGCTGCCGGGCAAGCCCAAGGCGGTGCTGGGGCCCGGCACCGGGCTCGGCGTCGGCGGGCTGGTCCCGGCCGGGCCCGACCGCTGGATCGCGCTGGCCAGCGAAGGCGGCCATGCCGGCTTCGCGCCGTTCGACGGCCGCGACCTCGAGGTGCTGCGGCTGCTGCAGCGCCGCTACGGACGGGTCTCGGCCGAGCGGGTGCTGAGCGGCCCGGGGCTCGCCGCCCTCTACGAGGCGCTGGCCGAGCTCGACGGCGTGCCGCACGCGGCGCCGGCGCCCGACGAGATCACCCGCGCCGCGCTCGCGGGCGACGATCCGCCGGCGCGCGAGGCGCTGGAGCTGTTCTGCGCCGCGCTCGGCAGCTTCGCCGGCGACGTTGCCCTGACGCTGGGCGCCCAGGGCGGCGTCTATGTCGGCGGCGGCATCGCGCCGCGCATCCTGGACGTGCTGCGCCCCAGCCGCTTCCGCGAGCGCTTCGAGCATAAGGGCCGCATCCGCCCGATGGTCGCCGGCATCCCGACCTGGGTGATCCTCGACAAGCTGCCGGCGCTGCCGGGCGCGGTCCGCGCGCTCGAGCAGGGCTAGCGGCCGCGGTCTCCTGGATGGAGCCGGCCAGCCTTGACGTTTGATGGCATTTTTCCATATTGATGGCAACGCTGTCGTTCTAGGGTCTGTGCCATCATGGCGGCTGTCACCATTCGCAATCTCTCCGATGCGACGCATCGCGCCTTGAGGGTTCGTGCGGCACAGCACAATCGCAGCACGGAAGCAGAGATTCGCGCCATCCTGGACGCCGCCGTGCAGCCGGAAGGCCGACTGCGTCTCGGCACCGCGCTTGCGGAGATGAGCCGGAAGGTCGGGCTCACCAACGCCGATGTCGAAGCCCTGGAGCACAGCCTCGACAACAAGCCCGCCGAGCCGCTGCGTTTCGGATGATCCTGCTCGACACCAATGTCGTTTCGGAGGCGATGAAGCCGGAGCCGGCGCCGGCGGTCCGCAGGTGGCTCGACGCACAGACGGCGGAGACGCTCTACCTGTCCAGCGTCTCGATCGCGGAGCTGATGTTCGGCATCGGCGCGCTTCCCAAGGGCCGCCGCAGGGACAAGCTCGCCGCCGCGCTGGAAGGGGTGCTCGAGCTGCTCGCGAGCCGAATCCTGTCGTTCGATACCGACGCCGCGCGGCGCTATGCCGAGCTGGCCGTCAGGGCGCGGGCGGCCGGAACCGGCTTCCCCACGCCCGATGGCTACATCGCGGCCATCGCCGCCGCGCAAGGTTTCGCGGTCGCGTCCCGCGACACGAGCGCGTTCAAGGCCGCCGGCCTCACCGTGATCGATCCCTGGACGGCCGCCGTCTGAGTCATCGCAGAGGCGACTACGGCTGCAGTCGCCGTGGCTGCAGTCGCAGTCGGGGCCCTCCTGGCGGGGCTTACGAAGATCCGCCGAGGCGCTCCAGCAGGCCGGCGTTCGGGCAGAAGGAGCGGTAGCCGGCCGGGTCGGAACCGGCGCCGCCGAGCCAGCGGCGGCATTCCACCGTCGCGCTGCAGCCGACGCAGCGCCGCGCAAGCTGACGGACCATGACGCCGCCCCAGGGGCCGGCAAGAGCCTCGAGATCGACATCGAGCGCCACCACCATGGCGCCCAGCAGCTCCGGGCATTCGAAGGCGGGTTCCGCATCGGCGGCGGTCATGGCTTTCCCCTCTGCAACCCCAAGGCAACGCCTGCAGGGTATTGGGATCGCCCCGGCGCCCGGGTGGACCGACCGTCGCAGGCGACGTTCGGTCGCGGGCCGAAGCCACGCCTCAGGCCGGCCGCCGGGCGACGAGGTCGATCAGCGCCGACATGCCGCGATGGCGCTCGCCCTCCTCGATGACCGCGTCATAGGCCGAGAGCTCGAGGATCTCGAGGCCGGCGAAGGCCTCGCTCAGCAGCGGCTCGGTGTAGAGGTGCGAAAGGGTGCGCGGGCCGCCGGTGCCGTAGCCGATCTGCTCCGGGCGGTAGCCCTCGAGCAGCAGCAGGCCCCCCGGCCGCAGCGCCCGGCGCATGCCGGCGAAGATCGTCTCGCGCAGCGCCGGGCCGGCGAACTGGATGAAGATCGCCACGACCACGTCGAAGGCGGCCTCGGGCCAGTGCCAGCCCTCGAGGTCGGCCTCCTCCAGCTCGACCCGCACGCCGTGCGCGGCGGCGAGCCGCCGGGCGCGCTCCTGCGCCACCGCGGAGCCGTCGACCGACAGCACCGAGAGGCCCTGCTCGGCCAGCCAGACGCCGTTGCGCCCTCCCCGTCGGCAACCGCGAGCGCCCGCATGCCCGGGCGCAGCCGCGGACGCTGGCGTTCGAGAAAGGCGTTCGGCCGCTCGCCGAAGAGGAAGCCCTCGACATCGGAATAGCGCTTGTTCCAGCTCTCGATCTCCTCGGCGCTCATCGTTCCGTCCTCGTCGTTGCCGCCGCAGCCTGCCGGACCGGCGGCCGGCGCGCCAGCTTCGATCGGTGTGCGCCAGCGCGACGGGGCGGAGCCCCGACCGAGGCGCGGAGCCGGGGCCCGGAAGGGCTCTTGCCGGCTCGCGATTTTCGTGTCATCCCATGTGACATGAAAATGCCCAGCCCGCCCCGTCCGCGCCCTTACCGTCAGGTCGCGCGGGCCGAGGCCGCCGAGGCCACCGCCGAGCGCATCGTCGAGGCCTTCGCGGCGCGCATGCGGGACGGGTGGCTCGACGAGATCACGCTGGAAGAGGTGGCGCGGCAGGCCGGGGTGACGGTGCGCACGGTGATCCGGCGGTTCGGCGGCAAGGAGGGCTGCTGCAGGCCTTCGCCGACCGCTTCATCCCGCAGGCCAACCGGCGGCGCGAGTCGGCGCCCGGCGACGTCGCCGCGGCCGTCGCCCGCGTGCTCGACCTCTACGAGGACTGGGGCGACGGCTTCGTGCGCCTCCTGGCGCAGGAGGCGCGGCACCCCGCGCTGAAGCCGCTGCTCGAGCGCGGCCGCCGCGAGCATCGCGCGACGACGGCGGCCGCCTATGCGCCCTGGCTCGACCGGCTGCCGGAGCCGCGCCGCCGGCGTACGCTCGATGCGCTGGTCGCCGCGACCGACCTCTATCTGTGGCAGCTGCTGCGGCGCGACCTGGCCCGCTCGCGCAGCGAGACGGAGATCGTCATGGGCCAGCTGGTCAGGGCCGTTCTGGGGGATGCCGAGCGCGAGCCGGCGAGAGCGAGGGGAGAGCGATGAGCGCAGAGCGACGGTTGAGCTTTCTGTTCACCACGGCCGATCTCGGCGGCAACGTCTCGCCGGTGATGCCGGTCGTCCGCCGGCTGGTCGAGGCGGGGCATGATGTGCGGGTGATGAGCGACGGAACGAGCCGGCCCGACGCGGAGGCCGCCGGCGCCCGCTTCGTCAGCTGGGATCGTGCTCCGCACAAGGACACTCGGAGCCGCGAGACCGAGCTGCCCGACTGGGACATGCCGGTCGAGGAGGGGCTGCGGATCGTGGCCGAGCATCTCGGGCGCACCGCGCTCGCCTACGCACAGGACGTCGTCGCGGAGCTCCGCCGCGAGCCGGCCGGTCTCGTCGTCTGCCACGACATGCTGCTCGGCCCGATGCTCGGCTGCGAGGCGATCGGCCAGCGGCTGGCGCTGCTCGGCACCATGATCAGCTTCTTCCCGCTGCCCGGCATCCCGCCGCTCGGCTCGGCCCTGGCGCCGGCCCGCACCGATGCCGAGCGGGAGATCGAGGCGCGGCGCTGGCGCGAGATCGAGGCGGTCTTCGATTCCGCCCTGCCGGCGCTCAACGCCGCCCGGGCCGCGCTCGGCCTGCCGCCGCTCGCGCATCTCGCCGACCAGCTCGACGCCGCGGCCGTGCACTGGCTCGGCACCGCACGGGCCTTCGACTTCCCCGGCGCCCGGCTGCGGCCGGCGATGCGCTATGCCGGTCCGCTGGTCGGCGACCCGGCCTGGGCCGAGCCGTGGCGCTCGCCCTGGCCGGACGGCGACGAACGGCCGCTGGTGCTGGTGGGATTCTCGACCAGCTTCCAGAACCACGCCGGCGTGCTGCAGCGGGTGATCGACGCCGCCTCGGCGCTGCCGGTGCGGCTGCTGGTGACGCTGGGCGGGGCGATCCGGCCCGACGAGGTCGCGCCGGCCGCCAACAGCGTCATCGTGCGCAGCGCGCCGCACACGCGGCTGCTGCCCGAGGCCGCGGTCGTGGTCACCCATGGCGGGCACGGCACCGTAATGACGGCGCTGATGCATCGCCGGCCGATGCTGGTGATCCCGCACGGCCGCGACCAGGGCGACAACGCGGTCCGCGTCACCGAGCGCGGCGCCGGGCTGATGCTGCCGGCCGCCGCCTCCGCCGAGGAGATCCGGGCGGCGCTGCGCCGCCTGCTCGAGGATCCGGCCTTCGCCACCGGGGCGCGCCGGCTCGGCGACGCCGTCGCCGCGGAAGCCGAAGGCGCGACCCTGGTCGCCGACCTCGCGGCGCTGGCCGCCGGCCGCGCGGCGCAAGGGGCCGCCGCGTAGCCGCGCTTCAGCCCCGCCCCGCCTCGTGCATCACCCGGGCGAGCGAGGCCAGCCGCGGATCGTCCTCGAGGTCCTCGAGGTCGGTGTCGAGCTTGTGGCGCCAGTTGGGGTATTCGCGGAAGGTGCCGGGCAGGTTGACGGCGTCGACGGCGCCCAGCACGTCGTCGAGCTGGACGGCGGCGAGGCCCGCGGCGGTGCGGCCGATCAGGCCGTGCACGGCGTCGGCCAGGCCCGGCGGCGCCTTCTCGCCGACCGCCTCGGGATCGGGCGCCGGCAGGTCGGCGGCGGCGAGCGCGGCGGCGAGCCGGGCGCGGTCGGCCGTCCGGTCGGCGACCGCCGCGCCGCGCATCGCGTCGTCGGGATAGAGGCCGAGCCCCGTCCGGGTGGCGATGTCGCGGCCGGTCCAGAAGCCCGCCAGGGTCGGCAGGTCGTGGGTGGTCGGGATGGCGATCGCCTGGGCGGGATAGCGCTCCGGCGGCAGGAAGCCGCCGCCGCCGTCGCGCTCGAACCACAGCACGCGATAGGACAGGATGCCGAGCTCGGCGAGGGTCTCGCGGAAGCCCTCGGGCACCGAGCCGAGATCCTCGCCGATGACCAGGCAGCGATGCCGCTCGCTCTCCAGCGCGACCAGCGCGGCGAGATCCGCGAAGGGATAGGCGACGTAGCTGCCGGACGCGCCGCGCCGGCCGGCGGGGATCCAGAACAGCCGCTTCAGCGCCATCGCGTGGTCGATGCGCAGCGCACCGGCGTGGCGCATGTTGGCCCGCAGCATCTCGAGGAAGGGGCCGTAGCCGGCGGCGGCGAGCGCCCCGGGCCGCCAGGGCGGCAGGCCCCAGTTCTGGCCCTCGGCGTTGTAGGCGTCGGGCGGCGCGCCGACGCTGGACCCGTCAGCCAGCAGCGCGCGGCCCGACCAGCACTCGGCGCCGTCGGCGCCGGCGCCGACCGCGAGGTCGCGATAGAGCCCGACCGCGAGGCCGGCGACCTGCCCGGCCACGGCGGCGGCGGCGAGCTGCAGCTCGGCCTGCCATTGCAGGTAGAGCTGCAGCCCGAGGCGCGGCGCGTGGCTCTCGGCGAAGGCGGCGACGGCCGGGCTCGCCGGATCCTGCAGCTCGGCCGGCCAGTCGCGCCAGCCGGGCACCGCCCCGGTGCGGGCGCGGACCTCCTCGCGCAGCGCCAGGAACAGGGCGAAGCGGCGCAGCGCCTCGCCGCCATCGGCGACGAAGCGGCGATATTCGTCGGCCCGCGCCGTGTTGCGCGCGAGATGGCGGATGCGGAACACCTCCCAGGCCGCCTCGAGCAGCGGCAGCTTCGCCGCCGCCACCCCGGGATAGTCGACCAGCGGCGGGGCGCGCAGCGCGGCGAGCCGCGCCTGGAAGCGCTTGCCGGCGATCCGGCGGCGCAGCTGCCGGTCCTCGCGGATCTCGGGCAGCGCCTCGACGTCGATCGACAGGATGTCGAGGAAGCGCCGGTCGCTCGGCGCGTAGGGGCTGCCGTCCTCCGGGCGGAACGGGCAGCGGGCATGCAGCGGGTTGAGCCCGACGAAGGCGGCGCCGTGGCGGCCGGCCAGCGTCGCCAGCCGGGCGAGGTCGGTGAAGTCGCCGATCCCCCAGTTGCGCCGCGAGCGCAGCCCGTAGAGCTGCACCGACAGGCCCCAGAGCCGGCGCCCTTCGGCGAAGGCCGCGGGCTGGTGGCAGCGCGACGGCGCGATCGCCAGCAGCGTCTCGGCGCCGAGCGCCGGCAGCGACAGCCGGTGGTAGCCGGTCGGCAGGTCGGCGGCGAGCGGCAGGGCGCGGCGGGTGCCGGCCCGGCCCGGCGCCCCGCGCGGCGCCGGCAGGCGGACCAGCGCGGCCGTCCTGACCTCGCCCGACTCGACGACCCCGTCCTCGCGATGCAGCGTCCAGGCGAGCCGCGCCGGCACCGGCCGGGGCAGGTCGACGGGCACCTGCCAGGCATCGGCGCCGCGGCGCAGCACCAGCACCGGCGGCAAGGCGCGTCCCCGTGCCGCGGCGTCGAGCGCGGCGAGCGCCGCCTGCGGCCCGCCGGAGAGGTCCAGGCCGAGTGCGCCGAGCAGCGCCTCGAGGTCGGCGTCGGCGGGCTCGCGCCACTTGCCGAAGCCGTCATGGTAGCCGAGCGCCAGCCCGGCACGCTCGGCGAGGCGGGCGAGCGCCGCCGCGCTCACGCCGGCACCCGGCGGAGCAGCGCCAGCGCGCGCGGCGCCAGCGCGTAGCGCGGCTCCCCGACCGCGCGCTCGGCTCCCGGCGCGGCCGGATCGGCAGTGTCGAGCAGCAGCGCCCAGCCGGGCGCCGGCAGGGCGAAGGCGACCTGCTGGTCCTCGGCGTTGAGCAGCACCAGGAAGGCGTCGTCGCCGCGCGCCGGCGCGCCGAGCAGGAAGGCGAAGCTGTGGCGCGGCTCCTGCCAGTCGGCGGGCGACATCTCGGTGCCCTCGCGGGTCAGCCAGACGATGTCGCGGTCGCCGGCCTCGACCGGCAGGCCCTCCAGCCAGCGGTCGCGGCGCAGCGCGGGATGGCGGCGGCGCAGCGCGACCAGCCGGGCGACGAAGGCGAGCAGCTCCTCGTCGGCGCTGTCCCAGTCGACCCAGCTGATCGGGTTGTCCTGGCAATAGGCGTTGTTGTTGCCGCCCTGGCTGCGGCCGATCTCGTCGCCGGCGAGCAGCATCGGCACGCCCTGCGAGAGCATCAGGGTGGCGAGCAGCGAGCGGCGCAGCGTGCCGCGCAGCGCGCGCACCGCCGGGTCGTCGCTCGGCCCCTCGACGCCGCAGTTCCAGCTGCGGTTGTCGTTGGTGCCGTCCTGGTTGTGCTGGCGGTTCGCCTCGTTGTGCTTGCCGTTGTAGGAGACGAGGTCGGCGAGGGTGAAGCCGTCATGGGCAGTGACGAAGTTGACCGAGGCGGTCGGCCGGCGCCCGTCATGGCGGAACAGGTCGCTCGACGCCGCCAGCCGCAGCGCCAGCTCGCCATTGCCGGCGCCGCGATGCAGCCAGAAGCTGCGCACCGTGTCGCGGTAGCGGTCGTTCCATTCCGACCAGCCGGGCGGGAAGCCGCCGACGCGGTAGCCGCCGGGGCCGAGGTCCCAGGGCTCCGAGATCAGCTTGACCCGGGCCAGCACCGGATCCTGCCGCACCGCGTCGAGAAAGCCGCCGCGCGGATCGAAGCCGCCGGGCTCGCGCGCCAGCGTGCTGGCGAGGTCGAAGCGGAAGCCGTCGACATGCATCTGCTCGACCCACCAGCGCAGCGAGTCGGTGACCATCTGCAGCACCCGGGGATGCGTCAGGTCGAGGCTGTTGCCGCAGCCGGTGACGTCGTCGTAGAGGCGCCGGTCGTCCGCCCGGAGCCGGTAGTAGACGGCGTTGTCGATGCCGCGGAAGCAGAGCGTCGGGCCGAGATGGTCGGACTCCGCCGTGTGGTTGTAGACGACGTCGAGCACCACCTCGATGCCGGCATCGTGCAGCCGCGCGACCATGGTGCGGAACTCGGCCAGCCCGCCGCCGGAGCCATAGCGCGGCTCCGGCGCGAAGAATCCGAGCGTGTTGTAGCCCCAGTAGTTGACCAGGTCGGCCTGGCGCAGGAAGCGGTCGTCGAGGAAGGCGTGCACCGGCAGCAGCTCGACGGTGGTGACCCCGAGCCGGCGCAGATGGCCGACGACGGCCGGCGAGGCGAGCCCCGCGAAGGTGCCGCGATGCGGCTTGGCGACGCCGCGATGCTGCTGCGTGAAGCCCTTGACGTGCAGCTCGTAGAGCACCGTCTCGGCCAGCTTCACGCGCGGCGGCCGGTCATGGCCCCAGCTGTGGGCAGGGTCGACGACGCGGCACTTCAGCATCGCCCGGCCGTTGTCGCGGCGGTCGAAGGAGAGGTCGCCGCGGGGATGGCCGACGCGGTAGCCGTAATGCGCGTCGCTCCAGTGGAAGGTGCCGGCGAACGACTTGGCGTAGGGGTCGAGCAGCAGCTTGTGGGGATTGAAGCGGTGGCCGTTCTCCGGCTGATAGGGGCCGTAGACGCGGTAGCCGTAGAGCTGCCCCGGGCCGACCTGCGGCAGGTAGGCGTGCCAGACCTGGTCGGTGTACTCGGGCAGGGTGACGCGCGCCACCTCGCGGTCGCCCGCCTCGTTGAACAGGCAGAGCTCGACCTTCTCGGCATTGACCGAGAACAGGGCGAAGTTCACCCCCGCCCCGTCCCAGGTGGCGCCGAGCGGCCAGGGACGGCCGGGCTCGACCGGAAGGCTGCTCACGCCGCCGCGCCCTCCCAGGTCAGGATCAGGGTGGCGAGCGGCGGCAGGGTCAGGGTCACCGCGCAGGGCCGGCCGTGCGCCGGCGCCGCCTCGGCGACCACGCCGCCGCCATTGCCGACGTCGCCGCCGCCATAGATCCGGGCGTCGGTGTTGAGCCGCTCGCGGTAGAAGCCCGGCGCCGGCACGCCGAGCCGGTAGCCGTAGCGCGGCACCGGGGTGAAGTTGCAGACCACGATGGCGAGGTCGCGGGCATCGCGGCCGCGGCGCAGCCAGGAGAGCACGCTCTGGTCGCGGTCGTTGATGTCGATCCACTCGAAGCCGCCCGGCTCGCAGTCGCGCTGGTGCAGCGCCGGGATCTCGCGGTAGGCGCGGTTGAGGTCGCGCACCAGCCGCTGCAGCCCGGCATGCGGCGCCTCGCCGAGCAGGTGCCAGTCGAGGCTGCGGTCGTGGTCCCACTCGGCCCACTGGCCGAACTCGCCGCCCATGAACAGCAGCTTCTTGCCGGGATGGGCCCACATGAAGCCGTAATAGGCGCGCAGGTTGGCGAAGCGCTGCCAGGGATCGCCCGGCATCTTGCCGATCAGCGAGCCCTTGCCGTGCACCACCTCGTCGTGGCTGAGCGGCAGGATGAAGTTCTCGTGGAAGGCGTAGACCAGCCCGAAGGTCATCTGGTCGTGATGGAAGCGGCGATGGGCGGGCTCGCGGCTCATATAGGCGAGCGTGTCGTGCATCCAGCCCATGTTCCACTTGTAGTGGAAGCCCAGCCCGCCGACCGCGGTCGGCCGCGACACCATCGGCCAGGCGGTCGATTCCTCGGCGATCATCACCGGCCCCGGCATGGCGCCGACCAGCTCGTTGAGCCGGCGCAGGAAGTCGATCGCCTCGAGGTTCTCCCGCCCGCCATGGCGGTTGGGAACCCATTCCCCGGCGGCGCGGCTGTAGTCGAGATAGAGCATCGAGGCGACGGCATCGACGCGCAGCCCGTCGACGCGGAAGCGCTCCAGCCAGTAGAGGGCGTTGCCGTGCAGGAAGTTGCTGACCTCGCGCCGGCCGAAATTGTAGATCAGCGTGTTCCAGTCGCGATGGAAGCCCTGGCGCGGATCGGCATGGTCGTAGAGATGCGTGCCGTCGAACAGCGCCAGCCCGTGCGGGTCGTTGGGGAAGTGCGCCGGCACCCAGTCGAGCAGCACGCCCAGCCCCGCCTCGTGGCAGCGCTCGACGAGACGGCGGAAGCCGTCGGGCGGTCCGAAGCGCGCGGTCGGCGCATAGAGCCCGACCGGCTGGTAGCCCCAGGAGCCGTCGAAGGGGTGCTCGGTGATCGGCAGGAACTCGAGGTGGGTGAAGCCCATCTCGACGGCGTAGGGCACCAGCTGGTCGGCCAGCTCCTGCCAGGAGAGGAAGCCGTTGCCGTCGGGATGGCGCCGCCATGAGCCGGCATGGACCTCGTAGATCGAGACCGGCGCGTCGAGCGCGTTGCGCCGCGGCGCCGCCGGGTCCGGCGGCCCGGCGCGCGGCGGCACGGCGACGATCGAGGCGGTCGCCGGCCTGAGCTCGGCGGCGAAGCCGTAGGGGTCGGCCTTCAGCGGCAGCAGCGTCCCGGCGGTGTCCTTGATCTCGAACTTGTAGTGCTGGCCGGGCACGACGCCGGGCAGGAACAGCTCCCAGACGCCGCACTCGCGGCGCAGCCGCATCGGGTGGCGCCGCCCGTCCCACTGGTTGAAGTCGCCGACCACGCTGACCCGCGAGGCGCCCGGCGCCCAGACCGCGAAGGCCATGCCGGCGACCCCGTCGATCGCGTGCGGGTGCGCGCCCAGCCGCTCGAAGGGCCGGCGATGGGTGCCTTCCGCGAGCAGCCAGACATCGAGCTCGCCGAGCACCGCGGGGAAGCGGTAGGGGTCCTCGAGCTCGACCCTGCCCTCGCCCCAGGCGACGCGCAGCCGGTAGGGGCTGCCGGGCGGGCGGCCGAGCAGGCCGGCGAAGAAGCCCGCGGCGTGGCGGCGATCGAGCGTGGCGAGCACGGTGCCGCTGGCCGGGTCGATCGCCTCGACCGAGCGGGCATCGGGCTGGAAGACGCGCAGCTCGACGCTGCCGTTCACCAGATGCGGGCCGAGCAGGGCGAAGGGATCGCCGTGGTCGCCGCGGACCAGCGCCTCGACCGCGGCGAGGTTCAGCATGACACCATCTTTCCCTCGCCCGCGCAGCGGGAGAGGGAGCGTCCGAGCGGAGAGCGGCCCGGGGTCATCCCCTAGTGATCCAGCGGGCGGACGTTCCAGATCTCCGACGCGTACTCGGCGATGGCGCGGTCGCTGGAGAACGGGCCCATGCCGGCGACGTTGAGCACGGCGCGGCGGCGCCACTCCCGCGGCTGCAGATGCAGCGCGTCGACCGCCGCCTGGCAGGCCATGTAGGGGGCGAAGTCGGCGAGCAGCAGATAGTGGTCGCCGTGGCGCAGCAGCCCGTCGACGATCGGGCGGAAGCGGTCCGGCTCGTCGGGCGAGAACAGGCCGCCGGCGATCTGGTCGACGACCTGCGCCAGCTCCGGGTCGGCGCGGTAGCGCTCCAGCGGATCGTAGCCGCCGGCGCGCAGCCGCTGCACCTCGGGGGCGGTGGCACCGAAGATGAAGATGTTGTCCGGCCCGACCCGGTCGCGGATCTCGACATTGGCGCCGTCCTCGGTGCCGATGGTGAGCGCGCCGTTGAGCGCCAGCTTCATGTTGCCGGTGCCCGACGCCTCGGTGCCGGCGGTCGAGATCTGCTCCGACAGGTCGGCGGCGGGGATGGCGAGCTCGGCCAGCGAGACGCCGTAGTTCGGGATGAAGACGACGCGCAGCAGCCCGCCGATCCGCGGATCGTGGTTGATCCGCCGCCCGACGTCGTTGATCAGCCGGATGATCAGCTTGGCCATGTGGTAGGCCGAGGCCGCCTTGCCGGCGAAGATCACGGTCCGCGGCACCCACGGCGCCCCCGGATCGGCGAGGATCCGGTTGTAGCGGGCGATCACCTGCATGACGTTGAGCAGCTGGCGCTTGTATTCGTGGATCCGCTTGACCTGCATGTCGAAGAGCGAGGTCGGGTCGACCACGACGCCGGTCTCGCGGCGGATGAAGGCGGCGAGCTTCTGCTTGTTGGCGAGCTTGGCGGCGCCGAACTCCAGGCAGAAGGCGTCGTCCTCGGCATGGGCGCGCAGCGCCGCCAGCCGGTCGAGGTCGACCCGCCAGTCCGGCCCGATGCGGCTGTCGATCAGGCGGGCGAGACCGGGATTGGCCTGCGACAGCCAGCGCCGCGGCGTGATGCCGTTGGTCCGGCTGATGAAGCGGCCGGGAAACAGCCGGGCGAAGTCGGCGAAGATCGTGCTGCGCATCAGTTCGCTGTGCAGCGTCGAGACGCCGTTCACCTTGTGGCTGGCGACGATCGAGAGATAGGCCATGCGGATCCGCCGCTCGCCGGACTCGTCGACCAGCGACACCCGGCGCGACAGGTCGGGATCGTGCGGATGCTCGCGCCGCACCCAGTCGAGGAAGCGGGCATTGATCTCGAGGATGATCTCGAGATGGCGCGGCAGCACCGGGCCGAGCAGGTCGATCGGCCAGGTCTCCAGCGCCTCCGGCATCAGCGTGTGGTTGGTGTAGGAGAAGATCCGGCTGCACTGCTCCCAGGCGGCGCCCCATTCCAGGCCGTGCACGTCCATCAGCAGGCGCATCAGCTCCGGCACGGCGATCGAGGGGTGGGTGTCGTTGAGGTGGATCGCCACCTTGTCGGCCAGCCCGGCGAAGCCCTCGTGGTCCTGCTGGTAGCGGCGCAGGATGTCCTGCAGCGAGGCGCTGACGAAGAAGTACTCCTGGCGCAGCCGGAGCTCGCGGCCGGTCCGCGTGCTGTCGTCGGGATAGAGCACCCGGCTGACGTTCTCCGAGTGGTTCTTCGCCTCGACGGCGCGGGCGTAGTCGCCGCGGTTGAACAGGCCGAGGTCGAAATCCTTGGTCGCCTTGGCCGACCACAGCCGCAGCGTGTTGACCGTCCCGCTGCGGTAGCCGGGGATGATGGTGTCGTAGGCCATCGCCAGCACGTCGTCGGTGTCGACCCAGTGCGGCGCCCCGCCATTGCGCTCCACCCGGCCGCCGAAGCGGATGGTGTAGAGCACCTCCGGCCGGGCGAACTCCCACGGGTTGCCGCCGACCAGCCAGGCCTCCGGCAGCTCGACCTGGCGGCCGTTCTGCAGCGCCTGGGCGAACATGCCGTAGTCGTAGCGGATGCCGTAGCCGAAGCCGGGCAGCCGCATCGTCGCCATCGAATCGAGGAAGCAGGCGGCGAGCCGCCCGAGGCCGCCATTGCCGAGCGCCGCGTCGGGCTCCAGCTCGCGCAGCTCCTCGAGGTCGAGGCCGAGCTGGTAGAGCGCCGCCTGGGCTTCGTCGGCGAGCCCCGTCGCGAGCAGGCTGTTGGTCAGCGTCCGCCCGATCAGGAACTCCATCGACATGTAGTAGACCCGCTTGGCGTTCTGCTGGTACTGCCGCCGGGTGGTCTGCATCCAGCGGTCGACCAGCCGGTCGCGGGTCACCCGGGAGAGCGCCATCAGCCAGTCCCGCCCGCGCGCCGTCACCGGGTCCTTGCCGACGTCGTAGACCAGCGCGTCGACGATCGCGCGCTGCAACGGGGCGACATTGTGCCCGCTCTGGGGCGCGGCGGCGGGATCGGCCTGCTGGCGGAATTCGGCAGAGGTGAGCATGGCGTCCATGGCTGTGGTCGGGGGTGCGGGCCCTGGGGTCAGCGGCTGCGGAGCGACTTGTAATGCGCGATGAGGCCGGTCGTCGAGGCGTCGTGGGCGGCCGCGGCGGCGCCCTCGAGCTCGGGCAGGATGCGGTTGGCGAGCTGCTTGCCGAGCTCCACGCCCCACTGGTCGAAGGAGTAGATGTCCCAGATGATGCCCTGGACGAAGACCTTGTGCTCGTAGAGGGCGATCAGCCGGCCGAGCGTGCCGGGGTCGAAGCGCCGCACCAGGATGCTGGTGGTCGGGCGGTTGCCGGGGAACACCTTGTGCGGCACCAGCCTGTCGAGCGCCTCGCCGGACAGGCCCTGGGCGGCCAGCTCGGCGCGCGCCTCGGCCTCGGTCTTGCCGCGCATCAGCGCCTCGGTCTGGGCGAGGAAGTTGGCGATCAGCATGTCGTGGTGCCGGCCGATCGGGTAGGGCGTCTCGGCGGCGGCGATGAAGTCGCAGGGCACCATCCGGGTGCCCTGGTGGATCAGCTGGTAGAAGGCGTGCTGGCCGTTGGTGCCGGGCTCGCCCCAGACGATCGGGCCGGTGTCGTGCGCCACCACCCGGCCGTCGCGCCCGACCCGCTTGCCGTTGCTCTCCATGTCGAGCTGCTGGAAGTAGGCCGGCAGCCGGGCGAGCGCCTGGTCGTAGGGCAGCACGGCGAGCGTCGCCGCGCCCATGAAGTTGATGTACCAGACGCCGATCAGCGCCATGATCGCCGGCAGGTTGCGCTCCAGCGGCGTGTCGCGGAAGTGGCAGTCCATCGCATAGGCGCCGCCGAGCAGCTCGTCGAACCGCTCCGGGCCGATCGACAGCATGATCGGCAGGCCGATCGCCGACCACATCGAGTAGCGGCCGCCGACCCAGTCCCAGAACTCGAACATGTTCTGCGTGTCGATGCCGAAGGCGGCCACCGCCTTGGCGTTGGTCGAGACGGCGACGAAGTGGCGGGCGACCGCCGCCTCCTGCTTCAGGCCGGCGACCAGCCAGTCGCGCGCGGTGCCCGCGTTGGTCATCGTCTCCTGGGTGGTGAAGGTCTTGGAGGCGACGATGAAGAGCGTGGTCTGCGGGTCGAGCCGGGCGAGCGTGGCGCCGATGTCGCCGCCGTCGACGTTGGAGACGAAATGGAAGGCGAGCTCCGGGTGGCGGTAGGCGTCGAGCGCCAGCACCGCCATGCGCGGCCCGAGGTCGGAGCCGCCGATGCCGATATTGACCACGTCGGTGATGCGCTTGCCGGTGGCGCCCTTCCAGGCGCCGTCGCGCACCGCGGCGGCGAAGCGCCCCATGCGGGCCAGCACCTCGCGCACGCCGGGCATGACGTCGGCCCCGTCGACCAGGATCGGGGTGGCGGCGCGGTGGCGCAGCGCGACGTGCAGGACGGCCCGGTTCTCGGTGGCGTTGATCCTCTCGCCGCTGAACATCCGCTTGATCCAGCCCTCGACGCCGGCGGCGCGCGCCAGGTCGAGCAGCAGGCCGATCGTCTCGGCGGTGATGCGGTGCTTCGAGTAGTCGAGCAGCAGGTCGTCGAGCCGCAGCGAGAAGCGCTCGAACCGGGCGGGATCCTCGGCGAACAGGTCGCGCATATGGCGGCGCGCCAGCCCCTGCTGGTGGCGGGCGAGCGCCTGCCAGGCGGCGCTGCGGTCGATCGGCGCATCGGCGGTCATGGCGTCACTCCTGCTGTCGACCCTGCAAGCTGCGTGCCTGCCGCTCAGGCGTCGGGCCGGAGCTGGCGATAGAGATCGATATAGCGCGCCGCGGCCGCCGGCCAGCCGAAATCGCGCGTCATCGCCCGGTGGCGCAGCCGGGCCCAGAGCTCCGGGTTGCGGAAGGCGGCGAAGGCCCGCCGGGCGGCGGCGAGGAGCGCCTCGGCGGTCGGCGCCTCGAAGACGAAGCCGGTGGCGCTGCCCTCGGCGATCGCCGCCGGGTCGGCGTCGACCACCGTGTCGGCGAGCCCGCCGACCCGGCGGACCAGCGGCAGGGCGCCGTAGCGCAGCGCATAGAGCTGGGTCAGGCCGCAGGGCTCGAAGCGCGACGGCACCAGCACGACGTCGGCGCCGGCGACGATGCGGTGCGCCAGCGTCTCGTCGTAGCCGAAGCGGACTGCAACGGCGCCGGGAAACTCCGCCGCAAGATGGGAGAAGCCGTCCTCGAGCGGCCGGTCGCCGGCGCCGAGCAGCATGAGCTGGCCGCCCTCGGCGATCAGCGTCGGCAGCGCGTCGAGCACCAGGTCGAGGCCCTTCTGCCCGGTCAGCCGGCTGACCACCCCGAAGAGCAGGGCGTCGGGCCGCGGCGCCAGCCCGGCGAGCTGCTGCAGGGCCGCCTTGTCGGCCGCCTTGCCCAGCGGCCCGCCGGCGCTGAAGGGGGCCGCCAGGGCGGGATCGCGGGCGGGGTCCCAGAGCGCCTGGTCGACGCCGTTGAGGATGCCGCTCAGCACGTGGCTGCGGGTGGCGAGCAGCCCGTGCAGCCCGGCGCCGTGCTCGACGGTCTGGATCTCGCGGGCATAGGTCGGGCTGACCGTGGTCAGCCGGTCGGCGTAGAACAGGCCGGCCTTCATGAAGGAGACCTTGCCGTGGAACTCCAGCCCGTCGAGGGCGAAGAACGGGTCGGGCAGGCCGAGCCCGGCGAAGGACGCGGCCGGGAACAGCCCCTGGAAGGCGAGGTTGTGCACGGTGAAGACGCTGGCCGCGCGGTAGCCGCCGCGGGCGGCGAGGTAGGCCGGCGCCAGCCCGGCATGCCAGTCGTGCCCGTGCACGATGTCCGGCCGCCAGCCGCCGTCGGCCGCGCCGTCGGTGAAGCGGCCCGCCGCCCAGCCGAGCGCGGCGAAGCGCCGGTCGTTGTCCGGCCAGTCCAACCCGTCCGGGCCGACATAAGGGTTGCCCGGCCGGTCGTAGAGCTCCGGCGCGACCAGCAGGTAGAGCGGCACCTCGCTGCCCGGCAGCACCGTGCGCTCGACGGCGATCGCCGTCGCCCCGAAGGCGGCGCCGAAGCTGGCCACCCGGGTGCGGCGCGGCAGCCCCTGGAGGAAGGCCGGGAAGCCCGGCACCAGCAGCCGGACGTCGACCCCCTGGGCGAGCAGGGCCGGCGGCAGCGCGGCGCCGACATCGCCGAGACCGCCGGTCTTCAGCAGCGGATAGACCTCGCTGGTGACGTAGAGGACGCGGAGCAAGGGAGCCTCAGGCGTTCGGTTGGGCGGTGCCGGCCCCATCCTTCGACAAGCTCAGGATGAGCCGAAAGCGGCCCTCATGCCGAGCTTGTCGAAGCATCGGGGCCGGGTCACCGCGTCGCGGCATCGAGGTCGGCCAGCATCTGGCGGGTGATCAGCACCACGCCCTGCTCGGTGCGGTGGAAGCGGCGGGCGTCCTCGGCGGGGTCCTCGCCGACCACCAGCCCGGGCGGGATGCGCACGCCGCGATCGACCACGACGCGCGACAGCCGGGCATGGCGGCCGATATCGACCTCGGGCAGCAGCACCGCGTCGGAGATGCGGCAATAGGAGTTCACCCGCACCTTGGAGAACAGCAGGCTGCGGCGGATGGTCGAGCCGGAGACGACGCAGCCGCCGGACACCATCGAGTCGATCGCCGCGCCGCGGCGGTCCTCGTCGTCGAAGATGAACTTGGCCGGCGGCAGCTGCTCCTGGTAGGTCCAGATCGGCCAGCTGGTGTCGTAGAGGTCGAGCGACGGCTCGACCTGGGTGAGGTCGAGATTGGCCGCCCAGTAGGCGTCGATGGTGCCGACGTCGCGCCAGTAGGGCTCGGCCCGCGGGTTGGTGCCGACGCAGCTCATGCCGAAGGGATGGGCGACCGCGTCGCCGCGGCGCACTGCCTCCGGAATGACGTCCTTGCCGAAATCGTGGGCAGAGCCCTCCCGCGCGATGTCGCGCAGCAGGGCGTCGTAGAGATAGTCGGCGGTGAAGACGTAGATGCCCATGCTGGCCAGCGCCCGGTCGGGGCGGCCGGCCATCGGCGGCGGGTTGGCCGGCTTCTCGACGAAGTCGGTGATCAGGTTGCCGGAGTCGGTCGCCATCACCCCGAAGCCGGTCGCCTCGGCGAGCGGCACCTCGATGCAGGCGACGGTGCAGCCGGCGCCGCTGGCGGCGTGGAAGGCGAGCAGCCGGCCGTAATCCATCTTGTAGATGTGGTCGCCGGCCAGGATGACGATGTAGCGCGGGCCGTAGCCGCGGATGATGTCGAAGTTCTGGTAGACCGCGTCGGCGGTGCCGCGATACCAGGATTCCTCGTCCAGCCGCTGCTGCGCCGGCAGCAGGTCGATGAACTCGCCGATCTCGCTGCGCAGGAAGGACCAGCCGCGCTGCAGGTGGCGCAGCAGGCTGTGCGACTTGTACTGCGTCACCACGCCGATGCGGCGGATGTTCGAGTTGACGCAGTTGGAGAGGGCGAAGTCGACGATGCGGAACTTGCCGCCGAAGGGCACGGCCGGCTTGGCGCGGCGGTCGGTCAGCTGGTGCAGCCGGCTGCCCCGGCCGCCGGCGAGGATGAGCGCGAGCGCCTGGCGCGACAGACGCTGGCGGGCGAAATCATCGGCCATCCCTGCCTCCCTCCGCGGTCTGCGTCCTCACGTGATCACCGACGGCGCGCGCCGGCCGGTATGGCCGACGATGTCGGCCAGCCCGTAGGCGGCCTCGGCCAGCGCCGCCAGCGCCGCCGACGGGTCGCCCGACTGGCGCGCCGGGTCGGGCTCGAAGCGCTCGATGTAGAGCCGCAGCGTGGCGCCCTCGGTGCCGGTGCCGGAGAGCCGGTAGACGAGGCGCGAGCCATCGGCGAGCTCGACCCGGATGCCCTGGTGTTCCGAGCGCGAGCCGTCGACCGGATCCTGGTAGGCGAAGTCGTCGGCCCGGCTGACCGCCGAGCCGGCGAGCGGCTGGCCGGCGAGCCCGGCCGTGCGCTGCCTGAGGGCGGCCATCAGCCGCTCCGCCCCGGCCGCCTCGACGCCCTCGAAATCGTGCCGGGCGTAGAAGTTGCGGCCGAAGCGGCGCCAGTGCTCGGCGAGGATGGCGGCCACCGGCTCGCGCCGCACCGCCAGCAGGTTGAGCCAGAACAGCACGGCCCAGAGGCCGTCCTTCTCGCGGACGTGGTTGGAGCCGGTGCCGGCGCTCTCCTCGCCGCACAGCGTCACCCGCCCGGCATCGAGCAGGTTGCCGAAGAACTTCCAGCCGGTCGGCGTCTCGTAGCAGTCGACGCCGAGCTCGGCGGCGACGCGGTCGACGGCGCGGCTGGTCGGCATCGAGCGGGCGACGCCGGCCAGCCCGTCGCGATAGGCCGGGATGAGCCGGGCATTGGCGGCGAGCACCGCCAGGCTGTCGCTCGGCGTCACGTAGCAGTCGCGCCCGAGGATCAGGTTGCGGTCGCCGTCGCCGTCCGAGGCGGCGCCGAAATCGGGCGCCCCGGGGCCGCGCATCGCATCGACCAAATCGTGGGCATGGGCGAGGTTGGGGTCGGGATGGCCGCCGCCGAAGTCGCTGAGCGGCCGGGCATTGAGGCAGCTGCCGGCGGGCGCCCCCAGCCGCCGCTCGAGGATCTCGACGGCATAGGGCCCGGTCACCGCATGCATGGCGTCGAAGCGCAGGCGGAAGCCGCCGGCGATCAGATCGCGGATGCGGTCGAAGTCGAACAGGCCCTCCATCAGCCGGGCATAGTCCTCGACCGGGTCGATCACCTCGACGGCCGCGTCGCCGAGCCGGAGCTTGCCGAGCCGGTCGAGCTCGAGGTCGGGCGCGTCGAGCGTGAGGTAGCGGTCGATCGCCTGGGTGCGGCGGTAGACCGCCTCGGTCACCGCCTCGGGCGCCGGGCCGCCATTGCCGACATTGTACTTGATGCCGAAATCGCCCTCCGGCCCGCCCGGATTGTGGCTGGCCGACAGGATGATGCCGCCGAACGCCCGGTGGCGTCGGATCAGCCCGCTCGCCGCCGGCGTCGAGAGCAGCCCGCCGCGTCCGACCAGGATCCGGCCGAAGCCGTTGGCCGCCGCCATGCGCAGGATCACCTGGATCGCCTGGCGATTGTAGAAGCGGCCGTCGCCGCCGACCACCAGCGTGCTGCCGGCGAAGCCCTCGAGGCAGTCGAAGATCGACTGCACGAAGTTCTCGACGAAGTGCGGCTGGCGGAACACCGCGACCTTCTTGCGCAGGCCCGAGGTGCCCGGCCGTTGCCCGGCGATCGGCTGCGTCGCCACGCTGCGCGGGCTCATCGGCGCGCCGTTGCGAGGCGTGGGGGCAGGGCGGCCGGCGCCGGCATGGTGGTCTGGCTCAATGTGGTCTGGCCCGAAATGGTCTGGCCCAATTCCGTGATCTCCGCTGTCCCGGTCACGACGGGGGGATAACACCCTTCTTCAGGATGATGTTGCCGTAGAGCCGGCGCTCGCCGGTCGAGACCAGCGCGAAGCAGGCCTTGGCGCGCTCGTAGAAGGCGAAGCGCTCCAGCCGGCCGATCGTCACCGGCTTGCCCTCGGCGGCGTCGCAGGCGGCCTGGAACTCCTTGACCACCGGCGGCACCGCGCCGGGATCGCCGACCACCTGCATGACCTGCGCCGGGTCGGGCACGAAGCCGTCGAGCGGGAACAGGCTGAGCACCGCCTGCAGCACGCGGACCGCGTCGACCCCGTCATAGCGCACCAGCCGGTTGGCCACCGAGGTGGCCGGGAAGTTGGCGTCGACGATGACGATCTCGTCGCCGTGGCCGGCCGCGGCCAGGAGATGCAGCAGGTCGGCATTGAGCAGCGGATCGATCCCCTTGAGCATCCCGTCACCTCCGAATCCCGCCCCAGCCTAGCGCCGAAGCATGACGCCTTGCACGCCCGGCGTGGGGCTCAGCTCGCGCCGCCCCGCGCCGCCCCGCCATGGCCCAGGCTGCGGCTGATCCGGTCGGCCTGCTCGCGCACCAGCCGGCCGATCTCCGGGACCATGGCGCGGGTCAGCTGGGTCACCGTGCCGGAGACGCTGATCGCCCCGGCGACCTCGTCGAGATGGTCGAGGACCGGGGCGGCGACGCAGCGCACCTCCGGCTCGTGCTCGCGCTCGTCGACGGCGTAGCCGCGCTCGCGGGTCTCGGCCAGGTCGCGCTCGAGCGCGGCGCGGTCGACGATGGTGCTGGGAGTGAGCCGGGGCAGCGGCTGGCGCGACAGCGCCTCGGCCACCTCCGGGCCGCCGAAGGCGAGCAGCGCCTTGCCGAGCCCGGTGCAGTGCAGCGGCCCGCGCCAGCCGATGGCGGAGCGCAGCTGCACGGCGAAGCGGCCCTCGATCTTGTCGATGTAGACGACCTCGCCGCCGTCGCGCACCGCCAGGTTGGCGGTCATGCCGGTGGCCTCGACCAGCGCCCGCAGGTGCGGCCGCGCCCGCTCCCGCAGGTCGGTCCCGGCATAGAGCTGGGCGGAGAGCAGCATCAGCTTGCGGCCGAGCCGGTAGCGGCCGCTGTCGCGGTCCTGCTCGACGAACTCGCGGGCCTTCAGCTCGGAGAGCAGCCGGTGCGCCGTCGGCTTCTGCAGCCCGGTCTCGCGCACGATGTCGGCGAGCCGGATGTCCTGCCGGCCGGAGAGCCGGCCCAGCACCTCGAGCAGGTGCAGCGCCTTGCCCACCGAGGTCTGCCTCGCGACGTCCGCACGATCCATCCGCGCCCGCCCGCTCCCCTCGCGACGGCCGCCGCCCGTTGACAAAGCGGCGGCGGCTCCGTCACCATCCAATCCAAGATCCGGAGTATCGGTCCACTATACGGACCTCGATCAGGGAAGTCGAGACACCGCCCGTGAGCACAATCCCGACACGCCGCATCGGCAAGACGCCGGTGGCGGTGACCGAGTTCGGCTTCGGCGGGACCGGTCTCGGCAACATCTACCAGGTCGTCACCGAGCGCGACGCGATCGGCTCGATCCAGGCCGCGCTCGATGGCGGCGTGCGCTACTTCGACACGGCGCCGCTCTACGGCCACGGCCTCAGCGAGCTGCGCACCGGCGTCGCCGTGCGGCTGGCGAAGCCGGAGAAGCTGGTGCTGTCGACCAAGGTCGGCTGGCGCGTCACCGCCTCGAAGCAGGACAAGGTGGCGGGCGGCAACTTCGCCGAGGTGCCGCCCTTCGAGATCCGCTTCGAGTATGGCTACGACCAGGTGATGCGCGAGGTCGAGGACAGCCTGGCGCGGCTCGGCGTCAACAAGGTCGACATCCTGTTCATCCACGATGTCGACCACCGCAACCAGGGCGACAACTACCGGCGCAACTTCGAGGCGGCGATGGCCGGCGCCTACAAGGCCATCACGAAGCTGCGCGAGGAGGGCGTCGTCCAGGCGCTCGGCGTCGGCGTCAACGAGATCGAGCCCTGCATCGAGTTCGCCGAGCGGGCGCCGTTCGACTGCTTCCTGCTGGCCGGGCGCTACACCCTGCTCGAGCAGGCGGCGCTCGACCGCTTCCTGCCGATGTGCGTCGAGCGCAGCATGAGCATCATCATCGGCGGCCCGTACAATTCCGGCATCCTGGCGAGCGGCCCGGTCGCCGGCGCCATGTACGACTACAAGGCGGCGCCGCCGGAGATCCTGGACAAGGTGCGCCGCATCGAGGCGGCGTGCCGGCGCCACGGCGTGCCGCTGGCCGCCGCCGCGCTGCAGTTCCCGCTGCACCATCCGGCGATCGCCGCGGTCATCCCCGGCGGCCGGCGGGCGGCCGAGATCGAGGCCAACCTGGCGCTCTACCGCCACAAGATCCCCGCCGCCCTCTGGGGCGAGCTGAAGGCCGAGGGGCTGGTGCGCCAGGACGCGCCGACGCCGTGAGCGACGCCAGCGCCGGCCCCTGGGCGCCGGTGGCGGCGCCCGCCGTCCTGCCGCAGGACGACACCGCCGGCACCCTGGTCGGCCGCGCCTGGCTGCCCGGAACCGGCGACCAGCCGGCCGGCCCGGCGGTGGTGGCGATCCGCCGCGATGGCGTCCACGACCTCGGCGCCGCGGCGCCGACCATGGCCCAGCTCTGCGCCGCCCCGGATCCCGTGCGGCTGGCCCGCGAGACGGCCGGACGGCGGATCGGCAGCCTCGACGCGCTGCTCGCCAACAGCGTCGCCGGATCGATCGACCCGGCCAAGCCGCATCTGCTGGCGCCGGTCGACCTGCAGGCGATCAAGGCGGCCGGCGTGACCTTCGCCCGCAGCATGGTCGAGCGGGTCATCGAGGAGCGGGCCGGCGGCGATCCCGCCCGCGCCGAGACGCTGCGCCGCGAGCTCGGCGAGCGCATCGGCGGCGACCTGCGCAAGGTCAAGCCGGGCAGCCCGGCAGCCATGGAGCTGCGCCAGGCGCTGATCGAGCGCGGGCTGTGGTCGCCCTATCTCGAGGTCGGCATCGGCCCCGACGCCGAGATCTTCACCAAGGCGCAGCCGATGTCGGCGGTCGGCTACGGCGCCGATGTCGGCATCCACCCGGTCTCGACCTGGAACAACCCGGAGCCGGAGGTCGTGCTGGTGGTGGCGCCGGACGGCAGGCTGGTCGGCGCCACGCTCGGCAACGACGTCAACCTGCGCGACGTCGAGGGGCGCAGCGCCCTGCTGCTCGGCAAGGCCAAGGACAACAACGCCTCGACGGCGATCGGCCCCTTCATCCGGCTGCTCGACGTCGGCTTCACCCTCGACACGCTGCGCCAGAGCGAGGTCAGCCTGTCGGTCGACGGCCCGGAGGGCTTCACCCTCGAAGGCTCCAGCTCGCTGTCGGAGATCAGCCGCGACCTGCTCGACCTGGTCGGCCAGGCGATCGGCGCCAACCACCAGTATCCCGACGGCTTCGTGCTGTTCACCGGCACCATGTTCGCCCCGGTCAAGGACCGCGAGGCCCCCGGCAAGGGCTTCACCCACCGGGAGGGCGACGTCGTCACCATCGCCTCGCCCTGGCTCGGCCGGCTGGTCAACCGGGTGCAGCGCTCCGACCGCTGCCCGCCCTGGACCTTCGGCAGCGTCGCTCTGATGCGCAACCTGGCCGCGCGCGGGCTGCTGCAGTAGGGGCGCCGCCGCCGCCGCGAGCGGAGCCGCCCGGGACGCCGGAACTCCTCGGTCCTACGCCGCCGAGGATCGCCCGAGATTGGCCGCACGAGCCTTGGCGGCCGGGATCGCGTCGAGGCTCTTGCCCAGATGCTCCGTCGCGCGGCGCAGGTCGTCGAGCTGCTGCAGGTTCATCCAGAACTCGGCGCTGGTGCCGAAGTAGCGCCCGAGCCGCAACGCGGTGTCGGCCGTCACCGCCCGCGTGCCGCGGAGGATGCCGCTGATCCGGTTGGCGAGCACCTGGATATCGCGCGCGAGCCGCCGCCGCTGAAGCCGAGAGCGCCCATGGCATCCGCCAGATGCTCGCCGGGATGAATAGCGCTACGAGCCATCGCTCACCTCGCAATGATAGTCCTCGATGGTAACTGGCCGGCCCGGTCGAGCCGTCCGGCCATTTGAAGCAGATCCGCCACTGGTCGTTGATGCGGATGCTGTAGCTTCCGGCTCGGTCGCCCTGAGCTTTTCCAGCCGGTGCCAGGAACCCCGCGATGTCGCTCAAGCTGGCCGCGGCATCCAGACGGTCAGAGTGCCTTTTCCGCCTGGCGTCGGAATGGCTCGAACTGCGACCCTCGCCATTGGCAAACCGCTCCGTCAGGCTATTGCCGTAGCTGCGGATCATGCCGAGTGCTACACCGCGTTACGCGTGACGTCAAACGTACAGAAATGCAGCGCCGCCGCGGGGGCCGGCGCGGCATAGATATGATTGCCATCCGGGCAGGTGAGGTCTCATGGCTGCGAGCATCGAGGCAACGGCGCGCGACTGGGAGACCCTGTCGCTGGCCGAGCGCAACCTCGCCTACAACAACGTCGCCCATGTCGGGCCGGAGGTGGCGGCGGCGAAGACCGCGGAATGGGCGGCCGCCTCGGAGCGCCTGCGGGCAGCGCGGCCGGAGCATCTCGACCTGCCCTACCGGGCCGACGAGCGGACGCGCTGGGATCTCTATCCCGCCGGCGACGCGGGTGCGCCCTGCTTCGTCCACATCCATGGCGGCTACTGGCAGCGCGGCAGCCAGGAGATCTTCGCCTGCCTGGCCGAGGGCGCGCTCGGCCATGGCTGGTCGGCGGCGCTGCCGGGCTACACGCTGGCGCCCGAGGCCGGGCTGACGCGGATCGCGGACGAGCTCCGCGCCGCCTTCGACTGGCTCGGGGCGAACCGTGCCGCGCACGGCATCGCCGGGCCGCTGATCGTCACCGGCTGGTCGGCCGGCGGGCATCTCACGGCCCTGCTGCTCGACCATCCGGCGATCGCCGCCGGCCTCGCCATCTCCGGCGTGTTCGATCTCGGCGGGCTGCGCGACTCGCCGCACGTCAACGACAAGCTGCGGCTGACCGAGGCGGAGGTCGCCGGCCTGTCGCCGATGCGCCGGCCGGGGGTCGCCAAGCCGCTCGCCATCGCCTACGGCACCGCCGAGCTGCCGGCCATGGTGGCGAGCAGCCGCCGCTTCCACGCCCGGCGCGCCGCGGCGCACCTGCCGGGCGACCTGGTGCCGATCGCCGGCGCCAACCACTTCACCATCCTCGACGCGCTGCGCCGGCCGGACAGCCACCTGACGCGCACGGTGCTGGGGCTCGCCGCCGGCTGACCGGCGCCGTCACGCGGAGGAGGGAAAATCCACCGCCCCGGCGTGCCGCTCCGCGGCGAGCTGCTTCAGCGCGCCGCGGTCGAGCTTGCCCGTCGGGGTCTGCGGCAGCCGGTCGAGCAGGAAGACGTGCTCCGGCGCCTTGTAGCCGATACGCTCGCGGGCAAACGCGATCAGCTCCGCCTCGCCGGGCGGCGGCGCGCCGTCGCGCAGGGCGACGAAGGCGTCGACGTTCTCGCCGTGCAGCAGGTTGCGGACGCCGACCGCGCCGGCCATGGCCACGGCCGGGTGCTCGAGCAGCGCCTCCTCGACCTCCTGCGGCGAGATGTTCGAGCCGTCATGGACGATGATCTGCTTCTGCCGGCCGCAGAACCAGAGATAGCCGTCGGCGTCGAGCCGCATCACGTCGCCGGTATCGAGCCAGCCCTCGCGCAGGGTCGCCCGCGTCGCTGCGGGATCGCCCCAGTAGCCGATCATGTTGCCGGGCGAGCGGACCCACAGCCGGCCTTCCGCGCCGACCGGCAGGTCCCTGCCCTCGGCATCGCGGATCGCCACCTCGAAGCCCGGCATCGGGCGGCCGACCGAGCCGATCTTGTTGACGCCGTGCGGCGGGTTGACGGTCGAGATGCCCGTCTCGGTCATGCCGTACTGCTCGTGAACGTCGAGGCCGGCCAGCGCCTGCAGGCGCCGGGCGAGCTGGCCCGGCACCTTGTCGCCGCCGGACAGGCAGAGCCGGACCGAGGCGAAATCGGCGCGCGCGGCGCCGTGCTCGCGGACCAGCGCGAACAGGGCCGGCGCCAGCATGTGCAGCATGGTCGGCCGGTGGGCGCGCAGCAGCGGCAGGATCTCGGCGCCGTCGAACCGCCGCGGGATCACCAGCCGTGCGCCGGCCGCCATCGCCATGAGGGCGTCGGTGAGGGCGCCGATATGCGACAGCGACGCACCGGTCAGCACGATGTCCGCGGCGCCGATCTCGCGGGCGGCAAGCACCGCGGCGATCTGGGCGCCGAGGCTGGCCCCGCTGTGCGTCACGCCCTTGGCCGGTCCGGTGCTGCCCGAGGTGAAGAAGATGAACGCGGGATCGGCCGCGGCGGGCGCCGGGATGGCGGCGTCCGGCGCAGCGCCCCCGGCGAGCGCGGCGAAGCCGGGCGCCCCGCCTGTCCCGTGGGGATGGCGGATGACGCCGAGGCGCAGCCGACCCGCCTCGGGGCAGGCCGCCAGGTCGGCGTCCCGCTCGGCGTGCGCCAGCAGCACGGACGCGCCGCTGGCTGCCAGCCCGTGACCGATCTCCCGCGGCGTGTAGCGGTAGTTGAGCGGCACCGCGACGATGCCGGCCCGCAGGCAGGCGAGATAGTGAACCAGCAGCGCGCTGCAGTTCGGCATCAGCGACGCGGCGCGCTCGCCGGGCCGCAGGCCGAGCGCGAGCAGGCCCGCAGCATAGGCGCGGCTGGCCCGGTCGAGATCGCGCCAGCCGAGGCTCTCCTCGGCGGTGACCAGGGCCGGGTCGTCCGGCCTGGCCCGCGCCCAGGGCCCGAGCAGCCGCGCCAGGTCGATCGCCTCGATCTCGTGCCCGATGGTGAGCGTCATCGCAACGTTCCTTCGCCTGCGCCCGCGACGCATCGCAGAAGCGCGGCGGCCGAGCCGGAGAATGCGCGTCGCTGCGGTTTGCCGGCCAGTGTAGACTTCGTGCGGGAGCGCAACGAGCTCCCGGCACGACGGCGAGGTCAATCGCCGCGGGAGGCGGCCATGGCAGGCGCTCGGGATGCCTTCGAGGCGGTGGTGATCGGCGCCGGGTGGGCCGGCCTGGGGGTCTCCTGCTGCCTGCGCCAGGCCGGCATCGGCCATGTCGTGCTGGAGCGTGCCAGGATCGGCGAGACCTGGCGCAGCCAGCGCTGGGACTCCTTCCGGATGAACATCCCCAACGCGCTGACCGTGCTTCCGGGCGAGCGCTACGAGGGGCCGGATCCGGAAGGCTGCATGACCTGCGCGGAATTCGTCGCGCTGCTCGAGGGCTATGCCCGGCGGCAGGACCTGCCGGTCGAGACCGGCGCGCCGGTGCTGGCGCTGTCGCGCGACGAGGGCGAGGCGGCCTACCGGCTGGCGACGCCCCGGCGCGAGCTGCTGGCGAGGAACGTCGTCATCTGCACCGGGAACCTGAACCGGCCGCGCCGGCCGGCGCTGGCGGCGACGCTGCCGCCCGGACTGCACCAGATCGACGTCTCCGACTATCGCAACGCGGCGGCGCTGCCGGCCGGCGCCGTGCTGGTCGTCGGCAGCGCGCAGTCCGGCGGCCAGGTGGCCGAGGATCTCGCGCTGCAGGGCCGCAAGGTCTACCTCGCGACCGGCGAGGTGACGCGGCTGGTGCGCCGCTATCGCGGCCGCGATACCACCTTCTGGCTGGTCGAGAGCGGGTTGTTCGACGTGCACCGGCGCGACTTCGTCACCGCCGGCGGCCGTGCCGCGTCGCGCTCGCTGATCGGGGCCCTCCACACCATCAGCCTGCAGTCGCTGAGCGCCCAGGGCGTCGTCCTGCTTGGGCGGTTGAGCGGAACGGACGGGGACGGCCGTCACCTGACCTTCGCCGACGACCTCGCGGACAACCTGCGGCTCGGCGACGAGAGCTCGGCGCGCTTCAAGCGGCTGATCGACGAGCACATCGCCCGGCTCGGGATCGACGCGCCGCCGCCGGAGCCCGATCCGGCGGAGACGGTCGCGCCGATCCTGCCCGACCCGCCGATCCGCGCGCTGGACTGGCGGGAGCACGGCCTGTCGACGGTGATCTGGTGCACCGGGTTCGACGGCGATTTCGGCTGGGTGCGGCTGCCCGGCGCGCTCGACGAGCGGGGCCAGCCGCTCCACGAGGAGGGCGTGGCGCGCCTGCCCGGGCTCTATTTCGCCGGGCTCGACTTCGCCTCGACCCGGCGCTCCGGAACCATCCTGTCGGTGGCCGAGGAGGCGCCGCGCCTGGTCAGGCACATCCTGGCGCGCGGCTGAAGCCGGCCGCGCCACGGGAAAGCGCGGCGCGGCGGCCCCGGCGACCCCTGACCTAGCCCATGCGGAACACGACGACGCCCTCGGAGACCGTCGGCGGGGCGACACCGGTGCTTCCGGCGTTCTTGGCGACCCAATCCTTGGCCCGCCGCATGCTTTCGTCGGCGCCCGCCTTGTCCTGGCAGACGGTGATCGAGAAGCCGCCGTCGCTGCTGCGGACGAGCGTGTAGCTGACCACGCCTTTGACCGCGCTCATCTCGCGCTCGACGTCGGCCCTGTGCTTCTCCAGCAGATCGATGAACTCCTTCGCACCTTTTCCGGAATAGGACCTCACGACCGTATGCATGACCCGTGTCCTCCCTGTCGCCGTCGGTGGGGAGCCGGAGACATCCGGCTTCCTGGCCGGGCAAAGCCTGCGCCAGACGAGCCCGGCCGCGCAATCCTGGCCTTGCGGTCGGCGACGCCCGCCAGGCAGACCTGCTCAGTCCGGCAGCCCGGCGCGGCGCAGCCCCTCGGCGAAGCGGGCGAGATCCTCGTCGCGGCGCAGCGGGTCGCGCGCGCGGATACCGGCGATGCTAGCGCCGGGATCGAGCGTCGCCAGCCGGGCCATGGCGCGGGCGGCGTCCTCGGGCCAGCCGCCGAGCGCGCCGGCGGCGGCGAGCAGGCGCAGCGCCGAGACGTAGTCCGGCTTCTCGCTGAGCGCGGCCAGCGCGGCGCCCCGCGCCTCGGCGTAGCGGCCGGCGAGGAAATGGCCCCAGGCCACCACGGTGCTCATGTTGAAGCGCTGGGGATCGCGCGGGCTGAGCCGCATGGCGCGGGCGACGCGGTCGAGCGCCGGCTCCGCTTCGCCGAGCCACACCTTGACCCAGCCGCCGAACAGCCACCCCCAGGCCCAGTTGGGGTCGAGGGCCAGCGCCCGCTCGATCAGCTGGTTGCCCTCCTCCAGCTCGCCTACGACGTAGGCCAGCACGATGCCGGCGGTGCCGAGCGCCACCGCATCGTCGCGGCCGAGCTCGACGGCGCGCCGCGCCAGGCGCTCGGCCTCGGCGATGTCGGCCCGCTGGTCGACGACCCACCCGCTGACCTTGCGCTGCGAGTAGCAGCGCGCCGCCATGCCGTAGGCGGCGGCGAACTGCGGGTCGAGCGCGGTCGCCCGGCCGAAGGCGGCGAGCGCCTGCGCGTTGGCCTCGCGCGACCAGTCATGCACGCCGGCCATGCCGCGCAGGTAGTAGTCGTAGGCGTCGAGGCTCCCGGTCGGCTTGCGCCGGGCGCGCTCGATCTCGGCCTGCTCGAGCCGCGGCGCGATGGCGCCGACGACGCTGGCCGCCACCTGGTCCTGCAGGTCGAAGACGTCCTCCAGCCCGGCCTCGAAGCGGTCGGCCCAGAGCTGCTGCCCGGAGGCGGCGTCGACCAGCCGGCCGGCGATCCGCACCCGGCCGGCGGCCCGTCGCACGCTGCCCTCCAGCAGATAGCGCACGCCGAGCTCGCGGCCGATCTGCTTGGCGTCGACCGTCCGGCCCTTGAAGGTGAAGCTCGAGTTGCGCGCGATCACGAACAGCCAGCCGATGCGCGACAGGGCAGTGATGATCTCCTCGACCATGCCGTCGGCGAAATACTCCTGCTCGAGATCGCCGCCGAGGTTCTGGAAGGGCAGCACGGCGAGCGACGGCTTGCCGGGCAGCGGCAGCTCGGCGGATGGCGCCAGGACGACCTCGGCCGTGGACTGGGGTGCGGCCTGGGGCGAACGGCGCTCGCGCAGCGCCTCGAAGAGCTGCGTGGTGGCGGGCTCCGGAGCGACGCCGAGCTCGCGCCGCAGCCGCTCGGCGAGCGCCTCGTAGAGGCGGAGCGCCTGGGCGGTTTCGCCGTCCTCGGCCTGCAGCTGCATCAGGGTGCGCACCGCCGCCTCGCGCAGCGGGTCGAGCCCCAGCAGCCGCTGCGCCGCGGCCGAGGCCTGCGCCCGGTCGCCGCCGGCGAGCGCCGCCGCCATCAGCCGGGCCAGCGCCGCCTCGAGGCGCTGGCGCAGGCGCTGCCGCTCGACCAGCAGCCATTCCTCGAAGCTGGGGTCGCGCACCGCCAGCCCCTCGAGCAGCTCGCCGCGATAGAGCGCGGCGGCGGCCGCGAGATCCGCCCGGTCGGTGGCGCCGGCGAGGCGCTCGAAGCGGGCGACGTCGCTGTCGATGCCGCCGGCCTCGAGCCGCACCGTCAGCCGGTCGGCGACGAGCAGCGCGGCGGCGTTGCCCAGGCCGCGGCGCAGCCGCGTCAGGGATTGCTTCAGGCTGTCCCGGGCCTGGCGGTCGCCGCGGTCGCTCCACAGCAGCCCGGCCAGCCGGTCGCGGCTGTGCCCGGCCGCCGGCGCCAGCGCCAATATGGCGAGCAGGGCGCGGTCCTTCTGGCCGGGCAGGTCGACCGCCGCGCCGGAGGCGAGCGTCGCCTCGAACCCTCCCAGAAGCCTCACCTGCGCCAGCGCCATTGCCCGGCCCCGGGGCGCCGCCGCCCCCCTTTCCCGCCGAATTAACGACGAATTCCCGCCGCGCGCAACGACGGCGCCCGGCGCTTCACCCCGGCCGCAACGCTCGCCATCCGCCCGACCCCTAGAACCGTCCTCACACCGAGCGGCCGTTCGCTTCGGTCCCAGATGGAGGATGAAGATGGCCCTGATCGCGCACCACGCCGACGCACGCCCGCCGATCGCCGACCGCCCGACTTCGGATCGGTCCTTGCCAGTGCGCCTCGCCAGGGCGATCGAGTCCGGCATCCTGGCCCTGCTCGAGTGGCAGGAACGGGCGCGGCAGCGCCGCGAGCTGCTGGCGCTCGGCGACCGGGCGCTCGCCGATATCGGCCGCAGCCGCGCCGACGCGGCCGCCGAGGGGGCCAAGCCCCGCTGGCGGGCCTGAGCCGGGCTGCGCAGGGAGGCCATGGACCGGCACGGCGAAGGTCGGTCTAATGCCGTCGGACGAGAGCGGGGAGGACGGGATGATCGTTTCCTGCGGCGAGGCGCTGATCGATTTCCTGCCGATGTCCGGCGGCGACGGCAGCCGCGGCTTCCGGCCCCTGCCCGGCGGCTCGCCCTTCAACATCGCCCTGGCGGTGGCCCGGCTCGGCGTGCCCGCGGGCTTCCTGGCGCGGCTCTCGACCGACCTGTTCGGCGACCTGCTGCTCGACTGCATGGCGGAGAACGGCGTCGATACCGGGCTGGTGCGGCGCAGCGACGAGCCGAGCACGCTCGCCTTCGTCGACGTCCGGCCCGGCGAGGAGCCGCGCTACGCCTTCTTCGCCAACGGCGCCGCCGACCGCAACCTGGCGCCGGCCGACCTGCCGCCGGCGCTGTCCGACGCCGTGAGCTGCCTGCATCTCGGCTCCAACGCCATGGCCCAGGAGCCGGCGGCGACCACGCTGGAGGGGCTGATGCGGCGCGAGCACGGCCGCCGCGTGCTGTCGCTCGACCCCAACATCCGGCCGACCCTGATCGCCGATGCCGCCCTCTATCGCCGGCGGTTCGAGGGCTGGCTCGGGCTCGCCAGCCTGGTGAAGCTGAGCCGGGCCGACCTCGCTTGGCTCTATCCCGGCGCGGACCCCGAGGCGATCGCCGCCGGCTGGCTGGCGCGCGGCCCGGCCCTGGTCGTGGTGACGCGCGGCGCCGACGGCGCCGTCGCCTTCGGCCGCTTCGGCAAGGCGGAGGTGCCGGGCACGGCGGTCAGCGTGGTCGACACCATCGGCGCCGGCGACACCTTCCACGGCGCGCTGCTCGCCTGGCTCCACCGCCAGGACCGGTTGACCCCGGCCGGGCTGGAGGCGCTCGACGCCGCCGCCGCCCGGGACGCCCTGTCGCTTGCCGCGCGGGCGGCGGCGATCAATTGCGGGCGGGCCGGCATGGACCCGCCGCGGGCCGCCGAGCTCGGCCTCTGAAGCGCCGGAATCGCCGCCGCGGACAGATTCCGGGTTGCTTGCGACGCAAACGCGGTCGTAGCATCGCCAGAACGAGGGTCCGGCCGGCGAAACGCCGCGCCGGCTGAGTTTCTTGCGGCCCCGTGCGGGGCGGCACCAACTGGGAGGAGAGGATGAAGCACATGACGCGCAAGGCCCTGCTGGGCCTCGCCAAGGGGATGGCGGCCAGCGCCGTCGCGCTGCTGCTCGGCAGCGCCGGCAGCCCGGCCTCGGCCGGCGAGTTCGACGGCGTCACGGTCAACGTGGTGACCTTCACCGGGCCGCAGATCGCTGAGCCGCTCCAGCGCCGCGCGCCGGAGTTCCAGAAGCTGACCGGGGCCAAGGTGAACGTCATCACCGTGCCCTTCTCCGACCTCTACAACAAGGTGCTGACCGACTTCGCGACGGGCACCAACAGCTATGACGTCGCGGTCTTCGCGCCGCAGTGGATGGTCGACTTCATCGAGCCCGGCTATCTCGAGGACCTCACCGACAAGGTCAAGAACGACAAGCAGGCGGCGTGGGACGACATCGGGCCGTTCTTCCGCGACTTCAGCGCCACCTACAACGGGAAGGTCTACACCATCCCGCTCGATGGCGACTTCCAGATGGTCTACTACCGCACCGACCTCCTCAAGGAGGCCGGCATGCAGCCGCCCAAGACCTGGGACGACTACCTCGCCATCGCCAAGCATTTCCACGGCAAGGACCTGAACGGCGACGGCAAGCCGGACTACGGCTCCTGCATCGCCAAGAAGCGCAACGCCCAGTCCTACTGGATGGTCACCTCGGTGATCGGCAACTACATCCAGAGCAAGGGCACCAGCCAGGGCGTGTTCTTCGATCCGAACGACATGAAGCCGCTGGTCAACAACGACGCCTTCAAGGCCGGCCTCAAGGTCTATGTCGACACCACCCAGTACGGCCCGCCGGACGAGATCAACCTCGACGTCGGCGACACCCGCGGCCTGTTCACCACCGGCCGCTGCGCGCTCAGCATCGACTGGGGCGACATCGGCACGCTGGCCATCGACAAGACGACCTCGAAGGTGGTCGACAAGGTCGGCGCGGTGATCATCCCCGGCTCCAAGCAGGTGCTCGACCGGGCCACCGGCAAGCTGGTCGACTGCACGCCCGAGCTCTGCCCCTACGCCATCGACGGCGTCAACCACGCGCCGTTCGCGGCGTTCGGCGGCTGGTCGGGCGCGATCAACCACGCCAAGGACCAGAAGGTGAAGGACGCCGCCTACGCGTTCCTCTCCTACATGACCGCCCCGGCCGAGTCGAACGTCGACGTGACGATCGGCGCGACCGGCTTCAATCCCTACCGCACCTCGCAGTTCGAGAACCTCGACCTGTGGCTGAAGGCCGGCATGAGCAAGGAAGCCGCCGACATCTACCTCGGCGCCATCAAGTCCAGCCTGAACAGCCCGAACATGGTGCTCGACCTGCGCATCCCGCAGAACCAGCGCTACCAGCAGATCGTCCTCGACACCGAGGTCGGCCGCCTGCTGGCCAAGGAGACGACCATCGACCAGGCCGCCGCGAACATCGAGAACGGCTGGAACGAGATCACCGAGGAGCTCGGCAAGGACGCCCAGCTGAAGGCCTACCAGAACACCCTCGGCGTCAAGAAGTAGCGAGGGACGGTGACGCAGACGTCGCCGACGGCAGCCTCCGCGCCCGCGGGCGCGGAGGCTGCCGGCTACTACCCGGCGCCGCTGCAGACGCGGGCGCTGTCCCGGGCCGACCGGGCGGCGCCCGCCGTCTTCCTGCTGCCGGCGGTGCTGATCGTGCTGGCGATGTCGATCTTCCCGCTGATCGTCTCGCTCTATCTCTCGCTCACCCGATTCAAGCTCGGCAAGGGCGGGTTCACCTTCGATTTCATCGGGCTGCTCAACTACAAGAAGCTGCTGTTCGGCTCGCAGCAGTTCCACTTCCTCGGCACGCTGCGGCCGATCTCGGCGATCGGCTGGGTGCTCGTCGCGGCGGTGGCCGCATGGTCGATCTGGCTGGTCGCGGGCGCGCTGCGCCGCGGCAGCGTCGGCGGCGCGATCGGGCGCCTGCTGATCGGCGCCGCGCTGGTCCTGGTCGCCATGCTGTTCGCCTCGCTGTCGAGCGAGGGCGGCCAGCTCGGCTCGCTGCCGGTGACCCTGATCTATGTCTTCGTCGGCGTCGTGGCGCAGTACCTGCTCGGCCTCGGCCTGGCGCTGCTCTGCGCCCAGAAGCTGGCCGGCCGGCGCTTCTTCCGGGTCGTCTTCTTCCTGCCGATGATGATCACCCCGGTCGGCATCGCCTACACCTTCCGCATGCTGACCGACACCACCAAGGGGCCGTTCGCGCCGCTCTGGCAGGTGGCCGGCCTCGCCGACTTCTCCTGGGCGGCGACCGCCTGGGGCGCCCGCACCGCGGTGATGATCGGCGACGCCTGGCAGTGGATCCCCTTCATGTTCATCGTGCTGCTGGCCGCGCTCGAGGCCCAGCCGCGCGAGCAGGTCGAGGCGGCGATGGTCGACGGCGCCGACCGCTGGCAGATCTTCCGCCACATCACCATCCCCTCGATCCTGCCGGTCAGCCTGACCTTGGTGCTGATCCGCGTGATCGAGGCCTTCAAGATCGTCGACCTGCCCAACGTGCTGACCAATGGCGGGCCGGGCATCTCCACCGAGTCGATGACGCTGCACGCCTTCATGGCCTGGCGCACGCTCGACCTCGGCGGCTCGGCGGCGGTCGCCTACATGCTGCTCTTCATGGTCACCTTCTTCTGCACCGCCTTCGTCAACCTGACCCGGTCGAGGGCCGCCTGATGGCCGCCGCCGCCAAGGGCGAGCCCAAGCCGCTCGCCGGCATGCGCGCGCCGGACGACCCGACGCCGCTCGGGCGGGTGGTCTCCTACGCCCTGCTGGGCTTCTGGGCCTTCGTCGTGCTGTTCCCGCTCTACTGGCTGCTGATCACCTCGTTCAAGCTGCCGCTCGACGTCAATGCCGGGCCGTTCTACCTGCCCTGGGTCGATTTCGAGCCGTCGCTGCATGCCTGGAAGTACCTCTTCGTCGACATGCTGAACGACACGCTCCGGCCCTACGTCAACACGGTGATCGCGGCGCTGGTCAGCTCGGTCATCGCGGTGGCGATCGGCAGCATGGCGGCCTATGCGCTGGTCCGCATCACCTACCGGCCGAAGCTCGGCTCGATCGGCCTCTTCGTGCTGTCGGTGGCCGCCGCCATCGCGCTGGTGGCGGCGCTCGGCGTGCCCTGGCCGGCGGCGCTGGCCGCCGGGCTGGCGCTGTTCGCGCTGCTGGTGCTCGGGCTCGGCCGGCGCTTCCGCCGCTCGCTCGGCAACAACGACATCGCCTTCTGGATGGTGTCGCAGCGCATCCTGCCGCCGGTCACCGTGGTGGTGCCGGTCTACGTGCTGTTCCAGAATCTCGGCCTGCTCGACACCCGCACGGCGCTGGTGATGACCTATGTCGCGGTCAACGTGCCGATCGTCGTCTGGCTGATGCGCGACTTCTTCCACTCGATCCCGCTCGAGCTCGAGGAGGCGGCGCTGGTCGACGGCGCGACGCGCTACCGCATCTTCTGGTCGGTGGTGCTGCCGCTCTCCACCCCGGGGCTGGCCGCCACCTTCATCCTGGTCCTGATCATGGCCTGGAACGAGTACCTGCTGGCGCTCTTCCTGTCCTCGGCCAACGCGCAGACGCTGCCCCTGCTGGTGGCCGCACAGAACGCGACGCGCGGGCCGCAATGGTGGTACATGTCGGTGCTGATCATCGTGATGATCCTGCCGGTCACCGTGCTCGCGGTGCTGCTCGAGCGGTTCATCACCCGCGGCCTGCTGATCGGCGCGGTGAAGGGTTGAGAGTCATCCTGCTATAGGACGGAGAGGATATGGCAAACGTCACCATCCACGGGATCCGCAAGCACTACGGGCAGCTCGAGATCCTGCACGGGCTCGACCTCGCCATCGAGGATGGCGAGTTCCTGGTGCTGGTGGGGCCGTCGGGCTGCGGCAAGTCCACCCTGCTGCGGGTGGTGGCCGGCCTCGAGACGATTACCGACGGCTCGGTGGCGATCGGCAACCGCGACGTGACGCTGCTGCCGCCGCGCGACCGCGACATCGCGATGGTGTTCCAGAACTACGCCCTCTACCCGCATATGAGCGTCGCCGAGAACATGGCCTTCGGCCTCAAGCTGCGGCGCGTCGACAAGAAGGAGATCAACGACCGGGTGAAGCGCGCGGCCGGCATCCTCGACCTGTCGCAGCTGCTCGACCGCTATCCGCGGCAGCTCTCCGGCGGCCAGCGGCAGCGCGTCGCCATGGGCCGCGCCATCGTCCGCGACCCGCAGGTCTTCCTGTTCGACGAGCCGCTCTCCAACCTCGACGCCAAGCTGCGCGTCCAGATGCGCGCCGAGATCAAGGAGCTGCACCAGAAGCTGAAGACCACGGCGATCTACGTCACCCACGACCAGATCGAGGCGATGACCATGGCCGACCGCATCGTGGTGATGCGCGACGGCTGGATCGAGCAGATCGGCGAGCCGCTCGAGCTCTACGACCGGCCGGCCAACCTGTTCGTCGCCGGCTTCATCGGCTCGCCGGCGATGAACTTCGTCCCCGGCAAGGTGAGGAAGGCCAACGGCACGGCCGGCATCGCCACCGAGGACGGCATCGCCCTGCCGGCGACCGCGCCGGCCGGCGTCACGGACGGGCAGGCCGTGGTCTTCGGCGTTCGGCCGGAGCATTTCGTGCTGAGCGCCGACGGCGCCGCCGGCCTGCCGGTCAAGGTGACGGTGGTCGAGCCGACCGGCGCCGAGACGCTGGTCATCGGCAAGGTCGGGCAGAACACGCTGCAGATCAGCCTCAAGGAGCGCCGGCACTTCGCCCCGGGCGACGACATCACGGTGCGGCCGCTGCCCGGCGCCGTGCACCTGTTCGACGCCGCAGGCGGCAAGCGGCTGGCCTGAGGGGCGGGCGCATCATGACCGACCGGCTGGCCGGCAAGCGGGCGCTGATCACGGCGGCGGCGCACGGCATCGGGCGGGCGACCGCCCTCGCCTTCGCCGCCGAAGGGGCGCAGGTCCTCGCCACCGACATCGACGAGGTCGCGCTCGCCGATCTCGGGCGCGCCAGCCAGGCCATCACCATCGCCCGGCTCGACGTGCGCGACGACGCGGCGGTCACGGCGCTGGCCGCCGCGCACCCGGCGATCGACGTGCTGTTCAACTGTGCCGGCTACGTCCATGGCGGCACCATCCTGGACTGCACCGACGCCGACTGGGACCTCGCCTTCGACCTCAACGTCCGGTCGATGTACCGCACCATCCGGGCCTGGCTGCCGGGCATGGTGGAGCGCGGCCGCGGCAGCATCGTCAACATGGCCTCGGCGGCGTCCAGCGTGAAGGGCGCGGCCAACCGCTTCGTCTACGGCACCACCAAGGCGGCGGTGATCGGCCTGACCAAGTCGATCGCCGTCGACTACATCGGCAAGGGCATACGCTGCAACGCGATCTGCCCGGCCACCGTCGACACCCCGTCGCTGCGCGGCCGGATCGCCAACAACCCGGACCCCGAGGCGGCCCGCAAGGCGTTCCTCGCCCGCCAGCCGCTCGGCCGCTTCGCCACGGCCGAGGAGATCGCCGCGCTGGTGCTCTACCTCGCCTCCGACGAGGCGGGCTTCACCACCGGCCACGCCCACGTCATCGACGGCGGCTGGACGATCTGAGACGCCGCACGGCCTGATCGGCAGGACGGCCCGCCTCAGCGGCAGGCGGCGCGCAGGCCGGCGACGCCGTCCGCCAGGCCCTGCTGCAGGATCCAGACGTCGCCGGAATAGCCGATGAAGTCGAAGCCGGCGCGGTAGAGCGCCGCGCCCTCGGCGACCGACGAGCAGAGCCGGCCGAGCGGCTTGCCGCTGGCGCGGCAGGCGGCGGTCACCCGGGCGATCGCCTGCTTGAAGGCGGGATCCTCGAAGTCGCCGGGGCGGCCGAGCGAGGCGGTGAGGTCGACATGGCCGACCCACAGCCCGTCGACCCCGGGCAAGGCTGCGATCGCCTCGACGTTCTCGACGCCGGCCCGGGTCTCGATCTTGGCGAAGTAGCAGATCCGGCGGTTGGCCTCTTCCATCATCTCGGCCGGCGGGCGGGCGCGGTAGCGGTCATGCGAGACGGCGAGCGACACGGCGCGGCGCCCCTGCGGCGGATAGCGCGTCTTGGCGAGGAAGCTCTCCACCTCCTCGACCGTCTCGACCATCGGCGACATGATCGCCTCGGCACCCATGTCGAGCACCAGGTTGACCTGGTGCGGATCCTTCGACGGCAGCCCGACGATGGCCGGCAGGCCGGCCGCCTCGAGATAGCGCAGCGCGCTCTTCAGCAGGTCGAGGGTGATCCCGCTGTGCTCCATGTCGAAGAGCACGAAGTCGAGGCCGGTGGCCTTCAGGATGTGGCCGATGCCGGGGGTGGCGAACTCGACCAGGAAGGTGCCGCACTTGACCTCGCGGTGGGCCGTCATCTCGCGGATCGTCGTCATGGGCCGGGCCTCTCGCGCACTGCTGCGGAGGTGATCCTAGCCCAAATTTCTCGAGTCGCGCGGCGCCGGTGCGACTCCGGCCCCTCGAATGGGCCTCCTACGGCGAGCGCTTGTCACCCAGCAGCCCGGCCGCCCGGAGCGCGCGATCGATGACGGAGCCCGGGTCCAGGGCGAGCGGGCGCAGCACGGCGCCCGCGCCGGCGCGCTCTCCCGGCCCGTCGCGCGCGGATCCGGGGGGAGCGCCGGCAGGGAGGAGCGCCGCGGCGGCGCGGACGTCGATGCCCTCGGCCAAGCCCCAGGATCTCGCGATGTGATAGGTCGAGGAGATCCCGGCATCGAGGATGAAGGGCGCCGGGGTGCCGCAGCGCTGCTCGGCGCTCGGGGCCCGCGGGGCGATGGGCACGCCGTGCGGCAGGCCCGGGATCTCGTACCATTCGAGCACGACCGCCCCGGCGCGGTCGCGCCAGGCGCGATGCGGCATGCCGTCCTGCAGCCCGTCGAAGGACGGCCGTGCCGGGACGCCATGCACGTCGGCCCATTGTTTCACGATCTCGACGGCGTTGGCCGGGACGACCGTCGCGTCGGCGGTTCCGTGCCAGACCGAGACCCGGGGCCACGGGCCGGCGTGGCCGGATGCGCCGCGAACCAGGTCGCCCCACGCCGAGGCGGGCCGGCTGCTCGCCCGGGACATGCAGGACAAGGCCTCCTGCACCCCGGAAGCGCAGCCATAGGGCAGCCCTGCGATGATCGCGCCACCGGCGAAGACCTCCGGGTAGGTCGCCAGCATGGCGGCGGTCATCGCGCCGCCGGCCGAGAGCCCGCTGACGTAGACGCGCTGCGGATCCAGGCCATGGTCCTCGAGCAGCCGTCCCACCATGCAGCGGATCGAGAGGACCTCGCCGCTGCCGCGGGTGATGTCCGGCGTGCGGAACCAGCTGAAGCAGGCGTTGGGATTGTTGGCCGGACGCTGCTCGGGGAGCAGCAGCGCGAAGCCGCAGCGGTCGGCCAGCGTCGTCCAGCCGGTGCCCACCGCGTAGCTCGCGGCGTTCTGCGTGCAGCCATGCAGCAGCACCACCAGGGGAGAGCCGCGCGGCAGGCCCGCCGGGATGTGGGCGAGCATGCGCAGCTTCCCGGGGTTCGGGCCGAAATCCGAAACGTCCGTCAGCGGCGCCGTCGTCCGGCCCGGTGCCTGAGCCTGAGCGAGCGAAGCCGCCCAGCGGCGCCGGCCGCGTACGAGGCTGTCGATGGTGCTCCCCAGTCCGGACATCTGCATCACCTCCACATTGCCGCCGAGGGCGGGGCCGGGCTCAGGCCACGACGACGGCCTTACCAGATGGTGCGGTGCAGCGTGGAAACAATGCGGCCCCTCTCGCCCGCTGTCGTGCCGCTCGATAGGATGATGTTCCGCCCGCCTCCGCCCGACCCGGCGTTCGCCGCTGTCGAGCGAGCCGCCGCGGAACGCTTTGTACGGGTCGCTGCTTCCTCCATCCAGGACCCCACCGCCCGCCGCAGGGAACGCATTTGCACGAGATCACTGGCTCGAGGATCGTCGACCGCGGAATCTCCGAGGCACGCGAGTGCAGGCACCGGGGGGCGAGAGCGTCGACGGCGGCGGCCAAGCGAACCTGGACAATGGCCCCGGGCGCGGCCTGGCCGGGAGCGGCGCCGCGGCGGCCGCCGCCATGACGTCCGCAGCGCCGGCTCCCGCCCCGCGACCGCGGCAGCCGACCGCAACACCGCCGCAGCCCCCCGGGCTGGCCTCGGTGCTGGAGCGCAACATCAGGGGGCTGGAGCGCAGGCGGGAGCGTGCCGAGGCGGCTGCCGGCCTGCAGGAGCGCGTGGCCGACGCGATCACCCGGTTCACCGGCAGCCTGCCCTTCGTCTATCTGCACCTCGCCCTGTTCGGCGCCTGGATCGCCGTCAATCTCGGCCTGATCCCCGGCCTGCCCGCGTTCGACCCTTCGTTCGTCGTCCTGGCGATGGTTGCCTCGGTGGAGGCGATCTTCCTCAGCACCTTCGTCCTGATCAGCCAGAACCGCATGTCGGCCGCGGCCGACAAGCGCGCCGAGCTCGACCTTCAGATCAGCCTGCTGGCCGAGCACGAGATCACCCGGCTGGTCACCCTGGTCTCTGAGATCGCCGAGCGCGTCGGCGTGGAGTCGGCCGTCGGGAAGGAACTGGAAGAGCTCGAGCGCGACGTGGCGCCCGAAGCGGTGCTCGACGAGATCGAGGCGCAAAGGCCGGATTCCTAGGCCGGGCCCCCGCGATGCGGCCGCGCGGCCGGCGGCCCCTTACCGTTCGGCGGGCGGGATGGCCCTGATCCTTGCCGCATGCGCGGCGACCTCGTCGACCCGGTAGGAGAGATGCACCCGCCGCGGCGAGGGCGGCCGCTTGGCGAGGGACAGGCCGGGACGCCACTCGCCGGCCGGGCGGATCGGGCGCGGCACGAAGCCGCCGCCGCAGTTCGGGCAGACATTGGCGAGCCGCGTCTCGACGCAATCGGCGCAGAAGGTGCACTCGTAGGAGCAGATGCGCGCCTCGGTCGCCACCGGCGGCAGGTCCTTGTCGCAATATTCGCAATTGGGGCGGAGCTCGAGGGCCATGGCGGATGCCTCTTCCGGAGATGGACGGCGACAGGGTAGCCGTCCTAGCCTTGGCGGGAATGACAAAGAGCCCTCGAATTCCGCCAGGCCCGCGCCGCGTCGAGATCCTGGCCTTTCCCACGGTGCAGCTGCTCGACGTCGCCGGCCCGCTGCAGGTGCTGGCCTCGGCCGACGCCGCGGCCGGAGGCGGCGCCTACGATCTGCGCACCGTCGCGCCGGGGAGCCCCGTCGCCAGCTCGGCCGGGCTGGCGCTGCTGGCACGGCCCCTGCCCCGGCCGGATGCGCCGCTCGACACCCTGATCGTCGCCGGCGGGCGCGGCGTCGCGGCGGCGGCGGCCGATCCGCGGCTGGTGCGCTGGGTGGCGGCGCGGGCGCGCCGCGCCCGCCGGGTGGCGGCGATCTGCAGCGGCGCCTTCCTGCTCGGCGCCGCCGGGCTGCTCGACGGGCGGCGCGCGGTGACGCACTGGCAGGAGGTCGACGATCTCGCCCGCCGCTTCCCGCGGGCCCGCGTCGAGGCCGACCCGATCTTCATCGAGGACAGGCCGGTCTGGACCTCCGGGGTCACCGCCGGCATCGACCTCGCGCTGGCGCTGGTCGCCGCCGACCCCGGCCAGGCGCTGGCGATGGCGGTGGCGCGCGACCTCGTGGTCTTCCTGAAGCGGCCGGGCGGCCAGGCGCAGTTCAGCGCCGCGCTCGCCCTGCAGTCGCGCGCCGAAGGCTTCGAGGCGCTGCATGGCTGGATCGCCGACCATCCGGCCGCCGATCTCTCGGTGCCGGCGCTGGCCGCCCGGGCCGGGATGAGCGAGCGAAGCTTCGTCCGGCGCTACCGCGCCGCCACCGGCGAGACCCCGGCCCGCGCCGTCGAGGCGCTGCGCGTCGAGGCGGCGCGCCGCCTGCTCGAGGCGGGCCGCCTGCCGGTCAAGCGGGTCGCGGCGGAGGCCGGCTTCGGCGCCGAGGAGAGGATGCGCCGCGCCTTCCTGCGCCGGCTGGGGGTCTCGCCGCAGGACTACCGCGCCCGGTTCGGCGCGATGCGATAGGGCTGCCGGGCGTCACCCGTGCGGGGCAGCTCGCGGGTCTCCACCGGGGTGCCGGCCTCGAAGGGCGCATTGCCCGCCACCAGGGAGCGGGCCTCGGCGAGATCCGCGGGGGTCACCCGGCGGCTCCGGGTCGGCGTCGTCATGCATCGCCAGGATGTCGTCGCGCAGCGCCGGCGCACCCCTCAGTTCAGCAGGATCTCCAGGAAGAACGAGCCGGGGCGGTCCGCGATCGGCTTGAAGCCCAGCTGCTCCAGCCGGCCCAGCAGCTCGGCATTGACCACCACGTCGGCCTCGAGCCGCAGCACCTTGGCGCCGAGCAGGCGGGCCATCAGGCTGGATTGCTGGCGCCAGTTGAGGAAGGCGCGGATCATGCCGGCGCGGTCGCCGCCCCAGTTGGCCGACAGCACGCCGCTCACCAGCTTGTTGCCGACCCGCTGGAAATAGGCGGTGACCTTCGCCGCCCCGCGGGCGTAGTCGCCCCACACCTTGGCGCCCTTGGCGAACTGCTCGACGTCCCCGGCCGCGACGCCGAGCGCGCGCAGAGACTTGCCGATCTCGTCCCACGGCCCCGGCAGGTCGGGCGCCCCCGGCGGCGCCAGCGCCCCATAGGCGATCGCGCCGCCGAGATAGATGTAGGGATTGGTCATCGCCGTGGTGGTCAGCTGGCCGGCCGTGTAGGTGACGCCGGCGACGACCTCCGAGGTCGAGAAGGCGACCAGCAGGGCCTCGCCAAGCACCGCGCCGACCATCAGCCCGCCGACGGCCCCGAGCACCCAGTTCTCCGGCGCCGGCGCCCCGTCGATGTTGCGGTAGGGCCGGGTCAGCGTGCCCGTCTCCTCGAAGGTCTCCAGCCGCTCGAGCGCGTGACGATGGCTGCGGGTGCCGCGCTGCGTCGCCGCGACGTCGGCCTCCAGCGCCTTGCGGGTGGCCGCCCGCTCCGCCCGGGCCATGTCGGCGCGCGCCTCGGCGACCGCGTCCTCCGCCTCGGAGCGCCGCAGCGCGGCATAGATCGCGTCGTCCTCGGCGCAGGGCCGGCCGCCGCAGAGCTGGCCGGGCTCAAGCGGCGACGCGCCGGGCGGCCGCGGCGGCGCGACGTCGCGACTGGCATTCACCGGCGGCATCGCGATCTCCGGCCGGGTGACCAGCACCAGGGCAGGCCGGATCGCCGCGACATAGGCCTCCCAGGCGGCGCCTTCGAAGAACCGGAGCTTCAGTGTCAGCCCCGCCCTCTCGGCGGCCGTGAGCTCGCCGGCCCGCAGCAGCCGCGCCGCGTCGGTCCGGCCGAGCGCCGTCGCATAGGCGCGGTCGGCGCGATGGCGCGGCTCGATCGCGAGCTGCGGCTCCATCTCGATCTCGACGCCGGCTGGCGCTGCAGCCGCGGGCGCCCGGCCGGCCGCACCGGCACGGCGCAGCGCAGGCAGCCGCCGCCGCGCAGGCGCAGGGCGCCGGCCCCGCGGCGGGCGGCCGGGCCTCGGTCGGCGCGGCCGGCGCCCGGCCCGGCGGGCGGGCTGGCGGGCCGGCCTGCTGCTTCGAGGCGGCGGCATGCATCGCTCGGATCCCTCGCCGGCAGTGGGAATCCGAGCCTGGGCCAGGGCGGGCGGGGCGGTCAACTGGCGCGTGCAGCCAAGCCTGGCGCCGGCGGGGCGGCGGCGCGGATGTTGACCTTGCGGCGCAGGCTCGGCAGAAGATCGATTGCGCTGTCAGAAACGGTGATTGCACCACGTGAAATGTCCGACTATGTCGTGCGCAGCGTCGTGCGCGGGCTGGACGTGCTGATCGCCCTCGCCGATCTCGGGCGGGCGGCCAGCAACGCCGACTCGCCGAGCTGGCCGGGCTGCACCCGACGACGACGCTGCGCATGCTCGAATCGCTCGCCGCGCGCCAGCTGGTGCGGCCGCTGCCGGACGGCGGCTACGATCTCGGGCCGCGGGCGCTCGACATCGGCAACGCCTTCGTGCGGCGGCTGTCGATCGCCCGCCACGCCAACGCCATCGCCCAGGCGCTGTCCGACGCGGTCGGCGAGACGGCCAGCGTCGGCGTGCTCGACGAGGGCCGCGTGCTCTATGTCGCGGTCGCCCACGGCCAGGCCGAGCTCGGCATCCAGTCGGTGCCGTTCGGCCGCCACCCGCTCTACTGCACGGCGCTGGGCAAGGCGCTGATCGCGCACCTGCCCTGGCCGGAGGCGGAGCGGCTGGTGCAGCTGCTGCCGATGGAGCGGCTCACCGCCAGCACCATCACCGGCCTCGACGGGCTGCGCCGCGCGCTCGATCTGACCCGCCGCCGCGGCTGGGCGATCGACGACGGCGAGCGCACCGCCGGGGTCACCTGCATCGCGGCACCGATCCGCGACTTCAGCGGCCGGGTGGTGGCGGCGCTGTCGATCTCCGGCGCCGATTTCCGGCTGGCCGCCCGCGGCATCGACGAGCTCGCCCGCACCGTGGTGGCCGCGGCGGAGAGCGCGTCGGCCCGGCTCGGCGCCGAGCCGGCGGCCGCCGCGGCGACGGCGCGGCGGCGGGGGCGCCGGGCATGACGCTGCGCGCCGCCGTCGCCGGCACCGGCTTCTGGGCGCGCAGCGCGCTGATCCGGCGCTGGCCGCCCTTCCAGGTCGAGATCGCGGCGCTGATCGATCCCGATCGCGCGGCCGCGGCGGCGGCCAGGGCCGCGGCGCCGGGCGCCGCACCGCACACCTCGCTCGAGGCGGCGATCGCGGCCGACGGGCCGCTCGACCTGGTGGTGATCGGCAGCCCGGACAGCGCCCATCCCGCGCTGGTCGAGGCGGCGCTCGCACACGGCGCGGCGCTGTTCTGCGAGAAGCCGCTGGCCAACGACGCGGCGACCGCCGCGGCGCTTGCCCGCGCCGCCGCGGGTGCGCCGCGGCCGGCCACGGTCGGCTACTCCTTCCGCTACAACCCGGCGATCCAGGCGTTGAAGCGCGATCTCGTCGCCGGCCGGTTCGGCACGCCCTGGCTGATCGAGCTGGCCGAGCACAATCCGCAGTTCCATCCGCAAGGCGGCAAGCCCCTCAACTGGAAGGGCGACCCGGCGCACGCCAAGGCCGGCGCACTGTTCGAGTATGGCTCCCACGTGGTCGACCTGGCGCTCTGGCTGATCGGCCCGGTCGAGCGGGTCTCGAGCACGCTGACCCGCGTGCTGCCCGGCGCGCGGCTCGACGACATCGCCACGCTGCAGATGCAGTTCGCCGGCCCGACCGCGGGCCTGCTGGTGGCGAGCTGGGTGCTGGAGGGCGGCTTCCCCGGCATCCGCATCCGGCTGCACGGCTCCGAGGCGGTCGCCGAGCTGCGCGTCGACCACCGGCTGCCGGGGGGTCAATCCTACCGCATCGGCAGGCCGGTCGCCGACGCCCTTGTCGAGGCGGCGGTGGCGCCGCTGCTCGACCCGCGCAACGACGCGACGCGGCGGCACATGGCCGACCTCGTGGCGCTGACCCTGGGCCGCGATCCGGCCCATGCCGGCACGCTGCCGACGCTGGCCGACGGCACGCGGGCCCAGGAGGTGATGGAGGCGGCGCTGGCCGGCGCGGCGGCTGGCGCCCGGGTAAACTATGCCGCGCTCGACCGAGGCACTGCAGGCAACAGGAGAGGACGATGAGAGACGCTGACGGAGCACCCCGCACCCTGCGACGATTCCTGCTCGGAGCCGCCGCGGCGCTGGCCGCCTTGGCCCTTCCGGCACTGGCGGTCCCGGCGCTGACCGGGCCGGCGCTCGCCGACGAGCCGGCCAAGGGCGGCACGCTGGTGATCGCGCGGCCGGCCGACATCTTCACCTTCGACCCCTACAACACCCAGGACGACCGCTCGATCTTCACCGAGCTCACCGTCTTCGAGCGGCTGGTCCGGCTGTCGGCCGACGGGAAGGGCGTCGACCCCGAGCTGGCGACCTCCTGGACGGTCGCGCCGGACGGGCTGTCGGCGACCTTCAAGCTGCGTCCCGGCGTGAAGTTCTCGGACGGCACGCCGCTCACCGCCGACGACGTCGTCTTCTCGCTGACCCGGGCGATCGACCAGAAGGGCTCCTGGGGCTTCCTGTTCTCGCCGGTCAAGGCGGTCACCAAGGTCGACGACCAGACGGTGAAGCTGGAGATGAGCGAGCCCTTCGCGCCGCTGCTGCCGGCGCTCTCGACCTTCGCCGCCAGCATCTACTCCAAGGCCGCCTTCGAGAAGGCCGGCGACCAGGCGGGCGAGCACCCGGTCGGCACCGGCGCCTTCGCCCTGAAGCAGTGGGACAAGGGCAGCCAGGTGGTGCTGGAGCGCAACCCGCACTACTGGCAGCAGGGCAAGCCCCATCTCGACGGCGTGGTGTTCCGCGTCGTCGGCGACGACAACGCCCGCACCATCCAGCTGGGATCCGGCGACGTCGGGCTGATCACCGACGTGCCGGCCAGCCAGGTGCAGCAGATCGAGGGCGGCGGCAACCAGATCTTCACCGTGTCCGGGACGGCGGTCGGCTTCATCACCATCAACGAGAAGGTGAAGCCGCTCGACGAGGCGCCGGTGCGCTGCGCGCTCGCCTGGGCGCTCGATCGCGAGGCCATCGCCAAGACGGTCTATTTCGGACGCGCCAAGCCGGCCAAGTCGATCCTGCCAAGCTCGACGCTCTACTACGACGCCGATACCGGCCCGATCGGCTACGACCTCGGCAAGGCCAAGGAGCTGCTGGCCAAGAGCACGGTGCCCTCGGGCTTCGGCTTCAGCGCGACCGTGCCGAGCGGCGACGCGACGCGGCTCTCGATCGCGCAGATCTGGGCGGCCTCGCTGGCCAAGATCGGCGTCGACATGAAGCTGGAGCAGGTCGAGGCGACCACCGCCCAGGACCTCTACAACACCGAGCGCTTCACCATGCGGATCTCCGGCTGGACCAACGACACGCCGGACCCGGACGAGCTGATGGGCGTGGCGCTCGACTACGAGCCGCAGAACGGGCTGCACAGCAGCTATCGCAACGACGAGGCGCGCAAGCTGGTGCTCGACGCCCGCAAGGAGCTCGACGGCGCCAAGCGTCAGGCGCTCTATTCCCAGCTGCAGAAGCTGGTCAACCGCGACTGCCCGTTCATCTACGCCGTCGAGGAGGACCGCATCTTCGCGGCGATCCCGGCGCTGCAGGGCTTCGTGCCGAACTCGCAGGGCAAGTACAACCTCGAGGATGCCTGGCTGAAGCCGTAGCCGGCATCGAGTCCGGGCCCTCATGCTCGACAGGCTCAGCATGAGGGCCCCCCGGACGCCTCGTCCCGAGCTCGCCGGACGAGGCGCACGCGCTCTTCTTCAGGAGGATACAGCATGGCCGTCAAGGACCCCGCCGCCTGGGTCAAGAACGTCGAGCGGCTCTACCGCGCCTACGACGCCGCGGGCGTCTCGGCGCTCTACACCGACGACGCCACCACCATCTTCGGCAGCCGGGTGATGTCGCCGGCCGACGTGCACGCCCACCCGGCCGAGTGGTTCGGCTCGCTCGAGGAATACGAGATCACCCGCACCTTCCGCGCCGCCACCGGCGACGTCATCGTCAGCGAGACGGTCGCCAGCTACATCAAGAAGTCGGACGGCAAGCGCTATTCGGAGTTCGGCGTCGACGTCTACTGGGTCAACGACGAGGGCAAGATCTACCACAAGCATACCTCCGAGGTGGTCGAGCCCTACGGCCTGCGTCCGCTGCCGCAGCGCGAGCCGGGACCGCGCAAGTGAGCGGCCGCGTCGCCGGCAAGCGGGCGCTGGTCACCGGCGCGGCGCGCGGCATCGGCCGCGCCACCGCGCTGCGGCTCGCCGAGGAGGGCGCCGACGTGGCGCTGCTCGACATCGGCCGCGACGTGCCGACCGTGCCCTATCCCGGGGCGCGCGCCGGCCAGCTCGGCGAGACGCGCGAGGCTGTGGCCGCGCTCGGCCGCCGCGCCCTCGCCGCGACGGCCGACGTCTCCGACCAGGCCAGCCTCGACCGCGCGGTGGCCGGCGTGCTCGAGGAATGGGGCGGCATCGACATCCTGGTCGCCGCCGCCGGCATCGATTCCTGGGGTGCCGCCTGGGAGCTCGAGGAGGCGCAATGGCAGCGCATGCTCGACGTCAATCTCGGCGGCGTCTGGCGGGCGGCCAAGGCGGTGGCGCCGGCGATGATCCGGCAGAAGGGCGGCGCCATGGTGTTCATCGGCTCGGTGCTGAGCCACCGCGCCAATCGCATGTTCGCCCACTACACCGCCGCCAAGCACGGCGTGCTCGGCCTGACCCGCGCCTTCGCGCTGGAGCTGGCGCCCTCGATGGTCCGGGTCAACTCGGTCGACCCGACGGTGGTGCGCACCGACATGGTGATGAACCAGGCCTATCTCGACCGGCTGGGCGGCCATCCCGGCACCACCGAGGCGGAGGCCAAGGACTACTATCTCAAGTGGAACACGCTGCCGGTGCCTTGGCTGGAGCCGGTCGACGTCGCCAACGCGGTGCTGTTCCTCGCCTCCGACGAGGCGCGCTACATCACCGGCGTGGCCCTGCCGGTCGATCTCGGCGCGCTGCTGAAATGAGCGCGCCGCCCGGCCTGCCGGCGGTCGGCTCCGGCGATCCCGCGGCGCGGCGCTTCGCCGGCCGGGACTGTCTCGTCACCGGCGCGGCGAACGGCATCGGCCGCGCCGTCGCGCTGCGGCTCGCCGCCGAGGGCGGCCGGGTGATCGCCGCCGACCGCGACCTCGACGGCGCCCGCGAGACCGCGCGCCTGGCCGGCGGCGCGGCGGCGGCCGAGGCGGTCGACGTGCGGGACGCCGGCTCGGTCGCGGCGCTCGCCGCCGCCGTCGCGGCGCGCTTCGGCGGCGGCCTCGACGTGCTGGTCAACAATGCCGGCATCGAGATCCTGGGCTCGGTGGCGGAGACCGAGCCCGCCATCTGGGACGAGGTGATGGCGGTCAACCTGCGCGGCGTCTATCTCTGCTCGCGCGCGCTGCTGCCGCCGCTGCTCGCCCGGGCGCGCGAGCGCGGCATGACGGCGATCGTCAACAACGCCTCGCTGATGGGCCTCGTCTCGAGCGCCCGGCTCGCCGCCTACTGCGCCTCGAAGGCGGGCGTCGTCTCGCTCACCCGCTCGATGGCGCTCGACCACGCCGCCGAGGGCCTGCGGGTCAACTGCGTCTGCCCCGGCATCGTGCACACCCCGATGCTGGAGCGGCGCTTCGCCCTGCAGCCCGACCGCGAGGCCGCCTGGCGGGCCGCCAATGCGCGGCCGCCGGTCCAGTATATCGGCCGGCCCGAGGACGTGGCCGCGGCGATCGCCTACCTCGCCGCCGACGAGGCGCGCTTCGTCACCGGCTCGGCGCTGACCATCGACGGCGGCGTCGGCGCGGCATGATCCGCTACGTCGCGGGACGGCTGCTGCAGATCCTGCCGGTGCTGATCGGCATCAGCCTGATCGTGTTCCTGCTGGTGCGGCTGATCCCCGGCGATCCCGCCATCTCGGTGCTGGGCAGCCGCGCCACGCCGGCACTGGTCGCCCGCGTGCGCGCCGAGCTCGGCCTCGACCTGCCGCTGTGGCAGCAATATCTCCATTATCTCGGCCGGGCGCTGCGCGGCGATTTCGGCATCAGCTTCTTCTACCAGGCCGAGGTCTGGGGCCTCACCGTCAAGCGGCTGCCGACGACGCTGGCGCTGATGGGCTACGCCATGCTGCTCTCCTTCGTCGTCGCCGTGCCCTTCGCGGTGCTGGCGGCGACGCGGCGCGGCGGCGCGGCGGACGCCGCGGTGCGGCTCGCCTTCACCGCCTCGCTCGGCATCCCGCCCTTCTGGCTCGGCATCGTGCTGGCGCTGCTGCTCGGCGCGAAGCTGCGGCTGCTGCCGATCAGCGGCGGCGGGCGCGGCGGGCTCGACACGCTGGCCCACCTGACGCTGCCGGCGCTGACCATCGCCTTCGCGCTGGCGCCGATCCTGGTGCGCACCCTGCGCAGCAGCCTGATCGAGGTGATCGCGTCCGACTACGTCACCACCGGCCGCGCCATGGGGCTGTCGCGCCGCCACCTGGTCGGCAGCTACCTGCTGCGCAACAGCTTCCGCCCGGTGGTGACGGTGCTCAGCATCAATGTCGGGTACCTCATCGGCGGCACGGTGGTGGCCGAGCAGATCTTCTCGGTGCCGGGCGTCGGCTCGCTGCTGGTCGGCTCGATCGCGACCCGCGACTACGCCATCATCCAGCTCGCCACGCTGCTCTTCGCCGTCCTGGTGGTGCTGGCCAACCTCGCCGCCGACCTGCTCTACAGCCTGCTCGATCCGCGGGTGACGCTGCGATGACGGCGGCTGGCGCACCGGCGGCGCCCCAGCGCCCCCTCGCCCACGAAGTGGGAGAGGGTCGGGGTGAGAGTCGTGCAGCCCGCTCTGCCCTCACCCTCCCGTCGCTGCGCGACGGGCCCCTCCCTCTCCCGCTGTCGCGGGCCAGGGGCTCAAGGTGACGGCGCTCGCCTTGCGCCGGCCGCCGCGGGCGCGGCCGCTGCTCGGCTCGTGGTCGCTCGCCGTCGGCGTCGCCGGGCTGGCGCTGTTCGTGCTGGCGGCGCTGGCGGCGCCGCTGCTCGCCCCCTACGACCCGGTGGAGCTCGACCTGACCGCGACCTTGCAGCCGCCCTCGGCGGCGCACTGGTTCGGCACCGACCATCTCGGGCGCGACCTGCTGTCCCGCGTCATCTGGGCGGCCCGCATCGACCTGCAGATCGGCTTCGTCGGCGTCGCCATCCCGCTCGTCGTCGGCAGCCTGGTCGGGCTCGCCGCCGGCTATCTCGGCGGCTGGACCGACGCGGCGATCGGCCGGGTGGTCGACGTCGTCATCGCCTTTCCCTTCCTGGTGCTGGTGATCGCCATCGTCGCCATGCTCGGGCCGGGTCTCATCAATCTCTACATCGCGATCAGCGCCGTCAGCTGGGTGCTCTACACCCGCATCGTGCGCGGCGAGACGCTGGCCATCCGGCAGCGCGAATACGTCATGGCGGCGGAGAGCCTGGGCTTCGCGCCGCTGCGCATCATGCTGCGCCACGTCCTGCCCAACGTGCTGGCGCCGGCCTTCGTCTTCGCCATGAGCGACTTCGTGCTCGACCTGCAGCTCGGCGCCACCCTCAGCTTCTTCGGGCTCGGCGTGCAGCCGCCCACCGCCGAATGGGGGCTGATGATCGCCGAGACGCGCAACTTCATGCTGACCGCGCCCTGGACGGTGGTCTTTCCCGGCCTCGCCATCATCGCGGTCAGCTTCTTCGTCAGCCTGATCGGCGACGGGCTGGCCGACCGCGTGCGGGGGCTCGATGGCGCAGGCTGAGTCCGGCCTCGTGGTCGAGGACCTCGCCGTCGCCTTCCGCGGCGGCAGCCTGCCGGTGGTGCGCGGCATCTCGTTCCGCATCGCGCCCGGCGAGGCGCTCGGGCTGGTCGGCGAGAGCGGCTCCGGCAAGAGCCTGACGGCGCGCGCCGTGCTCGGGCTGATGCCGCGCGGCGCCGCCGTCGCCGGCCGCATCGCGCTCGACGGCGTCGAGCTCGCCGCGCTGCCCGAGCGCGAGCGCGCCCGCTTTCGCGGCGGCACGGTGGCGATGATCTTCCAGGACCCGATGTCGTCGCTCAACCCGGTGCTGCGGGTCGGCGACGCGGTCGCCCAGGTGGTCGCCTCGCATGGCGGCGCCGCGGGCGGCGCATCGGCCCGCGCCGTCGAGCTGCTGCGGCTGGTCGGCATCGCCGAGCCGGAGCGCCGGGCGCGCGCCTTCCCGCACGAGTTCAGCGGCGGCATGCGCCAGCGCATCATGATCGCCATGGCGCTGGCGGCCGGCCCGTCGCTGCTGCTCGCCGACGAGCCGACCACCGCGCTCGACGTCATCGTCCAGGCCGGCATATTGCGGCTGGTCGACCGGCTGCGCCGGGAGCGGGCCATGGCCCTGCTCTTCGTCTCGCACGACCTCGCCGTGGTGGCGCAGATGTGCGACCGCATCGCCGTGCTCTATGCCGGCGAGATCGTCGAGGAAGGCCCGGCCGAGGCGGTGCTGGGCCGCCCGCGCATGCCCTATACGATCGGCCTGCTGCAGAGCCTGCCCGGGCCGCGGCGGACCGGCCGGCTGCCGGCGATCCCCGGCCTGCCGCCGGGGCCGGGCGAGATCGGCCCCGGCTGCGCCTTCGCGCCGCGCTGCCCGATCGCCGCCGACGCCTGCCGCACCCAGGCGATCCCGCTGGTCGAGGCCGCGGCCGGCCATCGCGCCCGCTGCATCCGCCTCGGCGAGGCGCACCGGGTCGGGCCGGCGCTGGCCGCCGCAGCGGCGTCCCATACCGGGCATCGGGCCGCCCATGCCGGCTGAGCCGATCCTCGAGGCGCGCGGCCTGTGGAAGAGCTACGCGGCGCCGGGCTGGAGCCGCGGCGGCGGCGCGGCGCGGCGGCCGGCGCTGATCGACGCCTCGCTGGCGCTGGCCCGCGGCGAGGTGCTGGGCGTGGTCGGCGAGAGCGGCTCGGGCAAGACGACGCTGGCGCGCTGCCTTGCCCTGCTGGCGCGGCCCGACAGGGGCAGCGTCCATCTCGCCGGCGAGGATCTCACCAGCCTGCCGGCCGGCGCGCTGCGCCGCCGGCGGCGGCGGATCCAGACCGTGTTCCAGGATCCCTTCGCCTCGCTCAACCCGCGGCTCGCCGCCGGCGAGGCGATCGCCGAGGTGCTGCGCGTGCACCGGCTCGCCGCGCGCGGCGCGGTGGCCGCCCGGGTCGCCCGGCTGCTCGACCTGGTCGGGCTGCCGCGCACCGCCGCGTCGCGCTACCCCGGCGACTTCTCCGGCGGCCAGCGGCAGCGCATCTGCATCGCCCGCGCGCTCGCCGCCGAGCCCGAGGTGCTGATCGCCGACGAGGCGGTGAGCGCGCTCGACGTCTCGATCCGGGCGCAGATCCTCAACCTGCTGCTCGACCTGCGCGACGAGCTCGGCCTGTCGATGGTGTTCATCGGCCACGACCTGTTCGTCGTCGACTTCGTCGCCGGCCGGGTCGCCGTGATGCTGGGCGGCCAGATCGTCGAGATGCTGCCGGGCGCGCGCCTCGACCAGGCCCGCCATCCCTATACCCGCGAGCTGCTCGCCGCCGCGCCGACGCTGTCGCGCGGCGCGCCCGGCAGCGCCGAGACGGCGATCGCCGGCGGGCCGCCGCCGGTCGGCTGCCCCTATCTCCATCGCTGCCCGCACAGCCCGGCGCCGCGCTGCCGCACGGACTACCCCCCGCTCGCCGACCGTGGCGACGGCCATCTCGTCGCGGCATTCTGCGAGGATTGAGGAGGAACCGCCCGTGCCACCGGACCGCATCAAGCTGCTGATCGCCTCGCCGCTGGAGGAGGAGCATGTGGCGCGCATCCGCGCCTTCGCGCCCGACCGCGTCGAGGTGCTGTTCGAGCCGGCCCTGCTGCCGACGCCGCGCTACGTCGCCGACCACAACGGCATCAAGCCGGCGCTCGACGCCGCCGGGCTGGCGCGCTGGGCGGCGCTGCGCGGCCAGGCGGAGATCTCCTTCGACTTCGACTGGCAGGATCCGGCCCGCCTGCCCGAGACGGCGCCGCGGCTGCGCTGGGTGCAGGGGACCAGCGCCGGGATCGGCGAGTTCCTCGAGCGCACCGGCCTGGCGCGCAGCGGCATCCGCTTCACCACCGCGGCCGGCGTGCATGCCGGGCCGCTCGCCGAGTTCGCGCTGCTCGGGCTGCTCTACTTCGTGCGCGAGGTGCCGCTGCTGCGCCGCCGCCAGGCGGAGCGGCACTGGGAGCGCTTCACCAGCCGCTCGCTCGACGGCCTGCGCGTGCTGGTGGTCGGGCTGGGCGGCGTCGGCCGCGCCGTGGCGGCGGCGCTGCCGCCCTTCGGCGTCGAGGTCTGGGGCAACAGCCGCACGCAGCCGGCTGCGCCGCCGCCCGGCCTCTCGCGCTTCGTCCCGAGCGCGGCGCTGGGCGAGGCGCTCGGCGCGGTCGACGCGCTGGTCCTGGCCTGCCCGCTGACCAAGGAGACGCGGGGCATGATCGGCCGGGCCGAGCTCGCCCGCCTCAGGCCGGGCGCCATCCTGGTCAACATCGCCCGCGGCCAGGTGGTGGACGAGCCGGCGCTGACCGAGGCGCTCGCCGCCGGGCGGCTCGCCGGCGCCGCGCTCGACGTCTTCGCCACCGAGCCGCTGCCTGCCGAGAGCCCGCTCTGGGGCATGGAGAACGTGCTGGTGGCGCCGCACTCGGCAAGCACGGTGGCGGCGGAGAACCGGCGCATCACCGACCTCTTCCTCGACAATCTCGGCCGCTACCTCGCGGGCCGCGAGCTGCGCAACCCGTTCGAGCCCGGCCGTGGCTACTGACGCGCTCGGCAGCAACGCCGACCGGCTGGTCCGCTCGCGCCTCGCCGCGACGGTCACCCCCACCGCCGCCAACCGCGCCGCCGCGCCGGACGGGCGCCTCGAGGTGCTGCCCGGCCAGGGCGGCATCGCGCTCGGCATCCGGCTGGGCGAGCCGGCGCTGGCCCGGCGCGGCGACCATGTCGAGCCCGGCCTGTCGCTGGCGCTCGCCGAGCCCGCCGCCAACCGCGCGCTGCAGGTGCTGAGCTGCGTCGGCAACCCGGTCGAGCTGCTCGACGGCCCCGCCCGGGGCGCGCGCGGCCTGGTGTTCGGCAAGCATGGCGCCGTGCTGGCGGCGCTGCCGCAGGAGGCGCTGGCGCTGGCCGCCCCCGGCGACCGCGTCGCCGTCGAGGCGCGCGGCGCCGGGCTGGCGCTCGGCGCGGCGCCGGAGGTGACCTGCCTGTCGCTGTCGCCGGAGCTGGCCCTCGCCTGGCTGGCGCGCGGCGCCGACGGCAGGCTGCGCGTGCCGGTGGCGGCCGAGCTGCCGGCCGAGGCGGCGGCCGCCGGCATCGGCATGCCGGCGCAGCGCTTCAACATGGACCTGCACAGCGACCAGCCGCCGATGGCGGCGCTCTGCGCGACCCTCGCCTTCGGCGACCTGGTGGCGGTGCGCGACCAGGACCACCGCTACGCGCGAAGCCATCGCCGCGGCTGGCTGGCGGTGGGCGTGATCTGCCACGGCAGCACGATCGCCGGCGGCCACGGGCTGGGGCTGATGACGCTGCTGACCGGGCCGGCCTCGGCGATCGCCCTCGAGCCGTCGCCGGAAGCCAACGTGGCGCGGCTGATGGGCCAATGGGGGACGCTGTGAGACCACGCGACAATCGCGCGGCGCTGCTGAGGAGCGCGGTCGCCGGCCGGCTGGCGCCGGCCCGCCTGATCGGCGAGCTCGCCGGCTACGACGCCCAGGGGCGGATCGCCCTGCTGCCGGGCTGCGGCGGCATCGCGCTCGGCGTCCATGTCGGCGATCCCGTCGACCGCTGGGTCGCCGACCACCTGATGCCCGGCGCCACGGCCGAGGCGGAGGGCGACCCGGCCGAGCCCGGCGCCTTCCACGAGCTCGCCTGCCTCGGCAACCGCGTGCGCGACCGCGCCGGACGGCCGCTCGGCCGGGTCGCCGGCAAGCGCGGCGGGCTGGCGCCCGGCTTCATGCCGCCCAACCTGCTGGCGATCGAGGCGCCCGACGCGCTGCTGGCGACGCTCGCCCCCGGCGACCCCGTGGTGCTGGAAGCCGAGGGCCGCGGGCTGGCGCTGCCCGACCTGCCGGAGGTCGGGCTCTGCAACCTGTCGCCTGCGGCGCTCGACGCGCTGCCGCTGCGGCTCGACGGCGCCAGCCTCGTCGTCGCCGTCCGCGCCGTGGTGCCGGCCCGCATCGCCGGCGCCGGCGTCGGCCAGTCGCCCTGGATCGGCGACGTCGAGATCGCCGGCACGGAGGTGCTGGCCGGCTCGCTCGAGGGCTTGCGCTTCGGCGACCTGGTCGCCTTCGACGCGCTCGACAGCCGGGTGAGCCGCTTCCACCGCCCCGGCTTCGTCACGGTCGGCACCGTCGCGCACGGCCCCAGCCCGACGCCGGGGCACGGGCCCGGGATCACGGTCCTGCTGTCCGGACCGGCAGCGCTGCTGCGCACGGAGATCGTGCCCGAGGCCTCGCTCGCCGCGCTGTTCGCCTGACACGCGCCCCGCGCGCGCCGGCGGGAGGACTGCATTCCGCTCGCCCGCGCGGCGACCGAGCCCGGCCGACAATTTTCTGCTTCATCTGTTGCATGGGGTTATTCTTTAACATCTCATGCATAATGTAGACTCTACCTGGACAAATCTGCATGCCGTGATAGAGTTGCGCATCAGCGAATCTGGCGGCGCCCGGCTCGACAGCCGGAGCCTCGTGCGCCGTCCTTCCGGTTCTCCCAGAGTCGCGCTGTCGACGACATGACGGAGTCGCGCGCCCGGTCCGATCGAGGAGAGCAGCCATGGCCGTCTTCCACCCCTACACCGTGCAGTGCGCCTGCGGCAACCCGCTGACGGTCCTGCTGGCGCAGAGCATCGATGTCCGGCGCATGCCGGACGCCCGCGAGCGCATCCTCAAGGGCGAGCTGCATCGCGCGGCCTGCAGCAGCTGCGGCCGGCAGATGATCGTCGAGAAGCCGTTCTACTACTCCGACTTCGGCCGCAACCTGCTCTTCAAGGTGCTGCCGCGCGGCGAGCGGCACCGCTGGAAATCGGCCTCCGGGGAGCTCGACAAGGCCGCGGCGCTGATCCCCGACGCGATCGCCGGCGAGGGCGGGCGGACGCTGCGGGTCGTCTTCGGCATGGACGAGCTGCGCGAGAAGCTGGTGGCGCAGGATGCCGGGATCGACGACCGTGTGCTCGAGCTGCTCAAGGTGCTGGTGCTCTACGAGCATCCGGTGCTGCTGCGCCAGGCCCGGCTGCGGCTGACGCTCGATCGCGCGACCGACGGCGATCTCTCCTTCATCGCCGCCTACGAGCATGGTCCGCGCAAGTTCCAGGTCGACCTGCCGCGCCCGGTGGCCGACCAGCTGACGGCGCGCCAGCCCGCGCTGCAGGACTGGGCCGGCGCGCACAAGCAGCCCGTCTTCGCGCTGCCCGATCACTGGGTGAATCTCTGGCGATGGTCGCCGCAGCCGACCGCGCTCGACCGCCTGCGCAGCTATGCCGGCGAGGTCGAGGCGGGGCGCCCGATCGACGTCGCGGCGCCGGCCTTCCAGCAGATGCTGAGCGGGATCCCCCGGGGCAGCCACCTGCCCGACTGGGCCAAGCGCGACCTGCGCACCCTGCTCAAATACGCCAAGGCCAGCAACCTGCAGGCGCTGGAGGACCAGCTCTTCGAGATCCGCTTCGGCGTCGAGCTCGAGGACGACTGGTCGGTGAACAGCGACGTCAACGACATCGACACGCTGTGGGACCTGCTGAAGGACCTGCCCGACAGCAACGTCGAGGGCAACACCCGGATCCACGAGATCATGCTCAATGTCGGCAGCGGCGGCGGGCTCTACGACCCGTCCTCGCACGACATCTCGATCGGCTCGAACGAGCTGGCGAACAAGGAGCGCTTCCAGGACGTGGTGCGGCACGAGGTCGGGCATGCCGTGCACGAGATGCGCAGCGACCTGGTCAACGGCTATCTCGACGGCCGCTTCGGCTGGAAGATCTTCGGCACGCGGGATGCCGACATCGACGGCTGGGTCGGCCTGATGGGCGGCTGGGGAACGCTGACGGCGACGCAGAAGGGGGAGGTCCGCGCCGCGCTGCGGACCGCGATCGGGACGGCGTCGAGCTGGCAGCCCGGGCCGACCCCCAGCCTGCCGCCCGGCCACCCCTGGCACCGGCCGGACTTCGGCCCGCGCCTGGCCTGCGAGAAGACCCCGGCCTACTGGTATCGCGGCTTCCGGGAGTGGTACCGGGCCAACGGCTACGCGTTCTTCCTGAACTACTGGTACAAGACGCTGATCGCGGTGAAGGCGGAGACGCTGGATCTGGTCGCGCGCATGCCGGACGCCTATGCGGCGATGTCGCAGTTCGAGTTCTTCGCCGAGCTCTACGCCCTCTACTACGACCTCGACGACCCGCAGCGCGCCCAGATCCCGGCCGATGTCGGGCAGTGGTTCGACAGCAACATCGGCACCGCGACCGGCGGCGCGCCGATGCCGGCCGCGCCGCGCGAGATCCGCGAGTGGGAGACGATCGTGCGGCCCGCCAAGGCGTGAGGCGGCCGGCTTCCCACCGCAGCAGCGTCGCCGCGCTGCTGGCGTGCAGCAGCGCGGCGACGCCGAGATTGGCGATCCGCGGGCGTACGCAGACCCGCCAGCCCGAGCGCGCCTACGGCCTCACCCCGGGCCGCTGGGCGCGCGCGCTGGCCTGACTACACCCAGCGGCGCGGAATCGTGCCGCTCACCGCCTTCTGCTCGAAGGGCTCGTCGCCGACGAAGGTCTCGACGCTGGCCTCGTAGCGGAAGGCGAAGCCGCCGTCCGGGGTCCGCTCGCTCCAGATCCGCGTGCTGGTGCTGCTGCGCACCGACCAGTCGCCGCGCGACAGCACCGTGCGGTTGCGCCCGACGAAGGTGGCGGAGAGCGGATCGCCCGCGACGACCTCGCTGATCTCCTCGAGCACCTGGTCGAAGCGCAGATTGTCGAGCATCCCGCCGAAGACGGTGTCGCCATTGTCGAAGCGCTTGCGCACGCGCAGGCCCGGGCGCCCGTCGATGGTGGCCGCCTCGACGATGCGGGTGGTGGCGCCGTCGCGCTCGCTGCGCTCCGGCCGGAGATAGAGCTCCGGATCGCAGTAGGTGGTGGCGGCCGGGCCGAGCAGCGCCTGGACGCCCGCATCCTCCGGCCGGGGCGGTCGCTCCGGCAGCAGCAGCGCGCTCTCCGGGCCGTCGCCGAGCCGGCCGGTGGCGAGCTGCAGGGCCGGAGCCTCCGGGCTCGCCCACAGGGCGGGGAAGGAGAAGGGCGCGATGCTCAGCCGCAGCCGCCAGCCGCGGCGGAAGACGTGGCCCAGCACCGGCAGGGTCACCGCCATGGTGAAGGCGTCGGACGGCACCGGGCGGGGCGCGGCGAGGTCGCCCGCGGCGTCGCAGAGATTGAAGAGACCGTAGACGACCAGATGCGCGCTGCCGTCCGGCGCCACCTCCGAGAGACGGACGGCGATCGCGCCGAGCGGCTTGTCGCAGCGCAGGTTGAGGCTGAGCCTGGGATAGCCGAAGCAGGCGAGATCCTCGGCCAAAGGCTGGCCGTCGAAGCGCAGCGAGTGGGAATCGTCGGGGCCGGTATCGGCCGGCAGGTCGCCATTGCGGCAGTCGCCCCACGAGCTGGTCTCCAGCTGCGCGGTGCCGACGACGACGTCGGCCGGCACCGGCAGCACCTGGTGGGGCGCCCCGCCCTGGTCGCGCAGCGTGGCGTCGGGCCAGAGATGGAAGGCCCGCTCGCGCATGCGGCTCGGCCAGTCGTGGTCCTCGGCGACCCAGGTGCCGTCGTCCTCGACGCCCGGGACGCGACCGGCGGCACGGGAGCGGCCGAGCCAGACGACCATCTCGGGCCAGGTCGAGGCCGGGTCGGGCCGCGCGCCTTTCAGCCAGCGGTCCCACCAATGGGTAACGATGTAGCGCAGCCAGTCGATGCGCGGTCCGGGATAGCCGTCGAACGGGTATTTGTGGCCCCAGGGGCCGATCAGGCCGGCCACCGGCTTGCCCAGCGCGCCGAGCGAGCGGGTGCAGCGCTCGGCGGTGTTCTTGTAGCCGTCCTCCCAGCCGGAGAGCACGAAGACCGGGACCTTCACCCGGTCGTAGTGGTCGCGGACGCTGGTCTCCGCCCAGTAGGCGTCGCGCGTCTGGTGCGTCGCCCATTGCCGGAACCAGAAGTCCGCCGCCCTGATGCGCGCGCGCCACTGCTCGCGCCAGCCCTCGCCGACCACGGCGGGGTCGGGCGGCAGCGCCAGCCAGCCCCACATGCTGGACGGCCAGGCGGCGTTATCCATCATCATGGCGCCGCCCATGTAGTGCACGTCGTCGTCGAAGCGGTCGTCGCTGCCGCAGCAGACGATGATCGCCTTGAGGGCCTCGGGGCAGTCGTCGCGCGCCGCCACCATCAGCGAGTTGATGGCGCTCCACGACTTGCCCATCATCCCGACATTGCCGTCGCAGATCGGCAGCGCGGCGATCTGCCGGATGACCTCGACGCAGGCGGCGAGCTCGACCGCGCTGTACTCGTCCGTCAGCACGCCCTCGGAATCGCCGGAGCCGGGCAGGTCGACGCGGAAGCAGAGATAGCCGTTGGCGGCGAACCAGGGATACATCTTGCTGTCGCCGTAGAGCGTGCCGTCGCGCCGGCGATAGGGGTTGAGCTCGAGGATGGCCGGCAGGCGCGTGCCGCTGGCCAGCGCCTCGGCGGGATACCAGTAATGGCCGTAGAGGGTGATCGGCCGGCCCTCGCCGCCGGCCACCCGGAAGCTGATGGTGCGCGGCGCCGGCACCTGCGCCGCGGTGACCGGGAGGTAGCGGGGCTCGACGCAGCCGGGTGCGTCGGTGGCGGCGCCGGAAGCGGGCGCGGCCAGGGTCGCGCCCGGCAGGGCGAGAGCGGCGGCGAGCTTCAGCAGGCTGCGGCGATCCAGCTGCGGCCCCATGGGAATCCCCCTTTCCCCGAGCGACGCTTCGGCGTCAGATGACGGGCATGATGCAGCAGGAACCCTGTCCGGCACCAGACTCGACCGCGGTGCGGGTCGCGCTCTGGCGGGCGCTCCATCTCGAGGTCGATGCGCCCCCGCCCGTGGTCGAGGACGCCATCGGCCTGGCGCTGGCGGCGCCCGAGGCGGGCTGGCGCCAGCGACGCGACATGCATCCCGTCGGCACGCGCCCGTTCCGCGCCTCGATCGTGGCCCGCACCCGCTTCATCGAGGATCTCGTCGTCCGGGAGGCGGGGCGCGGCGTCGGGCAGTACGTCATCCTCGGCGCCGGGCTCGACAGCCTGGCGCAGCGCCGGCCGGCGCTGCTCGACCGCCTGCGCATCTTCGAGATCGACCGCCCCGGCCCGCAGGACTGGAAGCGGCGGCGCCTGGCCGCGCTCGGATACGGCGTGCCCGACGGGCTGCGCCTCGTTCCGGTCGATTTCGAGGCGGGCCAGTCCTGGCGCGAGCGCCTGGCGGCGGCCGGCTTCGATGCCGCCCGGCCGGCCGTGGTGGCCTCGGCCGGGGTCAGCCTCTATCTCACGCGGGCGGCGAACGCGGCCACCCTGCGCGAGGTCGCGGCGCTCGCCCCCGGCTCGACGCTGGCGATGAGCTTCATCCTGCCGCTGGCGCTCTCCGATCCCGCGGAGCGCCCCGCCCTCGAGGCGGCCGAGCGCGGCGCGCGGGCCAGCGGCACGCCCTTCGTCAGCCACTTCGCGCCGGACGAGATGCTGGCCCTGGCACGCGAGGCAGGGCTGCGGGAGGTCCGCCATGTCTCCGGCGACGAGCTCGCCGGCCGCTACTTCGCCGGCCGGGCGGACGGGCTGCGCCCGAGCAACGCCGAGGCGATCCTGCTGGCGGCGGTGTGAACGGACGAATCGCGGGAGCATCGCGCGCCGGCACGGAACCCGGAAGGGGCTGGCGGCGCCTGTTGAAGGATGAGCCTGTCGAAGGATCAGGCGGGCACGGTCGCGGGCGTGAACGCTCGTTCTCTCCGGGGGGCGCTCAGGCGACGCTGACGAACGGCCCGTCGATGCGGTAGGGCAGGTCGCCCGCGGGCTCGTCGAGCTCGCGGGCGTAGCGGTGGCCGGAATGGACGGCGTGGACGATGGCGCCGGGCGCCAGCGCGTCGCCGATGCGGTCGAGCGAGCGGATGCCGGCGCGGGCGAGGTCGTCGGGGCGGGCGGCGAGCGCGTCGTAGAGCGCGCTCTCCGGCCGGCGGGCGCCGACCACCATCAGGCTGCGGCAGGCCAGCTCCATCGGCGCCGACGTGAAGAGGTCGGCCAGCGTCACCGTCTCGCCGTCGAAGCCGGCGACCAGCTTCAGCGTGTGGATCGGCACGCCGCGGCGGCCGAGCGCCTGGTGCACGCGCGGCTGCTCGTTGGTCATGAAGGTCCAGGCCGAGGCGTGGCCCGCCGGCGTGACGTAGGTCACGGCGAGGCCGCGCTCGGCCAGCGCCTCGGCGACCACGCCGCCCATGTAGTAGCCGTCGAAGTCGAAGACGGTGACCGGCCCCTCGATCGCCGTGCCGGCCGCGAGGTCGTCGGGGGTGAAGAGGCGCGCCGTGGCGATGCCGGGCCCGGGCGGCAGGGCGAGCTCGAGCGGCGAGTAGAGCTCCGTCGTCCAGCGGGCGCCGGTGGCGATGACCACCCGCTCGCAGCCCATCTCCAGCACCTCCTCGACGCCGAGCCGGCTATCGAGATAGAGCGAGACGTTGGCCATCGCATTGATCCGGCCGAGCCGGTAGTCGAGCACGCGGCGCCAGGCGGCCAGTCCCGGCAGCCGCGTCTCGAAGAGCAGGCGGCCGCCGGGCTCGGCGCCGGCATCGGCGAGCGTCACCTCGTAGCCGCGCTGGCCGAGCGCGCGGGCGCACTCCAGGCCGGCCGGGCCGCCGCCGACCACCAGCACGCGGTCGTTCGAGCCGCGCGGCTGGATGCGCTCGGGATGCCAGCCGCGCCGCCACTCCTCGCCCGCCGCCGGGTTCTGCGTGCAGCGCACCGGCACGCCGTCATGCCAGCTCGAGATGCAGATGTTGCAGCCGATGCATTCGCGGATCTCGTCCTCGCGGCCCTCGTCGAGCTTGCGCGGCAGGAACGGATCGGCGATCGAGGGCCGCGCCGCGCCGATCAGGTCGAGCACGCCGCGGCGGAGCTGCGAGACCATGGCGTCGGGCGAGGTGAAGCGGCCGACACCGACCACCGGCCGGGTTGTCAGCGACTTGACGAAGTCGATCACCGGCTCGTGGCTGCCTTCTCCGGCGAAGCGCGAGGCCGGGCAGTCGGTCGGGCTGGAATCCATCTTGACGTCCCAGAGGTCGGGCAGCTCGGCCAGCAGGCCAACCGCCTCGTGCGCCTCCGAGGGCGCATTGCGGCCGGGCCGCGCGCGCAGCTCCTCCAGGGAGATCCGCAGGGCCACCGCGCAGCTCGCGCCGACCGCTTCCTTGGTCACCTCGAGCAGCTCGCGCACCAGCCGCACGCGGTTCTCGATCGAGCCGCCATATTCGTCGGTGCGGCGGTTCCATTCCGGCAGCAGGAACTCGTAGGGCAGGTAGCCCATGCCGGCATAGACGTAGATCACGTCGAAGCCGGCCCGGCGCGCCCGCCGCGCGCCCTCGGCCTGCCAGCGGCGAAGATCGGCGAGGTCGCCGCGGTCCATCGCACGGGCCCTGAGGTTGCCCATGAAGCCGACATGGGTCGGCATCCAGTGGGTGCCCGAGGGCGACAGCGGCGGCAGCCGGCTGGCGCGGTTCATCGCGCTCGCGCCGCCGTGCCACAGCTCGACGCCGGCGAGCGCGCCGTGGCGATGCACCGCCTCGGTGGAGAGCGCGTGCGAGCGCACGTCGTCCTCGTCCCACAGCCGGGCGAAGGGCAGCGGCGCGTCGTCCGAGCTCGGATGCACCGAGCAGGCCCCCGTGCAGACCACCCCCCAGCCGCCCTCCGCCTTGGTCTCGCGGAAGGCGGCGCGGACCCGCGGCAGGGCGTTGGTCATGCCGCTGGCGTGCGGCACCTGGTAGAAGCGGTTGGGCGCCGTCACCGGGCCGAGGCGGACCGGCTCGAACAGGATGTCGTAGCGGGGATTGCGGGCCATCGCGGGGCAAGTCCATCGGCGGGGAGCGAAGGGGCGCGCCAGGGCGCGGCAGCCATGATAGGATGTATTGAACAACCGTACAATTGGGGAGCGACCGGGGTGAAGCAGAGCAAGACGGCCGACCGGCCCGGGCCGCGGCGCCTGAAGCCGGAGGAGCGCCGGCGCCAGGCGATCGAGGCGACGCTGGCCTGCCTGGCGCGCGACGGCGCCCACGGCACCGGCATCCGCCAGGTGGCCCGCGAGATGGGGGTGGCGCCGAGCCTGGTGAACTACCTGTTCGGCAGCCGCTCGCAGCTCTTCCTCGCCGCCTACGAGACGCTGGCGGCGCGCTCGCTGGAGGACCTCGCCGAGGCCGTGGGCGACAGCGGCACGCCGCCGCGGGCCCGCCTCGAGGCGATGGTCGACCGGGCGCTCGCCCGCCAGTGGCTGAGCGACCAGGTGATCGGCGCCTATCTCGGATTGTGGGAGCTGTCCCGCACCGAGCCGCTGCTGCGCGGCGCCTTCCGCCGCTTCGCCGCGCGGCGGGCCCGGCTGGTCGAGGGCCTGCTCGCCGAGGTCGCCGCGGAGAGCGGCGCGCGGATCGACCCCGGCCTGATCGCGACGGCGCTGCCGATCTTCCTCGACGGGCTGTGGCTCGAGCTCGGCCTCGACCCCGGGCACATCCCGCGCAAGCGCGCCCGCGCCATGGCCTGGGCCTGGCTGGAGGCGGTGCTGCCGCCCGCTCCGGCGAGGCGGGCGAGGGTGGCGGCGCGGGCGAGATAATTGACGGCGGCTCGGCGCCGTCGTTATTGTACAGTCGTTCAACAGGAGGCAGGGCGGCGATGAGCAGGTCCGTCGGGCGGCGGCGAGCGGCGGCGCAGGAGCGCGCCGGCGGCGCGCTCAGGCAGGCGCCGTGGCGGCCGCTCGCGCTGACCCACCGGCCGCTGGAGATCGTCAGCGACGACGCCGTGGAGGCGATCCACCAGGCCTCCCTCGAGATCCTCGAGACGGTCGGCATGAAGGTGCTCGACGCGGGCGCCCGGGCCGTGCTCAGGGCCGAGGGCGCCGCGGTCGACGAGGGCGACCAGGTGGTGCGGCTCGACCGCGGCCTGGTCGAGGCCAAGCTGCGCCTGGCGCCGCCGGAATTCACCCTTCGGGCGCGCAACCCGGCGCGCGACTTCCGGCTCGGCGGCCGGCACGCCGCCTATTCCTCGGTCGGCGGGCCCGCCTATGTCGACGATCTCGACCGCGGGCGGCGGGCCGGCAGCTACGCCGAGATGTGCGACTTCCTCCGGCTGGTGCAGAGCCTCAACATCGTGCACCAGGAGGGCGGCGGGCCGTTCGAGGCGCTCGACCTGCCGGGCGAGACGCGGCATCTCGACCAGTACTACGCGCAGATCACGCTGCTCGACAAGAACTGGCAGCCCTGGGGGCTGGGCGCGACCCGCGCGCTCGACGCGCTGGAGATGGCGGCGATCGCCTTCGGGACGACCCGCGAGCGGCTCGTCGACCACACCGTCTTCGCCTGCATCATCAACACCAACTCGCCGCTGGTGATCGACGTGCCGATGGCCGAGGGGCTGATGGCGATGGCCCGCCACGGCCAGGCGGTGGTGGTGACGCCCTTCACGCTGGCCGGCGCGATGTGCCCGGTGACGCTGGCCGGCGCGCTGGCGCAGCAGAACGCCGAGGCGCTGGCCGGCATCGCGCTCGTCCAGTCGGTGCGGCCGGGCGCGCCGGTGGTCTATGGCGGCTTCACCACCAACGTCGACATGAAGAGCGGCGCGCCCGCCTTCGGCACGCCGGAATACGCCCAGGCGGCGCAGATCTCCGGCCAGCTCGCCCGCCGCCACCGCCTGCCCTTCCGCTCCTCGGCGGTGACCACCGCCAACACGGTCGACGCCCAGGCGGCCTACGAGACGATGATGTCGCTGTGGGGCGCCATCACCGGCCACGCCCATCTCATCGTCCATGCCGGCGGCTGGCTGGGCGGCGGGCTGACCGCCTCCTTCGAGAAGCTGATCGTCGATGCCGAGATGATGCAGATGATGGCCGCCTGGCTGCAGCCGCCGGCCGTCGACCAGGACAGCCTCGGCCTCGCGGCGATCCGCGAGGTCGGCCATGCCGGGCACTTCTTCGGCACCGCCCACACGCTGGCGCGCTACCAGACCGCCTTCTACGCGCCGCTGATCTCCGACTGGGACAACTACGACAGCTGGCGGCAGCGCGGCGGGCTCGGCACCGCCGAGCGCGCCAACCGCCTGTGGAAGGCGGCGCTGGCCGAGTACCAGCCGCCGCCGCTCGACCCGGCGATCGACGAGGCGCTGCGCGACTACGTGGCGCGCCGCAAGCGGGCGGCCGGGCAGCCGCGCGGCGCCGAGGCGCCCGGCGCCGCCTGACGCCGGTTTGACGGCTAATTGAACGAGTGTTAAACACGCGAAGCAGGGAGACGAGAGCTTGGACGAGATCCGCATCGGCGCCGCGGCGCTGCGCGGCGATGAGGTCGAGATCGCCTGGCGCGACGGCGGCGCGCCGACGCGCTTTCCGCTGATCTGGCTCGCCGACCACGACCACGCGCCGGAGAGCCTGCATCCCGACACCGGCCAGCGGCTGCTCGACACCGCGGCGATCCCGCCCGACCTGAAGGCCGCCGGCCTGGAGCTGCGCGACGACGGCGCGCTGCTGACGATCGCCTGGCAGGGCGGCCGGGCGCCGAGCCGCCTGCCGGCCCGGTTCCTGCACGCCATGGCCCTCGCGGGCGGGGCCGAGCCGGAGCCGGCCCGCACCCTCTGGTCGCGGCGCGACCTCGAGGGCCGGCTGCCGACCGTGCCGCACGAGGCGGTGATGGACACCGACGACGGGCTGCGGCGCTGGCTGGAGGCCGTCGAGCGCTACGGCTTCGGGCTGGTCGCCGGAACGCCGGCCACGCCCGAGGCGACCCGGGCTCTGGTCGAGCGGGTGGGCTATATCAGGCATACCATCTTCGGCGGCTTCTGGGACTTCACCGCCAACATGGCGTTCAAGGACACCGCCTACACCACCATGGCGATCGGGCCGCATACCGACGGCACCTACAGCAACGACCCGCCGGGGCTGCAGCTCTTCCACTGCCTGGCCTTCGGCGGCAGCGGCGGCGAGAGCACGCTGGTCGACGGCTTCAGGATCGCCGACATCCTGCGGCAGGAGGACCCCGAGGCCTTCGCGCTGCTGACCACGGTCGGCGTGACCGGGCAGTATCTCGGCGACGGCGTGCATCTGCGCGCCACCCACCCGATCATCGGGCTCGACGCCCAGGGACGCACCCGGCAGGTCGCCTGCAACAACCTCGACCGCGCGCCCTTCCTGCTGCCGCCCGACCGGATGCGCGGCTTCTACCGCGCCCTGTCGCGCTTCCACGCGCTGGCCAACGATCCCGCGCTGGAGCTCGCCTTCCGGCTGGAGCCGGGCACCGTGCTGCTGTTCGACAACTGGCGCACGCTGCATGGCCGCCGCGCCTATACCGGCCACCGCCGGCTATGCGGCGCCTATCTCAACAAGGAGGACTTCGACAGCCGGCTCCGGATGCTGCGGGGAACGCCCTCCTCCGCACCGCGGGCCGCGTGACGGCGGTGCCGCCGTCCCCGCCCTCGCCCTCCCGCCGCGCCGCGCCGGGCCCCGCCCTCGCCCACGCCGCGGGCGAGGCGGAGGTGGGGCGATGACCGAGTTGCGGCGCGTCCGGCTGGTCGAGCATCTCGAGATCCCGATGGCGGACGGGGTACGCATCGCCGGCAAGCTGTGGCTGCCGGAGGATGCCGCGGCCCGGCCGGTGCCGGCGATCCTCGAGATGGTCCCCTACCGCAAGCGCGACGGCACCGTGTTCCGCGACGTGCGCATCCATCCCTGGATCGCCGCCCGCGGCTATGCCTGCCTGCGCATCGACCTGCGCGGCAGCGGCGAGTCCGAGGGCGTGCTGGTCGACGAGTACCTGGCGCAGGAGCAGCAGGACGGGCTCGCCCTGATCGACTGGGCGGCGCGCCAGCCCTGGTGCAGCGGCGCGGTCGGGATGACCGGGATCTCCTGGGGCGGCTTCAACGCGCTGCAGCTCGCCGCGCTCCGGCCGCCCGCCCTCAGGGCGATCGTCACCCTGTGCTCGACCGACGACCGCTACGCCGACGACATCCACTGGATGGGCGGCTGCCTGATCAACGAGAACCCGGCCTGGTCGGCCGACCGCTTCACCTGGGGCGCCCTGCCGCCCGACCCGCAGCTGGTCGGCGAGCGCTGGCGGGCGATGTGGCTGGAGCGGCTCGAGGCGCACCGCCCCTGGCTGGAGACCTGGCTCGGCCACCAGCGGCGCGACGCCTACTGGAAGCACGGCTCGGTGTGCGAGGATCTCGCGGCGATCGAATGCGCCGTCTACGCCATCGGCGGCTGGGACGATTCCTATTCCAACGCGGTGCCGCGGCTGCTCGCCGGCCTCGCCTGCCCGCGCAAGGGGCTGGTCGGGCCGTGGAGCCACGCCTTCCCGCATCTCGGCACGCCCGGCCCGGCGATCGGCTACCTGCAGGAGGCGGTGCGCTGGTGGGACCACTGGCTGAAAGGCATCGACAGCGGCATGATGGACGAGCCGATGTACCGCGCCTGGATGCTGGAGCCGAAGCCGCCGCGACCCTGGGTCGCCGAGCATCCCGGCCGCTGGGTCGCCGAGCCCTGCTGGCCGTCGCCCGGCATCCGGCCGGCCGTCCTCCATCTCGCGCCCGGCCGCCTGTCGGAGGCCGCGCCGGCCGAGGCCGCCGCGCTCGCCTTCCGCTCGCCGCAGATCACCGGCGGCGATTGCGGCCGCTGGGGCGGCTATGGCGGCGAGGATCCCGACCTGCCGCTCGACCAGCGCGCCGAGGACGGCCGCTCGCTCTGCTTCGACACCGTACCGCTGCCCGAGGACGTCGAGATCCTCGGCGCGCCGGTCCTCGAGGCGGTGATCGCCTCCGACCGCCCGGCCGCCAACCTCGCCGTGCGGCTCTGCGACGTGGCGCCGGACGGCGTCTCGGCGCTGGTCACCTACGGCCTGCTCAACCTGACGCATCGCGACAGCCACGAGCATCCCGCCCCGCTCGAGCCCGGGCGGCCCTGTCGCATCCGCGTCCAGCTCAACGACATCGCGCGGCGCTTCGCCCGCGGCAGCCGGATCCGGCTGGCGCTCGCCACCGCGCACTGGCCGATCGCCTGGCCGGCGCCGGAGGACGCGACGCTGACCATCGACACCGCGGCCAGCCGCCTCGTGCTGCCGGTGCGGCCGCCGCGCGGCGAGGACGCCCTGCTCGCTCCCTTCGAGCCGCCCATGGCGCCGCCGCCGCTCGCCTGGCGCGAGACGCGGCCGGCGCGCGGCTGGCGCCTGGTCAGCGACGATGCCGCGACCGGCCGGCGCACCATCTCGATCGGCAAGGACTACGGTGCCGGCGAGATCGTCGAGTCCGGCATCCGCAGCGACGCGGTGCTGGTCGAGACCTACGAGATCGCCGCCGACGACCCGCTCTCCGCGCGCGCCCGGATCGAGGGCAGCGCCGGCTATGGCAGCGGCCCGGCGGAGATCCGCATCGCCACGGTGACCGAGCTCAGCGCCGATCGCGAGACCTTCCGGCTCGACGCCCGCATCGCGGTGCGCGAGCAGGGCCGGACGATCCTCGAGCGGCGCTTCGAGGCGAGCATCGGGCGGGACTTCATGTAGGCGCGAAGGCGCGCCGGCGGGCAAGGCATGCTGCTCTATGCGATGCGACGGATCTGCCTCGGAATCGTGATCCTGCTGGTCACGACCCTGGGGCTGTTCTCGCTGATCCACGTCATCCCCGGCGACCCGGCGGTGATCGCGCTCGGGCCGCACGCCACGCCGGAGATGCGCGCCGACTTCCGCGCCGAGATGGGCCTCGACCTGTCCCTGCCGGTGCAGTTCCTGCGCTTCCTCGGCCATGTTCTGTCGGGCGATCTCGGCATCGACGTGTGGAGCCGGCGGCCGGTCGGCGCCATGATCATGGTCGAGCTGCCGCACACCCTGCTGCTCGCCTTCGCCAGCCTCGCCTGGTCGGTCGCCGCCGGCGTGGCGCTGGGCTGCGCCGCGGCGGTGCATCGCGACCGCTGGCCCGACTGGCTGATCGGCATGCTGTCGGTGAGCTTCATCGCCGTTCCGACCTTCCTGATCGGGCTCTACGCCCTGCTCATCTTCGCGGTGAAGCTCAACTGGCTGCCGGCGATCGGTGCCGGCGAGCCGGGCGATCCGCTGAGCCAGGCCCGGGCGCTGATCCTGCCGTCGCTGGCCGTCGGCCTCGGCTGGGTCGGCTATGTCGCGCGGATCGTGCGCGCCTCGATGCTGGAGGTGCTGGGCGAGAACCATGTCCGCACGCTGCGCGCCTATGGCGTGCCGCAGCGCAAGATCATCTACAAGTACGCCCTGCGGCTTGCCATCCTGGCGGCGGTGACGGTGATCGCCTTCGGCTTCGGGTCGCTGATCTCCAGCGCGATCTACGCCGAGATCGTCTTCTCGCGCCCCGGCATCGGCTCGCTCACCTACAGCGCCGTCTCGACCCGCAACTACCCCGTGGTGATGGGCACCGTGCTGGTCACCGCCGCCCTCTATGTCGGCTGCATGATCGTCGCCGACCTGGTCGTGGCGCGGCTCGACCCGCGCGTCAGGGCGACGCTGTGAGCGAGGCCGCCGCCGCACCCGGCCCGACGCCCGTCCGGCAGCACCGCTCGCCGCTGCCGGCCGCGCTGCGCGCCATGCTCGGCCATCCCCCGAGCGCGCTCGGGCTGGTGCTGGTGACGCTCATCCTCTTCGTCGCGCTGTTCGCCGACTGGCTGGCGCCCTACGCGCCGGCCGCGCTCGACATCAAGCACCGGCTGGCCGATCCCAGCGCGCAGCACTGGCTCGGTACCGACCAGCTCGGCCGCGACCTGCTCTCGCGCGTGCTGGTCGGCACGCGGGTGGCGATCGGCATCGCGCTCGGCAGCATCCTGCTGTCGCTGGGCATCTCGATCGTGCTCGGCCTGGTCGCCGGCTACGGCCCGCGCTGGCTGGACGGGATGCTGATCCTGGTCTTCGACAGCGTCGCCTCGGTTCCGCTGGTGATGCTCGGGCTGGCCGCCGGCACCCTGCTCGGCGCCGGCGCGCTCACCGTGGTGCTGGTCATCGTGCTCTACTCGGTCCCGAGCTATGCCCGCATGGTGCGCAGCCAGGCGCTGTCGCTGAAGAACCGCGACTTCGTGATGGCCGAGCGGGCGATGAACGCCGGCATGCCGCGGATCCTGTTCCTGCACCTGCTGCCCAACCTGATCGGGCCGCTGCTGATCGTCGCCTGCATGGACGTCGCGGCGGCGATCACGCTGGAGGCCAGCCTCAGCTTCCTCGGCATCGGCATCAAGCCGCCGACCCCCTCCTGGGGCGCCATCCTGAACGAGGGCTTCGCGGTGATCCGCACCGATGCCGGGATCATCGTCGCCGGCGGCGTGCCGCTGATCCTGGCCACGCTGGGATTCACCTTCTTCGGCGAGGCGCTGCGCGACGCGCTCGACCCGAAGCTGGCCCGCGGCCGCACGCGATGAATGCGCCGGCGCTGGAGATCCGCGGCCTCTCGGTCGCCTATCCCGGCGAGGCCGGGCCGATCCACGCGCTCTCGGGCATCGACCTCGCGATCGAGCCGGGCGAGGTGGTCGGGCTGGTCGGCGAGAGCGGCAGCGGCAAGTCGACCCTGGCGCACGCCATATTGCGGCTGCTGCCGGGCAGCGCCCGCATCGCCGCCGAGCGGCTGTCCCTCGCCGGGGTCGACATGCTGGCGGCCAGCGAATCCCAGCTCCAGCGCCATCGCGGCCGGCTGGCCGCGATGGTCTTCCAGGACCCCATGACCACCTTCAGCCCGGTGGTGCCGATCGGCGAGCAGCTCGCCGACTTCCTCGATCGCGAGCCCGGTCTCGGCCGTGCCGCACGGCGCGCGCGCATCGCCGAGATGCTCGGCCGGGTCGGCATCCCCGATCCGGCGCGCCGGCTCGCCGCCTATCCGCACGAGCTCTCCGGCGGCATGCTGCAGCGGGTCTCCATCGCCGCCGCCCTGATGATGCGCCCGGCGCTGCTCATCGCCGACGAGCCGACCACCGCGCTCGACGTCACCATGGAGGCGCAGATCCTCCACCTGATGCGGCGGCTCAAGGAGGAGATCACCAGCGCCATCCTGATCGTCTCGCACCAGCTCGGCGTGATCGCCGAGCTGTGCGACCGGGTGGCGGTGATGTATGCCGGCGAGATCGTCGAGAGCGGCCTGGTCACCGACATCTTCGCCCGGCCGGCGCATCCCTACACGCGCAGCCTGCTCGCCTGCGACCCGGCGCTGATCCCGGGCGAGGCGACGCGCCTGCCGGTGATCGGCGGCGAGGTGCCCGATCTGTCGCGGTCGCACCGCGGCTGCGCCTTCGCGCCGCGCTGCCGCGAGGCCGAGCCCGGCTGCAGCACCCGGCCGCCGCCGCGCCGACGCGGCCCCGACGAGCATGGCTGGCGCTGCGTGCACGGCGCGCCGGGCGAGATCGCGGCGCCGGCATGAGCGCGCTGCTCGAGGTCGACGGCCTCTGCGTGCCGGTGCCGGGCCGCCGCTGGCTGGGCGGGCCGCCGCCCGACATCGTGAGCGGAGTCAGCCTGTCGGTCGGCGAGGCGGAGACGCTCGGCGTGGTCGGCGAGAGCGGCTCGGGCAAGACCACGATCGGGCGGGCCATCGTCGGTCTGGTCAAGCCGCGGGCCGGGCGCATCGCGCTCGCCGGCGAGGCGCTGCCGGACTTTTCCGAGCGGAGCTACCGCCGGCTGCGCGACCGCGTCTCGATGATGTTCCAGGACCCGATCTCCTCGCTCAGCCCGCGGCTCAGCGTCGGCACGCTGGTTGCCGAGCCACTCGCCATCGCCGGCGCGCGAGGCGGCCGCGCCGCCGCGGCGGGGCTGCTCGAGCGGGTCGGGCTGCCCGCCGCCTTCCTGCGGCGCTATCCGCACCAGCTCTCCGGCGGCCAGGCGCGCCGCGTCGGCGTCGCCCGCGCGCTCGCCCGGCTGCCGCGACTGGTTATCGCCGACGAGCCGACCGCCGGGCTCGACGTCTCGATCCAGGGCGAGATCCTCAACCTGCTGGCCGACCTCAAGGCGCAGCACGGCCTCAGCCTGATGATCATCACCCACAACCTCGCCGTGGTGCGCCACGTCAGCGACCGGCTGGCGATCACCTATCTCGGCCGCATCGTCGAGCAGGGCCCCACCCGCGCGGTGTTCCGCGCGCCGCGCCATCCCTACACCCGCGCGCTGCTCGAGTCCGAGCCGGTGCCGGACCCGCTGCGCCGCCGCCGCGAGCCGCCGGTGACCGGCGAGGTGCCGAGCCTGCTGGCGCGGCCGCCGGGCTGCGAGTTCCACCCGCGCTGCCGCTTCGCCCAGGCGCGCTGCCGCAGCGAGGCGCCGGCCCCGCGCGCGGCCGCCGCCGGCCACCTCGTCAGCTGCCACTTCCCGCTCGGCCCGGATGCCATCGGTCCGGCGGCGATCGGCCCGATCGACCACAGGGAGACACACCATGCTTGAGACACGCCTCGACCGCCGGCGCTTCCTCGCCGGCACCGCCATCGCCGGCTCGGCCCTGCTGCTCCGCCCGGGCTGGGCGTGGTCGGCCGACGGCGACACGCTGACCGTGCGCGCCGCCGGCGACATCGCCGTGCTCGACCCCGCCTTCCAGGCCGGCATGATCGAGGAGGAGGTCAATCGCTGCGTGCTGGTGTCGCTGATCCGGCTCAACGACGTCCGCGACAAGGTCGGCTGGACGCTGCACGCGGCGAGCGAGATGAAGCAGCTCGACCCGACCGCCATCGCCTTCACGCTGCGCGACGGGCTCCGCTGGAGCGGCGACTGGGGCCCGGTCACCGCCGAGGACGTCAAGTTCTCCTTCGAGCGGGTCGCCAGCCCCGAGATGAAGTCGCCCTGGAGCTACGCCTTCGAGGCGATGGACCATGTCGAGGTCAAGGACGCGAAGAGCGGCATCATCCGGCTGAAGCAGCCCTCGACGCCGTTCTGGTACACCACCCTGCCCTACTACATGGGCCACATCGTCTGCAAGAAGGCGGTCGAGAAGGCCGGCGGCAAGTACACCACCGAGGTGCCGGCGACCTGCGGCGCCTACCACATCGAGACATGGAACCCGAAGCAGAACCTGACGCTGGTCGCCAACCCCGACTGGAAGGGCGAGCCGGTCGCCTTCAAGACGGTGAAGTTCCAGATCATCGAGGACACCGATGCCGCCGGCCTCGCCTACGAGGCCAAGTCGGTCGACTACACCCGCATCAGCCTCAACACGCTCGCCGCCTACAAGAAGACGCCGCCGGCGGCGACCAAGGTCATCGACATGCCGACCTCGCGCTTCGTCTGGCTGTCGATCAACGTCGCCAACCCGAAGCTCGGGGATCCCAAGGTCCGCCAGGCCATCCAGTACGCGCTGCGCACCCAGGACATCCTCGACGGCGCCTATTCCGGCCTCGCCGGCCCGGCCACCGGCGTGGTGCCGCCCGGCATGCTCGGCCACCGCGACCAAATCCTCTACGCGCCCGACCCGGAGAAGGCCAAGGCGCTGCTCAAGGAGGCGGGCGTCAGCGACCTCAGCCTGCAGCTGGCGGTGCTCAACGACGCCACCAGCAAGCTCACCGCCCAGGTGATGCAGGCCGAGCTCGCCGAGATCGGCATCAACCTCGACATCAAGACCTACGACGACGCCGTCTACTGGACGCTCGGCGACAAGACCGCCGGCGACGGCTGGAAGAGCCTGGAGCTGGTGCTGATGGGCTTCAACGGCGGCGTCGACCCGTCGGAGAACCTGACCTGGTTCCGCCCCGACCAGATCGGCGTGTGGAACTGGTCACAGTTCGACAGCAAGGAGTACGAGCAGCTCTACCAGGACGGCGCCCGGGAATCCGACCCCGCCAGGCGCGAGGCGATCTACCGCAAGATGCAGGACCTGATGGAGGAATCGGGCGGCTTCGTCTTCATCACCCACGAGGTGTTCGCCGCGGTGCACCGCGACAGCATCGCCGTGACCGTGCTGGCCGACGACTATCTCGACATCCCGCGGACGAGGCGCGTCTGAGGGCGGCGGCGACCGCTCGCCGCACCCCAAGGCGGAAGCCGGCGAAGGATTGTCCTCTCGCGCTTCGCGCCTTCGCGCGGAAAATCTCCTCTCGCGAAGTCGCGACGACGGCGGAGGAGGTGCACGGCCATGCCGCGCCCTCCTCCGCGTCTCCGCGCCTCCGCGTGCAATCCTCTACTGCTTCCCCACCACATAGCGGTCGATCGTCGCCTTCTCGACCGCCTTCCAGTCGATCCGGATGCCGAGGCCGGCGCCGCCCGCCGGCGCGTGGACGTAGCCCTCGCGGTCGGTGCGGATGACATCCTCGGAGCCGTACTCGAACGACGGATAGGGCGAGGGCTGCTCGAAGTAGGTGCAGTTGTCGTAGGCCAGCATGAGATGCAGGTTGGCGGCCTGGCTCAGCGTGTAGCCCCAGCATTGCAGCTCGACGTTCATGCCGCGGGCGGCGGCCAGCCCCATCGCCTTGCGGGCGGGCGTGAGGCCGCCGGACTGCATGACGTCGATGCGCATGTCGGACCAGCAGCCCGACGCGGCACAGAAGTCGAGCAGGCGGAGGTCGAAGATCGAGTTGCCGGCCGGGATGATCGGCACGCGCGAGCTCTGCCGCAGCAGCCGGTAGCCCTCGAGGTCGAAGTCGATCAGCGGCGCCTCGAACCAGCGATAGCCCATCTCGGCGAGCTCGGGCGCCGCCTTCATCGCGCTCTGCCGGTCGTAGCGCTGCTCGACGTCGAGCATCAGCGCGAGGCCGCTGTCGCCGAAGCGCTTCTGCACCGCCCGCACCATGTTCATGTCGCGGCCGAGCTCGCACCAGCAATGGAACTTGATCGCCTGGAAGCCCTCCTCGCGCAGCTGCGCGACGAAGTCGACATAGGCCTGCGCGTCGGCCAGCAGCGGCGTGCTGGCGTAGGAGAGGATCTTGCTCCGCGCGCCGCCGAGGAACTGGTAGAGCGGCAGCCCGGCGGCCTTGGCGGCGAGGTCCCACAGCGCGACGTCGACCAGCGCCTGGGTCTGCGAGAGATAGGGCAGCGTCAGGGTGAAGAGCTTGCTCCAGATCGCCTCGCGGTCGAGCGGGTTGGCGCCGATCAGCTTGGGCAGCAGCGGCCTGACGTTCTCGGCCACGGCGCGGTCGAAATGGTAGTCGGTGTAGGAGGGCGCGCCGGCGATGCCCTCCAGCCCGCCCTTGGTGCGCAGCCGCAGGATGGTGTTGGTCATGAACTGCTCGGGCATGTCGATCGCCCAGGCGTAGCGCTGCGTCTCCGGCCCGACGACGATGACCTCGGCGCTGTCGATGATCAGATCCTTCATGATGCCTGCACTCCTGCTTGGGAAATCGGGCCGGCCTGGGAAGCCGGGCCGGCCTGGGAGATCGGAATCGGCTCGCCGGACGCCTCGCCATGCCAGCCGAGGTGGCTGAGGAAGTCGCGGGTCCGCGGCACCAGCGGCGCCTCGAAGATCTGCCGCGGCGGGCCCTGCTCGATGACCCGCCCCTGGTCGAAGACGACGACCCAGTCGGCGACCCGCTTGGCGAAGTCCATCTCGTGGGTCACCACGACCATGGTCATGCCCTCGTCGGCGAGCCGCTTCATCACCCCCAGCACCTCGCCGATGGTCTCCGGGTCGAGCGCCGAGGTCGGCTCGTCGAACAGCATGACGTCCGGCTGCATGGCGAGCGCGCGGGCGATGGCGACGCGCTGCTGCTGGCCGCCGGAGAGCGCCGCCGGGTGCTTGCCCGCCTTGTCGGCGAGCCCGACCTTGCGCAGCAGCTCCTGGGCGCGGGCCTCGGCCTCGGCGCGCGGCAGGCGCAGCACGGTGGTCGGGCCGACCGTGACGTTGCGCAGCACGGTGAGGTGCGGGAACAGCTCGAAGTTCTGGAACACCATGCCCATGCGCCGGCGCAGCTGCTCGACGGTGCGGCCGGATCGCGGCAGGTCGACGCCCTCGAAGACGATGCGGCCGCCGTCGGTCGTCTCCAGCCCGTTGGCGCAGCGCAGCAGGGTCGACTTGCCCGAGCCGCTCGGCCCGATCAGGCAGACGACCTCGCCGCGATTGACCTGGAATCCGACGCCGGCAAGCGCCTGCAGCGCGCCGTAGCGCTTGGCGACGTCCTCGAAGAGGAGGATCGGCGGCTCGCCCGAGCCGACGCGGGGGCCGCTCATTCCGCCACCTTGAAGCGGCGATGCATCCAGTCGACCAGCTTGGCCTGGGGATAGCCCATCAGCCAGTAGATCGCCGCCATCGCGGTCAGCACCTCGAGGATGCGGTAGGTCTGGGCGCGCAGCTGCAGCGCGACGTAGGAGAGGTCGGCGACGGCGATCACCGAGACCAGCGAGGTGTCCTTGAACAGCGATACCCAGGTCGAGGCGAGCGAGGGCAGCACGCGCATCGCGGCCTGCGGCAGCACGATGCGCAGCAGCACCTGATGGCGGCTCATGCCGAGCGCCAGGCCGGCGTTCCACTGGCCCTGGCGGATCGACAGGATGCCGGCGCGGAAGGTCTCCGAGTTGAAGGAGGAGATGTTGCAGACCAGCCCGATCAGCGCCGTGGCGACCGGCGGGAACATGATGTCGGTCATCACCGGCAGCACATAGTAGACCCAGTAGATCTGCAGGATCAGCGGCGTGGCGCGGAAGAACTCGACGAAGGCAGTGGCGGCGACCCGCACCGGCGCCAGGGGCGAGAGCCGCAGGAAGGCGAGCAGCAGCCCGCCCGGGATGGCCAGCGCCATGGTGGCGACGGCCAGCACCACGGTCAGCCCGGCGCCCTGCGCCAGCCGGCCTGCATTGTCCGAGATGACCGACCAGTCGAAGGTCATGACGCACCGAGATGGGCGAGCCGGCGGTAGAGCCGGTCGACGCCGCGGGCGATCGGGTAGTTGATCAGGAAATAGACGACCATCAGGGTGGTGAAGATGATCGGCCCGCGATAGGTCTGGCCGGCGACGATCTGCGACTGGCGCAGCAGCTCCGGCACGGCGATGGCCGAGGCGATCGCGCTGTCCTTGACGGCGATCACCGCGAGCGAGCCGAGCGGCGGCAGCATGCGGACCAGCGCCTGCGGCAGGATGATGGTGCGGATGGCGGCCATCCGGCTCATGCCGAGCGCCAGCGCGGCGCGCATCTGGCCGGGGCGCACCGAGGTCAGGCCGGCACGCACCGTCTCCGCGATGTAGGCGCCGAGATGGATGCCGAGCGCCAGCACGCCGGCGGTCATGGCGCCGAGCGACTGGCCGAGCAGCAGCGGAAAGGCGAAGAAGATCCAGACCAGCAGCGCCAGCGGCGGGATGGCCCGGATGCTGTCGACGTAGAAGCCGAGCAGCAGGTCGGCGAGCCGGCCGCCATAGGTCCGCGCCGCGCCGACCAGTACGCCGATGGCGAAGCCCAGCGCCAGCGACGCGCCGCTCAGCGCGAGCGTCGTCAGCAGGGCCCGGAACAGGAAGGGTCCGCGGTCGACCAGCCAGGAGAAGTCGCTCAGCATGGGCGGAGGCGCCGGAAAGGATGGCCCTCTCCCGCGCGAGCGGGAGAGGGAGGGGCCCGTCGCGCCGGCGACGGGAGGGTGAGGGCGGAGCGCGCGGCCCGACCCTCGCCCCGACCCTCTCCCGCGGGCGGGAGAGGGAGACGGCTACTCGCTCTTCAGGATGCGGATCTCCTCGGCCTCGACCTGCGGCTTGACCGCCTCGTAGACCGCCTGCAGCCAGTCACGGAAGACGGTGTCCTTCTTGTCGGCCGCGAGGCCGACGCCGGTCGCCATCTCGTTGCTGCTCAGGCACTCGTCGCCCGGCGGCCAGGCCGCCAGGCCCGGCACCTTCTTGGCGAGCTGCGGCCAGGCGACGTTGTCGATCGGCGCGAGGTCGGCGCGCTTGGAGAGGATCTCCTCGACCGGCGCGTTGGCGCCCGAGCCGGTGACCGCCTTCAGCTGCATCTGCTTGAAGCGGGTCGGCGCCCAGGTCTCCGGCGGCGTGCCGGTGAAATAGGCCATGGTGATCTCGGGCTTGTCGAGCCCGTCGACCGTGGTGATGCCCTTGAGCTTCGGATTGTCGGCCAGCCCGAAGAAGCAGAGGCTCGACTTCGAGTAGATGATGAAGTTCACCACCTCGAGCCGCTTCGGCGTGACCGAGAGCGGCGCGATGGTGATGTCGGCCTCGCCGGTGGCCAGGATCGGCACCTTGGTCTCGTGGCTGACCGGCACGATCTCGAGCTTGACGCCGAGCCGCTTGGCATATTCCTCCGCCAGCACCCAGGCCGGGCCGGAGAATTGCGGGCCGCTGCCGGTGGTGTTCTCCGGCAGCCAGGGGAATTCGCCGATGGCGGCGGCGCGCAGCGCGCCGCGCTGCTTGATCGCGTCGATCGTCTTGCTGGCGCCGGCGGCCGGGACGTCGGTCGACGCGGCGAGCGCCGGAACGGCGCCCAGCGCGCCCGCGGCGAGCAGCGCCGCGAGCAGGAAGCCTCTGCGGTTCATCCATTCCTCCCTCGTTGTCGGCCGACGGGTCGCACCCGCCAAGCCTCGAGGGCATTAGACCGCAATCCCGAGCCGCGCGCAATTCCGTGTATACATTGTGCCGCGAGTTCACCCGGCGGCGCGGCCCGGCACCAGCCCGGCCGGCCCGTGCGCCAGCACCCGGCCCGGCACGCGCCGGGCGAAGCGGGCCGCCTTGCCCAGCCGGGCGAGCGCGACCCGCGCGCCGGCGGTGAGGCGGACCCGCGCATCGCCGGCGAAGCGGGCGCGCTCGAGCTCGAGCCGGCAGATCTCGCGCTGGTAGGCGAGGCTCTCCTGGGCGTCGACGTTGAAATGCAGCAGGCAGGGCGAGCGCAGGCCGTCGTCCTTGCGGAAGCAGGCCCGGCCGCGCAGCACGTCGAGCTCGACCGGCTCGCACATGCGGATCGCCGTCTCCATGCCCTCCTCCGGGTCCCAGGGATCGAGCGCCACGCCGCAGCGCTCCATGGCGATGCCGAGGATCGGCTCGTCGTTGGCCGGCGCGTTCTTGAATGGCCGCAGCCCGAGCTCGTGCCGGCGGTCGTAGACGGCACGGGCGGTGGCGAACAGGGCCTCGGCCCGGTCGGAGCGGCGGAAGAACAGCGCGCCGCTGTTGAAGTGGGGCAGGCGCGCGATGCCGGCCGCGCCGAGGAATTTCTTCATGTCGACGACCCACTCGTAGGGCGCGTCCCGCTCGTAGTCGGTGTCGCCGGTCAGGTAGCGCCAGCCCCGCACCGAGACCTCGCCACGATCATAGAGACGCCACAGCCGCTCCGGATGCTTGTAGAACAGGCAGTCGGAATCGACGAAGAGCGTGGCGTCGAACGGCGAGTAGCGGTCGAGATGCAGCTTGTGCACGACGCCCTGGCCGAGCGCCGGATCGACCGGGATGACCAGGTCGTAGCAGCCGAGCAGCGCCGCGGCGCCGGCGGCATCGGTGACGACGGCGAGCGGCCGCCGGCCGCCGAGCCGCCGGTAGGACAAGGCCAGGGCGCGCGCCATGCGCAGGTACTTGCGCGGGCCGTAGGCGATGGTGATGAGCCCGTCCGCCATGCTTCCCCCTCCGATTCGAATCGTGAGCACGCGTCGCGCTGTTGAACCGATGCCGCGCACGGGCTATCCGCCGAGGTAAGTGGCATCTGTGCGACATTCCGGGCGTCCGCCGCGGTCCTGGCCCGTCCTCCCGGCGCGATTGACGCAGGGGCGGCGGACGGGCGAGGCTCCGGCGGCATCGTGAATGGGAGGAAGGGATGGCAACGGATCGCTTCTCGCTCGCCGGCAAGGTGGCGCTGGTGATCGGCGGGTCGAGCGGCATCGGGCGGGAGATCGCGCTGGGCTTTCGCGAGTCCGGCGCGCGGGTGGTGCCGGTCGGCACCTCCTACGACAAGGTGCAGGAGGTGGTCGGGCGGCTGCGCGCCAGCGACCCCGAGGCCGAGGGCCACGCCGTCGACGTGCGCGAGATCGCCGCGCTGCAGGCGCTGGTCGACGGCGTGGCGTCGCGCTTCGGGCGGATCGACGTGCTGGTCAACTCGCAGGGCCGCACCATGCTGAAGCCGGCCGAGGACTTCGCCGAGGCCGACTACGACCAGATCATGGCGGTCAACCTGAAGAGCCTGTTCTTCGCCTGCACCCTGGTCGGCCGCCGGATGCTGGCGCAGGGCGAGGGCTCGATCGTCAACATCGCCTCGGTGGCGAGCTTCCTCGGATTCCAGAAGAGCGCCGTCTACACCGCCAGCAAGCACGGCGTGATCGGCATCACCCGCACGCTCGCCACCGAGTGGGCGGGCCGCGGCGTGCGGGTCAACGCCATCGCCCCCGGCTTCTTCCTGACCGACCTCAACCGCGACAAGATGGACCCGGCGCGCAAGGCGGCGGCGCAGCGCCGCACGCCGATGGACCGCTTCGGCGAGCTGCCCGAGCTGGTCGGCGCCGCCATCTACCTCGCCTCGCCGGCGTCGAGCTACGTCACCGGCGAGACGCTGGGGGTGCATGGCGGCTACCTCGCCGCCGGGCTGTAGCGCGCCGGAACCGCGCCGCCGGCCAGGACGGCCTCGCCAAGCGCGCTTCTCTGCCTGTACCCTCGGCGCGACCTCGGGCGCAGCAGCGAGCATGACGGCCATGGAGAACGACGACCTGACCCGGCGCCTGGAGCGCCTGCCGGCGAGCGTGGTGCACGACGCGCTGCGCGCGCAGGGCGACGAGGACCCGGCCCTGCCGGCCACGATCCGGCCGCTCTCGCCGGGGCTCAGGGTGGCCGGGCCGGTCTTCACGGTCGCCGGGCGCGAGGCCGAGGCGAGCGCGCACGAGACCCTGCTCGCCTGGGCCACCCTGCTCTCGGCCATCCCGCCCGGCTCGGTCGTGGTCTGCCAGCCGCGCACCAAACGCGTCGCGCTGATGGGCGAGCTCTCGGCCCGCGCCCTCAGGGTCAAGGGCGTGCGCGGCTACGTCGTCGACGGCCTCTGCCGCGACCTCGACCTGGTCGAGGAGGCGGGGCTGCCGGTGTTCTGCACCGGCGCCACCCCGGCCGACATCGTCCGGCGCTGGCTGCCCGACCCGGCGGGCCAGCCGATCGAGATCGGCGGCCGGACGATCGCCGCCGGCGACTACGTGATCGGCGACCGCGACGGAGTGGTCACCCTGCCGCGGGCGCGCGCCGCCGCCGCCGTGGCCGAGGCCGAGCGCATGCTGGCGACCGAGAGCGAGATGCGGCGCGCCATCCTGGCCGGCATGGACCCGCGCGAGGCCTATCTCGCCTACGGCAAGTTCTGAGGGCAGGCGCGCCAGCCCGAACTTCTGATTCCCCGGGGGCGGGAACTGGCTTAGCTTGCTCTGCTGGGAGGATCGGGCGGAGGCGGGAGGTAATGAGCATCGACAACCCGGCGCTGGACCGGCTGAAGGCGGGCGGCACGCTCGGCTGCTTCTGGCTGACCCTGGGCTCGCCGCCGATCGCCGAGCTGGTCGCCGAGGCGGCGCCCGACGCCATCGTGCTCGACCTGCAGCACGGGCTGTGGGATCGCGGCACGCTGGAGAGCGCGATCGGGCTGATCGGGCGCCGGAGCGTGCCCCTGGTCCGCGTCGCCGAGAACAGCCTGCACGCCATCAACACCGCCCTCGACGCCGGCGCGCTCGGCGTCGTCGTGCCGCTGGTCGAGAGCGCCGCCGAGGCCGCCGCCGCGGTCGCCGCAGCCAAGTACCCGCCGGCCGGCCGCCGCTCCGGCGGCGGCGTGCGGCCGCTCAAGGACTTCAAGGCCTATGCCGCGGCCGCCAACGGAAGGCTGCTGGTGGCGGTGATGATCGAGACCCGGGCGGGGGTGGACAACGCCGCCGCCATCGCCGGCGTGCCGGGCGTCGACCTGGTGCTGATCGGCAGCGGCGACCTGGCGCTGTCGCTCGGCTGCTTCCCCGAGATGGGCCCGCCGCACGAGGCGGCCGTGCAGCAGGTGCTGGCCGCCTGCCGCGCCGCCGGCACACCCTGCGGCGTCTTCACCTTCCACACCACCTTCGCCATCGAGCGCCGCCGGCAGGGCTTCCAGCTGGTCGTCATCGGCACCGACAACGAGCAGCTGAGCGGCTGGGCCAAGGTCCAGGTCGGCCGCTTCGCGGCGCAGCCGCCGGCCGCCCATGCCCACCCGATCAAGGGCGCGGTCGCGCTGGTCACCGGCACCAACCGCGGCATCGGCCCGGCGATCGTCCGCGCGCTGCTCGCCGAGGGCGCGGCGAAGGTCTATTGCGCGGCGCGCACGGCCGGCAGCAACGCGGCGCTGGTCGCCAAGGCGCCCGACCGGCTGGTGCCGCTGGCGCTCGACGTCACCGACCCCGCCCAGATCGCCGCCGCCGCGGCGCGCTGCGGCGACGTCTCGCTGCTGGTCAACAATGCCGGGATCAACTTCAACACCCCGCTGGTCGGCATATCCGGCGTCGAGAACGCGCGCGCCGAGATGGAGACCAACTATTTCGGCACGCTCGCCATGTGCCGCGCCTTCGCGCCGGCGCTGAAGCGCAACGGCGGCGGCACCATCGTCAACATGCTGTCGATCCTGAGCCACGTGAACTTGCCCCTGATGGGCTCGCTCTGCGCCTCCAAGGCGGCGGCGCTGTCGCTGACCCAGGCGGTGCGCGCCGAGCTCGGCGGCCAGGGCACCCGGGTGATGGGGGTGCTGCCCGGCGCCGTCGACACCGACATGACCGCCGGGGTGAACATTCCCAAGCTGCAGCCGGCCGAGGTCGCCGCCGCCATCGTCCACGGCCTGCTGACCGGGGCCGATGAGGTCTATCCCGGCGACATGGCGGCCGGCACCGCGGCGGGGCTCGCCACCGACCCCAAGGCGGTGGAGCGGCAATATGGCCAGTTCCTGCCGCCCCCGGCCGCTTGACGCGGATCATCGCCGCGGCCGGCGGCGACCGCTAGGGTCCCGCCCGCCGACGAGCCGCCCCTGGCGCGCCTCGCCGGGGAAAGGCGGATTCGATGAATGACACCCGGCTCCCGTTGCTTGGTGCGGGGCTCGGCGCGGGGCTCGCGGCGGCCCTGCTGCTGGCGCTGGCCGCGACCACCCCGGCGGCGGCGGCGCAGACCGCGGCACTCGCCCTCGACCCGGTCCAGGCGCCGCCCGACCAGGCGGCCGAGTATCGCGCCCCCGGTGCCAAGTCGGTGCTGCAGCTGCAGCCCTGGCGCCGCAGCGAGAGCGCCGGCGGGGCGACGCTGGTCGACCTGGCGCCGGCCAGCAACAGCTGGTTCCTGCTGACCCTGGCCGCGCCGGGACAGCCGGCGCAGAGCTATCACCTGCAGAATCGCGATCCGGCGAACCAGCAGCTCCGGCTGCTGCCGGACGGCAGCGGCATCGCCATCGCCGGCCCGGTCGACGAGGCCGACTGCGCGCTCGCCGCCGGGCAGCCCTCGCCGCTCGAGGTGGCGCGCCGCAGCGGCCGGCCCTACGCCCCGCTCTGCGACGGGCGGCTGTGGCTGCGCAACCCGGCCGAGGGCAAGACGACGCAGCTCGAATCGGTGACCCAGTTCCTGCGCGACAACATCTGGGGCGGCGAGCAGATCATCGATCTGGTGCGCAACACGCTGTTCCAGGACGCCTTCGTCGAATCGGCCGAGCCCGGCCAGGCGGGCGGGCCGGCGGCGGCGCACGATTCCGGCCTGCCGCAGCCGGCGGCGCTGGCGCCCGGCGCCGAGGGCCGCACGGCCGCCGCCACCGAGCTCGGCATCGCGCTCGCCGAGGGCGACCCCGGCCGCCTCGGCTTCGGCCGCTGGTACCCGGCGGCCGCCGCGCCCGGCATCGCGGTCAGCGTGATGGAGCCCGACCTGATCGCCCCCGCCATCCTGGCGAGTGACGGGGGCCGGGCCAACCGGCTGGACGCGGTCGAGGGCGCGGCGCTCGACACGCTGGTCGCCTTCGACCTGTCGCGCTACACGCTGGGCTTCGCGCTCGGCACCGACCATCCCCGGGTCGGCTGGTCGGATCGTCCGCCGGAGGCGGTCCGCGACCCCGCTTTGCCCGGCCCGGACGGCATCGGCAGCATCGCGCCGCTGGTCGCCACCGGCATGGCCGACCCCGGCACCGCCGGCAGCGCGGTCGCCACCTTCATCGGCGGCTTCAAGCGTGCCCACGGCGCCTTCCGCTATGGCCCGCTGTCGCAGGTCAACAACGGCAGCCATTACGGCTTCGTCGAGCAGGGCGTGGTGCTGAGCAAGCTGCAGCCCGGGCTGGCGACGGTCTATGTGCTGACCGACGGCAGCGTCGGCATGAAGAGCTGGACGACCGCCGACGACGCGCTGCTGCCGCGCCTCCGCTTCGCCCGGCAGAACGGCGTCGCGCTGGTCGAGCGCGACGCCGCCGGCACCATCCTGCCCGGCGCGCTGGTGGCGAGCTGGGGTCCCGGCAACTGGTCGGGCTCGGCCCAGGGCGAGCTGCGCTCGGTGCGCGGCGGCGCCTGCCTGCAGCAGGCGGCCGGCCGGACCTTCCTCATCTACGGCTTCTTCTCGACCGCCACGCCGTCGGCGATGGCGCGAATCTTCCAGGCCTATGGCTGCGAGTATGCGATGCTGCTCGACATGAACGCGCTGGAGCACACCTATGCCGCGGTCTATGCCCGTCGCGGCGGCAGGCTCGAGATCCAGCATCTGGTCCGCGGCATGGCCGAGGTCGACCAGTCGGCCGGCGGCGAGCCGGCCCCGCGCTTCCTGGCCTATCCCGACAACCGCGACTTCTTCTGGGTCGCGCCGCGCAGCCGCGGCGGATGAGGGCCCGGCGCCTCGCGGGCCTCGCCCGCGCCCTCGCCGCGGCGGCGCTGCTGCTGCTCGCCGCCATCCTGCCGGCCGCTGCCCAGAGCGCCCTGCAGCAGCAGAACGAGGCGCTGTTCGCCGAGCTGCAGCGGGCGCACCGCCTGACCGACTCGCAGATGGCGCGGATCCGCGCCATCTTCGCGGCCTCCGGCTATGTCGGCCAGGGCAACCCGGCGGTGACGCAGCACCCGATGACGCCGCAGCAATGCCTGCAGCGGCTGCAGGCGGCGGGCCAGGAGTTCCCCGACCCCGAGTTCACCCGCATCTGCGGCGCCCCCTACATGGCGCCGCTCTACGATCCCGCCAACCAGCGCCCGACCGACGCCCGGGCCTGCATCGACCAGTTCGAGTACCCCGACATGCCCTGCACCTATCCGGTGGTCTGGGTGAAGGCGCGCGAGGCCGAGGAGATCTGCGAGGCCGAGGGCAAGCGGCTGTGCGACGCCCATGAGTGGGAGGGCGCCTGCGCCGGCGCGCTGCTGCCGCCCGACTACGATTTCTCGCTGACCCGCGGTGCCGACCTCAGCACCGCCGCCGGCCGGCTGCGCGCCGCGCACAACCGCCAGTTCGCGCTCGACAAGAACTGGAGCTACGGCCCGGAGTACCGCACCGGCATCTGCGGCACCAGCAGCTTCAAGACGGCGGGCTGCAACGGCGGCGAGTGGCCGACCTGCGGCTCCAACACCTTCCCGACCGGCAGCTTCCCCGCCTGCCACAGCCAGCTCTGGGTCTACGACCTCAACGGCAACGCCGCCGAGCACATGAACCTGCCGCTGAACGAGAGCCAGATGACCAGCCGCGGCAGCACCACGCTCGGCGTCACCGAGATGAAGGGCAGCTGGTTCATCTTCGACACCTACCGCGCGCACGAGGACTGGTGCCGCTGGCGGGCGCCCTTCTGGCACGGCACGCGGGTGATGGACGGGCACAGCCACGCCAACTATCACCTCAGCTTCCGCTGCTGCAAGACGGTCGGCGGCGGCACCGAGGACCAGTAGCCGCCGGCCCCGGATCCTCTCACCCGCGTCGGCGGGTGCATGCCGGTCCGCGGACGGCGGAAGCCCGCGGCGGGCTGCCTCTCAGCGCAGCTCTGGGATGGCGGCGGGGTGCGATCCCGGCAGGGCTGCCTGCTGGCCCGGCGTCGCGGCGGCGGCAGGCGGCGGCAGCATGGCGACCGGCTTCGCCGGCGCCGGCTTGGGCGGCACGGCGGCAATCGCCGGCGCCGGCTTCTTCTTCGGGGCGGCGGCGACCACCGCCTTGGCCGGCTTCTTCGAGACCGCGGCGACGGCCTTGGTGCCCTTCTTCGGCGCGGCGGCCAGCGTCGTCGCGGGCTGGGCGGGCTTCTTCGCGGGGGCGGCGGCGACGGCCTTGGCCGGCTGCGCCGGTGCGACGGTCGCCGGCATCGGTGCGGCGGCCGCGGCGACGGCGGTCGCCTCGGCCGGCGGCACGGAGAGCTCGGCGACGAGCTGGCGCGGCAGCGGTATCGGCCCCTCGGCGCTGACGATCGGCGACAGCTTGGGATCGCTCATCACGTCGTAGAGCGAGCGGATCATGTCGTTGACCAGCACGATCTGGCTGACCAGACGGGCGCCGTGGCTGTAGTCGGCATAGCGCGCGCCGTGCCACAGGTTGAGCGGCTGGATCGGATGGCCGCTTGCCGTGTGCCAGCCATAGATCGCGACGCGGTCCGGCAGGGTGCGCAGCTCGTTGGTCAGCACCAGGTCCTTCTTGTCGCCGGCGACCAGCGCGCCCGGCGCGACCTCGCGCTCCTGCAGCTGGCCGCCGACCAGGCCGTTATGCGTGCGGTAATAAGCGGTGGAGCGCATCTCGTCGGTCGGCGGCAGCGGCTGCGGCGCCAGCCGCGCATCGGCCTGGTCGTAGACGGCGTCGACGATGCGCGGCGTCGGCAGCACGAAGCCGAAGCGCTGCGCCACCCGGAGCGCGGTCGAGAGCCGCACCGGGATGCGCAGGAAGTCGGCGTCGCTGCCGATCGCGAGATAGTCGGGCGTGACGCAGAGCACGACCGTGACGATGCGGCCCGAGGGCAGCGTGCCCTGCAGGCGCACCGGCTTCAGCGTGCGCAGGAAGTCCGGGATGTTGCCGGCCAGCAGCTCGGCGACGATGGCCTTCTCCCGCGCGCTCTCGTCGAGGCCCTCGACCTGGCGCGCGAAGGCGCTGCCGGCGAGCGCACCGGGCGGGCGCGGCGGGATCCCGTCGGCGAGGTTGCGCGGGCAGGTGCTGCGGGGTTCGGACTGCGGGGCCGCCTTGGCCGGAACCCCGGCGGCGAGAGCGAGGAAAAGGGAAAGGAGCGTTGTCGACCGGATCCCCGCTCTCCGCATCATGTCACCTGCCCAGCCTGTGGAAGGGTCACTTTAGCCGTGCCCGGTCGGCGCGAGTCAACAGCGGGCGGCAAGGGAACATTCCTTTCCTGTGGATGGTTCTCGCCTTTCCACGCCGATGCCATCAAAATGCCTCAATTCGGCCCGAATTCAGCCCGCCGCAACTGAGGAGCAACCGCACATCATGGCTTCCAGCGACCGCATCGCCATCGTCACCGGCGCCGGCACGGGCATCGGCCGCGCCGTCGCGCACGCACTGCTCGGCGACGGCTACGCCGTGGCGCTCGCCGGGCGCCGCGCCGAGCCGCTGCAGGCCACCGCGGACGCGGCGCCGAAGGGCGCGCGCTGCCTGGTGGTGCCGACCGACGTCGCCGATCCCGCCTCGGTCAAGGCGCTGTTCGCCCGCACCGTCGAGACCTTCGGCCGGCTCGACCTGCTGTTCAACAACGCCGGCATCAGCGCCATCTCCACCGCGCTCGAGGACGTCGAGTACGAGAAGTGGAAGGCCGTCGTCGACGTCAACCTGACCGGCGCCTTCCTCTGCACCCAGGAGGCCTTCCGCCAGTACAAGAAGCAGCAGCCGCGCGGCGGCCGCATCATCAACAACGGCTCGATCTCGGCGCACGTGCCGCGGCCGAACTCGGCGCCCTACACGGCGACCAAGCACGCCATCACCGGCCTCACCAAGTCGACCGCGCTCGACGGCCGCCGCTTCGACATCGCCTGCGGCCAGATCGACATCGGCAACGCCGCCACCGAGATGACCGCCCGGATGAGCAAGGGCGTGCCGCAGGCCGATGGCAGCATGGCGCCGGAGCCGACCATCGACGCCAACCACATCGCCCGCGCCGTGCTCTACATGGCCAGCCTGCCGCTCGACGCCAACGTCCCCTTCATCACCGTGATGGCGACCAAGATGCCGTTCATCGGCCGGGGCTAGGACGATTGTCCCTCTCCCACGCCAGCGGGAGAGGGAGCCGAGATTTCAGCCCTGCGCGACCAGGCGCTCGAAGATGGCGCGGTCGGTGACGCCTTCGCAGCCCAGCACCAGCGCGCCGACCGGGCCTTCCGCGGCGATGGCGCGGCGGCCCTCGGGGGTCATGCAGGAGACCAGCGCGGCGAGGCCGGCGGTGCCGGTCTCGCCGAGCTCGATCGGCACGCCGTCGAGGCCGCCCGAGGCGAGGAAGCGCATGCAGGGCGCCACGCCCGCGTCGCGCAGCCCGACGAAGAAGCGCACGCGCTCGCGGATGGTGGGCCAGGCGGACAGGCTGATCTCGGCGTTGCTGATGCCGGTCATCAGGCTCATCGTCTCGATGCGCACGGCGGCCGGCTCGCCGCGGCGCGCGCTCTCCTGCAGTGCCGCGATGTCGCGCGGCTCGACCACCACCACGGTGATGCGCGCCTCGGGGTCGACCGCGCCCAGCCCGGCGATCAGGCCGCCGGCGAATGCGCCGACGCCGCCCTGGATGACGAAGTGGGTGATCGCCGACCAGTCGGCGATCTGCGTGGCCATCTCGCGCACGATCTGGCCGTAGCCCAGCATGATGTCGGTCGGGATCTCCTCGTAGCCCGCCCAGGAGGTGTCGGCGAACACCGTCCAGCCGTTGCGCTCGCAGGCCTCGCGGCAGCGCCGCATCGCGGGGTCGTAGTTGACGCCCGTGCACACCACCTCGGCGCCGCGCTTCTCCATCTCCGCGATGCGGCCCGCCGAGCACTCGGTGGGCGCGAAGATGACGCAGCGCGCCCCGACCAGCTGGGTCGCCCAGGCCAGCCCGCGGCCGTGATTGCCCGAGGTCGCGGTGGCGAAGACGAGGTCCTTCACCCTGTCGCGATAGCCGCCGCGGAACGCCTTGTGCGGGTCGATCGCCTCGCCCAGCATGCGCTCGAGCTGGCGGATCATCGCATAGGCGGCGCCCACCGACTTGAAGCTGCCGAGCCCGAAGCGCGGCCCCTCCTCCTTGAGGCGCAGCGTGCGGCAGCCGAGCGCGGCGGCGAGCTTCGGCAGGTCGTGGCACGGCGTCGGCGCATAGCCGGGCACCGCCTCGAGCACGGCGGCGATGCGGTCGGCCTCGGCGCGGTAGCGCTCGGCCAGCGCGCCGACCCGTCCCGGGCGCCAGCCGGGATTGGCGAGGATCGTCGGCGCCGGGTCGGCGATCGCGGCCAGCGCCGCGGCGGCAGGGCTCTGCATGGGGATTCGTCCTATTGCTGCTGCATCTGGGACGGCGGCGGCGGCAGCGTGACGCCCTGGCTCTCGGCCAGCGTGCGGCGATTGGCGCCGAAGTCGCTGGTCGCCACCAGCCAGAGCACGAAGGCGAGCGCGACGATGCCGACGAGGACGGCGCGGGCCAGGTGCGCCAGCGGCCGCTCGAGCGCCGCCAGCTCGTGGCTGAGATGCTTGCGGCCATGCACCATCGCCGAGACCAGCTTCTGGCCGGTCATCAGCCACTCGGCGATCACCCCGAGGATGTGGATGGCGATGAGGCCGATCAGCAGGTTGCCGACCAGCTCGTGCAGCTCGCCCATGGTGGCGGTGACGCCGACCGGCAGCAGCGGCGCCAGCGGCCCCATGGCGGCACGGCCGCTGCCCGTCAGCCCGGTCGCCACCATGACGACGAGCGCCGCCAGGAGAATGACGATCATCCAGCCGCCGAGCGGGTTGTGGCCGACGCTGTGCGGCGGCGAGAGGCGCCGCAGCCGCCCGAGATAGTCGCGCACCGCCGGCCAGCCGCGCACGAAGTCGGCGAAGCGCGAGCGCGGGCTGCCGATCACGCCCCAGGCCAGGCGGAACAGCAGCAGGCCGGCGATCAGGTACCCCGCCACCATGTGGATCACGGTCGCCGTGCCGCCGCGCGGCTCGACCAGGAACAGGTTGAGGCCGACCAGCACGACCAGCGACCAGTGGAAGATCCGGGTCGGCAGGTCCCACACCGGCGTCGCGGCAGCGGGGTGGTTCTTCATCGCTCGAGCTCCATTCGCAATCGCAACGCGCCGCGTCCCGGCGCCGTCATGGAACGGTGCTGCCCCCGCGGAACCTACGCGGCCGGCGCCGTTCGCAGCGGCGGCTCAGCCGGCGCCCTTCACATTGGGTCCCGGCGGCGCGAAATGCTGCTCGTTCTCGGCATGCCAGAGCGGCTCCGGCGGCGAGGCGGTGACCACGAAGACGAGGTTGCCGAAGCCGGTGTTGAAGATGCCGTGCTCGGTCTTCGGCGGCACGAACACCACCGACCCCGCCTTCACGGTGAAGCGCTCGCCGTCCAGGATGAACAGCCCCTCGCCCTCGAGGAAGTAGAAGATCTCCTCGGAGACCTCGTGACTGTGCAGCGCGGCGAAGGCCTTGGGCGCGTAGCTCGAGAGGAAGAAGTCGAGATTCCTCGCGCCGGCATTCTCGCGCGTGACCAGCAGCTTGGTCAGCGCTCCCCCGTGATGCTTGGCGAGATCGAGCCACTCCCATTCATTGACGTGGCGCACCATGCCGGCCATCGGACCCTCCCCTTCCCTCGAGCGGCCCCTCGAGCTTCGTTGACCCTGCGCGATACCAGACCCTAGAGTCGGCCGCCGTTCAAGGGCCGGCCGGCGGGTGCCGGCGGGGTGCGGGAAGGGATGCGCCGAGGATGATGCCGGAGAGCGCGGACGTGATCGTCGTCGGCGCGGGCAACGCCGCGCTCTGCGCGGCGCTGGCGGCGGCCGAGCGCGGTGCCGGCGTGCTGGTGCTGGAGCGCGCGCCGGAGGACGAGCGCGGCGGCAACAGCCGCTTCACGGCGGGCGCCATTCGCGTCGCCTATGACGGCGTCGAGGATCTGCGCCGCCTGATGCCCGACCTCAGCGAGGCCGAGATCGCCGAGACCGACTTCGGCAGCTACACCGAGGACGCCTTCTTCGACGACATGGCGCGGGTCACCGAGAACCGCACCGACCCCGACCTCGTCGAGATGCTGGTGCGGCGCTCGCGCCCGACCCTCCTCTGGCTGCGCCAGAAGGGCCTGCGCTTCGTGCCGATCTACGGCCGCCAGGCCTTCAAGGTCGGCGGCCGCTTCCGCTTCTGGGGCGGCCTCACCATCGAGGCGGCAGGCGGCGGCCCCGGACTGGTCGACGCCCTGACCACACTGACCCGCGCGGCCGGCGTGCGCATCGAGTACGGCGCCCGGGCGCTGGCGCTCGCCACCGACGACGACGGCACGATCCGCGGCGTGCGGGTCCGCCAGGGCGGCCGCACCCGCACCGTCGCCGGCCGCGCCGTGGTGCTGGCGGCCGGCGGCTTCGAATCCAACGCCGAGTGGCGCACCCGCTATCTCGGGCCGGGCTGGGACCTCGCCAAGGTGCGCGGCACCCGCTTCAACACCGGCGACGGCATCCGCATGGCGCTCGAGGTCGGCGCCATGCCGTGGGGCAACTGGTCGGGCTGCCATGCGGTCGGCTGGGACCGCAACGCGCCGCCCTTCGGCGACCTCGAGGTCGGCGACCAGTTCCAGAAGCACAGCTATCCCTTCGGCATCATGCTGAACGCGCGCGGCGAGCGCTTCGTCGACGAGGGCGCCGACTTCCGCAACTACACCTACGCCAAGTACGGGCGGGTCATCCTGGCCCAGCCCGGCCAGTTCGCCTGGCAGGTGTTCGACGCCAAGGTCGCCCACCTGCTGCGCGGCGAGTACCGCATCCGCCAGGCGACGCGGGTGCGGGCGGACAGCCTGGAGGAGCTCGCCGGCCGGCTCGAGGACGTCGATGCGGCGGCGGCGCTCGCCACGCTGCGCGCCTATAACGCGGCGGTCATGACCGAGGTGCCGTTCGATCCGACGGTCAAGGACGGGCGCGGCACGCGCGGCCTGGCGGTGCCCAAGAGCAACTGGGCCAACACCATCGCCGAGCCGCCCTTCGAGGCCTATGCGGTGACCTGCGGCATCACCTTCACCTTCGGCGGCGTGCGGGTCACCACCGACGCCCAGGTGGTCGACGGCGACGGCGCGCCGATCCCAGGGCTCTACGCCGCCGGCGAGATGGTCGGCGGCCTGTTCTACTTCAACTATCCCGGCGGCACCGGGCTGATGTCGGGGGCGGTGTTCGGCCGCACCGCCGGCAGCGCGGCGGCGGCCGCGGCCGCGGCGGGCTGAGCGACGGGGGGCACGCCATGGCGCGCATGAAGGGGGCCGATATCATCACCGAGTACCTGGTGGCCGAGGAGATCCCCTACATCTTCGGGATCTGCGGCCACGGCAATGTCGGGCTGCTCGATTCGCTCTACGACGCGCGCGACGACATCCGGCTGATCTCGCCGCGCCACGAGCAGGTCGCCGGCCACATGGCCGACGCCTTCTTCCGGGTCAGCCACCGGCCGGTCGCGACCCTGACCTCGTGCGGCCCGGGCTCCGCCAACCTGGTGATGGCGCTGGCGGTGGCGCAGACCGATTCATCGGCCTTCCTCGCGATCACCGCCAACGTGCCGACCTCGCAGTTCAACCGCGGCCCGTTCCAGGAGATCAACCGCCACCACCAGGCCGACTTCCCCAACGTCATCCGGCCGGTGGTGAAGCGCAGCTTCCAGCCGACCCGGGTCGACATGCTGCCGCTGGCGCTGCGCCAGTCGGTCACCACCATGACCAGCGGCCGGCCCGGGCCGGTCAACCTCGACATCCCGTTCAACGTCTTCCAGGAGGAGGGCGAGGTCGAGCCGGAGCCCGCCTGGCGCGGCTTCCACCTGCGGCGCAGCGGCGCCGACGCGGAGGATGTGCACGCCGTCGCCGGGCTGCTGCTGGCGGCCCGCCGGCCGGTGCTGTTCATCGGCCACGGCGTGGCGCTGTCCGAGGCCGAGGCCGAGCTCGCAACGCTGGCCCGCCGGCTGGGGCTGCCGGTGATCAGCTCGCCCAACGGCATGGGCTGCCTCGACATGGCCGACCCGCTGTCGCTGGGCTTCATCGGCCGCAACGGCGCCTATCCCGCCAACCAGGCCGGCCGCCATGCCGACCTCGTGCTGGCGCTGGGGGCGCGCTTCGACGACCGCTCGGCGAGCTCCTGGATGCCGGGCTATTCCTGGAACTTCCCGGCCTGCAAGCTGGTGCAGGTCGACGTCGACCACGCCGAGATCGGCCGCAACTACCCGCCCGACATCGGCATTCTCGCCGACGCCCGCACCTTCCTGCGCCAGCTGCTGGCCGAGCTCGACCGGCGGCCGGGGCCGGACGGCGATCCGCTGGCCCCCTGGCATGCCGAGATCGCCGGCTGGCGCGCCGCCTGGGAGGCCTTCGTCGCCCCCGGCTTCGCCGTCGAGGGCAGCCCGCTCAGGCCCGAGCGGGTGGTCGCCGACTGCCAGAGGGTGCTGCCCGAGGACGCCATCATCTCGCTCGATTCCGGCGTGCATCACAACTGGTTCATGCAGTTCTGGAAGGCGCGGCGGCCGCGCAGCATGCTCAACACCTGGGGCTTCTCCGGCATGGGCTTCGGGCCGAGCGGCATCCTCGGCGCCAAGCTCGCCGCGCCCGACCGCCCCTGCATCTCGATCTGCGGCGACGGCGGCTTCTCGATGGTGCCGCACGTGCTCTGCACCGCGGTCGAGTACGACATCCCGGCGATCTGGGTGGTGTGGAACAACTTCGCCTGGTCGGCGATCCGCGACATCCAGCACGGCCTGTTCGCCGGCCGCGAGATCGGCACCGGCTTCCACCGCGGCGACAACCAGGCGCCCTACAATCCCGACTTCGCCGCCTGGGCGCGGGCCTGCGGCGTCGAGGGCGCGACGGTGACGCGCGCCGCCGACTTCGCGCCGGTGCTGGAGCAGGCGGTCGCCTCGGGCCGGCCCTGGCTGATCGACGTCCATGTCGACGCCGAGGTCCGGCCGCCGGCCACCGGCACCTGGGCGCTGCCGCCGCTGCCGCACAAGGAGCCGGTGTTCGGCGCGCCCTACCGGCGCTGAGCCGCCCAGCCGAGCGCCGCCAGGTCAGCCGCGCTGCCGTCGATCGCGCCGTCCGGATCGCGGGCGGCGATGATCTCCAGCACCTGCGGCCCGTCATAGCCGGCCGCCGCCAGCGCCGGCGGGATGGCGGCGAAGGGCAGGTCGCCGAGCCCGACCGCGTCGTGCCGGTAGACGCTCCGCCCGGTGTCGGAGAGATGCACCAGCGCCAGGCGGCGGCCGACCGCGGCGATCCCGGCGGCGACGTCCTCGCCGACGAAGTGGCCGTTGGCGACGTCGTAGACGATGCCCACCTCCGCGCCGCCGCCATGGGCGTCGATGGCGGCGAGCAGCGCCTCGATGCGCGGCAGGAAGGCGAACGGCATGTTCTCGACCAGCAGCCGCGTGCCGGCGGCGGCGGCGCGCGGCAGCAGCCGGTCGAGCGCGGCATGGAAGTGCCGCGTCAGCTCCGGCACCGGCGCCGGGAACAGCGGGTTGGCCTTGCCCGGCCCGATCACCACGCCGGGGACGCCGAGATCGCCCGCCAGCGCGATCACCCCCTCGAGCAGCCGCAGCGTGTGGGCGCGCATCTCCGGCGCCGCCGCGGCGATGTTGAGGTCGACATTGGGCATGTTGAGGCTGACCGCCGCCAGCCCGCCGGCGGCCAGCCGCCGGGCCAGCGCGCGCCGCGCCCCGGCATCGGTGTCGGGTGGCCAGAGATGGCCGGGATACATCATCAGCTCGAAGCGGCGGTAGCCGCGCGCCGCGAGCCGGTCGAGACAGTCGGCCACGGCGTGGCTCTGGGTGTAGGAGTAGGTGTTGACGGCAAAGAGCTCGTGCGGGTGCATCGTCGGGGTCCGGCCTATGGCGGGTCCGATCCTAGCGCCGCCAGCAGCGCCCTCGCATCCCTGAGATCGGGCGCATCGCCGGCAAGACCCTCGAGGCGGGCCGCCAGCAGCGCGCGGGCCTCGGCGACGCGACCCTGCGCGCGCCAGTGCCGCGCCAGGTCGGCGGTCGCCCGCAGCGCGATCAGCGGCGCCGGCAGGCCGGCGGCGAGCGCCATCGCCTGCTGCAGCTGCGCCTCGCCGTCGCCGCTTCCGGCGGCCAGCGCCAGGCCGCCGGCGAGCCGCCGGAGCTCGGGCTCCTCGGCCCGCCCGCCGGTCCGCTCGACGCGACCCAGCGCCTGGCGCAGCGCCGCGGCGGCCTGGTCCGGCTCGCCGGCGGCGCGCCAGGCCTCGGCGAGGTAGCCGAGGAACAGCGGCCGGTAGAGCTCGAAGCCGACGGCGCGGCAGGCGGCCAGCCCGCCCCGCATCGCCGCGACCGCATCGGGCGCGCCGCGGCCGGCGGCGAGGCAGCCGCGCAGCGCCAGGCCGAGGGCCGACCATTGCGCCAGCCCGTGCTGGCCGCCGAGCGCCTCGAGCCGCTCCGCCGCCTGCGCCAGCCCCGGCAGGTCGCGGGCGACCGCGGCGAGCAGGCCGGCCGGGAAGAACTGGCAGTAGGCCGCGCTGTTGGCATGGGCGACCGCGTCGGCGAGGTCGAGTGCCTGGCGCGTCGCGACCGCCGCCGCCGCCGGCTCGCCGCGGTGCCAGGCGGCGATGGCGATGTGGGCGAGCGCGGCGACGCCGAGATCGTGGCCGTACTCGGCGGCGAGGCGGGCATGCTCGTCCGGGCGATAGAGCGCCCAGGCCCGCGCGGCGTGGTCGCCGGCCTCGGCGAAGCGGCCGCAGGCGTTGAGCACTGCGGCGTGCGCCCGGTGCGCGACGCAGCGCATCGCCGGGTCGCCCTCGACCTCGGCCAGCCGCAGCGCCTGCACGGTGTCGTGCAGCGCCCGGCGGTGACTGGCCCGGATGTAGTGGTTGGTGTAGAGGCCGAACAGCGCCTTGAACTGCGCCGTGCGGTCGCCGATGCGCTGCGCCAGGCCCCGCGCGGCGGCGAAGGCGTCCACCGTCTGGCGCGCGCCGTAGCCGTGCGAGGCCATGCGCACCGCGGCGATCCCGGATTGCGCCGCCAGCGCCAGCCGGTCGCGCTCGGCTCCGGTGGGCAGCGCCTCGGCCAGCGCCAGCACGCGATCGAAATGCGCCACCGCCTCGGCGTTGGAGGAGCGGGCGGCGGCGCGCCAGCCGGCGGCGAGGAAGCATCCGCCCGCGGCCGCCGGCGCCCCCGCCTCGGCATGGTGCTGCCCGATCACCTCCGGCGCATTCGCCGCACTCTCGGGGAAGCGCTGCGCCAGCGCCGCGGCGATGCGCGCATGCAGCTGGCGCCGGCGCTTGCGCAGCAGCGAGGCGGCGGCGGCGTCCTGCACCAGCGCGTGCTTGAAGGCGAAGCCCGGCAGCAGCAGGCCGGAACGGACCAGCTCGTCGAGCGCCGTGCGCAGCGCCGCCTCGGGCAGCGTCGAGACCGCGGCGGCCAGCTCCCAGGAGAACTCGCGGCCGAGCAGCGCGCAGCCCTGGGCGGTGGCGCGGGCCGCCGGCGACAGCCGGTCGAGCCGCATCATCAGCGAGGCCTGCAGCGTCGCCGGCACTGCCGCCTGCGCTTCGGGGCCGGCCGCGCCGGCGCCGCTCTCGAGCATCGCCTTGGTCAGCTCCTCGACGAAGAGCGGCACGCCGTCGGTGCGGGCGACGATGGCCGCGACGGCGCGCTCGGCGAGCGGCTGCGCGCCGGCGGTGCGGCGGGCGAGGTCGGCCGCCGCGGCCGGGTCGAGCCGGGCCAGCGTCATCAGGGTGGTCCGGGGCTGGCCGATCCAGGGGGCGGCGAACTCCGGGCGGAAGGTCACCAGCAGCAGCAGCGGCAGCCCGGCCAGCCGCTCGACGAGGCGCTGCAGCAGCTCCAGCGTGCTGGGATCGAGCCAGTGCGCATCCTCCACCACCAGCAGCAGCGGCGCGCCGCGAGCCGCCCGCTCGACCTGCGCCAGAATCGCGTCGAGCAGCGCCCGGCGCCGCGCCGCCTTGTCGAGCGCGGCACCCTCGCCGGCGACGGGCAGCGACAGGAGCTCGGCGATCAGCGCCGCCTCCGGCGCGCTCGCCTCTCGCTCGCGCAGCAGCGCGGCCAGCTTGCGCCGCCGCTCATCCGGCGCATCGCCGCCGGCGAAGCCGGCGGCCTGCTCGAGCTCGGCGATCACCGGCTGCAGCGGGCTGTCGCGGTGGCGCGGCGAGCAGAAATAGCGCAGCAGCCGGTGCGGCGCGCCGCCCAGCCGCTCCTGCAGCGCGGCGACCAGCCGCGACTTGCCGAGCCCCGGCTCGGCCGCGAGCAGCACCAGCCGGCCGTCGCCGCGGCGCGCCTCGGCCCAGCGCCGCAGCAGCAGCTCGAGCTCGGCGGCGCGCCCGACCAGCGGCGCCAGCGCGGCGGCATGCAGCGCCTCGAAGCGGCTGGCGACGCCGCTCTCGCCCAGCACCTGCCAGGCGCGCACCGGCGCGGCGATGCCCTTGACCGCGAGCGGGCCGAGGTCGCGGCAGGCGAACAGCCCGCCGACCAGCCGGCGCGTCGCGTCGGCGATCACCACGCCGTCCGGCGCGGCCGCGGCCTGCAGCCGGGCGGCGAGGTTGGGCGTCTCGCCGACCACGCCGCGCTCCGGCCCCTCGCCGGCCAGGATCAGGTCGCCGACCACCACCAGGCCGGTGGCGATGCCGATGCGCGCCTGCAGCGCGTCCTCCGTCGCCGGCAGCCGCAGCCCGCGTACCGCGGCGGCGAGCGCCAGCCCGGCGCGCACCGCCCGCTCGGCATCGTCCTCCTCGGCGCGGGGATAGCCGAAATAGACCAGCGCGCCGTCGCCCAGGTACTTGGCGACGAAGCCGCCGAACGGCGCCACCGCCGCGGCGACGCAGCCCTGATAGGCCGCCATCACCTCGCCCAGGTCCTCGGGGTCGAGCCGCGCGGCGAGCGCGGTCGAGCCGACCAGGTCGCAGAACATCACGGTCAGCTGGCGGCGCTCGGCGGCCGGCGGCTCGGCCTCCGGCGCCAGCCGGCGGCCGCACTGGCCGCAGAAGCGCGCCGCCGGCCCGACGGCCGCGCCGCAGGCCGGGCAGGCCGGCCCGACCGGCCGGCCGCACTTCGCAGAATCGGGCGCCGTCCGCCAGGGCGGCGCCGCAGCCGGGGCATTCCATGCCGCACCTTCAGTCCCGGCCCGAGGATAGCACGGGCATGGCACGGGCGCGGGCGCCCCTAGCCGGCCCCTCGGCCCCGGCCTATCATCGCCGCCAAGCAACGACGACCGGCCAGCCATCTTGACCCTTGCACCCCACCCGCTGCTCGGCCCCAACCCCTTCAAGCTCGGCGTCTTCTCGGTCAATGCCGATGGCGGCATCGCTCTCACCACGGTGCCGGAGCGCTGGCGCGCCGAATGGCCCGACATCGCCGCGGTGGCGGCGATGGCCGACGCCGCCGGGCTGGAGTTCATCCTGCCGATCGCCCGCTGGAAGGGCTTCGGCGGCGAGACCGACCCGCGCGGGCGCTCCTTCGAGACGCTGACCCACGGCGCCGCGCTGGCGGCGCTGACCCGGCGGATCGGCATCTTCGCCACCGTGCACGCGCCGCTGGTGCATCCGGTGTTCGCCGCCAAGGCGCTGGCCACCATCGACCATGTCAGCGGCGGGCGGGCCGGGCTCAACATCGTCTGCGGCTGGAACCAGCCGGAGTTCGAGATGTTCGGCGTCGGCCAGGCCGACGACCGCTACGCCCAGGGGCTGGAGTGGTACGAGGTGCTGTCCCGCATCCTGGCCGGCGGCCCGCCCTTCGACTTCAAGGGCCGCTACTTCGACCTCAAGGGCGTGGTGGGATCGCCGGCGACGCTGCAGCAGCCGCGGCCGGTCACCATGTCGGCCGCCTTCTCGGCCGACGGCCGCGAGTTCGCGGCGCGGACCAGCGACTTCCTCTTCACCACCTTCGCCGAGATCGAGAGCGGCGCCGCCCATATCCGCGACATCACCGAGCGCGGCCGGCGGCACGGCCGCGCGCTCGGCGTCTTCACCACGACGCACGTCGTCTGCCGCGAGACCGACCGCGAGGCCGAGGACTACTACCGCCACTACGCGGTAGAGCAGGCCGACCACGGCGCGGTCGACCGCCACATGGCGCTGAAGAAGGAATTCGCCAACTCGCACGACCCGCACGTCTTCGCGCAGTACCGGCAGCGCTTCGCCGGCGGCGTCGGCACCTATCCGCTGGTCGGATCGCCCGAGCGGATCGCCGCCGAGATGGCCGAGATGCACCGCATCGGCTTCGCCGGCACCACCGTCTCCTTCGTCAATTTCCGCGACGAGCTGCCCTTCTTCCTCGCCCGCGTGCTGCCGCTGCTCGAGCAGGCCGGGCTGCGCCGTCCCGCCGCGCCGCTCCCCTCATGAGCGGCCCGCGGCCCTACATGGCGGCGTTCGAGCACGTCATCGTGCGCGGGGTGGCGCTGGCCGGCCGCCGGTCGCCGATCGACCTGTCGCTCAACGAGTCGAGCCGCGGCGCCAGCCCGCGCGCGCTCGCCGCGGCCGAGATGCGGCTGCGCAACCTCCATCGCTATCCCGACCCGTCCAGCCGCTCGCTGCGCGAGGCGATCGCCGGCACCTGGAGGCTGCCGGCCGCGGACATCGTCTGCGGCAACGGCTCCGAGGAGCTGCTCGACGTGATCGCCCGGCTGTTCGCCCGGCCGGGCGACGAGGTGCTGTTCACCGAGCACGGCTTCCTGCAATTCCCGATGGTGACGGCGCGGGTCGGCGCGACGCCGGTCACGGCGCCGGAGCGCGCCATGACCGCCGACATCGACGCGCTGCTGGCGCGCGTCACGGCGCGCACCCGCATCCTGTTCCTCGCCAACCCGAACAACCCGACCGGCAGCTGGGTCGACGGGGCGGCGCTGCGCCGGCTCGCCGACGGGCTGCCGCCCGAGGTCGCGCTGGTCGTCGACTCGGCCTATGCCGAGTATGTCGACGACCCCGCCTACGAGGCCGGCCACGCGCTGGTCGCCGGCCGGCCCAACGTCTTCGTGCTGCGCACCTTCTCCAAGGCCTTCGGGCTGGCGGCGCTGCGCGTCGGCTGGGTGCAGTGCCCGGCCGGGCTGGCGCCGGCGCTGAACCGGATGCGCGGCGTCGGCAACGTCAACGCGGTCGCCCAGGCCGCCGCCGCCGCCGCGCTCGAGGATCTCGACTTCGTCGCCGCGGCGCGGGACGAGGCGGCGGCCGAGCGCCGGCGCGTCGGCGCCGCGCTCACCGGGCTCGGCTTCGCCGTGGTGCCGTCCGGCGGCAACTTCCTCTGCGCCGGGCTGCCGGCCGGCTGCGGCGACGCGTCCGGCGCCGTCGCCCATCTCGGCACCGCCGACATCCTGGTGCGGCCGCTCGACGATTACGGCCTGCCGCGGCACCTGCGGATCACGCTGGGGCGGCCGGCCGAGAACGACGCGCTGCTCGAGGCGCTCGACCGGCTGCCGGCGGGACCCGCCCCGTGACCCAGCCGATCCTGGCGATCGAGAATGTCTCGCTGTCGTTTGGCGGCATCCGCGCCGTGCGCGACTGCTCGCTGACGGTGGCGCGCGGCTCGGTCACCGGGCTGATCGGGCCGAACGGGGCCGGCAAGAGCACGCTCTTCAACATCGTCGCCGGCGCGCTGCCGCCCGATGGCGGGCGGATCCTGCTCGACGGCCGGGACGTCACCGGCCGGCGCACCCACGAGCTGTTCGCGCTCGGCCTGGTGCGCACCTTCCAGATCGCCCACGAGTTCTCGCGCATGACCGTGCTGGAGAACCTGATGGTGGTGCCGCCCGGCCAGAGCGGCGAGCGGCTCTCCCGGGCCTGGCTCGCCTGGGCCCGGGTGCAGGCCGAGGAGCGGGCGCTGCGCGACCGCGCCCGCGAGGTGCTGGCCTTCCTGCGGCTCGACCCGCTCGAGCGCGAGCTCGCCGGCAACCTGTCGGGCGGCCAGAAGAAGCTGCTCGAGCTCGGCCGGGCGATGATGACCGAGGCCCGGCTGGTGCTGCTCGACGAGGTCGGCGCCGGGGTCAACCGCACGCTGCTGGGCGAGCTCGCCGGCCATATCGAGCGGCTGAACCGCGAGCGCGGCCTCACCTTCTGCGTCATCGAGCACGACATGGACCTGATCCAGCGGCTCTGCGATCCGGTCATCGTCATGGCCGAAGGCACCGTGCTGACCCAGGGCACGATGGCCGAGATCCGCCGCAACGACGCGGTGATCGAGGCCTATCTCGGCAGCCGCGCCGCGCACCGCGCCGAGGCCAGGGCATGACCGGCGGCGCGACCCTGCTCGCCGCCACGGGGCTGGTCGGCGGCTATGGCGGCAACGACATCCTGAACGGCATCGACCTCGCCGTGACGGCGGGCGAGATCGCGGTCATCGTCGGGCCGAACGGGGCCGGCAAGTCGACCGCCATGAAGGCGATCTTCGGCATGGTGCGGCTGCGCCAGGGCCGGGTGCGCTTCGCCGATGCCGACATCACCGGCGAGCCGCCGGAGCGGCTGGTCCGCCGCGGCATGGCCTACGTGCCGCAGGAGCGCAATGTCTTCCGCCATCTCTCGGTCGAGGAGAACCTGGAGATGGGCGCCTATGTCCGCGACGACGACTGGCGCGGCGAGCTGGAGCAGGTCTACGGCCTGTTCCCGCCGCTGCGCGAGAAGCGGCGCCAGCCGGCGGGCGAGCTCTCCGGCGGCCAGCGCCAGATGGTGGCGATCGGCCGGGCGCTGATGGCCGGGCCGAAGCTGCTGCTGCTCGACGAGCCGACCGCCGGCCTGTCGCCGCGCTACATCGACGAGATCTTCGAGCGGGTGACGGCGATCAATGCCTCGGGCGTCGGCATCCTGATGGTCGAGCAGAACGCCCGCCAGGCGCTCGCCATCGCGCATACCGGCTACGTGCTCGCCACCGGCCGCAACCGCTTCACCGACCGCGGCGCCGCGCTGCTCGCCAATCGCGAGGTCGCGGCGTCGTTCCTCGGGGGCTAGGATGGTGGCGACGACAAGCACCGATGCCGGCCCCTCCCTCTCCCGCTTCGCGGGCGAGGGAAACTGACGATGCTCGAGTTCGTCAATTTCTACCTGATCCCCGGGCTGGTGCTGGGCAGCATCTACGCGCTCGGCGCGATCGGCGTCTCGATGCTGTTCGGCATCCTGCGCTTCGCCCATTTCGCCCATGGCGACCTGATGACGCTGGGCGGCTATTTCGCGCTCAGCATCGTGCTGCATCTCGGCTGGCCGCCGCTCGCCGCGCTGCCGGTGGCGGCGATCCTCACCGCCGCGGTGGCGATCGGCGTCGACCGGCTGTTCTACCGGCCGTTCCGGTCGCGTCCGACGATCGTCGTGGTGATCGCCTCGTTCGGCGTGGCGCTGATGCTGCGCTCGGCGGTGCAGCTCTTCTGGGGCGTCGAGTCGGTGCCCTACCGCAACGGCATCGAGCGGCCCTGGATCCTGCTCGACACGCTGCGCGTGGCCCCCCGCCATCTCTGGATCGTCGGCGGCACGGTGCTGCTCGTCGTGGCCCTGCACCTCTTCCTCACGCGCAGCCGTCACGGCAAGGCGATGCGGGCGATGAGCGACGATCCCGAGCTGGCCCGGGTCACCGGCATCGCCACCGAGCGGGTGATCCTGTGGACCTGGGCGATCGGCGCGGCGCTGGCCGCCGTCGCCGGGGTCTTCGAGGGCATGGACACCCAGCTCAACCCGAGCATGGGCTGGGACCTGCTGCTGCCGGTCTTCGCCGCCGCCATCCTGGGCGGCATCGGTCGGCCCTACGGTGCGATCGCCGGCGGCCTGGTGATCGGGCTGGCCGAGGAGCTCTCGGCCTATCCCTGGATCGGCGAGGAGCCGCTGCTCTCCCCGGGCTACAAGACGGCGGTCGCCTTCACCCTGATGGTGGCGATGCTGATCTGGCGGCCGACCGGCCTGTTCCGCGGCAGGGTCTTCTGATGGGGGCGCGCTGATGTCCGGCGGTCTCTACGGCTGGGGCATGTACCTGGTCAGCCTGCTGACGATGTCCGGCATCTATGCCGTGCTGGCGCTCGGCCTCAACATCCAGTGGGGCATGACCGGCCTGTTCAACGCCGGCATCGCCGGGTTCTTCGCGATCGGCGCCTACGCCTCGGCGATCCTGACCTCGCCCGCCTCGTCCGACCATCTCGGCGGCTTCGGCCTGCCGGTGCCGCTCGGCCTGGTCGCCGCGATGGCCGCCGCCGGGCTGATCGCCTGGCCGATCGGCCGGATCTGCCTCCGGCTGCGCAGCGACTACCTGGCGATCGCCACCATCGGCATCGCCGAGATCCTGCGGCTGGTGCTGAAGAACGAGCAGTGGCTGACGGCCGGCACGCGCGGCATCACCGACGTGCCGCGGCCGTTCGAGAGCTGGCCGACGCCGTGGTGGCAGATCGGCTACCTCGCCATCGTCGCCGCCATCGTGCTGGTCCTCTACCAGCTGCTGGAGCGCGGCCGCCGCGCCCCCTGGGGGCGGGTGATGCGGGCGATCCGCGAGAACGCCGACGCGGCGGCGGCGGCCGGCAAGGACGTGGTCCGCTTCCAGCTGCAGGCCTTCGTGCTCGGCTCGATGATCATGGGGCTGGGCGGCGCGCTGATGGCGCACTACGCCAAGTTCATCGGCCCCGAGGCAACCGAGCCCCTCGCCACCACGTTCCTGGTCTGGGTGATGCTGATCGCCGGCGGCAGCGGCAACAACCGGGGCGCCATTCTCGGATGCGTGGTGATCTGGACGATCTGGTCGGGGACGGAGCTGTTCACCACGGAGCTGCCGGCGGAATGGCTGACCCGCGCCGCCTACATCCGGGTCTTCCTGATCGGGCTGCTGCTGCAGGTCGTGCTGCAGCGCTTCGCCCGCGGGCTGCTGCCGGAGCGGCCTCCCGGGCCGCCGCCGGAGCCCGGCGGGCCGGCAAAGCCGGTCGACCGCCCGGCCGCAGATCGGATAGCATGATCGCCGTGGGACATGCGCCGGCCGGCGCCGGGGGGCGAGCGTCGCCAGGCCGGGCGGGAACTGGACATTAGCCATGCCGGAGCCGGCGGCCCCGGGCGTCACGCCCGAGCAGATCGTGGCCTATCTCGACGGCGAATTGCCCGCGGGCGAGCGCGAGGCGGTCGAGCGCGCCATCGCCGCGGACCCGGTCGCCGCACGCATGGCCGCCGAGATGCGGGGCGCGGCCGAGGCCGCCGCTGCCGCCTTTGCCGAGGTGGCGCGGCGCCCGGTGCCGGCGCGGCTGAGCCATCTGCTCGAGGGCGACAACGTCGTGCCGCTGCGAGCGCGGCCGCGCCAGCCGGCGTGGCGCCGCTACCTCGGCCCGGCGGTGGCGGCCTCGATCGGGCTTGCCCTGCTCGCCGCGATCCAGCTCATGCCCTCCGGCCCCTCGACGCTCCGGCCCGCCAGCGACGATGCCGCGGCACCGCCGGATCCCTTCGCACCCGCGCTCTACGGCGCGCTCGACACCGCCAAGCCCGGCGAGACCGTCGACTACGGCGCGCCGGGCGCGGCGAGGGGCGGGAGGATCACCATTCTCGGCGAGCTCGCCACGCGCTCCGGTCTGATCTGTCGCGAGTTCCACGCCGAGTTGCGCGGAGGCAGCCCGGCGGCGGAGGACGGCATCGCCTGCCGCCGCCCCGACGGCGGTTGGGACGTGCTGACGGAGCCTCGCACGTGAGTCGTCGCCGGCTGGGGCTGCTGCTGCCGGCTGGGGCCCTCGCCATTGCCGGGCTGATCTTCGCGCCGCTCTGGCTGCCCTCCCTCGATGGCGGCACCGTCGCCCACGCGGCCGGCAACGGAAACGGGGGCGGCAATGGCGGCGGGAACGGCAAAGGCAACGCCGGCGGGAACGGCAACGGCGATGGCGGCGGGAACGACAACGGCAAGGCCGGCGGGAACGACAGCGGCAAGGCCGGCGGGAACGACAACGGCAAGGCCGGCGGGAACGACAACGGCAAGGCCGAAGGCAGTGCGCACGGCGACGCCGGCGGCGAGGGCAACCGCAAGGCGGCCGGCGACGGCAAGGCCGATGGAAACGACGACGGCAACGACGCTGCCAGCGGCGACGGCGACAGCGATGCCGCCGGCAGCGTGGCGGCGCTTCCACCGGAAGCGGCACCGGCCAGAGCGGCACCGAAACGAGCGGCACGGCCGCCCGCGTCGCGGAGACGCCGGCCGGCTCCGCCGCCGTCGCGGCCCCGGTGGCCAGCCCTCCGGCCTCGGTCGACATCGCAGCCGCGCCGACCAGCGCCACGCCCGACGGCCGCGGCTGGAGCCGCAGCGAGCGGCGCGTCGCCGCGGGGCAGCTGCTGCTGATCGACCAGCCGGCCGCCGGGTTGGCGGCGGCCCGGTCGCTCGGCTTCACCGTCCTGGAGGAGCGCCGCCTTCCGGCCCTCGGCCTCGGCGTCGTTCGGGTCGGGCTGCCCGCCGGCATGGCGCCCGGCATCGGCCGGTCCCTGCTGCTGCAGCAACGGCCGGGGATCATCGTCGACTACGACGACCTCTATGTGCCGCAGGGCTCGTTCTCGCTGCCGCCCAGCGACTATGCGCGGCGCCTGGTGGCCTGGGGGGTGGCGGGTCGGGGCTGCGGCGCCGGCCTACGGCTCGGGATTATCGACACCCAGGTCAGCACCCGGCTGCCGGCCCTGGCGAACGCCCATCTGCAGCGGCAGTCCTTCGGCCCGCCCGGTGCGGACTCCGCCCACGGCACCGCGGTCGCCGCCATCCTGGTGGGCGCGAATGGCATCGGCCTTCTGCCCGGCGCGACGCTGCTGGCGGGTGAGATCTTCGGACGCGACGCGGCCGGCGACACCGTCGCCGATGCGGTCGCCTTCGCGGCGGCGCTCGACTGGCTGGTGGGCCAGCGCACCCAGGCGGTCAATCTCAGCCTCGCCGGCCATGCCAACCAGCTGGTCGCCGCGGCGGTGCAGCGGGCGGCGGCGAGCGGCACCATCCTGGTCGCCGCCGGCGGCAATGACGGTCCGTCGGCGGGGCCGGCCTATCCCGCCGCCTATCCCGAGGTCATGGCCGTGGCGGCGGTCGACGCGCGCAGCAATCCCGACCCGGCCGGCAACCGCGGCCGCTACATCGCCTTCGCCGCTCCGGGCGTCCAGGTCTGGACGCCGTCCGGCGAGGGCGGCCAGTTCAACACCGGCAGCTCCTTCGCCGCCCCCTTCGTCACCGCCGCGGTCGGCGCGGCGCTGCTGGACGGCGTCCCGGAGGACCGCCGCCGGATCGAGGCGCGGCTCGCCGCCGACGCGGTCGACCTCGGCGCCCCCGGCCGCGACCCGGTGTTCGGCTGGGGGCTGATCCGCGCCCGCCCGTCCTGCGCCCTCGCCACGGCCTCGGCTGCGCCTTAGCCGCGGGGATCCGCCCCCCGGCGAGCTGTGGCCGGCGCCAAGGCAGGCGGCAGGCTTGTCAGCTTCGCCGCGACCGAAGCGCCGCGGCCAAGCCAGCCTCGGCTCGCGCGGCAGTCGACCGGGAGCACCCGCGCTTCCGCTCACCTGTCAGGGAATGCCCGCCCCGGGGACATCGACCTCGAGCACCCGCAGGGTCGCGCTTGCAGCACGTGCGATCTCAGCCGGATCGTGGGAATCCGAGGCGCTGATGAAAAGGTGCCGCCGTTGCGGCCCTCCCAGGGCCACCGCATAGGCATGTGTGTCCAGCTCGACCCGGTCGACGATCTCACCGCCTTCGCGCACCCGCATCACGGCGTACCGGCCCTCGGGGTTGGCGAGCCACACTGCACCCTCGGCGTCCAGCGCGATGCCGTCGGGATTCACATCGTCGGGCAGATGCGCATAGACGCGCCGACGGGCAAGCGCTCCGTCGGCGTCGATGTCGAACGCCGTGATGCGGTGCCCCATGCACTCGGCGACGATCAGCGTCCGGCCATCGGGCGTTATCGCCATTCCGTTCGGGAAGTGCAGGCCATCGGCGACCACCGTGGCACGGCCATCGGGTGCGACGCAGACGATCACGCAGCTGTCGACGGGCTTCAGCGCAGGATCCAGGAAGTTGTACCCGATGTCCCCCACATACATCCTGTCCTGCGCATCGACGATCCCGTCGCTCAGGCAGAAGCGCGTGACGCCGCTGAGGTCGGCGACGGGCTCCAGCGCCGCCCCGTCCCAGCGGTGGACCCGCCGCTGAAAGGCGTCACCGACCAGGAGGCTGCCGTCGCGCCGGAGCCCGAAGCCGTTCGGCGCGAACGGCAGTTCCACCGCCGTCTCGAGCCGACCGTCGAGGTCCACGGTCTTGATCCGCCGGTCATGAATGTCGAGGAACCACAGCTTGCCGTCGCGCCAGCGCGGGCTTTCGGTGAACTTCAGGCCGCGCCCGCGATCGATCAGTATGGTGCCGGCGTGCGTCCTCATGGCATTCCTCCCTGCTGCAGGGTCGCGAGCCCGCTCGCCTGCGCCGGCTCACCCGCCGGCCCGGTTGATGAAGGCCATGCTGCAGTCGGTGAGCGCCCGGGTGACGTGGCCCTTGCCGCTGACGTCGTCGCAGAAGATCAGATCGCCGGGGCGCAGGCGCAAGGTCTTCCCGTCGCTGCTCGCCACCTCGCCCTCGCCGGAGAGAACGATGCAGATGTAGGGCTGCGGGGCATTGTGCGACGGCACCTCGGTCCCGCCCGGGATCGAGAACATGAACATGCTGCTGACCGCCTGGGCATCGGTCATCTGCCCCATGGGATTCGGCGGCGGCCCGACGCTGGCCTCATGCTGCGGAATGTCGCGGAAGACAATGTGCGTCTCGCCCCGCTCGTCGCTGCAGATGCGCGGGAATCTCATGTCCAATCAACCTTTCTGCCGGAGGTGAGGTTTCGCCGGGACGACAGGTTCGGCGAGCGTGCCCATGTCGGCCCGCCGGCAGGCTAGCCCCTATCGCCGAAGGCCGACGCCGCGGTCTTGACCGCCTCCAGCGCCGCAGGGAAACCGGCATAGACAGCCATCTGCAGGATGATCTCCAGGATCTCCTCGCGCGTGCAGCCGACATTCAGCGCGCCGCGGACATGCTGATGCAATTCAGCCTGCGGGTAACCCTGCACCACCAGAGCCGCGACGGTGAGCATCTCCCGGGTCTTCAGGTCGAGGCCGGGGCGTGCGTAGATGTCGCCAAAGGGAAATTCGACGAGGCAGCGCACCAAGTCGGGGCTGATCTCGGCCAGGTGCTTCAATTCCGCCTCGGCGCCCGGCCCGAAGATGGTCCGCATCGTGCCGAGCCCGGCCTCGTAGCGAGCAACGTCCGTGTCCATGGTCTCGATCTCCGGATGCTGCGCCAGCCCGGAGCGGCCTACACGTGGTACTTCTTCAGCACCTCGCGCAGGGGCCAGCGGCTCGGCATCAATTTTCCCGTCGGTTCGGCGAAGCGGCAGCGGAGCGTCCCAAGGCGCTCGAAGATGATCTCGATCCGGGCCCCCGGATCGAGGAAGTCGTCATGGTCGCAGCCGGTGCAGTCGGGGATGGTGCCGAAGCCGATCACCGTGCCGGGCTTGAGCGGCGCGATGAATTCGAGCCATCCGAAGACGTCCTCGGCCTTGTGGCTTATCTCCGAGGTCGAGCCTTGGTACCTGACCCGACCGTCGACCGACACCGTCACCTTCAGCTTGTAGGGATCGCCGACCTCGTCGGCCGTCACCAGGCAGGGGCCGAGCTGGTTGCCCCTCGCCATGTCCTTGGTCAGGCAGAACCCGCCGACGAACTCCGTCGCTTGAACGTCGCGAGCCGAGACATCGTTGAAGATGCAGAAGCCCGCCACCGGCTGCTTGTCGTTGCCATACACGACCGCCAGCTCGGGCTCGATGTCCAGCCGCGACGTATAGGCGGGCCACGGCACGGTCTCGCCATCGCCGACCACGGAGTTCATGTTGCATTTGTAGTAGGACAGCGGCTCCGGCTGCCCGGCGGCCGACCTCTTCTTCGGCGCCAGGATGGCCTTGGCGAAGGCCTGCAGCAGCGGCGCGGTCTGGGGATTGTCCTTCTCGTACTTCATCAGCGTCTCGGCGGAGTTCCTGAGATGCCGCGGGGTCAGGCCGAAGTCGAAGAGCGCAGCGACATCGACGGGCTCCAGCAGGCGGACGGCGTCCAGGGGAAGCCGTTCGCCATCGCCGAGCTCTCCGAGATGCCGCTCGCCCCAGGCCAGCAGCTCCCTCGCCGCCTTCTCGCTGCCGGGAAGGTTGACGAGGTAGGACCGGCTGTCGTGCAGGCCGGGATGGGAGCTTCCCGCCCTCTTCTGCAGGACGTCGAACCCGACGGCCTGCCCCTGGACGACGATGCCGAAGCGCGGCGTGGGCGCGGCGGCTGTGGCGAAGCGGATCAGTCTCATCGTCGATACCCTCGTTGCCGGGTGCCGGCCTCAGAACTCGACCTCGATGCCCTTGGCCTTCGCCACCTCATAGACGGCGTCGAAGGTCTGGGCCGTGTCCCAGGGCGCGTCCGGAGGCTCGTCGCGAAACTCGCGATAGGCGCGTTCGACGTTCATGTAGAGGCGCGCCGGAGCGTGCCACGCGCCATAGGGCCCGAGGTCGATCCGCTTCGCGGCCTCCAGGGAGGTCAGGCCGGCGTCGAAGCACTGCCGCGATTCGTCGCGGACATACTGCAGATAGGCCTTCGCCTCGGCCACGCCCTCGAGGCCGCAGACCGGGCCGTGGCCCGGAACGATCACCGCGGGGTCGAGCTCCCGGATCAGGTCGAGGCACCGAAACCACTTCTCGTAGGATCCGGTCCAGCCCATCGGGGTGCACTCGCGAAACAGCACGTCGCCGGCGAAGATCACCCGCTCCTTGGGAACGTGGATGATCGTGTCGCCATGCTGGTGGCATGGCCCCACGTGGATCAGGTGGACCTCGAGCCCGTTGAGGTCGAGCTCATAGCGGGCGTCGAACAGCGTTGTCGGCGGCACCAGCTCGATGCCGTCGAAATTGTAGTCCTCCAGCAGTTGCTGCCCGGCCGCGACGATGCCGGGGTGAAGCGCCTTCAGCACCAGCCGCGTCAGCAGATGCCCGACGCCGTGCAGGAGCTTCTGGCTCTCCTTGGGCTCGGCAACCTTCCTCATCCGCTCCGGGAGCGAGCGGTGGCCGATGATCTCGGCGCCGTCGAACAGCTGGTTGCCCCAGACATGGTCGGCATCCTCATGCGTGTTGATGACGCGCGTGGGCATGGCCGGCCAGACGCGGCTGAACATCTCGATCATCTGCCGTGCGTGGGGCAGGTCCGACTGCGTGTCGACGACCACGCCGCCCCCCCGGTTGATCAGCCCGGAGTTGGCGTCGCAGACGCGGTTCTTCTCGTTCAGAACCGCGAAGCAGCTGTCGCTGACCTGTTCCATCTCCATCGGGTCGACCTCATTGACTGGTGCAAGGCGGGATCAGGCAGTGCAGAAGGCGATCCAGCTGAGCGCTGCTCATTTCGCCGGCAGCCTGACGCTGGCGAGATCGGTGCCGACGATGACGATGCCGGTGTAGCCGCCGTCCCGGGCTGCCGTCCGATAGCTCTCTTCCGTCAGCGGTCCGCCCGGAATCTTCACGGTCCCTTGCGAAGGCGCTCCGAGCGAAGGCGCAAGATGGGTGAGCATCAGATATCTCGCCCCATCGCGTTGAGCCATGGCGGCGAGATCGGTGACGTTGCTCTGGCGATAGTAGACCGCAGGCGGTGCGCCGCTGCCTGCTTCCGGCGACAGCACCGGATGAATGGCGGTATGCACGATGATGTCGGCGCCCTTGGCCAGCCTTTCGACCTGGTCTGACGTCGAGGTCTTGCGCGGCGGCTGCTGCACGTCGTTCGACGCATCCCCGCCGATCACGACGCTCCCGGCGGGCGTGTCGACGCGGTAGGCGACGGAGCCCGGGATGTGGGTCGTCCGGATTGCGCTGACCCTCACGTCGCCCGACCTCCACACGACGCGAGGGTCGTCGCCGGGATCGAAGGTGACGACCTTGATCCCGGCAAGGGGTGCAGCCGCGTCGACCAGGCCTTTCATCTCGGCGGCCCGGTAGGCGGTCTCGCCGGCCTGGTCATAGGCGTCGTCGATGTGGGCGACGAACTTGCTGCAGCTCAGGGTGAAACCGAGCTGGGATTTCGCATCGGCGCTGCCGACGACGTCGAGCTTCGGGCCTTGCGGGACGCCGTAGAACCAGCGCATCTGCACGATGTCCGAAAATCCTTCCAGATGGTCGGAGTGCATGTGCGTGAAGAAGACGGCATTGAGCTGCGCTGCCTGGACATCGACTTGCGACAATCGCATCAGGGTGCCGCGCCCGGCGTCGAATTGCATCAGCACGGACCTGCAGTCATTGGCGTCATCCCCGTACCGCACCAGCGTCCCGGGCCCGGCGAGGCCGTTGTAAGGTGGCGGGCCGCTCGTACCCGTCAATGTCACGACCATGCAGGGCGCGGCCTGCGCGCCTGGTGCGGCGACAAGAGCCCCGGCGATCAGGAGCAAGGACGCCATCACACCCCAGAGGCCGGCCATCCCGGGGGAAAATCTGGCTTCGGAAGTGCCTCTCCCTGGGCGGCCCACCTTGCTGGTCAAATTGCGCTCGTCATGGGCGCAACGGGCCGCAAGGCCAGAGCTGCTGCCGCCGGCCACAGCGAGGCGCGCCCGGCCGGCGACCCCGCCGTCGCTGCTTGGGGGCGCCCCTTGCCTGGCTGGCCGAGCTCGACCATCCGCGCCCGTCAGCTTCCACGTCCCGATCAGCAGATTGAGCATGCATTGCAGCCCGTCATTCGCCTGGTGGCAAGCCATGAGCGGCCACGAGGGTTGTGTCGTTGATCCAGGTCAACGGCGCCGGCGGGTGTGGCCGACCGGCTCAGCGCGGATCTGGATCCCGGCCGTCCGGCTGATGCCGATAGGGCCGATACGAGCTGCACGAGCTGGAACCCTACCGGCGGCTATGCGTCGGGCGCGCTCGCGCGCGGGCATGCTCGTTTCGGCGACCCTGCGATGATCCGGGGCTATATCCGGTCCGGCGAAACCTTCGATGAGGCGATCGCGCGAATGGCACCGACCACGCGCTCGGGCTCGGCGGCGGGATCGAGATGCACCGCCGCGACTTGACCTGGATCAACGGTCCGGTCGCGGTTGTGGGCTAAGAGCGATGACGCTGGCCCGAGGACCGAGGTGCTGATGGTGACAAGGACCTGCGGCACCGGGAACGCCATCGCGGCGTTGCCGCCGCCATCCGGACCCGATGGGTGGGCTTCGGCGAGGCCGACGAAAGGTCAGGACATGACGCAAGCCGATCGTACGCGGCCAGTTCCGGGAAGAGCCGACGTGATGAGGAAGATTATCCAATCGGGGGCGCGGGCTTGGCAGCGGAATATGCTGATTCTCGCTGCGGCTCTGCTCTCTTTCCAGCTCCAGGGCTGTGCCACGCCGTTGCGGCTGGATGCTGTGCCAACGGAATATCAAGGCGAGGCCACCGTAGAAGGGATGACGGGGATCCGGTACTGGCAGAAGGAGGATATGGCTCTGCTGCGGCAGGACGGTGCCGACTCCTACAAGCGCGAGGCGGAACTGGCCGCCGCCGCCGGGCACACGGGCCCGCTGCCACCGGCAAATTTCCTGGCGGTGTCCGGCGGCGGGGAGGATGGCGCCTTCGGGGCGGGGCTGCTGATCGGCTGGACGGCGGCCGGAACGCGGCCAGAGTTCAAGCTCGTGACCGGCATCAGCACGGGGGCCCTCACCGCACCGTTCGCCTTTCTCGGGCCGAAGTACGACGATCGGCTGAAGGCGGTGTACACGACGATCAGCGGGGCAGACGTGCTGCAGTCACGCGGCATGATGGCGGCGATGTTCGACGACGCTCTTGCCGACAACGCCCCCCTCCGGAGGCTGGTGGCGAAGTACGTCACGGCGGACCTGCTGAAGGCGATCGCCGCCGAGGATGCCAAGGGCCGCATGCTCCTCATCGGCACGACCAATCTCGACGCACGCCGGGGCGTCATCTGGAACATCGGAAAGATTGCCGCCAGCGGCAATCCGAAGGCGCTGGAGCTGGTGCAGAAGATTCTCACTGCCTCGGCGGCAATTCCAGGGGCGTTTCCGCCCATGATGATAGACGTCGAGGTGAACGGCCGGAAATACCAGGAGATGCACGTCGATGGCGGCGCGAGCGCCCAGGTCTTCGCATATCCTCCGTCCTTGAATATCGGGCAGCTTTCGAAGGAGGCAGGCGTCACGCGGGAAAGGCGGGTTTTCATCATCCGCAACTCCCGGCTCGATCCGGATTGGGCGAACACGAAGCGCCAGACTCTCAGCATCGCAGGCCGCGCGATATCGTCGCTCATACAGAACCAGGGTGTCGGCGATCTCTACCGCATCTACGCGACGACGCAACGCGATGGCGTGGACTTCAACCTGGCCTATATCCCGTCGACCTTCAATGTGCCGCTGCCCGAGCCATTCGACCGCCACTACATGAACGAGCTGTTCAAGGTCGGCTACGACCTCGGCCGCTCTGGCGACCCATGGACGAAGGTTCCGCCTGGGTATTAGGGCGGCTGCCGGGTTGGCGGCGTCCCCGGGACGGCCGAGCTCGTCCGGCCTGCAGGTCGGGTCGAGCCCGCGGCGACGCCGGCCGTCAGTTCGCCGAGGGACAGCCCGGGGTTGACCGCCCTCCTGGAGTTGATCTACGTCAAGGCAACGCTTCGGCGATCCGGCTCTGAATGCGGCGTTGGGTGAGCATGGGCCTGTCGGCGTCGGCCGGGGCCGCAGAATCGGAGCTTCTATCTGTGAAACCTCCCGCCTCGACCGTCCACGAGAACCACGGCGTCTTCACTCCGCGGCCCCATCGCTCGCCTGCCGAGCGCCGGTCCCAGGGCAAGAGCCTGCGTGCCAAGACCGCGCGCGAGGATCACGGCGGCTGGAAGGCTCCCAAGGACCGCCGCGATCCCGTCGAGATCGTGCTGGCGTCGAACGCCGGGCGGCGGGAGGAGCTCGTGCCGATCCGCCATGGCCGGATGCTGCAGTCGCCGTTCGCCTTCTTCCGGGGCTCCGCCGCCCTGATGGCAGCCGATCTTGCCAATACGCCCGTCTCCGGCATCAGGGTGCAGGCTTGCGGCGACGCCCACATGATGAACTTCGGCGCCTTCGCCACGCCGGAGCGCGGCGTGATCTTCGACATCAACGACCTCGACGAGACCCTGCCCGCGCCCTGGGAATGGGATCTCAAGCGCCTCGTCGCCAGCATCGTCCTGGCCGGGCGGCATCTCGGGCATCGCGAGCGGGAGGCGGCGAGCGCCGCGCGCGCCGCGACGAGGTCCTACCGCGAGCACATGGCGGAGTACGCCGTCATGCGGGTGCTCGACATCTGGTACGACAAGATCGACCTCGACCGCCTCCTGGCGAACGTCTCCGATTCGGTCCGCGAGACGGCGCGGCGCCGAATCGAGAAGGCGCACGCCCGGACGACGCTTGAGCATGACTTTCCAAAGCTGGTGGAGCAGGCCGGCAGCACGCCCCGCATCAAGGACAACCCGCCGCTCATCTTCCACCCGCCGGAGCTCGACGCCAAGGAAATGGCCGCGCGAATGGCCAAGGGTCTCGACCTCTACCACAGCTCGCTGCCCGAGCATGTCCGCGTGATGTTCGACCGCTTCCACTACTACGATGCGGCGATCAAGGTGGTCGGCGTCGGCAGTGTCGGCACGCTGTGCATGGTCCTGCTGTTCATGTCGCGGGACGATGATCCCCTGTTCCTGCAGGTGAAGGAGGCCAACGCCTCGGTGCTGGAGCCTTACGCCGGCAAGAGCCTGCACGAGAACCACGGGCAGCGGGTCGTCGCGGGACAGCGTCTGCTGCAGGCGGCGAGCGACATCTTCCTGGGGTGGTCCACCGGAGTGGCAGGCCGTCACTTCTACGTCCGCCAGCTCCACGACACGAAGGTATCCGCCGTCATCGAGGGGGCCGGGCCCGAGGAGCTGGAGACCTATGGGCAGCTCTGCGCCTGGGCGCTCGCCCGCGGGCACGCCCGCTCCGGCGATCCGGCCATGATCTCGGGCTATATCGGGTCGGGCGAGACCTTCGACGAGGCGATCTGCGAGTTCGCCGTCGACTACGCCGACCAGGTCAACGAGGACTACAAGAGGTTCGCCAAGGCGGTGCGCGAGGGCCGGGTCAAGGCCACCGTCGAGCAGCCATAGGCGGCAACTCCGATGGCCGCGGCGGCGCCGGCGGATCCGGCCACGGCGATCAGGGCGCTGGCGTTCGTCGTTCCCCCGTTCGTGATGAAGGAGGGGGACCGGCTGACCGGATTCAGCATCGACCTGTGGGATGAGGTCTCCAGCCGGCTGAAGGTGGAAACTGCGTTCGAGGTCGCTTCGGACGTCAATCGCTACCGCGACGGCCTCCACGCACGGGAAGCCCAGGTCGGCGTCACGCCCGTATTCTATTCCGCCAAGCTGGACGAGGAGTTCGACTTCTCCTATCCGATCATGGCGGCCGGGCTGCAGGTCATGGTGCGCGACGAGGGCGCGCACTGGGCGCCGACGCCCCTGCGGGATCTCATCGCGCTCCTGCTGTCGAGATCGGCCGCCATGTGGCTCGGCATCGCGCTCGTCATCATCCTGATCCCGGCCCATGTGATCTGGCTGCTCGACCGCGGCAGCGAAGGCGCCATCAGCCCGGATCCCGGCTACTTCCCGGGCATCCTGGACGCCATGACCTGGGCGATGACGGCGCTGGTCGGAGGCGTGCAGCGGCTGCCGGCCAACTGGCTCGCGCGCCTCCTCGGGCTGGTCTGGATGTTTGCCGGGGTGGTGTTCATCGCGCTCTATACGGCACGGCTGACCGCGCAGCTGACGGCCGAGCAGATCCGGGGCACCATTGCGGGACCCGACGACCTGCCGGGAAAGCGCATCGGCACGATGCCGCACGGCGCCGCGGCCAGCTACCTGCAGGGCATTCGTGCCGCGGTATCCGAGTTCACGACCCTGGAGGAGCTGTGCCAGGCGCTGCTCGACAAGAAGGTCGACGCCGTGTTCTTCGCGTCGCCGCCGCTCCGCTACTTTGCCGCCCACCAGGGGCGCGGACGCGTGAGGCTGGTCGGGCCGGAGATCCGCATCCAGGATGTCGGACTGTTGTTTCAGCTGGACGATCCGCTGCGCCGGCGGGTCAACAGCGTGATCCTCGCGCTTCGCGAGGACGGGACCTACTATCGATTGCTCGGCAAGTGGTTCGGCGATGGGTGAGTTCCGATCGGCGCCGCTCGACGGCGGCCCGGTCCGCGGGTGGGGGCCTGCGGACCGGGCCTCCGGCCGCCGCCGGGGTCAGGCGGCGACGGCCGGATCGTGGAGCCCGCTGGCGCGGGACGCGGCTACCAGACGCCGCGGGCGCCGGGCATCAGACGATCGGCGGTGCGCTGCTGGTCGGCGCTCAGCGTCGGATAGAGCTGCTCGACCGCCGCGCGCACCCGGTGCAGCTGCTCGGACCGGGCGGAGAGCATGCTGTCCATGGCAGCCAGCCGCTCGGTCAGCTTCGGCGGGTGCTCGCGATCGGGCTTGGGCATCGCCGCGCAGGCCTGCTTGACGGGCTCGTTGCTCGCCTGCACGGCCGCCGCGAACTTGTCCCAGGCGGCGTTCTCGTCCCCGGTGATGCCGAGCTTGGTCCGCGCATAGGCGAGGATGGCGGCGGTCCGCGCCTCGGTCGAGTCGCACATCTGGCGCAGCATCGGGCCGCGATGGCGCGGGCCGCCAGGGCCATCCGGACCGCCGTCGTAGGCGGCGCCGGTGTCGGCCACCGCCGACGGGCTGATCTGCGGCAGGGCGGTGAAGGCGGCGGCGGCGAGGCCGGCGCCGGCCAGCAGCAGCAGGGGGAAGCGCTTTGGCATGGTCGGTGTCTCCAGCTTGGGGCACCCGGGGGAAGGTGCGCGATGGCCGGAGTATCGCGCCGCGCCGCGTCCCGGCTGTGTCAGGGACGGCGCCATCGCGTAACAGAGTGTAACGGCCGGCCGGCGCGCCGTTACACGACGTAACCGAGCCGGCCACACGCCGGGCCGCCCGGCGGGCTATGATCCCTCGCCATGGACCGCCCGCCGCATCTTTTGCTGGTCGACGACGACCGCGAGATCCTCTCGCTGCTGTCGCTGTTCCTGGCGAAGCATGGCTGCCGCGTCTCGACGGCGCGCGACGGCGTCGAGATGTGGAAGCAGCTGAAGCACGCCGAGATCGACCTCGTCGTGCTCGACCTCATGCTGCCCGGCGAGGACGGGCTCAGCCTGTGCCGCCGGCTGCGCGCGGGCAGCGCCACGCCGGTGATCATGCTGACCGCCATGGGCGAGGAGACCGACCGCATCGTCGGGCTGGAGATCGGCGCCGACGACTACCTGCCGAAGCCGTTCAACCCGCGCGAGCTGCTCGCCCGCATCAAGGCGGTGCTGCGGCGGACGGCGGCGCGCACCGGTGGCCGGGCGGGCGGACCGGCGGCACCCGAGGGGCCGCGGCCGCCGCGCCGCATCCTGGCCTTCGCCGGCTGGCAGCTCGACGCCACGCAGCGCGAGCTGCGCGACGCCGCGGGCGAGGCGGTACCGCTCAGCGCCGGCGAGTTCGACCTGCTGCTCGCCTTCGCCGAGAACCCGCAGCAGGTGCTGACCCGCGACCGGCTGCTCGACCTGGCGCGCGGCCGCTCGGCGGTGCCGTTCGACCGCAGCATCGACGTCCAGGTCAGCCGGCTGCGGCGCAAGATCGAGCCCGATCCGGCCGAGCCGACCCTGATCAAGACGGTGCGCGGCGGCGGCTATCTCTTCACCCCGGCCGTGGCGGTCGCCGCGTGATCGGCCGGCTCGACCCGCGCGGCCTCACCGCCCGCTTCGCGCTGACCATCGTGCTGGCGCTGGTGCTGGCCCAGGCGGCGATGTCCGCCTTCTTCTTCCTCGACCGGGCGCATGCGGTGCGCGGCCAGCGGCTGCCCGATCGCGTCGCCACCCTGGCGCGGGTCATCGACAACGCGCCGGCGGCCGACCGGCCGCGGCTGCTCGCCGGTCTCGGCAGCGGCGGCCTGGCGGGGCACTGGCCGGTCCCCGAGCCGCGCGATGCGACGGTGGCCGGCGGGCCGCTCGCCAACCTCTTCCTCGACACCATCCGGGCGGAGCTCGGCGATCCGGCGCGGCCGGCCGTGGTGCGGCTGGCGCCCGGAGCGGCGGCCGGCCAGCGCCCGACGCTGCATGTCGAGGTCGCGCTCGCCGACGGCACCTGGCTCGTCATCCGCGCCCCGGCGCCGCCGCCGCCCGGCTTCTTCGAGCGCTGGCTGGTCCCCTGGCTGGTGCTGATCGCGGTGATCGCCGTCGCCGTCGCGCTGGTCGCCGCCCGCCGGCTGACCGCGCCGCTCGCCCGCTTCGCCGCGGCGGCCGAGCGGCTCGGCACCGAGGGCACCGCCGAGCGGCTGCCGGAGACCGGCCCGACCGAGCTGCGCGCCGCGACCCGCGCCTTCAACCGCATGCAGGAGCGGCTCAGCCGCTTCGTCGAGGACCGCACCCGCATGCTGGCCGCCATCTCGCACGACCTGCGCACGCCGCTGACCCGCATGCGGCTGCGCGCCGAGCTGGTCGAGGATCCGGTGCAGCAGGCCAAGATGCTGAACGACATCGCCGAGATGGAGGCGATGATCGGCGCCACCCTGGCCTTCGCCCGCGACGATCCGCGCCGCGAGCCGGCGGCGGAGATCGACCTCGCGGCGCTGCTCGCCGAGATCGCCGAGGAGAACCGCGAGGCGGGCCGCGCCGTCAGCTTCGCCGGGCCGGCGCGCTGCCCGTTCCCCGGCCGCCGGCTGGCGCTGCGCCGGGCGCTCGGCAACCTGGTCGACAACGCCGTCGCCTATGGCGAGACCGCCCGGATCCGGCTGCTGCCCGGCCGCGACGAGGTGACGATCGAGATCGAGGATGACGGCCCCGGCATCCCGGCCGCGGCGCGCGAGCGGGTGTTCGCGCCGTTCCAGCGGCTCGACCCGTCGCGCAACCGCGACACCGGCGGGGTCGGCCTCGGGCTGGCGGTGGCGCGCAACGTCGCCCGGGCCCATGGCGGCGACATCGAGCTGGCCGACGCGCCGGGCGGCGGGCTGCTGGCGCGGGTGATCCTGCCACGTGCGGTGTGAGATCATTTCATAGAATGAAACGAGTTTTGCGAATTGACACGCTTGGGCGCTCTGCCCGAGAGTGACGGAAAGCGTGATGTTCAGGGGGGCGAGCGGCGCGGGCAGCGCAGGACACCGGTCGGACGGTGCCCGGGCGATGCGGGCCGTGGCTTCGCCCTTCGTGCTTGGGCAGGCGGTCACCAGTGAGGAGGCAAAACCCGTGAAGAAACTGACGTTCCTTGGCGCCGTCGCAGGCGCCGCGCTGCTCGCGCTCGGCGCCGGCCGGGCGGTCCTGGCGGCCGATCCGATCGCGGTCGGCGTCATCGCCAACCTGACCGGCTCCGACCCGCAGTCGAGCGTCGACATGGTGCGCGGCGTCGAGCTGGCGGTCGGCCAGGTCAACGACGCCGGCGGCGTCAAGGGCCGGCCGATCAAGCTGATCGTCGAGGACTCCGAGTACAAGGCGCAGGCCGGTCTGGACGCCGCCGCCAAGCTGTTCGATGTCGACAAGGTGGAGGCTGCCATCGTCTTCGGCGGCAGCAGCGTCACGATCCCGATCGCCGAGATGCTCGCCCCCAAGGGCAAGGTGATCCTCAACACCTCGGCGAGCTCGGCGAAGCTGGGCAACTATCCCGGCACCTTGTTCAGCACGCTGCCCCTCGACGACATCGTCGGCAAGGCGCTCGGCGAGTGGGTGGCGAGCAAGGGTGCGAAGACGGCCGTGTTCATCGCGCCGAACAACACGTTCGGCACCGGCCTGATGGATTCCGCCAGCGCCGCCTTCGAGGCCAAGGGCGGCAAGGTGCTGCGCAAGATCGCCTATACCGAGGGCCAGCCCGACTACCGCGCCGACATGCAGACCGTGCTGCAGGCCAAGCCCGACGCCATCATGAGCGCCGGCTACGGCGACGACACGCGGACCATGTTCAAGGCGGCCCGCGAGCTCGGCGTCGATGCCCCCTGGTACACCGCCTATCCCTCGATCTTCACGGTGGAGAACGAGGGCTGGATGAACGGCAAGCTGTTCGGCATCGACAATGGCGGCCTCGGCTCCCCGGTCGGCCAGAAGATCGCCAAGGCCTATTCCGACAAGTACAAGGGCGAGGCGCGGCCGCACTACTTCTACGGCTACGACGCCATGATGCTGCTCGCCAAGGCGATGCAGGCCGGCGGCACCGATGCCGCCGCCATCAAGGCGGCGCTGCCCGCCGCCACGAAAGGCTATGACGGCGCCACCGGCACCATCGAGTGGGACGATCGCGGCCAGCGCATCAACCCGCCGATGGATCTCTTCGAGTACAAGGACGGCAAGCTCCAGCTGATCCATTAGCACCGTCACGCACCCCTCCCTTCGGCCCTCTCCCGCAGCGGCGGGAGAGGAGGGACCCGTCGCGCAAGCGACGGGAGGGTGAGGGTGTCGCCGCGGCACCACCCTCACCCCGACCCTCTCCCGCGCTGCGGGAGAGGGGGCGCAGCGTCCTAGAGTCCCTTGCCCCAGATCCTCGCCAACGCGATCGTGCAGGGCTGCGAGGTGGCGATCATCGCGGTCGGCATCGCGCTCGCCTTCTCGATCCTGCGCTTCGCCAACTTCGCCCATGTCCAGCTGGCGGTGGTGGGCGGCTACGTCTCCTACGTGCTGACCGTCGGGCTCGGCTGGCCGATCCCGCTCGCCGCGCTGGCGAGCGCGCTGCTCACCGGCGGGCTCGCCGTCGGCATCGACGCCGCCGTGTTCCGCCGCCTGCGCCAGATCTCGCCCGAGGGCAAGATGATCGTCTCCTGGGGCGTCGCGCTGTTCATCCGATCGATCGTCGCCGCCATCTTCGGCGGCGGATCCCGCGTGTTCGACACCGAAGCCTCGCCGATCTCGTTCGCGGGCGCGGTGTTCACCAGCCTCGACCTCGCCGTGGTCGCCGCCACTGTCGCGGCCATGGTCGGGCTGCACCTGCTGCTCTACCGCACCCGCATCGGCACCGCGCTGCGCGCGCTCGCCAGCAACGCCGAGCTCGCCGAGACGCGCGGCATCCCGCGGGAGCGGATGACCCAGCTGATGTGGTTCCTCGCCGGCGCCTATGCCGCGCTCGGCGGCACGCTGTTTGCCGTCGAGACGCGCCTGCAGCCCAGCATGGACCTCATCATCCTGCTGCCCTGCTTCGCCGCGGTGACCATCGGCGGCCTCACCAACGTGTTCGGCGCGGTGGCCGGCGCGCTGGTGCTGTCGCTGGCGCAGAACCTGCTGGTCTCGCTCGATTTCGGCAGCTGGATCGGCGGCGACAGCTGGTACGTGCCGACCCAGTTTCGCGACTTCATCGCGGTGGGCGCCCTGGTCGTCATCCTGCTGCTCCGGCCGCGCAGCGCGGCCGGGCGGGCGGCGGCGTGAGCCGATGAGCGACTTCGTCGTCTACTCCGCCACGGTGATCGCCATCTGGTCGGTGCTCGGCATCAGCCTCGGCCTGCAGTTCGGCCTGACCGGCCTGGTGAATTTCGGCCAGGTGCTGCCTTTCGCGATCGGCGCCTACGGAGCGGCCATCGCCGCCTCGCACGGCCTGCCCTGGTGGGCGGGCGCGCTCGGCGGCATCGTGGCCGCGCCGCTGATCGGCGTGCTGGTGATCCTGCCAGCCGGGCGGCTGGCGCAGGACTACTGGGCGCTCATCACCCTGGGCGCCGGCGAGGTCTTCCGCCTCACCATGGAGAACGTGCCGGTGATCGCCGAGGGCATCGAGGGCGTCTCCGTCTACCGCCTCGGCGACCGCACCGTCGCCATGCTGCTGGCGCTCGCCCTTCTGGCGCTCGCCTGGCTGCTGGTCTGGCGGATCTCCGACGGGCCGCTCGGCCGCCTGCTGCGGGTGATCCGCGAGGACGAGACGCTGGCCGCCAGCCTCGGGCGCAACCCGCTCGCCTTCCAGACGGTCGTCACCATGGTGGCGTGGTCGCTGGCGGCGGCCGCCGGCGTGCTCTACGCCCACGTCACCGGCTTCGTCTCCCCCGCCTCCTTCATGGTCATCGAGACCTTCGTGATCTGGATCGCGGTGGTGCTGGGCGGTCCCGGCTCGACCTTCGGCGTGGTGCTCGGCACCGCGCTGGTGCAGCTCACCAGCGTCTCCACCCGTTTCGTCGCGCAATGGAGCCACCTGCCCTTCGACCTCGTCGCCAACCTGCGGCTGGCCGCCTTCGGGCTGGTTCTGGTGCTGGTCTTCCTGTTCCGGCCGGAGGGGCTGATCCCCGAGCGGCGCAAGATCTACGATGCTGACCGCCGCTGACGTCGCCGTCGCCTTCGGCGGCTTCCAGGCGCTGAAGGGCGTCTCGCTGGAGGCGGCGCCGGGCAGCATCGTCGGGCTGGTCGGGCCGAACGGCTCGGGCAAGTCGACGCTGCTCAACGTCATCGGCGGCACCCAGCTGCCGGACCGCGGCGCGGTGCGGCTCGACGGCCGCGCCCTGCCGCTCGGCCGGCCCGACCGGGTGGCGGCGCTCGGCATCGGCCGCACCTTCCAGGTGCCGCGGCTGGCCCGCCGCCTCACCGTGCTGCAGAACCTGCTGGTCGGCAGCCGCGACCAGCCCGGCGAGGACCTCGCCCGGCTGCTGCTGCGCCCCGGCCTGGTGCGCGAGCGCGAGCGCGCCAACCTCGCCGCGGCGCGCGCCATCCTCGACCGGCTCGGCCTGGCGCCCAAGGCTAACGACCCCGCCGGGCTGCTCTCCGGCGGGCAGCAGAAGCTGCTCTCCATGGGCATGCTGCTGATGGCCGACCCGGCCGTGCTGCTGCTCGACGAGCCGGCCGCCGGCGTCAATCCGGTGCTGATCGAGCAGCAGGTCGCCTTCCTGCGGAGCCTGCGCGCCGAGGGCCGCACCATCGTGCTGATCGAGCACAACATGGAGATGGTCGCCGACCTCTGCGACCGGGTCTACGTGCTCGACGCCGGCGAGGTCATCGCCGAGGGCAGCCCGGCCGCCATCCGCAGCGACGCCCGCGTCATGCGCTCCTACCTCGGAGAGCCGGCGTGAGGGCCTGGTCCCCTCGCCCGCGAAGCGGGAGAGGGAGGGGCCCGGCGCCTCGGCGCCGGGAGGGTGAGGATCGCGCCCGCGGCACCGCCCTCACCCCGACCCTCTCCCGCGCCGCGGGAAAGGGAGGGCGCGCGTGACGATGCTGGCGCTGTCCAACGTGGTGGCGGGGTACGGGCCGATCACCGTGCTCGACGGCGTCTCGCTGCGGCTCGCGGCCGGCGAGGTGCTGGCGGTGCTCGGCGCCAACGGCTCGGGCAAGTCGACGGTGCTGAAGACCGCCATCGGCCTGACCCGGGTGACCGGCGGCAGCGTCAGCCTGGCCGGGCGCGACATCACGCGGCTGCCCGCCCATCGCCGGGCGGCCGAGGGGCTGGGCTACGTGCCGCAGACCAGCAACGTCTTCGCCGACCTCAGCGTGCTCGACAACCTGCGCATGGGGGCCTTCCTGCGCCCGGCCGCGCTCGCCGCCGAGAGCGAGCGGCTGTTCCAGCTCTTCCCGGTGCTGGCCGAGCGGCGGCGCGAGCGCGCCGGCAACCTCTCCGGCGGCGAGCGGCGCATGCTGTCGATCGCGCTCACCCTGCTGCTGCGCCCGAAGCTGCTGCTGCTCGACGAGCCGAGCAGCGACCTCTCGCCGGTCATGGTCGACCAGGTGTTCCAGGCGATCGAGCGCATCCATCGCGAGCAGGCGATCCCGATCCTGCTGGTCGAGCAGAACGTCGCCAAGGCGCTGAGCCTGGCCAGCCGCGTCTGCGTCCTGGTGCGCGGCCGCGAGGCGCTCGACGCGCCGGCCGGTGCCGTCGACCGCGCCGCGCTGCATGCCCTCTTCCTCGACGGCGCCGTGAGGACCGCGCGATGAGAATGCCCGACGAGAACGGCGCGGCGAACGGCCGCCTGCCGCGGCCCGCGACGCGGACCCGGCCGAGCGACGGCTCGGTGCGCGCGGTGCGGCGCGCGCTCGCCATCCTGCGCAGCTTCACCCTCAGCGACCGGGCGCTGGCGCTGGGCGAGATCGCCGAGCGCGCGGCGCTCGACAAGGGCACCACCCGGCGCCTGCTGATCACCCTGATGACCGAGCGGCTGATCGAGCAGGACCTCGCCACCAAGGGCTACTCGCTGGGCCTGGGCGTGCTCGAGCTGGCCTCCGGCTTCACCCCGTGCGACGACCTGCGCCAGCGCGCCCAGCCGGTGCTGGCGGCGATCGCCGAGGCGACCGAGGCGACCGCCTTCCTCGGCGTCGTGCATGACGAGACGGCGCTCTGCATCGGCCGGGTCGATGGCGGCCAGGCGATCCAGATCCGCTCCTGGTCGATCGGCGGCCGCATGCCGCTCTCCTGCGGCGCCGGCCCGCGCGTGCTGCTCGCCTTCCGCCCGGAGGCGGAGATCGCCGCCGCGCTCGCCCGGCCCCTGCCGGCGCTGACCCCGAGCAGCCCGACCGACCCGGCGACGCTCGGCGAGACGCTCGCCGCGATCCGCGGGCGCGGCTGGGAGATCGGCCTCGACGACGTGGTCGAGGGCATCGGCAGCCTCGGCCTGCCGGTGCGCGACCGCGACGGGCGGGTGATCGCCGCGGTCAGCATCTCCGGCCTCCGGCCGCACATCGTGGCGGACGAGCGGCCGCGGCATCTCGAGATCATGACCGCGAAGGTGGCCGAGCTGGAGCGGCGGCTCCGCTGATTTCACGGCGCGAAACGATGTTTCGCAGATTGACGCGGTGCGCCGGGCAGGCCGAGAGTGGCCCTGCCCGGGGCGCCGAGGCGGCGACGGAAGGAGAGCGGCGATGAAGACCTTCATCCATGGCGGCTACCTCATCACCATGGCGGGGGCGCCCGAGGCGATCGCCGACGGCGCGGTGGCGATCGAGGGCGACCGCATCGTCGCGGCGGGCCCGAGCGCGGCGCTGGCCGCCCACAAGGACGGCGCCGACCGCGTCATCGACGCCCGTGGCCGGGCCATCCTGCCGGGCTTCGTCAACACCCACACCCATCTCGCCGGGGCCCTGACCAAGGCGCTGACCGAGGACGTGCCGACCTATGGCGGGCCGTTCCGCATCGCGCTCGGCATGCACGAGAACGTCATCACCAAGGACGACATGCTGCTGCCCGGCATGGTGCACGGCGTCGAGATGCTGAAGACCGGCACCACCACGATCAACGAGTGCTGGTGGCACCAGCCGCAATCCGCCCGGATCATCGAGCGGGTCGGCCTGCGCGGCATCGTCGCCGCCGAGATCCGCGAGGTCGACAGCTCGAAGATCGGCTTCGGCCGGCTCGACCGCGCCTGGGACCAGCGGCTGGTCGAGGAGGGCCTCGAGGAGGCGCAGGAGCTGTTCGAGAACTGGCAGGGCAAGGGCGGCGGCCGCATCACCTGCCGGGTGGCGCCGGACGGGCCGGACCGGCTGCGGCCGGAGACGCTGGGCCGCCTCGGCGAGCTGGCGCGCAAGCACAAGGTCGGCATCCACACCCACCTCTGCGCCGTGCCGGGCGAGTCCGAGTTCATGGTCAAGTCGTGGGGCAAGAAGTCGGTGCCGCTGCTGAAGGAGCTGGGGCTGCTCGGCCCCGACTTCATCGGCGCCCACTGCGTCTTCATGGACGAGGAGGACATCGGCATCATGGTCGATACCGGCTCGGCCATGTCGCACACCGCCTTCCTGGTCGGCAAGCGCGGCTACTACCCGCCGATGAAGCAGATCTACGCGGCGGGGATGAAGGTCTCGCTGGGCAGCGACTGGCTGTCCAACGACATGTTCAAGGTGATGCGCTCGGCGATCGTCATCCCGCGCGCGCTCTTCCAGGACGTGAAGATCCGCAACGCCGCCGACGTGCTGACCATGGCGACGATCGGCGGCGCGCGCTGCCTCGGGCTCGACCGCGAGGTCGGCTCGCTCGAGCCGGGCAAGAAGGCGGACGTCATCCTGGTCGACATGCGCACGGCGTGGTGCAGCCCGGTGCGCCTCCACAACCTCGTCACCAACCTCGTCTACAACGCCAACGGCAGCGACGTGACCCACGTCCTGGTCGACGGCGAGATGCTGGTCGACGACCGCCGTCTCACCCGCTTCGACGAGGCCGAGCTGATCGGCGAGGCGCAACAGGTCGCCGAGAGCGTCTGGGCGCGGGCCGAGCCGCTGTTCGCCGCCGAGGGAATGCGCTGAGATGAGCGAGGAGCATTTCCACGTCGACCCGGCGCTCAAGCTCCCCGTCGTCGACCTGACCGGGCTGGCCGAGGCCGCCGACAATGCCGACGCGGCGGCGCTGGCGCCGCTCGCCGCCGCCTTCGACCACGCCTGCCGCGACCACGGCTTCTGCTACATCGCCGGGCACGGCGTCGACCCGGAGCTGCGCCGCCAGGCCTTCGCCATGAGCGCCGCCTTCCACGCCCTGCCGCTGGCCGAGAAGCAGAAGCTCGCCATCAACCGCGCCTTCCGCGGCTATCTCGCGATGGCGACCTCGGTGATCGTCACCTCCTCGATCGAGAAGGCGACGCGGCCCAACCTCAGCGAATCGCTGATGGTGATGCACGAGGTCGAGCCCGGCGCGCCGCCGGGGGCGCTCGACGGGGCGAACCAGTGGCCGGCCGACCTGCCGGGGTTCCGCGAGACGATCGCCGACTACGATCGCGCGCTGCGGCGGCTCGGCCGCCGCATGATGCGGATGATCGCCGCCGCGCTCGGGCTGCCGCCGACCGGGCTCGACGCGCATTTCGCCCATCCGACGACGTTCCTGCGGCTGCTGCACTATCCGCCGCAGCCGCCCGACGCCGACGCGATGCAGTACGGCTCGGCGCCGCACACCGACTACGGCTTCATCACCATCCTGGCGCAGGACAGCAGCGGCGGCCTCCAGGTGCGCAGCCGCGAGAAGAGCTGGATCGACGCCACGCCGATCGATGACACCTTCGTGGTCAACATCGGCGACATGGGCTCGCGCTGGTCGAACGGGCGCTGGCCCTCGACGCCGCACCGGGTGGTCAACCGCTCCGGCCACGACCGCTACTCCCTCCCCTATTTCTTCGATCCGCACACCGACACGGTGGTGGCGCCGGTCGCCGGCTGCCGCCGGCCGGGCGAGCCCGCCATGCCGCCGGTGCGCTACGGCGACTACCTGATGGAGCGGATCGACAAGAACTACGCCTACCGCAAGCAGGCCAGCAGGGAAGGAGACCGCGCGTGACCGGACGAAGCCTCTATTTCCGTTTCGTGGACAGCGGCGCCCAGGGCCGCGTGCAGCTCTACGAGGACGGCGCGCCCGCGACCTGCGCGGCGATCTGGGGCGCGCTCGCCCGGCCGGTGCGCATCCCCGCCATGCACGCCATGTTCGCCGGGCCGGAGATCATGCTGGGCCTGCCGCCCGAGGCGCGCGGCTTCGACCCGCGCGGCCTGCCGGCGGAGAACCAGACCTGCTTCCCGGCGCCCGGCGACTGCCTGTGGTTCTACCAGGCGAAGAACCTGATGAAGGGGCTGGCCGACGAGCTCTGGGAGATCGGCATGTTCTACGCCGAGGGCGGCCGCATCTTCGGCCCGCTCGGCTGGACCCCCTGCAACATCTTCGGCCGCATGGTCGAGGGCCTGGACGGCTTCGCCGCCCAGTGCCAGCGGATCCGCCTGGACGGCGTCAAGCTGGTCGAGATCGGCCGGATGTGAGCTCCCTCTCCCGCCCGTGCGGGAGAGGGAGCCGGGTCCTACGGGTTGACCAGCCCGACTTCCTTGTAGGCGCCGTTCTCGATGACGAAGTGGCCGATCACCCCGGCGACATCGCCGTTGGCGTCGAACTCGGCCTCGGTCGAGGCGCCGTTGTAGTCGATCTTCTTGCCGGCCTTGATGGCGGCGAGCGCCTTGGCCCACTCGCCGGGCTCGATCACCTCGCCGGGCGCGCAGCAGACCTGGCGCAGCGCGTCGCGGATCTTGGCGCGGTCGGTCGAGCCGGCCTGCTGGATGGCCAGCGCGGCCAGCATCACCGCGTCGTAGGTCTGGGCGATGAAGAACTTGTCCTTCGTCGTCTTGTAGGCCGCGCTGTAGATCTGCTCGAACTTCTGCGCCGCCGAGGTGCCGGGCTTGGCCGAGGGCGAGGTGAAGAAGATGCCCTTCAGGTTGTCGGCCCCGACCTGCTCGATCAGCAGGTTGTCGCGCAGCCCGTCGGTGCCGACGAACTGCGTGAAGAAGCCGTTCTCCAGCGCCTGCTTGATGATGGTGATGCCGCTGTCGGCGGCGTAGGCGATCAGCACCAGCCCGTCCGGCTTGCCGGCGGCGAGCGTCGCCAGCTCCGAGCGGTAGCTGCTCTTCTTCGGCTCGTGCACCTGGTCGGCGGTGATCGTGCCGCCGAGCTTCTTGTAGGCGGCGCGGAAGGTGTCGGCGATGCCGACGCCGTAGTCGTTGTTGACGTAGGTCAGCGCCACCTTCTTCAGGCCCTGGTCCCAGACCAGCTTGGCCAGCACGATGCCCTGGTAGTCGTCGCTCGGCACGACGCGGAAGACGAAGTCCTCGTCCTTGAGCTTGGTCAGGACCGGGGTGGTCGCGGTCGGCGAGATCTGCAGCACGTGGTTGGGGATGGTGACGGTGTTGGCGGCGGCCACGGTGGCGCCGCTGGTCAGCGCGCCGACGATGGCCGCAACGTTGTCGACGTTGACCAGCTTGGTCGCCGCGTCGATCGAGCCCTGGGCAGTGCCCTGGGTGTCGCCGACGATCATCTGCAGCTTCTGGCCGTTGAGGATGCCGCCATTGGCGTTGACCTCGTCGACCGCCAGCTTGGCGGCGTCGAGGATCGGCGGCACGAAGTTGGCGATCGGCCCGGTGACGTCGAAGAGGATGCCGAGCTTGACGTCCTCGGCCGCGGCCTGGCCCGCGGCGCCGAGCCCGAGGACGAGCGCGCCTGCGGCGGCCAGCCGCAGCAGGGCGCGGCGGCCGGGGATATGCGATGCAACCATGGATGGCTCCTGTCTCGTGACTCTCCCTGCGGGGTGCCGGGACCCTGACGCGGCTTGCGCAGCCGCGATCCCGGGCTGTCTTCCCCGAAGCGCGACGATTATCGCTTCCCCGCTGCGGCGAGACAATGAGGGCCAAGGCCATGCCGCTGTCGCGGATCGGCCACTCTGTGACATTTCCGCAACAGAAGGGGCGGAATCGGCGCCAGGGGATGGCCTTGCCACGCGCCGAGATTGCGGAACGGCGACCTCGGGAGTATCCCGCAAGTGGGGTTATCAGGTCCGGGCTGTGTCCGGCCCGACTTGACCAGGAAGGGAGAGTCGAATGATGGGATTCGAGCGGGTCGGGCTGCGTGCGCGGCTGCTGGTCGGCGCGGCGGCGGTCGTGGTTGCGGCGCCGGGTGCGGGCAAGGCTCTGGCGCAGGAAGCGAAGTGGCAGCCCTGGATCGAGGTCGGGGGCGCGGTCGGCAACGACCACAGCTTCGGCGACGTCGACATGTTCATCCCGGTCTGGCAGGACCAGACCTCGCTGCTGTTCGGCGATCTGCGCGGCACCTTCACCACCTCGCCCACCCAGGAGGGCAATTTCGGCCTGGGCTACCGCACCCAGGTCGATCCGTCGTGGATCCTGGGCGGCTACGGCTACTTCGACATCCAGAACAGCGAGAACGACAACCTGTTCTACCAGGCGACGCTGGGGCTGGAGGCGCTGTCGGTCGACTGGGACTTCCGGGTGAACGGCTACATCCCGTTCAACGCCGGGGGGCAGAGCGTCGACAACAGCAACGGCCACCTCGAGATCAACGGCAACACGATCGGGATCACGACCGACCGAGAGAAGCCGCTCTACGGGTTCGACGGCGAGGTCGGCTGGCGTCTGCCGATCTTCCCGGCGGACGGTGACATGGACGTCCGTGCCTTCATTGGCGGCTACTTCTTCACCAACTCCGACGTCGACACGATCGCGGGCCCGCGCGGCCGGCTCGAGGTTCGCCTCTACGACATCGACTTCCTGGGGATGCAGTCGCGGCTGACGATCAACGGCGAGGTGCAGTGGGACAACCCGCGGGGCACGCAGGCCTTCGGCGGGCTGGAGCTGCGGATCCCGCTGGGCGCGGTGACGGGGACGCCCGGCCCGAAGCTGTCGCCGCTCGACCGGCGGATGGTCGACCGGGTGCAGCGCGACGTCGACATCGTGACCGAGGACTACCAGAGCGACCCGAACGACGTTGTGGTCGACGAGCTGACGGTGAAGACGCACACGATCGTGTTCGCGTCGGCCAACGGCGATCCCAGCGGTCGCGGGACGAAGGGCGACCCGGTGTCGCTGGACAATGCGGTGGCCCTGGCGGAGTCGCTGGGCCGGAACGCGATCATCGTGGTGCAGGGCAATGACGGCCCGATCGAGGTGAGCCAGCCGCTGCAGCTGGCCTCGGGCCAGGCGCTGCTGGGCGGCGGCTCGAAGGTGCCGCTGCACGATTCGGGCAACTCGGACGTCACGGTCGGGTTCAAGGTGCCCGGCTCGCGGCCGACGCTGGTCGG